>NZ_ALXE01000020.1 GCF_000295955.2 Pantoea sp. A4
AAGGTGGGGGAGGATGTCAAATATTTAATCACGGTAAACATCACCGGAGAGGCGAGGATCAGCGCCGTCAGCCCTAAAGTGCTGGCAACTGCGTGAGTGCAGCTCCCTAAAACCACACCCAACGCCGAGACTATACCGGCACGACGGCCATTCGCCACGCTCTGCCCAATGACGTAGGCCATATCAGGTCCGGGGGTGACAGAAAGGAGAAAAACGGAAAAGACAAACAGTCCAAAATGCGTGATGTCCAGCATGATAACCTCATATTCCTTTGAAATTACTTTAAACTTAACCCTTTAACACCTGAATGACTAGCTCAAAAGCGTGACGGGAAGGTGGGTGTTATCTCTGATATCCGCACATCAGCGCTTGCTCCGCCTCACAGCATTTAGCCAGCGTCCCCCAAAGACACTGGCTAAAGCATCTTTTCCTAAGGTTTGCCGTTGTATCCATCCCAGTAAGTGGTCGTCGCGGCGTTCAGCATCAGCTCAGCCTGCTTCCTCGGCTGATCGGCTTCATATTTGTGGCTTACAAAAGTACTGCGCTGAGAGGCAGCAGCGAAAGCATCTATGCTGCGAAAGCTATTTACCCGCTCCTGTGCTTGCGCAGGCGTAATCCCCTGAGCATGATCTTTTTTGCCCAAATCATAAAACTGCTTAAGGAAAACGGTGGCGCGCTGCGTATTATCCGCCGTGAGTGAGCGCATGTTAGGGTCAAAGTTCAACTGGGCGATTTGTTGGGCTACGTGACTGGCATTGCGCTCTACGCTGGTTTTCGGTGCACACGCAGTGAGTAACAAGGGAATAAGGATCGTTAAAGCTGTTGATTTTATGTTCATTTTTTCATCCATGTAAAAAAGAAGACTATACAGGTTATCTGGCGAAATTACACCCAAGATCAGGCTGTACGTCACCACCCAATTCGGGAAAATGTCTCGCGCATATTGGCACAGCGAATAGTTGTTAAATAAAGATAAAAATCCACGCTGCGTATTTATTCATCTGGCTGTTTTTTCATCTTTATACTTTTTATATACCGTGACGATCAATATTGACGACAATTTTATATTTATTTTTCTACTCTCTTAATATATTTCAAACCCATGGAGAGTGGATCGTGAGCGCAGGATTAATCGCCGGCATTGTGCTGGTGTTTTTGTTACTGGGTTATCTGTTCTATGCCCTGTTCCGGGCGGAGGCGTTCTGATGGCCGCTGAAGCATTTTTACTGTTGGCCTGTTTTATGGCCGTATTGTTGCTGCTGGCAAAACCGCTGGGGGATTTTATCACCACCCTGGCAGCGGACCGCGGCGTCACCGGCCTGAACGGGCTTGAGCGCCTGATCTGGCGTAGCTGTGGTGTGCAGGACCAGGAGATGAACTGGCGGCACTATCTGCTCGCTATTCTGCTGTTTAACCTGCTGGGACTACTGGTGCTGTTGGTGGTGCTGTTGTACCAGGATAACTTGCCGCTTAACCCGCAACATTTGCCGGGTCTGAGCTGGCATCTGGCGATAAACACCGCCATCAGTTTTGTTTCCAATACCAACTGGCAGTCATACTCCGGTGAAACCACCATCAGCTATTTCAGTGAAATGGTGGGGCTGGCGGTGCAGAACTTCCTCTCTGCCGCCACCGGTATTGCGGTGTTATTTGCGTTGATGCGCGGCTTTGCCCGCCGTTCAACCACCTATCTCGGTAATGCCTGGCGAGACTTAACCCGCATTAATCTCTACCTGTTGCTGCCGTTGTCGCTGCTGATGGCGCTATTTTTAGTCAGCCAGGGCGTGATTCAAAACCTCAATCCCTACGTGGCGGTGAAAACGCTGGAGGGTGTGCAACAGACCTTGCCAATGGGGCCAGTGGCTTCGCAGGAAGCGATTAAAATGCTCGGCACTAACGGGGGCGGGCTGTTTAACGCTAACTCGGCGCATCCTTTTGAAAACCCAACGCCATTGACCAACTTCGTTGAAATGCTGGCAATTTTCCTGATCCCGGCGGCGCTGTGCTTTACCTTCGGCAATCTGGTGCGTGACCGTCGTCAGGGCAACACCATCCTGTGGGCGATGAGCATCATGTTCCTGCTGGCGGCGGCGGTGGTGATGTATGCCGAAGTGCAGGGCAACCCGCATCTGATGCCTTTAGGGGCCGATTCGGCGATGAACTGGGAGGGGAAAGAGGCGCGCTTTGGCCTGCTGAATTCCAGTCTGTTTGCGGTGATTACCACGGCTGCCTCCTGTGGTGCGGTGAATGCGATGCATGATTCATTCACGGCATTAGGCGGCATGATCCCGCTGTGGCTGATGCAGTTAGGCGAAGTGGTATTTGGCGGTGTGGGATCGGGCCTGTATGGCATGTTGATGAATGTGGTGCTGGCGGTGTTTATTTCCGGCCTGATGATTGGCCGTACGCCGGAGTACCTCGGTAAAAAAATTGGCGTGCCGGAGATGAAAATGGCGGCGATCTACATTCTGATCACCCCAGCCCTGGTGCTGCTCGGTACGGCGTTAGCGATGCTGACGGAAGCTGGGCGCAGTGCAATGGCAAATCCCGGTCCTCACGGCTTTAGTGAAGTGCTGTACGCCGTATCGTCAGCGGCCAACAACAACGGCAGTGCGTTTGGCGGCCTTTCCGCTAATACCTCGTTCTGGAATCTGCTGCTGGCGGTGGCCATGTTGCTGGGCCGTTTCGCACCATTTGTCCCTCTGCTGATGATGGCCGGCTCGCTGGCGGCTCGTAAATCTCAGCCCGCCAGTCCGGGTACATTACCGACGCACGGCGCGCTGTTTGTCGCGTTGATCATCGGCACCGTGGTTCTGGTCGGCGCGTTGACCTTTATTCCTTCGCTGGCGCTTGGCCCGGTGATCGAACATTTACAGTTGCTGGGGCAGTAATGGCGGAGAAGATGATAATGCGTAATCAACAGGTTTCCTCACGGGGTATCTGGCGTCTGGCGCTGATCGGCGCGTTCACAAAACTCGATCCTCGCGTCCAGTATCGTAATCCTGTGATGTTTGTGGTGTATCTGGGCAGCATTTTGACCACCTTGCTGGCGGTTGGGGTGTTGCCGGGTTCAGCACAGGGCCAAACCGGCTTTACTGCGGCGATCTCCGCGTGGCTGTGGTTCACCGTGCTGTTTGCCAACTTTGCGGAAGCACTGGCGGAAGGAAGAAGCAAAGCGCAGGCGGAGAGCCTGAAAGGCATCAAGCGCACCAGTTGGGCGAAGAAACTGGCGTCACCAGAGCGTGATGCCACAGCGGAAAAAGTGGCGGCTGACGCGCTGCGCAAAGGTGACTATGTGCTGGTTGAAGCCGGGGACATTATTCCCTGTGACGGGGAAGTGCTGGCGGGAGGGGCTTCGGTTGATGAAAGCGCCATTACCGGTGAGTCTGCCCCGGTGATTCGTGAATCCGGCGGGGATTTTGCTTCCGTCACGGGCGGTACGCGCATTTTGTCTGACTGGCTGGTGATCCAGTGTAGCGTCAACCCCGGCGAAACGTTCCTCGACCGGATGATCGCGATGGTGGAGGGCGCTCAGCGCCGGAAAACCCCCAACGAGATTGCCCTGAACATTCTGCTGGTGTCGCTAACTATCGTCTTCTTGCTGGCAACCGCGACCTTGTGGCCTTTCTCCGCCTGGGGCGGCACCGCCGTCAGCATTACGGTACTGGTGGCGTTGCTGGTCTGTCTGATTCCTACCACCATCGGTGCTTTGCTCTCGGCCATCGGTATTGCGGGCATGAGCCGTATGCTGGGTGCCAATGTGATTGCCACCAGTGGACGCGCCGTAGAAGCAGCCGGTGACGTTGATGTGCTGCTGATGGATAAAACCGGCACCATTACGCTGGGCAATCGCCAGGCGAGTGAATTTCTTCCCGTGCGCAACGTGGAGGAACAGGCGCTGGCCAATGCTGCACAGCTGGCTTCCCTCGCCGATGAGACACCGGAAGGGCGCAGCATCGTGGTGTTGGCGAAGCAGAAGTTCAACCTGCGTGAGCGCGATCTGCAAAGCCTGAATGCCACCTTTATTCCGTTCACCGCACAAACACGCATGAGTGGCGTGAACGTCGGGGCGCAAATGTTACGCAAGGGCGCTGTGGATGCCATACGCCGTCATGTGGAAAGCAATGGAGGCATCTTCCCGAGTGAAGTGGATGACCTGGTGAGCCGCGTCGCACGTAAAGGCGAAACGCCGCTGGTGGTGGCGGAAGGCAATACGGTGATGGGCGTGGTCGCCCTGAAGGATATTGTCAAAGGCGGCATCAAAGAACGCTTCGCCGAACTGCGCAAAATGGGGATTAAAACAGTGATGGTTACCGGTGATAACCCGTTAACCGCCGCCGCCATTGCCGCTGAGGCGGGGGTTGATGACTTCTTATCCGAAGCGACCCCGGAGGCCAAACTGGCGTTGATCCGTCAGTATCAGGCTGAAGGTCGGATGGTAGCGATGACAGGCGATGGCACCAACGATGCCCCAGCGTTGGCGCAGGCAGATGTCGCCGTGGCGATGAACTCAGGAACCCAGGCAGCCAAAGAGGCCGGGAACATGGTCGATCTCGACTCCAACCCGACGAAATTGCTGGAAGTCGTCCACATCGGCAAGCAGATGCTGATGACGCGTGGCTCGCTCACCACCTTTAGCATCGCGAATGATGTGGCGAAGTATTTTGCCATCATCCCGGCGGCCTTTGCGGTGACCTATCCGCAGTTAAATACGCTGAACGTGATGCACCTGCATTCGCCGACCTCTGCGATTCTGTCAGCGGTGATTTTCAATGCACTGATCATTGTGTTGCTGATCCCGCTGGCCCTCAAAGGCGTGAGCTATCGCCCGATGCCCGCAGCGGCGTTGCTGCGCCGCAATCTGTGGCTCTATGGTGTCGGCGGATTAGTGGTGCCGTTTATTGGCATTAAGGTGATCGACATTTTGCTGACCCTGCTGGGTCTGGTGTAAGGAGTAACGTCATGCAACTGTTTAGACCGGCTATTTCACTGTTTATTTTGCTGACGCTGGTGCTGGGTGGCGCTTATCCGCTGTTAACCACCGGACTGGCGCAGTGGTGGTTTCCGCAATCGGCTAATGGCTCCCTGTTAGCGGTTAAAGGGGAGCTGCGCGGTTCGAGTTTGATTGGGCAAGATTTTACCGCTGCGGGCTACTTCCACGGGCGGCCCTCCGCCACGGGAGATAAACCCTACAATGGATTAGCCTCCTCGGGCAGCAACCTGGCGGTGAGCAACCCGGCGCTCGACCAGGCGATCAGTCAGCGTGTTGCTGCATTGCGCCAGGCGAATCCGCAAGCCAGCGCTACCGCGCCGGTTGAGCTGGTGACGGCTTCAGCCAGCGGCCTGGACCCACACCTCTCGCCTGAGGCTGCGCTGTGGCAATTACCCCGCGTGGCACAGGCGCGCCATCTGCCCGAACAGCAGGTGCGTGAATTGATTGAAGCCAACACGCAACGTCCGCTGTTATATTTTCTGGGTGAGCCTGTGGTGAATGTGCTGCAACTCAATATGGCCCTGGATGCGTTAACTCAACCCTGAGAACGGCAATGACTGATGAACCACTACGTCCCGATCCTGATCGCCTGTTAGCGCAAGCCGATTCAGAAGGCCGGGGGAAATTGAAAATTTACTTCGGCGCGTGCGCGGGTGTCGGTAAAACCTGGTCGATGCTGCAGGAGGCACGGCGCTTACGGGCGCAGGGGTTGGACGTTCTGGTCGGGGTGGTGGAGACACATGGCCGTCAGGACACGGCGGACCTGGTCGAAGGGTTAGAACTCTTGCCGCGTAAAGCCAGCAGCCGGAGTCATCATCAGGAATTTGATCTGGATGCGGCACTGGCGCGGCATCCCGCCGTCATTTTGATGGATGAACTGGCGCACTCCAATCTGCGCGGTGCCCGTCATCCCAAACGTTGGCAGGATATTGAAGAGCTGCTCAATGCGGGCATTGATGTGCTCACCACCGTTAACGTGCAGCATCTGGAGAGCCTGAACGATGTGGTCAGCGGCGTGACCGGAATTCGGGTGCGGGAAACCGTGCCCGATCCCTTCTTTGATGCCGCAGATGAAGTGGTGCTGGTCGATTTACCGCCAGACGACCTGCGCCAGCGTTTAAAAGAGGGCAAAGTCTACGTGGGCGATCGCGCAGAACGCGCGATTGAAAACTTCTTCCGCAAAGGCAATCTGTTTGCCCTGCGTGAGCTGGCGTTGCGACGTACCGCTGACCGGGTTGACGATCAAATTCGTGCCTGGCGCGATGCCAGTGGACGGGAAGAGAAGGTCTGGCACACCCGTGATGCGATTTTGCTCTGTATTGGTAGCGGCACCGGCAGCGAAAAGCTGGTACGCATTGCGGCGCGACTGGCGGCAAGGCTGGGCAGTGAATGGCATGCCATCACCATTGAAACACCTTCACTCTATCGCCGTGGCGAAGCACAGCGTCGTCAGACCTTGCGAACCCTACAGCTAGCTCAGGATCTGGGGGCCGAAACCGCTACCCTGGCGGATCCCGATGAAGCAGAAGCTGCACTGCGCTACGCCCGCGAACATAACCTGGGCAAAATTATTGTGGGTCGTCCCGCCAGTCGTCGCTGGCGCGCCGGGCATCGTTTTGCCAACCGGCTGAGTCGCCTTGGCCCGGATCTGGATCTGATGGTGGTGGCGCTGGACGATCTTGCCGTTAAGACGCAACGTGCCAGTGAAAGCCGACCTAACAGTGAGAAAGTCCGGCAGAAACTTCAGGGTTCTCTGGCTGCGGCCGCGTTGTGCGCACTGATTACGCTGTTTTGTAAAACCGTACTGCCGGACTTTTCACCGATCAATCTGGTGATGATCTATCTGCTTGGCGTGGTGTTGATCGCGATGAGCTTTGGTCGCTTGCCATCGGTGGTGGCTTCATTACTTAACATCGTGGCGTTTGACCTGTTTTTTGTCGCCCCGGAAGGGACGTTCGCCGTCAGTGATGCACAGTATCTGGTGACATTCAGCGTGATGCTGGTGGTGGGGGTGATCACCGGGAATCTCACCGCAGGCATGCGCTACCAGGCACGCGTAGCACGCTATCGTGAGCAACGCGCCCAATACTTGTATGAGCTGACCGCCGGGTTGAGCCGGGTGCGCAAAACCAGTGATATTGCCGATGTTTGCCAGCGAGTGGTGAGCAATGCGTTATTTGCGCGCTGTGAAATCTGGCTGCCTGATGAGCACGGTGTGCTGCAACCGCCGGTCACGCGCAGCCTGATCACCGTCCCGGATGCGGCCATCACGCGGTGGAGTTTTGAGAATGGTCAGGTGGCCGGGGCAGGAACGGACACGCTGCCCGGCGTGCCCTACAAAATTCTGCCGTTGTTCTCCTCCCATCATCAGCATGGCCTGTTGATTATTGAGCCAGATAATCTGCGCAATTTACTCATCCCCGAGCAGCAGCGGCTGTTAAATACCTTTGTGATTCAGATTGCAGGCGCACTGGACCGGCTGGTACTCACCCGGCGCGAGCAAGTGTCCCGCCTGACGGCAGAGCGGGAAGAGCTGCGTAATTCACTGCTGGCTGGGCTGTCACACGATCTGCGCACGCCGTTAACGGTGCTGTTTGGCCAGGCTGAAATCCTGACGTTGGATCTCTCCAGCGAAGGATCAAAATATGCCCCTCAGGCCAGTGAAATGCGGATGCAGACGCTGAGCACTATTCGTCTGGTGAATAACATGCTGGATATGGCACGTATTGAAGCGGATGGCTTCCGTCCGCAAAGTGACTGGGTCTCACTGGAAGAGGTGGTCGGGAGTGCATTGAAATCGCTGGAGATGCTGCTGCCCAGAGGCCAGGTTCAACTGGATCTCCCGCCAGAAACCCTGTTAGTGCAGGGCGATGGCCCGCTACTGGAACGGGTGGTGGTGAATTTGCTGGAGAATGCAGTCAAGTATGCCGGTCAGGAGGGTAAGCCGATTGGCATTCGCGCCTGGCGATCTGGCGAAGAGATCAAGCTGACGGTGTGGGATCAAGGCCCGGGTTTGCCAGCGGGCCGTGAACAGCAGCTGTTTGAAAAATTCGCACGCGGTCAGCATGAATCTTCCGTACCCGGCGTCGGCATGGGACTGGCGTTGTGCAAGGCGATTGTCACGCTGCATAAAGGGACGATCGTGGCGGCTAACCGGCCTGAAGGAGGAGCCAGCTTTACAATAACGCTACCGGCATCTGCTCTGCCTGAGCTGGAAGAAGAGCTGCCCTGGTGATAAACCCTCACGAAAATGAGATCTGAGTCACATATTTTGGCTAAATTAAACCGCAATTAAACGCGGTTTAATTTCTTTGCTAATCATTTAGCGTTTCTCGCCCGGTGATATTTCCCTGCATTTATTCATGCTTTAAACGCGATATTTTTCTTTAAGATAATGTTATTTAAAAAGTAAATATCTCATCCCTTTTTACGTCCATTTTGAAAGTATTCTTTGCCGGTATTATCACGCGGTGCGATATATAACCTGACCTAAATTTACATTTATTGACACCAATGTAACAACTGTGTAACTTTTTGCACTCCTTTCTTTCATGCTTTTCATGATGTTACACATGGAGATATCATGGTCAGTGATCCATCTGGGGCAGGCAAAAGTTCTGCACTTAATACAACAATCAGAGTGATATTTTTTATATTGGCGCTGGTATCCGGCGCGGTTATGGCTTATGGCGGCGTTAAGCTTATTGCGCTTGGCGGCTCCTGGTATTATCTGCTGGCGGGTGTGGCTTACATTATTTTGGCCATTCTTTTTCTGCGCAAAAATGCCCGTGCGGCAACGCTCTCTACTGCTGTCTTTGTACTGACTGTTATCTGGTCACTGTATGAAGTGAAGGCACTCATTTACTGGGATCTGCTGCCGCGTCTGGTGGTGCCCGCGCTGCTGTTCCTGCTCAGTCTGTTAATCCCCGCGACGCAAAAAAACGCTGCACCGGCATGCCGCCGTTGGGCGGGCCTGGGGGCAGGCGGCGTCTTTGTGGCACTGATTGCCACGCTGATTGCTGCCTTCTTCCCACACGGTGAAATTCATAACGCACCGGCTGCCACCAGCACCGACCTGAACGTGCCTTCGGAAGAAGCGTCCAACGCGGAACAGGACTGGCGTTTTATCAGCCGTAGCGCCAGCGGCACACGCTATGTGCCTCTGAACCAGATCACCCCGGAAAACGTGAACCAGCTGAAAGTGGCCTGGACTTACCACACCGGTCGCCGTCTGACTGGCCCGGCCATTGGCGTTGACGAAAATACGCCGATTCAGATTGGTGCAGTGCTGTACACCTGTACGCCAGAGAACAAAATTGCGGCGGTAAACGCGGACACGGGTAAAGCGATTTGGGAGTTTGATCCCCACGCCCGCACCCTGGAACACGTGACTTGCCGTAGTGTGGGTTATTACGACTACGACCAGGACGACTCACTGAGCGCTGAGCAGAAAGCGGCATACACTGCGGCCACCTGTCGTCAACGCATCATCGTGACTACCGTTGACGCGCGCTTGCTGGCTCTGGATGCGCACAGCGGTCAGCTGTGTGAAAACTTCGGTCAGAACGGCATCGTTAATCTGCAAAATGGCATTGGCGATACCGCCAATAGCCGCCGCTACCACCCGTCAAGTGTACCGGTAATTATGGGCCACCTGACCGTCTTCGGCACCTGGATCCGCGACGTCACGCTGGATGAGCCTTCAGGCGTACTGCGTGCTTATGATGTGCGTGATGGCTCACTGGCGTGGGCGTGGGACGTGGGCGCCATTGAAGGCCTGAATCACACCCCAGGGCAATATACCCTGAGCACCCCGAACGTGTGGGCAATCCCGACGTTTGATAAGCAGTTGAATCAGGTCTATGTCGCGACCGGTAATGGCCCACCAGACTACTGGGGCGGCGACCGTAATGCGGCAAAAGAGAAATACGGCTCCTCGGTGATCGCTATTGATGCCAGCACCGGTAAAACCAACTGGGTTTATCAGACGGTACACCATGATATCTGGGATTATGACCTGCCTTCTCAGCCGGTGATGTACCCCATGAAGAATGAGCAGGGTGAAGTGGTGCCTGCGCTGATTCAGACCAGCAAAATGGGTGAGATCTTTGTACTGGATCGCCGTACCGGTAAGCCAGTCAGTAAGGTGGAAGAGCGCCCAGTACCGACTTCACCGGCAGGGAAAGATGAGCGCCTGTCACCGACCCAGCCTTTCTCGGTGGATATGCCAACCATTGGCCTGGAAAAGCTGAATGAGCAGAAGATGTGGGGGATGACCACCTTTGATCAGCTCTACTGCCGCATTCTGTTTAAATCTGCGCTGTACTCCGGTATTTATCAGCCGAACAGCGAGCAAACCTACCTGGAATACCCGGCCACCATGGGCGGTATGAACTGGGGGGGTGTGACGATCAATGAAAAAACCGGGATGCTGTTTGTTAACGATATCCGTCTCGGTATGTTGATGGCGTTGAAGACCAAAGAGCAGGCGAAAGGGCAGGAAGCCTCACTGAATGAAGTGCCGCAGTGGGCAGGGACGATCCGTCCACAAATTGCCGGGCCTTATGTTGGCGTGCGCATGGATAACTTTGCTTCGTTCCTGCAAGTCCCTTGTCAGCATCCACCGTTTGGTACCATGACGGCGATTAACCTGAATACCAAGCAGATTGCATGGCAGGTTCCGGCGGGCACCGTGGAAGATACTGGCCCGTTGGGCGTTAAAACCCATCTGCCAATTCCGGTCGGCATGCCAACGCTGGGCGGACCGACTGCCACTCAGTCCGGCCTGCTGTTCTTCGCGGGCACTCAGGACAACTACCTGCGTGCTATCGATCAGAACACCGGTAAAACCGTGTGGAAAGCACGTCTGCCACAGGGCGCAACGGCAACCCCACTGATCTACCGCTCACCGGCCACCGGTAAAGAGTATGTGGTGATCTCCGCAGGCGGAGCGGCTCACTCGCCGGATGTGGGTGATTCCCTTATCGCCTACGCGTTACCGTAACACCCTGATATGAACAGGCCACCCCGGATTATCCGGGGTGGCCTGTTTTACGTTATAACAGAGTGTGAAGCGGGGCTGTAATCAGAAGGGTCCCCACTTAATCGCCACACCGATAACCAGCATGATGACGCAGATAACAAACCAGACCGCGATCAACGGAGCAATAAAGCGCAGCCACTTTCCATAAGAAACACCTGCGGTTGCCAGCACAGCCATCAACACGCCTGATGTTGGGCTGATGCAGTTAACGATACCTTCACCCAGCAAGACCGTTTGTACCATGACCTGCCGCGTCAGACCGAGGTTGTCACCCAGTGGGGAGAAAATCGGTACCAGCAGGGCAGATTCGCCAGAACCGGATGAAATGCCGAAGTGCATCAGTGCCGCGCTAATAAACATACCTATCGCCGCCAGCGTGGGGGGAACCGGAGCCAGCAGTTCCGACAAGAAACCGACAATCGGATCCAGGATATGTCCTTGTTGCAGCACCACGGAAATCGCACTTGCCATCCCCACAATGAAGCCACCTTTAACCAGCCCGGAACAGCCGTGCAGGAAGGTATTGGCGATTTGCGTGCCTGACATACGCCCGAGTAAACCCACCACAATCGCCAGCACGACAAACATAGCTGACATCTCATTGGTGCCCCATTGCGCTCGCACTGCACCGGTAATAAAGATGGCCAGTGCCAGCACACAGGTCAGCAGAATAACTTTGTGACGCGGTGTCACGACCGCCAACTGCGGATCGGAAGCTTCCAGCTGAGGTCGCAAATTGCCCTCACGGCGACTACGGCGGAAGGCCCAAATCATGTAAATCACCGCCGTCAGGATAAACAGCAGGAAGGTAAGCCCGCGCAGCAACATGCCGGAAAACAGCGGCAGTTGCGCCAGGTGTTGTGTCAGGCCGGTGGTGGTGGGGCCAAGCACTGCCACGTTGAAACCTGCGGCACAGCTGAGATAAACCAGCGAAGCACCCAGCATCGGCGACAGCCCGAGCGAACGTGCCACCAGCAAGCCAATCGGGACAAATGCCACTACAGCATTGACCACGGCACCGGTGGTCCCCAGCAGGGCAAAGATCGCAGCGAAGATAATAATGATGCGCGTATCGCTGAGATGGGTACTGCGCGCCAGTGCATTTAAAGCCGTTGCGATAGCGCCAGTGGATTCCACCACGGCCAGCACGCCGCCAGTAAACAGGATCAGGAAAATGATCGGGGCTGACTTCTCCATCCCTGACACAATCGCCATGAAAATATCCTGCGGATAGACACCGGCCTGCGGGACATCGTGCAGACTGCCTTTGACCGCAAAACGAATACCTTCTCGCGCGACATAATCAAATGCGCCAGCGGGAATAATCCAGGTCGCGATGGCTGCGATGATCAACATGGCAAACAGCAGCAGATAGGGGCTTTGACCTACGGCTTTGGTCGCCGGAGCGGCAGGGTGATTTATTGCTGACACAGATCCTCCCCAGGTTCTCCCAGAATGATCCCTGCGAGCAGCGCGGCACGCGGTACGACATCGGCCAGATAGATATGCTCATTGCGCGCGTGAATCCCGACGCCGCTTGCGCCCAGACCATCCAGCGTGGCGATACCCAAGGCGGCGGTGAAGTTACCATCACTGCCACCGCCAACGCTTTTGCCCTCAATGTGGAAGCCCAAAGCGTTAGCGACTTGCTGAGCGCGTTCAAGCAACAGGCGTGATGCCGCCGTTTGTTCCATTGGCGGTCGTGTCTGCCCACCGCTTAATGTCAGGCTGATGCCAGGCATCACCGGTTGAATAGACGTAATGATTTCATGCAAGCGCTGTGCTTCAGCAGCACAGGTGGTGCGCGTATCAATGCCCAGTTCTGCGCGGTCAGCAACCACGTTGGTGCGGCTGCCGCCATTGGCGATACCGACGTTCACCGTGGTACCGCGCGCGGGATCGTTCAGGCCGTGTAAGAACAGCACCTGATGTGCCATCTCCTGCACGGCACTGATCCCCTCTTCAGGATTGTTGCCCGCGTGGGCGGCTAAACCCACAATTGACAGCTTGTACTGACCAGAGCCTTTACGGGCGACTTTCAGGTTGCCACTGCCAACTTCGGCCGGTTCGACCACCAGCACATATTCAGACCCCTCGGCCTGCCGGGAAATCCACTGATGTGAGCTGGGGCTGCCAATTTCTTCATCGCTGTTACACAAGAAGACGATGCGATTGTCGCCCAACAGTTGCAGCTGTTGCAGCGCGCGCACGGCCCAAATAGCCTGAACCAGACCGGCTTTCATATCCAGCACGCCTGGACCGTAGAGTTTGCCGTCCTCTTCCCGTAGCACCAGATCGCCATGATCCCACACGGTATCAAAGTGACCGAGCAGCGTGATTTGTGGGCCACTGTTCCCGAGGGTGAACTTCAGATGATCCCCCTGAACTGGCTGGGGATCGACCTCTGCGCTAAGGCCAAGACGCTGTTGGAAAATCTCCCGCAAGACCTGACCACAACGATCAACGGCGGCTTTATCGCCAGAAGGCGACTCAGCACTGACCAGACGGCGAATGTCGGCGAAAATTTCATCGCGATGGTGTTGTAAATAATCAGTAATATTTTTCATTTTATAATGTTCCTGCCTTTGTCCAGCTGCCAGTATGCGCAGAATTTAACTGCTGAAACAGAGGGGCAGGATGGTAGTATTGTTGCTCTCAGGGCAACAGATAGGTAAAAAGTATGACGTTGGGCAACTATCCGGAAAAATCGATAAGTTATTTATATGAAGTCGGTGAGCAGGGCGGAATTCGTCGCGCTGCGGATATGCTAGGCGTTAACCCTTCGGTGATTAGCCGCCAACTCTCTGCGCTGGAGCGCACGTTGCAGCTACCGCTACTGGAGCGGCGTGGAAGGAATGTTGTGTTAACCGAAGCCGGTAAACTACTGGCCGAAGATTATGCCCAAACCAGCCAGCGCCGACGCATGCTGGAGGGGCAATTGCGCGATTTACGCCATATGCGCGGCGGTAGCGTCAGCCTGCGTATAGGGCAGGGCATGGTCGAGGAGGTGGTAGGGCAAGTTTTGCGCACCTTTTCGCAGGCTTATCCGGCGGTGTTCCTGGATATCTCTTCGGGTGACATGCAGACCACGGTGGATCTGATTGCGCGTGGCGATGTTGATATGGCCGTTGGCTTCGGCACCACCGGGCCTGCCGGGCTTAAAAGCCAGAGCTACCCGCGTGGTCCGATTTGCGCGATTGTGACGCCCGATCACCCCATCGCCGCTCTGGAAAAAGTCAGTGTGGCTGAACTCGCCAACCACCGGCTGATCGGCATGAGCGACAACTTTGGTTTACAGCGCTATATCTACGCTATCTTCAACAGTGAAGGTATTTTGTTCAACCCAGCCTACAGCTGTAATTTATTTTCCAGTGCTATTACGCTGAGCCAGGCGGGACTTGGTGTCGCATTCATGACGGCGCATGCCGTGAAACCTTCGCTATTACAGGGAGAGCTGGTTGCGGTGCCGATAGACAACCGGATTGCGCGGGAAAGCCAGTGCCATCTGCTGCGCAGCGCTGACCATCGCTTTACCCCTGCCGCCAGTTATTTGTGGCAGCTGCTGTGTCATTTCTACAACGACAGCCGTTGAGGCGCAGTGATAGACCCACCCCGCAGGGTGGGCCAACAAAGGGACGCCGTTCGCGCTACCTGACAACCCACAGCTTTTCGTGGCTACCGCAGTAATCAGAACAGCGTAATCTGGACATCAAGACCGGCCGTACGTCCCTGATTCACCTGCGCATACGCGCTGCCCGCCTGCACAAAGCCGTAAGTGCGATACCGGCGGTCAAACACGTTATCCAGATAAGCAGATACCGTCACGCGATCCGTGGCTTGCCAGCCGAGTCGAAGATCGGTAGTGCTATAGCTGCCCTGACGTAGGGTGTTATCACCATCAAAGTATTGTGGTCCCGTCAGGTTTATCGCTGCACGCGGCATCAGTGCTCCCCAGGTGGTATTGATGGTTCCGGTCACACTGGTACTTCCGGCAAAGCGAGGTACGAAAGGTACGCGTTGACCGGCATAGTTCTCGCTATCACCGGCAAAGGTAGAGTGGACATAGTTACCGTCAATCGCCCAGCGCCAGCCCGGCGCGAACTGCCAACTGGCACTGGCTTCAGCACCGGTTGCGTCGGCTTTACCGGCATTCGACAGAGTCTGATAACCCACCGGACCAGAATAGAGCTGAAGATTGCGGGTATGGGTATAGAACAGCGCTCCTGCTAACGTGATATCACGGCTCTCATAGCGGCTTCCCAGTTCATAGTTCAGGGATTTCTCTGCGGCATACGCCTGAGCGGCAGTGAAAGCTGTTGGGGTGTAACTAAATCCGGCAGGTTTGTAGCCCTGCGCAATTCGCCCATACAGACGCCATGCTTCATTCAACTGATAGCCAGCCGAGACCTGGCCCAGGAGCTGGTTATCACTCTCTTGATTGCGGTCGCCCCACGGGATACCGAGTGAAGTACCGCTGTACCCTGTCTTAGCGCGATCGTGTGAGACACGCAGCCCGCCACCCAGATCGAACGCATCTGTGATGTGCCAGGTGAGATCGCTATAGGCTGCCAGGGTTTCTGACGACGTAGCGGCAACGGTGCTCAGATAAGGCGTGCCCGCATACCGGTAGGCAGAGTCCAGCGATTCGTGTATCGCCTCACGATAGAGTCCAAATACGGCATCCAGGCTGCTGTTGCCCCGAGTTGCCGCGCGAATTTCCTGGACGTTTTGATTCCAGCGCTCCGGGATGCTGGCAGTGAGATAAGAGTAAGGGAACTCACGCTGATACTGCTGTTGCTGCCAGGCCCCTACCACGCTAAAAATCCAGTTATCGGTGGTGAGTTTACCGCTCAGGGACTGGCTGTGGGTGCAGCGGCGCAGATAAGGATCGCTGCCTCCTGCCAGCACATCCAGGGTACGGCTTTTCACCTGGTTGTAAGGCACGTAGGTGTCCTGCGTGGCATGAGTACACTCTTCGGTCAGTGACGCATTAAGTTCCCAGGGTTGATTATCGGGTGCCAGACGCAGTTTCACGTTGCCGGCATTCATCCGGGAACCGCCGAGGTGATCGCTCCCGGTCGCAGGGTTGGTCATACTGCCCTGATCAACCTGACGTAACAGGGTTGCACTGCCGTACAGTAACCCATCCTGAATCGGGCCGCTGACATTGAGTTTACTATGGTAGCCGTCACGGCTGGCATAGCCGCCTTCAATGTAGCCGCGTGCTGTGCTGTCAGGTTGATGCGTCACGATATTGATGACGCCACCCTGCGCGCTACGGCCATACAGCGTTCCTTGTGGGCCGCGCAACATCTCTACGCTGGAGACATCCAGCAGCGGAGCCATCGCGTAAGTGGAGAGCTGTGGTACCCCATCAACATAAAAGCTGACGGCCGGATTGTAATAATCCGAAGCAGAAGAGATCCCGCGTAGCGAAATCGTCTGGAAAATCAGGCTACCACTGTTGCCGGTTTGCAGACCGGGCAACACCCGGCTGAGTTGGTCAGTGCGACTGACGTTGGCCTCAGCCAGCGTGCTTTCATCCACGGTCACCAGCGCTACGTTGCGCGAGGAGGCAGCCTTCGCGGTTTGTTTACTGGCGCTGACCACCAGCGTGTCATCGTTAGCACTCTCGGCACTGACAGAACAGGAGAGAGTTAAGGCACTGAGGATGGCAAAAGTGAGAGGTTTGAACTGCATGCTGGGTTCCCTGTAATCAAAACGAGTCAGCGCAGATTACGAGCCAGTGCGCAAAAACAGGTTGCACAGCACGGTACAAAATTGCACGATAAAGTTAAATAAAAATCATTATCATTAGCGTGGTTTGAAGAGTGGCACAGGCTCATCAACAGGTTCTTCAGCATCCCGGGATTACGTGTGTCCAGCTTGATCGCATCTCGCTGATCGCCGTTCAGACCACGCTGCAGCAGGATGTGGTGTTAGAGGGGGAAAATCAGTCACACCTGTCACTGGTGCTTATTGCTCAAGGAGCAGGGCATTTTTGCCTGGAAAACCAGCGCATACGTCACTTTGAAGCTGACATGATGCTGCTCTCCTGTTCCCGCTTTCCCTGTCGTGGCACCGACTTTTTCCCTCGTCACTATCTGTATGACATGGTGATAATTAACTTTCCCGTCAATATGTTACCGGTACTGGAGTCCGCCGGGATAGATACCGGCTGTCGTGGCGGCCAGGTCTTTTCAGCTCAGGCCGGAGAAGCGTTACAGGCACTGCAAAGCGCTATCGTACAGGCTATGCGTGACACCAGTGCCCTGGGTCGATTGCACCTCGAGAGCCTGTTGCTTTCAGCGCTTTGCAGCAGTGTTCGCACCGTGCAACAGCAACTGGAGCTGGCCCAGCGCCAGACGCCAATGTTTACCCGTGACCGCCAGCGCCTGATCCTGGCTCGGGACTATATCCGACAACATGCGACACAGCCGTTGGAACTGGAGGAGGTGGCGCGCCAGGCGGGCATCAATCAACAGACGCTGAAACGCGGATTTCGCACCCTGTTTGCCGTCACACCCTGGCAATACGTGATGCAGTGTCGGCTGGAAGCGGCAGAAAGGATGATAAGCCAGGGAGCACTGTCACTGGATGAGATCGCCAGCCAGTGTGGCTTCTCCCATGCAAGCCACCTCAGTCGCCTGTTTCAGCGCCAGTATGGTCAAACACCGGGTCGCTATCGCCGTCAATACGGGACGTTATAAGCTGCCTGCCACCCTGTGAAAATCTGCTGATTTTCCTCTTCCCTGGCGCGGGAAAAACAGATTGCCTCGCAAATAAAACTGATTATCATTTTCATGTGTAAATTTTCTGCCGCCTGACAGTGTGATGCGTTGACCCAGTCGATTGCACTTTTTGACGGTAAATCTTCAGTGACCCGGTTTAAGGGAGCATGAAAATGTCGAAGGATGTGATCGATACCAGCCAGTGGCCGCTGGTGCACTACGTGATGCCAGACCAGGTAAATGCTGAGGAGGCAACGGCGCATATTCAGGCGTTGCAGCAGGTTCTGGATCGCCGTGAGCCCTTTGTGCTGATTTTTTCTGGCGTTGAGCTGCCGCAGAATTCCGCCGAATTCTTTCGTCAGTACAAAGCCTGGGGAAAAGCGACGCGGCATGCGCAGGCGCTTTACTGTTGTGGGGCGGTGAGGGTGGAGCCAGATGCCGCGAAGCGACAATCCTTATGGCGTAAAGCGTTGCGCTATCTTACCAGCCGCACCATTCCCTATCCTTACCTGGTGGTGGCCACGTCGCAAGAAGCCGAACAGCAGGCGAAACAGTGGCTGAGAGGGAAGGTATGAGCCAACCTGCTGCTCCAAAAGGAAGCTGGAAAGATCTGCGCTCCCTGATACGTGGCGAGGAACCCCACTTACTGGTGGCATTTGGCCTTACCGTGCTGGCAGCGATCAGTGAACTTATCCCTTACGGGATCCTGTGGTTGTCTGTTCAGACTCACGATCCCGCAAAGGCGTTAGTGCCGCTGGCGGGCCTGTTATTACTGGCTTTACTGGTGAAATATGCGCTGCTAACGGGCGGCGGCTACTTTAGCCATCTGGTGGCGTTTCGCGTGTTGTATCAGACCCGCATACGCCTGGCCCATGCGTTAAGCCGCCTGCCGTTGCTGACGCTCAACCGTTACAGCAGTGCTGAACTGCGTAATACCGTGCTTAACGATGTGGAGCGGCTGGAGAATTTCATTGCCCACCACAGTGTCGATATCGTGTCTGCGCTGCTCAGCCCTTTGGTGGCCGCACTGTTTCTCTTCTGGCTGGACTGGCAACTGGCGCTGGCGGCGCTGGTCACAATCCCACTGGCGATCATTGCGCAAAAAGTGGCGACGCGGGGGATGCAGGCGCGTATTGCTGCCTATCAGTAAGCCTCTGCTGAACTGGATAGTGCCACCATTGAGTATGTGCGCGGTGTCCCGGTGATGAAGGCTTTCCAGCAATCCGCGCAGGCTTTCCATCTATTGCATCAAAGACTTAACGCCTATCAGACGTTGGTGGCGTCATTTACGCGTCGTGCGGTGCCAGGGTGGTCGGTCTTTGTGGTTTTACTCAACGCTAACCTGTTTATCTTGCTGCCTTTGGGTCTCTGGCGCGTGCAGCAGGGGAACCTGACCCTGGTGCAGCTGATTCTGGCGATTGTGCTCGGTAGCGGCCTGTTAAAGCCGCTGCTGCGGGTCACTTTTCTCAGCAGCATGTTGGGGGAAATGTTCAGCGGCGTGGGGCGAATTACCGCGCTGTTGCATAATCAAGCCCCCTCGGGAGCGGCGCAGCCCGGCAGTGGCTTGCTGGAAATGAAGGATGTCAGCTTTAACTTTGGTCAGAGTACCGTGATTAATGCCGTGTCACTGACGTTTGCGCCGGGAAATTTCTATGCGCTGATCGGCCCTTCGGGCGCAGGAAAATCAACGATTGCATGGCTGCTTTCCGGCTTACTCCCGACAAGCCACGGGAGTCTGACGTTGGGCGGTGTACCTTTGGCGGACCTCAGTGATGAAACCCGTGCCCGGCACATTGCCGTAGTGAGTCAGGACATTTTCCTGCTACAGGGCACGCTCGCCGATAACCTTCGACTCGGCGCTGAAGATGCAACCGATGAAGCGTTATGGCAGGCGCTACGGCTCGCACAGGCAGAAGCCTGGGTCCGCACGTTACCGCAAGGGCTGGAATCTCCGGTGGGTGAGCGGGGTGTGACGTTGTCAGGCGGTGAGCGACAGCGCATTGCCATCACACGCGCCTTGCTGGTTAATCCGGCCGTATTAATTCTCGATGAGGCGACAGCCTTTGCCGATGCGGTAACCGAGCGCCGTTTTTACCAGACGTTACGATCCGAGCGGCCTGACACCACGGTATTAACCATCGCGCACCGGCTGTATGCGGTGCAACAGGCAGAACTGATCCTGCTGGAGAACGGGCAAGTCACCGCCCAGGCCCGTCATGAAGAACTGCTGGCGCACAATGCGACTTATCAGGCGCTGTGGCACAGTCAGTTTACCCTTGCGCAGTGGCATATTCGTGAGCAGGAGGCTTCCCATGTCGCTGATTAAACATCTCTTAAAACACCCCTCATCGGGCCGTCGGCAAGTGCTGCGCGGCATCGTTTTTCGCATCATCGCGCAGGTGGGGAGTGTACTACCGTTTTTCATTGCCTGGTGGGCAATTGGCCGCGTGGTTGCTCAGCAAACCGAGGGTTTGTTCTGGTGGCAGTTGCTGGCAAGTTTAGGTGCCTGTCTGGTCATACAGCTGCTGTTCTCCCACTTTGGTCAGCTGAACTGTTTTCTCGGCAGTTATCAGTTGCTTCATGGTGTGCGGGAAGCCAGTGCGGAACGCGTGCGGCATCTGCCGCTGGGGTATTTTCAACAGCAGCGGCTGGGGGAAACCAGTACGCTTTTAACCGATGCCATGCGCCGCGTAGAGGAGATCTTCTCGCATCTGCTGCCGGAAGTGATCACCGGTCTCGCCACGGCAGTGCTGTTTTTACTGGCGCTGGCCTGGGTGGATTATCGCCTGACGCTGGCCCTGATGGTGCAAATCCCTCTCGGGCTGTTGGTGATGTTATGGCTCGGCCCCAAACTGTTGGCGGGCACTGCGCAACAGGGCCAGCGTTTTGCCTCAGCCTCGGGGTTATTGCTGGAGTTTGTCAGTGGCATCAGAACGTTACGGCTGTTTAACCGCTCGCGGAGTCTGTTGGATCAGTTGGATGTGCAGTTCAGGGCGATTCACCGTGCCAGTATGGGCATTGAAGCCTTGGGTGGGGCAGGTGTGCTGGCGTTCAGGCTGCTTACCGAGTGTGGTGTCGTTGTGCTTTTTTTACTGGCGGCACATTTGTTCCAACTGGGCAGCCTGAGTTTCATCACGTGGCTGCTGTTTGTGCTGGTGGCATTTAAAGTGCTCGATCCGCTACTGGAGATCGCCACCTACTTCACTCTGCTTCGTGTCATGCGTCAGTCCGCAAACAAGATTACCGCGTTGCTGGAAAGACCTTGCATGCCCGAGTTGGCCAGCACCGAACCGCCGTCGCGTAATGACATTGATTTTAGCCATGTCAGCTTTGCCTATGATGACCAGCCAGTGTTGAAGGATATCAGTTTTCACGCACCTGAAGGCAGCGTGACCGCGCTGGTGGGGCGTTCAGGCAGTGGCAAAAGCACGCTGTTACATCTGCTGGGCGGATTCTGGCAGCCGCAACAAGGCACCATTACGCTAGGCAATGCCCCGGTGGACCAACTGGGGAGTCAGCTACTCTATTCCCGGCTGGGATTTGTATTTCAGGACGTGCAGATGTTTGACGGCAGCGTGCTGGAGAATGTTCGCATAGGCAAGCCTGGAGCAAGTGATGAGGCAGTGATGGATGCCTGCTGCGCCGCAAACTGCGAAGCCTTTATCCAGCAGCTACCTCAGGGTTATCACACCTCGCTGGGTGAGGCCGCTCAGCGACTGAGCGGTGGCGAAAAACAGCGCCTTTCCATCGCAAGGGCGATGTTAAAGGATGCGCCGGTGTTGCTGTTGGATGAAGCCACTGCGCTGCTCGACCCACTATCGCAATCACAGGTACAGCATGCGCTAACCCGGTTGGCACGCAATAAAACGGTAGTTATGGTGGCGCATCGACTGCGCACCGTAGAGTTTGCCGAACAGATCCTGGTGATGGACAACGGCTGTATTATCCAGCGCGGTTCCCATTCCGCACTCATGGCTGTGCCTGGGTTATACCGGGAGCTATGGCAGGCTCAGGAGGGAATGTTGTTGCAGGGTGATTAAACGACACAGCAGGGTGGTAGGGATTCCCACCCTCTTGCGCGTTGTGCTCCGGTCATTTCCCCAACCAACGACCAGCCTGAGCAGACTCAACCAGCAGTTGGAGCGTTAATGGATCATGGGCCGCTGTAAAATCTTGCGGAAAATAGGCATCGAAACGAATAGTACGAGGATCAATGTTGAAGGTTGCCGCATATCTTTCCAGTAATTCACAGGCATCCAACGGATCCATACGGAAGTCTTCATTCAGGTCAGTGTTGCGCTCTAGTTTAAATCGTTTGAACGTCAGCAGACTTCGACCGTTGTAATCCTCAACCAGTGCAAATACGGCTTTTGCGATGTGCTCTGTGACCATCTTTTATCGTCCTTGTGAAGCATCTGGTCAGATTCTACAGCTGAAGGGGCTGAAAACAGAGGGGAAATTCCCACCCCGCAGGGTGGGGAAGGGCTTACCAGCAGACGAAACCGCCGTCCACCAGCAGGTCGACACCGGTGCAGTAGGATGCGGCATCGCTGGCGAGGAAGATCGCTGGGCCGGCCATCTCCTGTACTTTAGCCATGCGCTGCATTGGGGTCTGGCTTTCGAACTCCTTGGTCTGATGGACCATTTCCGGGCGGGTATTCATCGGGGTCGCGGTATAGCCTGGGCTAATGCTGTTGACGCGAATGTTTTTGTCGGTCCATTCCATTGCCAGGCTTTTTGACAGATGGATCACACCCGCTTTAGAGCAGTTATAGTGGGCCTGCTCAAGACCACGGTTCACAATGACACCAGACATGGAAGCGATGTTGATGATCGAACCGCCGCCGCTCTCCAGCATCAGTTCGGCTTCCGCCTTACAGGAGTTCCATACGCCAGTGAGGTTGATATCAATCACACGCTGCCACTGCTCTGACTCCATCTCCAGCGCCGGATTCGCGTTAGCGATGCCCGCTGCGTTGAGTGCTACGTCCAGACGACCAAAGCGGGTTTTGACTTCCGCGATGGCACGGCGCAGATCGTCGAGCTGACGCACATCACCGGCCACGGCAAAGGCTTCACCGCCCAGCGATTGAATATGTGTCACGGTTTCACTCAGTCCACCGTCCTCACGCAGATCAAAACAGGCGACTTTGGCACCAGCGCTAGCAAACGCACAGGCGATAGTCTGGCCGATGCCGCTACCGGCGCCGGTGACGAAAGCGACGCGGCCTTGCAGACTAAACAGCTGTTGGGCGAACTCTTTGTTGACCATGTGAAACCTCGATAAAAAGTAGAATCTTGGGGCGCGGGCGGGCGTTATCACCGCCCGTGCCATCAGGAAAGACAATAAGCGCGACGCGCGGCTTATGACATGATTAAGCCGCCATCCACATTGATGGTTTGCCCGGTGATATAGGCAGCATCGTCGGAGGCGAGGAACAGCACTAACCCGGCGACATCTTTTGGCTTACCGGCACGTTTCAGCGGGATGTTCTGCACCCACTCTTCAATCAGCTCACCTTTCTGGTAGGTTTTCTCTGGCGTACTGAGAATCTCACCCCAGACGCGGTCGTTGTAATCCCACATCTCGGTTTCAATAATGCCAGGACAGAAGGCATTCACGGTGATGCTGTGTTTTGCCAGCTCCAGCGCCAGGCTTTGCGTGATGCCAATCACCCCCATTTTGCTGGCGGCGTAGTGCGGGGTGTAAATAAAGCCGACGCGGCCCTGTCCTGAAGAGGTGTTTATCAGGCGGCCTGACTGCTGTTTCACCATGTATTTCGCCGCTTCACGGCAGCACAACCACACGCCAGTGGTGTTCACCTGCAATACATCATCAAATTCTTTGCGCGTCATTTTGTCGAAGTGATCGATGGTGATGATCCCCGCGTTTTGAATCGACACATCCACCGAACCAAAGCTGTCATGCGCCAGCTTATACAGTGCAATCACCTGGTCTTCATTGGTCACATCGGCCTGAAACGGTACCACCTGGGTCTGATATTGCTGCCTCAGGCGTTCAGCGGTGTGGTTGATCTCCGCCGAATAGTCAGAAATCACCAGATTCGCGCCCGCAGCAGCAAAACGCTGTGCAATTCCTTCACCGATGCCACGCGCTGCGCCGGTAATGACCACTGTCTGATTTGCAAATGAATGACTCATAGCTCTGCCTTTAAATGTCGTGAGTTCAGAATTTGTGTACGGTACGTTCAACGGCGCGCTGCCATTCACGCCAGCGTTTTTGCAGGCGCGCATGGCGAGCCATATCCGGCTGGAAGCTGGCGTGCACGTAAAGAAGCTGTTTCAGTGCGTCGGTTGAGAGATGGTCATGGGCTTTGCGGGCTAATAACGCCGCGCCCACCGCGGAGAGTTCCGCCAGATCGCTGCGCATTACCGGGCAACCCAGCAGGTCCGCCTGATACTGCATGAGCCAGTCGTTGCGCGTCGGGCCGCCATCGACCATCAGCGCATTAAGGCTGAAATCTTTATGCTGGCGCATCGCGGCAATCACATCGGCAATCTGATAGGTGATGGATTCCAGGGCAGCACGCATTAAATGGGCGCGTTTCACGCCACGGCTGAGGCCACAAATCACGCCACGGGCGCTGTCATCCCAACGCGGTGCCCCTAATCCGGTCAACGCCGGGACGAAATAGACGCCCAGCGTCGATTCAACCGAAGCGGGTAAGTCGCTTAATGCCTGATTCAACTCCGCTTCGGGTAATTCGCTTAAGCCGGTGCTGTCGGCCATCCAGGCAACGGCATCACCGGTATGTGAGATGTTGCCTTCCAGGCCATAGATGATCTGCTCACCGTCATGCCAGGCGATGGTAGTGGCAAGGGCATGAATATCGGCCTGCGCTGAAGCCACCGGGGCCATCACGGATGAGCCCGTGCCATAGGTTGCTTTGACGCATCCGGCTTCACCCAGCGCATGCCCAAACAGGGCGGCATGGGAATCGCCAATCATCGCCATGACGGGAATACCGTCAGGAATTTGCGCCAGGCCTTGCGTCACCCCGAACAGCCCGCAGGAAGGGCGAACTTCAGGCAGTGCGGCCCGTGGGATCTGGAAAATGTCCAGCATGGTGTTATCCCACTCGCCGCTGTGCAAATTAAACAGCTGAGTGCGGGATGCGTTGGAGTAGTCGCAGCAGAATGCAGCGCCGCCAGTCAGGTTCCACAGTAGCCAGCTATCAATGGTGCCAAGGCAAATTTCACCTTGTGCGGCTAGTTCAAAGCCATTCGGCACCGACTCCAACAACCAGCGCATTTTGGCGCCAGAGAACAACGGCGCAATCGGTAGCCCGGTAACGGCTTTGATTTTGGCTTCTTGCTGGTCGCGACGTAACTGATCGCAAAACTCAGCGGTACGGGAGCACTGCCAGCTGATGGCCGCGCCCAGCGGTTGGCCGCTGCTGCGATACCAGCCAATGGCCGTCTCACGTTGATTACTGATGGCCAACGCCGCCACACGTTCAGCGCCTACCGCCTCAATGGCCTGGGCTAAAACCTGAACAGAGGCATTAATCAGCAGGCTGCCGGACTGCTCAACCCAGCCTTCACGCGGTGTCTGAATAGACAACGGCTGGGAGAATTTCGCCACCACATTTCCCGCAGCATCAAGCGCAATCGCTTTGGCGTTAGTGGTGCCTTCATCCAGCGCAATGATGATATTTTTCTCTGCCGACATGCTGTTCTCCCGGTGACTACGGCGAAGTGCAGGCAAGGTGAATACGGCCCGAGGCTCAGCGTATCTTGTCTGTGACAATGACACCGTGAGCGCGATAGCTGATTCTGTTTTGCCTTTTGAATATATATTCAGTATTGATTATTTATTTAAATACGATACCCATAACCCGTCACTACAGCCACTGGCAAAAGTGCCAAATGTGTTGGTTATCACAGTTTGTTATCGGACAGAGAGAGAACGGCTCGCAGAAAACAGAGCCGTTATGAAAGGCAGGTAATTGATAAGCAATGATAAAATAACGTTGTTCGCCACAACTGGGTGGGCGAAAGCGCTAATCAGGCTTCCAGCAGTAAGCGGGAAGTCGGGTAGTCGGTGATCAATACATCGATATAGCCACCCTGGAGTGCGCCTTTGATCGCAGCCACTTTGTGTTCTCCCCCCGCGAGGGCCACCACGGTGGCGCACTGTTTTACTTGATCTAACTCCATTCCGATCACCGGATCTTCCTCAGGCTGTAACACCGGGCGGCCAGATTGATCGTAGTAATGCAGGCAGATATCACCGACCGCGCCCCGTTCAGCCAACACTTCCAGCTTGTCAGACTGATAATAGTTGCCGGAGGTTTTCAGTAACTGAGAAGGTTCAAGAATACCGATGCCAACAATCGCGATATCGACCTGATCAAACTGCGAAGTCACCAGGGTGACATCGTTACTGGCGCTGAGGCGCGCTTTCTCTTCCATCGATCCTTCAATGCTCTGTGCTGGCAGCAGGGATGCAGGACAGTTGAGCTGTTGCGCCAGCGTCTGTGTCAGGATGGTGGCCTGCACGTTGCCGTTTGGCCCGACGCCCCCCAACAGTTGGATCACGCCACGGGCTTTGAGGTTTTGCGCATGCACCTCATCAACCATGGCGCGAATGGTCTCACTCCATGAGGAGACGCCAATCAGATCGCTGGGACGCAAGCGCGTTTCCAGATAATGGGCTGCCGCAGATCCAATAGCGCGTTTGATGTTTTGCTCGCTTGCGCCATCCTCTACATCCACCACAATCGCCTGGCGAATGCCATAACGCGCCTCAATGCCTTTCTCGATGTTGAGAAAAATGTTTGAGGGCTGGACCACGCTGATCTTTACCAACCCCTCTTTCTGGCAGCGGGTGATGGCCCGTGAAACAAACGATTGTGACAACGACAGCATCTGTGCAATTTCAGACTGCTTAATCCCATCCAGATAGTAAAGAGTGGCAATCTTCACCAGAAGACGCTGTTCATCCTGCTTTGCCATGCGGTTCCTCAACTCATTATCGGGGCGCTCAGTATGTGCTGCCCGTTATCATACGCGAAAAATTGTCCCGCATTCCTGTGATGCAACTCTAACTTCTGTAGTTGGCTAATTTCAGTACTGGACAATCACTGAGAGGTGAGCGTACTATTTTGAATATAAAATCACACGTGAATATTTATTCAGGGTGATAGTAGCCCAGCCGTTGTTAGTGAACAGGTGCCTGGACGACCCGCTTTACCGGGCACCTTTTTTTAACCAGCTGGAATAAATATTCAACTCGGAATAATCATTCGGAGGCATACGATGAACCCGTTCTCACTTTCCGTTGCGGAGCTGGAGAAGAAGGCACGCGCAGTGCGCCGCCATATAGTGACCCTGAACGCCAACAGCCCGGCTGGTGGTCACACTGGTGCAGATCTTTCCCAGGTTGAACTGCTGACCGCGCTCTATTTCCGCATTCTTAACTGTGCGCCCGATCGACTGGAAGACAGCGAGCGCGATATTTACATCCAGTCTAAAGGCCATGCGGTAGGTTGCTACTACTGCGTACTGGCAGAGGCAGGCTTTATTCCCCTCGACTGGTTGCCTACCTATCAGCACGGTAACTCGCATCTGCCCGGACACCCGGTACGCCAAAAAACCCCAGGCGTGGAACTGAATACTGGCGCTTTGGGCCACGGTTTCCCGGTTGCCGTTGGCCTGGCGCTGGCAGCAAAACGCGACAACAGCAAGCGCCGTATTTTCCTGATTACCGGCGACGGTGAACTGGCGGAAGGCAGTAACTGGGAAGCAGCGATGGCTGCGGCGCACTACAAGCTCGATAACCTGATTGTTATCAACGACAAAAATGGCCTGCAACTGGCTGGCGCGACCAAAGACATCATGGCAACCGATCCGCTGGATGAGAAATGGCGTGCGTTTGGTATGGAAGTCAGCGAGTGCAAGGGCAACGACATGGCTTCGGTAGTCGAGACGTTAGAGAACCTGCCGCAGACCGGTAAACCGCATGTAGTGATTGCACACACCACCAAAGGTGCGGGCGTGTCGTTTATCGCCGGTAAACCGGAATGGCACCACCGCGTGCCGAAAGGTGATGAGATTGAGCTGGCGTTGAGTGAGCTGAAAGATCTGGTTGAAGAGGAGATGAAAAGTGAGTAACGCAGAACATCTGGCCACCGTGATGGTGAATGCCTTTATTGATGCAGTCGATCGCGGCGTGGATGTGGTGCCGGTGGTTGCAGACTCCACTTCAACTGCCAAAATCGCGCCTTTCATGCAGAAATTCCCGGGCCGTCTGGTGAACGTCGGCATTGCTGAACAGACGCTGGTCGGTGTGGCATCGGGCCTGGCGCTGGCGGGCAAAGTCGCGGTGACCTGTAATGCCGCACCGTTCCTGATTGCTCGTGCGAATGAGCAGGTCAAAGTGGACGTCTGCTACAACAACACCAACGTCAAACTGTTTGGTCTGAATGCCGGTGCCAGCTATGGCCCGCTGGCCAGTACTCACCATGCCATTGACGACATTGGGGTAATGCGCGGTTTCGGTAATATCCAGATTTTTGCGCCGTCTTCTCCGCTGGAGTGCCGCCAAATCATTGACTATGCCCTCGCGCATGTCGGGCCGGTTTATATCCGTCTTGACGGTAAAGCGCTGCCAGAGCTGCACGATGAAAGCTATCAATTCCAGCCGGGTGCTATCGACGTATTGCGTAGCGGTGATGAGATTGCGCTGGTAGCGCTGGGATCGACGGTACACGAAGCCGTGGATGCCGCCGCTCAGCTCGCTGACCTGGGCATTGCAGCCAAAGTCATCAGCCTGCCTTCGGTACGCCCGCTGGATCGTGATGCGCTTGCGGCAGCACTGAGTGGCTTTAAAGCGGTGATCACCGTGGAAGAACACAACATCAACGGCGGTGTGGGAAGCATTGTGGCGGAAGTGCTGGCAGAAAGCGGCACGGGTGCACGCCTGAAACGCTTAGGCATTGCTGATGGCGACTACGCGATAGCCGCAGATCGCAAAGAGATGCGAGCCTGGCACGGCATTGATGCCGCGGGTGTGGTTAAACAGGCCCAGGCGCTGTTGGCGCGCTAACGTTTGGTGGGAGAACCGGCGATGAATATGCGACAGCACGAGATTATCCGGTTGGTGAATCAGCACGGAAAAATGAGTGTCAGTGAGCTATCACATCTTACCGGCGTCTCTTATGTCACCATCCGCAACGATCTGAAGTACCTGAGTGAGCGTGGCAACCTGCGCCGGGTGCATGGTTCCGCACTGGCGCTGGAAGGCAGTCACATTAAACAGCGGGTACGCGAGAACTTTTCCGTTAAAGAAGGCATCGCGGCCAGCGCCGCAGGCTTTATCGAGGATGGCGACAGCATTTATCTCGATGGTTGCAGTATTAACTACCTGTTGCTCAAACATCTGACGGAAAAACGTCAGTTGACCATAGTGACGGCCAGTCAGGATCTGGTGACTGGGCTCAAAGGGACGTCGCACCGGGTGATTCTGGTGGGCGGCATACTGCAAAAAGGGATGGATGATGTGGTGGGTGACCTGGCTTGCCTGTGCATCAACCATTTAACCTTTAATAAAGCGTTTATCGGCATTAAGGGCTGGGACAAAAAACGGGGCTTCAGCGAAAGTGATAGCGCCCGCTGTGCGGTGAAAAACGCGGTGCTGGCTAAAGGGGTTGCCACCTGGTTTCTTGGCGAGGCACGACGTTTCAGCCAGGTGCATGATTTCCCGCTGGCACCAACCACCGTGCCTGGTGCAGTGATCACAGATAATGCACTGTCACCCAAGTATCGTGAGTTACTGGCGGCGCAACAGATAAAGTTAAGCATTGTCCATACGCCGCACTGAGCCAGACGTTTTATTGTGCGATAACCACTTTGACACCCAACGTTTTAAAGGCGGCGATTTGAGCAGCGGTTATACCGTCATCGGTGATCAGGGCATCAATTTTGTCCCATTCACAGGGCAGGGCAAACATGGAAACTTTGTCGATCTTGCTGGAATCGGCGACGACATAGACCTTGCTGGCGGAGTTGATCATTGCCAGCTTGAGTTTGATATCGGTTTCGCTGGGAAAACTCAGTCCGGCGCGGGGAGAAATACACGCGGTGGCGAGAAACAGCTTCTCGGCCAGGACATTTTCGAAAAATCCGGCGGCTTTTTCCCCCGACGTCGACAGAGTAGGCGATTTAAAGGTGCCACCGGTGAGCAGGATATGCATTTCCGGTTCGCCACCCAGCTTAAGCGCAATATTCACGGCAGTGGTGATTACATGCAGACGTTTGATGTGCGTGAGATGGTCTGCGATGGCGGTGGTTGTGGTGCCGGAATCGAAAATGACGGTATCGCCATTTTCAACATATTGCGCTGCGGTGCGGCCAATCGCATCTTTCTGTTCAAGATGGATCTGCCGTTCCAGCAGCATTGCGACGGTGTTCTGTTTCGCCGTCATCAGGGTTGCGCCGCCGTGGTAGCGCTGCACCATGCCCTGTTGCTGGAGCACGCGCAGGTCGGTACGGATGGTGGCATCGGTAACATCGAAAGCATCGGTCAGAAATTTGACCGTGACGGTGCCGTCCTCCCTGATCATCTCGAGAATTTTATCTCGGCGGAGCTGAACGTCCGCCAGTTGGTGATGTTTTGTTTTCAATCGAAAGTCACCTTGTTATCGAATGCCAGCCTGGCAGGCATGGCCACATTTCCACTGTGGCTCAGTCTACAGCGATTTTCACCTGCATATACAACACTTTCGTTCGAAAGCGAGTTGTTGCTATGTGACTGTATTTTTAGATCTATTTTTTTACTGTAATGGTTTTTTATTGCACTATTTTTGCAGCAAGGCATTGAAATTAATCGTTAATTTGATGTTACCATGCTTTTGTTCGAAACATGATCGAGCACACAAATAAAAATAATCCAGTCGTTTATATTTTTATTCGAAAATCAAAGCAGCATTGAAGATGCACCAGGAGGGCGCAATTGTGGCCCACTTTTCCTCGACGTTGCGTATAAGAACTGTACCCAAACGCTGATGTGCAAGACGCTTCTCCCAGGGGTGAGCGACACAACACATTGACACTATAAAAACGATTATCGAGAGAACATCCCTATGAAAAAACAGTTACTGTGGCTCAGCGTGGCGTCTGCCTTCGCACTCTCTGGTGCAGCCTCTGCGGCAGAGAAAGGCACCATCATGATTATGGTCAACTCACTGGATAATCCTTACTACGCTGCGGAAGCGAAAGGCGCAAACCAAAAGGCCCAGGAGCTGGGTTACAAGACGTCAGTGCTTTCTCACGGTGAAGATGTGAAAAAGCAAAGTGAGCTGATTGATGCAGCGATCGGTAAGAAAGTTCAGGGCATCATTCTCGATAACGCCGACTCCACCGCCAGCGTGGCAGCCATCAAAAAAGCCAAAGATGCCGGTATTCCGGTGGTGCTGATCAACCGTGAGATCCCGGTTGATGATGTCGCACTGGAGCAGATCACCCACAACAACTTCCAGGCGGGCTCCGATGTAGCCAACGTCTTTGTTGAGAAAATGGGTGAAAAGGGCAGCTATGCAGAACTGACCTGTAACCTGGCAGACAACAACTGCGTTACGCGTTCGAAATCCTTCCACCAGGTGCTGGATCAGTACCCTGATCTGAAAAGCGTCGCCAAACAAGATGCCAAAGGCACCTTGATTGACGGCAAGCGCATCATGGACAGCATCCTTCAGGCTCATCCAGACGTAAAAGGTGTGATCTGTGGTAACGGGCCGGTTGCACTGGGTGCCATTGCGGCGCTGAAAGCGGCGGGACGCACCGATGTGATTGTGGTCGGTATCGACGGCAGCAACGACGAGCGTGATGCCGTAATCAAAGGCGACCTGAAAGCGACGGTGATGTTGCAAGCCCAGGCGATTGCCGCTCAGGGTGTGACTGACCTGGATAACTTCATTCAGAAAGGCACCAAACCGGCGAAACAGCGTGTGATGTTCCGCGGCATCTTGATCTCTCCTGAAAATGCCAAAGGCGTGCAGGACTTTAATTTCAAATCTTAATATTCACCAGGCTGTCGCGCCCGCTTTGCGGGCGCAGAGGAGAGAGTAATGCTGACAAGAATCGGGCTGACGCTGATTATCATCATGCTAAGCGGTTGCCGCATTGTTTCGCAGAAAGAGTTAGCCGATCTGAAAAATCCGCCAAATCCTAAAATGGCGAATATCAGCCAGACCTGGCAGAGCCAGATCGTGCCGCAGATTGGCCATGATGCTAAACCGGCAGCAGAGTTGCTAAAAGCCGTTCAGTCAGCGAAAGATTTTGATGAGGCGTGTAAAACCTATGGCTACCGTAGCCAGGATGAAAATCCTTGCGCATTTAGCGTTCAGGTAAGCGGCACCATCACCAAAGTGGACACCACCTCGCGGAGTGGAAAAATAATCATTAAAGATGCGAGTGGGCAAGATATTACTGTGCAAATGGGGCCAATCATCCGGGGAACCCTGTTACGTGATGCCTATAAAGGCGCAAGCTACAACGATTTTAACGATCAGGTGATGTACGGCGATTACGGCAAAGCCATTAACCAGTTTGCTTCCACCATGATGCAAGATTTCAAGCCGAAACAGGGTGACAACGTCACGATTACCGGCGTGTTCAGCAGTTGGGACATTCCGCAAAGTATCCCGGATGTCACACCGGCCAGCATTAAGCGTCAGTAAGGGGACAGGTTATGAGTGAGCAACAACACGCCGACTCAGAAGTGATTATTGAAACCCGTAACGTGTCACGCATCTATCCAGGCGTAACGGCGCTGGACAACGTCAATTACCGCGTTTATCGCAACAAGGTTAACGTTTTGATTGGCGAAAACGGTGCCGGTAAGTCCACCATGATGAAGATGCTGGCAGGGGTGGAAACGCCTTCATCCGGTGAAATTTTGTTGGATGGCAAGCCCGTTACCCTGGGCTCTACCCAGCAGGCGGAAAAGCATGGCATCAGCATTATCTTTCAAGAGCTGAACCTGTTTCCCAACATGAACGTGATGGACAACATCTTTATCGGTAAAGAGTTCTTCCAGCGCGGGGTGATCAACGAGAAATATCAGTATGAGCTGGCGAAGTCGCTGCTGGAGCGTCTCAATCTGGACGTTGATCCCTATGCGCCGCTGAATGAGCTGGGTATCGGCCATCAGCAGATGGTGGAAATTGCGCGCTCGCTCTCCAAAGACACCCGCGTGCTGCTGATGGACGAACCGACCAGTGCCTTGAGCCAGTCTGAGGTGAAAGTCCTGTTCAACGTTATCGAACAGCTTAAACGCCGTGGCGTCACCATTATTTACATCTCGCATCGCTTAGAAGAGCTGATGGAGATTGGCGATCACATCACCATCTTCCGCGATGGCCGTTTCATTGGCGAACGTCCGGTGCGCGATGCCAGCGTTCCGTGGATCATCGAACAGATGGTGGGGGATAAAAAGAAACACTTTGACTACCAGCCTGCACTGCAAGGGGAGCAGGTACTGGAAGTGAAGGGGCTGACGGCGCTGGCGCAAAACGGCGGCTATAAGCTGAACGACGTGAGCTTTAACCTGCGCAAAGGCGAAGTTATCGGTATCTATGGCCTGTTGGGTGCCGGACGTACTGAGCTGTTTAAAGGCTTAATTGGACTGATGGGCTGTCAGTCTGGCTCGGTGGTGCTGAACGGAGAAGATCTGAGTAAGCGGGATTTCTCCACGCGCCTGAAAAAAGGCATCGCGCTGGTGCCAGAAGATCGTCAGGGCGAAGGCGTGGTGCAGATGATGTCGATCAAAACCAACATGACGCTGACCGACCTCAGTCTGCGCGGTTTCCGCCGCTGTTTGTCGCTGCTGAATCCGGCAAAAGAGGATGAAGGCGTAACCGATATGGTGAAAAAGCTGGCGATCAAAGTCAGTGATGCCGAGCTGCCGATTACCTCCCTGAGTGGCGGTAATCAACAAAAAGTGGTGTTGGGTAAAGCCTTGATGAGTGGCCCGGAAGTGGTGCTGCTGGATGAACCGACGCGCGGTATCGATGTGGGAGCCAAAACCGATGTTTATCACCTGGTCGGCCAGATGGCCAAGCAGGGGCTGGCGGTGATGTTCTCCTCCTCTGAGCTGGATGAAGTGATGGCTCTGGCCGACAGAGTTTTGGTGATGGCTGATGGCCGTATCACCGCAGATTTAGCGCGTGCAGACGCAACCCGGGAAAAAATCATTAGTGCTTCGACACCACAAGCTTGATGTCGGCTGGAGAGAAAAATGAGCCAAAAATATCTGATTTATATGTATCTGTTAAAGGCGCGTACTTTTATTGCGCTGTTGATTGTGATTGGTTTCTTCAGCGTGATGGTGCCGAACTTTATGACGCCGTCAAACCTGCTGATTATGACCCAGCACGTTGCCATTACCGGCCTGCTGGCGATCGGTATGACCTTAGTGATCCTGACCGGCGGTATTGATCTTTCCGTGGGTGCCGTTGCCGGTATTTGTGGCATGGTGGCCGGTGCGTTGCTGACCAACGGCATTCCGCTGACGGGGGGCAATGTTCTGTTCCTTAACGTCCCGGAAGTAATTGTGGTGGTCACGGTGTTTGGTTGCCTGCTGGGACTGGTCAATGGTGCGGTGATCACACGACTGGGCGTTGCGCCGTTTATTTGTACCCTGGGCATGATGTATGTCGCCCGCGGTGCCGCACTGCTGTTCAACGATGGTAGCACCTACGCAAACCTGGTCGGCATGCCTGCGTTAGGGAACACCGGTTTTGCGTTCCTCGGCACCGGTTCGATTCTGGGCGTTTATCTCCCAATCTGGCTGATGGTAGGTTTCCTGCTGTTAGGCCTGTACATGACGCGTAAAACGCCGCTGGGACGTTATATCTATGCAGTCGGTGGCAATGAGTCCGCTGCTCGCCTGGCAGGTGTGCCGATCATTAAAGTGAAAGTGTTTGTTTACGCCTTCTCTGGCATCTGCGCGGCATTAGTGGGTTTGATCATCGCATCCCAGTTGCAAACCGCACACCCGATGACCGGTAACATGTTCGAGATGGATGCGATTGGAGCCACCGTACTGGGCGGTACTGCCCTGGCAGGTGGTCGCGGTCGTGTTTCCGGTTCGATTATCGGTGCGTTTGTTATCGTGTTCCTCGCCGATGGCATGGTGATGATGGGCGTCAGCGACTTCTGGCAGATGGTCATTAAAGGCCTGGTGATTGTTACCGCAGTGGTGGTGGATCAGTTCCAGCAGCGCCTGCAAAGCAAAGTCACCCTGATGCGTCGTCACGAAAAAAAGTTGCAAGCGACGGCAGTCCCTGAAACGTCGCTGCAGTAAACAGAGCTGTTAATATGAAAAGCCAGTCAGCAGGTGCTGACTGGCTTTTTTATTTGGGGCTGGGGTTTTCACGATGCCGTGCTGATACCGTTTTAACTCACAGGCTTCGCCTTCGCTCACCGGTGACAATACTGCTCACCAGGGTGTTGCCATTCCTTTCAGGAAAAAACTCGTAACATGAAAGAGTTAGCGAAATGAATAACGCAAAAGCAGGCGATTAATTCGAGTGGCGATAACCGACTTCACCGTGCGTTGTCAGATCCAGACCATCGAATTCGGCTTCCTGATCAACGCGCAGTCCACGGCAGACAAATGCGGTGATCTTAATGGCTACCCAACTGGTGAGCGCGGAAAAGAGAATACTGAAGGCGATGGAGCTGGCATTAACACCTAACTGGCCTAACAGATCGCGTCCGGCGATGTAACCTTGCCCGCCCAGCAGTGGCAGGGCGAAGAGGGGCGTCAGCAGTCCGCCGACGATGCCGCCCGTGCCGTGAATAGCGAACACATCAAAGGCGTCATCCAGTTGCAAACGCTGTTTGATTAACCGGACACAGGCCATACAGAACGGGACGGTCAAGGCACCGACACAGAGGGCTCCCACCGGCCCGACATAGCCGCAGGCGGGCGTGATCCCCACCATGCCTGCCACGGAACCGGTCACAATGCCCAACAAACTGGGATGGCGTTGGAACTTCCACTCCAGCAGCATCCAGGCAAGGGCACCGCCGCAGGCACCCAACAGGGTGTTAAAGATCACCAGCATGGCGTAACCATTGGCCTGCAATGCACAACCGCCACAGAAACCGAGCCAGCCAATCATCAACAGGCAGCCGCCGGTGAGCGTCATGGTCATGTTATGGGGCGTCAAGGCGACGGTGCCAAACTGACGACGGCGACCAATGGCGATCGCCACCACCAGCGCCGCGACGCCAGAGTTAATATGGACTACATCCCCCCCGGCAAAATCCTGCACGCTGAGCGCGGCCATCCAACCGCCTCCCCATGCCATGTGGGCCAGCGGCACATAGTTGAGGATCGACCACAGGGCGATAAACACCATGGCGGCAGAGAATTTCACCCGCTCTGCAAATGAACCGGCAATCAGCGCCGGTGTAATGGCGGCAAACGTCAGCATAAAGAAGATATAAACGTACTCCGGCACGGTTCCTACCAGTGAATCGGTTGTGATATTGCGCAGCAGGGTTTTGCTGGCTCCGCCAAGATAGCTGTTGACCGTGCCACCGTCGGTAAAGGCATAGCTGTAGCCAAACAGGGTGAACAGCACGGCAACCAGTGCCACGGTGGCAAAGACTTGCATCAGTATCGACAGCACATTTTTACTCTGCGCCAGACCGCCATAGAACAGTGCTAACCCTGGTAAGGTCATCATCAGCACCAATACGGCGGTAACAAAAACAAATGCGGTATCGCCACTGCTCAACGTGGGGGCGGCGAAAGCGGGAAAAGCCATCAACAGCAGGGCAGGAAGAGTGATAAGTGTAGAGCCCTTTCTTAATCTCATGATGCACCTCGGACAGGCCAGAGAAGTCCGCCCCACCTGAAGTGGGGCGCAGTGTTAACAGCAGGCAGGATTAATATTTCTGGCCGGGGATCCAGTTGGTACCCGCGAGCGGTACGCGTGCCATTGCAGCCGCTTCCACGTTGAGTGCCACCAAATCTTCGGGTTCAAGGTTATGCAGATGGGACTTCCCACAGGCACGTGCCAGGGTCTGTGCTTCCAGGGTTAAGACGCGCAGATAGTTCGCCAGACGTTTGCCCGCCGCAACGGGATCAAGGCGTTTGCTCAGCTCTGGATCTTGGGTTGTAATTCCCGCCGGATCTTTACCTTCCTGGAAATCGTCGTAGAAACCGGCCGCCGATCCGAGTTTCTGATACTCCTCCTGATAGCGTGGGTGGTTGTCGCCCAGGGCAATCAGTGCCGCCGTCCCGATGGCGACGGCATCCGCCCCGAGTGCAATCGCTTTTGCCACATCGGCACCGTTGCGGATCCCGCCGGAGACAATCAGCTGAACTTCACGGTGGACGCCCAGCTCTTGCAGAGCTTCTACAGCCTGTGGGATCGCGGCCAGGGTTGGAATGCCTACGTGCTCAATGAACACATCCTGTGTCGCCGCCGTTCCCCCCTGCATGCCATCTACCACCACCACATCCGCGCCAGCCTGTACCGCCAGTTTCACATCATAATAGGTCCGCGTTGCCCCGACTTTGACGTAGATGGGCACTTGCCAGTCGGTAATTTCACGCAGCTCGGCAATTTTAATCGCCAGATCGTCAGGGCCGGTCCAGTCTGGATGACGGCAGGCGCTACGCTGATCGATGCCTTGTGGCAGGCAGCGCATTTTTGCCACGCGCTCGGAAATTTTCTGCCCCAGCAGCATACCGCCGCCGCCCGGTTTAGCGCCCTGACCCAGTACCACTTCAATGGCATCGGCTTTACGCAGGTCATCCGGGTTCATGCCGTAGCGAGATGGTAAATATTGGTACACCAGCTTGCTTGACTGGCCGCGCTCTTCTGGGGTCATCCCCCCATCGCCGGTGGTGGTGGATGTGCCAACCGCTGAAGCACCACGACCCAATGCTTCTTTGGCCTGCGCGGAGAGCGCGCCAAAGCTCATCCCGGCAATGGTCACTGGCGTGCTGAGCACCACCGGTTTTTTGGCAAAGCGGGTGCCTAAAACCACTTCGGTGCTGCATTTCTCACGGTAACCCTCAAGCGGGTAGCGTGACATGCTGGCACCCAGGAACAGCAGATCGTCAAAATGAGGGACTTTGCGTTTTGCGCCCCAACCGCGAATGTCATAAATCCCGGTTTCGGCGGCGCGCTGAATTTCATCAATCACGCTGCGGGTGTAAGTGGCGGACTCTTTCAGGCCTGGCTTGTAGTTATCGCTCATGTTCTTCTCCCTGGAGACTCAGTACGCCGAAGCGTTATCGACTTTGAAGTTATACAGCTGACGCGCAGAACCGTAGCGGGTAAAGGCAGTAGGGGACTCATCAATGCCTGCCTGCTGTAATAAATGTCCCAGCTCTTCGATATGCTCAGGACGCATCGCCTTTTCTACACAGTCAGCGCCAAGAGACGCCACTTTGCCTTTTACATAAATGTGCGCTTCATACAGCGAGTCACCCAGTGCTTCACCGGCATCGCCACACACCACCAGACAACCTGCCTGCGCCATAAAGGCACTCATCGCGCCAATATTGCCCTTCACCACAATGTTGATGCCCTTCATCGAAATGCCACAGCGCGCTGAGGCATTGCCCTCAATCACTAACAGGCCACCATTGCCGGTTGCGCCAGCAGACTGCGAGGCATCCCCTTTCACGCGTACGCTGCCAGACATCATATTTTCTGCCAGCCCGACACCGGCATTGCCGTGAATGGTGATGTGCGCCTGTTGATTCATACCGGCACAGTAGTAACCGGCGTGGCCTTCAATGGTGATGTTTACCGCATCGTTTACGCCACAGGCGATATTGTGTTTGCCATCAGGGTTGGTCACGCGCCACTCTTTCTCACTGGCGGTTTGTTCGGCATCATGTAGCGCCTGGTTCAGTTCACGCACGCCACTGGTGAGGTCGAAAGTTTTCATGCTGTTGCTCCTGTTGAATGGCTGGTGGCACGTTCCCAGACGTAGATACGGGCAGGCTCTGGTTCCCACACTTTGGCATCCTTGATGCCCGGCAACCCGGCAAGGGCGCGGTACTCGGAAGCCATGGCGACATAGTCATCGGTTTCTGCGATCACGGCGGGCTTGCACGCAATGGGATCGCGCACGACGGCGAAGCCGTCACGTGTGCCGATGGCGAAAGTAAAGAAGCCATCCAGATCGCGCAGGGCATTTTCCAGCGCGGTCTGCAATGAATCGCCTTGCTCCAGACGCCAGGCGAGATAGCCTGCCGCCACTTCAGAGTCATTCTCCGTTTTGAAACTGATGCCCGTGCGTTTCAATTTCTCACGCAGGCGGTTGTGGTTTGAGAGTGAACCGTTATGTACCAGGCAGAGATCCATGCCGGTAGAAAAGGGGTGGCTTCCCTGAAGCGTCACGGCACTCTCCGTCGCAAGACGGGTGTGGCCAATGGCATGGCTGCCTTTCATCTGTTGCAGGCCAAAACGTCCTGCGACCTCAGCGGGCAGACCCACACCTTTCAGAATTTCAATACTGTGGCCTGCGCTGAGCACATCCACTTCCGGGGCATGCTCAGACAGCCACTTCAGCGCCTGCGCTTCATCCGTGGGAAGTTTAAACACCGCCACGCTGGCATTCTGGAACCAGTTTTCGACGGCACCAAACGCCGTGCCCAGCTGCTCGGCCAGTGCATTCCAGTGGTAGTCCGTGACTTCGCTGCGCAGCGTCAGTTTGATCCCGCTGTCATATTCGTCGCCGTAAACGGCAAAGCCTGCGCTGTCACAACCGCGTTCGGTCATAGCAACCAGCATGGGCTCGAATAAAGCCCCCAGTTGCTGTTCCAGTTCGGGTTTTTTAAAGTACAGTCCGACAATTCCACACATAGTGATGTCCTTGAGTAGGGGATCAGAAAAATTCGATGTAGCGATTAACTTCCCAGTCGCTGACGTGGCGATGGAACTCAAACCACTCCTGACGCTTAACGCGAATAAATTCGTCGGTGATTTCAGCGCCCAGGCATTCACGCAGCAGCGTATTGGCTTCGAGGGCATCCACCGCTTCTTTCAGGTTTTGCGGCAGCAGCTCAATGCCTTCTTGCTGACACTGTTCTGCTGACAGGGCATACAGATTGCGGTTCTGCATTTTGCCTGCGGCCAATTGGCGATCGATGCCATCCAGTCCGGCGGCAATCAGTGCAGCATGGACCAGATAGGGGTTAGCGCCGGTATCCGGCAGGCGTAACTCCAGACGCCCATAAGGAATGCGTACCATCGCAGAGCGGTTGTTTGCCCCGTAGGTGATGAACACCGGTGCCCAGGTCGCACCGCTGGCGGAACCGCCGCTCACCAAGCGCTTGTAGGAGTTGATGGTCGGTGCGGCAAAGGCACACAGCGCTTTAGCGTGATGCAAAATACCGGCGAGGAAGTGATACGCCAGGCTGGATAAGCCCAGCCCTTGTGGATCGCTGTCATCGCCAAAGACATTACGGCCCTGGCTGTCCGCCATGGAGAGATGGAAATGCATGCCGTTACCGGGACGGTCGGCAAAGGGTTTCGGCATAAAGGAACACAGCAGGCCATTTTCATGGGCAATTTCACCCGCCGCCATGCGGACAAAGGTGAAACGGTCAGCGGAGGTCATCGCATCGCTGTAGGTATAGTTAATTTCATACTGGCCGTTCGCATCTTCATGGTCGATTTGGTAGACATCAAAGCCGACCTGCTCTAACGATTCTGTCAGTTGCTCAAGGAAGCCGCGCACCCGTGATAAGCCTTTATAGTCATAACAGGGCTTTGCCAGGGTATCACTCTCATCGGCGGTGAGCAGCTCGCCGTCTGGTCCACGGCGCAGCAGTGAAAATTCGGGTTCCAGCCCGCTGTTCAGCGTCCAACCGCGCGCTTTCAGGCGCTCAACCTGGCGTTGTAGCACCACCCGACTGTCATAAGGGTGTGGCGCATTGTCCACGTAGCCCGTACAGACGATGCGCGCGTAACCCGGTTGCCATGGCACCAGCGACAGCGTTGAGAGGTCGCCACGCGCCAGGTAGTCTGAGCCGTGCGGTTGCATCCCCATACCGGAGATGGCGAAACCGGCGAAGCCCGCGCCTTTCTCTACCACATCCATCAGACAACGTGCCGGGACCGATTTGGTTTTGGCTACACCGTGGATATCGACAAACTGCGCCAGCAGATATCTGACGTTGTTATCGCGCAAAAACTGTGCTGCTTGTTCAGGTGACATAGTGACCTCATTGAGCGCATGTGAAGGGAATCAGCGGCTATTCGCTACATTCCTGTGAGGAATATTTTTTTCCTGAGCGGAAAATGCAGGAGTTGTGCCAGAACCGTTTTCGCGGCTGAAAATAGTTTTTAAATGACTAAATTTCAGAGAGATAGGCGCTGGTGATTTATTAATACAGAGGAGTTCACTCGTAACAGAAACGATTAAATGCCATGAAAAATGTGCAGGCTCCCCATTTTGGTGCCTGTACAGTAAGCATAAATTTCACCTGTAAATAATCTTGATTAAAATAGCATTATAATTATTCATATATGAATTCAGATATTCACCTGTGAATAATCTATGTTTTGATGCAATCAATTAAAATGTCGCTGGACAATAATTGATATTTGAATTAAATCTGTTTTAGCGGCGGAGAAATACGGTTTATCCCGGCTGATTTGCCATTTTAAATTTATCTGTAAACAATTTAATTCATCTGTGTGGAGTTCCCATGAATGCATCTGCGCGTGACTTCGTTATCACAGCAACTTGCCCCGCTACGTCGGGTATTATTGCTGCGGTTACCTCGTTTTTAAGTGAAAATAATTGCTATATCAGTGAGTTATCTCAGTATGACGACGAGCAGTCCGGGCTGTTCTTTCTGCGTTCGCGTTTTCGCTTCAATGATAATGTTATCGCCGACATTGAGACCGTAAAGCGTGATTTTCACGCCATAGCGGAGAAGTTACACATGGAGTGGCAGGTGTTTGATACCCGTCAACCGATGCGTGTTCTGCTCATGGTGAGTAAATTTGACCACTGCCTGACGGATCTGCTTTACCGACGAAATAAAGGTGAGTTGAATATCGATATTACCGCCATTGTGTCCAATCATCTTGATCTGCGCCCTATGGCAGAGCGCGAAGGGATCCGCTTTATATATCTGCCCGTTAACAAAGAGAACAAATTGCAACAGGAGCAGGCGTTATTAAAAGTGGTCGAGGAGACACGAACCGAATTAGTGGTGTTGGCGCGCTATATGCAAATACTCTCAGATTCACTGTGTAAACAACTCTCTGGTCGCGCGATCAATATCCATCACTCATTTTTACCCGGTTTTAAAGGTGCGATGCCTTATCACCAGGCCCATGAGCGCGGTGTGAAACTCATCGGCGCCACGGCGCATTATGTTACTTCCGATCTGGATGAAGGCCCCATTATCGAACAAGAAGTACAGCGCGTTAGCCACGCATACCGACCTGCTGATTTGATTATTGCCGGACGTAACACCGAAACCATCGCCCTTGCTAAGGCGGTGAAGTATCACACCGAACATCGGGTCTTCCTTGATGCGGATAAAACGGTGATTTTCCCATGAATATGACACTGACCAGCCCACAGCGGGCCGAAAACATCGATGGCAAAGCGGCGGCGCGTCGGCTGTTAGCCGAAGTGGCGGCAGAGTGTCGAACCTTCGTTGATCAGGGCTATCATCCGACCCTGGCCGTGGTACTGGTTGGTGACGATCCTGCCAGCCAGGTTTACGTGCGCAATAAGCTCCGCACGGCGGAAGAAGTGGGAATTCGCTCGCTGGAATACCGGTTTCCCGCAAGCCTGAGTGAAAGTGAGCTGCTGGCGACGCTGGATAAACTCAATCTGGACCCGTTGGTGAACGGCATTCTGGTGCAGTTACCCCTGCCGCGTCATATCAACGAGCAGGTCATCTTACGTGCCATTGATCCGCTGAAGGATGTTGATGGTTTCCATCCGGAGAATGTGGGTGGTCTGGTGCATGGTCAGGCGGTGCTGACGCCTTGTACTCCAGCCGGCTGCCTGCGGCTGTTGCAGGATTACTGCGGCGACCTCAGCGGCAAACACGCCGTGGTGGTGGGGCGCTCTAATATCGTCGGTAAACCGATGGCGGCACTGCTGCTTAAGGCACATTGCAGCGTGACCACGCTCCATTCACGTAGCCAGGACGCGGCTGCACTGGCGGCGCAGGCGGATATTCTGATTGCCGCTGTGGGCCAGCCAGAAATGATTGATGCCAGTTGGATCAAGCCTGGTGCAGTGGTGATCGATGTGGGCATCAACCGCGTTACGCGGGCCAATGGCAGCAGCCGCCTGGTCGGGGATGTGGATGCCGCCAGTGTGTCTACGGTTGCCGCAGCGTTAACGCCGGTTCCCGGTGGCGTAGGGCCGATGACCATTGCCTGTCTGATGCAAAACACGCTACAGGCCACCCGCTTACAAACTGCATCCGCTGTCTTAAGTCACTGCGGTTAAGGAGCAACGATGTCTCTTACCTTACTGAAATATGGCCTCTCCCATGAATACCCGGCGGAAGTGGATATCCCACCGCCGCGCGATCTGCGTCCTCATTATGATGTGGTGATTATCGGGGGGGGCGGACATGGCCTGGCAACCGCCTACTATCTGGCTAAATATCACGGTATTACCAACGTAGCGGTACTGGAAAAGGGCTATTTAGCCGGCGGCAACACCGCGCGTAATACGGCAGTGATTCGCTCCAACTACCTGACATCAGAAGGGGTGCGGTTTTACAGCGAATCGGTGAAGCTGTTCCAGCAACTGTCGAATGAGTTCGACTTCAACATCATGTATTCCGAGCGCGGTCAGCTGACGCTGGCACACAGTGATGCAACGGTGCGGGCTTTCAGACAGCGGGCCGAAGTCAATAAACACTTTGGTGGCCGTACCGAGATGATCGATCGTCAGCAGATCCGCGAACTGGTCCCCACGCTGAATCTCGATCCGGCCCATCTGCCAGTGCTGGCGGGATTGTGGCATATCGATGGCGCGACAGCCCGCCACGATGCCGTTGCCTGGGGCTACGCGAAACAGGCGGCCAAACGGGGCGTGGAGATCCATCAGCTGACCGAAGTACAGGACATTGTCGTACGCCATGGCAAAGTGGTTGGCGTGAAAACCAATCGCGGCGAAGTGAGCTGTGGCTGCGCGGTGCAGGCGGTAGCCGGACACAGCTCACTGCTGGCGCAAAAAGCCGGGTTCCGTCTGCCGGTGGTGAGCTATCCCTTGCAGGCGATGGTCACACAGCCGGTCAAACCGTTCCTCGACCCACTGGTCAGCTCTTCGGCACTGCACTGTTATGTGCAACAAACCAGCCGGGGTGAGGTGGTATTTGGCGGCGGTTCCGATCCTTATCCGCTTTACAACACGCGATCAACGCTGGATCTGAAAGAGTCGCTGATTGCGCACGGGATTGAAATGTTCCCCTTCCTGGCACAGGCAAAGCTGATGCGACAGTGGGCGGGTATCACGGATATGACCCCAGATTACAGCCCGATCATGGGCGAAAGCCCGGTGGAGAACTATTACCTTGATGCTGGCTGGGGCACCTGGGGCTTCAAAGCAACGCCAATATGCGGGAAAACCATGGCCGAAATGGTCGCCAGCGGCGGGAAAACGCCTGCGCTGATCGCACCGTTCCGTCTTGATCGTTTTCGTCATTTCCGCCAGGTCAACGAAATGGGCGCAACCGCTGCCAGCCACTGAGGACATTTACAATGAAGATCATGCATTGCCCGTTAAACGGGCCACGGAATATCTCTGAATTCAGCTATGGCGGCGAGTTAAAAGCCATTCCCGATGCCAGTGCCTGTAGTGATGAAGCCTGGGCGGACTATGTGTTTTTCTCCGATAACAGTGCAGGCGTAGTGACCGAATGGTGGTATCACACCGCCTCAGGCTACTGGTTCCTTGCCGAACGGAACACGGTCACCGATGAAATTGTGCGTACCTTCGATGCCAGTGAACGCTTCCCCCATCCTGATTATCAGGACCCGGCGCTACCTGCGCGGGTGAATCTATTGCCAGAGGCGATCTCCCTATGAGCAAGCAACCGCAACGCCTTGCAGCGCCGATGGGGCGCTATATCGATCGTCAACAGCCGGTGAATTTCTCGTTTGAAGGGCAACAGCGGCAGGGATACGCCGGAGATTGCATCGCCAGTGCTCTGCTGGCTTACGGCCAGACAACGCTCTCAAGATCGTTTAAATATCACCGTCCGCGTGGTGTGCTGACCATGGCGGGGCAAGATGCCAACACGCTGGTGCAACTGCCAGATGCCCCGAATGTTCTGGCGGATCAACAGCCGGTAGCTGAGGGGCTGCGCGTGATGGGGCAGAACTACAACGGCTCGCTGGCGCAAGATCGTGACAGCCGCATGGAGCTGTTTTCCCGCTTTATGCCGGTGGGTTTCTACTATCGCGCGTTCTACAAGCCGATGGGGATGTGGAAACGCTGGGAACCGCTGATTCGGCGCAAAGCCGGTCTGGGCGTACTCAATTTACAGGTAAAGCCCGGCTATCATGATAAGGCGTACCTGTTCTGTGATGTGATGATCGCAGGCAGTGGCCCGGCGGGCATGCAGGCGGCACTGACCGCCGCGGAAGGCGGGGCCCGAGTGGTGTTGGTGGAGCAGTCACCGCAGTTGGGTGGAGCTTTGAGCTGGGCGCGCTTTGCCGCAGATGCCCAACCGGCTGAACGCGAATTACGCCGTTTGCACCAGGCGGTAAGCGAACATCCGGCCATTACCCTTTTGCTGAACGCCACCTGCAACGGCTGGTTCCAGGATAACTGGCTGCCTGTTATTCAGGGAACGCGAATGTTTAAAGTGCGCGCGCAGGCCTGTATTGTCGCGGCAGGCAGCTATGACCAACCGGTGGTCTTCCGCTATAACGACCTGCCCGGCGTGATGCTGACCAGCGCCGCGCAACGCCTGATGCAATGGTATGCCGTGAAACCCGGCCAGCGTGCGGTGATACTGACCGGCAATGATGATGGGTATCTGGCGGCGCTGGCACTGCATGAGCAGGGAGTGGAAGTGGCCGGTATTGTCGATATGCGTGCCCGCGCCACGGATCCCACTCTGGTGAAGCGATTGTCACAGCTGGGGATTGATATTCACACCCATGCCACGGTGTTTGAGGCTTTACCCGCTCGACAAACCGGCCATTTACATGCCGTGGAGGTGCGCAAAATCAGCGGACAAGGCACGGTGGTGGCGCAAGGCGAGAAGATCAACTGCGATCTCCTGTGTATGTCCGGGGGCTACATGCCAGCCTGGCAATTGCCGTGTCAGGCCGGTGCCAAACTGCACTATGCTGACGACAGCGCGCGTTTCACCCTTTCGAACCTGCCTCATGGTTTATATACCGCCGGTTCAATCAATGGCTGGCAGCAACTGGAGGATGTCCTGCACGACGGCGCGTATGCCGCCGGAGAGGCGCTGGCGCAAATTGGTCGTTCTTCGGCTTCAGCCACGCCAGCCCCACAGGGCGAGCCAGTGGGCAACTATCCGTGGCCGCTGTTCCCTCATCCAAAGGGCAAAGAGTTTGTCGATTTTGATGAGGATTTGCAGGTTAAAGACATTATCAATGCCACCCGACACGGCTATCGCGATGTGCAGCTGGTGAAGCGTTTTTCCACCGTGGGCATGGGCCCTTCACAGGGACGCCACTCGGCATTGCCCACTGCCCGACTGGTCGCGCAGGCCACGCAGCGTAGCGTGAGCGAAACCGGCGTGACCACCGCGCGTCCGCCCTTCAGTGCCGAAACCCTGGCACACCTGGCGGGGCGCAGTTTCGATCCGTGGCGCGTGACCGCTTTGCATCAGCATCACCTTAAGTTACAGGCAGAAATGATGCCAGCAGGTAACTGGCTGCGTCCGGCGTGGTATCGCACTACAACGGCGCAAAATCGTCGCGATGCGGTGCAGCAGGAGGCGCTCAATGTGCGTAATAACGTCGGGCTGATTGACGTTTCTACGCTGGGCGGGATTGAGTTACGCGGGCCGGATGCCGCTGAATTTCTCAATCGCATGTATACCCTGGCTTTCCATAAACAACCCGCCGGTAAAACCCGCTATGCCTTGATGACCAATGAGCAGGGGGTGGTGATTGACGATGGTGTGGCCTGTCGTCTGGCGCAGAATCACTTCTATGTCACCGCGACGACCAGCGGCGTGGCGCGGGTTTATCAGAATATGCAGCAGTGGAATACCCGCTGGCGCCTAAACGTCGATATCGCCAACGTCTCTTCCGCCTGGGCGGCGGTTAACCTTGCCGGACCGCGCTCCCGTGATGTACTCAAGCAGCTGTGCACCGATGTGGATCTCTCTTCCAGCGCGTTCCCCTATCTGGCGTATCGTGAAGGCCATGTGGCGGGGATCCCTGCGCGCCTGTTACGTGTAGGCTTTGTCGGGGAGTTGGGGTACGAAATCCACGTGCCCGCGCGCTACGCCAGTGGCCTGTGGGAAGCGTTGATGTCAGCGGGTGCGGCGTTGAGTATTCGCCCGTTTGGTGTGGAAGCCCAGCGCTTGCTGCGACTGGAAAAAGGCCATGTGATTATTGGTCAGGATACGGATGGCATGAGCCATCCCGCAGAGATCGACATGGGTTGGGCAGTGAACCGGCAGAAAACCCCGTTTGTGGGTCTGCGCGCCATCGACATTCTTGGTGGTCAGGCAGCATTGCGCAAACTGGTGGCGTTTCAACTGCCTGCCGATGCGCCACAGCCTCTGGAGGGGCATCTGGTGTTATCTGGCGACACCATTACCGGCAACGTCACCTCCTGTGAATACTCACCTACCTTAAAAGCGATTATTGGCATGGCGTATGCATCACTTGAACATAGCTCTCCAGGCAGTCAAATTACGCTGCGGGTTGAAGGTGGACGGGAGCTGGCGGCGCAGGTTGTGAAATTGCCATTTTATGACGCCGATAATTTACGACAGGAGTTATAACCTATGCAAAATCCAGGCTATAAGGTGACAACGTCACCACTGGCGCATCTCACCGCTGGCCTCAAACCGGTTTCAACCACCTCGGGCGTTGCGCTTCAGGATGCTTCATTACAGGCGCGGGTGGGTTTTCGCGGCCGTCAGGCTGCGGGTTGGCTGGAGCTGCACGGCTACCAGGTGCCGGTTCGGGCCAACCAAGCCACCTTGCAGAAAGATGGCTCGCTGGTAGTGCGCCTTTCGGCCAGTGAGTTTATGCTACTGGCGGATTCCGCCGCGTCTCAACAATCTGTGCAGCAACTGGAAGCAGGCTGGCAACTCAGTGACATCGCCTGCTATCTGCTACCGCGTCAGGATACCCATGCCTGGCTGCGGTTGCGCGGTCCGGACATCGCCGCGATGATGGCAAAACTGTGCGCCGTAGACCTGTCAGCAGCGGCATTTCCAGCAGGAGCCGTGGCACAAACCTCGGTAGCGCGGGCTAACAGCATCGTAGTTAATGCAACAAAACCGGGCGAGAGTGCTGAATTCTGGCTGTTAATTGACAGCAGTCTGGCGGCCTGGTTCTGGGAAGCCTGCGGTGATGCCATGACCGAATTTGCGGGGCAATATTTGCCACAGTGACAACACATGGCCGTGTTGCGCTCAGGCTGGCACGGCCACCAACATGACGAACCCTGATGTCAGTCTCCTTAATCGAAAATGACTACACTGTACCTGCGTTGTTTCGCGGCTTAACCATTCTGGAAATGTTCAACAGCCGCGAACGCATTCTTACCGTGCAGGATTTCGCCGATCATCTTGGCGTATCGACTTCTGCTATCTACCGCATTGTGACCACCCTGACCGAGATGAATTATCTGGAAAAGGTGGCGAAAAATACCTATCAGCTCGGGCCACAGGTCATCTCCAACGGATTCAGCTACCTTGCCAGCCGCGATATCGTGGATATTGCGATGCCGCACCTGAACGATCTGCGTAATACCGTTTCAATGTCCTGTCACCTGACAATTCGCGAAGGCTGCGATGCGGTCTACATTTACCGCTCTTTTGCCTCGCAGCGGCTGTCAGTCAATGTTCCACCTGGTACGCGAATTCCCTGCCACTGTAGTGCCGTAGGGCGCGTGTTGCTGACCGGCTTAACCGAAACGGAACTAGAACAGCTTTATCAGCATGTTCGACTGGATGGTTATGCCAGTGACGCACCGCGTACGTTACCTGAGCTGAAGCAGACAATTGCTGCCGATTATCAACAGGGCTGGGTAGAACATCGCTCTGATTATGCGACGGCTATTGCTACTGCGCTGCGCGACCATCACAATCATGTTGTCGCGGCAATTAATGTGTCTGGCCCTGATGCGGTGATGATGGATGAGCGGCAAAAAGAGAGCGTGCGTGAAGCGTTACTCTCTACCGCACAGCGTATTTCGTTTGAATTGGGTAACTTACGTAAGATGACGGAGAAAATCAGGATCCGATGACCAAACCGACGAGCCTACACACGCTGGAGAGCAAACTCAGTCTTGAGCAGCACATTGCGCGTTCGCTGAAACAACGCCGTATCTCACAAGGCGTAAAAATTTCCGACGTTGCGCGTATCGCGGGCGTCAGTGTGGGCATGGTCAGTAAGGTAGAAAATGCTCAGGTCTCGACCAGCCTCGATATTCTCAGTCGATTGTGTGACGCGATTGGACTGCCGGTGTCTAAATTATTCAGTGATTACGATATCGCCAAGCGCGGTGCTCAACTCATCAAAGCGGGTGAAGGGATGGAAGTGGTGCGCACCGGAACCAATGTGGGCCACTCGTATCACTTACTCAGTTATGCTCAGGGACCGGTGAAGTTGTATGAGCCGTTCTTAGTCACCATGGATGATGCAGCCGAAGAGTTCCCGAATTTTTGTCACGCAGGCCACGAATTCCTTTATCTACTGGAGGGGGAATTGGTCTATCGACACGGCGAACGTTTGTATCCCATGTCCCCCGGTGACAGCCTTTCATTCGATGCGGGCGTTCCCCATGGCCCGGAGAAATTAATATCCGTTCCGATTCGCCTACTCTCTGTCATCCATTACGATGACCAGGAAGAATCTCGCTAAATTGGTCTTGCCTCTTTATATTCCAATCACAACATTCATCCCTGAATCTTTATTTTTCTGGCAGATTAATTATTTCAATAATCATAAGTAAATATTATTCTGCGGCCTGTTTTACAGGCCGTCGACGATGGTGATCATGGCATCTGCCACGTCTAATCGCGCTTGTTTAGCCCGTTGGTAGGCGGGAGAGTGATAGCAATCAAGGGCTGACTGGTAGTCATCAAACTCAATCAGTACATGTTTTACGAACGCACTTCCCTCCAGTGAAGTGGCTTTTTCTCCACGGGCTAAAAAACGCGCGTTAAACTGTTTAAATGCCTCCGGGGCGAGCGACATATAATCCTGGTAACGCACAGGGTCTTTTACCGTGACGTGTGCAATCCAATAAGCAGCCATTTATTTCTCCTCACTTAATAATATTGTTTTAGCCAACATTGCGGCTTCGGTTAAATGCTGTTTTACCGCTTCTTTCGCTAATTCAGGATTACCATTTTCAATGGCAGAATAAATACGCGACATACGTTCAAAACCCGCCACCTGACGTTCATGGCTGCGCAACGTCAGTGCGCGCAGGCGGCTAATCCGGCTATTGAGACGCTGGACGATTTCCCAGGCGATGGTATGGCGGGAAATGCGGAAAATGGCTTCGTAAAAATCCTGTGAAGCTTCAACGCGTTCAATGTCATCTTGCTGCTGTGAGGCCCGGCCAATACGCTGTAGCTTCTTGTGCAGGGCCTGTTTCTCCTTGCTGGTGGCAAGGCGGGCACAGTCATAAGCCGCTTCCTGCTCAAGCAACAGACGGATATCGTAAATTTGCTCGGCGGTTTCCCATGTCAGCAGGGCGACCATCGGCCCTTTCTTCGCCTGGTTCTCAATCAATCCTTCCGCTTCCAGGTAGCGAATCACTTCGCGCACCACGGTACGACTGACCCCTAATTCTTCGCTTAACGTACGTTCAATCAGACGATCGCCCGCTTTAAAATAACCAGAAATGATCGCCTGGCGTACTTTATTCAGCGCCAGCTCGCGCAGTGTAATCGGTGCATTTTCTATTTTTAATGAAGGTTTGGTGACCATCTTATTCTCTTTTTCCAGGCCGCAGAGCGGCAGAGTGAAATATTCAATCAGGTAGTATTAGCACTATCCCATCCGAAAAGGCAACGTATTGCGCTGTCGTGACTGAGGCAGTAAAAAAGCTAAATTAGCGCTGGCTCACAAATCCTTGATGTCATCATTCGCGGGCAATGATTTTCTTAACTCATTGATTATAGCTGGTTTAAGCCACATTGCGACTCGCGATAAAGACGGCTTTGTGTCGACCTCTGCTCTGCTAAAACCCCCTTATTTTTCAAGCCTTTCTGGTTCTATACCACATACAGCATACCGGATTATAAGAACACCATATGATGGTATACCAAGTTTTGACATACCATAAATTCCGATGTTATATCCCAACACGCAGTCAGGATTAACAAATCATTCACACATCATGAGAGGCGCACATGCACCCGGATATTCGTAAAACGCTGGTTACTACTGAAACGCTGTACGTTGATGGCGGTAAAGCCGCAACCCAACCCCTGATCATGATTGCTGCTGCGGCAGTGATTAAAAACCCGTGGGCAGGTGCTGGTTTTGTGGAAGATCTGGCACCTAAGATTCGTGAAGTTGCTCCGGTGTTGGGTGAATTACTGACCAGCTTGATCATTAAAGAGGCGGGGAGCGGTGAACGCGTGCAGGCGTTTGGTAAAAGTGCCGTCGTCGGGATGGACGGTGAGCTGGAACATGCTTCCGCACTGATTCACACCCTGCACTTTGGTAACCATTATCGCAGTGCCGTACAGGGGAAAAGCTATCTTGCGTTTAACAACACCCGTGGCCCAGCGAATGCACCGGTGCTGATCCCAATGATGGGCAAAAACGACGAAGGGAGTCGTGAACATTACCTCACCATGCAATTTAGCATCAGCGATGCCCCTGCCAGCGACGAAATCCTGGTGGCTCTGGGCGCGGCTCTGGGTGGACGCCCACATCACCGTATCGGCAACCGTTATCTTGATCTGAAAGAGTTGGGCCATGATGCGAAAAATCCAGCAGCTGTCTGAATTTAATCTGCGCGTCAGTTATCGGGAAGCCGGGCAGGGAGTGCCGTTGGTACTGGTGCATGGCGTAGGCATGAATGCCGATGCCTGGCAGCCGCAAATTGAGGTGCTAAGCCGCAATTTTCGTGTGATTGCGGTGGATATGCCAGGGCATGGCGAAAGTGAAGGATTCACGCATTCGGCAACTTTAAGCGACTACGTACACTGGCTGGCGGCGTTTCTGCGCACCCAGCCGGAGAGGCAGTTTGCCGTGGCGGGCCACTCTATGGGGGCATTGATTACCGCAGGGATTGCCATTGAGCACCCTGACCTTATCGCTCAAGCGATTGTCATGAGCGGGGTATTCAAACGCAATGATGCAGCCCGCACCGCCGTATTACAGCGTGCGCAGGCATTAGCCAGTGGAGAGGCACAGCTCGATTCACCGCTGGGTCGCTGGTTTGATGATGTGCCGGAGCAGCAGCAGTTACGTCAGCAGGTGGGTGAGTGGCTGACACAGGTAAACACCCAAGGCTATGCACGGGCTTACCAGGCGTTTGCGGAAGGCGATCGCTGTTATGCCGACCGTTGGAGTGAAATCCGCTGCCCGGTGCTGGTGATGACCGGTGAGCTGGATGCCAACTCCAGCCCGCAGATGGCCAGCCAAATGGCGCAGGCGGCACCGCAGGGCCAGTTAGTCGTAATAGGTAACGCAAAACACATGTTAAATCTGACAGACGCAGAACGGGTTAATGAAGAGTTCCTGCTGTTTCTCAAACCGGTACATGCCGCTGTCAGTGACCAACAACCCGTTGAGGAGTAACCGATGGACGCAGAAAAACGTAAAGCACTACGTAACGCTTTTGGTACTTTCATGACCGGCGTAACGGTAGTCACTACACTGGATAGCGCAGGTATCCCGCAAGGGTTCACTGCAAACTCTTTCTCTTCTGTATCGCTCGACCCGGCGTTGTTGCTGGTTAGCATTGATAAGCGTTCTGCTAATTTTGCCACCTTTACCGAGAGTCGCCATTTTGCCATTAACGTATTAAGCGCAGGACAGCAGGAAACGTCGAATATTTTTGCGCAAAAAATACCTGACCGTTTCTCTCTGGTGGATTGGGTAGAAGCGGACTCTGGCGTGCCGTTGTTGGCGGGAAGTTCAGCCTGGTTCGAATGTGAGTTATGGCAGGTTGTTGACGCGGGCGATCATGCGATTCTGATCGGCAAAGTGGTTGAGTTTGAATCTCAAGGCAGCGCGGGTCTGGGCTACTATCGCGGCGCATACTTCACGGCACACCATCATATGGCTCAGGGAGTAACGGCATGAAACTCTCGCTATTCATTCATATGGAGCGCATTTCAGCGGACGAACCGCAGGAACAGCTCTATCAGGAGATGATGAGCCTGTGTGAAATCGCCGATCAGGGTGGATTACACGCTATCTGGACCGGTGAGCACCACGGCATGAACTTCACCATGGCGCCCAATCCCTTTATTAACCTGGTGGATATTGCGCATCGGACGAAAAATGTCAGGCTTGGTACCGGCACGGTGATTGCGCCTTTTAGTCATCCGATCAAGCTGGCAGGTGAAGCCGCCATGACCGACCTGGTCACCGGCGGTCGCCTCGAACTCGGCATTGCGCGCGGTGCATACTCGTATGAATACGAGCGGTTGATGCCGGGCCTCACGGCATGGGAAGCCGGGCAGCGTATGCGTGAGCTGGTGCCTGCGGTAAAAGCCTTATGGCAGGGAGACTATGCGCATCAGGGTGAATTCTGGCAATTCCCGGCCACCACCTGTACGCCACAACCGAAACAGCAGCCACATCCGCCCATTTGGGTTGCCGCACGCGATCCCAACAGCCATGAGTTTGCCGTGAAAAATGGCTGCAACGTCCAGGTTACGCCTTTGCATCAGGGCGAAGAGGAGATTGAACGCCTCGTCACCTGTTTCAAACAGGCGTGTCATGAGTACAAACCAGAGCAGCCGTTGAAAATCATGCTGCTGCAACATGGCTATGTTGCGGAAGATGACGCCGATGCCGATCGGGCTGCGGTCGAGCTTAATCGTTTCTATAACTACTTTGGTGCCTGGTTTAAAAATGAGCGTCCGGTTTCTCAGGGGCTGATTGCGCCACTGAGTGAGGAAGAGATTGCCGCCAACACCTACTACTCGGCAGAGATCATGCGCCGTAATCTGGCGATTGGCAGTGCTGAAGAAGTGATCTCCCGCCTGAAACGCTATGAAGCCCTCGGCTATGATGAGTTTTCTTTGTGGATCGACAGCGGTATGAGCTTTGCGCGCAAAAAGGCCTCGCTGCAACGTTTCATCGAACGGGTACTGCCTGCGTTTCAGTGAAGGAGTGATTGATGGAATCGTTTAAGCTTTATATTAACGGTGAATTCACCGAGGGGTCTGCCTGTTTTAACAGCCTGAATCCCGCCACGGCGCAACCCTGGGCAGTGATTGCGGAAGCGCGTGAACCGGAAGTGAATGCCGCCGTTGAGGCTGCCGCCAGCGCATTTCAGTCTGGCCCCTGGCCCGCGATGACCGCCAGCGGTCGTGGTAAGTTGTTACTGCGTCTGGCCGATCTGATTACGCGTGATGCCGATCGCCTCGCCCGGCTGGAAACGCTGGATACGGGTAAAATCATTCGTGAAACCCGTTCACAAATTGCCTATGTCGCTGAGTACTACCGCTTCTATGCCGGTCTTGCCGACAAAATGGACGGACGCACGCTTAGCATTGATAAAGCGGATATGGAAACCTGGACCCGGCGCGAGCCAGTAGGGGTGGTCGCCGCGATTGTGCCGTGGAATAGCCAACTGTTTCTCTCGGCGGTCAAACTGGGCCCGGCACTGGCAGCGGGCTGTACCGTGGTCGTGAAAGCAGCAGAAACCGCACCGGCACCTTTGCTGGCGCTGGCAGAGCTGTTTCACGAAGCGGGCTTCCCGGCGGGGGTGTGCAACTTTATCACCGGTTTTGCGGCGGCATGTGGTACGCCATTGACGCAGCATAAACAGGTGAATCACATTGCCTTTACCGGTGGCCCGGCGACTGCGCAACACATTGTGCGTAACAGCGCTGAGAACCTGGCGCGTACCTCGCTAGAGCTGGGCGGTAAATCACCGTTTATTGTGTTTGAAGATGCCGATCTTGAAAGTGCCGCAAATGCGCAAGTTGCCGCCATTTTTGCTGCTTCAGGCCAGAGTTGCGTGGCGGGTTCGCGTTTGCTGGTGGCTGAGCGTGTAAAAGCGGCATTTATCCAGAAGCTGGTGGAAAAAGTGGCACCCATTGTGATTGGTTGTCCGCAACAGCAGGAAACCCAGTTTGGTCCGTTATGTACCGAACGGCAGAAAACCTTTATTCAGCAAACCGTTGAACGCTCGCTACAGCAGGGCGCTCACCTGGTCACCGGCCATTATAAAATTGAAGGTGACGGCTATTACTATCCGCCGACCATTCTGGATTGCAGTGACAGCCCAGCCGCGGACAGCGTGATGCAGGAGCTGTTTGGCCCGGTGCTGTCAGTGATCAGTTTCCGCGATGAAGCTGAAGCTATCGCGCTGGCGAATAATACCGAATATGGACTGGCAGCCGGCGTCTTCACGCAAAATCTGACGCGTGCGCACCGCATAACCCGGCAACTCCGTTGCGGCGTTGTGTGGTTAAACACCTACCGTGCGGTATCGCCACTGGCCCCCTTTGGTGGACATGGCCTTTCGGGGTCGGGCCGTGAAGGCGGCGTTGACGCGGCTCTGGAATACACCACAACGAAAACGGTGTGGCTGCGCACCAGCGATGAACCTATCGACGATCCCTTCGTCATGCGATAACACCCGTAGTAACCGGTAACTGCTATTCAGCGTTACCGGTGGAATTTTGTTACCAGGAACAGACCGCCAGACTCGCTACCAGAGAAGACAAAATAACTTTTGTCTGGATGGCTGTGCATTTTATACAGAGGTTTCTATTAATTAAATATTCAACCCGGAGGCTAAAGTGAATAGCGAGCCATTAAAAAGCAGTTTTATAGAAAATAAATCCGTGGATTATGTACCAGAATCAGAGCGCCATGGGCGGTCACGTAGTTTATTTACCCTGTGGTTTTGCACCAATATTGCACCGTTAGCCGTAGTCAGTGGTGCAATTGCTACGCAGCATTTCCATTTAAATATTCTCTCGGCATTGACGGCAATTATTGCAGGGCATGTTTTCGGCGGTATTTTTCTTGGTCTGACCTCAGCGCAAGGCCCGCAGGTCGGGATACCGCAGATGGTGCAGAGCAGGGCGCAGTTTGGTCGTTATGGCTCGCTACTGGTGATCGCTTTTACTTCTGTGATTTACCTGGGTTTTTTTATTTCGAATATCTCTCTGTCCGGCAAGGTGATTAATAATGTGATACCGGCCATTCCGGTACATTCTGCCACTATTGTGGGCGCAGTGCTGGCCACATTAATTGGTGTCGTGGGTTATCATTTTATCCATCGCATCAATAAAGTAGGTGCCTGGGTGATGGGCGGCGCACTGGTTGCCGGGCTCATCATGATGCTCTCACATCCTTTACCGGCTGATTTTTGGCAGCGTGGCCAGTTTACTTTCGCAGGCTGGTTCGCCACGTTTTGTATTGGTGCCGTCTGGCAAATAAGCTTTTCGCCTTATACCTCAGATTATTCTCGCTATCTTCCTGCCAGCGTTGGCGTAATGAGACCCTTCTTAGCCACCTGGCTGGGCGCTTGCTGTGGCACGATTCTGGCCTTTGTGTTCGGAATGCTGGCTGTGAATCTTGTACCTCAAGGCACCGATGCCATGATGGCGGTGCGGCAAGCAACGGGCTGGCTGGGGCCGGTACTGATGGTGCTGTTCCTGATCAATATCATTTGCCACAACTCGATGAATTTATACGGTGCGGTGCTATCACTGATCACCGCTGTGCAAACATTTTTACCGGTGTGGCATCCGCGTGCACTGATCAGGATTATCGTTTCAGGTGCGGTCCTGATTGGTTCAATTCTGGTGGCGCTGGCCGCCGCGGATAATTTTGTCACTTTCTTCATCAACCTGATTCTGGCGCTGATTTCAGTGTTAATCCCGTGGTGTGTGATTAACTTGATGGACTTCTACTATCTGAACCAGCAGCGCTATGACGTAACGGCAATTTTCCGTGCTGATGGCGGCCGTTACGGCTTGCTCAACGGCAAAACGTTGCTGGTTTATTTTATTGGTATCGTGGTGCAGATCCCGTTTGTTGAGAATGCCTTCTTTGCCGGGCCTTGGGCGAAACTCGTTCCGGGCGCTGACGTATCATGGATTATCAGCCTGGTGGTGACCTGTGTGATTTTTCCGTTGGTTCAGCGCAAAAACGAAGCCATAGTGATTGGACGCGAGCGGAGTAAAGCCTGACTTAAATCGCCCCGTAAAAGGATGACGGGGTTTTATTCCGGGCAAAAAAAACCCGCCGAAGCGGGGGTCACATTCGTGACAACACCAGGGAAACTGTATCTGTCTGTTATAGCGACTTCTGTACTAGTGCGTTTCAGTTTCTGTGCTATTCATAAGAAAAATTTTTGAATGACAATGTGTGCAATCACCCCACCGATAACGCTGTAAATCAGATTTCGTGTCCGCCAGGCGATAAACGCGACTGGAATAGCTGCTAAGGCATCCGCGTTGAGCAAGCCATTGAACTGACCCGCTGGGGCAATAACTGCAGGCAACGTAATACTGGCAATTATCGAAACGGGAATATATTCGATCACGGCATTTAACAGACGCGCCTCTTGTGGAAGACGTATTTTAAACGGGAGGAGCCGCGTGAGGTAGGTGACTACCATCATAAAAGCCACAATCCCAATCAGGAAAATCTCTTCAGACATAATCCCACTCCACAGCCCACGGCGGTTGCGATAAACACATTCAGTGATGAGGGTATCCAGGCATTCATTAACAGGGTGGTGATTACGGCGCTGAGTGCAACACACAGTTTTTGCCCTGAGTTACACAGCGATACCAGTACAAAAATCATCATCGCGGTTAATGCGTAGTCGAGCTTAAAATCGACTAAATGCGCCAGGTATTCTGAGGCTATCGCCCCGACCAAACCGCCTGCGATCCAGAACAGATGGCACCAGGTGTTGAAACCCACCAGATAACCATATGAGGTGGTTTTTTCTGATGCAAGGCGCTGGCTGTGTAACGCGAAAGACTCATCCGTCAGACCAAAGGCATACAGTGCCTTTTGGCGCGGTAACAGCTGCATGAAATCGAGTTTTTTTGCCATATAGACCGCCATAAGAATATGGCGGGCGTTAATCAGAAATGTCGACAGAACGATAGTAATAAAGGAGCCACTGCTGCTGAGTAATGCTAATGCGGCAAACTGGGAGGAGCCACCGTAGACAAAAATACACATCGCTACGGGCAACCACAGTGGAAAGCCTGCATTCACGCACATCATGCCGAAAACAAAGGCGACAACAAAGTAGCCTGCAACCACGGGCAGGGCATCGTAAAAGCTTTCTCGCCAGGGCATACGCGGGGCGATTAACTCACTGCTCATAGATCGATCTCGCAGGTGGTTTCCCCCTGGGTCGGCGCAAATCCCTGACGATGCCAGAAATTAAGCGCTAACTGATTTCTGTCATCAATAAACAGAAACACCCGTTTTACGCCGCGCTCGCGGAAGTGCTGCAACAGTGACTGTGTCAGGGTGGTGCCAATTTTCATCTGGCGATAGCGTGGTGAAATTGCCAGATGGTTAACGGTGCCCCGTGTGCCCATAATGCCACCAATTGCCGCACCCACCAGCCTGCCGTGAGGGTCCAGGGCAATATAGCAGCAGCCCTGTTGTGACAGAATCAGCGACTCCAGCTGTTGGCGGTCTTGCCATTCACAAAAAGAGACTTCTTGAAAGAAGCGCAGAAACTGCGCTACTGATTCAGCATCTTCTACCTGAGCCTGACGAATTGTCAGGCCATTCAGTGAAGCCGTTTCCGGTGAGAGGACCGCACTAAATTGCAGGTTACTTGATAATGTCATAGTCAGTTCCCGGTCTGGAAAAAGAGATGGCAATGATCTGGCGATAACCCATTTGATCTTTCGTTGGGTTAAACGCGGTGGTGACGTAATGTAATAGTTCACGGTCGAGGAAAAATGTCGTATCTAAAATATTACGATAGGTCCCGGAGTCGATCAGTTTTTCCTCTTTGGTGAATACCTGACTCATTGCACCTTCGACATTTTCACGTCCCCAGAAATGCACGGCACTAAAAGGATAACCGTCACAGTGGATACCTTCTGGCGTAATTTCAATCTCCGCACCGGGATTAATTTCAATACGGATTTGATGGATTTGGCACTGCCATATTTTACTGTGTAGTGCTTCCGGTAATACTTCTTTATAAACCTCAAAATCCAGTTTCACCAATGCCTGTAATACTGCTGAATTAAAGATCTCGGCACTGACATCATCAAAGTGACGCTCCATACCGCCGACATAACGGTTATGTTCAGGTGACTGTTCATAGGCTCGGTGTTCAAGGCGAGTCAACGTTTCACTGGCCGGGTCGTATTCGAAGTCGCTATAGCTGCGATAGCGAGCACCGCGGTCGGCTTGCCCGTAATAGTTATCTGGCCCCATGGCCTCCCAGCTTTTCGTGAAGCGAACAAATTCACTGAAGCCGCCGGTCAACACAAAATCACTGCCGAGAACGTTAACTGCTTTATTTGCTCGCAGGGTGTGCCCTACGTTTTTATTGAGTTTTAGCATGGGGTTACCGCTTAAATATAAGGTGTAATTGCTGTGGTGAGTAAATTATCAAATGCAAAAAATATGGAAATGAAATTGTTTTTCACATGACTGAATTATAATTTCAGCCACGACAGGTGAATTATTTTTTGGTGAAGGTTATTAATAGTCGCTGTTGATTAAAAAACGCAATTGAAAATAATTATTTGCCCTGATATAAAGAGGGCTATAGCGGATAGAGGTGTAAAAGCCGTGGATATTAAAGTACTGAAAAATATATTGAAAATGGCTCAGGTGGGATCCTTAACCTGCGCGGCAGATGAGGCACATCTGACCGTACAGGCGCTGGCTGCCCAGCTGAAAAAGCTGGAAGAACACTGTGGTTTCCGCCTATTTTTACGCACCAATAAAGGGATTGCACTGACAGCAGACGGGCAGGAATTATTGCCTTTTATCATGAATGTGGTGAAAAGCTCGGACCAACTACAGCAAAAAATTCAACAGTTACGTCAGCGTGAACCGTTACCGCTACGTTTTTCATTGAACAGCACTTTCTCGCTGGACATCAATCAGAACATCATGCGTTTTATGATGAAGAAACTGGGTAATTACCGGCCCGTTTTCAGCACCTCTGAATCGCCAGATAATGTGCAAAAGATGGCGAAAGGGGAGTCTGATATCGCAGTGGTGATTGGTAACATCGTCCCTGACGGGTTTTACTGTATACCGCTGAAAGGCCTGAGTATTAAGGTGGTTGCGGCAATGGACAGTAGCCAGACAGGCCCACTAACCGCACTTATCAAGCCACTGCCAGAATGCCCCTACTTGCAAAGTTTTGAACGCTTTATCAGTGAGAGTGGCGATAAATACCCCGGTCTGATGACGCTTTACTCCGGCAGTGAAATTGTCAGCATTTCAATGCTCAAAAGCTTTGGCAGCATAGGCATCGTTTCAAGAGCCATGGCAGAGCAGAACAACCTGACGGTACTCCCTCACTTTGAAGATGTACTGAACGTTCATCTGGTAATGAATGAGCCACTGCTTGAAGAGGGTGATCTGGAGCCACTTTACAGCAACGTGGTGCATCTACCGGAAATTCAGCTGACCGCCTGACACGTCAAGACCCCCCATTCAGCCACTGAATACCATTGCGCAGTGGCTGAGATCACCCCATTAATTACAACATACCGTTAGTGGTTCGACTCATTGCGCAGCGTCCAGCACGGTGCGCTCGTTGTTGCTTACCACCCTGTACGGTGATTTTTCAAAAATGGAGTCGATATGTTTGTTAATAACAGTAGAAATTCTACAGTTGTGGCGAAGACATATTCAGATGATGCAAATGCAGCCACTGTGCAGTCATCTGCGGTTGAAGATCGCGTTGCTATTCAGCATAGGGTAGAGGGTGTTCGTTATAGTAGTGACATTATTGCCAGTCAAAGTAATCAATTAACTACTCTCTCTATATCTGATTGTTTCTTTAACAGTAAAGTGAGAGAAATCATTAAAACGGCAGTGAACTCATTGCTGACTGCCAGACATCATCTTTTTTCTGGTAAGAAAGTATATCGTCTCGCGGGACCTTTTAGCTCTATGATTCCCGGTATAAATAATGCCAGCAGTGTCATCAAAGAAGCGCTGTGTGATATTAAAAATCAGTGCATTAATTTGGCATTGAATCAGAATGACAATTTTAACTCCTCTATGTTTTCATCTGTTGAGAATAGAAATTTTTTAACACAGATCGTGCATAAAACCGCATTGAGTCAGTTTGATTTTAATCGTTCAGTTTCGGCCAGCGCAGAAGTTCATGATGGAAGTATTACCGTTTCGCTACATGGTTACGTTAAAAATGATGTCAGAGATAAATTTGTCTTTCCCCTTACACACATTGGCAACTCAATAAATACGTTGCTGCTAAATGTAAGCCAGCCTATGTTTCCCGTGAGCCGATTAACAGGCGGCCGCCTCACCGTGTGGGATGATGGAGAGTGGAGTGTTAACGATATTCTGAATGCTTATCGTGTTAAAAATGTCACAGCAAATGAAATTGGCGCAATCAATCTTTCGCTTAAAGACCTTGAGGAAAAGAAGTGGCGATATTTTCGCCAGGCTGATGGTGATCATATTGACTGCCAATGGCATTTGAGCCAGAAAGTGTTTAATCAATACTATCTTGAAAAGAATCTGGCGGAGAGTAGTGGCAACTTAACGGTATTACTTGACTCTATTCTGACACAGCATATTGCGCTCATCATGGCAGATTTAGCCGCGATTAATACAGACAGAACCTGCAGACCCGGTAGAAACATCTATCAAGCGGTTGCTGATGGATTACATCGGTATGGGGGATTGAATACCCAACTTGTAATTGGGTACGAAAAAAAGAACAGCACGCAACAACACCTTGCTCAGACGACTTTTTCCTTACCCGAGTATTTTGTAAAACCGTCTTTTTATCATTGCAACCCAGCCGACTATGCAGGCTTAAGTGGCTATCTTAGCCACATCAAACGACAAACGATGGCCTTCTATCTAAAAGAGAATGAGGTTTGTTTGAATCATGCCGTGCTGGCAAATGATACATCCACCAGAATACTGGATTTTCCCTCACACTACTCGCTTAAGCATGTCTCGATGAAAGTTTCATCGCCAGCATTAGAAAAAAATAGCTATAGTCTGGATGACAAGTACGTTAAATTCTTTAACCTTCGATCAGATAAATACCCGGAACGCTACATAGAGAGAAACTTTCCAGAGTGGAACTATATTATTTCGCAATTTATATCCACTTTTTCCACTCAATCCAGGCGAGCGCATGGACGTCTAAACGATATACCTGTTATCACACAGGCGATTAAAAAAATGAGTGATGAAAACCCCGAAAATGACGTTGCTACAGCAGTAGCAGATTTAGTGAGTGTTTATTATGATCTGCTGGCACAACAGAATGATCGGCAAGTGAGTTATTTACTCATGTCGCATATTTCTCAAGAGGAATTTTGTGCTCGTGAACTTGCTAAACATTTAAGCATTGATTCAGACCGCTGGGCTGTATTTTTGACCCACACGTTACCGATAAAAACTGAACATGATTCAATAGTGAAAAATATCTCATTTTTTGAACTGGTTTTTAATCCAGACCTCCGCTCACGTTTTAATAATCCTTCTAATCCTCTTTATGACAGGAATGAAAATGAATTGCACTGGTCTTCCCTTGGGGCGCTTCTTAGAGACGCCGGAATTGTCGATGCGCTGCCTGGAAGAAATACGACTCAAGGTTTTATTGCTATTTTTTATCCCTCGCCGCATGAAATTTCATCCAGTCGTGCCTTCGATAAAATTTTGGCGAATCCTGATGCGGCATACGCAATCTTCAATCAGCATCAGATCAAAAATCTTGTGGAAAGGTTCAGACTGATTGAAACGGAGTCCAGCATACTACGTAGTTCAAATGCATCTCAGAGCTTAAGTAAATTCATTACCGACAGTGAATTTGTCAGAGATGGCTTCCCAGTCATCAACGCACAGTTTTTGCAATCTGGCAATCATGGAGGAAGAAGCACTATTTTTCTCCGTATTGATGATTTTCTAAATAGTTCACAAAAGCAGGGTATCATCAATAAAACCGATCAGTTTAGACAAATGCTGGTCAACCGATATACGAATAATGAAGACGCGTTTTATCTTACCCAACCTGCAAACCCAGAAGGCAGGTTATGGCGGCACATTAAAGATCAGTTGCTACAGGTCGCCCGTTTCATTCCGTTCCCACCTTTGCAGGCAGCGGTTGTGTTGGATGATATTATTGAAGGTCGTGATGCTGAAACGACCACGATTGATGCTATTTTTGCATTTGTACCCTTATTGAATCAGATCAAATCGATTAAAAACATTGCCACTCTACTTCATGACGTGGCGAGTTTTGATGTGTTTGCGCATAGCATTAAAGACGCGGTTACAGCGATAAAACAGGGGAATTATCCGCAACTGGCCCTGGATACCTTTAATGCTGTGATAAACGCACGTTCTCCGCTTCACTGTGCAGGTCATATTATCGAGCCTCTGCGTGCTGAGAATGTACCAGAGATCACTGCGGCAGCCAGCAAGCATATTGTCAGTGATGCAAGGCATCCTCTGTCGGGTTTGACGCCGATTAAAATATCGGGTGAAAATTTTTATCTCTATCCCACTATTCACTCTCCGACACGCCTTTACCGCTTTGATCCCGATAACCCGTCGGTACCAAAGCCTACAACCTGGTTTGCGGCTAAGGACGCAGGTTCCTGGCGCATTACATCAGGGCTTAAAGGTGGCGGGCCGGTGCATTCTTGTTTACTCCTGCCGACAGAAGGTGATCCCTTCGCTCATTATGGCTGGGAAGACCTTATTAGTGATATTTCCACTCAACGAGTACTCGCGACGCCGCAGTTGATACAAGAGCACATTTTTGAAACGGGGGAGATAAACTGGCATGACGATGAAAAAGGATACGTTTACACCGGGATGACTTTTCGCGGCGACCGACGGGTTCCGGCAGTGGTCTTTGCCGAAGGATTTAAGCTACGCCAACCGGTTCACTCCCTGGCTGAAGTAACCGGTATGCGCGGGGGATTTGAGGGAGGGCGGGATCAACAAGATATTGATGGTAAGGGGATCTCAACCTCAGCATTTTACGATCGCGATCGTGCTGGAGCCTGGTATTACGGAGGGGACAGGGGCGGGCATACCTATGTCATTGATGGTCGCTCTCTGGAAGGCTACCATCTTTATGCCAATCGGCTTGCGGTCACAGCGCCAACGCAACGCCGTGTCTCATACCATCCCTGGGAGATTAATTACGGTGTAGATATCCCGCCCGGTTTAATCGTTGGCGCTTTCAATCGACACCATCAGTTCCGGTTCAATCCGGCCTATCTGGCCGCGCAAACTCTGGCGATTTCATCATAACAGTGTTTTGTGCATAGACTTATATTGTTCCCTGCATAGTTCATACTGCTGATGACTATATTTATTTGATATTTGTCTCGTTTATAAACGCCTGTTTGACCTTTTAAGAATATAAGGAACCAATGATGAATGTTTGGGGCGCAGTGACTTCTATTAATACTCTATCTGGTTATCTTAAAAAAGATTATCTTTCGCAATACAATAATAAAAAAACGATTGATAATGCGAGTGGTGAGATAATCCAAATTCACTCTCGTTTCAGAAGAGAGATTAATGCAATCCATAATTTAACGGGAGGAACAGGCGTGAGAGGTACAACCTCAATAGAAAAATTCTTTAATCATCAAGTGAAAGTGATTATTGAGGCTTGTTATAATTCATTACTTCATGCGCGACATCTGTTGCATGAAAAAAAAGAAACCAATCAATTGGCAGTTAAAGTTACTGACATTTTACCACAAATAAACAACCAGACAGGTAAAATAGCAGATACACTTAATTATCTTAATAAACGATGTGTTTTAATTGGCTCTGGGAATGTCAGGGATAATGTAGCATCATTACTTGAAACACAAGAGAATTATGATTTTTTAGAGAGTTTAATCAAAAGCACCCCATTGAGCAACACAGACTTTAGTAAAAGAATTGTGGTTTCTGCATCATTGAAAAATACGGGTGTCAGTGCGACATTATATGGAGTTGATCATGGTGGTGATTTGTTTAACTTTACATTCCTCTATACGGAAGAAGGCAATTCATTCAATTCCGAGCTGGTAAGAGATAGCTATGCGCTCGCGGATTTCATTTCTCTTAGCGGTGATGTTATTATTACAGATGATAATGAGGTTGGTGTTCAAAGCTTATTGTCTGCATATGGATTATCGATTCCAAAATCCATTGATATTAAATCCATAAACAAGATTTTATCCGATATTGACCTTTTGAAGTGGGATGTGTATCGCAAAGCAGAGGGTGAAAAAGCAGTTTGCCAGTGGCATTTAAGTGGTGAGGTTATTAACAGCAGATTTATAAGCAGAGATATCCCTGGTGAAGTGTTAAATAATTATGAGAACATTTGCGGTGAAATTTTGGATGACCAGCGTGACAACCTCAAAAAGCACCTTAATGGAATGGTTAACAAAAAATCACCGATGAGCTGCAAGCAGCCCTTGCAAAATTTGGCTAATAGCCTCCAGGCGTATGGTGGTATTACAACGGAAATTGTATTAGGTTTTGATGCAGAGTTTTCTCGAAGGAATATGGCGGCGAATGTGACCATCCCTACAGGGATTTATCCTCGCACAGCTAAAGGCTGGGCGATACCTACTGCTGAAAATCCTGGTGGTGGTAATGCAGATTTATCAACAGCCAATAAGCTTAATTATCATGTTGTATCATTGTTTTTTAATTCCAATCCAGGAGGGCACAGGTCTTTTAATGATTATGTTGATGAGGCTTTTAACAAAACTAAAGATTACATCACACGTGAAACATTAAGATGTTTTCCAGACGCAAATAAAATATATCATCAACTTGAATCAAATAGTTCTGTGTTGACAGCCTATAAATTAAAGCATGTCTCAACCAAGGTAAGCTATCCATCTTTGGTTAAAGCTACCTTTACATTGAGTGATGACTATGTGAAGTATTTTGATCTTCGATCGATTAAATATCCTGAGCAGTACATAAAACCTGATTATATAGAGTGGGACTTTGTGGTTGCGAAATTTTTATCTGATGTATCATCACAAGTAAAAAACAATAGATCAGAGGTTGAAAATATCACACCTTTCACTCTGGCTATCGCCAGAATGAAGCTTCACCGCCCGGAAATAACAACATCAGTCGCTATTAATAGCATAGTGACAATGTATTATGAGTTGTTAGCGCAGCAGAATGAAAGAAAAACGGGATTTTTACTCGCGCAGCAACCTTCAAAGCAAGAGTTTTTATGTAAAGCGTTACTGGAGTTTCTTAAAGCAGATGAGAGTCTTTGGGTGAAGCTGGCACGGATTAATATTGAGGTAAAATATAGTCAGTCTCAACAAACTTCAAGCATACCTTTACAAAATGTGTTTTTTGAACGGCAAATCAGAGACAGGGTGAACAATGCTCAAAACCCGATTTACGACGAAAACAACAACCAGCTTAGCTGGAGTCATATTGCTCTTATCCTTCGGCGAGAAAACATCACGCAAGCGCACAATGTGAAGGTGGTTTCGCAAGCGCTGATAAAAATATTTATTGATAACAATAAAAACACCGAGAGAAATGAACCCTTTTTTCAATTATTAAATCAGCCAGAAAGAGAATATTCACGCTGTAATCAGTTAAAAGTCATCTCTCTGACTGAAGATTTCAGAAAACTATCAATCGAATCGGCAATCCTGAGAAGTCGCGATGGTGTATTAAAAATACACAATTTGTCATGCTCAAAACAAGCGTTGGCATCAACGGAACCCGCGATTAACGAAGCGTTCTATGCTGTCCAGAATCTTACTGGTCAGGGAGCGCAGCAAATGCATATCGACTATTTTCTCAGCAAGCAAGAACAGCAGAAAATCGCCTCTGCTACATCACATTTCGAACAACTTCTCACAAACAGGTATCGCCATAAAAAACAGGCAGAGTCTGCAACGGCAAAGGTGAATGCATCCGGAACGTTATTCCATAACCTTAAGGAGCAGTTCATTCAGATTGCCCGATTTGTACCTTTTCCTCCTCTACAGGCGGTTGTGGTCTTAGATGATGTGATTGAGGGGCGCGGTGCAGAAACAACGCTGGTCGATACAATATTTGCGTTCGCTCCGATGCTGAGCCAGTTAAAGTCCATGAAAAACATTGCTGTCCTGCTGCATGATGCTGCACGCTTTGACCTTCTTCATGATGCGATCAAAGACGGTGCAGAAGCTTTAAAACGCGGTGAGTATACCCGCCTTGCGCTGGATACATTGAGTGCAGTCGCGGTTGGGAAAACACCGTTACATTGTGGAGGAGAAGTTATTAATCCGGTAGGTCTCAGCAACATTGCTAATGTAGAGTCAAAGCTACAGGACATTTCGCTGCCGGAGCCTGAACGTTATTTGTCCAGCATGGTGCCTGTCAGTATTTCAGATGAGACATTCTACGTGTATCCTGGCAACAAACCGACACAAAGACTCTATCGCTTTAACCCAGATGCACCGAGTATACCTAAACCGACGGCATGGTTTGCCGCAAAGCAGGGTGAGGAGTGGCAAGTCACCCAAGGGTTGAAAGGAGGGGGCCCTAATTATTCCTGTCTGAGAGCAGGTTGCAATCATGAACTGATGATGGCTCAACTTGAAGAGCTTGATGACCTCCTTGAAGAAATCGGCATCAAGCCGAATATTGCGTCTCCCTCCCTCATTCAGGAAAAAATCTTTGACACCGCACAGATTGAGTGGCGATCTGCCGAAAAGGGATTCGTCTACAAAGGGCTAGTTTTTCGTGGGGATACCAGAGATACAGAACAGGTTTTCGCATCCGGTTTTACCCTGCGGCAGCCCGTTGTGTCTCTGGAGGAAGTAACAGGAATGCGTGGCGGTTTTGAAGGAGGGCATGATCAGCTGGATCCTGATGGAAAAGGGATATCAACTTCTGCCTTCTATAAGCGAGATAACGCCGGTGCCTGGTTTTATGGTGGTAATAAAGCGGGATATACCTACCTTATTGACGGTCGCAGCCTGGAAGGTTATCACCTGTATGCCAACCGCAAATCTATCACTGCTCCAGCCGACCGTCAGGTTGCCTATCTTCCCTGGGAAATCAATTACGGTGAAGATATTCCCAGGCACGCTATCGTCGGGGCGTTTGATGCAAATGAGAAATTTCAACCGAACCCACATTACAATTGCGATAGCTGCATAATTGAGCCTGTTTCAGCTACAGCTGAGCGGTAAGTCCACACGGGCGATTCAGGTCCCTGATGTGCTGTTTATGTCGGCTTTGTGCCCTCTGTTAACGGCCATTAGCCTGTGTACACACAACCATTTCTGTTTTTCAGAAAAGCTTATGTGATTTTTGCATTTGTAGATAATGGCTATCATCATTGAAAATGGGAGTTTGCTCGACGGATCGCCCCGGAGAGCCATAAAAAATGATTATTTAGCCGTAACTGGCACGCTTTTCTCCTAAACAGGAGAGTATTGCAGTCTCAATCAGGAGAAATCTTTCGTGAAATTTGCTCAACGCCTGACTTTACTTGCACTGGCAGCAGTGATGACACCTGCGTTCGCTGCAGAAAATGCTGTTCCAAGTGAGAGTTCAGTGCATGTCGAAGCCGATCAGGCATTACATAAACTGTTGCCTGCGGATATCCTCAAACGCGGCTATATCGTTGCCGGTACTAACCCGAATACTCCGCCAACCACCTTCTTCAAAGAAGATAACAAGACCCTGGCAGGCCGCGAAATTGATGTGATGAATGCGGTCGGTGAGCGTTTAGGGATTGCGGTTCAGTGGCGCGATACCGGAGGCTTTGACAACATCATTCCTGGTCTGAAAACCGGCCGTTACGATGTGGCTTTATCCAATATCAATGCGACCCAGGCCCGTCTGAAGCAGGTTGACTTCGTTGGCTATTACGATGCCAGCCGTTTAGGTGTGATTGCGCAAAAGGCAGCAAATATTCCTGCGTTCAGCTCTTTCGACGCGATTTGCGGTCAGCAAATTGGTGCCGGTGCCGGTACCACTCAGGTCACTCGTCTTGAAGATGCCAGCAAAGCGTGCGAAGCCGCAGGTAAAAAACCGCTGAATATCGCGGTGTTCCCGGATCGTCCTGCGGGCGTTCAGGCGGTGGTGAGTGGCCGGGTGCCAATGTTCTTTGGTCCAATTGAAGGCTTAGCATGGCAGGCGAATCTGGTGAAATCACTGACCGTTGTGGGTGAAATTCACGTGGATGATAAGCCGGTTTCCGTTGCTTTCCCGAAAGACTCTCCGCTGGAACCTGCGGTGCAGGCTGCGCTGAACTCACTGATTAAAGATGGTAGCTATCAGAAGATTCTCGACCACTGGAACATCGGTTTTGGTGCGTTGAAATCTGCCCCACGTAATGAAGAGATGTTTCGATGAAATTTGTTCCTGAGCCTACCGACGATTTGCGCATTGTCGGTAAGCGCTACTATGGTCGTTGGCTGAGTGCCATTGTCGTACTGCTGTGTGTGGCGGCGATGGTGAATTCGATGATCAACAACCCGCGTTTTGAGTGGGGCGTGATCGCCGAAAACTTTACCGGTGCCTCGATATTGCAAGGCGTGTTAATGACCATCCAGCTCACGGTGATCTCTGTGGTGCTGGGCTTTGCCTTTGGTACGGTACTGGCGCTGATGCGTTTGTCCTCGAATCCGGTACTCTCATCGGTGAGCTGGGCCTATACGTGGTTTTTCCGTGGCGTGCCCATGCTGGTACAACTGTTCCTCTGGTACAACATCGCCGCGCTCTATCCTTCCATCTCCCTGTCACTGCCGGGATTGGGTGAAGTATGGAGTGCACAGTCAAATGCTTTGATTAGCCCGTTCAGTGCCGCTGTGATCGCATTGGTTATGCATCAGTCAGCCTATGCGGCGGAGATTGTCCGTGCGGGTATCCAGAGCGTCAGCAACGGTCAAATCGAAGCGGCGCGTGCGCTGGGGTATCGTCCGGCACAGATTTTCCGCTTTACCGTACTGCCTCAGGCCATGCGCGCCATTTTGCCACCTGCTGGTAATGAAGTGATCGGCCAGCTGAAAACCACTGCGGTGGTTTCGGTGATCTCCTTGCAGGACGTGCTGTTTTCGGCACAGATTATTTATCAGCGTACCTATGAAGTGATTCCTCTGCTGTTGGTGGCAACGTTGTGGTATCTGCTGCTGACATCGGTATTGTCAGTGGGACAGTATTGGGTGGAGCGCCATTTCTCTCGTGGTGTCACCCGTAACCCGCAAGTCAACTGGGTCGGCCGTCTGATTGCGGCTCGCCGTCGTCGCCTTGAGCAAGGAGTTGAACATGGCTGAGGCGATCACGCTGCGTAAAGTGACCAAACGTTTCTCCGGTAACACGATTCTGAATGAAGTGAGCCTCGCGATCCCGGCCGGTTCGGTTACGGTGATTCTCGGACCGTCGGGTTCGGGGAAATCAACGTTACTGCGCTGTATCAATCACCTGGAAAAGCTGGATGGCGGTACGATCCGCATCGGTGAAGAGTTGATTGGCTACCGGCAAAAAGGGCAGACGCTGCATGAGTTGAGCAGTGGTGAGATTGCGCGTCAGCGCAGCAAAATGGGCATGGTGTTCCAGCAGTTTAATCTGTTCCCGCACCGTACTGTTTTGCAAAACATCATTGATGCGCCGATGCGCCTGAAAAAGCAAAGCCGCCAACAGGCGACAGAAAAAGCGATGAGCTTATTGCAACAGGTGGGATTAGCCGGACGCGAGAATGAGTGGCCGCAAAACCTCTCTGGTGGTCAGCAACAGCGTGTCGCCATTGCGCGTGCGCTGGCGATGGACCCAGGCGTAATGTTGTTTGATGAACCCACTTCCGCGCTAGACCCTGAGCTGGTAGGTGAAGTGCTCCAGGTGATTAAACAGCTGGCCCATTCCGGGATTACCATGGTGATCGTTACACACGAGATTGGTTTTGCGCGTGAAGTAGCGGATAACCTGGTGTTCATGGAAGCGGGAAAAATCGTTGCTGCTGGCCCGACACAGGCCGTGCTGGACGATCCTGAAAATGCCCGCGTGCGTAATTTCATCGCCACGGTGTTGTAATCTGTTCACAGTGCCAGCCTCGCTGGCACTGTGATTTTCAGCGTAGTAAATCCACCAGCGCTATAAGCGCTTCATCGGTTTCTAGCCGGCATGCCTGCAATAACTGTGTAGCCTTCTCAGCTGTTTCTGACTTCACGGCCTGTTGCAACTTACCTTCGACATCCACCGGCACCGCCACAGATTGCTGACGGGTGCGACGACAAATCAGCTTCTCACCCGACTGCAATGTCACCGCCACCTCATGGAAACGCAGGGAGGGGTTAAGCGCATCAGGTGGGGCGCTCATATCCTCATGGCGATGCACTTTCCCGGCCAATGGCATCACGGCTGGATTAACGTCACCTTCGGCAAAGTCTTGCAGGCGCAGATCGTCATAGATCAACATGGCTGCAATCACATACTCCAGACTGAAACGCGCTTCAATGCCGCTGTTCGGTTTGCGCACTGATGCTGCAAGGTCTCCACCGGGTGGGAAGGTTACATCGATATGGACAATCTGTGCCAACAGGCTTTCCAGCGATTGTCCGCTGGCCAACCACTCACGGCGTAGAATGCGCGCAGCTTCTGCTGCACTGTGTGTACCGCCACAGGTGGCAAACGGCTTAAATTCCAGCCCTGGCGTTACGATGCGCCACGGGGCACCCCAGTGTTCAATAAGTTTTTCTGGCTGTTGCTGACCATTGCCGGTGGCGGCCAGAAACGCCTCAATCACCCCCTGTTTTTGTCCTTCAATACCGGCCATCACCAGTTGAGCTGAAGCTACCGCGCGTTCTGCGGCGAGTCCGGCATGCAGCGGTTTGATAGCGGAACCAAACTGGGCGCGCAAACCGCTGGCCTGAGTGGCGGCAATACCCAACAAAGAAGCAGTTTGGTCTTCTGACAGTTGCAGCAGGCGGGCTAACGCAGCGGCGGCAACAATGGTTCCCTGGCTGGCGGTATTATGATAGCCCAATGCATAGTGCTGCTGGCTGGCAGCCTGACCTAAGCGCCCGGCGACCTCAATACCAATCGCATAAGCATCCAACAGGTGTGAAACTGCTGTGCGCTGCCCATGAGCAACCATGGCAAACAGGGCGGGCAAGATCGCCACGCTAGGATGACCACGGAAATCGGCATGAAAATCATCATAGTCCAGAGCGTGACCGGCATAGCCCCACAGCAATGCGAGTGAACGGGCAGAACCATCGTGATACACGCTGCGCAATGCGGGCAGAGAGCTGTCCGGGACATGTCCACGCAGTACGGGCCAGGTCACCGCGATATAGTCGATCACGCCGCGTTGCGCATGCTGGCGTGCTTCCGCATCCGGCTCACTAAAGAGGATGCGCTTAACGAGTGCGCTAGTCAGGCTCACGGTTGTGCTCCGTCGAGTGATAACAGCGCGGCTTCTGCTAACTGCGCCAGATACTGCGCGGTTGGCCATAATACCGTGTCGTTAATACGAAATGCCGGATGATGCAGTGCGTAAGGTTCGCCAGTGCCAATCATCATAAAGGCACCTGGCAGTTTTTGCTGGTAGAAAGCAAAATCTTCGCCGATCGGGCTGGCTTCCACCACTCTTGCTTCGAATCCGCTGCGATCGGCCTGTTGCAGTGCAAAATCTGCCCAGTGGGCATCGTTGACCACCGAAGGCGGCCCGGCTTGCCAGTCAAACTCTACTTCAGCACCAAAAGCGGCGGCGATGCCCAGCACAATTTCTCGGAAACGCTTTTCAAGCAGTTCACGCGTGGTTTGTGAGAACGAACGCACCGTGCCTTCCAGCCAGGCACTGTCAGGAATAACGTTCCAGGTGCTGCCGCTGTGAATTTGTGTAATGGAAACCACCGCATTGTCCGATGACGGGGCGTTACGACTAATCAGGGTCTGCGCTGCGCTGACAATCTGAGCGGCAATCACGATCGGATCGTTACCATCATGGGGGCGTGCAGCGTGACTGCCGGTGCCTTTCACGGTAATGGTAAAGCGATCAACCGCAGCGGTCAGTGGGCCGGGTTTACTGCCGACCACGCCAGCGGGCAGGGTGGGATCGTTGTGAATGCCAAAGATGGCACGGGCATTGTCCAGCGCGCCAGTGGCGATGATGTCCGGTGCGCCTTGCCCGGTCTCTTCGGCCGCCTGGAACAGGATACGCACCGGGCCTGTCAGGTGCTGCTCGCGCTGCTTCAGCAGAATAGCGGCACCCAGAGCGGCGGAACTGTGAAAATCATGGCCGCAGGCGTGCATCACCCCAGGATTTTGCGAAACAAAGTCAACACCGGACTGCTCTTCAATCGGCAGGGCATCAATATCTGAACGTAATACCACTAATGGCCCTTGTTGCGGTCCCACCTCGGCCACCAGACCGGTCTTCAGCGGGAGATCCAGCACGCGAATGTGATAATTTTCCAGCTGTTGGCGAATGCGTGCAGTGGTTTCAAACTCCTGGTTGGAGAGTTCAGGGTGGCGATGCAGTTCGTGGCGGAAAGCGATCAGTTGTTGTTCCAGACTCATACGTCAAACTCCAGGCTGCTGAGCAGCGAGCTTTTCCCACCAGACGTCATGTTGCGACTGGTTCAGGACTTTTTTCATATACAGGGTGATGTGGCCTTTGCCAAGGTCCGTGGTATGCATGGCTTCATAACCGCGTTTCAGATACATCTCTTTCAACCACGGATGGCTGATAGCGGTGCCCAGTGAAACTGCCGGTGCTCGCAGTTGGGCAATCAGCACCTCTTGTTCCAGTCGATCCAACACCTGGCGGCCAAAGTGGTGCCCGGCATAGTCAGGATGCGCGCCGAACCAGCCAATATGCGGTAAACCAAACGGGCCTGGCAGAGGTCCCCATGGATAGCGAATGGTCACTGAGGCAACCATAACGCCATCGGCGTACAGTGCATAAACGCCGTGTGAGGCGAGATGCTGTGTCGCCTGCTCGAGTGTCGCGGTTGCGGCATCAAACTTAATTCCCAGCGCTTTAACTGGCGCATAAGCGGCGTGCATCAGGTCCAGATACGTGCGGACTTCATCACTGCGTACCTGACGAAAATCGAGTTGCATAACGTTCCCCGGAATAGTGATTTCAGGCTAAGGAAGAAAGAAGAAAAAAACCAAGGGATCAAGATTACAGGAAAGCGATTATGTTCTATATGTGAAAAACAGATAAGCAAATGCAAATATGAGATTTAGAAAGGGCGGCTTTTATCAGCGCTAAGCGGTAAAATGCCGTAATTGATTCTGTTTATGCATTATGCACTTTTTTGAACCAGGAAGATTATGCAAAGTTCATCACAACAACGTCGTTTGCGCTTGGGTCTGTTTGTACAACCGGTTGGTCAGCACGTGAGCGGCTGGCGGTTGACGGAAAATCTCGGATCGCCAACCGATATCGATTGGCTGATCACGCTGGCTAAGAAAGCGGAAGCGGGCACTTTTGATCTCTTCTTCGTTGGCGATGCGCTGGCGACCAGCATGTATCGACTGCCATCCACCATGGCGCGCCTTGAGCCACTGACCCTGTTGTCAGCACTGGCCGTCAACACGCGCCGTATTGGTCTGGCCGCAACGGCTTCCACCACGTTTAGCGATCCCTTTACTATGGCGCGTGCGTTCTCCTCGCTGGACCACATCAGCCGTGGCCGTGCCGCATGGAATGTCGTGACTTCCTTCTCTGCTGACGTCGCACGTAACTTTAGCCGTGAAGATATGCCGAACCACGCAGAGCGCTATGGCCGTGCGCGTGAGTTCCTGGACGTGGCTTTCAAACTGTGGGAAGGCTGGGAAGAGGGGGCGGTGCAGCCAGACGCAGCGAGCGGCCGTTACTTCGTGGATGAAAAAATTCAGCCTATCAACCACCAGGGTGAGCATTTCCAGGTGCAGGGACCGCTCAACATCACCCGTTCTCCACAGGGACGTCCAGTGATTATCGAAGCCGGCTCCTCTGCCGATGGGCAAAAACTGGCCGCAGAGACCGCAGAAGTGATCTTCACCGCGGCGGCGAGTCTGGAAGAGGCGCAAACGTTCTATCGTTCGCAGAAAGAACAGGTGGTTGCGGCAGGTCGTAACCCAGAGCACGTGGTGATTATGCCGGGTGTGATGCCGATTGTTGGACGCACGCGTGAAGAAGCACAGGCACTGTGGAAAGAACTGAACTCACTGGTTGATATCGAAAATGGTTTACGTCAGCTCTCGCTGCGTTTCAGCATGGATATGTCCCAGTTCCCACTGGATGGCCCGGTACCGGAAGTTCCGCTGGGTGAAGGGAATCAGAGCCGTGTGAAACTGATGACCGATATGGCAAAACGCGAAAACCTGACGCTGCGTGAGTTAGCTGCGGTTGCAGCAGGTTCACGTGGTCACCGTGTGATTGTCGGTACGGCTGAAGATATTGCCGATGACTTCCAGCTCTGGCTGGAGCAGGGTGGCGCAGACGGTTTCAACATCATGCCTGCGGTGATGTCAGAACAACTGGATCTGTTTGTTGAGCTGGTTATCCCTGAACTGCGCCGCCGTGGGCTGTTCCATGAAGATTATGAATACGCGACACTGCGTGAAAACTTAGGTTTACCGGTGGCCTGATAAAACTAAGCCAGCCGTTGAGGCTGGCTTTCGCTTAAATCAGGAAGTCTTCCAGAGAGCCACCGTTGTCGATGGCTTTCTTAATCGGTGAAGGTGTGCGACCCTGGCCGGTCCATGTCTTTTCCGCGCCATCTTCATCGGTGTAGCGGTATTTTGCTGGGCGCGCGGCGCGAGTTTTGGTCTCCTGAGCACTTCCCATCAACTCGCTGATATCAATTCCATCATTGAGCAGCATGGCACGATACTGAGCAAGCTTATCGGCTTTTTCCTGACTGGCAGCGTTTTCTGACGCCATTTCTTCGCGCCGTTCTGTAACTACCACTGAGAATTTATCTAACATCTCATCAAGCATGTCCACGTCCATTTCACGGACCAGAGCACGCAACGTGCGAATGTTATTTAAAGACTTTAACGCCTCGCTCATTCATTATCCTTTATAAAACTGCTTTATCTGAGTCGGGGAGTCTACGGCAAAAAGAGAAAGAAAGCGATATGAGTAAAGCGACGAAATTTACGCTGAAGACGTAACATCATTTCATAACAAATAAACGGAACGAAGCGCTCTTCGTTCCGAATAGTGGAATTAATTAACTCGAGTGATAAAAGGGAAAACCGGCTGTTACCAAACTGGCGACCAGTAATACTAGTGATGTTGCACAAGACCAACGCAGGGTGTTGCGCTGCACCTGGGCATAATCCTGTTGCAGCATGCCCACCAGCAAATAGGTCGAAGCCACTAAGGGGCTGAGGATATGTACCGGTTGCCCTACTAATGCGGCTCGTGCCATCTCGATAGGCTCAATCCCATACTGTCCTGCGGCTTCAACCAGCACTGGCAGCATCCCGAAATAGAACACATCGTTAGACACCATCCAGGTCACCGGAATACTGATTATCGCTGTAATCAGGGCGAGGTAAGGGCCGAGCGTATCCGGGATGACATGGACAATCCCTTTTGCCAGGCTGTCCGCCATCCCAGTACCGGAGAAGATGCCCGTAAAGACGGCGGCGGCAAAAATCAGGCTCGCAACGGAGAGAATCGCTCCCGCATGCTTTTGCAGCTGTTCCTGTTGTTCTGACAGTTTCGGATAGTTAATCAGGAACATTAGCGCGGTGGCTAACATAAACAGCCACGGCATCGGGATCACATCCAGTACCAGAACGGTCATCAGTGCAATGGTCAATGCCCAGTTACACCAGAAACGCCAGGCCGGACCACTGTTTTCCGGCAGTGAGAGTGTTGGCACTGTTGAAGAGATCTCTGGCGAGAAACCCAGACGGCGTCTCTCCTGACGGCCGAATATCCAGGCCATGACAAATGTCCACACGACGCAGGCCAATAATGGCAGCAGCATCGGAACAAATAACGATGAAATATCGGCTTTCACTGCGGCTGCGGCACGCGCCGTTGGACCACCCCAGGGAAACATATTACCCAACCCGGTACATTGCAGCAGGATGCAAGCCGCTTTCAGTTTTGATAATCCCACACGTTCGTAAATGGGCAGAAAAGCGGAGAGTACGATCATATATACCGTAGCGCCATCACCGTCCAGGGCCACAATAAAACCCAGTAATGCAGTGCCGAGATATATTTTTACCGGATCGCTATCAACAGAAGAGACGATTCTTCTGATGATGGGATCAAACATCCCGGCGTCGGTAACGCTCATAAAATAGAGCATGGCAAAAATCAGCATCACCCCGGTGGGTGCAACGGTACGCAACCCTTTCACCACCATCTCTCCGGTATCTGCTGTGTGTCCGGCCAGCAGGGCGAAAAGGGTAGGGATCAAGATCAAAGCGGTTATCGCCGACATTTTTTTGCTCAAAAGCAAGCCAATAAAAGTGACGATCATAAGCAGGCTGATGATCAATAGCATAGTTATTTCCTATATCAGAGGTTTATTATTTTTTACAATCATGCATCACAAAAAATACAAATATGAAACAGTTCTGGCGTTGGTGTTTTTCATTTTTCAGTCGTAAATAGTCATGGTTATTAATTAACGCTGACTGGTGTCGATCATTTTATGTTCGGAGTATTCCCCTGTGATTTTAGTGCCGGTTTATTGACAGTGTCGTTTTTGACACTGATATTTACAACCTATTTAGGCTTTACCTTCCGGTCCCTTCTCCAATGCTGTATAACCATCCTGGCATTACCTGAAGATAAATAATATTCTCTCATTTTTATGACTAAATTCCTGGCAGGAATGAATGGAACTGAAAGATCTACATTACCTACTGGCGGTACGCGAGACCGGGCACCTGGGCAAGGCCGCTCAGTCCCTTGGTATCACTCAGCCCGCGCTGACAAAATGCATCCAGCGCCTTGAGAAAATGTACTCAACCCGACTCATTCTGAAAGTTGGCCGTGGCATGCAACTGACGGAAGCGGGCATCCTACTTTGTGAACGTGCTCAAAAAGTTGTCCACCTGATGCAGGTGACACGACAAGACATGCAGGCTCTGGGAGAGGGCAAAGCAGGCGTGATTCGCATTGGCGTTGCCGCAACTGCCGCAGAATTCATGTTGCCACAGCTAACACATGAACTGCTGATGCGTGCCCCTACTGCCGTACTGGAAGTGCAGGTGGGTCTGAACGATCTGCTGCAGAAAAAACTGCGTGAGAACAAGATCGATCTGATTTTGGGCTTCTTACCGGGTCAAAATAATGAATTTGTTACCCGGCCGCTGGTAGAAGATCCGGTGGTGGTGGTTGCCAGCCGTAACCACCCGCTAGCGGGCATTCATCCTACACCAGAACAGCTAGAGCAATATCGCTGGTTACTGACTTCAGATAACGTAGCGACGCGGCAATGGTTAGAGCAGCGCTTGCGCAGCGGGGGCTATGCGGCACCCAGAGTCCAGATGTTAAGTAATACCATGTCACCCATGCGCCAGGTGATTGCGCAGACCCAACTGCTGAGTTTTATTTCTCGCCGTTTGTTACAGGGGCAGGAGTTATTAACTGAAATTCATCTGCCGTTGGTGATTATGCCGCGTACTTTTGGCTGGCAGTTCCGCTCATTGAGTGAACTCTCACCTGCTTCACGTCTGCTAGTCGAACTGGCCGAAAAACACTGGCGCTGGTGAGCAAAGCGAAAATGCACGCACGGATGTCGTGCATCTTCTCCTCGCGTTAAAGGATTTACAGTTCTGCCTTCGCCCCAATAAAGATATATTTTCACTTCGATACTCACGCAGCAAAACTATTATTCCGCGCAGCTCAGATGAAATAATTTCATTGAGGCAAGCGTTATTGTAAATAATCGGTAGCTACTGACAGTAACAACTTGCGCTGATAATAATAATGCGTATAGTTCTCATCAGCATTCTGTAAGTTATGCTGAATGATTCAGCATAGTTTAGGTGAAGCCTATCGTCTCGCCCCGTTCAGAGTGGGCAATGCGTTTGTCTGCACCTCTTCCAACACAACAATAAAAGCCGTCAGAGGATTTCATGATTAATGATGTTTCGCGCGTCAGGGATTCGTTCGTCCCAAAAACACCCCTTCGTCTCTCGCTGCTCACGCTGTTAGTGGCTAGCGCGCTGGCACATGCCGCCAGTACCGATCAGCCAACGTTAACGGTCAATGCGGATGCCAGCGGCAGCGGTGACAGCAGCAGTTCGCAGCAGGATTCCCAGGACTATGCGGTCAAAAGTACCCGAGCAGGCACTAAGCTTAATCTGGTACCCCGTGATGTGCCTCAGTCGATCAGCGTGATCACTGAACAGCGCATGAAAGATCAGAATCTACAAAATATTGGTGATGCGCTGGCGAACACCACTGGCGTGACGCTGTCACAAATTGACTCCGATCGACAGAACTTTTTCGCGCGCGGATTCTATATTAATAACTTCCAGTTTGATGGTATTCCTGCCACACAGAGCAACGTGTGGGACTTCGGCGACGCTTCACTCGATAGCTCGTTCTTTAACAGCATCGAAGTTGTGCGTGGCTCTACCGGCCTGATGAGCGGTTCCGGTAACCCGTCAGCAACTGTGAATATGCTGCGTAAACACGCGGACAGCCGAGAGTTTAAAGGCAATGTTTCAGCCAGCTACGGCACATGGGATAACCAGCGCTATGTGGCTGATTTACAGGCTCCACTGACGGAGTCGGGCAACGTGCGTGGTCGCCTGATTGCGGGTTATCAAGACCAGGACAGCTGGATGGATCGCTACCATAAACGCGAGAAATTCTTCAACGGCATGATTGATGCCGATCTTACCGACAGCACCCAACTTTCGGTGGGGTATATTTATCAGGAAAGCCACACCACTGACCCGTCATGGGGCGGGATGCCAATCTGGTACAGCAATGGCACTCGCGTTAACTACAGCCGCCATTTCAATGCCGCACCAGACTGGACCTTCTCTGACAAAGAGATCAAACAGGTTTATGCTACACTGACGCAAAACTTTGCTAACGGCTGGCAGGCGCGTGTAAATGGCACCTACACCGAGAACGTCTTCAATACCTTGCTGATGTATGGTTATGGCAATCCAGATCAGGAAACCGGCGAAGGCGTCGTGGGCTATGGCGGCTGGAATAAAGGAACGCGCAAAGTGGCGGCCTTTGATGCCTATGCCAGCGGACCGTTCGAGCTGTTTGGTCGCCAGCATGAGTTGATGTTTGGCGCAAACTATAGCCGTCAACACAGCCGCTTCTTCAATTCATCACCGACTGAAACGCTGGAACTGGGCGATTTCAACAACTGGAACGGGAATGTGGCCTACCCGGAGTGGAGCGACTGGTCACTCTATTCCGACGACACCATTCGTCAGAAATCGGTTTATACCGCCGCACGCTTCTCGCTGCTGGATCCGTTACACCTGATTGCGGGTGCGCGCTATACCCAATACAGCACCAACGGCACCACCGCGAACGTGAGCAAAAACGATCTGACGCCGTATGCCGGCCTGGTTTATGACATCAACGACACCTGGTCAGCTTACGCCAGCTATACGTCAATCTTCCAGCCGCAGACAGAACGTAACACTTCCGGGCAATACCTTGATCCGATTCGCGGCAAAACCTATGAAACCGGCCTGAAGTCCGACTGGTTCAATGGCCGTCTCACCACCTCCTTCTCGGTGTTCCGCACCGAGGAGCAGAACCTTGGGCAATCGCTTTCCAACACCTACGTCAATGGGTCAACGGAAGTGGCTTATCGTCAAACAAAAGGCGTGGTGAGCCGCGGTGCAGAGTTTGAGGTCAACGGTGCGTTAACCGATAACTGGCAAATGACCTTTGGCGCAGCACGTTATGTGGCTGAAGAGCGCGATGGCACGGCGGTTGAGCCGGATAAACCACGCACCACGCTGAAACTGTTTACCCGCTATCAGCCTTCTGCCCTGCCTGATTTGACCCTCGGTGGTGGCATCAACTGGCAGAGCAAAATCTGGGCTGACGACGCAGGTGGCCCAAATGGTCTGAATTATGTTGAGCAAGGCAGCTATGCTCTGGTCAACCTGTTTGGTCGCTATCAGGTCACTAAGCAGCTGTCCGCACAGGTTAACCTTAACAACCTGTTCGACAAGACCTACTACAGCTACCTCGACAGCTACTCAGTCTATGGCGCACCGCGTAATGTCTCGGTTAGCCTGAGCTACGATTTCTAATCCCCACCAGCCAGATAAAACACCTCTTCGGAGGTGTTTTTTTATATTACGGCTTCTTCTTTCGATAGATCATTCATTCACTTGTTTATAAGGTTTATATAATTTACACACCTAAATAACCTCATGCGAAATCAGCATAATTGCACCGCTGGCTCCTGCTTTGAATACAATTTATTCTGCTTCTGATTAATTAAAACCTTCACGATAGTTAACGGTTGTATTTAACAGGAGTTAAGCCGTGTCTGCATCTCATGCATTTTCCCGTCGTAAGTTCCTCAACTATTCTGCAGCGGCACTGGCAGCCTCCGCACTCCCTCGTTTTAGCTTTGCTGAAGACGCGATGGCGGGTATGGATATGCAGCCGGATATCTTACAGGGTGGTGCCGGAAAATACCGGCTGGCCAAACCTACGCCCATTCGCTTAGCCGTGAATGTGAATGCGATCTGTATCGCGCCGGTAGTCGTGGCCGACCAGCAGGGCTTTTTCAAACAGCATAATCTCGACGTGGAGTTTGTTAATTTTGGCAACTCAACGGAATTATTACTGGAGGCATTAGCGACCGGTAAAGCGGAAGCGGCCATTGGCATGGCGCTGCGCTGGTTAAAAGCGCTGGAATCCGGTTTTGATGTGAAACTCACGGCGGGAACCCACGGCGGCTGTATGCGATTGCTGGGGCTCACCGACGGGCCACAGACGCTGGAAGCGTTAAAGGGAAAAACCATTGGTGTGACGGACATGGCGGGGGCGGATAAGAACTTCTTCGCCTTGCTGTTGAAACGCCACGGCCTTGATCCCAATACCGATGTTGAGTGGCGCGCCTATCCACAAGACCTGTTGCCCATTGTGTTGAAAAAAGGCGAAATTCAGGCTGCAAGTGGCTCTGACCCGGTCATGTACCGACTGACGCAGGAGGCAGGCTACCGCGAGATTGCCACCAACCTCTCAGACGTTTACGCACACCTGAGCTGCTGTGTGGTTGGTACGCGTGGCAGCCTGATTCGCGATCAACCCGATGTCGCTGCCGCGATTACCCATGCGATCCTGCAAGCCCATGCCTATGCCGCTAAGCACCCTGATACCATCGGCACTGAATTCAACAGTAAGGCGCTGAACACCAACCCGGCGGAGATTGCTGCCGTGCTGCGCACCCATACGCACGGCCACTATTCAGTGGGGAACGCGTTCGTGAAAGAGATAGATGTTTACGCTCGTGATCTGCAGGCTATCAATGTGCTGCGCCCCGAGACCAATGCGCTTCAGTTTGCGCAGGGGATTACGGCTAACGTGCTGGTATAAGGAGAACGTCACGCCTCCTTGAAGTAACAGGAGGCGTGAAGATTAAACGGCTAAAGGCTGGGTAAGTAGCTGAATAGAGGTAACGGTTGCTACCGCTTGTTTCAGGTTTTCTGTTGCGATACGGGCGTCAAACAGTTGCGTTGAAAGATAGTTACCCCCGCCATCGGCCAGTAACACCACAATTCTCTTCCCCAGGTTCTCAGGTCGTGCGGCCAGCTGCTGTGCGGCAAACAACACCGCGCCTGAAGACTCACCCGCAAGAATGCCTTCTGACAGCGCCAGCTCTCGTGCTGCCTGATAAGCCTGCCAGGTTTCAACCGCTATCACTTCATCGTAAACGCTGTGGTCAAGATTAGAGGGGATGCGCTCCGGTGGCTGATTGGTGAACGCATGCACGCCGGTGATCTCCAGCGGTTCCGGGCGTTCGTCGCTAGGCTGCGAATCGGGGCCGGGTTCTACCGCCACCACCCGGATGTCAGGCGACTGTGACTTAAGGTAACGCCCGGTGCCGGAAAGCGTACCGCCGGTACCCACTGAGGCGACGAAAATATCCACTTTACCGGCGGTATCGCGCCAGATCTCCGGGCCAGTGGTGGCTTCATGGGCCTGTGGGTTGGCCGGGTTTTCCAGCTGTTGCAGGAAAAATACGTTGGGTTCGGCTTCCGTGACCTGCGCCACCAGCCAGCGCGAGGCAGCAACGAAATCGCCATCGGTGGCTTCAAAAAACTCCGGGAACCCCGGCACAATACTGAATGGCACGACTTCAGCACCAAAGGCGAGAGGGATTTTGCTGCGTTCAATGCTGACAAAATCGTTGATGTAGACACGAAAGCGATAGCCTTTGGCTGCCGCAATCGCCGCAACCCCAATGCCGGTATTCCCACTGGTGGTCTCGGCAATGATATCACCGGGTTTCAACTTGCCGCGACGTTCTGCATCTTCAATCATCGCCAGCGCGATACGATCTTTAACGCTGTGGTTGGGGTTAAACAATTCCAGCTTGGCGACGATCTCCGCCTGAAGTGACTGCTGCTGGCTAAAACGGTCTAAACGAACCAGAGGGGTATTGCCCACCAGTTGAGTAATCGAAGCGTAAATGGATTCAGCCATGATGGAACCTCATGCAAGGGAGAAGCACGCCAGCCTGTGCTGGCGTGGGAAAGGGGTTACCACTTAACGGTGTTACGCTGCCAGGCCAGCGTGCGATCGCGGACGACAAACAGCAGTGAAATTAACGATGAGAACAGCAGCGCCATCACAATCAGCGCGGCGTACATGTTGGCGTAGGCTGCCCAGCCCTGTGCCCACTGCAGATACCAGCCCAGCCCTGACTTCACGCCCATCATTTCTGCGGCGACCAGGACGGAGAAAGAGGCACCTAACCCCATAAACAGGCCGACAAACAAGCTGGGCAGTGAAGCCGGAACCGCAACGCGCAGCACGAGAAATAGCGCGTTCGCGCCTAGTGTACGGGCGACATCGTAATAGCGATTATCCACGCTCGCGACGCCAGACCAGGTCAGGACCGTCACCGGGAACCAGGTGGCTAACGCAATCAGGAACACGGCCGCAGAGAAGCTCGACGGGAAAAAGTACATCGACAGCGGTAACAGCGCGGTGGAAGGCACCGGGCCAAGGAAACGCAGGATCGGATGTACCCAGTAGCCCAGCCCGCGTGACCAGCCGATCGCCACCCCGGTAATGAACCCCGCGATGCTGCCATAGACATACCCCAATGCCAGCAAACGCAGAGAGTGCAGCACGCTATCCAGCAGGCGAGGCCAGTCAGTTACGTAGGCTTCGATTAAGGCGCGGGGAGGCGCAAAAAAGGGCAGCGGCAACAGTCCCAGTTTTGCTGTGCACAGCTCCCAAATGCCGGTCAGAATGGCTATCGCCGTTAACCAGCGCGCACTGCGCTTCAGCGGACTGAGCACCGCCAGTCGCGGTGCTGCGCTGCTCAGTAAGGTCAGTAGCGAGAGTAAAACCGCAAAGCCGATAAAAATATCATGGGTCTGAGCCACATAGCGCGGTGGGGCAAAACCCTGCACTTTATCAGGCAGGCCGGTCATTAATGCCACCAATGCCCACCAGAACAGCAGTGCTGTCCACACGGCCGGTTCGATGCGCTTAACGCGCGCCTGTTGCTGCTGTAGCGTCAGGGTTTCGCTGGACATGACTCTCTCCTCAGCTCGACATATTCATATGTTGATGGCCGCTGTCTGGCGTCGCCGGCAGCAGATTAGGCACATAGTGGTCGGCGAACTGCTGTGCATTGGTATCCGGACGAATCACGTTGATAGTTTTCAGCTCATTAACGTAAGTCGCAATCTCACCCCGCAGCTGTGCTCCGGTTGAGTGATGGCTATGGGTGTGCTCTTTTAACATCGCCGCGATAGACGCCACCGGAACCGAGCCGGGGACATATGGCTGGAAGATTTTAGCGGTTTCATCCGGGTGATCGGCTGTCCACTGTTGGGCATCAACAATCGCCTGGGTGATTGCCTTCGCAACCTCTGGATTGTCCCGCACCAGTGAACCGCGCAGACCTAGCACACAGCAGGTCATGTTCATGTACTCGCCGTGCATATTGTTCGACACTTCCACCAGGTCATGCTGATGCTTCAACAGCCAGCCTTGTGGGTCATCGGTCGCGAGCGCCTGAACTTCACCTTTGCGCAAGGCCTCACCAAACAGATCTTCCGGATATTGCAGCCAGTTAACCTGCTTATCGGGATCGATACCCTCTTTGGCCAGTTGGATGGCGAAGAAATTCCGAATCGGGCTGGCCTGGTCACTCACCGCGACGTTTTTACCCACCAGATCGCTGACCTTATTGATACCGCTCTCTTTAGGGGCCAGCAGGCGCATACAGCCACCGTGTGTGCCCACGGTAAGGTCAACATCGAAACCTTGCTCCAGCGGTTTCAACCAGCGCAGCGCCATACCAATACCGCCATCAGCCTGGCCGGTCGCGATGGCCTGTAACAGCGCATCAGTAGGCCCACTAAAATTTACCGGTTCAACGTTGAGGCCATATTTTTTAAAAAATCCCTGTTTCAGCGCAACGGAAATAGGGGCCTGACAGACGGCACTTTGCCCCCAGGCTAATTTAATGGTTTTAAGCGTTTTATCGTTATTCTCTGCCAATGCTGTGCCAGTAAATACCGGACTTAATCCAATCCCCACGCCCAGTGTCGCCAGACCGTGTAATAGGGTACGACGACTGAGAGAGATATTCTCGAATGCCATGACCTAATCCCTTATTAAAATGATTTTCACAAGTACTATCGCAAACGGATTTTCCCGCACCAAATAACAATCCCGCATGTATACATGCAATTTTTTATTATGTTTTGTCAGCAAACCCATAGCTGTAATCCGCATAGTGGGGTAGGGGAAAGCGTGCTATTCATGACAAAATTTCAGTGAGGAAATCAGCGTATGGCACTCTCAACATCTGGCGTGAATATCGATATTAATAAAGTCAGCCACCATTTTACTCTTGAAGGCAAGCATCTGCCGGTGCTGGAAAATATTAACTTACAGGTTAAACCCGGTGAATTTGTTGCACTGTTGGGTCCGTCCGGCTGCGGAAAATCGACGTTGCTGCGCTTGCTGGCAGGTCTTGAACCTCCTGCGTCAGGCGTGTTGAAAGAGGACGGCAAAGCGATCACCCATCCACATCCTTCACGCGTGGTCGTGTTTCAGGACCCAACGCTTTATCCATGGCGGACGGTGGCGGGCAACGTGGGTCTGGGTTTGCAGATCCGTGGTGAGGATAAAAAGCAGACGGAGCCGCAGGTGGCAGCGATGCTGAAACGCGTAGGTTTACAGCAATTTGCCCGCGCCTGGCCACATCAGCTTTCGGGCGGGATGGCACAGCGAGCCGCGCTGGCGCGTGCTTTGATTAATCAACCTCGCTTGCTGATCCTTGATGAACCGCTGGGCAAGCTCGATTCATTAACCCGTCTGCGTATGCAGCAAGAGATTGTCGATCTGTGGCAGGAGCAACAATTTACGGCGCTGATGGTGACCCATGACGTGGAAGAAGCCCTGGTGATGGCGAACCGCGTGGTGGTGTTTAGCCCCAGGCCCGCAAAGATACTGGATATTATCGAAGTCAGTCAGTCATTCCCGCGTCGGCGTGACGATCCACAACTGGTGGCACTGAGAAGTAAAATCCTCAGCTTGTTGGGCAGCGAAGAGGCCACGGCAGCCTGAGGAAAAGGGAGGGATCTCCTCCCGTTATCTCACTATTGGTGGAAGCGTAGAGCGACATTGAACGCCTGTCCTGGGGCAACAACGATCACATTATCCTGTTCGTCGAAGGGGATTTTGCTGAGCAGCAAACTGGCTTTCACCTTTTTGATGTCCTGGGTGCGGAAACTCAACGCGGCCATACGGGCACTCCCGTCATAATCATCTGGCAATGTACCAAAACGCTGCTCCACATGCTCTGCGGCGGCAAAGCGCACGGTAGCAGTGGCGGCATCCAGCACAAACGCGCCATCAGGGCAGGCCCGAATACGCCCGGCCCCAAACAGATGGCTGTAGACCTGAGCGGCGTAGGCGGGGTCCTGCGCGACGATAACAAACTCACTGATCGCCTCGACCCCGTTAGGGTGCTCTTGCCATACCGTCTGCCAGACAGCGGCGGGTGTCAGATGCTGGCAGAAAAAGGACCGACCATTAGGAACGAGAGCCGGGCGTAAGCGAACCGTGCGAAAGCGTGCTTCACTGGCACTGCCATTGGGGAGTGTGACGGGGCGAAAGAATTCAGCCGGTTCATCGCCATCCAGATCCTGACGCTCCAGATGGCGAAACTCCTCACTGGCATCCTCCGTCTTCCAGACCAGGCCGGTTAGCCCTATGGGTGCCTGCCAGAGTTCAGCCCGTTGGCTGGCATTCTGGGGTTCATACCCTAACAGCTCCAGATAGTTATCGGCAAAAATAGCCAGATGATTACTGGAGCCAAGGGAGTGATGACCGCGTTCTGTTAACTGAAAACCCAACTGGCGAAAACGTACGCTAGCCTCGTCAAGCTGATCCGCGACGTTGATCACCACGTGATCAAGCTGCGGCTGTGGGGAATATACCGTTTTCATCACACGCCTCCTTTTGCGCATCAGCATGCTGCGGCCTTGAGAGCCAGCGGTGCCAGTGCGGTGAAATAGCTGACGGCAGAGCCGATCAGCGCCTCGTTAGGATCAAACTGCGGGTGGTGCAAGCCGAACAGGCTACTGCTACCGATGCTGACAAACACCCCGGGTACATGATGCAGATAAAATGCAAAATCCTCACCGCCCATCAGTGGGGTGGCGGTTTGGGTGGCATAACCCTGTTTCTGTGCCAGATTAAGCGCGAAGTCCGCCCACTCCGGGGTATTGATTACTGCGGGTGGGCCTTCCTGCCACTCCAGCTCGACACGCGCATCAAACCCTGCCGCGATGCCCTGTGCCAGGCGACGGATCTTCTCGGGGATTTGACCCCGGATCGTCGTGTCATGGGTGCGAACGGTTCCTTCCAGTTCCACGGTTTCCGGTAAAACATTCCAGGTATTCCCGGCGGTGAAGCGCGTTACGCTGATCACCACCGAGTCCAGCGCACTGAACTGGCGCGCAGGAATGGCATGGAGTGCAGTGACGATTTGGCTGGCAATGGGGATCACATCAATCCCTTCCTGAGGACGTGCCGCGTGAGCTCCCTTGCCATGAATGCGCAGGGTAAAGCGATCAACATTGGCATAGTAAGCACCGCCGCGCGTTCGGAAAGTGCCAATCGGTAGTTCGGGCGCATTGTGCATGCCAAAAATGGCCTGCACGCCTTCCAGTGCACCAGCATCAATCAGCTGCTGTGCGCCATTGAACGTCTCCTCTGCGGGCTGGAATAAAATACGTACCCGGCCCGGCAGCGAGGCTTCCTGTAATTTGAGCTGTTGCGCCACACCGAGCATGACGGTGGTGTGCACGTCATGGCCGCAGGCGTGCATAACGCCTGGGTTTTGTGAACGCCACGGCAGTTTAGTGGCTTCTTCGATCGGCAGTGCATCAATGTCTGCCCGAAGCGCGATCAGCGATTCACCCTGGCCGATTTCAGCCACTACGCCGGTTTTCAGCCCCAGAGGCAGCAACCGAATATCACTTTGTTGTAACCAGCGGGTGATGCGCTCTGTGGTGGCGAACTCCTGATTCGACAGTTCAGGATGCTGGTGCAATTCGCGACGTATTTGCACCAGTTGTTCTGTGGTAAACGTGGTCATGGCAGTTCCTGTTATTCAGCCGGTACAAAAGGTTCGCCCAGAGTGAGCATCAGTCGGTTGGCCCAGGCAAAGAACGCGGTCGACTGCACTACATCCAGCAGGGCTAATTCGTCCAGAGCCAAATCTCGTAGCGCGCTTATCTGTTGCTGAGTGGCGCGAGGCGGGGTTACGGATAAAGCTGCAGAGAAATCAATAATCGCCTGCCAGCGGGCAGGTTGGCCCGTTGATAACACTGCACCCGGTGCGGTTTGTAATAAACGTTCAACGTCGCTGTTCTGTTTGGACAGTTGGCTGGCTTTACGCGCATGCACTGAGGCGCAATAGATGCAGCCGTTCACTTTGCTCACCACGGTGGCCGCCAATTCACGTTCCGCGCGTGGTAATCCGCCAGCGGTGTAAAAAATGCCTTTATCGGTCAGGGTACGCTGTTCCAGTAGGGGCAGGTTGCGCCCCAGCAGGCGGAAATAGTCCGAATCACTGTGTCCGTTCCTGGCCAACGTCGCTTGCTCATCAGGCGTAAAGGCGGTCAGGGGTTTTGCCACTAACCACGGCTCCCAGCCCAGTTCCTGTTGCGTGAAAGCGGTAAGGGCAGTCTTGCCACTGGCGGTCAGTGGTGCGTTATGCCAGCGTCCAGCGAGCACTGGTTCATGTGACGTTGTCACTTCTTGATCCTGCAACAGATGGAGTCCAGCCAGCAGTCGGCTCTGGAAACTCACAAAGGCAACCAACTGCGCCAATGTGACAATGCCGCGTTCGCTCCATCCTGCCAGCGTGAGATGTGCAATGTGCTGGGGTGCCGCTTCTACCGGTTCAAAGGTTAAGCGGCGAGCAAACGCTTCCGCCTCCTGAATACGTGGGGTATCGCTCAGCTCACCCGACAACTGCTCGTAATGGTGTTCCAGCGCCTGTTGTCCATGCCAGCCCGCAACCCGGGTCGCGAACCAGTAACGTTCCGCGAGGGGAAAGTCTTTATCATCCTGGCCAAACAGGACGTCATAACTTCCCTGGGCGTGTTCTGTGGCCGCGCTGCGGGTGTGTCGTGCAGCGGCAAGTGGGCTTTGTGGGTCAATATCCGCCAGGTTTGCCAGCAAATCTGCGTGATCGGTCATGTCCTTTTCTCCTGTCAGCGTTGCAGTTGCGGCACGATCTGTGCGGCAATCAGTTCAATAGAGCGCAAAATATCCGCGTGTGGCGGATCGATGGAATGTACCTGGAAGGAAATATCGGTGACGCGATCCAGTACGCTATCCTGGGCCAGCGAGGCGTTAACGGTGGCAACGTCGCCCACATGGGCATCAAACTGACGCAGGTAATCATCCAGCGTATTGCCGTCAACACGGTGGCCCGCTGCACAAAAGTGCTCCGCCTGTTCTGTCAGGCCGGGCAGCGCCAGTTCACGCGCACGTGCCAGGTTATCGGCGACAAACACCGTGCGTGAAGCCAGTATGCGTGGCTCAACACCCGCAGGGAGCGCGGCCAGATAGGCGTCTATCATCGGGTTTTGTATCTCTGGCAGCGGTAAATCTGGCCGTTCGGCCGGGCGTGGTTGGGTGCGTGACAGCATCAACCCGTGACCGGCGGCACCGGCTCGCGCTGCGCCTTCCACCGAAAACGTGGCGATCCACACCCGTTTAGCCAACTGGGGCGCGGGCGGGTAAAGGTGGTTGTCAGGGTGAGCAATATCATCGCCCCGCCAGGCCGCCAGCAAGGTGTGCAGATGTTGAGCAAACGTCTCTGCACGCTGATCAATCGTCAGGCCGAAGGGCAGAAATGAGGTGGCTGTTCCACCGGAGCCAAAACCCAGCTCCACTCTTCCACCCGAAAGCAAGTCCAGCACGGCGGCATCTTCCGCGACGCGCAGCGGTGTCTCCAGCGGTAAAGTGATAATCGCGGTGCCGAGGCGAATGCGCTGAGTCTGCGCCGCCACATGTGCGAGAAAGACTAACGGAGAGGGCAGTCCCCCTTCGTTTTCATGAAAGTGGTGCTGGGCAATCCAGGCGGTATCAAACCCTAGACGTTCAGCATGTAATATTTGCTCGGTAGCCAGGCGATAGCGCTCTCCGGCGCTGACTTTATCCAGCAGACGAGTGAAAAAACCAAAACGTTTCCGCGTCATGCGGGCTCCTCCATTAACGGCTTGAAATGTGGGATAGCGGCAATCAGCTCGCGGGTATAGGCGTGGGCTGGTTGGCTGAAGAGGGTTGCGGTATCCCCCTGTTCAATGACTTCCCCGTGCCGCAACACCGTGACGCTGTCAGCGATATGGCGCACGGTAGCGAGATCGTGCGTGATGAACAGGCAGGTGACGCCGGACTCATCCTGTAACGAGGCGATAAGGCGCAGGATTTGTGCCTGCACGGTGACATCCAGTGCGGAGGTGGCTTCATCCAGTACCAGAATCTCGGGTTGCAGGATCAGTGCCCGCGCAAGCGCTACGCGCTGGCGTTGCCCACCGGAAAGGGCTTGGGGCTTGCGCGCGAGCAATTCGATCGGCAACGCCACGCGCCGGGTAATCGCTTCCACCTGCTCCCGTCGCTCAGCGCGGCTTAAGCGTGAGAAATTGCGCAGGGGTTCTTCAATGATGTGAAACAGGGTCTGACGCGGGTCCAGCGACGCGTAAGGGTTTTGGTACACCAGTTGAATGCGGCGACGCAGTTGGCGTAGATCTTCCCCACGCAGATTGTGCAGTGGCGTGCCTCCCAGCGTAATGGTGCCGGAATCCGCATGCTCGAAGCCGAGCAGAATACGTGCCAGGGTGCTTTTTCCGCTGCCGGATTCTCCCACCAGCGCGTGTAAACTGCCGCGTTTAACCGCGAAAGAAACCTGATTCAGCGCCTGTAAATGCTGTTTACCCCCGAGGGAAAAACGCTTATTTACAGCCTCTACCGTAATCATATTTTGTTCGCTGATGCGGCGAGTGGCCGCACGTTCCACTGCGGGCACGGCATCCTGAAGTAACTGCCGCGTATAGGGATTACGCGGAGCGGTAATGACCTCGCGGGTGTTGCCCGCTTCCTGTAGCTCCCCATGACGAAAGACAAGAATACGGTCGGCCCGTTCGGCGGCCAGCGCCAGATCATGGGTGACAAACAGCACGGCGGTGCCGGTTTCCTGACGAAGTTCATCAATCAGATCCAGAATGTGACGTTGTACGGTCACGTCCAGCGCGCTGGTTGGCTCATCGGCAATGATCAGTTCCGGTTTGCAGGCGAGGGCAATGGCTATTAAGACGCGTTGTTTCATGCCGCCAGAGAGCTGATGCGGGTACTGTGCAACGCGCTGTTCGGGGTAGCTGAGGCCGACACGGCTTAACAGTTCAAGCACCCGTTGCTGGCGCTGCACACGGCTCAGGCGCTGATGCAGTTTCAGCATCTCTTCAACCTGTTCACCCACCGTTTTCACCGGATTGAGTGAGTTGCCCGGATCTTGTGGCACCAGGCTGATACGGCTACCGCGCAGTTGTTGCCATTGACGAGGTGACCAGTGGCTGATGTCGGTGCCGTTCAGGTGAATAGCGCCCCGATCGCGGCGGCCATTTTCCGCCAACAGGCCGATGATGGCCTGGGCGGTGGTGGTTTTACCGGAGCCTGACTCCCCCACCAGCGCCACGATTTCACCGGCTTTGAGCTCAAAGCTCACGTCATGCACCACCTGGTGCCAGTGATGATCGCGACGGTAGCTGAGACTCAGGTTTTCGACTTTTAACAGCGGTGTGGTCTGGCTCATCGCGCCGCTCCTGCCAGTTGGCGGCTGATACGGTTAGTGGCTAACACCACGATCACCACCACCAGGCCGGGAAAGGTAGTCAGCCACCATGCGGTAGAGAGATAGTTGCGCCCCTCGGCAATCAGCAGCCCCCACTCCGGCATCGGGGGTGGCGTGCCATATCCGAGGAAGCCGAGCGTGGCCAGCGCCAGGATGCTCTGACCAAACTGCAAGGCAGCGTAAGCGATCACCGCAGTGAGTGAATTGGGCAGAATGTGCCGCCACAGGATGCTAAAGAAGGTGCCACCGCTGCCCTGTGCCGCTTCAACAAAAGCGCTGTGGCGCAGACGTACCACTTCACCGCGTACCAGACGGGCAAAGCTGGCAATGGAGGCGATCCCCACGGCGAGCGCGGCATGTAACGTGCCGAAGCCAAGCAGAATAAGAAAACTCAGAGACAACAGCAGTGAAGGAATAGAGAGCAGTACATCCACCAGGCGCATGATGAGTGTCTCGATCCGGCCACCCAGACTGCCTGCGATCAGGCCGAGCGCGGTGCCAGGAATCAGCCCCATCAATACCGCCAACAGCGCGGCCGATAGCGTATGTGATGCTCCCCAGAGAATACGGGCGTAGAGATCGCGGCCCAGTTGATCGGTTCCCAGCCAGTGGTCACTTGCCGGGGGCAGACGTTGCGCGCCTGCAATCCCCTCGGTGGGGCTGTAATGGGTGAACCACTGCGGTGCGAATGCCACGATCACCACCAGCACAATCACCGTCCAGGCCAGCCACAGCCCAGGTTGCAGGCGGAGCAGACGCGGCGTGGCCGGTTGCGGTTCATTCGATCGGGCGACAGAGTAATCCACCAGGCTCATCGTGCTTCTCCCGATAGGGTATGTAAACGAGGGTCAAGCAGCGGCATTAGCGCATCGACCAGTAAATTAATCAGGACAAAGCCAAGGGCAGAGATCATCACAACCGCCTGTAACACCGCGACATCCTGGTTGTTCACCGCCTGTTGCGTGAGTTGACCAATGCCGCCAAGGCCAAACACGGTTTCGGTAATCAATGCACCGGCGATCAGCTCACCCAGCAGCAGACCGGCAACCGTCAATGCGGGCAGCAACGCATTGCGCATGACGTGACGCCACAATATGCGGTTTTCACTGGCACCTTTAGCCCGGGCAACGGCCACAAAGGGCAGCGTCTGGACCTCGTCAATGCTGCGCAGGAGGATCTGCGCCAGTGGCGCTGAAATCGGCACCGCCACGGTCAAAACCGGTAAAATTAGCCCCTGTAACGGCGAAGGATTGATCACCGGTACCCAACGCAGCTGAAAGGAGAACAGCTGAATCAACGCGATGCCGAGCCAGAATGTGGGTAGAGAAATAAACAGGGCTGGCACCGAGTGCAGCCAACGGCTCAGTGGGCGCAGCCAGCGTTGGTTTGCCAGCGTTGCCAGCAACAATGCCAGCACCACCGCGAGGGCAAATCCTGCTACGGCCAGGCTCAGGGTGTCTGGCAGGTTGCTGGTCAGCTGTTCACTGACCGGGACGCCGGCCTGAATGGAGAAACCAAAATCCCCGTGCAGCATGGCGAACAGCGTATGGAAATACTGTTGCCACAACGGCGTATCGGCACCGTAGGCGAGACGCATTTCAGCAATCTGCGCCGGGCTCAGCCCCAGGTCAGGGTTCTGAAACTTAATCAGCACCGCATCACCCGGTAATACCTGCAACAGCAGGAAGGAGAGGGTAAAGGCGGCCCATAACACCAACACGCCCTGGCCCACTCTTCGCAGCAGAAAATGCCCCATGACTTACCCTCTCACTCAGTGCTTTTCAAGCCACGCGCCGTAGAACGAAGGGCGGCCAACGGCTTCAAAACTGACGCCTTTAAACCACGGCGCACCGGCGAAGACCTGTGGCTCTTCAAACACCGGGATGACATAAGCCTGATCGATCAGATAGCGCTGTACATCCCCCGTGAGCTGTAGGCGTTTGGCCGGATCGACTTCTGCTGAGATATCCACCAGCAACTGGTTGAGTTTGTCGTCACGGAAACTTTTCACTTTGTCGCTGGAGCCGCCTTTTTGCAGCAGCGCATCGCGGTTAGTGGGGTAGAAGCTGCTCTTCACCACATCGGGATCGGCGCGGCCCACTTCAGTGACGTTAAGCGGTGTTTTCAATGGGTCGAGGCTATCCAGAGTACGGCTACCGGCATCACCGGCTTTCACGCTTAGCGCCACGCCAACCTCACGCCATTGCTGAGCAATCAGTTGCAGGACTTCTTTATTCTGTGGCTGAGGCAGTGATTCATACACGGTCAGCGCAAGGCGTTGGCCGTCTTTCACACGAATGCCATCCGGTCCGGGTTTCCAGCCAGCTTCATCAAGCAGTTTCTTTGATAATTGCGGGTCAAATTTCAGCTTATCAGCAAGATTGACGTAGCCTGCGGCACTGGCGGCCAGCAAAGACGTGGCTTGCGGGTAGTTAGGTGAAAACAGCGTCTGCACCACCTGATGCGTATTGGTGGCATGCAGCAAAGCCTGGCGCACGCGGATATCGCTGACCAACGGGTTATCCGGGCGGAAACTGATGCTATCGTTGACGCCCCGGGTGGGTGCGGCATAAATAGGGAATTTTTGCGCTTCGGCCTGCTTCTCATCGTAGGCCTGGACCTGACGAATAAAATCAGCCTGGCCCGCCAGCAGCGCACCGATGCGCACGCTGTCTTCCGGCGTAACAATCACTTTGATGCCATCAAGATTGGCCGGGCCTTGCTGAGCAATGTTTTTCGGCCCCCAGTGATAGTCTTTGCGTTTCACCAGATCGACTTCACGGCCCAGTTTTTCGTCACTGACTACGAACGGACCCGATCCGATGATATGGCGCGCATCCCCCAACTGGTCAAAACTGCGGTTCAGGGTGCTAAGTGACACCAGACCTGAACCAATGGTGGCTGTACCTTGCAGGAAGCCCGGTGACGGTTTCTTGAAGAAGAACTTCACCGTCAAAGGATCCACCACTTCACTGTGGTCGTAGTTGTTGATCACTTCGGACACCGGCAGATGCTTCTCTTTATTTCCCAGTCCGTAGGTATCAAAGTTTTTAGCCACCGCATTGGCATCCAGCGGTGTGCCGTCAGAGAAGGTAATGCCAGGGCGGATTTTAAAGGTATATTCGGTTTTATCCGCGTTGCTGGTCCAGCTCTCCGCTACCCAGGGCTCGACCTGTAAGGTGTTAGGATTTTGCCAGGTGAGCTTATCGGTGATCTGGTTGAGAATACCGCCGTTAGGATAGAAACCCCCAGCGGGTGGATAGAGGTTAGTATGTGCCTGCTGTTCCAGGTAAATTAAGGTACCACCCTGAACCGGCTTATCTGCCGCCAACGCGCTGAAACTCCCGGCGAGTAATGTAATAGCGATTGCACTTTGTACTGGTGAAAGCGAAAAACGTTTTTTCATCTCGATGCCTTTATTATTAAGTACCTTTAGCGGTCTTAAATCATCATCGAATGTGATACCAAACAGGTGAAGCAACGAATTGAGCTTAGCTTTGCTGCAATAAACAAATAGAACGCCAGCGACGCTTTTCTCCTTTATTTCATGCTAATTTCGGCACATAACTGCCTGATTGCTGATGTCTATTGCCAGATTTGTTATTAAGGTGAGGCCACACCTACGGATGGCTTCTAATCACATAAGATTTTCTTTATAATGATGCTCCATCTGGACAAAAAAGGACACGGACGTGGGCGTCATTCTTCTGTTAGCACTTCTCGCATGTATCCCGGCAACCATCGCTAAGCTCAAAGGACACTCGTTTATCGCGTGGTGGTTCTACGGGGTCTTTCTGCTGGTGGTTGCGTTGATTCACTCACTGTTTTTACGTAAGAAGCCGAAAAATCCAGAGCCGGTTCCCGTGGACATGCGTGGCAAGGTGAACTGAGCCATCACCGATCTGACTTACAGTAGCGATGGCGTACATCATCGCTACCTTTTACCGTTGATTCTGCCAGTTTTTCTTATCTTTTTTTCGTGGCTTAATAAGAATAGCGCAAGCCATAAGCCAGCTTTTTCATATCTTTTCAGCAGGGAAATCATCAGGCCCTGTTAAAACAGCCGGTTATCTTCCTAAATTCATTTTGCTTAATAGATATATCAGAATCCCCTAACCAAATGACTTTATGTTGTTTTACGAAATATCTTTCAGGTTTCAGACTTAGCGGCAACTGCTTATATAAGGAATTGACGCATGTCCTATCGACTGAGTCTGTTAGATAAATCGCCGCTGGCGGCGGGAGAGACTGCCAGCCAGGCACTGCAACGTACACTCCATTTGGCGCAGCAGGCAGAAGCCTGGGGTTATCACCGTTTCTGGGTCGCTGAACACCACAATACCGATCAACTTGCCGGTCCCTCACCCGAAGTTCTGATTGCGTGGATCATTGCGCAGACCCAGCACATTCGTGTTGGCTCCGGCGGGGTAATGTTGCAGCACTACAGCCCCTATAAAGTCGCGGAAAATTTCAATCTTCTGGCTTCATTAGCGCCGGGGCGTATCGATCTCGGCGTAGGCAAAGCGCCTGGCGGTCTGCCACTCTCCACCCGAGCTTTACAGCAAGGGGTCCATGCTGACGAACGCGGCGACTTTGCCACGCAGCTGGAACAGCTCAACCTTTATTTACAGACTGCGGCACCGCGAGACGAGCATGAAGACAGCCTGCGTGCAACGCCACAGCCGCAGCGTCCGGCGAATCGCTTCCTGTTAGGGGCCAGCGAGCAAAGTGCTCGCACCGCAGCCGACCATGGCTGGCATTTGGTGTTTGCGGCGCACCTGAATGGTGATCGCACCCTGTTGGAAAATACCCTGAATACCTACCACCAGTTAAGTGGCAAACGCGCGCTGGTGGCGGTGCAGGTCGTGGTGGCCGAATCTCCGGCAGAAGCGGATTTGCTGGTGGAGGGATTGCGTCACTTCCACGTCAAGGTGGCCGGAGGGCAAGGGGTGAACGTGGGCAGCATTGAGCAGGCAGAGCGTTATGTGCGCCAGGGTGGATTCACCGACTACGTCATCGAGCCGCGTACCCCTTCATTGTTAAAAGGCACCGCGGCTCAGGTGCATGCTCAACTGGAAGCCCTGCACAGCAACTTTGGCATTGATGAATTTGTTATTGATACCCCGATCAGCGATCCGTTAGCGCGTGAGAAATCGTTGCAATTACTGGCGACGCATCACTTAGTCGCAGCCTGAACTTTTCCGCCCGGAGGTAACGATGAGTGACACCCTAGCGACACAGTTAATCAACTGGCGCAGAGAACTGCATACCTGGCCTGAAATTTCTTGCAAGGAAGTCGCCACAACGGAGCGCATTCGTAGCTGGCTACAACAGGCAGATATCCGACTACTGGATTATGCGATAGAGACCGGCGTGGTGGCGGAAATTGGCCACGGCGAACCGCTTATCGCGCTGCGGGCTGATATCGATGCACTGCCGATCAATGAAGCCACTGGCCTTAAATTTCACTCACGGAATCCGGGTGTCATGCATGCTTGCGGGCATGACGTGCACAGCGCAGTGATGCTGGGTGCAGCATTGCAACTGAAAGACATTGAGTCACAGTTGCCGGGCCGGGTGCGGATCCTGTTCCAGCCGGGAGAGGAGAACTGCACCGGGGCTAAGCAGTTCTTACGCGCGGGTGTGTTGGACGGCGTGCAGGCCATTTTCGGCATGCATAATGAACCGGGTTTACCGCAGGGGGTGTTCGCCACGCGCGGCGGGGCGTTTTACGCCAACGCGGACAAATTCATTATTCGCGTCAATGGCAAAGGCGCTCACGCGGCATACCCGGAAGAGGGTGTCGACGCCATTCTGGTGGCCAGCCAGATCATTCAGGCACTGCAGGCACTGACCAGCCGCAGCTTTAACACGCTGGATAGCCTGGTCTTAAGCATTACCCGTATCGACGGGGGTAAAACCTGGAATGTCTTGCCCGGCGGCGTCGAATTTGGCGGCACCGCCCGGACCCACGATCTGGAAGTGCGTGCGCAACTGGAACGTCGCGCACGTCAGGTAGTTGAAAATATCGCGGCTGCGGCAGGGGCCAGCGCTGAGCTGAGCTGGCATCCGGGGCCGCCTGTATTGGTGAATGATCCGGTCTGGGCTGACTTTAGCACCCAGGTGGCGAGAGAACAGGGCTACGAGACACGTACCGCCGACTTACATCTGGGTGGTGAGGACTTTGCCTTCTATTTACAGCAAGTGCCCGGCGCTTTTGTCAGTATCGGCAGCGCCAGTGAGTTTGGTTTACACCACGCGGCGTTTAACCCCGATGAAGCCTCTATCGCACCCGCTGCGCGTTACTTTAGCGCACTTGCACAACAGGCCTTGCAGCATCTGCATGCCCGATGTCCCGCAACTTCCCTGAATTAATGATTTTGCTGCTGTGCCATCAGGTGCAGCAGAACCTCCCTTTTTAATGAGAACATTATGGCAAACCGACAGTTGAGAATTGGCACCATTTTGCATGGTGCATCAGGCAATATGTCCGCATGGCGACATCCAGCGGCCGTCGTGGACGCGAGCATTAACCTGAAGTATGCCACCAGCGTGGCGCGCAAGGCAGAGCAGGGAAAACTGGATTTCCTGTTCGTGGCTGATGGCCTGTTTATTAATGAGAAATCAATTCCGCATTTTCTCAATCGCTTCGAGCCACTGACGCTGCTCTCCACGTTGGCCGCAGTCACTGAACACATTGGTCTGGTGGGAACCGTTTCCACCTCTTACAGCGAACCTTTTACCGTGGCGCGACAGTTTGCCAGCCTCGATCACCTCAGCGGGGGCCGCGCAGGCTGGAATGTGGTGACTTCACCTCTGGAAGGCTCGGCCAAAAACTTCTCACGTGCGCAACACCCGGAACATGCTTTGCGCTATCGCATTGCCGATGAGTATTTGCAGGTAGTAAAAGGCTTGTGGGATTCATGGGAGGAAGATGCCTTTATCCGTAATAAGGAGAGTGGGCAGTTCTTTGACGCCAGCAAATTACACACGCTCGATCACCACGGTGATTTTTTCCAGGTGCAGGGACCGTTGAACATTGGCCGTACACCGCAGGGCCGTCCGATTGTGTTCCAGGCGGGTGCTTCTGTCGATGGACGTAAACTGGCTGCACGCCATGCCGATGCGATCTTCACTCATCAGCCGACGCTGGAAGAGGCGCAGGAGTTCTATCGTGATGTTAAACAGCAGCTGGTGGCAAACGGGCGCAAGCCGGATGATCTGCACATCTTCCAGGGCGTCAGCGTCATCGTCGGAAAAGATGCTGAAGATGTTGAACAGCAGTACCAGACGACAGCCGCGCTGGTGTCGATCAAAGATGCGCTGAACTATCTGGGGCGCTTCTTTGATCACCATGATTTTTCTCAATATCCCCTTGATGCGCCATTCCCGGACATTGGCGACATCGGCCAGAACAGCTTCCGCAGCACCACGGATGAAATCAAAGAGAAAGCCCGGAAATACGGGCATACCTTGCGTCAGGCTGCACTGGAAGCTGCCACGGAGCGACCGAAATTCTTTGGCACGCCGGAGGAAGTTGCTGATGGCCTGCAACGCTGGTTTGAAGCCGAAGCCACAGACGGCTTCATCATCCACGGTGGAACGCCAGATACCTTTGAACGCTTTGTCGATCAGGTGATCCCGGTGCTGCAAGCGCGCGGTCTGTTCCGCAGTGAATATCCCGGCGTCACCCTGCGTGACAGCCTCGGTTTATCTCAACCTGTTAATCAGTTCTCTCAATAATAAGAGTCGAAAAAATGAAAAAAACCCTGCTTGCTCTGCTGTTAGCCCTGACAACCAGCACAGCCTTTGCCGCCGGCACGGAAGTCGCTGTTAACGGTAAGGATATCAGTCTCGAGGCGAATAAGACGCCAATTGATACCAGCAAAAATCCACAGGCTATCGCACAGATCCCTGCCGGACATAAATTCATTGTGCCGGGTGAGTTCACCGTCGCGATCACTGCGCAGAACTCGCCACCGCTGGCGGTGTTTGCGGACGATAACAAAACCCTGTTGGGCAGTGAGGTTGATATTGCGCGTCTTGTCGCGGACAGCCTCGGCCTGAAGCTGAATATCGTCCCGGTTTCCTGGGAAGACTGGCCGCTGGGCGTGGCGTCTGGCAAGTATGATGCGGCGATCACCAATGTGACCGTCACGAAAGAGCGTAAAGAGAAGTTCGACTTCGCCACCTACCGTAAAGACCTGCTGGGCTTCTACGTGAAAGATGGCAGCAGCATTAAGTCCATTAACAAAGCGGCGGACATTGCCGGACTGCGCATTATTGTGGGTTCCGGCACCAACCAGGAAGCCGTCTTACTGGCGTGGGATAAAGAGAACCGTGCGAAAGGCCTGAAACCCTTTACTCCGGTTTACCTGAAAGACAGTGCAGCCGAAAACCTGTCACTGCTCTCGGGGCGCGCAGATGCCTGGTTAGGACCTAACGTGATGGGTGCATGGCGTGCCTCACAGAATCATCAAACCCGTCTGGTGGGGAATATTGACGGTGGCTGGCCTCAGGTGGCGCAAATTGCCGTCACCCTGAAGAAAGGCAATGGCCTGGTTGAGCCGGTGGCGACAGCACTAAACGGTGTGATCCAAAGCGGCGACTACAAGAAAGTGCTGAATCGCTGGGGGGAAAGTGTTGAAGCCCTGGATCGTTCAGAAATCAACCCACCAGGATTAGGTGACTAAGGATATCGCCATGAGCCAGCAATTTTTCCGTGATGTTTCTCCTGAAGATGCCGAGTTGCAACCGATTCTGACCGGTCTGTTTGGTGAATATGCGACGCGTTATGGTGATTTTTTCCGTAATCAACCGGAGGTGGTGGAACTGACGGAATGGTATTTGCCGCCCCAGGGACTGTTCATTGTGCTGGAGCGCGACGGTGAGATTATCGCGATGGGGGCTTACAAACCCTACGATGAAAATACCGCTGAGCTTAAGCGCATCTGGACCCGCAGTGACCTGCGCCGACAGGGGCTGGCGGCGCAGATTCTGCATGAGCTGGAGAGGCGGGCATTGCTGGCGGGATATCAGCGTATTTTCCTTACTACCGGTTTTCGTCAGCCTGAAGCGGTGCGCCTGTATATCAGTTATGGCTACCAACCGCAGTTTGATACTACAGGGGATATGGAACGCTATGGCCAACCCCCGCATGACGGGCGACTGCGATTTTTAAAAACGATCGGGGCTGAGTCGGTCGCACAGGCCAGTTTAAGGAGCAGTAATGAAGTCACATCCTCAACTTAAGGTGGTCCCGGCACGCTACCCGGGACGCACTATCGGGGCGCTGGTCGCCCTGTTTATTCTGGCGGGGGTGATCCAGTCGGTCGCCCTGAACCCACGCTGGGAGTGGCGGGTTTTCGCCCGCTGGTTCTTTGATCCGGCGATCATTCACGGCCTCGGCCAAACGCTGTTACTGACGCTGCTAGGCACGGTGTTTAGCCTGATACTGGGGGGACTGCTGGCGCTGGCGCGTCTTTCCTCTTCCTGGTTGTTAAGCAGCATCGCCTGGGGATATATCTGGTTATTCCGGTCGCTACCGCTGATTGTGGTGCTGATCATTCTGTATAACTTCTCTTACCTCTATGACACCTTGTCGCTGGGGATCCCGTTCACCCCGCTAAGCTGGGGAAATTTCCAGACCATTAATGTGCTGGGACAGTTCTCTTCGGCGGTGATTGGTCTGACGCTGGTTCAAGCTGCGTACAGTGCTGAAATCATTCGCGGAGGTCTACTGGGCGTAGACAACGGCCAGTATGAAGCCGCGGCGGCCCTGGGGCTTTCGGCCTCACGTCGTACGTTGCGGATCATTTTGCCGCAGGCGCTACGAGCGATTATCCCGACGGCTTTTAATGAAGTGATTGGTCTCGCCAAAGGCACTGCCATGGTTTACGTGCTGGCGATGCCTGAGCTGTTTTACACCATTCAGATGATCTACAACCGTAATCAGGAAGTGATCCCACTGCTAATGGTGGGGGCTGTGTGGTATCTGATCATCACCACGGTACTGTCCATTCTGCAATACCGGGTTGAGCGTTTACTGGCTCGCAGTGTGGATCGCCAACGGCCACCTTCACGCTGGCGCTTATGGCGTAGCCCAGTGACCGCGATTGCAACTTCAGAGGAGACTGGTCATGTCCGAGGCCATTGATTATCGCCAGCAAACCGTGACGGAAGCGCGCGGTGCAATCAGTATTACTAACGTCAGCAAATCTTTTGGCCGCCACAAAGCGCTGGATGATGTTTCGCTGGAGTTAGAACCGGGTTCAGTCACCGTGATCCTTGGCCCTTCTGGCTCGGGAAAATCCACGCTGCTGCGTACCCTGAATCATCTTGAACGTGTTGATCAGGGCTTTATTCAGATTGATGGTGACTATATTGGCTATCAACAGCGCGGCGATAAGCTCTACGAGCTGAAAGAGAAAGATATCCTGCGCCAGCGTGTCAACGTGGGCTATGTGTTCCAGAACTTTAATCTGTTCCCGCATCTAACGGTGCTGGAAAATCTGATTGAGGCACCGATTGCCCATCGCAAGCTGTCGAAGCAAGACGCAATAGCCCGTGCGGCGGAATTGCTGGATGTAGTAGGGCTGCGCCATAAAGCCGATGCCTGGCCGCGCCATCTCTCCGGTGGCCAGCAGCAGCGTATCGCTATCGCCCGTGCGTTGATGCTAAAACCGCGCGTACTGCTGTTTGATGAACCCACCTCTGCCCTCGATCCCGAACTGGTGGGCGAAGTGCTGGACGTCATCAAAAAGCTGGCGCGATCGGGCACTACGCTGGTGGTGGTGACACATGAAATCGGCTTTGCCCGTGAAGTCGCGGACAAAGTGGTATTTATGGTCGATGGTAAGATTGTGGAGCAGGGGAGCAGCCAGCAGGTGCTGAGTAATCCCCGCCACGAACGCACCCGGCGCTTCCTCGCCCGCGTGCTGTAAGTCTCCCTCCGGGTGGTCACCGCCACCCGTGCTTCTCCCCTTCTTTAATCGTATTTTCCCCTGTTTGATGGTGTGGAGTTCAGTTCGCCATACAAATTTATGCAATAAAGTCAGGGATATGTGCTGTTGATCTCACTTTGTTCAGTTAAAAAATTCTCATGATTGAATTCTCTCAGTGATATCTGCATTATGCGCGCCATGTGATTATCTATGGTGATGATCACTGTAGGTGATCAATGGAAAAGGAGAGAAGGGATGAGCAGTAGAAATGACATTATTGATGGATATCATGCCCCAACGGCAAGAAGAGGATTGATTTATACCGAGGTGTTAGGCTGGATTGATATGGGCCATGCCCGAGGAGATGATATTCGTACCTTAATGAAGAAATTCCATGTTGGTGAGCAATCGGGTCAGCTTACCTATGATGTGACCTATGCGCAGGGAATGGTCGATAGCGCACACCGTATTAGCACCGGCAAGTTTATTACCTGGAAAATTCGCAAAGGACGGACCTATCAGGAGCAGCAGAGTATTGCTTTAGCCATGATGATGGCATTGGCGCGGCGTTACGAATCCTTTCAGCAACAGTTTCCGTTTTATTTCATCACCGATAGTGGCTTTAGCGGAGAAGACCTGGTGTCTAATTTGTTGGGGTATTATCGCATTATGCGTCTTTGTAATCCCTTCCCGCTGCTACGTCCGGTGAGTAAAGAGGAAGCCCTAAAGCGCTGGGACTACTATGGACCGATTGGCTCATATAAGAACGAAGATTTTCTACCGTTATTGTTTCCCGATCCGGAAAAATTCCGCAATGCACAGCCACGTAAAGGGGTTTTACCTGGTTTTATGACCAGCATTCAGCCCTATAGGGATTTTAATTCAGGCAATGTTTATGTGACTGTCGATGATGGTAATTTCGTAAAACCCTACAAGGATGCTAATATCGGGCCAATGGTTTGTGAGCCGGAATGAGATAACCATGACAAAAGTTAAAAAATTTGCATTAACACTCTTGGCCATTGCCTCTGTTTTTTTCTGTGCATGGCTAGCATTTGTATGGCCAACGCTGAGGGTAACTTTTGACGGTAGTCTATATTATAAAGAGAAGGATTTTCGTGAGTATTATATAATGACGCCTGACCTGTATAAAAACATGCCGCGTATCTCGAAAGAGTATGACTTTTATTTTGATAATATTTCAGGTCCTGCGATATTAATTTGGGGTGTCAGGTTCTACGATACTGATAATGCAAAGCCGATTGAAGATTATCTGACAAGTCAAGGATGGTGCTTACAGTCGTCCTGCGATGTTGAAGCTGATTGCTGGAAAAAAGAAGGTATGAGCGAAGTGCTGTCAGTGATTAAACCTAGACCTGGCTGGGAAAAAAAAGTGGAACTGCAAATGGAGCTTGGCCCCTGGAATAAAATTTTTCAGACACCCACTTGTCCAAAGCCTTCCCAAGGAAGTGTCGAAGAAGCTACGCAGTAGGCGCTATGTTTTAGCAAGGTAATTGTTTGTTTTCTTATTGTAAAACTTCACTTAATTGGGATGTGAATTTATTCATTTCATAATATGAAAATCAAAATAATTTTTTCGTTAACGATGATTTTTGTTTTAGTTACCTGGCTTTTGTTCATCTGGCCGACGCTGAAAGTAGAATTAGAGGGCAGTATGGTTTATCGTCAAAGTGACTTTCGCGAATACTATCTGCTGACACCCGATCTGCTCAAAGAAATGCCACGCATATCGGATGATTACTTTTTCGCTTTTGCAAATGTGTCAGGTCAGGTGATTTTTATTTCAACAGTGACATTTGAAAATACCACGGTTACCAGTGATATTAAAAAGTATCTTCGTTCCAGAGGCTGGGTAGAACAAAAAAACTGTCATCTTGAGGCCAAATGCTGGCAGAAGAATGGTAATAGAGAAGTGTTGTCTGTGGTTACCAATACCAGGGAGAACTATGTGCGGGTACAAATTGCAGATAGTCCAAATCTTGATACATATTACGCAAAAAATCCCGAATGAAAAAAGAGTGTTATAGTGATATATATGAAGGAAATCATATTACCCGGGTAATGGTTAAAACATCAGCTATTATTGTGATTTTTATTTTTTCTTTATGGCTGGCATTTATATGGCCAACTCTGAAGGTGACTTTTGATGGTAGTCTTTACTACAAAGAAAAAGACTTCCGTGAATATTATCTTCTGACGCCGGATCTTTATAAGAACATGCCTCGGATCTCAGAAAACTATGATTTTTATTTTAAGAATGTCTCGGGGCCAGCATTCTTAGTCTGGGGGGTGAGGTTTTACGGAGTAACGAACGCCGGACCCATTGAAGAATACCTGAAAAATCAGGGCTGGAAGTTGCAAAAAAACTGCCATGTAGACGCAGAGTGTTGGTTAAAGGAGGGCGTAAGTGAATAGTTGACTTTAGCTAAATCTGATTGGGAGAAAAGGATTGAATTGCAATTAGAGGCGAATAGGTACATAAGGACATATGAAGAATAGTCGATGTAAAAATCGCTCACTATATCGATACCTGCCAGGCAAGAAAGACCTGTTTTTTTTGGCATATTTTACCTGTCAGGTTCTCTATTACACAGTTGGTGTTGTGAAAAAATAGATCCCCAATATGAAAATAAGAACTAAGGTTATTGTTATTTCAGTTGTTGCATTGCTGGCATGGCTAGTATTCGTATGGCCGACATTAAAAGCAGAGTTAGAGGGTAGTATGGTTTATCGTCAAAGTGACTTTCGCGAATACTATCTTCTAACACACGATCTGCTCAAAGAAATGCCACGCATATCGGATGATTACTTTTTCGCTTTTGCAAATGTGTCAGGTCAGGTGACTTTTATTTCAACAGTGACATTTAAAAATACCACTGTCACCAGTAATATTAAAAAGTATCTTCTTTCCAGAGGCTGGGAAGAACAAAAAACCTGTCATCTTGAGGCTGAATGCTGGCAGAGGAATGGTAATAGGGAGGTATTGTCTGTGGTCACTAGTACCTGGGAAAACTATGTGCGGGTCCAAATTGAAGATAGTCCAAATCTTGATATTTTCTATGCAAATAATCCTAAATGACAAAAGAGTGTTGCAGCGATAAATATAGTGGTAATCAGACCTATCCGGAAAATGGTTAAAACATCAGCCAGATCTTCAATACATTCGGCGATGGTACAGGCCAACAAACACAACCAATAGACACCCCAAACCTTCATATTCATCGCACGCCAGCGTCCTGGCAAAAAAAATGTATCTTTCGCGCCAGTTCTGCCAGGGTGTAAGGGTGACTCACTCAACATAACGTACATTTCCAGGATGAAGATGAAAATACGTTTCCTTTCCGCCAACGAACAGAAGCTCGATGAAGTTCGCACCATTCTTGGCCCTGTGGGGGTAGATGTGGTGCCGGTTGCGCGGCGTATCGAAGAGATCCAGACGGAGAATGAGCTGGATTTGGTGCGGGATAAGCTGACAAAAGCCTTTGCTATTATTGGCCGCCCCGTGTTTGTTGAACACAGTGGTATCTATCTGGACGGATTGAACGGTCTACCCGCTGGGTTGACGCGCATCTTCTGGAGCCGACTGAATCCAGAACGCTTTGCCGCACTGGTCAAAGGGTTGGATAGCCAACAGGCTACGGCGAAAACGGTTATCGGCTACTGCGACGGACGCAAAATGTACCTCTTCTCCGGTGAGGTACGCGGTACTATCGCCACGGAACCTGCGGGCTCGCGGGAATTTCAATGGGACTGCGTATTCATTCCTGAAGGGGAAACGCAAACGTTCGCTGAGATGGGGGAGCGTAAAAACCAGATCTCGATGCGCCGTAAAGCGCTGGATCGTTTCGCTCACTTTCTGAAAAACACCCGGGGTGTGATATGAAACCCGAACTTAAACGCGCTTACGATGCCGGAAAGCTGATTCTTTTTGCCGGAGCAGGGATTTCACGTAATCTCGGCCTGCCAGAGTGGCACGAATTGATCGCCCACCTCGCCAATGAGTTGGGCTACGATCCCAAAATCTTCAATACTTACGGCACGCACTTATCGCTGGCGGAGTATTACAAACAGAAAAAAGGGTCATTAGGCCCGTTGCGTAGCTGGATGGATCGGGAATGGCATCGGCCCGATATTGATGTCCGCACCTCTGAAATTCATACCATGATCACCCAGGCCAATTTCTCCCGCATCTATACCACCAACTATGACCGCTGGCTGGAAGCGGCCCATGATGCGCATGGTGTTCCCTACAGTAAAGTGGCTAATGCCGCAGACCTGGTGGCCCTGACCGAAGACAAGCGCCACATCATCAAATTGCACGGCGACTTCGATGACGATACGTCGATTGTACTGGATGAAAGCAGCTACTTTGAACGGCTATACTTTGACTCTCCATTGGATATCAAACTCACACACGATGTGATCGGCAGTTCGGTGCTGTTTGTCGGCTACAGCATCAGTGACTTTAATATCCGCCTGCTGTTTTATCGCCTGACCAAAATGTGGAACCGCACCGGACTTGCCACTGCGCGTCCACGCTCCTATCTGTTTACTAACCGGCATAATCCGGTCGCTAAAGAAGTGCTTGGTCAGTGGGGCATTGAAATGATTGTTTCGGAAGAGGACAATCCGCGCAAAGCGTTGGCTGATTTCCTCACTGAACTGATTTCATGAGTTCAATCAGCTATTTCTGACAATTACTGTCAATTTTTCCTGGACAGTGTCAATACATGCTGTACACTGTATATAAACACAGTGATGGAGAGATAAAATGGCTGTTGAAACCAAATTTGTTGTGGTCAGAAAGGGTGAAGAGAAAATGACGTTTGCCAGTAAGAAAGAGGCGGATGCCTACGACAAAATGCTGGATATGGCTGAAGCATTTACCGACTGGTTCCTGCAACAGCAACCAGAACTGGAAGAATCACAGGCTGAGACGTTGGGCCTGTTACTGGCGGAGCAGAAAGAGGTGGTGCAGCATATCCTGCGTACCAGCAAACTGCCGGAAGCCGTAGAAGCGGATGTGGAAGTGTCTGAACAAGACGAGAATGAAACCGTACGTGATATAAAAGCGGCCTGACTAACGGCTTCCCCCATGCGCGGCTGTATCAGCTGGCATGGGGGTATTTCATCTTTGAATGCTTAACCATGTGCTTCTTTCAAACTGACGAAATAGAGCGATGCAGTACCAGAGAGAATATGCTGTTCGTCGTGCCCTGGCTTGTGTTTCTCTACATCCGTGATGTGATAGCCCGCCGCCCCTGCGGCCAGTGCTTTCTGTACGAAAGCATCATTCAACTCTTCCATTGAGGTTGCCCAACTCACTTTGGTCACACCGCTCGCCTGCAAAGAGGCGATTTCCTGCTGAGTGAGATCCGCGCGAATTAACACTGGGTTGATAGTCTGTGGTGAAAAAATAGACATGATGTCATGGACAAGTTCTTTCATGATGTGACTCCTCGAAGTCTGCTGCCCAGGCTGTGCACTGAGAGCAAAGGTGGCGATGTAATACCTGTTTTGTTGTTAGTGTCATATTGCGCACGGCAAATAATGACCTCCAGCACCTTTAATAAATACCTTTTCATCACGTGATATTTAGCTATTAGGGCTATTTCGGACGTCACGAAATCAGTCCCCATAACTTAATTAAGAATTCAGCGGGATATTTTCAACTGCTTACATTTTGCGCATTTTGGATACGTGTAAGATCGAATTTCTTACCTGGCGGAAAGGGGAAATAGCGCCAGCACGGTGCTGGCGGTTAATTAGGGCGTGAGTTGCATGCGGATAAAAGCAATATCACTTTTATAGAAGGTTTCACCGACCGGGATGAAGCCAAATCGCTGGTAGAAGGCGCTGGCACTGAGCCGCGCATCCAACGTCACCTGAGTTTCTTTCAGGGTATTGAGCACGGCCCGGAGCAGATGCGTGCCTAAGCCTTGTCCCTGATAGCCGGTGGCAGTAGCGAACTTGCGGATCTGAACACGGTTATCACTACAGGCGAAAACCGACAGGCAGCAAAGGAGCTGATCCCGCTCTCGGATACCAAAATGCTGTGCCTGTTCATCCCCCTCGACCCGGCTAAAGCTGATATCGCGATCGGGCCACAGCACCTGCTGGCGCAGGGGCAAGCACTCATCCACCGAGAGTGAGACGATTTGAGGTTGATCAGGCTGAGGCATCAGTGATGGTTTCAGGCTGAAGCTGATACACCCATGCAGTAACCTGACCTTCTTCAGTGGTCACCCGGGCTTCAACCCGGTCATAGCCATCTTCAAACTCATCCAGCATCGGCCAGTGAGCCTCCAGATTTTCGGAGTAAAACAGTGAACCATGAACTTGTACGCCATTTTCAGCCAGTACGATGCCCGGAAAACCTTCGGCTGCACCCCAGCCGCTGTCATAAAGCTTGCCGGTTACTGATCCCGCCAGGAAATGCCCGCCAATATTTTCCAGAATATGTGCATTGGAACGGCCTGGACATAACGTGCCATAGACAAATAACGGTTTCATATCACCCCTCAATTCGGTATTCGCAATGCTGACTGGCAGCGAAAAGAAAAAGCATCATTCGATAATCTACAAAGCCTGTCAATGCAACTTGTAAGGCAATGTCGAAAAGCTTGTCATCCAGCGGTCATCAACGTTGTATCTTATAGCTGATCGATGATTGAGCAAGGCGAGAAAAAACATGTCAGAAAAGTTAGCGGCACAGTGCCATTGTGGCGCAGTCACGTTTAGCGTTGAACTGCTCAATGGATTTAACGGGCTTCGCAGATGTAACTGCTCTTATTGCCGGATGCGCGGCGCGGTGATGGCTTTCGCGCCACTTTCCGGGATAACGGTATTAAGTGGACAGGATAAGCTCAGCGAATATCGCTTCAATACGCGCCAGGCCGCACACTTCTTTTGCTCGGTGTGCGGTATTTACACCTTCCATCAGCGTCGCTCCGATCCCAACCAGTATGCGGTTAACGTGGCTTGCCTGGCGGGTATCTCTCCGTTTGATTTCCACGATGTGGAAGTGGTTGAAGGCGCGAAGCACGTCAGTGAGGGCGGCGGCGGGTTAGCCGGAAGAATGAAGTTCTTCCCACAGTAAGAGTCTGAACCGTTTGCATTCCCCTTTTGGTTGAGTTAAATCATTATTAACTCGCCTTTAGTTACTGGAATTTTCATCTGAATGAAAAGCAAATCACTGGCGCAGGTCACGGATTTTGACCTGAAGCTACTGCGGATTTTCAAGACGGTCAGCGAATGTGGCAGTTTTTCCGCCGCTGAGAGCCTGCTCGGGATCACACGTTCTGCCATTAGCTTACACATGAGCGATCTGGAAAAGCGGTTGGGTATGCGGTTATGTCAACGTGGGCGGGCGGGATTCGCCTTAACCGATGAAGGACGCGATATCCTGCACCACAGCGATAGCATGATGGCGGCGATTGAAAATTTCCGCCAGCAGGTCAATCAGATGCATAAGCATATGCGCGGTGAATTTAATATTGGCATTATTAATAATCTGGTTACACAGCCCCGGATGCGCATCACAGATGCACTGGATTCGCTGCGCAAAAACGGGCCGGAAATTCGCCTTAATCTGAGCATGAGCACCGCCGCAGATATCGAAAGGGGCTTGATGGATGGGCGTCTGCACGTGGGCGCGCTCCCGCTGACCTCGCCCATGTCAGGATTAAACTATTCGCAGCTCTATGATGAAAAATCGATGCTTTATTGCAGTAATACACATCCGCTTTTCAATATGGACGTTGAACCTGATGATGAGACATTAATTCAGTATGACGCTATTGTTCCCAGCTTCCGCATGACAGCGGAAACCATTGGCATGCATCAGATGTTGAACTGCACCGCTACCGCCACTGACCGTGAGGGCATCGCTTTTCTGATTCTGACCGGACGCTTTATTGGCTTCCTGCCCGACCACTACGCCGCACAGTGGGTTGAAAAAAAGCTAATGCGCGCCATTGCTCCCGAGCGTATGCATTTCAGCAGCAAAATTGCCATCGTCACCCGCAAGGGGCGTCGGCCTAATGCGATCCTCGAACACTTTCTCCATGCTCTCGACCTCTAATTTGCCTGTTTTCCCGCTGTAGCAATGACTGAATTGCATCGTTGATCAACTCACAGCGGGCCTCAAAGGGAAAATCAGGTTAGGCGCATCCCGATCTGGATGCGCCTAACCGTCAGCTTAACGGCTGCAGATCGAACGGTAGGCCCACCAGGTCTCCCGCTTTTTTTAATTCACCCAGCACGCTCGCAGAAACGGGAATGCCGTTTGCTTTGCGCTCTTCTTCGCACTGTGCAGCACGTTGCCCCGGATAGCGTGCATTGTCCCCTGACGCTGCCAGGTAGGTTTCCAGCCAGCTCAACATGTGTTGGTCAAAAGCTTCACGGCCGAGCAATAACGCCGGATTTATCACCAGCACAAAGGCGCTGACATTGCCCGCACTGCTGGTAGAAGAGTGCTGGGCGGCGCTGGCTGCCGTGGCCGATCCTGTCAGGCTGCCCGCCAGCACCTGCACCAGCATGGCCAGCCCAATCCCTTTATGTCCGGCAATGGGTAGCATGGCACCGTTGAATGCCTCTTGCGGGTTCTGGGTCTTTTTACCATCCGGGCCAATCGCCCAGTCATCGGGGATCGATTCACGGCCCTCTTTAATCGCCTGCAACACGTTGCCCCGCGCGACAACGCTCGTGGCCATATCGAACACCAACGGTGCCTGACCGGCAACCGGGGCAGCAAAGGCCACCGGGTTATTGCCAATCGCCGGTTTTTTACTGCCTTCCAGCGCCATCAGCGGCGGCGTTTCCTGACAAATTACCGCGATCATGCCTTGTTCGGCGGCTTCAAGGGCAAACTGCCCGAGGGCGGCGAGGTGACCGCTTTTGCGCAGTAATAACGTCACTACAGGTCGGCTCTGCGCCAGCTCTACGGCCGCCGTAAAGGCCTCCGTCGCAACAGACTGACCAAGACCGCCATCACCGTCGAACCAAATCACGTTGTCGCGCACCTCGCATTGGAAGTCAGGCTGGGGATTGACTTCCCCCTGCTGCATTTTTTCCAGATAGATCAGCACACGGGTCACGCCGTGGGTATCAATACCGCGCAGGCTGGTGCGTACCAGTACTCGCGCTGTGTTTAGTGCATCACACTCTCTGGCACCTGCGGCCTGATAGAGCTGGCTAATCCAGTGCTGTAATGCCTCCGCGGAATAACGGGCGGGACTCGGTTGGGACATGTAACGCTCCTTGCTGTGTCTGGTTAGTTAACCGGTTGTGGATGATGACGCCGGCAGAAGGTGTTTCTGACAACCAGCAGTATGCGGCGAAGCGTGCTTTTGAGGAATGTTTAATGACTTTTCGCCGCCATCCTTTAGTAAGGAAATACTGCCAGAAAGATTGGATAAATTTTTTATTTAAATAATGGCGTTGAATAGGTGATGTCAGCTTTGTGTCATTTCTGACACAAATACGCTGATTGATGTCAGATTGCATCAGGAGGTGATTTTATATCTTCCTGTATATTATTCTCGTGCTGCTTTGTTATTTTTGTATTAAAAATCATGTAGTTAAAATTAATCACGTTAAATGATAATGATTTTCATCATCGATTGCCTGCGAAAATATTTGTGCTAACCTACGGCCCTTAATCACCAGTTAATAATAACATCTCGAATCCTGTTGCTATTTATTGGCAACTCAGGTTCTGAGATCCCTGTATTTAAAACAACAGTAAAAGTGAGCTTAAGTAAAAAATGAACAGCAAAGTTCGTGGTAGCGCATTGTGCGCAGTGGCCGTCATGGTTTCCGCTCTGATTGCACAACAGGCGCTGGCTGATATGCCTCAGCCCGCTAATCAGCCGCATCCGCAGATGCAAGGTCAGGGTAAAGACGGGCAGCATAAGTGGGCACCGCCACCGCAGCCGGTAAAAGTATTGCCTGATAATCGCGTGGTGTTTACGCTGCGTGCACCGCAGGCCAGTCAGGTTGAAGTACAAGGTGCCTGGCCGGGCGGAGCGCAGGGCGATAGCCACGTAGCGCTGAATAAAGATAAGCAAGGGCTCTGGAGTGTTACCGTGGGGCCGCTGGCATCAAACATCTGGAACTATCAGTTCATCGTGGATGGCGTGAAAGCGCAGGCAGAGTTTGGCCGTAAATCTCCGGCTACGGGTCTGCCAAAAGATGAATTCGCGATACCTGGTGATAAAGCTGATGACTTCATCCCACACGGCGCGGCGCGGGGGAGTATTACTTACACCTCGGTTCCATTCATGGATAGCCAGAAACGCTTCACGGTGTATACTCCACCAGGTTATTACAGCAGCGATGAACGCTATCCGGTGCTGTATTTGACAATGGGTGGTGCGCATGATGGGTCACGCGATAATGAAGACAGCTTTGTGTTTAATCTGCTGGACAACATGATTGCGTCACACCGTATCAAGCCGATGATTGTGGTTATTCTTGACCCGGATGCGCCAGGTGGCAGCTCATTGGGTAACTCGAAGTTCCACGGTGGTGGCAATGAAACCGACCCGAGTTACGTTACAGCAGCACAAACCATTGTTGATAATATCGTGCCGTTTATCGATAAATCCTTCCGTACCGAGGCCGATCGCGAACATCGCGCCATTGGCGGCTTTTCTTCGCCGGGTGCGCAAGGGTTCCTGGCTGGTGCACGTAATCCACAAACATTCGCCACCATTGGCACCTTCAGCGGCGGTTTCCCAACCTGGCCGGGCGTGGGAAAACAGATTGAAAGCAAATTGCACTACAGCCACTACACCGGTCCCGATCTGAATCGCGTACCCGATATGGAGAAGCTTGGCGCGTATATCCCGCAGCTGAATGCTGATGCGAAAATGAAGCTGGTATTTATGAGCGTAGGAAGCGATGAGCCATTAATTCAAACCTTTGATCTCATGAAAACCTTCCTTGATAAGCGTGGTGTGAAATATCACGCGATAGTGGAACCTGGTGAAATTCATGATGCCAGCAATATCCGTGTCTCGCTGCGTAATTTCCTGCCGTTGCTGTTTAAATAACTAAAAATAATTAAGCCTGCCCGCGCAGGCTTAAACTTTATTACCCACTCGCAATCAACTGCGTTATTGGGTGGTGCACCCGTAACCTAAAATTTAATTACACCTCGAGAATAGATTATGTTGAGAAAATCTGCACAGGGATCCCCGCGTCTTTCACCTCTGTCCTTCGCTATTATCATGGGATTAACCGCGCTTCCCGCCCACGCCGATGACCAGCTGACAGACCTTAGCAACGATAAAGATCAGGATACCATGACGGTGACGGCGTCAGGTTTCCATGAGGATGTCACCAAAGCGGCGGCTTCGGTCACGGTGATCAGCAATAAAACCCTGCATTCACGCGCTTACTACACGGTGCTGGATGTATTACGCGATGTGCCTGGCGTCTATGTGACAGGCGGCGTGGGGTCGGAAGAGATCACCATGCGCGGCATGGCAAGTGACTACACGCTCCTGTTAGTCGATGGAAAGAAGGTGGATATGCGTGAGAGTGAATCTGAAACCACCACCACGGGATATCAGTTTTTGCCAGGTATTGAGGCCATTGATCATATTGAAGTGATTCGCGGCCCCGCGTCATCGCTGTATGGTTCTGATGCGATTGGCGGGGTGATCAATATCATCACTAAAAAATCGAATCGCCAAACGTGGCATGGATCGGTGACTGCGGGCTCAATGATCCAGGAGCACAGTCGTTCTGGCGATGTTAATCAAACCAGTATGCATCTTGATGGCCCCTTAATTAAAGATCAGCTCAGTATGAAACTGGATGGGACTTTCCAGCAGAGAAATGAAGATAACTATGACGGTGGAGCAGCAAAGCGAAAATTACTCAACGGTGGGGTCGGTTTTACCTGGACACCGGACGTCGATAATATCATCGACTTTGATGTGACCCGCGCGTTGCAGGAGCAGCTCGCAACCACTAAAACGTCGGGTGGTATTACGAATCATACCTATACGCGTACCAACTACACGCTGAGCCATAAAGGTTATTACGGCATTCTGGAAACCAGCTCTTACGCACAGATCGAAGATTCAACTAATTCCAGCAGCAACATTACCGGGCGCAATACCACGCTTAATACCATTGATAAACTCTACCTCGGTGACAGCCACACCCTCTCTGTGGGGGCCATGTTCCTGAATGAGACCATAAAAGACGCCAACAATGTGATTAAGGTGGACAGTGGCGATCCGGCGTCAAAGCTGGATCGTAATAGCTGGGCGTTAACGGCTGAGGACCGCTGGAACATTATTGATCCGTTTGATTTAGTGCCAGCGATTCGCCTGGATGAAAATGAAAAGTTTGGCTCGCACGTCACGCCGAAACTTTATGGCGTCTGGAGCATTAATCCGCAATGGACAGCCAAAGGAGGGATTTCGGGTGGCTATAAAAACCCAACGCTCCGCCAGTCGGCCTCCAACTGGGCTGACTCGGCCGGGTCCGGTCATCGTGATGGTGTGAGTATTGGTAATCCCGATCTTAAACCGGAAACCAGCACCAACTATGAGCTGTCACTTAACTGGGATGCCGGTGATATCAAAGCGGGTGTGACCGGGTTTTACAGCAAATTCAGGAATAAAATTGAGTTAGAGACGTTGTGTACCGGCGATGCCGGATCTTATGCCTGCGACTATAATGGCGAAAAATATGATTTTGTCTCCTCGTACTACAACGTCAGCAAGGCGATGATGCGTGGTATTGAAAGCACCTTTGCATGGGACATTCTCAGTAACCTGCACTTGAATACGTCTTACACCTATACCGAAACCAAACAGCAGTCAGGCGAATATGCTGGCCAGCCTCTGAACCAGCAACCGAAGCATTTGATCAGCGCGCGACTGGATTATGATTTCTCGCAGGATATTAGCCCGTGGATGCGCGTTTACTATCGTGGCAAAACGTCTGAGCACTATGCCGGTAACTCGCGTTCAATGATGACCGAAGGATATCCAGCTTACACGCTGGTGGATTTAGGGGTAAACGTTAAGCTGACGCCAAAAGTAAACCTCAATACCAGCGTCTCCAACCTGTTTGACAAGTATATTGACAGTGACACCTATGGCGGTAACGTCGATGGCCGTCGCTACAATGTCAGCCTGACTTATAATTTCTGAGGACTTGTTTCGCCCTGGCGTGCCAGGGTGATTCGTGCAGTCAACCCCTGCGGAAAGCGATTGAACAGCTCAAGCTTCCCACCGTGCAAACGGGCGATATCACTGACAATCGCTAATCCCAAACCTGCGCCGCCCCGGTTTTGTTGCCGGGCGGCATCGATGCGATAAAACGGTTCTGTCACTTTTTGCAGCAAGCCTGCAGGAATGCCTGGACCATTATCGCTAACCTCAATCAACGTCAGTTGTTCGGTTTGCCAACTCTCTACCGTTATTCTTGTGGCGACTACGGCGGCGTTATCGATCAAATTGGTCAATGCACGCTGTACGGCATCGGGTTTACACCACAGAGTAAGGGGGTCCGCAGATTGATAACTCACCTGAATACCTGCATCTTCATAATCATCGCAGAGGGTGGTAATCATTGAATCCAGATCGCACCATTCGGCCGATTCGCCATCGGAGCCGGTTTTAATAAACGACAGCGCACTGCCAATCAGCTTATTCATCAGGTCGATATCGCGGACTAATTTCTCTCGTACGCGAGTGGGCTCCGTATCCTCAAGACATAAGCGCATCCGAGTGAGCGGGGTACGCAAGTCGTGGCTGATCGCGGCCAACATACGGCTTCGGCTGTGCATCTGTTCGGCGATGCGTTCCTGCATCAGATTCAGCGTATGGGCAACTTTACGGATCTCTGTCGGGCCTTCTTCTTTCACTGGCATCAACGTCAGTTCACGTCCAAAGGCATCAGCATGGCGTGAGATTTCTCGTAGCGGGCTGATGACGCGGGCAATCGCCCAGACTGACATCACCACAATCCCGGTGAACAGGAACACCATTGCGCATAGTGTAGGAAAAGTTAAGCGCGTCGGTTCCCGGCCCATGTTGTCTATCATCGCGATCAATTGGCGATCACCAAGAGAAACCCGTACCTGGATGTCCTTACGCGGATTCTGCGCATTACAGGACGCTACGCTGACCTGCTGCTGGCCGCCCAATTCCCAGCGCAGCGTTTTGGCTAAATCCCAGGTATTAAATGTTTCGCTGGTGCAGATGGGTGGCTGGGTTGCCAGCGCATAATGCAACCCGGCATCACTCTGTGACGCAGCCAGAATGGCTGGACGATAGGCTTCAGGGGTGTGATTGAGGATTTTTACCAGGCTGGCAATGCGATAGGTGGGCTGCCAGGGCCACGGCGGGCCTGGTGGGCCTTTCGGAATAAACAACAGCGTGCTTAATGCGGTGAAAGTGATGAGGGTGGAACAGCCAATAATGAGCAGAATCTGACCGAGCATGGTAGAGAAAAAGCGGCGCATCATAGCCCTCTGACTTCCGGCCTGAAAAGATAACCGTTGTTGCGGAAAGTCTGGATCAACTCTTCTTTCATATCGTCAAACACCAGCTTACGCCGCAATCGACTAATTAACAGGTCAACCGAACGCATAGAAGCGGCGCTGCCATTCTCACCTCGCATCAAATCGATAAGATCTTCACGCGACAGCACTTTTTTCCCGTTTTGACACAGCACCAGCAGCAGATCCGTTTCACCTGCGGTTAATGATTTACGTATGCCCGTTGGGCCGTGTAGATAACGGCGCAGCGGATAAAACGTGCAGTTAGCAAAATGGATAACGTGCTCGCCGCCTGTTTTCACTGCTGCTTGCTCTGCTCCGTTCACACGACGTAATACGGCCCGAATACGTGCCAGCAACACGCTGAGATCAAAAGGCTTAGCAACATAGTCATCAGCACCCAACTCCAGCCCGACAACGTTATCAATCGGATCGTCAAGCGCGGTCACCATAATAATTGGCGGGCAGTAACCTCCACGCAGACGACGGCATAAATCCAGGCCACTCTCTCCCGGTAGCATGATATCCAGCAGAATCAGGTCAGCTTTATGACTTTTCAGCCACTGTTGTGCGGATTCAGCAGATTCGCAGGCAACGACATGATAGCCATTGTTCATCAAGTAGTTTGCCATTGGGGTGCTGATATCAGGATCGTCTTCCACCAGCAGTAGCGTTGCGTCATTCATGGATAAGCCAGGTAAATCAAGAGGTAAGCTTTGACGATTGTACCAGTTATTGATAATGAGAGGCGTTTGCAAAAAAGGATTTTCCGATCGGATTCTGTAAAAAATCCGTATTGATCAACGATGAATCATTCGCGGGATTGAATCTGATAATGGAAAAAACGGCCATTCCGCGCGTGCTGACGCTGATACCTTCAGGTCATTTCATGCAGCAATTTCCTGCTGTGCAGGTCGTTTATTGCAGCGGATTTAACCAGCGATGCGCAGCGGCAACGCATCGTGGCGGAACTGCTTGAGCGGATGGGGGGCTTTGTCGCGATTACCCCACCGACACCGCAGATCCATCTCAGCGGTGATATCGCGCTTCTCACCGGCGAAACCTGCAATGTCGTTCGACTGCTGAAAAGTGGAGAAAAGGCGCAACGGGTCGGTTTCTCCACGTTGGTCTGGCGATGCACTGCCAACGGCTGGTACCGACTGTTATCCCAACTCACCAGAGTTTTTCGCGGGAATCCCTTTCCTTTTAGATGGGGTGGAAGAGCGAAGCCCGCGCAAGCGGGCTAATGAGAGCGGCTCTGTTGATCATTGTATTTCTTAATGACTTCAAGTGGCGCACCGCCCACGCTATCTGCGAAATAGGACGGCGACCAAAGCGCGTCTGACTTCCAGGCGGGCTTATGCAAACCGGGATTATGCCATTTCATCTTGCGACTGCTAACCCCTTATAGGCTGTTAGCCCGCGTGCTGAACGTCACCTTCGGCGGGAAGTTAAACAGCATATGAACTTGATCCGCCCCCCCCGTTAAACGCCACTAACTCGCACTTAAATGGCGCTTATGCATTACTATAAATTCTATCAATAGTTTCCAGATGTGCGGCGTTGAATACCGTCCCGCCCGATAAGTAAACTTCATAAACTCACCTTGAATGATTCAATTTTGACCTGTAATTTAGCGCCCTATGAGCATCCAGACCAAAACATTGTCAGTCAGGGTTAAAGACAAGCACGCCGCCGTATTGCGGCAGATGGCCTTTGAGGTTAATCAGGTCTTTAATCTGGCAAATGAGTTAACCAGCGCGGCTTACAGCAACGCTGGCGCTTTTGGTGCGCAGGTTCCCAGATGGCTATCGGCGTTTGATGTTCAAAAACTGACGGCGGGGATTCAGAAAGCACGCGGCTATACCATTGGCAGCGCGACCGTACAGGAAGTGATCGCCGACCATGGCAAGGCACGGAAGCAGTGTAAACGTTCCCGGCTGAGCTGGCGTGTCACTGGTGGCGCTCGCCGTTCCCTGGGCTGGATCCCGTTTAAATCGCGGGCGGCGCAGTGGCAGAACGGCTGCGTGAAGTTCGCGGGCCACTATTTTAAGGTCTGGGACAGCTACGGTCTGGCAGGTTACACCTTCCGCGCGGGGAGCTTTTCAGAAGACAGCCGGGGGCGCTGGTATTTCAATATCTGCGTGCAGGTCGATACCGCGTCGACCACCGGCACAACTGCTGTTGGTATAGACCTGGGATTAAAAGACTACGCCACCCCGTCAGAGGGTGAAGCGCTGGTTGCAGGGCGTTTCTATCGCGACCTGGAGCCCGCGTTAGGCAAGGCGCAGCGGGCAGGCAAGAAAGCCCGTGTCCGCGCCATTCATGCAAAAATCAAGAACCGCCGCAAAGATGCCCTGCACAAGTACAGCACGGCGCTGGTAAACCGCCATGCGGCAATCTTCGTGGGCGACGTGAGCAGCAGCCAGTTAGCCAAAACCAGAATGGCGAAGAGCGTTCTGGACGCTGGCTGGGCGATGCTCAAAACACAACTGGAATACAAAGCGATTGCGCGGTCAGTGGTGTTTGAAGTGGTCAACGAAAAGTATTCCACCCAGGCGTGTTCGTGTTGCGGGGCTATCTCCGCTAACAGTCCGAAAGGTAGAGCAGGCCTGCGAATAAGAGAATGGACTTGTTGTGAGTGCGGAACCACTCATGACCGCGACGTAAACGCCGCAAAGAACATACTCGCGGCAGGACATTGCCGTCTGGAAGCAGGAATCCTTGCCCTTTAGGGCGGGGAGGATGTCAAAACTGACTTCGGTAACCGGGGATGTGTGAATTTAGATATATCGTGTTAATAGATATATCTCATTGAGTGTCTGCAATTGGAGATCGGGCGCACAATTTATGATCAAAGCCGTAAATTGCTGTGGGGAAGGCGGCAGAAAAAAACCGCCCAGCAGGGGCGGTTTATCATAGGTTATTGATTAGAAAGAGGTAGTGATGCCAACGTAGTAATAACGGCCCGGTTCGTTGAAGGTATAAGCACCTTCGTTGGAACGATAGATCTGTTTGTCAAACAGGTTACCAATCCCGGCGTTGAAGCGAACGTTGTGGTTCAGATCATATTTGAGGTTCCAGCCGAAAATAGAGTAGGCCGGCAACTCCGTATCGGTGGTGCTGTCCCGGCGGTGCTCTGCGTGGGTACGCGGATGAATTCGACCGTACATAGTCCAGGAAATGTTGGTTGAGAGATTATCAGTAACATTCCAGTCCAGCATGTGGTTCAACGTATATTTCGGTACTAGCGAGAGTGGATTGCCGGTCGATTTTTGCTTCGAGGTAAACATATAGGTCGCGTTTGTACGCCACGTCAGTTTATCCGCTACCAGAGGTAAGGTCAGGTTCCCCTCCAGGCCTTGAGTGACAGCTTTACCGCCATTCTCCCAGCGATAAACGTCATACCATTCTGAGTAGTAGGTACTGTTGACGTAGACTGACTGCACCGTATCGGTACCGGAAACGATTTTGTTCTGATAGTCGTTACGGAAATAGGTCAGACCGGCGGCAAAGCCACTGTCATTCCACTGAATGCCGATATCTTTATTAACGCTGACTTCAGGATGCAGATTGCCATTACCCATTAAATAACAGCCGCTGGTGCTATTAATTGCACAGCCGTTGCCGCTGCTGGCTAACAGATAGCCTTCACTCGATTGATACAGGTTAGGGGCTTTAAAGACGCGCGCAATACCGGCTTTCAGGCTGAAGTGGTCGCCTAAATCCTGCGAAAGGTTGAGGCTGGGGCTCCAGTTGTTGCCAAATTTATCGCTGTAGTCGAAGCGAATACCTGGAATCAGCGTGGTGCCTGGTAGCACATCAATGGTGTCTTCCAGGTAGATAGCGCTAAGCTGCTGGCTATTTTTGCTGCTGCGCAGGGCCGAGTTTCCTGAGACACCCCCGACAGTGGTGACATCAACGTTGGTGGAGGTCGCTGCGGGATCATTTAATGCTTCACGATCCCACTCGAAGCCAGCCGTAAGGGTATTGTCTACCCACAGAGTGAACGGAACTGTAAATTCCTGGCTGGCACGCCAGGTTTTGTAGTTACTGTCGCTGAACTGGGTATTGGTGATGGTGCCATCAATACCGCCGGTCAGCCCTTCGTTCATGCGTGAGTTTTTCGTGCGCTCGTAGCTCAGAATGGTTTTTGACTGCCCCCAGTCCCAAATACCGTTGTGCGTCAGGCTGTAGTTCTGACGATACATCCGGTTGGTCTCCTGGCCCACCAGCGACTGGGGCAACGTAGTGCGCCCGTTGCTGTATTGCGTGTCACCGGCATAAATATTGCCCTGGCGGCTAAAGCCGTAATCAAAATCAACGTACTGGCGGGGATCTATTTTCCAGGTCAGCCCGGTATTAATATCGCGGTTACGTACGCCTTCACGGCCAGCGGCGCTGGTTCCGTTCTGCGCTTTGTTGATGTCATAGGCATCGCCATCGGTTTTGTTGATGTTGCCGTACATACGCATCGTTAATACATCTTTGACCAGCGGACCGCTTAAGCTAAAGGTCGAGCGCTTAGTCGCACCTTCTTTGTCATCCTCGGGCTGGCTGGTAAACAGTGACAGTGAGCCATGCCAGTCATTGGTTGGGCGCTTGGTGACGATGTTGATCACGCCGCCCATCGCGCCTGAGCCGTAATGCGCCGCCGAAGGGCCACGCAGAATGTCGATATGATCCACCATCTCCGGGGGTACCCAGTTGGTATCACCACGGGAATCACGCTCACCGGTCCAGGCATAGCGAACTGACGCACGAGACGTGACCGGTACGCCATCAATCAGAATCAGGGTATTTTCCGGTCCCATGCCGCGAATATCGATCTGCCGATCGTTGCCGCGAGCACCGGTCCCGCCGTTACCGGTGTAGTTAATGCCGGGCATCTTGCGGATGATTTCTGACAGATCATTCACCGGAGGCTGTTTTTCAATATCCTGCTGGGTAATTAGCGACGCGCCCGCTTGCTGCTTGAGGGCTTCTTCAGGCTTTGCGGTAACCAGCAGCGTCCCTGCATCCTCTTCGATAAGCGCTTTATTATTGTCTTTCCTGGTGCTGGTCGTGGTTTTTGCTGGCGCAGAATCCACCAGACTCAGCGTTTCGGCGGCAGGGGTGCCAAAAGATGATCCATACAAAACAACGCCAACCGCGACGGCCAGACTGGTTTTTACCGGCCTGGGGGTGAAGCAAACACGCATGAGGTATCCTTGAGTAAACGCTTTACAAGCAAATGAGAATCATTATTATCGCTATGCGCAGGGCTCTAAAGATTAGACTTTTGTGCAGTCGTCAGTTGCCGCCAATTTGGCTAGGCTATTTAGCAGTCAATATTAAAAATAAAAATCATCATCAGAATGAATTGATGCCGTCTGGGGAAGGGAAATGATAAAAAGCAGTATTGATAATCTGGTGGAGTGGATTGAAGAACATAAACATCTGCCACTCAGAATAGATGACATCGCTTCACGATCAGGTTATTCAAAGTGGTATTTGCAGCGCGTATTTACAGAGGTAACAGGGATTAATATTGCTACGTATTGCCGCCGTCGCAGACTCGCACTGGCCGCGCAGGTGGTTAAATACTCTTCTATGCCGCTGGCTGAAATTGCCTCATGGTTTGACTATGACTCACAGCAAACGTTAAACAAAGAGTTTATGAAACACTTTCGGTTAACGCCGGGGCAAATCAGACAGAACAGTACGATGAACTGGGAAATACTGTATCCCACGTTGCAAAAGTATGATCCAGAATTTCATCATCCCGTTACGCTGACGTCAGCGCCTGTCGCCAACTTACAGGGGTTGTATCATAGCTACATGCTGAGTCCCGAGGAGTTGGACAAGCATCCCGTGGCACAACGAAAAAGCAAATGGGATAACTTTCTGGCGCAGTTTTCGGTAAAGCCTGACAAGGTCTATTGCCTCACTGGACCCGAATTGTCAGGCATTGAACTGCATGGCGTAAAATATGGCTATATTACCTGTGTACCTCCGGAGGCGATGGAGAGCTACACCGGCTCAGCCACCTCCGAAATTCCGCTGATCGGGGATGCCTGTTATGCGAAATTCACCTTTCGTGGCCATTACACGCGAGTGGAAAGCTTTATTAAGCATATTTACAATGTCAGATTACATGATATGCAATTAAATCGCGTCGATGGCATGGATATCGAAGAGTTTATTTTACAGGGCAGGGCACGTTTCGGTGATGAGCAGGGGAACGTCGCGTTAAATTATTATGTGCCAGTAAAAGCCGTGTTGCAGAGCTAGCCTGTAACCGATGCGGAGGAATGATTCGCATCGGTTATCTGTTCAAGCATTTTGTCCCGCATATTCTCGCGCTGTCGTTAAGACTTGCGCAGTGCCGCCATATCGATGCCCCATAAATTCAGCTTGTTATACAACGCAGTGCGTGAAATGCCCAGTACCTGCGCGGATTGTCGTAAATTGCCCTGCATCTGGGCGATCACCGTGAGGATATGCTGACGCTCACTGTCTTGTAATGAGGAGAGGGTGTGTTCTGACGAGCTGACATGCCGGTGCTCGGTCATCTCTTCCGGCAAGTCCTGTAGCGTGATTTCCGTCTCCTGGCAAAGATTGACCATGCGTTCGATCAGGTTCTCCAGTTCACGCACGTTACCCGGCCAGTGCCACGCTTGCAGACACTGCATCGCTTCGGGTGACATCTGCGGCGGCATACGTTTCAGGCGGGTACAAAGGGCATGAATAAAGGTATTCACCAGTGATGCAATGTCCTCCTGGCGCGCACGCAGCGGCGGAATTTCCAGCGAAATTACGTTGAGGCGATAGTAGAGATCGCGACGAAACGCGCCTTTTTCCACGGCATCCAGTAGGTTGCAGTGGGTCGCGGCAATGATACGCACGTTAACCGCAATTGGCGTAGCAGCACCGATGCGTAATACTTCGCTCTCCTGTAGCACGCGTAGCAGGCTGGTTTGCGCTTCCAGCGGCATTTCACCAATTTCATCAAGAAACAGCGTGCCACCATCGGCCAGCTCAAATTTCCCTGCGGCACCGCCGCGTCTTGAGCCGGTGAAAGCCCCATCAACGTAGCCAAACAGCTCACTCTGCACCAAATCGCGTGGCAACGCGCCGCAGTTGAGCGCGATAAAGGGTTCGGCGTGACGTGCGCTGGCGTTGTGAATGGCCTGGGCGAACAGCTCTTTGCCCGTGCCACTCTCCCCGTTCAGTAACACGGTGCTGTCACTCCGGCTGCTGGCGCGCGCTTTCTGAATCGCCTGCAACAGGCGGGGGGCGATACCCTGAATCATCTCAAAGGTATAGCTGGCACTTGAGCCCATCACTTTACGGCTAATGGCCCGAATGCGCTGAACTTCGCGCAGAGAAAGAACCCGCCCACCGTCCGGTGCCGGGATCAGCGAAATCAGGCAGGCAACCGGAGCCATGCCTTCCGGATGGAACAGCAGTTCGCGATCGTTGCAAAACGGCAGCGTAAGCAGAGAAGCATTTTGTGGCTTGAGCAGGACGTCGATTGGCCCCGCTTGTGGGTCGAGGCCACCAAATAGCTGACGGGCATAGCGGTTCAGGGTTTTGATCCTGCCGAGGCTATCACAGACAATCACGCCTTCATTCAGGGTTTCCAGAATCGACTGTTGCTCGGCCAGCAAACGGCGCAAGATAAGCTGCTGCCCGACAGCCTCTGCTGCCGCCTGCACGGTACCCAGAGTATGCGCATTAAAGTTATCGGGCGTTGCCGTCAGGGTTAGCACGCCAATTAGCTTCCCGTTGGCCGCACGCACTGGCGCGGCCGCACACTGGAAGTGACGTTTACGCAGATCGAGTTTCCAGTTTTCCCCGCTCAATACATAGACCAGCCGCTGTTCGATCAGGCAACGCGCGGTGCAGTTCGTTCCGAGCACATCTTCGCGCAAAATACTGCCAACCGGGGTGAGATCAGCGCCGCAGTAGTGCAGCGTCACGCCTTGCGCATCCGTCAGATTAATATGGCCATCCGGGTTATAGGCCAGCAAATTTTCCATGATGCTGCGTGCCACCAGCACCAGCTCGGCGTTGTATTCCAGGATAGCTGCAAGCTCCTCGGCAGGCGGTGAGATGTAGCTAAAATGCGCCGGATCGATCTGTCTCTGCTGTGAACGTTGCCAGGAGTGGAGAATACTTTGTCGCATCCAGCCTGGGTGCTCGCCCCGTTGGAAGCTTTGCCACCCCTGCCACAGCAGGCTGTGCCACTCCGCAGCCTCAGCGGAATCAGGCAGGCTGAAAATCGGATCGCTTTCATCTTTGACCGGAAGTCGAATTTGCGTCTGCATAACGGATCCCACTGGGCGAGGTATGTTCATTATCTTTACATGTTAAGTTGACATGTAAAGTTTACTGCCAATCCCACCTCTGTTCCTGCGCCTCTCGTCACAGAAAACCCCGATATAAACCTGGCATCAGGTTTGCAATTTCATCTCCAGACAGGTGTTTAAGCCAATCTCAATGTGGACAACACCAACCCTACCGCTGCATAACGCTTAAATAACAAGGAGTAACGATGACATTATCTACTCAACCTGTTCGTGTTGGCCTGATTGGCGCGGGCCGAATGGGCAGCTTCCACGCGGAGAATTTGGCCTGGCGTATTCCCGGTGCAGTGTTAGCGGCTGTAGCCGATCCTGTTGCCGGTGCGGCGGAGAAACTGGCTCAGCGGCTTGGCGTAGCGAAGTTTTACAGCGATCTCCATGCGCTGTTACAGGATGCCGATATTGATGCGGTTGTCATTGCGGCTCCGGCGCGTACTCACGCGGAATGGGTGATTGCCGCTGCGCAGGCGGGCAAACATGTGTTTTGTGAAAAGCCGATGGCGGTGACGTTAGAGGAAGCGGACCGGGCAATTGCGGCGGCTAAACAGGCGGGGGTGGTGTTGCAAGTCGGTTTTAACCGTCGCTTCGACAGCGGCTTTGCTGCCGCTATCACCGCCATCAAGACCGGTGAAAATGGGACAACACAGCTGAGCCGTTCATTGACGCGAGATCCTGGCCTGCGCGATCCGGCTCCGATCCCGCAGTGGACCATTTTCCTCGAAACCCTGATTCATGACTTTGATACTTTGCTGCACTTCAACCCAGGAGCCCGTCCAACGGAGGTCTATGTACTGGCCGATGCCTTAATTCGTCCAGACTACAAAGATAAAGGTCTGCTGGATACTGCGGTTGTCACCCTGCGCTTTGACAACGGCGCGATCGCTATCGCGGAAGCCAGTTTCCAGGCGGTCTACGGTTATGACGTACGCGGTGAAGTGTTTGGTAGCAAAGGGATGCTGCAGGCGGGACATATCAATGCCAATCACTGTGTGCGCTACCACCAGGACGGTATTGCTATCGAAACCTCGCGTCTCGATTCCGATCTGCTGAATGCGGCTTATGTCGCGGAACTCACGGAGTTTGCACGCTGTATTCGCAGTGGCGAGGTGCCACGAGCAACCGGCGAAGATGCCCGCAATGCGCTGGAAATTGCTCTGGCCTGCATTGAGTCAGCCCTTCAGCAGCAACCGATCAAGCTGGGAGGACACTAATGGCCAGCTATTCACTCTCAGTTTGTGCCGAAATGGTGTTTCTCGATCTTCCGTTTGTCGAGCGGGTTAAACGTATTCATCAACTCGGATTTGGCGTCGAGATCTGGGGCTGGGCGAATAAAGATATTGATGCACTGGCGGCAACCGGAGCGCGCTTTACCTCAATGACCGGCTACCTCAGCGGCAATTTGACTGACGACGCGGAGATTGCACAGCTATTACATAGCGCAGAAGCCTCACTGGCCGTGGCTGAACGGTTAAATTGTCCTGGCCTTAACCTGCATGGGACCGGGCTGAATGACAAAGGCTTGCCGGTGAAACCCGTAGAGGTCGTCACGGGGGCCATGTGGCTGAAAGCGGCTGAGACACTGCGGCAGGTTGCCAAACTGGGCGAAGCGGCGGGGCGCGTTTTCACCCTTGAAAATCTCAACTTGCCGGTTGACCATCCGGGCACACCTTTTGCGCTGGCGGCGGATACCCTGGCGCTGGTGGAAGCCGTCAATAGCCCGGCACTCAAAATGAATCTGGATCTTTATCACGCACAGATTGGTGAAGGGAACCTGATTGAATTACTTCGCCGCGCGGGTTCGGCCATCGGAGAAATTCAGGTGGCGGATGTCCCAGGCCGCCAGCAGCCAGGGACGGGAGAAATTAACTACCGCGCCATCGCCCGAACGCTGAATGACATGGGTTACCAGGGCACGGTCGCGATGGAAGGCTGGGCCAGCGGAGACAGCACGGCTGCACTGGAGCAGTTCCGCGATCATTTTACGCTGTAAATCTGTGGCCGCCGGGTATTTGCCTGTTGCCAGGCGAACTGCATGGTATTGAAAAAAAAATAATATCTCACCCCTACAGGAATACCTTATGAAAACCAGAAATCTGATGATTTTGCTCTGTTCGCTGCTGCTTAGCTTGAGTGTGAGTGCCAAGACCTTCACCGTGGGTGTTGCACTGGCGAACTTTGATCTTAACTTTGTCTCTATTCTCCGTACCCAGATGGAGAAGGAGTTAAAAGACAACCAGCTCAACAGCCAGTTTGTTGATGCCAAGGGGGACGTTGCCGTTCAGGTTCAGCAAATAGACGATTTTATTAATCAGGGTGTGGATGCAATTATCCTCAACCCGGTGGATACCCAGGGTGTTCAACCCATGATTGCTGCGGCAAAAAATGCCGGTATCCCGCTGGTGTTCGTGAACCGTAAACCTGAGGTGAAACTGCCAGAAAATATGGCGTATGTGGGCTCTGATTCTGCGCTGGGTGGTCAAATGCAGATGGAGGCCCTGGCGAAGAAAATGAATTACAAAGGTAATGTCGCGATTTTAATGGGAGCGCTGTCAAATGAGGAAGCCCGTGAACGTACCAAAGCGGTAGAGGCGGTTATCGCTAAGTATAAAGACATGAAAGTGATCGAAAAACAGAGCGCCAAATGGCAGCGCAACGAGGCGGTGGACGTGGTCTCTAGCTGGCTGTTGAATCAGCGTCCGATTGATGCGATTGCGGCTAATAATGATGAAATGGCGATCGGGGCTATCATGGCATTAAACCAGGCGAAGAATGAGAAGGTTCTTGTAGCAGGTATCGACGGCACGCCAGATGGTCAGCAGTTTGTGAAAAACGGCAAAATGACGCTGACCATTTTCCAGGATGCCAAAGGGCAGGCGACCGGGGCCGTGCAGGTGGTTAAGGCCTTACTGGAGAAGAAAAAAGTGGAAACCTATAACTGGGTGCCTTATCAGACCATTACGCCAGAGAACTACACCCAGTTTGCGGCCAAAAATTAACAGCGCACGCCTGGATGATGAAAAACCCCCACTGCTGTGGGGGTTTTCTTTAGTTACGGCGGTAGTTATTCAGCATGACCTGCCCAGGGCTTCGCATGGGTGGCTGCTCGGGCTTTCGCAACGTCTTGCTCCGAAACCGCTGTGGCAGCATTACCCCAGCTATTGCGAATGTATGTCATTACATCAGCAACATTGCTGTCAGACAGCTTCCAGTCAAAGGCCGGCATCCCCGCAGCAGTCGGGTTAGCATGAGTCAACGGCCCCTCGCTGCCGTTAAGCACGACATTCAACAGGCTGGCTGGATCTGGCGCATTAACCTGACTGTTTCCGGCGAGGGTCGGGATCATCTGTCGGATGCCTGAACCGTCTGAAACATGGCAGGCGCTACACTGCGATTCAAAGACCTTTTTGCCCACAATCATCGGCTCGCTGGTACTGGCGACGGCGGCAGGAACCGGCGTATTCGATGCAGGCAGCGATTTGAGATAGCTGGCGATAGCGTGCAGATCGGCATCTGTCATGTATTGCGTCGAGTTCTCAATCGCCTCGGTCATCGGGCCAGAGGACGCCGTTTCACGGTTGGTGCCAGAACGCAGATAGCTGACGATATCCTCATTACTCCATTTACCCAAACCCGTGTGTGGATTTGAGGTGAGATCTGGCGCATTCCAGCCCTGCAAGGCACCGCCCTGCAAGTAAGCGGAAGAGTCACCACCCAGCAGGTTCTTCGGCGTATGGCAAGAGGCACAGTGGCCCGGACCATCCACCAGATAAGCCCCACGGTTGATTTCAGCCGTGGATAACTCCTGCGGTTGGAACACCTGATCGTGGAAGAACATCAGGTTCCAGCCTGCCAACGTCCAGCGCTGGTTGAACGGGAACGGTAGCTGGTTTTCAACCACCTTATTCTTCACTGGAGCGATGGTGCGGATATAGGCCCAGAGATCGGCCAGATCCTGATCGGTCAGTTTGGCATAGGCATTGTAAGGCATGGCCGCATACAGATAACCATGTGAACCCACCCCATGGCGCACCGCGCGATCAAACTGCTCCTGATCCCAACCGCCAATCCCGGTCTCTTGGTCCGACGTAATGTTGGAGGACAAAATGTCACCAAACGGCGTATGTAAGGTATAACCACCAGCAAACGGTTTGCCGCCTTCCTGCGTGTGGCAAGCCGTACAGTCCGACAGACGGGCAACATATTCGCCCCGTTTAATTTGATCGGCAGAAGCCGTGTCTGCCACCTTAATGGACTGCGGATAGCTTTTGTGTAATCCGTACTCGACCAGTGCGGTGTAACCCAGGGCACCGGCCACCACGACTGCGCCAACCGCCAGAGCAGCGCTACGTAATTTAATCGCCATTTTCTTCTCCTCAGCTCACCATTGGACCTGGATTTTTCAGGTAGGTATTCACGATGGCGTGAGCCGTCCACAACGTCAGCGCGCTCAAGGTAATCGTCGGGTTATAACCGCCATTGTTCGGGAACGAAGAGGCACCCATGACAAACAGGTTGTGGGCATCCCAGTGTTGCTGATAGCGGTTCAACACGGACGTGGCAGGATCTTTACCCATTACGGCACCACCAATGGTGTGCGAGCTGTCGTAGGCGCGGAACGGAGAGTTATGTTTATCCGGGAAAGACTCGGTCTCCCACGAGGTCGCGCCAGATACCTTCGCAATATCTTCGATGCGATCGCGGATATAGCGTGCCATCAGGCGGTCGTTCTCGTTGTAGTCAAAGGTCAGGCGCAATAATGGCTGGCCATTCTCGTCGCTGTAGTTAGGGTCCAGCGACAGATAAGAGTCACGGTGGGAGTAAGATGTTCCCTGACCCTGGATCTTGGCGTAGTTCTGGTAGCTCTTCTGGAAGGTTTTTTTCCATTCTGAACCCCACATCTTGCTGCCTGGTGGCAGGCGATCGGTCATGCCCAATGGTGTTCCCTGATCGGACAGCGCCTGAATGCCAGCACCACCCAGGAAGCCCAGACCGGTGTGATCAAAGTTATCGCCGTTGAAATCATCGATCTGGGTGGAGAGCGCGCCGGTAGAAATGAACGGGTTCATCTGTTCATTTTCATAGTAGAGGTAGCCCATGGACATGGTCTGGTAGTTATAGGCACGTCCCAGCGTCCCTTCACCAGTTGCGTGATCATACGCTTTACCAATTTTGGACAGCAGCAGCAAACGGACGTTGTCCAACTGGTAAGCGGTGAGACAGACGATATCTGCCGGTTGGAAACCGGTATTGCCATCGGAATCCAGGAAGGTCACACCCGTGACGGTTTTGCCGTCTTCAGCCTTATCGATATGCAATGCGGTGCATTCAGTCAGCAGGGTAAAGTTGGTGCGATCCATCAATGCCGGAACTACGCAGATGTTAGGTGATGATTTGGACCAGTTACCACAGCCGTAAAAACCGCAATAGCCACAGTAGGTGCAGGGGGCTAAATTAATTCCCAGTGGGTTGGTGTAGGCTGCGCCAATGGTGCCTGCCGGGATCGGGAAGGGGTGGTAACCCATTTTTTCGGTGATCTGATGGAATTTGTCGTTCCAGTGGGAGCGAATCAACGGCGGTGTGGGATATTCGCTGCTGCGGCTTCCTTCAAAGGGATTTCCGCCATCCTGTTTCTCACCGTTGAGCACGCCTGCTTTACCTGAAATACCGGCAATTTTTTCGATGCGATCATAGAACGGCTCAAGATCCTGGTAGGTTACGCCCCAGTCCTGAACAATCAGACCGTCTGCCAGCTTCATGTTGTGATAGCGTTCACGCAGGCGGGTTTCCATTTCGAAATCTGAAGGGTTAAAGCGCCAGGCGTTCGCAGCCCAGTGCTTGCCCGCGCCACCGACGCTGTAACCCATCTGGAAGGCGTTCCAGTCGCGGGCCGGCAACGCCTTTTGGCTGCTGTCGTTACGGAAGGTCAGTGTTTCAACGCGGGTGGGCTTGAGGATTTCGCGACGTACACCGTAGCGTAATTCATCAGCAGCAATCGCCGGAGAAAAGTTAGTTTGGGTTTGTTCCCACGGGCCGCGTTCAATGGCAACGACGTTTAATCCTGCTCGGGTCAGTTCTTCAGCCATGAGTGAACCGGCCCAGCCGAGGCCGATAATAACGGCATCCGCTTTTGGTCTGGTGTAATTCATAATATTCTTCTTATTAAGCTTTCAGGAGTTGAATAATGCTGATGGGTTCAATATTAAGTTTCTGTCCCTTGAGCGGGGCGTAATCGCGATAGTCATATCTCGCGCCTGGGAAACCAATCATGCGCCAACCCACCATATTACGGTTGCCACCGTAAACAGGATCGGCGAGGAAGCCTTCCTGAACATTCGTTAAGAACTGACTAAATAGCTCTTTTCCTGAAATTGAAGTATAGCTGAAGTTATTTGCTTCCATTTGTTCGAGATAATGATCTTTCGCGGCATCATCGAGGTCAGTGAAAGATTTACCGGTCAGGCTCTTACAATGCGTATCCAGTTCGCTCAACCCGTGGCGATAAATTTCAGCCGGCGTTAAAGGAGACTGGTTACCTTGAGAATCCGTTCCTTTTTCAAATGGCCCGGTATTGTAGCGCCAGCTGGCTTTGCCATAGCTGCCAGCCAGTTGGTTATCAATGAAGACCACACAACCCGCCTGAGAGGCGCTGATGCTTAATTCATCAGCTGGGATCAGACGATCGAAAATAGCCGTGACTAATTCATACTCACGTTGGTTGAGGTACATTTTTTTTGTAGGATCGGCCGGGGTAGGCGGCAGTGTTTCTTTTGCTCGCCATAGCTTGCCACCGTTATAAATTTTTTCTGCCGCCCCTGCCGGTTTAAATACCGATGCGGCTGTCCCTGTTGTTGCCAGAACCAAACCTGCTTTAATGAAACTACGACGTTCCATACGATGCTCCATAGAATAAGAGTCACCGACTACATGGAAACAGCCTCGCTTAAATAAAATTCAGGCGAAGTAATCCACTAGACAGTGTTAATTATGAGTTTTTTAATTTGAAGTGAGCTGCTATTACTGGGATGTGAAATATTCTCCTTATATTAAGGCTCGCCATTGGAAACAATGGCGAGCAGGACGTCAAATTTTAATATGTGACTGCCTGACGTGTAACTCACCGTTCTTCCATTGCTGGTCAGCGCCCGGTTTATTATCAAGCAACCGGCTGAGTGCTTCGCTAATTTGTAAGTCGGCGCGCTGATTCCAACTGGTCAGATTCCAGGTTGAGGTACGTGCTTCATCAATATCATCAAAGCCAACAACACCCATGTGTAACTGTGGGTCAAAATCACGCATTGCTTGCATGGCACCAAACGCCAGTACATCGTTTTCACAAAACAGCGCATCGATGCGTTGAGACGCCGGAGTGGTGCGCAGATACTGCAACATCTCTTCATAGCCACGATCGCGGTCGTAGCTTCCGGCGACTAAAACGGTATCAAGTTGCTGACCACCTTCTTCTAATCCTGTCGCGTAGCCTTCCATGCGCATCAGATGGCTTGATGAGGTATCCGGTCCTTTCATGTAGCCATAGCGCTGATATTTTTGCTCCATCAACAGCTGGCTTAAACGCTTACCTGCGGCAAATCCATCAATATTTACGACTTCAACATCTGCGGCGTTGGTGTTTCGGAACACATGGACTGCCCTGATGTGATGAAGCGATTTGGTAATGGTCAAAAACTCTTCACTCACGATGGTGGCAAAATAAATCAGCCCATCTACCTGCAACTGACTGGCCATCTGTAATACCGAATCATAGTTCTCAGCGGATTCAATGTTCAGCAACATTGACATGTACCCACGCTGGTTTAGCTGCTGTGTAGCCTCTTTTAACATTCTCAGGGTATGCGGATTACTAAATTCATCGGCCACGATCCCCACGATGTTGGTTTTGCTCTGTTTCAGGCCTCGTGCCAGCAGGTTGGGTCTGAAGCCCAGTTCATTTGCGGCGGCCATCACTTTTTCTCGTGCTTCGGGCGAAATGGAGGCGCCGGGTTTAAATGCACGCAACACGGTCCATTTGGAGACTTCAGCAATACGTGCAACATCATCAGCTGTGGCTTTTTGTGGTTTTTTTTCGTCGTTATTCGTCATGAGCACATTACGCTGTGTAGGGAGACATCGAACCCCACAGCATAAAGCAGTCACTGCATATCCCCAAATCTGAAACCGTCGGTGTGGTCACAAATCATTCCCACAGCAACTGTGCTGATACCAGATGTTGCGATTATGTTTAGTGATGCCAACGTTGGCAATCACTTTTGCCAACGTTGGCAAAGATGTAGTGCGGAAGTATTAAGCGGTGGCGGGATATTTTTTGATTTAAATCAATAAATTGGTAATCCCTTCAGTTGATGTGTGCTAATTGTTACCAAATGTGATTCTCCGGTTAACAGAGAAGAAAAAGTCAATCGTGGTGGTGTTTTGGCGATAAATCAGCCCGGACAGTGCTGCCCGGGCTGATAGCGACGTTAAATTCAATCAGTGGCGCGGAATATCGTAGGATGAGGTGTTCTGTGTCACCGTCGTCTCGGGTAACTCAGCTTCTACATTGAATTTTTCCAGCACCAGACCATGAATCTTCTCGAGTGAAACACCTGCGGTCTCCGGCAAATAGCGGAAGGTGAAGACGTACATGCCCAGTGAGAAGATGGCGAACAACAGCAGCGGGAAACCACCGTGGAACACTTCCAGCAGGAAGGCATTGCTGTTAAGCAACGGGAAGGTGGTGCTGATGATAAAGTTCGCCATCGACATGGCACAGATTGAAATACCCACACAAATTGAGCGAATTTCGGTTGGGAACAGTTCGCCCAATACGGTCCAGACCAGTTGCCCCCAGCTGATGCCGAAGAACACCATGTAGGCGAACAGACCGACTACCGCTAAAACGCCAGGCAGGTGATAGTAGAACGCAAAGAACGAGTAGGTTAAAAACAGGCTAGAGGTTAATGCGCCAATCAGCAGCAGCTTGCGGCGACCAATCTTATCCACAATAGACATGCCGATCAGCACGCCAGCGAACTGACAAACCGACAACCAGAAGGTCTGAATCAGGGCTGAATCTACGCTGCCGGTGACATTTTTCAGCAGTGAAGGGCCAAAGTACTGAATCACGTTAATACCGCTGATTTGGTTACCAACAGCCAGCCCAATGCCAAGTACCAACAAAGGGACTGTGGTTTTATTCAGGCTGAAGCTTTTCTTTGGTCCTGAATTACTGGTTTGGAATGACCCTTTGATTTCGTTAAATACCACCTCGGCGTGGGTGCTATTAGAAATTTTCGCCAGGGTTTTCATCGCCTCTTTATAGCGGCCTTTTAAGACATCCCATCTTGGCGATTCGGGAATAAACGCAATCAGCAACATGAACAGAGCGCAAGGGATCAGCGCGGTGGCCAGAATGTAACGCCAGCCCATGGCGACCATTGCTTCCGGGAGCAAAGATTTGGTAATAAAATAGTTGGTCAGTAAAACCACTGACTGCCCGCCCACACAGCATACAGAGTAGAGCGCTGTTGTTCTCCCACGGTACTTGGACGGGGAAAGCTCAGCCAAATAGATCGGTGAAATCACCGATGCCAACCCAATCGCCAGCCCGCCAATGATGCGGAAGATAACAAAGGTGGTGAAGTTGTGCGCCAGCGCGGTGCCAAGCACGGAGATGGTAAATAGCAGTGCTGTAATGGCGAGGGAGCGTTTACGGCCGAATTTATCGCTAAGGCGAGGTGCAATAAAACACCCGACCAGACTGCCGAGTAAAATATTGGCGACGGCCCATCCTGTTTCAGCGGGGGATAAAAGGAAATACTCACTCAGGGGCTCAATGGCACCAGAAATGATCGATGAGTCGTAACCCATTAATAATCCGCCAAATGCTGCGACGGTACAGCATAACATTACATACTTCAGGTTATACCGGTTTTGCCTGTTTTCCATAGAATATCCTTACCTCTAATACACAGACATTACCTGTCCAGTAAGAGGAGTGGTGTAGGGACAGCGGTTAGGGGTATTCGCAGTTGAACGCTTAAATGGAATATACTTTCTAAAATTAAATATTTGGATTTTATGATTCAAAAGTGTGACGTAAGTTGCGTATTTTTTCGAACCTGCAAAATGAATGATCATGTAATATTCTGATTATTAAGAATAATTTACATCACCCTAATGCGAGCCTGATAATTCAGATTACACGCATCTTTTTTTTGGAATATAAATTTCATTTTAGTGTGAGGACGTAGCGGATTAACCCGCAACCCGGTTTGCCTCCTGGTGGGCGTTCATCGGGCAAGGCATCTCATGTTCTTCTTTTGTTCTTCTTTATGAGAGGCGTGACGACAGAAGTGGATTCCGTGTCCAAAGGCGGTGGGTTGTTGTTTAAATGTTAAGTAATGGTTGTGATTGAAAGTAAATAACTTAAGTTATCCTTAAATTTTTTTCTGCTCTACCCTGGAGAATTAGCAGGCAATTAGTCTCTTCCTGCAATAGTAACGCATGGTATCACCAGCCTGTTTAAGGCTTAATAAAAATAGGGGTAATGCATAGTACACAGATAGATATAGGTTTTTCTTATCAAATCCTGTGGGATTATTTACGTATGTATATAAAACTTTAGCTTTTATTGCATTTATCGTCACGATTAAAATGATTAATAAAAAATGTCCTTTTTTCTTAACGAAATCTTCTTATAGCTGATGTAACTTTAAATCTGTTTATCTATTTTTGATTGAGGTGTCTCATGCTGATTAAACTAAAGCGTACCCGCACCCATAGCGAGGACAGGAATCTTGCTATCTGGCTGGCTACTGCGGCGGGGATGCTAAATGCTATTGCATTGGGGGCGTTTGGGTTCTTCCCTTCACACATGACCGGGAATACGTCACAACTTTCCAACGAGCTCTCTAACGTTGACCTTCGCAACATGCTCTTTCTCGGCACCACGCTGTTGGCCTTTGTCGGTGGGGCGATTACGGCGCGGATCGCGGTCATTAGCGGCCTGGCTAATGGGAACCGTATCATTTTTTGCCAGGTATTGTTGATTGAGGGGTTTGCTCTGGTGGCACTCTCCCTGTTTGAACTGTTTTATTATTCCCCCGGTAATAACAGGGAGATCATTGTTCTGTTGGGCTTTTTAATGGGGTTACATAATTCAACCTCTACCCAGCTTTCGAGTGGACGGGTACGCTCAACCCACATTACCGGCACCCTAACTGATGCCGGGATTGCGTTAGCCTCGCTGTTTGCGGCAATGATCAGACGCGATCACTCTAAGGAAGTGGTAGCCCAGAGAAAACAGTTCCTTACTCACATCATCACCATTCTCTCGTTCCTGCTAGGCGGTGTGGCGGGGTTGATGTTGTTTAACCGCTTTGGTTTCATGGCGATGTGCGCCATTGGAGCGTTGATTATCTGCCTGTCGCTGGCCTCGATGATCACCACTGTGGTGCGGGTTAACCGGATCGCCAGTCCTCTATAAATAAACAGCCCAGGCAACTGGGCTGTTCGTCTGTCAATTCATCACCTTTTGAACCTTCTTCTCTTTCAGCGTGGCATAACAGAAAACCAGCGTGAACAGCACGGCATACAACACCACAATGGTGGGGCCGGGCGCGCTATCGATGAAAAAGGAGAGATAAACACCGGCAAAACCGGTAACACTCGCAATCAACATGGCTACAAGCATCACCTGCCAAAAACGCCGCGCCAACAGCAGGGCGATGGCCCCAGGTGCAATGAGCATTGAAACTGACAAAATCACACCTACCGCTTTCAAGGCGGCGACAATGGTCAACGCAATCAGGCACAACAATCCATAATGCATCAGTTTGCCATTGATGCCACAAGCGATAGCGTGTTGCGGATCAAAAGCATACAACAGTAAATCGCGCCATTTCGCCCCAATCACCGTGCAAACCAGCAGTGCAATCAACAGGGTCTGCACAATATCAGCCAGGGAGATTCCCAGCATGTCGCCAAACAGGATGTGGTCGAGATGAACTTCCGGCTGTAATTTCAGGTACAGCACTAAACCCGCGCCAAACATGCCTGAAAAGACAATCCCCATCACCGTATCGGGCTTAATCCGGCTATTCTCACTGATATAGCCCGTGGCGACAGCGCAGAACATCCCGGCAACAAACGCCCCAATCGCGTAGGGCAGCCCCAACAGCCAGGACAACACAATCCCAGGGAATACCGCGTGACTCATCGCGTCGCCCAACAGTGACCACCCTTTTAGCACCAAAAAAGCGGATAGCATGGCGCAAGGCAGGGATAATGCCAGCGTCACCACAAACGCCAAATTCATAAACTCGAACTGGAAGGGCGCGAGTAACTCATTCATGGCGTACCTCCTGCACTGCATGTGCACGACGACGCGCAGCCAGAACACCGTGTTTCGGGGCAAATAAGAACGCAGATAAAAAGACCACTGTCTGAGCCACTACAATGATGCCGCCTGTTGCGCCGTCAAGATAATAGCTGCCCCATGCCCCTAAAAAGCTGGTAATACTGCCGATTGCCACCGCGATCAGTAACAAACGCGGAAACCTGTCTGTGAGGAGATAAGCCGTGGCTCCTGGCGTGACGAGGAGACAGATCACCATAAAAGCCCCCACGGTCTGTAACGCCGCCACGGCCGCTGCTGCAAGTAGGGAAAAAAACAGAATTTTAAGCCGCGTCGTGTTCAGGCCAAGGGTTCTGGCGTGGCTTTCATCGAAAAAGGTCACCATCAGATCGCGCCACTTCAACAGCAGCAGTACCAACGTCACCGCACCAATAATGCCAAGCTGCAAGATATCTGCGGGTGTCACCGCAAGAATATTACCCAGAACTATGGTTTGAACATTAATCCCCGTGGGATTGAGTGAGACCAGAAACAGGCCAATACCAAAGAATGAAGAGAAAATCAGACCTATGATCGCATCCTCTTTCAAGCGCGTACGTTGGTTGAGAAACAACATGCTGGCCGCCGCCAGACCACCTGAGAGAAAAGCACCGAGTGAGAAGGGCAACCCCAGCATCGCGGCACCCGCTACACCCGGAACAATGGAGTGGGATAAAGCGTCCCCCATCAACGACCAGCCTTTCAGCATCAGGAAGCAGGAAAGAAAAGCGCAGAGGGTGCCTACCATGGCCGCGATCCACATGGCATTGAGCATGTATTGATAACCGAACGGCTCAAGAATCCAGGACATGATTGGCCTCACTGCGGTTAACCCGTTGCTGAGAGGTTAGGTGGACTGCGTTGCTTGTACCTTCAAAGGCTCTGGCAAGATTTGCCGCTGTGTAGGCCTCTTCAAGTGTGCCGCTGGCTAATACCGTATTTCTTACCAGCACGCAGCGGTCGCAATAGTGCGGGATAGCATTCAGGTCATGGGTGGAAACCAACATGGTGCGTCCTTCCTCGCGCATTTCCTGCAAAAGCTGGCGGATGGCGGTCTCCGTCTGGATGTCAACGCCGGTAAAGGGCTCATCCAGCAAAATCACCTCGCCACTCTGTGCAATTGCCCGAGCCAGAAAAACCCGCTTTTTTTGCCCACCGGAGAGTTCACCAATTTGGCGGTGGCGGAAGTCACTCATACCCACGCGGGCTAATGCCTCATCCACACGTTTTTTATCTTCGGCTCGCGGTATCCGCAGCATCCCCATGTAGCCATAACGGCCCATCATCACCACATCTTCCACCAGAACCGGAAAACTCCAGTCCACCTCTTCCGCTTGAGGTACGTAAGAAACTTTGTTCTGTTTGAGAGCCTGGCGTATCGGCTCACCGCTGAGATGTACCTCGCCGGTCGTCAGCGGCACAAATCCCATGATCGCCTTGAACAAGGTCGACTTACCGGAACCATTGACCCCAATCAGTGCTGTAATGCTGCCTGCTGGCAGGGAAAAAGTTGCCTGTCGCAACGCAGTATGGCCGTTGCGATAGGTCACGCTGAGATTGTTCACGCTTAAAGGAAAGGTGCTCATGGCTTAACCCCCGCTTCAATACCCCGAATCACGGTTTCTGTGGTGACGCGTAGCAAATCAAGATAGGTCGGAACTGGGCCGTCTGGCGCGCTCAAGGAATCCACATACAAGACGCCACCATAATGAATACCCGCTTCACGGGCCACCTGCTGGGCAGGTTTGGCTGAGATGGTGCTCTCACTAAAGATGGTCGGGATATGGTTGGCTTTTACCGCATCAATCACTTTGCGCACCTGTTGTGGTGTGCCTTGCTGATCGGCATTAATTGGCCAAAGGTATAATTCGTGCAGGGAGAAATCCCGGGCCAGATAGGAAAAAGCCCCTTCACTGGTGACCAGCCAGCGTTGCTGTGGGGGTAACTTATCCATTGCGGCGCGAATCGGTGCCAGGGCTTCTTGAATCTGTGCTTTATACCGCTCCGCGTTTGCCTGGTAGATGGCGGCATTTTTCGCATCATACTTTTGCAGTGCATCACGAATGTTATCGATGTAGATCAACGCATTTGCAGGGGACATCCAGGCGTGCGGATTCGGCTTCCCGTTGTAGGGACCGGCATTAATGCCCATGGGTTCAATGCCATGCGTCACCACTACTTCCGGGACGCCTTTGAGACGTTGATAAAAACGGCTAAACCACAGTTCGAGATTAAAACCGTTCACCAGAATCAGATCTGCCCCCTGTGCCCGGCGAATATCCCCTGGCGTGGGTTGATATTCATGGATCTCCGCGCCAGGTTTGGTGATTGACGTCACCTCGGCGGCATCTCCGGCAACGTTTTTCGCCATATCTGCGATCACGGTGAAGGTGGTGACAACTTTGAATTTTTCAGTTGTAGCAATAGCGGGCAAGGATGTAGACAGCAACAAACTCAACAAAAGGCTGAACATTACGCGGGTAGGGAACATGGTGGACTCCGAGTTATAGCACTTGCTATACAATATAGCAGTTGCTAATTAAGAGTCTCTTTTTTACGCAGGTTTTGTCTGGATATTACAAAATTTTACATAGCTGGCGGAGAGGGTCGCGTTATACGTGGACACAGCATGAGGCCGTATCTGTGATGTGAACGGGTATTGATTAAGGCCAGAGAACTGTACGGGGATGGTTTTACACCTCACATTGAGACATGAGCGTTCAGTCTCCAGGCGTATGTGACGTGCTTTTCACTCGCCAACCCCTCAGAAGCGAAAATTTCGCCTGTCACCCTAATGAGAAGGATTATTAATCTCATTCTTTTTTACATTTGGTCATAGATGTGTAAGATTGCATTTCGAAATCCTTACACATTGCGGCGGGTGCTGTGTTGCATGGCATCCGTCGACAGATAATCCTTTGCTTAATGGAATAACGTATGTTTCGCATCAATCTTCTGACCGCCTCGCTACTAGTGACACTGTCACCTTCCCTGCAAGCGGAAGACCAGCAGCCACTGGTGGTTACCGCCACGGGATTCGCACAAAAAATTCAGGATGCTCCGGCATCGATTTCAGTGATTACTCAACAGCAGATTGCAGACAAAGCCTATCGTGACGTGACGGACGCGCTCAAAGATGTGCCGGGCGTAGTGGTAACCGGCGGTGCCAGCAGTAGCGATATCAGCATTCGTGGTATGGCGTCGAAATACACCTTATTCCTGATTAACGGTAAACGGGTGAACACCCGCAGTACGCGCCCCAATAGCGATAACGCAGGGATAGAACAAGGGTGGATGCCGCCACTGGAATCCATCGAACGGATCGAGGTGATCCGTGGCCCGATGTCGTCGCTGTATGGATCTGATGCCATGGGTGGCGTGATTAATATCATCACCAAAAAAATCTCGAATACTAAGCAGTGGGTAGGGTCGCTACACGCGGATGCCACGATTCAGGAGCACCGTGACTCCGGTGACCTGTACCAGACCAATGCTTATGCCTCCGGGCCATTGATTGATAACCTTCTGGGGATGAAAGTCACTGGACTGTTTTCTCGTCGCGCAGAAGACAAAATCATCTCCGGGTACAACGAACAGCGCATGCGTAACGGTGCGGTGGCTTTCAACCTGACGCCCGATGATAAAAATGATTTTGATCTGGAGTTCTCCCGCGAATTACAGGACAGAAAGAGCACCCCGGGTAAATCCTCAGAGAGTGAAATTTGTCGCAACGGCACTTGTTCGCCCAATACGCTGACGGATACTCGATATGAGCACAATACTTACTCATTGACCCATAACGGCTATTACGAAGCGTTAAATACCACCAGCTATATAGAACATGAAATGACCAACAACCCGGTACGCGATATGCGGGCCGAAAACACCACGCTGAACACGCAAAACCAGCTGTTCCTTGGCGATCATACTTTAACCCTTGGTGGTCAATATCTGTATGAAAAGCTGGTGGATAATGGCAACCAGCTCGAAGCCGCGAAAGACCTGAATAAACTCACGCGCTGGAGCTGGGCACTGTTTGCGGAAGATCTTTGGCAGCTCACCCCAGATTTTGCCTTCACCACCGGACTGCGCATGGATCGTGACCAGAATTACGGCAGCAACTGGACACCTCGTGGCTATGGCGTTTGGCATCTGGCCGAACACTGGACGTTAAAAGGCGGCGTGTCTGCTGGCTATCGCGCCCCGGATTTGCGCCAATCCAGTGCCAGTTGGGGACAGGTTACCGGCGGCGGACGTCAGAACGGCATTATTGTTGGCAATCCCGACCTGAAACCAGAAAAGAGCCTGAGCCAGGAAATTGCCCTGATATGGGATAACAATCAGGATCTGAATGCCGGTATCACTCTGTTCAACACGGAGTATAAAAATAAGATCACGGAAGTGCGCCGTTGCAACAGCAGTGCCGATCCACTCTGTCAGATTGGCGGGCAGCGTTACGACTTTATCAGCGATCGAATGAACGTCGATAAAGCCAACACGCGTGGCGTTGAGTCTACCTTTGGCTGGAAAATTACGCCTGACCTCAACTGGACCGCTAACCATACCTTTACCCAGTCCGAACAAAAAAGCGGCCCCTTCGCCGGTAAGCCATTGAATGAGATGCCTAAGCACATGTTCAATACCACGCTTGACTGGCAGGCCACGCAAGATATGGGCGTGTGGACGCGACTCAATTTCCGCAGCCGCACCTCGGAGTATCTGAGCCGCACGTCAATGGCAGAGGGCGTGCCTTCATACAGTATGCTGGATGCGGGTATTCAATATAACGCCACCAAGGCGCTGATGCTCTCAGCGGGCGTGTATAACCTGCTGGACAAACGCATTGATTACACAAGCTACAGCACCGTATTAGACGGGCGCCGCTATACGGTTGGAATGACGTATAACTTCTGACAGTAGCGCTAAAACCCGTTATTTATCATTTAGTTGATCTACCCTATCCGCCGCCTGTGCAAATGGCTGAACAGGCGGCGGGTAAGTAGGGCAAACCCGGCTTTTAAAACCAAAAACGTGATGTCCCGCTAAATAAGAACATATTTTTTAGATCCCAGGCTCCCCGTCTGTGATAGAAACCTTTCCATGGTCTACACTAACCCCATCTCAAAATATCCTTTTGCCTGAAAAAATCCTGGCCTTGAGCGCCTGAGTTATCGACCAGCACCTACATGGATTACCCACAAAAATAACGATTGATATACCACGTAGTCCTTAGCTGGATTGCCAGTAAGTCAGTTATTTACCCGGAGAATGGAGCATGATTTTATCTATTATTGTTCCTGTTTTTAATGAAGAGTCCAGTATCCCTCTATTTATTAATGAGGTGCGAAGTCTGTCCGAGATCTATGATCAATTTTCCGTTGAAATAATTTTCATCAATGATGGCAGCACTGACAAAACCACCGATGTCATCCGTGAAATAAAACCTAATAATGATACTATTACCCTGATTAATTTCAGTCGGAATTTTGGTAAAGAAGCTGCGTTGTTTGCTGGGCTAGAGTTCTCTTCTGGCGATGCTGTTATCCCTATGGATGTTGATTTACAGGACCCTGTGTGCATTATTCCTGAAATGATAAAGCATTGGCAGCAGGGCGCTGATGTGGTACTCGCAAAGCGGACTGACCGCAGCACTGACGGCGTGATTAAAAAAATCTGCGCCAATGGTTACTATTTTATTTACAACCTCCTGACAAGAAATAAAATAGAGAGCAATGCGGGTGACTATCGGCTTCTGTCAAGGAAAACAGTAGACAGAATTATTAGCTTACCCGAGAGTTCGCTGTTCATGAAAGGACTTATGTCGTGGGTGGGGGGTAAGACAGCGGTTGTGGAATACAGCAGGCCAAAAAGAAAGAGTGGGCATTCAAAATTTAACGGTTGGCGACTCTGGAATTTCGCGCTTGATGGCATCACTTCGTTTTCAACCCTTCCGTTAAGAATATGGACATATATAGGACTGGCTATCTCCATGCTGTCTTTACTCTATGGCGTGTGGATAATTATCTCAAACTTAACCTGGGGAAATAACGTACCAGGCTATTCTTCTTTAATGGTTGCTATTCTTTTCCTGGGCGGGGTGCAACTGATAGGGATTGGTGTGATGGGCGAGTATATAGGCCGTATTTTTATGGAGTCCAAGCACAGGCCAAAGTATATACTGGAAGAAATACATGGTTCTAAGAAAACATTTAAAAGTGATGCTAAATGATGAAAAATGAACTGGATTCATTGACGTATAATAATGACCTGAGAGTTCTAAAAGTAAACTTCCTCATTGTGATTATATTTTCTCTGGTGGTCACTTCTCCCATCATTACCGGGAATATATACTACGTTGATGACTATTACAGGTTATTAAATGGTAGCGTGCGTTACTGGTTTTTCAATGGACGACCGCTTGCGGTTTTTCTGACATGGATACTCGATTTTTCCTCCCTGACTACTGATACATCGCCTTTGCCTCTTTTGATTGGATTGATGTCTTGTTCCATGCTTCTCGTTCTCAGCTTCAGAAAGTTACCTGATATGACTGATAGTCTGCGTATACTACTCAGTTTATCCGTAATAATCAGTCCTTTTCTGGCTCAGGGAATGTTGTATACTTTCGATGCTATGGCGATATTGATCTCGGCAGGATTAGCCATCTATGCTATTACAATCATAATAAAGTTTGATTTCATAACGGGTATGGTGGGCTTTCTACTGCTGGTATCCACGTTATGCCTGTATCAGCCATCTATAAACTACAGTGTTATGATAATATTAATCTTATTCACTGTTCATTATAAAGAGGTTAACGCACTTAAACAGTTGGTGATGCGCTTTGGTGTGCTTTTATTAAGTTTGGGTTTTTATAAAATGCTTATCATTCCATTATCAGGCATGGATGCACTCAGTTTACACCGAGGGGAATTGATACCTTTCAGTGTCACTGGATTGTTGCATTTATATGATAATTGTATCTCCGCGTTTAGCAGTGTAAATCTGGCATTTCCAGGTCTAATTAAAATCCCCGTTTTTACTTTATTTTTATCAGGTGTCATTTCCTGCGTGCTGATCTCAGGGGGATTAATCAAAGATAGAAAATACATTCATAGCTTAATCATTCTGGTCAGCCCATGCGTGATACTCATTTTTATTCCGGGATTCCTTCTGCTTTTGGATAATGCCACCTTTGACCCAAGGGTGCTGGGCGCATTTTCCACGGCTATTATTTTCTTTTCTTGTGTCAGCTATTACACAATTGCACCGTTAAGAAAAATACTTTTTATTAGTTTGGTGCTCTATGTGATCTTTTCCGCAGTCTTTATGACGACTTTATTTCGTGCTGCCGTTAATCAAACCCGATTCACTGATGATGTATTGATCAGCATAAGAAACTCGCTCTCACTTTATCCAGAAGGGTCATTTACAGGCATTAGCTTTGTTGGGGCGCTCCCTTACTCACCGGACATTTTGCCTGCCCTACGCCGTTATCCCTACCTGATTAAATACTTCACACCTGCACTGACAGAGAACAATGAATTCAGGTATTACGGCCCAGCCAAAAGAATTATGCTCTATGCACATTTGTATCCGACGACTCAGGCAATGAGAGAGTTCGTGCCCAGTGAAAAGCTGGTCTCTGGATGCATTTACCATCTCTATAAGTATGAAAGTATTGTTGTTGTGAATTTCAAGATGCCAGCATGTGATATACCACAACAATATGTACACCTGGCTCCGCAGGTAAAATAGCCACTTAGACTGTCATCAAAGTAAGACGAAGTTTATATTCAGTCTACTCCGCTTACGCTGGAGTAGACTGGCAAGAACAATATCTTAGCCCCACCATGGTGGGGCTTAATCTGCGATTAGCCTTGTAACAACGCACTGGCCGCAATCAGCTTATCCTGATAGGGCGCGCGCAAACGCAGATTTGTTGTGCCGGCCGCATCCTGAATCACCACTGGTTTTGCATGACTAAAACGGCGGAAGCCATGAACACCGTGATAAGCACCGATGCCAGAAGCACCTACACCACCGAAAGGCAGACTATCCAGCGAGGCATGAGTCATGACATCGTTGATCACCAGTGCCCCGGAAGTGGTCTGGTTTGCCATCTGTTTCTGACGAATCTCATCATAGCCAAAATAGTAGGCTGCCAGTGGACGCGGGTGCGCATTAATGTAATTGATTGCTTCTTTCACATCGGCAGAATAGGTTTTAATCGGCAGCAATGGCCCAAAGATCTCTTCCTGCATTACGCCCATGTCATCATTAGCGTCCAAAATCAGATGCGGGGCTATTTTACGGCTCAGCGCATCAAAATCAGGTTCTCCAGCAGGGGCCAGACTCACCACCCGAGCACCTTTAGCCCGCGCATCCTCTATCAGCTTAATCAATCTCTCATAGTGACGGTCACTCACGATCGCGGTGTAATCACTGTTCTCTTGCAGGGTTGGAAAAGCCTGCTGCATAAACGCTTGTGCGTGTTGTACAAATGCCGCCTGAGCTGCGGCTGGGAGCATCAGGTAATCCGGAGAGATGCAAATTTGTCCGGCATTAAACGTCTTGATGGTCATCGTCCTGGCTGCTGCGAGGGCAACATCCGCATCTGAATCCAACACGACAGGTGACTTGCCACCCAGTTCCAACGTGACAGGCACCAGGTTTTCTGCCGCTGCACGCATAACATGTTTACCCACGGCGGTACTGCCGGTGAAGACCAGATGATCAAATGGCAGGGCGCTGAAAGCCTGACCAACGGCAGCATCACCTAACACCACGGTAAGTTCTCTGGCATCAAAGTAGCGCGGGACCAGCTCAGCCAGTAATTGAGACGTATGCGGTGTGAGCTCAGAAGGTTTGAGCATCGCACTGTTACCGGCAGCAAAAACACCCGCCAGCGGGCCGAATGCGAGGTTAATCGGGAAGTTCCACGGGCTGATAATACCCACTACGCCCAGCGGCTGCGATTCAATCCACGCCTGCATACCTTCAACAGGCACTTCTGCGACTTCCGGTTGCATCCACGCTTCAAGATTCTCTGCCGAGTGCTGCAACATATTCATGGTAGTCAGTAAGTCAGCGGCCAGGGTTTGATAGGCACTGCGATGACCAAAGTCAGCATTAATGGCCGCGTTTATAACCTCATGATTATCACGAATCAGCGCAATACTACGCTGTAAACGATCGCGACGAAGTGCTACTGAAGCGGGGCCAGCCTGCAAATGTGCCTGCTTCATTGCATGTAAAACCTGTTGTAACTCTTGCTGATGCGACATGATTTTTACCTGTCTGATTGCGATACAGGAAGCTTACGCGCACTGGTCTTCTGGCGCTAACAAGGCTATTTTAGTAGGGGTATAAATAAATTTATGGGTCGATATGTCTCTGGTTCGCTTACGTACATTTATCGAAGTTTATCGCCAGCGCTCTATCTCTGCCGCGGCAAGAGCCCTGAATCTGACTCAGCCCGCTGTTTCGCAGCATATCAACGGGCTGGAAGTGGCGCTGGGACGCCCGCTGTTTGAGCGACAGGTGCATGGTGTCGTGCCGACTGCGGCGGCTGATGATTTGGCGGCCGATATTGGTAGCTCACTGGATGTTGCAGAGTCTGCACTCTCATCCGCCCGGGCACGATCGATGGATGTTAGCGGCACGCTGCAAATCATTGGCCACGCCGATTTCATGGCGGAAAAACTGTCAGGCGAGTTATTGCCCCTGTTAGAGAGCGGTATCCGCGTTCATATGCATACCGGAGATGGCTCATTAGTTGCTCAAATGGTGCTGGAAGGCCATTGTGATTTAGGCATCACTGCCCACCCAATAACTGATGAACGCTTAAAGGGGGAGGTGATCTTTCGCGATCGGGTGATTGCTGTCGCCTCACCTCAGGTTGCACATCGGTTGCAGCAGGCAACTGATTTTGCCAACGGATTAATCAATGAGCCACTGTTGGCTTATGATCTCAAACTCTCATTGATCGACCACTGGCTGGACAAAAACCGTATTCGCTATAAAACATTGCTGCCTGCTGTGGTAGGGCAAGATCTGCGTGGACAGCGTAGTCTGTTGTGTCGTGGATTTGGCTGGACGGTAATGCCCGAATTTCTTTGTCGCGAGCAAATAGCACAGGGCGACCTGGTAGAGCTGCCTGCTCCCGTGGGTGATACTGAAATCCGCTACCATCTGTTGTGGCTGCCCAGTGCACTGCGCCAACCGCGTATCGCGCATGCCAGGCAGATTTTAATACAGCAATTAAAATCCTCCACAGCAGATGCCTGATTTAGTGGAATTATAAGCTATTTAATGATAACGGCATTAAATAGCTCAATCAGTTATTAAAGTATTAACAAATATGAATGAAAATTCATTACCCTTAGAAATAATAATGGCATCGATTTTTTTGCAGTGCGAATTTAAAGATATTACACCCGCACAATTAAATAATTATTAAACCCTGACGTTGTAATCAATAATCATTCTCGTTATAGTGCGTTTTTTCATTTTTCTTACAATCACAGGCAGGTGATTAATACCCTTATGAAAATTGCAACTAAATACAGCTTACTGGCTTCGCTTATCGCCTGTAATCTCGGGATGTCTCTGGCATTGGCCGCTGATACCAGCACTGAATCAAAAACCACTAAAGTTAATAACGACGAAAAACAGCAGACCCAACCCCTGACGGTAAGTGATGAAAAAAGCAGTGGCGAAAATGAAATGGTAGTCACTGCGAGGGAACAAACACTCCAGGCTCCTGGCGTTTCGATTATCGACAGTCAGGCAATCAAAAAGCACCCTATTCAGCGCGATCTCTCTGAAATTATTCGCACCATGCCCGGTGTCAACCTGACGGGTAACTCCAACAGTGGCCAACGGGGTAATAACCGTCAGATCGATATTCGCGGTATGGGCCCGGAAAACACCCTGATCATGATTGATGGTATGCCGGTCAGTAGCCGTAACTCAGTCCGTTATGGCTGGAGTGACGAGCGTGACACGCGCGGTGATACCAACTGGGTGCCACCAGAAATGATTGATCGTATTGAAGTTATTCGTGGTCCTGCTGCGGCCATGTATGGCAGTGGTGCGATGGGTGGTGTCATCAACATCATTACTAAACCGGCGGAAAAGGCATGGCACGGAAGTTTTAACACTTACTTCAATGCGCCGGAGCACAAACAAGAAGGCGCAACCAAACGCTATAATGCCAGCGTAAGCGGTGCGTTAACGGATAATCTGACGCTGCGCTTATATGGCAACTGGAATAAAACCCAGGCCGATGGTGAGAATATCAATGCAGGCCATACAGCAGGGCGAACCGGCACCTACGCGGGAACATTACCTTCAGGCCGTGAAGGTTTTATCAATAAAGATATCAATGCGGTATTACATTGGGAATTTATCCCACGCCAGGCGCTGGAGCTAGGATTAGGCTATAGCCGCCAGGGTAACTTGTATGCGGGTGATACGCAAAACACCAACAGTAATGCGCTGGTGAAGGCCAATTATGGCAAAGAAACCAATATTTTATATCGCCAAACGTTAAGCCTGAAATATACCGGCGCATGGGATAACGGTATCACCACCAATAACTACATTCAGTTTGAGAAGACGCGAAATACCCGAATGAATGAAGGGTTATCTGGCGGCATTGCCGGTATCTTCAGTAGTACCAATGAAGGCTTCTCCACCATCAATCTGAATGACACCAATCTGCATTCTGAAGTGAATATTCCGTTCGATCTCTGGGTCAGTCAAAATGTGACCTTCGGTGCGGAGTTTAATCATCAAACCATGAAAGACCCGACGTCAAATACCGAGGCCACCTCTGGCGGATCTGTCCCAGGGATTTCCGATACGGGACGCAGCAAATACAGCTCAGCAGATATCTACGGCGTTTATGCTGAAGACAATATCGACCTGACTGACAGCACCCGCCTGACGCCAGGATTGCGCTACAACCACCAGAGTATGAGCGGTGGTGACTTCAGTCCGGCACTCAACCTTTCGCAAGAGTTGGGTAACGACTTCACGCTGAAGCTCGGGATTGCACGCGCCTGGAAAGCGCCGAACCTTTATCAGACTAACCCTAACTACCTGCTGTACAGCAAGGGGCAGGGCTGTTACGCCAGTTCTGGTGCCTGCTATCTGCAAGGGAACCGTGATCTGAAGGCTGAAACCAGCATCAATAAAGAGATCGGCATTGAGTATAAACACGAGGATGTGCAGGCCGGCCTGACCTGGTATCGCAACGATTACCGCAACAAGATTGAGGGTGGTTACTCGGCGGTTGGTCAGACTACTTCCGGTACCGACATTTATAAATGGGAAAACGTGCCAAAAGCGTTGGTGCAGGGGATCGAAGGTACGCTGAACTTCCCAATCAGTGATACCGTGACCATTAATAACAACTTCACCTACAACATTGAGAATAAGAACAAAACCACCGGGGATTATCTGTCGATCATTCCGAAGTTTACCATCAACTCAACGCTGGACTGGCAGGCGACTAACGATCTCGCAGTTCAGGGAACGATGACCTGGTACGGTAAACAAAAACCGAAAAAATACAATTACAAAGGTGAGCCAACGTCTGGCAGTGAGACCCGCCAGGTTACGCCTTACGTACTGTTTGGTGCCAGTGCAACCTACACCATCAACAAAAATGTCGACCTGACCGCCGGTATCGATAACCTGCTGGATGAACGTCACTACCGTGCCGGTAACGCACAAACCACCGGTAATGCAACCACCGGTGCCTATCTGTATGGTGCGGGTGCATATACCTATAACGAACCAGGCCGCACCTATTATATGGAGCTGGGTGTGCATTTCTGATAGTTCGAATGACTCTGCTGCAGGTGTTCGATCACCTGCAGCCCTTTCCATAGCCCCGCCATTCTCACATCCTAAGCGTCAAATAATTGCCACTTCAGGCTGAAAGCGTCCGCAAGGCTTAACTCCCTTATTAAGGCATGTTTTCGTGATTTTTAGTGGTAGATAGCGCCTTTATCCCTCCAGACTCCAGGATCAATGTCAGGATCAAGTCACGAACAAAACTCCCTAAACTAATATAATTGTGTTTATATTAGTTTATAAATACAGAGTGTTGGGCCGTAACGGCGTGAGGATCTCACTGAGATCGATCAGTCTGGAGAGAGGGCGTTCAAAAATAGCCGGTTCTGGGCGAAGTAAATGTTCAAAATACCGGCAGCGCCTGGCGAATTCTGCTGGGTAATCCCCCTGATAAAATCTCAGAATTCACGTAGCGCGATCATCATCAATCGCACATTTTGTCAGCATCATGAATACAGAATCGCCATACCAGGCCATGATTAACAGAGTTGCCATTTATTCTACAATCCCGCCTCGCATTCGCAGGTACATTATCTGCCAGTGAGGGTAGTTTCATTTCTTATTGAGTTGAAGTGTTCATGCGTACAACCGATCATCTTGGCGGCATTTCCGCTTTTGTAACGACTGCTCAGTCAGGTAGCTTTACTGCTGCTGCGGAGCGTCTTGGTTTGACCAAATCCGCCGTAGGGAAGAGTGTTGGCAGACTGGAAGATCGCCTGGGCTTAAAGTTATTTCAACGCTCAACCCGCACGCTAAGTTTAACGCCAAATGGCGAACGCTTCTTACTGAGCTGTCAGAGTGCAATTGAAACACTGGTTCAGGCAGCGGCCGACGGCTTGCTCGATTAGATGGAGGTTTCTTCTTGTAACGCCACACTGCTGGAACCAGCGCGATGTTTAATCGCGATGGTGAAGAAAGCTAACAGGGCAAAGATGGCACTGCTGATCACCACTGAATGGGTGCCAAGATGCGCAATAAACCAGCCGCCTGTTAACGATCCTACGGTAATCCCGAGGTTTGAAAATGACATATACAGACTGTTAGCAAATTCAGGCGCTTCATGTGCTTCACGCATTAGCCAGCTCTGGCTAATGACCAGCCCTGAAGAGTGGAACGCCCCCCAGAATACAATCAATAATGACATCGCAAAGAGAGAGAAGCCTAACCCCCACACTAAGGCGAATACTAAAATATAGAACAGGGGATAGAGATGGGTAGTTTTAACCAGATTTTTTTGCAGCAGACTGCTAAAAATAAAGTTACCTATAAACCCGCACACACCAAATAAAATCAACATAGCACTAATTAAATTATTATTCAGTGCGGTTACTTTTTCCAGGTAATCCGCGACATAACTGAAGCTGGAGAACATGGCCGCAAATACAAATGTCACGGTCGCGATGGTTAACCACAGCTTGCCTTTACGCAGTACCGAAAGCTGACTTTTAAATGACATTTTTTGTGTTGCTGGCATTGAGGGCATCATGAAAATTACGCCAGTTAATGCCAGCGCACAGGCGGCGGCATGTTTCTCTGCGGGTACAGAATTTGCGGCAACCACTAAAGCAACGGCAAAAAATACCGCATGGGCTAAAGCGGGTAGCACGCGAAATGCCAGGTTCAGATGGAAAGAAGAGCTGGTGGCGTAAGTCAGGTTTGAAATTATAAACACCACTAATATGGTCAGCATGACGGTCTTTTTATTAAAACCTGACAGCATTAAGGTAATAAAAGGCCCGGTAGCGGCCACCACCAACGCGTAAATGCTAACGAGAAATCCGACCTGCGCCGGAGTGACATTAAGTTGAGAAACCAGTTTCGGTAATAAGCCAATAATTGCTATTTCAGTTGTGATAACGCCGAACACTGCTACTGATAACGCCAGTAACAGCAGTGAGCTATTTTTCTGCACAGGATCACCATTAATAAATGATTATAAAATTCACATGCGGCATTTGCCGTTGAGATATTGTGAAAGTATTTATGCCTTGAGTGAATAGGGTTTTCGGCGTTACTGAGTAGCTATAAATTCTACAATTGATTTAAAATCGCTGTGGTTGTGGTGATTTTTTAGCTTGGTGGAATGCCTGTAACATCACCAATAATTCTCAGATATTTATCGTTCCCCTTCCTGGTGGTTTACTGATGCTCGTCCATTCCATGAGCACGCGTTACCAATAATGCTGTCATCCTGAAGCTCCTTCGAGGCCAGGGCCAATAATCTTCAAACTGTGATCCAGACAGAGGAATCCTTTTTTGTAATCGATTACTTTATGGGTCGAAAAGAAATGTAATCGATTACTTTGTTGGTGAGAGGCCACTATGGTGACAACAGTAACGCGTACCGAGAGCATGGAAAAACAGCACCAGATGTTGATCCCAAGACTCTCTTTAATGATGTTTATGCAGTTTTTCATCTGGGGTAGTTGGTCGGTCACGCTCGGTCTGGTGATGACGCAACACAACATGTCCTTATTGATCGGCGATGCGTTTTCAGCCGGGCCGATCGCCTCGATCCTGTCTCCCTTTGTGCTGGGTATGTTGGTAGACAGGTTCTTCCCGTCGCAGAAAGTCATGGCCGTCATGAACCTGGCAGGAGCGGCGATCCTCTGGTTTGTGCCTTCGGCGCTGGCTTCAGAAAACGGTGCTCAGCTCATCGCCTTACTGTTTGGTTATACGTTGTGCTTTATGCCGACGCTGGCGCTGGCAAATAACATTGCCTTCCACAGTCTGGCGAAAAGTGACAAAAGTTTCCCTGTGGTGCGCGTGTTTGGCACCATTGGCTGGATAGTGGCGGGGATCTTTATCGGCTTCACCGGCATTGCTTCCAGTGCTTCCATCTTCACCCTCGCGACCATCTGCTCGGTGGTATTGGCGGTATACAGCCTGACGCTGCCGCATACGCCCGCGCCTGCCAAAGGGATGCCGTTAAAAGTACGCGATCTATTCTGTGCCGACGCCTTTGCTTTGCTCAAGGTGCCTCACTTTTTCGTGTTCGCACTGTGCGCCACGTTGATCTCCATCCCCCTGGGCACCTATTACGCTTATACCGCCTCCTGGCTGGCAGATGCAGGCGTGACAAACATCAGTACCGCAATGTCCTTCGGCCAGATGTCTGAAATCTTCTTCATGCTGGTGATCCCCTTGCTGTTCAGACGTTTGGGCGTGAAGTACATGCTACTGGTCGGCATGTTGGCCTGGTTTGTACGCTATGCGCTGTTTGCCATCGGGATGGGCGATGAGGGGCGTGCGCTGATCTATCTGGGCATTCTGCTACACGGTGTCTGTTATGACTTCTTCTTTGTAGTGGGCTTCATCTACACAGACCGCATTGCAGGTGAAAAAGTAAAAGGGCAGGCGCAAAGCATGGTGGTCATGTTCACCTACGGCATCGGCATGCTATTGGGTTCGCAAATCTCCGGCGCACTCTACAACCGATTGGTTGCGGGGCAAGGCACGGCTGAAAACTGGGCAACATTCTGGTGGATCCCCGCCATTGCGGCGGCTGCGATCGCCATTATTTTCCTCTTCACCTTTAAGTACCGGGATGAAAAGGGTTGATTAACTGGAGGTGTACGTGAAAACGTTGAAAGGACCTGGTATTTTTCTGTCGCAGTTCATCGGGGAGCAGGCCCCGTTTAATACCCTGGAAGGACTGGCACAATGGGCATCGGCGCTGGGCTATAAAGCATTGCAGATCCCCTGTAATCACCGGTCGATCTTTGATTTGGATCTTGCGTCCACCAGCCAGGCCTACTGCGATGACATCACGGGACTACTTGGCACATACGGGCTGGTGGTGAGCGAGTTATCGACCCATCTTGAGGGACAGCTGATTGCTGTCCATCCGGCGCATGATGTGGCGTTTGATGGCTTCGCACCGCCTGAGGTACGTGGTGATAATGCCAGGCGAACAGCATGGGCGATTGAAAGCGTTAAAAAAGCGGCGGCGGCATCGGCGAAGCTGGGGCTGCGTGCACATGCCACTTTTTCCGGTTCGCTCGCCTGGCCGTACGTCTATCCCTGGCCGCCACACAATCCGGCGCTGCTTGAAGAAGCCTTCGCCGAGCTGGCGCGCCGCTGGCTGCCTGTGCTAGAGGTGTTTGATGGTTACGGTGTGGATGTGTGCTATGAGCTGCATCCGGGAGAAGACCTGCATGATGGCGTGACATTTGAGCGTTTCTTAGCGGCCGTAAATCATCATCCACGCTGCAATATTCTGTTTGATCCCAGCCATCTGCTGCTACAGCACATCGATTATCTGCAATTTATCGATATCTATCATCAGCGCATCAAAGCCTTCCACGTCAAAGATGCCGAATACCAACCAAATGGCCGAAGTGGCATATACGGAGGCTATCAGCGGTGGGTTGAGCGTGCCGGGCGTTTTCGCTCACCCGGTGACGGTCAGGTCGACTTCAAAGGGATATTCAGCAAGCTGGCTCAGTACGATTATGACGGCTGGGCGGTACTGGAGTGGGAATGCTGTCTGAAAGACAGTGACGTCGGGGCGCGTGAAGGCGCCGAATTTATTCAGCATCACATTATTCCTGTCGCCAACCGCGCGTTTGATGATTTTGCCGCCCAGCACGATGCTACATCCAGCGTTCGCGCACAGCTTGGCCTGAAACAAGGAGCCTGAAGTGATTAACGTAGGAATTATTGGCACGGGATTTATCGGGCCAGCACATATTGAAGCATTGCGTCGCCTGGGCAACGTTAACGTTGTTGCCCTCTGTGATTCAAACCAGAACAGTGCTGAATCCCGCGCGGCCCAGCTGAATGTGCCGCATGCCTACAGCGACGTCACCGCGTTTTTACAACATCAAGGATTGGATGCGGTGCATAACTGCACGCCCAACCATCTGCACGCGGCGATAAACCGGCAAATCATAGCGGCGGGCAAACATGTGTTTTCGGAAAAGCCGTTGTGTATGACGATGGACGAAGCCAGAGAGCTGGTGGCACTGGCAGAGCAGGCGGGGGTGGTGCATGGCGTGAGCTTTGTCTATCGCCAGTTTGCCATGGTACAGCAGGCCGCGAGCATGGTGCGTTACCAGCAACTGGGGCGACTTTTTTCAGCACAGGGCAGCTATCTGCAAGACTGGATGCTGGAAGAAACCGATTACAACTGGCGTGTGGATGCCACAAAGGGTGGGGCATCACGTGCGGTGGCGGATATTGGCTCTCACTGGTGCGATACCATCCAGTTCGTGACTGGACGAAAAATCGTGGAAGTGATGGCCGATCTGTCCATAGTCTGGCCTACACGCAAGGCAAGTCTTGCTGAAGCCGGTACTTTTGGCGCACTGGTCGACGAAACACAGTATGAATCCCGCGAAGTGGCCACGGAAGATATGGGCTTTGTGCTGTTCCGTTTTGATGATGGCAGTAAGGGAAGCTTCAGCGTGTCGCAAGTTTCAGCCGGGCGTAAGAACCGGCTCAGCCTTGAGGTGAACGGCAGCCTTGGCTCACTGGCCTGGGATCAGGAAACGCCGCAGCAGCTGTGGTTGGGTCACCGGCACAAGGCGAACCAGTTGCTTTCGGATGACCCCACGCTGATGAACCCGGATGTGGCTGGCAGAGCACGCTTCCCGGGTGGGCATATTGAGGGTTGGCCAGATGCATTCCGTGCCATGATGCAACAGTTTTATCAGGCTGTCGCGCAGGGCAAACCCTCGTCAAACACCAGCTTTGCCACGTTCAGGGATGGTGCGCAGGTGATGGCGATTGTTGATGCGATTGTGCAGAGCCATCAGCAGCAGCGCTGGGTGCGTGTAAGTCTGTAATATCCGGCCCGATCGGTTTCCAACCGATCGGGCTAACTTATTGTTCACGCGGAATTATGGTAGCCTGCGTAACATCTGATTCAGTATGAGTTGCTGCCATGTCCATTCAAAAAATCGCTCGTCTGGCGGGGGTTTCCGTCGCGACGGTGTCACGTGTGTTGAATAACAGCGACACGGTTAAAGATAAAAATCGCGAGAAAGTACTGCAGGCGATCAAAGAGAGCAACTATCAGCCCAATTTACTGGCCCGCCAACTGCGCACCGCCCGTAGCTCAATGATTCTGGTGATGGTCTCCGACATTTCAAACCCTTTCTGTGCCGAAGTGGTGAAGGGCATCGAAGAGGAAGCGGAGAAGAACGGCTATCGTATTCTGCTGTGTAACTCCGGATCCGATATCGAGCGTTCCCGTTCCAGTCTGCAGCTGCTGTCCGGCAAAATGGTCGACGGCATCATCACCATGGACGCCTTCAGTAAACTGCCGGAGTTAAGCCACTTGATCGCCAACACCCCTTGGGTACAGTGTGCCGAGTACGCGGATGCGGGAGAAATTTCCTGCGTAGGTATCAACGACAGCGATGCCTCACAGCAGGTGGTGCGATATCTGGCGGATAAAGGCCGCAAGCGTATTGCTATCATCAATCATGATCTCAGCTATAAATATGCACGGCTGCGTCAGGAGGGATATCTGGCGCAACTTGAGCGCGATCGGCTTGAGTGGCAGGCGATAAGCTATGCCAGCGAACTGAGCTTCAGCGCCGGTAAAGAGGCGATGATTGCATTACTGGAGAGGAAAGAGCGGCCCGATGCGGTGTTTGCGGTGTCAGATACGTTAGCGGCTGGCGCGATGGCAGCGATTCAGGCAGCGGGGCTACGCGTCCCGGAGGATATTGCCGTGGCTGGCTTCGATGGCACCGAGTTGGCGGAGATGGTCACGCCACCGCTGACAACCCTGGCGCAGCCATCGCGTGATATCGGTCGTCAGGCTTGCAGGTTGGTCCTGCAAAAAATTGATCAACCGGAATCCTCTCCTGAAAGGGTGATCCTGCAAGGGCACCTGATTGAGCGTGCCAGTGCATAAGCGGGCTTAGTGCGGCAACTTTTGCAGTGCCGCGCGGAGATTCTTCAGCGAAGTCGTGATGATGCTCCAGGCATCCTTCGGCTTGTCATGTTCTATGATGAACCATCTCACACCATTGGCTTTCGCCGCAGGTAGAATGGCTGACCAGTCCAACAGACCCTCACCCAGCGGCGCGAAGTTCATCTCATCGTCCCGAATGCCGATGGAGGCGTTATCCTTGGCATGGATGGCATAGATTCTACCGGGATATTCCTGCAGAAAGCGCACCGGATCCTGACCGCCACGCGACACCCAGGCGGCATCCATCTCCAGCTTCAGGTTGTCCCGTGAGGTGTGATTCATCAGAATCTCCAGCGCGGTCACGCCGTTGTACTTCTTCATCTCAAAGTTGTGGTTGTGATAGGCCAGTTGTATGCCGTCATGACGCAGTTTCGCACCCATCGCATCTAAACGCCTGGCGTAGTCAATCCAGCCGCGGGTACTGTCCGGGCGATCTTTTGGTTCAATCCACGGAACGATGATGACCCTGTTACCAACGGATTTATTGAATGCCACGGTAGGTGCGTAGTCATTTTCCAGTGCCGAGAGCTGGACGTGGGCAGAGGTCACCGTCAGGGCATTTTTTTCCAGTAAAGATTTCATCTGTTGCGCGCTGAGATCATGGGTTCCCACGATTTCAACATGTTTGAAACCGGCGTCATGCGCCATAGCGAACTGTTTTTCCGCCGTACCGACGTTTCTCAGGGTATACATCTGCAGCGCTATTTCGTCATCAATCTGCGCCGCCGAAACGGCCATTGAACTCAGTGCAGCAGAAGCAAGCAGACAGGTACTGAACAGTAATCGGGCAAGCATAGTATTTCCTTTAATGAAAAGTAATCGATTACAAAGAAGTTTAAAAGTAATCGATTACTTTTAAGGTGGCTTAACTCTTTCTGAGAAATGTGATGCGTTTCATACAATTTCGGCGTGGTCGTCACAGAGTTGCACGCAGACTCTAAATCACAGAAGTGGAGGGTGCATCAGGCGGCCGGTAGCATCGTCAACATAGACAAACAGGTCATGCTGTTAAATAACTTTTCACCAGCAAAATTAATTCATTTTTCAGCTCTGATGACAGCAATTGTTCACGCCGTAGGGCATCATGCACCACGCCCTCTATAGCAGAAGCCAGCACCTGACTGGCGATTTTAGCGCGAGCTGTGCCCACCTGTCGGGCGGTAAACGTCAGGTAAAATTCAGCATAGCGGCACTCAAACTCCTGGTGTGCATCGCGCCCGGAGAGCGGTACTTCATCAAGCAAGATGCGGTGCAAACGTGGATTAATGAGGTGGGCGGCAATAATGCCGTCAATCATACGTTCAACGTCGGCACTGAAGGTGTCAGCCTGAGCCGGTTCGTTAACCTTAATCGTGTCAAAAACCGCGAGTATCGCCGCGAGGTGCTGCTGGCGGATCGCCTCTGCCAGCGCCAGTTTATTGGGAAAATACTGGTACAGCGAACCAATGCTGACGCCCGCGGTGCGCGCCACGTCATTAGTATTAAATTTTGCCCATCCTTTTTCAGCCAGAATGCGAGTAGCAACATCAAGGATGATGCCGACCAGAAATCGCGAGCGGCTTTGCTGCGGCATTTTTCGCATGGTTTGCGGCGTCTCTGGAACACGAGTATTCACGTAATGGCTCTCCGACTGATAATGCGAGTATTAACTCACATATATAAAAGGAAATAAAATGGCGTCTCCATTTCAGCGCAATCGGAAAATTAACCTACTCAAACGCTCTTCAGGTATGCCTGGCTCCGCTAACTTCGCCATCGTTGAGCAGGATGAACTGGCGTGGGGTGCAAATCAGGTATTAGTGCGCAATCGCTGGTTTCGCGTCTCCATCTCAACCCGCCTGATGATGAGTGAAGAGGCTGAAAGCGTGAAAGGCATCCCGTTTCCGCCGATTAACGTTGGCGATACGCTGGCCGACGCGGCCATTGGTCAGGTTGTTTCAGCACCTGCGGACAGCGGTTTGCAGCCGGGTGAATTTGTGCTTCATCCGTTGGGATGGCGGGAATATGCCGTTGTTAACGTCGGCGATTGTACCCGGTTAGGCACCCGACAGCCGAATCCCGTGGCCTGTCTCGGACACGGATGGACAGCGTATGCGGCCCTGACGCGTGCCACCCAGGTTAAACCGGGTGATGTGGTCTTTGTTTCCAGTCGTGCCGGAGCCATTGGCTCTATGGCCGGACAAATTGCCCGTAAGCTGGGTGCCAGTCGTGTTATCGGGAGTACCGGCACGCCTGATAAGGCGCTGTGGATGAAACAGACGTTGGGCTACGACGAAGTCATCTTGCGAGGTGAGGGCAGCATCAGCGAGCAACTGCATCGCTATGCGCCTGATGGCATTGACGTGTTTATCGATATTGTCGGGGGTGAACAATTAGAAGCTGCGGTTTCGCATACCCGTGAAGGTGCGAGACTGGTACTGCTTGGAGCATTATCTGCTGAACTGGCGAATGCAAAGTCGACTAAATATGCCCCGGTGGAAATCGATGCATTTGCCTTGATTGTTAAGGGCGTGACCCTGCGTGGCTACAGTGCGGATGAAAATCCCGAAGTCTTTGCTGAATGGCTAGCCTGTGTATCACAGCCTTCATGGGCGGACATCGAATTTCCAGTTACCCGGTTTACAGGACTGGAAACCGCACCGCTGGCGCTGGAAGAGACCTGTTCCGGCAAGGCGCGTGGATTGGTTTTGGTTGAGCTTTGAAGTTCCAAGCGTGAAGACCTGAAAGAGAATCTCGCTGGTAAACAAAAGGGCATCATTAAGGAGTGGCCCGATTTAACGGGCCACTCCTTTCTGGATCAGAACATCGTGTTGCTATTCGCCGATTTTTCCGGCACGTCCTGGATAACATCCCAGTGCTCGACGATCTTTCCATCCTTAACGCGGAAAATATCCAGCACGGCCTGGCCCCGATCGTGAGCACCGTTGGTAGAGTGAACCTGCAACCAGACCAAATCGTTATCTACTGAGCTGCGTATCACCTTAGCCCGTGAGTTGGGATTTGCACGGAAGAAGTCTTTGAAATAGTTAACAAACGGCGCTTTGCCATCCGGCACATCCGGATTGTGCTGGCGGTAATTCTCCGCGATTACGCCTGCGGCTTTATCAACATCATGATGATTAAAGAAGCGGTCATAGAAATGCAGCACCAGCTGGCGGTTTTCCTCGGTATTCACTGTTGGGGTTTCGGCTGCGGCGGCCACGGTATTCACGGTTGCAAGCAGAATACCTGCCAACAGAACGCGTTGAATAATTTTCTTCACTGATATTCCCTCTTTTTTAATGTCTGGTCACAAAAATAGACTGCTTGAGATCCGGATGGTACATTCAGCCAGGACCTTCAACAAGAAGTCAGGATTTATTCACCTGGTCACATCGGTGTGACTATTGGAGAGCACAAATGTCAGTTGAAAAGTGGGAAGGCAGTGAAAATGATATTGCAGAGTTCGGACAGGCCTGCCCAATACGTGATGTGCTGGATAAAATTGGCGATCAGTGGAGTTTGCTCATTCTTGAAGCGCTGACCGAAAGAACAGTACGTTTTAACCAGTTGAGCCGGGAAATCGATGATATTTCCCGCCAGATGTTGTCGCGTACGCTCCGACGACTGGAAGCAGATGGCTATATTAGCCGGAAGATCTATGCAGAGGTTCCCCCTCGCGTCGAGTATGCGCTGACGGACTTGGGTCGATCTTTCCTGGTACCGATGCAGCAGCTGGTGCAATGGGCAGAAGATAATCATGCCCGTATCTGTCGGGCTCGCCGGTTACAACATGAAAAAATCCTGTCTGAACAGGGAGATGAATAACCTAAAGCGCTCCGGCGAGGGTCGTGAAAATTCTGGCGCGAATCCATGTTGCAATGCTGGCAGTGTCTGAGAATGTCCTCAGACTTGCTACACCGTGCGTTAGCAATCAGATTAACGATCGCGTTTCACCAGCCGCTGAACCTGACGCT
>NZ_ALXE01000021.1 GCF_000295955.2 Pantoea sp. A4
CACTACAACCTGTTCCGCTACTACGATCCGCAGGTCGGCCGCTTTACGACCCCGGATCCGATAGGGCTAAACGGTGGGTTTAATCTTTACCAGTACGCACCGAACCCGCTGAACTGGATCGACCCGCTGGGCCTTACTAAATGTTCGCCAGGAAAAGATAATAGTGCTCACAATGCAGCGGACTATCAGAAGCTTAAAGATTATTATACTCAGCATGAAAAATATGGTTCTGGCGGTGTAAGAGAATTACAGAATGGTCGTTACCGTTTTTATGACGAAATAAAACCATCTCGAAATCCAGGTGAAATGAAAGGAGCGAGGTTAGTTAGAGAATGGGATCCTTCTACAGGTAATAAACGTACATGGTATGAAACGGTAGACCATACTGGAAATATACGAAGTGTGGCTCCAAAGCCTGTTACTCATGAAAAGAATCATCATATATTTGATATTGATGGTAATTATAAAGGAAGGAGGTAGCGTTTTGAGCATTCAACCTCAACGTATTGATATAATTAATAAAATATTAAATATATTAGCAGGTGATGCAAAAAGAAATGATGTATCTGAATGGGCATTTAATATGTTCGATGATGACTCATTAAGATTAGATGATCCCGTGGTTTTAAAATATCTGAAATTGCTAGGAGCTGTTGATTTACCTTCTACAGATCGGGATTTTTTATATACGGATGATGATCTTCGCCACTGGATAACTGAAATCGAGAATCAGTAATAAAAGCCGGAAGCGATCTTAACGATCCTTCCGGCTTGTTCTCTTTAGCTGCCCGCTGTCAGAATCAGACAGCCCTGTTCAACCTTCACCGTTACCTTCTGACCCACCTCAAACCCCATCTCAGCCAGCCACTTCCCGGCAATGTTCACCTGCGGCGTGCTCCGGTCTCCCCGGTGCGGGCGGTATCCCACAACATACTGTCGTTCTCTTTTTGCCGCTTTATCTGCGGCGGTGCCTGACTTAGAATGCGTTCCAGCCATGATAACTACCTCGCTTAGTTGCTGTGGTGAGCGGTGATAAAGGGTGTCCGCCCTTTATCACCGCGCTAAAACCGGCTCAGCCCAGCACGCGCCTTGCCTGGTGCTTCAGTATCATCGCGTCGAGGATCGACGTGATCGACTTCTGCTCTTCTGCGTCCATCTGCCTGACCGCTTCAAACTTCAGCTTCAGCTCATCCTGCGGCTCCCGCTCGCCTTCCTCAAATATCAGCCAGTCAGCCGTCACGTTGAAGGTCACAGCGATGCGCCTGAGAATGTCTAAAGAGGGCTGCGCTTCGCCTGACTCGTAGCGACGAACCTGCGTCAGATGAATGCCGACTTTGTCAGCCATCTGAGGCTGGGTCAGCCCGTGCTGCCTGCGCAGCTGGAGAAAACGGGTGGAAAAGCTGTAGTGGTCTAATAGATTCGGACACGCTCAGAGGTTATAACTTCAGTAACCAGAGAGGTGACACTTATGAGTGGAAGAACATTTACCCCCGAATTTAAGCGTGAATGCGCTGAACTCGTTCTCGATCATGAATACTCCATCGCACAGGCTTGTAAGGCAACGGATGTTGGACCCACGGTAATGCGACGCTGGGTTAAGCAGCTCCGGCAAGAACGCAATGGCGACTCTACGGCACCAGGCATGATGATTTCGCCTTCTGCGGTTCCGCTGACACCTGACCAGCTCCGGATTCGCCAGCTTGAGGAACGCATTCAGAGACTGGAACGGGACAAAGAAATATTAAAAAAGGCTACGGCTTTGCTGATGTCGGACTCCATAAAACCCTGACATTAATCACCGCATTGAGCGGGCCGTACAAAATAAAAGAGCTCTGCGCGGTGCTGGGAGTGCAACGCAGCCAGTTTTACTACCATAAAAAACAGCAACAGAGAGGTAACGCAGAGCGTGATGCCCTGCGCCAGAGAGCTGCGGAGTTGCATCTGATGAGCCGTGGTTCTGCTGGAGCCCGGACGCTGTCATCCATGTTGAAACAGGAAAGTAAACAGGTTGGCCGCTATAAAGCGGGCAGACTCATGAAGGAAGCCGGGCTTATCAGCCATCAGCCCGGCAAGCATCGCTATCGTGTACGGGATAAAGTCTCACGGATAGCAAACAATGAGCTTAATCGCTGCTTTAATGCAGCAAAGCCAAACCAGGTCTGGTGTGGAGATATTACCTTTATCAAAACAGCACACGGATGGTCTTACCTGGCAGTTGTAATGGATCTGTATGCAAGGAAAGTGGTGGGCTGGTCTTTATCCACCGTTGCAGATAGCAGGCTTGCACAGGATGCGTTGAAAATGGCGTGGGTCAGCCGCGGTTGTCCATCAGATGTTCTTTTCCACTCAGATCAGGGCACGCAATACAGCAGCCTTGTTTATCAACTGGCGTGCCAGCGATATGGAATGAGACAGAGCATGAGCCGGAGAGGAAACTGCCTGGACAATGCAGTAGCAGAGCGGCTGTTTCGAAGCCTGAAGAGTGAATGGCTGCCAGAAAAAGGGTACTGGAACGTTGAAGAAGCCAAAAAAGATATCTCATTTTATCTGAGTGGCTATTACAACAGAGTACGTCCTCATCAATATAACGGCGGCTTGTCGCCCGTTGAAAAAGAAAGGCAAAGTCTAAAAAAACCTCTGACAGTGTCCTAAAAATATTGACCACTACAAAGCAGCTTGCAGCACGACGTAGCCGGGTTGCCGGTAAAGCAGAGGCTGTTAGTATGATACGGTGCAGACAGGGCCAGTCACGGCGAGGCGGTAGCGTGCGGGCCAAAAGTGCGCGTCGGGGCATCGGGGGAAACCCCAGACCACAACCGGCAGATCTGACGTCAGAAAGTCGCGTTACATCAGCAGGTTAAGTTGCCTTAAAAGTATGGCCGCACCGGAATCGTCCCGATGACCCGATTGGGGTGCTGGGTGGGTTTAATCTTTATCAGTATGCGCCGAATCCGAATGGATGGGTTGATCCACTGGGATTGAATAAAACAGAATGTACACCCAACAAGAAAACGACTTATGAAGGTGTTAGCCGCAGAGATGCATTAAGACAGGCTAAACGTGATGCGAGAATACCTAACAATCAGCAGCCCTATGAAGTTAGCCGAGAGAAATTAGGGGATGGGTATGGTGATTTTGTGAGAGATAAGAATGGGGTGCCTGTTGAAACAAGACAGTATCATTTTAAAGACCAAAATAACTCCACAGTGGTTATTCAAGAACACAGTTTAGGCCATGTTAAAGCAACACCTCTTCATAGTGCTGAACCACATTTTAATGTTAGGCCTATTAAGAACCTGAATACGGGAGATGTTCCTGGTACTCATGGGCATTACAACTTTTGAGGGTGGTATGAATATAGTTGAGCTATCAAGAAATAGATTCCTGGACTCTCTTTATCCTAATGGCTTAGGAGATAATTTATTAATCGGCCAGGTTAACTTGGATTTTTCAGATCGAGTCACTTTAAGCATCCATACATATGAACCTCCCAGCAAAAAAGTTGAAAAATGGGGTCGATGGGGGGAGGACTACAATGTAGTGGTTGTTAATTTATTGTTGCAGTTTATTACGGATTGCCAGTTAAACAACTGGCAAAACATAACATCCTCTCAAGTTATTATTGAGACTAGAGATAATGGAGTTTTTTCTCTAACCTCTCAAGGTGAAAACTGGAGTTTAAATATTAACTTTAAGGCCATGACTTTTCAAGGGTGTGATGTATATATTAAATAGTGCGTTATGAATATCCGAAAATAATAAAAATTATGTGTGGGATTGTAATAGATCCCCCTTACTCTTGTGAAATTTAATTTCACCCTTAAAAATCTAACAAAAGGAAACTAATTTATCAGACCCCAAGCAATGGATAACAATAAAATACCTGCATATTAAATAATAAAAATCGAGGGGTGATTAAAGAATCTTGGTTTATTTTAATATTTTAAGCCTGTGCGTAAATTAACTAGTGTATCCATAACTGTCTGTTTATGAAGATAAATGTAAGTATTCAGTGCCAATGTCTCGTTACATCAGCGATCAAAATAATGCACCCGTGCGAAATATTCACAGTAATGTAATCCCTTGCATCAGAACCCAGCGCTGATAAAAATTTTTACGGGATAAAACACCGGATGTTTTATTCACCACCCGGCATTTGCATTTTTATTGAGCTGGCGTTACTGGAATGATGCGCAGCGTGATGCCATCAATCCCGGTTACCATGACCTCTGTTCCGGCGGGTAGGGAAGAGGTGGCCTGAACGCGCCAGCTGCTGTCGCCGATGCGCACATGGCCAATCCCATTCACCAGCGCCGTCTCCAGCGTCAAACGAAAGCCAATCAGCTGATGGCCGCGTTGGTTCAGAGAGGAAACCACAGGTTGACTCTTCTGATCACGTTGCATCCAGCGATACCACAGATACAGGCTGAGTAGCATTAACACCGCAAATAAGCTGCCCTGTACCGCCCAGCCGAGGGGAAACACCCACTCCACTAAACCCACCAGAACGGCGGCAACACCACTCCATAACAGATAACCACTGGTGCCAAGCATTTCGGCGGCCAGAAGCAGGCCGCCTAACGTCAGCCAAAACCAGTGTGGATGAGCGATGAGATCGAGCAGCATCAGGACTTATTCTCGCGGCGAGATTCACCCAAGAGTTCGCTAATGCCCGCAATCGACCCGAGCAGGCTGCTGGCCTCAAGGGGCAGCATCACCACCTTACTGTTACTGGATTCGCCAATTTTTTGCAGCGCTTCGGTGTAGCGTTGGGCGACAAAATAATTCACCGCCTGGATATTACCGGCGGCGATGGCGTCTGAAACCATTTGGGTTGCACGGGCTTCGGCCTCAGCCTGACGTTCACGCGCTTCGGACTCGAGGAATGCAGAAGTCCGTTCACCTTCTGCTTTCAGGATCTGCGACTGTTTTTCCCCTTCAGCGCGAAGAATTGCAGCCTGACGCACGCCCTCGGCGGTGAGGATGTCCGCACGCTTAGTTCGCTCAGCTTTCATCTGGGCATTCATTGCTGCGATCAGTTCCTGCGGCGGGCGCACGTCACGAATCTCAATGCGGGTAATTTTAACGCCCCACGGATTGGTCGCTTCATCGACGATGTGCAGCAAACGCGTATTGATGTTATCGCGCTGCGACAGCATCTCATCCAACTCCATGCCGCCTAACACGGTACGGATATTGGTCATGGTCAGGTTGAGAATAGAAAGTTCAAGGTTGCTGACTTCATACGCGGCACGTGCAGAATCTATCACCTGAATAAAACAGACGGCATCAATGGTGACGTTAGCATTGTCTTTGGAAATCACTTCTTGAGAAGGGACGTCGAGCACCTGCTCCATCATATTGATTTTTCGACCAATACGGTCCATGAAAGGCACTACGAGGCTTAAACCGGGTTCTAAGGTGCGGGTGTAGCGGCCAAATCTTTCTACTGTCCACTGAAACCCCTGGGGAACGATCTTAACGCCTGACCAGATGATCACCAACGCGACCACGATAAGAACGGGAATTACCGTAAGCATACAACCTCCTGACTGTCGGAATAGCGGGCCGAGTCTGTTCGGCCCGAGGATCGAGCACTCAGTAGAGCAGGGAATAGAGCTGACGACGATAACGTGACGCCAGCGCATCACCTGTACCGAGCGCGGCTAAAATTTCCTGCAACATCTTACGCGCCTGACCATCTGCTGCATTAAGGTCGGTCTTGATGAAACTGAATAATAATTCCAGTGCCTCTTCGTTACGGCCAACCTGATGAAGCTGTAAAGCAAGTTTAGCAGCCAGTTCTGCATTTTCCGGTTCGCTTTGCAGCTGGGTCTGCAACTGCTGGATTTCTGGCGTATCTGCGGCCTGCTTGAGCAGATCAATTTGCGAATGCAGGCTCTGAAAGCGGGTGTCCTTATCCTGCAATGGCACGACATCCAGCACCGCTTCGGCTTCATCACTGCGGTTCAGCGTGATCAACACTTCTGCCAGCAGGAAACCAATTTCAGTGGCTTGTTGACTCAACTGCCAGGCATCTTTCAGTAATGGCAGAGCATCCAGCGGTTTGCCCTCATCCAGCAGCGCCATTGCCTGCTGCACCTTCAGTTCTTCTTCACGCGGCAGGACTTTTTGCAGCAGAGCGCGAATCGCTTCCTCTGGCTGCGGCCCCTGGAAGCCATCAACTGGCTGGCCATCTTGCAACAGATAAACGGTAGGAATAGCGCGCAGGCCAAACTGCGATGCCACCATAGGTTCTTTATCGCAGTCCACCTCGGCCAGAATGAACTGCCCGGCGTACTCCTGCGCCAGGCGCTCCAGAATCGGAGTCAGCTCCAGGCAGTGTTGACTGCGTTCGGACCAGAAATAGAACAGCACCGGCACCTGCATCGACTGTTCGATGGTTTGGCGCAGGTTAGCTTCGGTAACGACGATGATGGGCGCTTGAGGTGACATAGTGAATCCCTTAATAAAAAGTCTTAAGAGGATATGGGGCTGGTGGCCCCAACTTCAAGCACCATTTGCAGGTTGTCAGGCACGTCCGCGCAAAATGCGATCCAGTATCCAACCTGGCAGCAAGCGTTTGAGAACCGTCATTATCTGCGCGACCAGCGTCACCGGATAGCGCAAACGTGGATTTTTACTCTCCAGCGCATGATGAAGTTTAGGTAGGATGGCTTCCGGTGGCAGGGTGAACCGATCGGCGCTTGCGGGATTCAGCACGGGATTGGTGCTGTCACCTTGCCTGACGTTCTCAGTAAAACGGCTACTGATCGGGCCGGGTTCGATCAGGCTGACGCGTATGCCTTGGGTATGTAGCTCCATCCGCAGCGCATCACTCCAGGCTTCCAGTGCGAACTTACTGGCGGCATAGGCACCACGTCCCGGCATGGAGATCAGCCCAAGCACAGAGCTGGTGTTGATAATTCGGCCATCGCCGCTGGCTTTCAGTGCCGGTAACAAACGCAGGGTAAGTTGGTGCACGGCAAACAAGTTGGTGGAAAATTGCTGTTCTAACTGCTGGCGCGTAAGCGTATGCAGTGGCCCATAAATCGCGAAACCGGCGTTGTTGAACAAGGCATCGAGGCGATGTTGAGTCAGTGCTAAGACCTCATCGGCTGCGCGGTCAACACTGGCTGCATCATCAAGATCGAGCTGTAGCCCTGTCAGGCCGAGGCTGTTCATCTGCGCGACGTCAGCGGGCTGACGACAGGCGGCAATCACATGATAACCGCGTGAGTGCAGATCTTTCGCCGCTGCAAGGCCAATGCCGCTAGAGCAGCCGGTTATTAAAATGGTTTTTTGCATAATGCATCTCAGGCTAAGTGGCAAACTGAAGGTGCAGGAATAGGGACATGACAGCGGAAATGTAAAACAGCTAAAAACATCACTGCTGCTTTACATTTCTTTACCCCTTAACCCTGAGTGGTGTGTTTTACCAGGGGAGCCAACGTTTTCGCCATCAGATCGGCGATAAACGGCTGCGCATCGGGATTGGGGTGGATACCATCTTGTTGCATCCACTCAGGTTTAAGGTAGACCTGCTCCATGAAAAAGGGTACTAAAGGCACGTGATACTGCTGCGCCAGCGCCGGATAAATCGCGCTAAAGGATTCGGTATAACGACGTCCATAGTTAGCCGGTAACCGGATTTGCATCAGTAACGGTTGTGCGTTGGCCGCTTTCACCTCGTCAATCACTTTGCCCAGTACCTGGCTGACATTGGCGGGAGGAAAACCACGCAGGCCATCGTTACCGCCCAGTTCGATTAACACCCACTGCGGCTGATGCTGCTTTAATAGGGCAGGCAGGCGAGCCAGGCCTTGTTCGGCGGTGTCACCGCTGATACTGGCATTAATCACTTTGGTTTGCGGCTGCCACTGCTGCGCCAGCAGATTCGGCCATGCGGCACTGCCCGCCATGCGGTATCCGGCACTCAGGCTATCGCCCAGAATTAACAGGGTATCGGCGCTGGCAAAGCGTGATACCAGCAACAGCAAAAACAGGAAGGGATAATGCCAGCGGAAAACATTGTTGCGGTTCATCATCTTACTAAGTCCGTCGGTCAGGGAGAGCATCAGCTAACCATCCTCACCGGAGTTGAGCTGGTTGTCAAACCGGCGGAAACCATCGCCCTGATTGGGGAGTCGGGTTCTGGGAAGTCCACGCTATTAGGGATTTTGGCCGGCCTGGATGATGGTACTGAGGGGGAAGTTCACCTGTTCGGCCAGCCACTGCACCAGATGAACGAGGAGCAGCGGGCAGCGCTCCGGGCGCAACAGGTGGGATTTGTCTTCCAGTCTTTCATGTTGGTGCCTACGCTCAGCGCGCTGGAGAATGTTCAGTTACCAGCACTGTTACGCGGTGAGAACGATCGCCAAAGTCGCGAGCAGGCACGTGCGTTGCTTGAGCAACTTGGACTGGGTAAACGGCTCAATCACCTCCCGGCTCAGCTTTCGGGCGGGGAACAGCAACGTGTTGCGCTGGCGCGCGCGTTTAGTGGCCGACCTGGCCTGCTGTTTGCGGATGAGCCAACCGGCAATCTGGATCGTAAAACCGGGGAGCGCATTGTTGATCTGCTGTTTTCACTCAATCGTGATTTTTCCACCACGCTGATTCTGGTCACCCATGATGAACAGTTGGCTGCCCGTTGCGATCGCCAGTTGAGGCTGGTCGATGGCAAATTGCAGGAGGTGCAATGATCTGGCGCTGGTTCTGGCGCGAGTGGCGCTCGCCCTCGCTGTTGATTGTCTGGCTGGCGCTGACGCTGGCTGTGGCTTGCGTTTTAGCGCTGGGGTCGATCAGCGATCGCATGGAAAAAGGCCTGACCCAGCAAAGCCGTGATTTTATGGCAGGCGATCGTACGCTGCACAGTAGCGCCTTGATTCCCCAGTCGTGGCTTGATCAAGCCCAGCAGGATGGGCTCTCAGTCAGCCGCCAGCTGATCTTCATGACCATGACCTTTGCAGTAGATAAACCGCAGTTGGCCTCGGTAAAAGCGGTAGACAATCGCTACCCCATGTTTGGCACCTTGCTAACCAATCCTCCGGACCTTAAGCCCGCGCCCGGGACTGCTCTTGCAGCGCCTCGCCTGATGGCGCTGCTAAACCTGAAAGTGGGCGATAAGCTGGATGTGGGAGATACCACGCTGACCATTGCCGGTGAGTTGATTCAGGAACCGGATGGCGGGTTTAATCCGTTCCAGATGGCACCGCGACTGATGATTAATCTGGCGGATGTCGATAAAACCGGCGCGATTCAACCCGGTAGCCGCTACACCTGGCACTATAAATTTTCCGGCAATCCCGATCAGCTTGCCGCTTATGACAGCTGGATCAAACCGCAGCTAAAACCGGATCAGCGCTGGATCAGCGTTGAAAACTCGGAAGATGCGCTGGGCCGTTCCATGCAGCGAGCACAGCAATTCCTGCTGCTTTCCGCCTTACTGACGCTGATGCTGGCCATTGCGGCAGTCACGGTCGCCATGAATCACTATTGCAGCAGCCGCTATGACCTGATCGCGATCCTGAAAACCCTGGGGGCTTCTCGTCAGTCGCTACAAAAACTGATTATCGGCCAGTGGCTGGCGGTGCTGGTGTTGGCCGCAATATGCGGCAGTGTAATAGGCCAGGGCGTAGAAGCAGCACTGCTGGTGATGCTCAAACCGGTCTTACCGGCGGCTTTGCCTGCGGCTAGCGGCTGGCCGTGGCTGTGGGCCTGTGGTTCGCTGTTTACTATCTCGTTACTGGTGGGTATTCGCCCCTATCGCCTGTTACTGGCGACTCAGCCACTGCGCGTATTACGGCGTGATGCCGTTGCCAGTCTGTGGCCGCTGAAATTTTATCTCCCCCTGATGGTGCTGGTGGTGATCGGTTTACTGGCGCTGCTGGTGGGCAACAGTAAGTTACTCTGGTCGCTGCTGGCGGGCGTTGTGCTGCTGGCCGGTCTGTTATCTCTGCTGGGGTGGGGGACTTTGCTGCTGTTACGTCGCCTGGTGGTGCGCAGTCTGGCGTTGCGATTAGCCATTAATCGCCTGTTACGGCAACCGGCGCAAACCCTGAGCCAACTGGCGGCATTTTCATTCTCCTTTATGCTGTTGGCACTATTGCTGGTGATGCGGGGCGATCTGCTGGATCGCTGGCAGCAGCAACTGCCGCCAGACAGTCCCAACTATTTCCTGTTGAACATTACCCAGGATCAGGTGCCGCAGGTGCGGGATTTCCTGCAACAGCATCAGATCCAACCGGACACGTTCTATCCTGTTGTACGCGTGCGTTTGACTCAACTTAATGGCGAAGATGCCGATCCGAAAAAAGATCCGTCACTGAACCGTGAGCTGAATCTGACGGCGTTAGCCGAGAGGCCAGAGCATAATCCGATCGTGGCAGGAAGTTGGCCGCCAAAAGCGGGTGAAGTCTCCATGGAAGCTGATTTAGCCGATCGCCTCGGTGTGAAACTGGGCGATACCTTGACCTTTACCGGCGATACCCAACAGTTCAGTGCGCGTATCAGTAGTCTGCGGAAAGTTGACTGGGAGAGCTTACGGCCTAACTTCTTCTTTATTTTCCCGCCGGGCGCACTGGATGCGCAGCCGCAAACCTGGTTGACCAGTTTCCGTCTCGATAGCAATCCGGAACTGCTGGCACAGTTGAATCGTCAGTTCCCGACGCTGAGCCTGCTGGATATTGGCAGTATTCTCGGCCAAATCAGCCAGGTGCTCAGCCAGGTGAGCCGTGCACTGGAAGTGATGGTCATACTGGTGACGTTATGTGGTTTGCTGCTGCTGTTGGCACAGATTCAGGTTGGCATGCGCCAGCGGCGTCAGGAACTGGTGGTCTATCGTACCCTTGGCGCTGGCAAGCGCCTGCTGCGAACCACGCTGTGGTGTGAGTTTGCACTGTTGGGCGTGGTAGCGGGTATTGCGGCGGCACTGGGCGCAGAAGCAGCGCTGTGGGCATTGCAGCGTAAGGTGTTTGATTTCCCGTGGCAGCCAGACTGGACGCTGTGGCTGGCGCTCCCGCTGTGTGGTGCGCTGTTGCTCTCATTGTGCGGTGGCTGGCTGGGCGTACGTTTGCTCAACGGTAAAGCACTGTTCCGCCGTTTCGAATCGGCATAAAAAAAGCCGGTCAGTGACCGGCTTTGCTGATTACAGCTTTTCTACTGCCCAGGCGATGCCGCTGGCATACTCCTGCGGCAGTTGTGGCACCAGAGCATTCAGTGCAGTGGCTAAACGCGGGTGATCGCTGTCGCTGAGGTTGAGATGTCCGACTTTACGGCCAGGACGTACTTCTTTCTCATACCAATGCAGATGCACCAGGGGCTGCGCCAGCCAGTCATAATTCACGTCGGTGCCAATCAGGTTAACCATCACTGAAGTGGCTGCAACCACGGGCTGCGGCAGCGCCAGGCCGAGTACCGCACGCAAATGCAGCTCAAACTGGCTGACAGAAGCACCATTTTGCGTCCAGTGGCCGCTGTTGTGCACGCGAGGCGCTAACTCATTGATCAGCAAACCTTCAGGCGTAATAAAGCATTCCATCGCCATCACACCAACATAGTTCAGTTCATGCATAATCGCGCTGAGCATGCTTTCAGCCTGCGCCTGCTGCGCGGCATCGGCTTGCGCGAAGGCTACGCTGGTGCGCAGAATGCCTTCCTGATGGAGGTTATGAGTTAACGGATAGAACACCGTGCTGCCATCATGTCCACGCGCACCAACCAGCGAAACTTCACCAAGGAAGTTAATGCCCTGCTCAACAATACATTCGCCATAGCATTCATCTGGCAGCGTGTCAGTTTCATTGGCACGCAGGCGCCACTGACCGCGACCATCGTAGCCACCGGTGCGACGTTTAACGATCGCCAGTTCGCCAAGGGTGCTGAACACCTGCGGCCATTCCGCTTTGTCTGCCAGTAACTGCCACGGCGCTGTTGCCAGATTGAGCTGGTCGAGCAGCTGTTTCTGCGTCAAACGGTCAGCCAGACGCGGGAAAATGTCGCGGTTCACAAAGGCAGGATGGCTAGCCAACTCGCGCGTGAGGGCGGTTTCAGGCCAGCGTTCGACCTCGGCGGTGATCACACTCTGTGCAATCGGCAGTGACTCGGGCTCCGCATCAATTCCCACCGGATACACCTGAATACCCAGTGGCTCAGCGGCCTGACGCAGCATGCGTCCTAGCTGGCCGTTGCCCAGTACGCAAACCGGCTTCATGCTTCCTCCCGTGGGTCCGGGTTATTCAGCACGTCATCGGTCTGGGCCTGACGCCAGTTCGCCAGACGCGTATTCAGCGCTGCGTCGTGAATCGCCAGGATCTGTGCAGCCAGCAGGCCAGCATTGGCGGCACCGGCTTTGCCGATCGCCAGCGTACCCACCGGAATCCCGCGTGGCATCTGTACAATGGAGTAGAGGCTGTCAACGCCGCTCAGGGCTGCGCTCTGTACCGGAACACCCAGTACTGGCACCAGCGTTTTGGCTGCCAGCATGCCTGGCAGATGAGCGGCACCACCGGCACCCGCAATGATCACCTGGTAGCCATTATCGGCGGCGGTTTCAGCAAAGCTGAACAGCTTATCTGGCGTACGGTGAGCAGAAACCACTTCAACATTGAAGGGGACGTCCAGCGTGGTGAGGATTTCCGCAGCGAACTGCATCGTGGCCCAGTCACTTTTGGAACCCATGACAATAGCGATACGGGCCGTGGTGGCGGCAGCATTGGATGACATGCGGTCAACTCCTGTGAATATTCATACGTACCTGGCCGGTCGGTCAGGTGAAGAAGGGCACAGAGAATAGCATGAGAAGTGCGGAAGGAAAACGGTTGCGTCAGAGGAAAACCGGCACAAGGGCCGGTTTTCAGAACGGAAAGCGGATCAATTGAATACCGTTGGCATCGAGTTGGATCATCGATCCTTCTTCGTGCCACGCACCCAGTACGGCACGCTGTGCGGGCTGGGTCTGCAAGGCAAACTGATGAATCGCCGGTCGATGCGTATGGCCGTGGATCAGCGTTTTCACCTGCTGGCGTAGCATGGTGCTCTCCACCGCCTGCAAATTCACATCCATAATGCTGATGGATTTGTGCTGATTAGCCTGCTTGCTACCTGCACGCATTTTACCGGCAATACGCTGACGTAAGCGTAAGGGTAGCGCGAGAAACAGCCGTTGTAGCCAGCGTTTATGCACCTTAGCGCGAAAATTCTGGTAGCCAGTATCATCAGTACATAAGGTATCACCGTGCATAATCAGTACCCGGTGACCATAGCACTCCAGCACCTGCTCCTCTGGCAACAGGGTCATGCCGCTGGCGCGCGCAAAACGCTGCCCAAGCAGGAAATCACGATTGCCATGAATAAAGAAGGTCGGGATGGGCAGTGCGCGCAGTGCCTGAGCGATTTGTTGATGCAACGGATTAGGATCGTCATCGCCGATCCAGGCTTCGAACAGATCGCCGAGAATGTAAAGCGCATCGCAGTGTGGCGCTTCTCGCTGCAAAAAATGCAGAAAACCGGCGGTAATCGCCGGTTCTTCCTGACACAGATGCAGATCTGCGATAAACAGGGTGCGAGACATTACTCGCTAACGGTGACTTTCTGGATCACTACGTCATCAACTGGCACGTCCTGGTGCATGCCGCTGCGGCCGGTTTTTACCGCTTTGATTTTGTCTACAACGTCCATACCTTCAACCACTTCGGCGAACACGCAGTAGCCCCAGCCCTGCAGGTCAGCAGAACGGTAGTTCAGGAAGTCGTTGTCGGCTACGTTGATGAAGAACTGAGCGGTAGCAGAGTGAGGAGCCTGGGTACGCGCCATTGCCAGCGTGCCTTTGGTATTTTTCAGGCCGTTGTTCGCTTCGTTCTTGATCTCGCCTTTGGTTTCTTTCTGATCCATGCCTGGCTCGAAGCCGCCGCCCTGAATCATAAAGCCGTTGATCACACGGTGGAAAATGGTGTTGTCGTAGAAACCTTCACGGCAGTAATCCAGGAAGTTTTTCACGGTTGCTGGTGCTTTGTCGTCGAAAGTTTTGATGACGATGTCGCCATGATTGGTCTGGAAGGTAACCATTATTCTCATCCTGTAAAGGGTAGTCAGTGTACGCACCACGTCCCGGTGCGGGGCGCGGGCTTATAGTCGACGGTTTTTATAACACAAATTGACATGATGAGTCAGCCTGACTGCATAAGAAGCTGCACTTTGCATCGCACCAGGTGAAAAAATACGGCACAATATCCGGATAACATGAAAAAGTGTCATCCGCACACGTCTCAATACGGAACTGTTAAATGCTAAAGATTTATAACACCCTGAGTCGACAGAAAGAGGAATTTAAACCGATCCATGCCGGCGAAATCGGTATGTATGTGTGTGGTATTACGGTTTACGACCTCTGTCATATCGGCCATGGCCGTACCTTTGTGGCATTTGACGTGGTTTCTCGCTATCTGCGCTATGTGGGCTACAAGCTCAACTATGTGCGTAATATCACTGATATCGATGATAAAATCATTAAACGTGCGCAGGAAAATGGCGAAACCATTGAAACCCTGACCAACCGCATGATTGCAGAAATGCACAAAGATTTTGCCGCGCTCGGCATTCTGCCACCGAATCAGGAACCTCGTGCTACGCGCCACATCGGCGAAATCATCGACCTGGTTGAGCGTCTGATCGCGCGCGGCCATGCCTATGTGGCAGACAATGGCGATGTGATGTTTGATGTGCTGAGCGATGTCGATTACGGCAAGCTGTCACGCCAGGACCTGGAGCAGCTGCAAGCGGGTGCTCGCGTCGAAGTGGCAGAAGTTAAACGTAACCCGATGGATTTCGTGCTGTGGAAGATGTCCAAGGCCGATGAGCCATTCTGGCCTTCTCCGTGGGGCAATGGTCGTCCGGGCTGGCACATTGAGTGTTCTGCTATGAACTGCAAGCAGCTCGGCGCGCACTTCGATATTCACGGTGGCGGTTCAGATCTGATGTTCCCGCACCATGAAAACGAAATCGCGCAGTCAACCTGTGCGCACGATGGCCCTTACGTCAACTACTGGATGCACTCCGGGATGGTGATGGTGGACCGCGAGAAGATGTCTAAATCGCTGGGTAACTTCTTCACCGTGCGTGACGTGTTGCAGCACTATGATGCAGAAACCGTGCGTTACTTCCTGATGTCTGGCCACTACCGTAGCCAGCTCAACTACGGCACCGAGAACCTGAATCAGGCGCGTGCTGGCCTCGAGCGTCTCTATACCGCTTTGCGCCACACCGATACCAGCGTGGCAGCGCAGGGCGGCGAAGAGTTTGACGCCCGTTTCCGTGCCGCGATGGATGATGACTTCAACACGCCAGAAGCCTACTCCGTGCTGTTCGATATGGCGCGCGAAGTGAACCGCCTGAAAGGCGAAGATGCTACCGCCGCGAACGCACTGGCAGCCAAACTGCGTGAAATCGCTAATGTGTTGGGCATCCTGCAACAAGATCCAGAGCTGTTCCTGCAAAGCGGTGCGCAGAGCAATGACGATGAAGTGGCCGAAATTGAGGCGCTGATCGTGATGCGTAACGATGCACGTAAAGCCAAAGACTGGGCGCAGGCCGATGTAGCACGCGATAAGCTGAACGCATTAGGCATTGTGCTGGAAGATGGGCCGCAGGGCACCACCTGGCGACGTAAATAAGCAAGAGGGCGAGCAATCGCCCTTTTTTATGGACGCTTGCGCTAACAGCTAAGCGTGCAGGACAGAAAAAAGGCGCTCAGTATGGGCGCCTTTGTTGTTTTAACCTGACGGCTTACGCGACGACAGTGATGCTCTGCCCGGCGAACGAGACCGTCTGGCCTGGGAAGATTTTGCAGCGCTTACGCGTTTCAACCGCGCCATCAACGCTGACTTGACCTTCGTCGATCACGATTTTTGCCTGTGCACCACTTTCTACCCAGCCTTCCAGCTTCAGCAGGTCACACAGATCAACGTGGGCGTGTTTGCCCAGAGAGAAAGTTGCCATTATGCCTGTGCTCCATCGTGGTACTCTTCGCACGCCTGTAGCGTGTTCTGAATCAGGGTAGCAACGGTCATTGGACCTACGCCGCCCGGTACTGGGGTGATAAAGGAAGCACGCTCCGCAGCGGCTTCGTACTCTACATCGCCAACAACTTTGCCGCTTTCCAGACGGTTAATACCCACATCGATCACGATGGCACCAGATTTAATCCAGTCACCTGGAATGAAGCCCGGTTTGCCCACGGCAACCACCAGCAGGTCGGCGTGTTCGACGTGATGACGCAGGTTTTTGGTGAAGCGGTGAGTCACGGTGGTGGTGCAGCCTGCCAGCAGCAGTTCCATGCTCATCGGACGGCCTACGATGTTTGAAGCGCCAATGACTACCGCATTCAGACCGTAGGTGTCGATGTTATAACGCTCCAGCAGCGTAATGATGCCGCGTGGGGTGCAAGGGCGCAGCAGTGGCGCACGCTGGCACAGACGACCTACGTTGTAAGGATGGAAGCCATCAACGTCTTTGTCCGGCACGATGCGTTCCAGCACTTTGACGTTATCGATACCGGCAGGCAGCGGTAGCTGCACCAGGATGCCATCAATTGCGCTATCGTTATTGAGCTGGTCAATCAGTTCTAACAGTTCTGCTTCGCTGGTGGTAGCGGGCAGGTCGTAAGAGCGGGAAACGAATCCAACTTCTTCGCAGGCGCGACGTTTGCTCGCCACATAGATCTGCGATGCCGGGTTTTCACCCACCAACACCACTGCCAGACCAGGTGCGCGTTTACCGTCCGCTATGCGTTGCTGAACTTTTTCAGCAACCTCAGAGCGCACCTGCTGCGCAATCGTTTTACCGTCAATAATCTTTGCTACCATCAGAGAGGAAATCCACTGTGTTATGTTGAATCGGGGGAATGGCGCATATTGTGTCAGAAGAGTCGCGTGCTGTCAGGTGTTGCATTGCCACGACTGCACGATTCTTCTGCAACTGATTGCCTGGACGCGTAAAATCGTTGACTCAGCAAGTGCCCACCGTATAATCCACCCAGCTTCCCCAAGCGCCCTTAGCTCAGCTGGATAGAGCACCGGCCTTCTAAGCCGTAGGTCACAGGTTCGAATCCTGTAGGGCGCGCCATTTTCACTTCTCCTGTAGTTTACTCAAGTACAAAAATTCCCTTTTAAACCAGCTCACAAGCGAAATATCGTGATCGTGATGTCTACTAAGTTCTATTGAAAGCTAAATCTATGTGGGGATAGGTTCCTGTTAGACGAACTCCTGATGATCGCTTTTCCTGCTGTTTCAAATGAACAACAATGCCCATAGCGTTAGTTTGCTGCGCTGAAAGGGATCGGGTATTTCAGATCGATTTGTGGCGCATCGCTTAGAAACCTGCCAGATTTTGCCATCAGGTATGCTGCCATTTCCTCTGGCGTTAAATCGACATGAAACATGTCCTCGTCCTGGAACCATGCATCAGGCCAGTAGATGAGATCAGACGGGTTGGCATCAAAGTTTTTCTCCAGCAATCCCAGCGCGTAGCTTTGTTCCGATCCCTTGCCTTCAGCATTGCACACGAAATTGATTATCTGAATTAGCTCAAGCCAGGTTAAATCGTTAATGTATTTTTCCTGATTAAATGCCATCCAGGTAAAGTTCTTTGCACTCGTCCAAGAGGAAAAGTCCCGGAAATCAGAAAATGTTTGTGGGTTGATAACCTGGCCGTTCCAGTCGGCGATCATCGCTTTTAGCCCTTCATCATCTTCGTTAGTGCCTGTATCAATTTGCGACAGTATTTCTTCGGTAGTGTCAGCTAACACCTTAAGTCTTTGGCGACTGATTTTGGCTAGTTGAAAGCGCTCAGGCAATGGCATTCGGTCTTCCTTGTTAAATTGTGGAGCAGTAGTGATGCGGCGACAGATAATCTGCGTCAAGGGGGGCCTCATGTAACTTATGAAGACATTACTAACATCGCGGTGTATTAATCAACGGGGAGCAGGTCAGATGAGGTTAATTTTGCTGTTCACCGCAGGACGTTTTTAAGACGGAGCCAGATGATGAAGAGATGGACTGTAAGGTTTCCTCAATGCTTATAAGGTGTTATAAATCGATAAATTAACTGCATGGATGCCATAATGAAAAAAACACTTACTTTTATATGCCTTATTCTATTGGCGGGATGTCAGACACATACAAAACAAACGCCTGGCAAAGCATTGAGTTTCCCAACCGCTTTGGAAATAAAAAACCAATGCGAATCGGAAACACCGCAGCAGGTTGGGAGCCGGGAACTCCATGTATGGATGTGCCAGTCTGTTACTGCAATAGAGTCTCGTTTTTTTGATGCAGATAAATACCAAGGCAAGACCTGCGATATAGTGATTACACAGCCGTTAGGTATGCAACCAACGAACGTTAATGCGGAAGGGGGCGATCCCGCTCTGTGTACAGTAGCTCTGGAAGCCACTGAACAAGCCATCAATTCAGGTACTTTCCCCATGCGCCCGGCAACCCTGAAAGACAAATTTATTCTGCATTTCGCGCCTGAAGGAGGCTGACCGCCGCCGGGCGGTTTTATCCTGGAGTTCATGTGGCATCATTACTGGCGTGCTCCGACGCCAACACCCACCGGCATTGACCAATCTTTGCAAATATTAGCAAGCTATTAATTACCATCGGTGTTAGGGTGGGGGTTCACTCTCAACCGGATGTCCATTATGGAAACTGGTTTTTACTGGGTGGGGGACGGTGTGACAGCGCCGTATGTGTGGTTCTGGCAGTTGGGATATGGTTTCCACCGGCCTTCTGGAACACTCCCCATCACGATGCCGAATTTCAAAGCCGCTGGCTTATCTGTGCTTAGCGATAAACTTACTCTAACGGATATCAAGAAAGGCTTTTAAAGGGCAGGGGTGTCTTTTAGGGCTGATGACATAGCCATAGAGAAAAATGTTTTTCTATGGCTACCTGTTTGAAATATAAAGGTTATACAGACTTACTGTTTAGTTTAAGCGGTAGCTGCTAACCCTAAACATTCTCCTCTGAACGTCTGCTACCAGAAAAGTACTTGTGCGAATTCCAGTTAATGGCGCAGCAAAATACCATTCCAACCAGAAACGGTACTGTCGAACCCGAGAAGAAGAAGCTGGCTATCCAATAGCCCAACGATAGGCTGGCATAGATTGAGGCCAGGCGCAGCCATTGCGTGAAAACGTTTGATTTATCCATAAATTAATTCGCTATTCCTTTAACGTGTTAACACAGTCAACCCCGCCGTAGTCGCTCCAGTACTGCCTCAAACCCTTGATTAACAATCATCTCAGCGGCTTCGCTGCGGGTGATTTCACTCAACAGGCTGATCTGGTCAATCTTGCGCAGTACTGACATGCGTAACGAGAGCGAAACCGCTTTTTTCTTCTCTTTGTCGAGAAACACACGGCTTTGGGTGTCTGCGGTTTGCAGTTCAGCATTGAATTTTAGCGCTTCATTCATATAGCGCAGGCTTTTTTTATCCAACTTGCCGCTATCGACCAGTACATAGCTCTGGTTGCCACGGCTGTACTTGATCTCGGCGGACCAGGATTCGCGTAGCTCTTTCAGCACGCGGGTCAGGGTCGGTTCGGAACAATCCAGCTCGGCTAACAGCTGGCTGGCCGCGACGGGCTTACGGTTGCTGAGTAGCGATGCGAGCATATATACACGTGTTTGTCGGGTACTGAGTTGCATTGTCGATCAAGGCCTGCGTTGTGAGTTAAAGGTCAGCCACGCAATCCTTGCTAGTGACTTCACGACAATATCAATATTTGCCTTAATGTCAGGTAAATAGATTGCGTAAAAGCATTGCGTTACCTGAACTATTCTCTGCGGCGATGCCGTACTCCTGCGCGCGCGCCAGAATTGCTTCCGCCCAGCGGCGATGGGTGGCCGGTTCACACATCGCACCCTGTGATTTAAATACCGCCTGGCTGGAGTTGAGAATGCGTAAGGCATCAGCGTGATCTGCAGCAGAAACCATCAGTTGACTCTGTATCGCGGCAATCTGGCTGGGATGGATGGCGGTTTTGCCCACCAAACCATGGGCAATATCCAGTTGCAGCTCATTTTCCAGCATCATCTGATCGTCAATCAGTTCGCACACCGGCGCACTCAAGACAAAATCCCGTGAGGCGAAGACCGCCACCAGCATTTTAATGGTGTAACCCATTGGCGTGTCGTACAGCGTCAGGTGGCGCGGACGGCGCAGCGATAGCGTGTTCATCAGATCATTACCGCCAATGCGCAACGCCAGAATACGTGAGCGGCAAGGGTGCTGCTGTAGTGCCTGTGCCAGTTCGCGCATCGCAACCACATCAAACACCTCTTCTGTCTCCAGCGTTGGCATCAGGTGCAGATGGGTTTCTGCGATGATTTGCCACCAGGCAGGCAGGGTAGCCAGGGTAAATTTGGGCAGCACCAGGCCATCAATCGCGCTTAAATCGAGATTCTCAATCAGCCATTCGGCCATCGCCAGATGGCGCGGACGGATAAACACTAACGGCCATGCGGCATTGCCTTCTGCACGCTGCGCGGCACTTAACTGCAGCAATAATTGCTGGAGATTGTGTAGCGCCTGTGGCAGCTCAGCGTCACTTACCGCATCTTCAAGGCAGATCACCAGCGAACGCAGCCCGGTAATTTTGTCGCGTAAGATCGCCTCGGCGATATCACTGCGCACGGCAGGCATGTAAAGCGTTGCGCCCAAACGCCACGGTGAGAGACGGGCGTTCATCACAGCACCTTCTTGATAATCGTCACCGCGCGATACTGACCCAGTTCGTCGCCCGCTTCGGTGATGGGAATATTTTTCTGGCCGGCGAGGTAAACCAGCAGTGCGACGTCGGGATCAGTGACCGATCGCACTAACACATGATCCGGGACGCGACGCAGCACCGCACGGGTCGCCTCGGCGATGCCGGGTTTAATGCGGTTCAGGCTGTCGACCTGATAACGGTCTGCCAACAACGACAGCACCTCTTCACTCCGCGCTATCAATTGCTGTTGCGGGAGCGCATTCGGTTGGCACGGTGGCAATGTGCTGGCGTCCAGCCGTTGTGCATAGCGGACAACGGTATCAACCAACTGCTGGCTGCAATCATATTGCGCGAGATGATCGCACTTTACGCAGCCGTGCAGGCCAGATTCCGACCACAGCGAGCGTGAGATCAACCCTGAAACTGGCGCACCCATAATGCCAAACGGGATCAGCCAGTCATCATCGCTGGCGGAAAGCCACGCGCGGCCACAGGGATCGGCCAGAACAACCAGGCGTGGCTGAGCGGGATAGCCAGGGCGCTGGGCGAGTGAACGAACCAGCTCACCGGTAATCGCACCTTTGCCCGTCCAGCCATCGACAAATACAATGCCTTCGCAGCCATGACGTGCCTCAATGATCTCCAACGCCGCACCGTCGATGCCACGATCGCGAATAATACTGATGCCATAATGGTATGACGTATGACCGAGGGATCGCAGTGCCTGTTGCAGCATGACACCGAGCGGGACGCCAGCACGCACCAGGCTGGCCAACACGATTGGTGTGGTAGGGAACTGGTTTATCAGCGCCTGGGCCAGCATCGTCACTTCCTGTGCCAGACGTTCTGCCCCCTGATCCAGAGCCTGATTAAACAGTGTCAGATGCCAATGGGTGGGCTCGGGTTCCTGGCTAAGCATCTCGGAGTAGTGGCGGGTGCCGGACTGGATCAGCTGCTCTTTTTGATCCACTGGGGTCATGGCGATCTGTACCGGATTCAGCAAAAACTCGACGTCACCCGGCAGGTACGATCCGGAAAAAGGCTGTGCATCAGGCATCGGTCTGTTCTCCAAAAATCGTGCGGTTGATCTGTGCGGCAAACTGACTCTGGCGCGGCAGGCCGTACCAGCTACAGAGCTGCATAAAGCGGTGATCGCTCAGGCTGTCCCCAAGGCCGATCACCGGGAAGATGCCGCGCTCAGCGCGCAATTTCTCAAGTAAAAAGCTGACTGCTAATCCTTTTTCCACTACCAGCGGTAGCCACGCCACGTTGTTGCTGTTTCGATGGAGATAAAAACCGGTGGTCGGGAACCGCTGTTCAATCTCATCCGCAATGGCATACAGCTCATCGAGGCGCGTGCTGTCGCAGTGCTTCATCACCAGGTAGATGGGGGTGTGGTCATATTCGTAGTTGATGCGTGCCCAGCCGTTGATATCACGCTGGGCCATCAGTTCGGTAATCGCTTGCTGCATGTCCAGTAAGCGGCTGCGGTAGGGCTGCAATTTTTCCAGCATCTGTGTGCGCCACTCGGCATCCTCTTCCCCTTGTGGATTGAGGATCACCGCGCCGTGCGTAGCGATCGACCAGGATCGGAACGGGATTTTTACCCTGGCAATCTCTTCCGTGCCGCGTGCGGTGACCGGGATCAGATCGGCATGCTCCAGCATCCAGTCAACCAGCATTGCCTGTTCTTCTGTCATAAAGCTGCGCGGTTGCAGGCTGCGATCCAGCGCGCCAGGGCGGAAGGGCGCGACATTCAGCTCGTCCACCATTTTGCGACGTGTCTGGAACAGGGTGTCGTCCAGGTCGGAGAAAATCACCGGTTTAGTCATAGCAAATCACCTCAACGTGTGTCGCAACCTGCTGCAACGCGGTGAGTAACTGTGGATCGACGCTGGATTCCGGGGTTTCAATGCACAGCAAAATGCGATCAAACCGCTGGTGCGCCACGTTATAGACAAAATTAGCAATACCGAGCCCGTAGTTGTCATTGAAGGCAATGATCGATTCGATAGCGAAGCCGGACGCTATCGGTGAACGGGTGGTGGAGCTGTATTTGACCTCTGCACCCAGTGCGGCCAGTCGTTCAGCCAGCAGGAAGGGTTCCCAGACAAATTCGCTGCTGCCGAGGACGAGGATCTTCTCTCCCGGCTGGGGCTGAATATGGCATCCCAGATCGGCCGCAGGCGCTTTCATGCCGAGACGTCCCCAGCTCTGCTTGCCGATCAGCGGCACATCAGACGAAGTATGCAGTGAGGCGGCGGGCATTTCTGGCAGCGGTGCTGCAGGGTCGGCCAGCCATTGCCAACTGCCTTGTGCGAGTGAAACGGCATGCACCGGCAGCGGTGAGCGCTCTGTGAGCGCATCCCCGCTCCAGTCCGTGAGCGTAACGGTGATCACGCGCTCAATCTGGTTCAGCCCGCCTTCCTGACGTAATGCCTGCAACAGGTTGATAAAGGTGTTGCCGGTGGTGGCCTCATCATCAATTAGTACCAGCGTGCGGGCATTCAGTACCCGCTGGCGTAACTCGGTATTTTCCGGCAGGTAGATCAGATGATCGGTGGCATGGCTGTGGTTTTCTTTGAATTCACACAGCAATTCTGCCGCCTGTGGATGACGGGTCGAAGTGAGATAAACCGGCTGTTGCGCCTGGTGGCGCGCTTCATCAAACACGCCAGCGCCCAGCCCGACGGCGGTTTCGGCCATGCCGATAAACAACACCGGGCCATGATCGAGGGCGGGAAGACGTTGTGACAACTGGCGGTAAACCTGGCGCATTTTGGCTGGAGCAACCGGAATATGCCGACCCAGAACCTTGCTAACGAACAGAAAAGCCCGCTTCGGATTGCGGCGTTCGGCCACTTCAAACAGCTCATCAAAGCGGGTGTCAGCCCCGGTTGGGATGACGCTGAGCGTGCCGCAGGACAGGGTTCGGCTCCAGAGAGTCTCCATAGAATTCCTTAAATAAGACGATTGGTCAGCGCAGGGCTGTAAGACACGGCTTGCGTTAATGCGCGCACCGAAGTCGCATGAAAACGCTGAGTAGCTGCAAGGATCTGCGAATGATCAATCAGGTCCAACTGGCGCAGGGCAAACAGTGCTGGCAGGTTTACCCCGCTGAGCGCGGTGTAACCAATGCCACCCGATGGACGCATATTGATTTCCAGTAGCAGCGGCTGGCCCTGCGCATCATGGCGTGTTTGTACATTAACTAATCCATCTGCACCCATGGCGCTGGCGCAAGCGACTGCCAGTTCGTAAGCCGCTCCGCCCTGTTCCAGATGCTGTAACGCACCCTCTTTGCGGCGGGCAACGGCGGCCAACACCTGGCCTTTTTCTGCCAGGATATCCACCGAATACTCGGGGCCTGGTAAGTAGGGCATGAGCACCAGGGGTGAGAAGGTTTCAGTCGCTTCCAGCGCCTGCAAATAGAGCGCGGTATTGACTCGACGATGATCGGGATGGGTAAATGCCGCCATTGGTGAGAGGCTGTCATCAAACTGCCAGAATCCCATGCCATAAATGCCGTTAACCGGTTTGATGCACAGCGGCGCACCCGCGAAAGGCTGGCTGGCGATCTGCTCACGCAGTGCGGCGGCGGAATCAACGCGAATGGAAGGCACCACCGGCAAGCTGAGGTGCTGCATCGCTTCCGCAAAGGCTGCTTTATCATCAGCCAGTGCCAGCTGATCGCGGTTGCTGGCACCGGTGGTTAAACGCACCCCGCAGGCTTCAATGGCCTGTCGATGGGATTCAAACCACTGCGCATGACGTCCGGTGTGAATCGCCTGAATTGCGTATTTCTCTTGCGTGGAGAGAATAAATTCTAGCCGTTGATTGTCATCTGCGGGCTCAATAAATGCCGCATCCGCCAATGAGAGAATTTCATTACGCTGATGGCGATGAGATGCATAAACAGTAATATTAAGCTGTTGTACATGCAGATCGTTTTTAATGTGATGAATAATATCTCTTTGTGAAGAGAGTCCTTCCATAAACCAGATGTTGTGTCTCATTTCAGGTTATTTCCACGCTCGGGAATGAAGGATGTTATGTCCAGTGGAGTGTATTTGTCACGCAATCTACTGTCAATCATAATATGATTTTGTCATTGACGTAAGATTATGAATTTTCATGTAAAGATTTGTCATCTTAAAATCGGTTTTTTTCCTGGTGAGGAAATTTTTATTCTTTTGATTTCAATAATTTAAAGTGCTACCAAACATTTCAGGGAAAAATGCGCTTGTTCGATATTGGCATCATGTTATGATTTTTCCTCTAAGGAATAGGGTGTTTAAAACAGAACCTTTTCAATACCTGGTTGAAGGAAATATGACATGGTTTCATTAAGCAAAAATCAGACTGTCTCACTCAGCAAACAAACATCCTCATTAAATAAACTTCATTTCGGCTTAGGCTGGGACCCAATAAAGAAAAAAGGGTTATTCAGCAAGCTGCTTGGCGGTGGTAATGACGCCATCGATCTGGATGCCAGCTGTATTTTACTGGATAAATCCGGTCACCAACTCGACACTATCTGGTTCCGTAAACTCGCCTCTTCCTGCGGCTCTGTGCAGCATAGCGGCGATAACATGACAGGCGAAGGTGATGGCGATGACGAAGTGATTAACGTTGATCTCCTGCGTCTGCCTGCGGAAGTGGAGTATCTCGCTTTTACCGTGAATAGCTTCCGTGGCCAGACCTTCAATGAGGTCGAAAATGCCTTCTGCCGGGTGGTCGACCAAAGCGGCAAAGAGCTGGCGCGCTATCAACTGGCAGAGCAGGGCAGCCACACCGGCATTGTTATCGCTTCGCTGCACCGCAACGGTGGCCTGTGGGATTTCACTGCTCACGGTCAGGCCTCTAAAGGTCGCGTCATCGATGACATGATGGCGGATATTGTTGCTGTGGTGGTGCGCTAATGACGATGTCTCCTGGAAGTAACGCCGCAGTGCCGGGCAGCCTGCTGACGGTACGCGTGGTATCAGGTGCTGAGGTGGATGCCTCGGCGTTTCGCCTGTTTGCCAGCGGTAAAGTCAACGGTGATGCGGACATGGTGTTTTACGGCCAGCCGGAAAACGATGACCGTACCATCAGCCTGAAAACGGAAGGCCATCACTCGCTGTTCAGCGTGGATCTCAGCCGCTTACGCCCTGAAGTGCAGAAAGTCGCCTTTACCGTCACTTGTGACGGTGGCCGCACGGTAGCCGCTCTGCAACGCCTTGCAATTCAGGTCGAGCAGAACAGCGAAGTACTGATGAGTGGCAACGTTGAACTGGCTGGACGCCAGGAGGCAGCACTGATTCTCGGCGAGCTCTATCGCCGCAACAACGAATGGAAATTCCGTTTTATTGCCCAGGGCTTTAACGGTGGCCTTAAGCCGCTGGCAGAGCATTTTGGTGTGAATGTATCGGATGAACCGGCACCCGCTCCGACTCCAGCACCGACACCTGCGCCAGCGAAAATCAGCCTGAGCAAAGTCTCTCTGACCAAAGAGAAACCCGCGATCAGCCTGACTAAGCGCGACAACTTTGGTGAGATCCGCATCAATCTCAACTGGCACCGTGGCAATGGCGGCGCAACGGGCCTGCGCTCAATGTTCGGCGGTAACAAAGGCGTCGATCTCGACCTGGGCGCGTTTGTGCGGCTGGAAGATGGCTACAAATGTGTGATCCAGGCGCTGGGCGGTAACTTCGGCTCCCTGCGTGATGAGCCATATGTTCAGCTCCAGGGTGATGATCGTACTGGTGAAGTTAGCGATGGTGAGTGGCTGCATGTCAACGGTCGCGAGTGGAAGCACATCAGTGAAGTGCTGATTTTTGCCTACATTTATGAAGGCGTTGCTAGCTGGGATAAGACCGATGGCATCGTCACGCTGCACGTTCCGGATCAACCGCCGATTGAGACGAGAATGACCGAAGGCCAGAACCGCCGCAACATGTGTGCCATTGCCCGTCTGGTTAATGACAACGGCAGTATCCGCGTTGAGCGCATCAACCAGTTCTTTAATGGACACGACGATATGGACAAAGCCTTCGGCTGGGGCTTTCGCTGGCGTGCCGGTTCCAAATAATTCAGACAGAGGAAAGACCATGAGCTTTTTTGACAAGGTAAAAGGGGCGTTCAACTCAGGACGCGACGAACTGACTAAACAGGTCAGTCGCTATAAAAATAAGAAATTCATGCAGGGCACCGTGGCGGTTTGTGCACGTATTGCGGTTGCCAGTGACGGAGTCAGCGCGGACGAGAAGCAGAAAATGATCGGCTTCCTGCGCGCCTCTGAAGAGTTGAAAGTGTTCGAGACCACGGAAGTGATCGAGTTCTTCAACAAACTGGTCACCAGCTTCGATTTCGATCTGGAGATTGGCAAGGGCGAAACCATGAAGTACATCATGGCGCTCAAAGATCAACCTGAAGCGGCGCAGCTGGCCGTGCGTGTCGGTATTGCTGTTGGTAAAAGCGACGGTGATTTCGATGCAGACGAGCAGAAAGCGGTACGTGAAATTGCCATCGCGCTGGGTTTCGACCCCGCGGAATTTGGCCTGTAACTTAATCTGAAGGATTAATAATGGAATCCACACACATCGGTTTCCCCGTTGAAACTGTGATTGTTTTTATCGCACTCTCCGTCGGTGCGATTTTAATCGACCTGTTGATGCACCGTGGCGATAAGCCTATTTCGCTGAAGAGTGCGGCACTGTGGTCACTGTTTTGGGTGGCCGTGGCGATGGGCTTCGCTGGCTTCCTCTACATTCATCATGGCGCTGAAGTGGCCAGCCTGTTTATTACCGGTTATGCGCTGGAGAAAGTGCTGTCGGTTGATAACCTGTTTGTGATGATGGCGATTTTCTCCTGGTTCGCCGTACCTGACCGCTACCGCCACCGCGTGCTCTACTGGGGCGTGATTGGTGCCATCGTATTCCGTGGCATCTTCGTGGCTATCGGTACTGGCTTACTGAGCCTTGGCCCGTACGTTGAGATTGTGTTTGCGCTGATCGTGGCATGGACAGCAGTGATGATGCTGAAAAGCGGTGATGACAGCGATGAAATTGAAGATTACTCGCAGCACCTCGCCTATCGCCTGGTAAAACGTTTCTTCCCTATCTGGCCTAAGCTGCGCGGCAACGCGTTCCTGCTGAAGCAGAGCGAAGTGGATGAAGAGTTAAAGAAACCGGAAAACAAAGATGTGGTGATTGGCCGTGGTGCAAAAGCAGCGCTGTATGCCACGCCGCTGATGCTGTGTGTGGCGGTGGTTGAGCTGTCAGACGTAATGTTTGCCTTTGACTCGGTGCCAGCGATTATTGCTGTGAGCCGTGAACCGCTGATCGTTTACAGCGCCATGATGTTTGCCATCCTCGGCCTGCGTACCCTGTACTTCGTGCTTGAAGCGCTGAAACAGTACCTTGTTCACCTGGAGAAGGCGGTTATCGTGCTGCTGTTCTTCATTGCGGTGAAGCTGGGGCTGAACGCAACCGATCATCTCTGGCATCACGGCTATAGCCTGTCAGCCAGTACCAGCCTGTATGTCGTACTTGGCGTGCTGGCAGTGGGGATTATTGTCAGCGTGCTGTTCCCTGGGAAACCAGAGGAAAAAGAAGAAAATTAATTTTCTTCCCACGAACTAACTGAACGAATATTAACCAAGAGGGTAATTCAATGAGCGTTTCTCTATCAAAAGGCGGTAACGTTTCGCTGAGCAAAGCGGCACCAACCATGAAAAACGTCCTCGTTGGCCTTGGCTGGGATGCACGTTCCACCGATGGTCAGGACTTTGACCTGGACGCTTCTGCATTCCTGCTGTCTGCCAGCGGTAAAGTGCGCGGTGACACCGATTTCATTTTCTACAACAACCTGGTCTCGACTGACGGTTCTGTTTCACACACCGGAGACAACCGTACCGGTGCTGGTGATGGCGATGATGAATCACTGAAAATCAAACTGGATCTGATTCCAGCGGACGTCGATAAGATTGTGTTTGTGGTCACCATTCATGACGCACAGACCCGCCGTCAGAGCTTTGGTCAGGTGTCGGGTGCTTTCATCCGTCTGGTGAACGATGACAACCAGAGCGAAGTAGCACGTTACGATCTGACCGAAGATGCTTCAACGGAAACCGCAATGCTGTTTGGTGAACTGTATCGTAACGGCACCGAGTGGAAATTCCGTGCAGTAGGCCAGGGTTATGCCGGTGGTCTGGCATCGGTTTGTGCCCAGTACGGTATCAACGCTTCTTAATCATTACGTCACTTACGGGCAGCGTCCGCTGCCCGTCTTTCACAGCATCAGCAGGAGAAAACCAATGGCAGTATCTCTGGTAAAAGGCGGTAACGTATCCCTGACTAAAGAAGCCCCGACCATGAATGTCGCGATGGCGGGTCTGGGTTGGGATGCACGCGTAACAGACGGTCAGGGCTTTGACCTGGATGCCTCGGTCTTTATCGTGGGTGAAAACGGTAAGGTTCTGAGCGACAGCAGCTTTATCTTCTTCAACAACAAGCAAAGCACTTGCGGCTCTGTTGAGCACCAGGGCGATAACCGCACGGGTGAAGGCGATGGCGACGATGAGCAGGTGAAAATCACCCTGTCTAAAGTGCCTGCTGAAGCGAAGAAGCTGGTATTTGCCGTGACGATTTATGATGCGGAAACCCGTAAGCAGAACTTCGGCATGGTCAGCAACAGCTATATTCGTATCTTCAATAATGACAATGGCACGGAAATCGCGCGCTTTGATCTGTCAGAAGATGCCTCAACCGAAACGGCGATGGTCTTTGGCGAACTCTATCGCAATGGCGAAGAGTGGAAATTTAAAGCGGTAGGTCAGGGCTTCGCCGGTGGTCTGTCAGCGCTGGCAGCGCAGCACGGTGTGAACGTTTAAGTCGCCTGCAAAATCGATGAACCCCGGCATGTCCGGGGTTTTTTATGAAGAAAGTGGCTTTAACCGGCGAATTCAGGCCGGGAACTGGAACCGAACGCTAACAGGAGGTTACTCGAATGACGTTACAGCCAGGCCAGAACATGGTGCTGAACACTCAGCAACTGACGTTGCAGCTGCGCTACACGGCTTCACCGGCGTTGAGCGGGGATGTGGATACCAGCGTGTTTCTGCTCAATACCGAAGGCAAAGTGAGTGCCGATGAAGATTTTATCTTCTTTAACCAACTTGCCACGCCAGACCGTAGCGTGGTGATGCAGCCGCACGCCACCGGCTGCCAGATTGATATCAATTTAAGCCGGATTGCGCCACGCGTCAGTAAAATTGCGGTAACGCTGGCGCTGGACAGCAGCGCTGCGATTTCAGCGCTCTCCAGCCTGATACTGACGGCGGAGAATATCGCACAGTTTTCTCCTGAGCTACCGGGCCGCAGTGAGAAAGCATTGATTCTCGGTGAGATTTATCGGCATAACGGCGGCTGGAAGTTCCGTGCGCTGGGGCAGGGGTTCAATGGCGGGCTGGAGCCCTTAGCCCTGCACTATGGTGTCGATGTGGCGCAGGCGGAAAATACGCCGCCCGCAGCGCCTGTGACGGTAAGCCTGGAGAAAAAGCTACAGCAGCAGGCACCACGGTTGGTCAGCCTGGCGAAAAAAGCCTCGGTCAGTCTGGATAAACATCGCTTACAGTCGGTGAAAGCGCGAGTGGCCTTTGTGCTGGATGCATCCGGTTCCATGACCGGTCAGTTCAAGCGTGGCAATGTCCAGGCGGTGTTGGATCGCATCGCCGTACTGGCGGTGCAGTTTGATGATGATGGTTCGATGGATGTGTGGGGATTCGGCGAACGGCATGCAAAATATCCCGATGTGACGCTGAACAATCTCGACGGCTATATCGACAGCATTCAAAAGCAGGGCAAACGATCATCGTGGGAGTTGTTACCCGGCCTGGGTGGCACCAACAATGAGCCGCCGGTGATGGAAGAGGTTATCGATACCTTCCGCCATAGCGATCTGCCCGTGTATGTGGTGTTTATTACCGATGGGGGTATCAGTAAAACGCGCGCCATCAAAGAGGCTATCCGGCGCTCGGCTAATTATCCTATCTTCTGGAAATTTGTCGGTCTGGGCGGCAGTAACTACGGCATTCTGGAGGATCTGGATAACTTTACCGATCGTCGTATTGATAACACCCATTTCTTCGCGATTGATAACTTCGCTACGCTGGCAGAAGAGAAACTCTATGACCTACTGCTAGAGGAGTTTCGAACCTGGCTGGATGAGGCGAAAACCGACCGCATTTTGTGATCGGTTCTGCCTGAGTCCATCAGGGATCGAGCTGAATCATGCGCAGTTTTTCAATCGGCATGCGGCGTTTTTTCCAGCCGGTGTGGAAATGACGCCAGTGTGGGTCCTGAGCGGCGGCCAGCAGTTCGAAGTCGCCGCGTGTATCGCCCCAGGCGCGGAGATGATAGCCGCTTAGTGGTCCATACACCGCTTCAAGCCGCTTAACCTTCTGGCCGCAGCGGCAGTTGTGGCCGGTAATACGGCCTGTCAGTTTACCGTTGACCACTTCTAACTGCGTGCCGATAAGCTTGATGCCGAGGCGATCGGCAAACGGCTGTAACACCATTTCAGGTGAGGCTGAACAGATGGTGACTTCCGCCACGGAATTCACTTCAGCGGCGACGGCCAGCAGCCCGGCAGGGCGCATCAGGCGCGTCCAGTTCGCGGCGCAGAATGCCAGCGCTTTTTCGCGCACCCACTGCTCATCGATATCGGTTAAAAAGGTTTTGATCAGCACCTCTTTCAACTCATCACGCGTCAGCTTTTTACGCATACAGCGCAGCGTTGGCAGCACCAGTCTGGCAATTTTGCGGGAAAAAACGCGTCTGCCAAAGCTAAAGCGCAGGAAGGGGATAAAACTGTCATGGATGGTCAGCGTGCCATCGAAATCAAACACCGACAGAACCTTGTCGGTGTGCTGTGGAAATGAATCCATCGTCATTTGTTCTCCTTCGCCCTCGGAAAGGCTGTAATTTCTGCCTGGATGATAGCAAAAAGCAGGCCGGATGACGAAGCACGCCGGGCGGCGAACTTGAATTAGGGCTAATCCTCTAACCGGCTCAGCCAGCCCAGCAAGGTTGCTGCCAGCTGTTCAGGTTGCTCCAGCGGCACCATATGGCCGCAGCGATCGATCTGTTGCAGCTCTGAACCCGCAATAAAGTGCGCTAACTCTTCGGACTCTGCCAGTGAGCGCAACCGATCCTGGCGCGCCGCGACGATCAGCGTCGGGCACGTAATCGGCTGGCAGGAAATATTCTGGCGGATCAGCGCGGACTGACGCAGAAACACAGCATTGCCCAGTCGGTCACCCATCATTTTGATCTTGTTGATCAAAGCGTGATCTTGTGCGCGTTCGGGATGGAGTGAGCGTGCAATTGCACTGCTGGTGAGTCCACCGAACTTCGCCCCCTGTTGCATGGCTTTTGCGGCTGACTGCTTCTGCTGCACCTGTTCTGGCGTATCTTCACGTAGCGAAGTGGCGATCAGCACCAGCGCCGCCACTCGCTCGGGGTAGTGCTCCACAATCGCCCGTGCTACGTAGCCACCCAGTGAAAAGCCCACCAGCACAAAACGCGCGGGCAGGGTGGCAACAATCTGTTCGGCCAACTGTCGGATGCTGTTGCCTTCGGCCAGGCTGGCGCAAATAAAGCGCCTTTTACCCTCGGCGGCCGCGATAACCCCCTCCCACAGCGTTTCATCGAGCATAAAGCCGGGAATCAATACCACGGGCAGTGCTGCTGAGCGGGCTACTGACGTCAATTCCGGTGTCAAAATGGCCTCCATTGGGCAAAAGGCGGTTGAGGGTGGGCTTTTACCAGGGGATCACTCGACCTAAATAGTCGAGGTAGTGCAACCCGCCGTGTCCGGCATACTCTTCCATGGTATTGAGCAGGTTAGGGATGCTCTCTTCAATCGTCAGGCTAGCCTGCGGGCCGCCCATATCTGTGCGCACCCAGCCTGGTGCCATAATCAATAGCGTACGGCTGTTCTGCTCACGAGCAGCAAAGCTGCGCATAAAGGTGTTCAGCGCGGCTTTGCTGCCACGGTAAACCTCAAACGTGCCTGTGGTATTGTTCGTGACGCTGCCCAGCCCGGAGGACATGACGGCAATGGTCCCGGCGGCAGTGACATTGCCTTTGAATGTCTCAATCACGCGCATCGGACTCAGCGCATTGGTCACCATTACGCGCATGAACTCATCAGTGGCGACATCCGCAATGGTTTCGGCATCATCATTTTTCACGCCCGCATTCACGAACAGCATATCGAACTGTTGAGTGCTCAGGCGTGAATGCAGTGCGGTAACTTCATCAGGCTGATTGATATCAACAGACTCAACGCTGAGTTGAGTGGGATAGCGGGTCGCCAGCTGTTTCAGTTGTGCCGTGGAGTGCGCCCGACCTGTGGCAACCACCTGATAGCCGCGCTGCAGCAGCGTTTCAGCCAGGGCAAAGCCCAGGCCGCGTGAAGCACCAATCAGTAATACTCGGGACGATGTTTGCATGGTGTGATTCTCTGTGAGTTCAGAAGTGCGAAGAGATATTACCTGATTCAAGTTAGCAGAGTGCGCAGTCTGTGCGTGTTGCTGTCGGGAGTGGTTCTGGGCAGTTACAGGTAACGCAGGTAAAAGGGGAAAATCAGCCGTTTTTACCGCCAAAAACGCACAATTAAATTGTGCGTAAATTCAGCATGATAGGTGTTATTTTAGGGTAAGAGAAACTTTATCCAAGAAACGTCTTGCAAGACTCGACAAACAATGCGTTAATAGCTCGTCGGTCTGAATAGCAGACAGTTTCGATTAGGTTTCAGTTGTATTTCTCATCTCAGTTAGTGCCGCAAAACAGCCTTTCTCTTTGAGTCTTATCCTAAGCTCTGATTCGTATCTGCAGCTCAGCCCTTTTTATCGCCGAAAGGCTCATTGAATAGGTAAATATTATGTCTAACAAAATTCAAGGTACTGTTAAGTGGTTTAACGCGGACAAAGGTTTCGGTTTCATCACTCCTGCAGATGGCAGCAAAGATGTGTTCGCACACTTCTCTGCAATCCAGAGCAACGGTTTCAAAGTACTGGAAGAAGGTCAGCGTGTTGAGTTCACTGTTGAAGCAGGCCAGAAAGGCCCAGCAGCAGCTAACATCGTTTTAATCTAAGGTTAATTTTATTAACTTTCGGTTCCAGTGCCCTTGTTGCCGTGGGTCTCAATACAGAACATCGGTTTACGATGTGAGTAAGAATAATCCCCACGGCGCAAAATGTATTTTTTGTAAAGCCAACATGGTTGCTTTCAGCGCAGCATAAACGCCAGGCTTCGTGGCCAGTAAATGCGTTGTTGTTCTGAATCTACAGCTTCTCTGTTTGGATCTCCGTTTGTTTCGATAAGCAGAATCCACGGCTATAAAAGCCCCGCCTTTCAGGTGGGGCTTTTTTATTTCTAATGTTTAGCACGGTTTTCTACATCATCCCTGCTCTTGCACTCAGAAACGAAATGACACCCAGCCAGTAGCCAAGGTAGTAAAAACCCCATTTTTTAAGGCGGATCGCCAGCAACAGAAACAGCAGGCCAATGAAACAGGTGGGGATAGCTATCATGGTGAAAATATTCATATGCGACACATCCTGTGAACTGGAATCAGTACACAGGATAGCAAAGCAGGGGGATTTAGATCATGGGTTACAGCTGCCAGCGTTCAACCAGATAATTCACCACCGCCAACTGGATACCAAATTTAACTTCAGCATCGCTGACGTCGGCCAGAATCCAGGTAAATAGATCGTTGAATGCAATATCATTTTGGCTTTCAGGGACATCACGCAGTGTACGAATAAAGTTTTGCGTGGCTGAAGGGAGATGGGAGAGCGTGATTTCCGGCAGTTGACTTCCCGCCTGTTCAGCTTTGTACGCTTTTATTGCAAAGGCGTAGATTTGACCGGCACATTGTTCCGCCTGCGCTTTATCTTTTACCCGCTCATCCACGGCTTCGCACAGGGAGGCGAAGCTGCTGAATTTCAGATCGTTTTGTTGCGTAGCATTTTTCCAGAAGGAAGGCTGATTAGCATTGCGTTTTAATAGTCGGGAAAAAAACATGCATCACCTGCACTTTTGGGTTGCGATCAGTTAGTTAAGGCAAGAATAATTTCTCCTTTTGGTTAAAGCAATGTCCCACTATCGCCACACCGATGTTTCGGGAACTTTCATATAAAAAAGTTTATTTTCATAAAAAAGCTGGTTTTTTCTTACTTTTATTAACGTCATCAATATTACCCGCCGGAGAATAATAACTGGCGGCTGTAATTATTTTCAGCCGTGGGTCTGGGGTGTGTTGTATCAACAACCTCCACAATTTTTCCGGCACTCAGAACCGCAACACGATGGCTCATGTGTAACACCACGCCAGGATCATGTGAAATGAACAGCATGCTCAGACCGAGCTGGATCTGTAGCCTGCGCAGCAGATCCAGAATCTGTGCCTGGGTCAGCACATCCAGCGCCGAGACCGGCTCATCACAAATCAGGATTTCAGGATCAGAAGCCAGCGCTTGCGCAATCGCCACTCGCTGTCGCTGTCCACCCGATAAGGCAGCGGGGCGTCGTGAGAGCAGCGCCAACGGCAGGCCAACCTGCTGCATCAGCGCTTCGGTACGCGCAGTGATTTTTTCCGCGGACGCATTTGCTTGCAAACGTAGCGGCTGCTGCACGATCTGCATCACGGTATAAAGCGGATTAAAAGCACCCAAAGGATCCTGGCTGATGGTCTGGATGCGCTGGCGTAATGGGCGACGATCCGCTTCATTCATATGGCTCCATCGCTGATCTTCCAGCCAGACTTCGCCCTGCTGTGCGTTGACGAGTCCGAGGATCACTTTGCCAAGGGAGGTTTTTCCCGATCCCGATTCCCCCACCAGGCCCAGTGTTTCACCATGGCGTAACTGGAATGAGATGTCGTCCAGCACCTGATGGCGCGATCCGTCCGGGCGGCGAAACGCCAGGTGTAGTTGCTGTACCGAAAGCAGCCGTTTCTGGCGATCTACCCGTGGCGTAATATTTAACTGATCTGTACTCGGGTCTGCCAGCCACTGATTGCGGGTGTGGACGCCGGGGATTGCAGCCAAAAGCTGGCGCGTGTAAGGGTGCTGCGGTGCAGCAAGCAGTGCGGCGGTTTCGCCTTGCTCCACCACCCGCCCGTGGCGCATCACCAGCACCCGATCGGCAATTTTTGCTACTACCGCAAGGTCATGGGTAATGAGTAACACGCCGTGCCCCCGATCGGCCAACTGGCGGAACAAGGATAAAATACGTTGCTGTACGGTGACATCCAGTGCAGTTGTTGGCTCGTCTGCTATCAGTAATGTTGGTCCTCCGGCAAGTGCAGAGGCGATCAGGGCGCGTTGACGCAGCCCGCCAGAAAGCTCATGAGCATACTGATCCATACGCTGTCTGGCATCGGGGATCCCGACATCTTCCAGTAGCTGTTCTACCCGAGCGGCGACTTCCCGACGCGGGATTTTTTGATGTCTGCACAGCGCTTCGGCAACCTCAGCACCGATGGTTTTTAGCGGATCGAGTGAGGTGAGCGCATCCTGCAAGACAAAACCAATCTCGCCACCGCGTACCTGCTGCCAGGCTTTCGCGCTGAGTTTGAGTAAATCACGCGTTTCACCTTTCGCGTTATACAACCGGGCTTTGCTGGCTTGCACGCGGGCGTTGTCACCGGCCAGGCCCACCAGCGCGCGTGCACTCACGGATTTCCCGGAGCCAGATTCACCCACCAGGGCGACAATTTCACCGCTGTGTAGCCGTAAAGAGAGCCCCTGTACCGCAGGGTGATCTGGAAAAGTGACTTCAAGCTGCTGAATGTCGAGCAGTGGCGTCAGTTGGGTCATCGATTTACGATCCTTGTGTCAGTCGGGACTGAATACGACGTCCGGTCAGCGTCAGGGCAATCACTGAGAGGGCTACGACGCTCGCCGGGAGTAGGCTTATCCACGGCGCGGTATCGAGAAAATCCCGCCCATCCGCCAGCAAAGCGCCCCATTCCGCCACGGGAGGCACCACGCCAAGCCCGAGAAAACTAAGAGAGGACGCGTTTAACAGCGCCTGCCCAACGCCCAGCGTCGCCACTACCAGTAGCGGTCGCAGTGCGTTGGGCAGAATGTGTCGCAGCACAATGGTGGTACGCCGTTCGCCTAACACGACGGCCTGTTGGACATAGCCCGAGAGTTTGACCTGTAGCACTTGCGCACGCAGCAAACGGGCATAGCTGGCGATACCGGACAGCCCCACCGCTAACAACGTATTGCTGGGGCCGCGCCCCAAAACAGCCACAATCAGTAACGCCAAAAGGAGCTCAGGAAAAGCCAGCAGAATATCCAGCAAATGCACCAGCGGCTGGCGCAGCCAGCGTGGCCCAAGACTGGTCAGCAGCCCCAAAACAATTCCGCCCGCTGTAGCCAGCACGGTGGCACCCAAGCCAATGCTGAGTGACAACGCAGAACCGTAAACCACCCGGCTGTAGAGATCGCGCCCCAGGGCATCGGTCCCGAACAGGTGATGAAGTGAAGGAGGTTGCAGGATGGCATCCATATCCATGTCATCCGGCAGATAGTGGGTAAACCAGTGCGGCACAAGGACCACCAACAGCAACAGGACAACAAATGCCAGCGGCAGGCTACCCGTCAGAGAAAACTTACGCCGACGGCGTAATGCAAGAGGATGCTCATACAGCAGGGGATCATGATTCATAGTGCGATCTCCGGTGTCGCAGACGGGGATCAATCAACAGATATAACCCATCCACCAGCAGATTGATCAGAACAAACGCGAGCGCAGAGAACATCACCAGGCCAAGAATCAACGGCATGTCGCGATTCACAATCGCCTGGAGGGTAATTTTGCCAATACCTGCGCGGCCAAATACGGTCTCAGTCAGAATTGAACCGCTTAATACGCCAGCCAGCAGCGTTCCGGTCAGCGTACTGGCGGCAAGCGCGGCATGACGCAAGCCATGACGCAGACGCAACAGGCTCTCACTAACGCCCCGGGTGCGAACGGTGAGGGCAAAAGGTTGAGCCAGTGCCGCTTCCAGCCCGTCACGCAGTACCTGGCTCAACAGCGCAAACAACGGCAGGCTCAGAGTAATGACCGGCAGCACCAGCGATCGCCAGCCATCATTACCCGTGACCGGGAACCAGTGCAGATGAAAACTGAACAGCGCCAACAGCACAATGCCCGCCCAGTAAACCGGTGTACTGAGCAGGCACAGCTCAAGGGTAGCAAACAGGGTGCGCAGCGGTTGCCAGCGACCTGCAGTGGCGAGCGCATTCAGTGTGGCTAGTACCAATGCCAGCAGTACGGCAAGCAGGGCGAGCTGGAGCGTCTGGCCAAGCGCACTGCCGATCACCTCAATAACCGGTGCGCGATTTTGATAGCTGTCACCAAAATGTCCCAGCAGTGCCTGCCCACAATAGTGCAGATATTGCAGCCACAACGGTTGATCAAGTCCGTAGCGCGCGATGAGTGTTGCGCGGAAAGCATCATCAACCACATTGTCGCCGCCGCTGAGAATCGTAATGGGATCGCCAGGAATCAGCTTTACCGCCATAAAGGTCAGGCTTGCGGCACCCCAAAGCACCGCAATCACTGTCAGTAGGCGTTGTAGCAGGCGTTTTATCATGTTACTGGCTCAGCCAGGCATCATAGAACGTCGGTTTGGCATTGGTCGCCCAGCCGATGCCGTGCAGTCGTTTTGCCGCACCGGATTGCCACGCCGGGATGTAAATCGGTACCGCATAGGCCTGGTCGATGATTTGATGCTGCAACTGTTGATACAGCACTTTACGCTCGGCATCTGGAGCACCAATGGCCCGGTCGAGTTTGTCATCCAGGGTGGTGACGCGGCTGTAGTTGGCCCCTTTAGGTGGGATATAGGCGGAGCTGAAAACCGTACGTAGGATGTCAGGTTCAGCGCGAACATAGTAGTTAGAGACGATATCGTAGTTATTTTTGGTGGTGCGATCGGCCAGCACGCCTGCATCAAGTGGGTCGAGTTGCAGGTCGAAGCCCGCTTTCTTCACCTGGAACTGGATCGCCTGGAACAGAGTGATATCGGCACTTTGCGCATCGTCCGGTGAGTAGGCAAAGACCACTTTCAGCGTCTGCCCCTGTTTCTCACGAATACCGTTGGCGTTGCGCTTCCAGCCGTCGGCATCCAGCAATTGATTGGCTTTCTCCAGATTGAAGCCCCAGGTTTTCGCGACGCTGGCATCATAGTAGAGCGTCTGCGGACCCAGCACATTATCGGCCGCTTTCAGGGTGCCGAAGAAGGCGACTTTTACCGCAGTTGTGGCATCAATGGCTGACTGGAAGGCCTGACGTACGCGCAGATCGCTAAACGGGGCTTTCGCGGTGTTGAGATAAAGCACTCGGTTCACGCCTGGATTCTCGCGGGTCAGGATTTGCAGCTGCGGGTTGGATTGCACACTGCGTGCACTGGCCGGCGGGATGGCATCAATCAGTTGAACCTGGCCGCTGGTCAATGCGCCAAGGCGGACTGAGGATTCCGGCAGGTAGCGGAAATTAATCGCATCCAGGTATGCAGGCCCCGTGTGATGGGCATAACCCGGCCCCCAGTGGTAGTCGGCGCGGCGGGTTAACTGGCTGCCGCTTCCTTTAATAAAAGATTTGAGAATAAATGGCCCGGAACCCACCACGCTGTTGCTGGTATTGGCGGTCTTTTTTAAATAGGTCGGAGACTGAATGCCCAGATAGGGCAGGCTCAGCCCCTGGAGTAAGGGAGCAAACGGCGTTTTGTAGTGGATCACCACCGTATAATCATCGGGCGTGGTGATGGCGCTGATCGGGCCAAGCAGCGATTTCGCATAGCTAGAGGTAGTTTTCGGGTCAAGAATACGTTCGAAGTTATATTTCACCGCTGCCGCATCCAGGCGAGTGCCGTCACTGAACGTCACATCTTTACGCAGTTGAAAGCGATATTCGGTATGGTCTGGGGTGACGGTCCAGGACTCCGCCAGCCAGGGAGTGAAGCGGTTGTCCTCTGCCTGTCCCACCAGCGAATCAACCACGCTGCGCGTCACCAGCGCGGTGACGGAGTAGCCGGTTATCGATGGGTCGATGATCGGCGTATCACTGCCCAGCGCCACGTTTAATGTGCCGCCGGTCACGGGCTGCTCCGCGGCCTGAGCCGAAAGTGCCAGCGCCATGCTGGCGATCAGAAAGGCGATCCCTCTGGTGATGGTGGTTTTCATTCCTTGCTTCCTAAATGGGCTGTTGTTACAGGCACCCTACGAGAGCCCTTCGCCGGGCAGAAGCAATTTAAAATGCTTTCATATTGCGCGAGAGGAATAACGCCTGCCTGGACTTCCCAATGCCGTAGCCGCTAAACTGCAGCAAATCCATAAAGAAAGTGAACCAATGACTGCTGTAAACCGCGCCAGGCTTTCCCTGCCGAACAGTGCTGATAAGCTGCTGTTACACTCCTGCTGTGCTCCTTGCTCTGGCGAGGTGATGGAAGCCATTCAGGCTTCAGGCATCGAATACACCATTTTTTTCTATAACCCGAATATCCATCCGCAGCGCGAGTATCTGATCCGCAAAGAGGAGAATATTCGCTTTGCAGAACAGCATGGTGTGCCGTTCATTGACGCGGACTACGATACGGATAACTGGTTTGCGCGTGCGAAAGGCATGGAGTGGAGCCCGGAGCGCGGCGAGCGCTGCACCATGTGTTTTGATATGCGGTTTGAGCGTACGGCACTGTATGCCTGGGAGCACGGTTTCAGTGTTATCAGCAGCTCGCTGGGCATTTCTCGCTGGAAAAACATGCAACAGATTAATGATTGCGGTCAGCGTGCCGTCGCGCCCTACGAGGGGATGGCTTATTGGGACTATAACTGGCGCAAGGGTGGTGGTTCTTCACGCATGATTGAGATCAGCAAGCGCGAGCGTTTCTATCAGCAGGAGTATTGCGGCTGTGTTTATTCGCTGCGCGACAGCAATTTGCATCGCAAATCTCAGGGGCGTCCGCTGATCAAGATTGGTGTGCAGTACTACGGTGATGATGACAGCAATTAATGCTAAACGCCGCAATGCGGCTGTCGTATGCTACAAGGCGAATTTTCAGGTACGAAACCGTTAACATGGAGAAAACGATGACCCTTCCCGTAGTAGCGCTGTTCACTGTAAAAGCAGGACATGAAGAGACCGTAGAGCAGCTGTTTCGAGGTGTGATTGAAGCCACCTTGAAAGAAGAGGGCTGCATCAGTTACCAGTTGAACCGCGACATTGAGAACCCACGTCGTTTTATCTGGACTGAAGAGTGGCAGAGTCGTGAATTGCTGCAAAAGCACATTGAGTCGCCGCACATCAGCAAACTGTTTGCCGAATTGCCGCCGTATATTGAGCATTCAGAAGTGGTTGCCCTGCAAAAACTGGCGGGTGGCGTTGCTTAACGCCAGTTGGCTGCCAGATAGTCAATAAAGCAGCGTACCCGGGGCGTCAGCCAGCGGTTGGTGGGCCAGAGCGCCGCAAACTGACTGCTGTGCTGGCAGTGATCGACAAGGATCTCCTGTAATTCGCCCCGTTTTATCTCTTCTTCCACCACAAATGAGGGCAGATAACTAATGCCCATTCCCGCCCGAGTGGACTGGACCAGCGCTTCAATATTGTTGAGCGTGACGCCGATCTGCGCCGTATTTTCCCCGGTAATCCGCATCCCTTCTAACTCCCACGGTTGAATGCGACCCGTAGTGGGGAAGCGAAACAGGATGAGTTGATGCGTCGCCAGTTCAGCGGGGAGTGCCGGTTGACCCTGACGTTGCAGGTATTCGGGGCTGGCACAGACCATAAAACGAAAAGTGCCCAGCGTACGCGCAGTGAGCCGCGAGTCAGTGATTTCGCCGCTGCGAATCACCACATCAAACCCTTCATCAATCACATTGACCATCCGGTCACTGAAATCCAGATCCAGTTCGACCAATGGGTAGCGACGTTGAAAGCCGGCCAGCATGGGCAGCACCAGACGGTAGCCGATCACGGGTAGGGAGACGCGCAGTCTGCCGCTGGGTTCCGCTACGGCGGCCGTAAGTTCTGCCTCGGCTTCACGCAGCTGTTCGAAGATGAGGTGACAACGCTCCAGTAGGCGCGCCCCTTCATCAGTCAGGCTGACACTTCGGGTGCTGCGGTGAAACAGCCTGACGCCCAGCTGCTGTTCCAGCCGCGCAACATTTTTACCCACCGCCGAAGCGGAGATGCCGAGTTGATGGGCTGCCTGGGTAAAACTCAGGCTTTCAGCTGTGCGAACAAATGCGGTGAGCGTGGTCAGGCTATCCATGATTATTAACTTTATATCCGCAAAGAGTGGAGTTTGAGTTTATTTATCTCTAACAAACTCCGCAATAGCATGTCGGTATGACTTCCCACGATGAGAGAAAACCATGATGACTCGCCCTGCGCGGCTGCTAGCGACTGTGCCCCTGTTTTTCGCTGCACTGATGTTACCGCTGAGTTTTACCGGCGGTGTGATGACCACACCCGCGATTGGCCATGCGCTGGGCAGTAGCCCGCTGGCGCTGATGTGGCTGACTAACGGGTTTATGTTGCCCTTTGGGGGTTGCTTGTTGGGAGCCGGGGTTGCGGCGGATAAACTGGGCAGTCGACGCCTGTTTTTCAGCGGGCTATTGCTGTTTGTGGTCAGTTGCGGATTGATTGGCGTTGCCCAAAGCACCTGGGTCGTGGGTGGACTGCGTACCCTGCAAGGTTTGGCTGCCGCTCTGACGTTAGCAGCGGCGGCCACTGCGCTGGCTCAGCTCTATGAAGGGGCAGCACGAACCCGCGCATTTAGCCTGTTGGGCACGTTGTTTGGTCTTGGGTTAGCGTTTGGCCCGTTGCTGATTGGTGTGCTCACCCAGCATGGGAGCTGGCGCTGGGTGTATGTGATACTGGCATTAATGGCAGGATTGAGCCTGTTGTGGGCACTGCGTTTTCTGGCTGTTGCCAGCCCGGCGGTGACAGAACGGGCCGACTGGCGCGGTATTACGCTGTTCACTGCCGCGTTAATGTTGTTTTCCGTCGCGCTGTTGCTGTTGCCAGAGCAGGGGATGTTTGCCTGGCCAGTGGCGATGCTTTTTGCCTTGAGTTTGCTGCTGGCCGTGGTTTTTGTGCGTCACTGTCAGCGCCACCCTGCGCCGGTCTTTCAGCTTCAGCTGCTGCGTCAGCCGCGCTTTGCCGGGGTGTTGGTGCTGCCCGTGGCGACCTGTTACTGCTATGTGGTGTTATTGATTGTGATGCCGCTGCATTTTATGGGCATGCAGGGGATGGATGAGATTGATAGCGCGCTGTGGCTGCTGGCACTGACTTCGCCGATGCTGGTGGTGCCGATGTTAGCCGCGCTGTTGACGCGCTGGTTCAGTGCGGGGGGCATTGCTGTCGCGGGGTTACTGCTGGCGGCGCTGGGGTTGCTCGGGTTGAGCTTTGCCGTCGCCGGGCCGTTGGTGTTATTCGCCATGTTCGTGATTGGCTGCGGAGCGGCCCTGCCGTGGGGATTAATGGATGGACTGGCCGTGTCTGCGGTGCCTTTGTCTCAGGCGGGGATGGCCGCAGGCTTATTCAACACCGTGCGCGTGGCCGGTGAGGGGATTGCGCTGGCGCTGGTGGTGGCACTGTTGGTGGCGCTGAATCATCTGACATTAGGCCATGCCTTGCCAGAGAGCGATCCACAGGCGCTCAGCGCTGCGGCTAACTGGCTCGGCAGCAGTAATTTAGCGCAGGCGCGTTTGGCTCTGCCTGAGGTTGATCTCACGTTGATACTGAGTAGCTACCAGCAAGCCTGGCAAGGGTTGTTATGGTTGTTGGCGGCGATCACCCTGTTGACCGCCGTTGGGGTATGGCTGCTGTTAGTGAGTAAAAACACCACTGCGGTGGAGCCGGTTCAGCAGGTTCCCTGACCTCAACCCGATAAACACCCGCAGAAGATGCAGGCGATCCGGCAGGCTGCTATGCTGCCGGAATCGCTTCCCGTAACCGGATACCCGCAGTGCAGACGATTTTAATCATTGATGACGAAAAACAGATCAGCCGCTTCTTACGTCAGGCGTTGGAAAATGAAGAGGTAAAAGTGTGGGAAGCGGATACGCTGGCACATGGTCTGAGTAGCGCGGCGAGCCGTAGACCTGATCTCGTCATCCTCGACTTGGGTCTGCCAGATGGCGATGGTATGCAATTTATTCGTGAATTCCGCCAGTGGAGCAATAAGCCTGTGATTGTGCTCTCGGCACGCACCGATGAAGAAGACAAAATTGCCGCGTTGGACGCGGGCGCTGACGATTTCCTCAGCAAACCGTTTGGCGTAGGCGAACTGCAAGCCAGAGTCAGAGTGGCACTGCGACGCCATGAAGGTGAAAAAGAGCAGGCCATCACCTTTGGCGATGTCACCGTCAACCTCAGCGCGCGCACCGTATTACGGGCAGGGGAGCATATCCACCTCACCCCCACAGAATTTCGCCTGCTCGCACTGCTGGTGGCGCATCCCGGTAAGGTACTTACCCAGACACAAATTCTGAAACAAGTGTGGGGGCCTCACGCTGACAACAGCCAGTACCTGCGTATCTACATGGGTAATCTGCGGCAAAAGCTGGAACAGATCCCCGCTCAACCGGTGCACTTCATTACGGAAAATGGCGTGGGTTATCGGTTTATGCGTTAGGGCGATTTACTCTCCGCCTTGTGCCTCGTACTGGTGCACCCGCCTGATCAATGCTTCCAACTGCTGTTCCGAAAAAACCTCAACACCCTGCTGACGTAACAAGGTGGCTGCAATGCCAGCACCAGGGTGCTTCACACCGCTAAAGCTACCATCGTAGATGTACTGACTGCCGCAGGTTGGACTGCCATCGCTCAGCAAGGCAAAACGACAACCTTCAGCCTGCGCGGCAGCAACAGCCAACCAACCGGCCAGCACATACTGTGCCGTGACGTCCTGGCCATCGCTCTCCTGTACCTGGGCGCAGCCACTTAACACCTTATCGCCGCTGCCATGAATAATCTCTGCGGGCAGTCGGGGAGTGAGCAGACCCGCTGCCAGCTCCGGACAATGGACAACCAGCCGACCTTCTTGCTGCCAACGTGTGAGGATCTCTGCCACGACTTTTTTATCGCTACCGTTATAACGAACCTTAAGACCCATTAAACAGGCACTCACCAGAATTTTGCTACGCATTACGGCTCTCCATGCGAACACGTCCACTCTCCAAAGGAAGCGCACTTATGGTAACGGAGAACCGCGATGTTGAATGGTTAATTGTGTGAAACTGGGATCGTGAAAGGCGTGTCAGAAAGGGCCAACCCCACGGCGATAGCATGGCTGGCATACAGCGGTTCAGACCTGCCGGTTTTCCGGCAGGTCCACTCACATCAGAAATGCATGCCCAATTCCATGTAGTAAGTACGGCCAGACTCGTTATAGGTATTTGCGCCAGCCCCATACAGATAGGCACCGGTGGTGGAGTTGCCTGTAGTCTGCGCATTACCCTCGCGGAAATGGCGTTTATCCAACAGGTTATCGATCCCCGCCGTCAAATCGACATACTTGTTAATGGTGTAGGTGGCGCTGGCGCCGAACAACGCATAAGGCGCCACGGTCCAGGTTTCACTGCCGCTCACGGCTTCACCCTTATAGTTATATTTCTTCGGTTTCTGGCGACCGTACCAGGTCATGGTGCCTTGTACAGAGAGATCGTTAGTGGCCTGCCACTCCAGCGTGGAGTTAATGGTGTACTTAGGAATGATGGAGAGATAGTCGCCAGTGGTTTTGTTTTTATTTTCAATGATGTAAGTAAAGTTGTTCTTCATTGAAATGTTGTCAGAGATTGGGAAGTTCAGCGTTCCTTCCAGGCCTTCAACCACGGCTTTTGGCACGTTCTCCCACTTATACACATTGGACGTGCCGTTGTTGTAGGTGGAGGTATAACCGGCTTCGATCTTGTTGCGGTAATCGTTGCGATACCAGGTCAGGCCAGCCTGCACGTCATCATGATTGTACTCAATGCCAATCTCTTTATTGATGCTGGTTTCTGCCTTCAGATCCTTGTTCCCTTGCAGATAGCAGCTGCTGGAGCTGTTATAACAGCCCTGACCGTTGCTATATAACAGATAGTTCGGGTTGGTCTGATAGAGGTTCGGGGCTTTCCAGGCACGGGCGATACCCAACTTCAGGGTAAAATCACTGCCGAGATCCTGCGACATATTCAGTGCCGGGCTCCAGTTACTGCCACTGATGGTCTGATAGTTAAACCGTAGCCCTGGTGTCAGCTTAGTGGACTCCGTCAGGTCGATATTGTCTTCCGCATAGAAACCATAGATATCGGCAGCACTGTACTCACTACGTGAACTGCTGATGCCCTCTACACTGCCACCACTCAGTGCCTGGGTATTCGAAATCGGGTCCTTCATGGTCTGATGATTCATCTCAGCGCCGAAGGTGAGTGTCTGATTGACCCACAAGTCGAGCGGAATATTTACATCGGAGTGCAGGTTAGTATCGTTCAGATAAATGGTGGAGAAACCGGTATTGGTGGTACTGAAAATCCCCTCCGTGCCGCCCGCTAATCCCTCATTGATACGCTTGTTACGCGTTTTCTCAAACTGGATATAGTTATTAGTGCTCACCCCATTATCCCAGGCCCCGGTGTACTTCAGGGCCAACGTCTGACGATAGATAACATTGGTTTCCTTACCGTAGTTGGCCACGACCAGCGCGTTTGAGTTGGTATTCTGCGTATCGCCAGCATACAGATTGCCCTGACGGCTAAAGCCAGCGTCTAGCTCCAGTGACTGCATCGGAGCAAAATCCCAACGCAGCGCGGCATGCACATCTTTATCAATCACCCCTTCGCGACCGGCAGGAACCGTACCGGCATAAGTACCGGTACGTGCCGCTTCGTGACCTGCGTTAATGTTTTGCGCGTCAGCCTGAGTCTTGCTCCAGTTGCCATACAGCTGCAACGTCAGGTTATCTGCTATCGCGCCGCTCAGGTTGGCGTTGTAACGCCTGGTGGCACCTTCTTGCTTATGCTCCGGCGCGTTGAAGTAGGTATTCAGTCCGCCATGCCAGGTATTCTCGGCTTTCTTCGTGATGATATTCACCACGCCACCCATGGCTCCGTTGCCATACAGCGCCGCAGCGGGGCCACGAATCACTTCAATGCGATCAATCATCTCAGCAGGGACCCAGTTGCTGTCTCCCAGCGTATCGCGCTCTCCTCGCCAGCCATAGCGCACTGAGTTACGGCTGCTCACTGGCATGCCGTCAATCAAAATCAGCGTATTTTCCGGGCCCATACCGCGAATATCGATCTGGCGGTTGTTACCGCGCTGGCCGCTGGTGGAGTTACCGGTGAGGTTAACACCCGGCATAGTACGAATGATTTCGGAGACGTCTCGGGCAATTGGGTGCTTCTTAATGGCTTCGCTATCAATCACCGACACGCCAGGTGCCTGTAGGGTCTGCTCACGGGCTGTTACCACCAGGGTATTGTCCTGTGCCGACTGGGTGTTGCTGACTTTTAATGCGTCATTCTGTTCAGATGTGCTGGAGGTAGATGTGCTAACTGCTTGAGCTGCAGGCATAAAAATGCAGCTCGCAACGAAAGTACTCAGCAGCGAGAGCTTGAAAACCGGTCTGTTCATGAGAGGTCACATATCCTTGGTGAAGAGAAAAAAGACACGCTCAAAATTTTATCGGGGCGATAATGGTTATCAATTTCATTAGCATCTGGATTTTGTAATTTTGCTACAGGCAGCGTAAACACTGCTCGGGAGGTGACATAAAACTGTATTTAATTGTTTCTAAATGAAAAATTGTCTTAACATGGGCGGCAGGACGGTCAGATGTAGCCTACTATCACTCCCTAAATATAAGTGTAGCTGATGAATTGTTGGTGCTTTATATAAGCGTGACAAGAGCCTCATTTTGCCCCGGATATCCTTAAAGCCATCAAAGATATTTATATCTGGAAACAAGTGAGGCGGTAACAAAGTACCTATAACACCGCATTGCACTGGTGGTTTTATGTACTTTTTTGTGGTCATTTTTTAGGCTTGTGGAGCGTAAATGATTCCATAAAGTCTTAAACCATCAGGGCAGCAATGTTAGCAAAACTGACCTTTGGTGCAAAAAATGATCAAACTGACCCTTCGGGGTATAAATCATCAACTTAGGACTAGATTAGAGGTAAAAAGTTGAGTTTAGTCACAGGTTGCATTCGGATTAGTACCCAGGAATTATCTGGAGTTTTGATGAAACTATTAAGGGATTAAGTGCTGATAAGGATATATAGGGACCTGACTATTGCGCTTGTGACTTGTTCCGCAGGGCAATTAAATCAGGTAATTTTCTGCTCAAGAAAGGGTTTAGGAATATGTCTGTTATATCATTTTATTTAACCAAGATTATTCCTGGATTATTAGGACAATACGTTGTTTCTTTGCCCCAATCTTAATCAAATGCGAAAAAAAACTGTTATAAAGCTTATGTTCTCTTGCGAAGTTGCCCAGATTAGTAGTATACCTACTCGCACTAGCCCAACATCAAGCTGAGTGACTTGCGCAATAGGATTAAATCTTAAAACGCTGGTTTAGTCTGAAGGGTGAACGTCACAACAATTGAGGACCATCATGAACATAAAAGTTTGCTTGTTTGATGGTGACCCCAAAAGCCCGTATCGGCTTTCTGGGTTTACAGCAACTCAATGTATCGCTGGCAGCTGCAAGCAGGTCACTCTGCCACAAACTGTCGCTTTGTATTTTGAGTAGTAGCACCTCAGTTTCAAATTAAAGATTTCACTGATGCCATAGATTGCGTCGGAAGTTACCTTTATCACTAAATTTCAGGAAAGATGAAACGTCTCATGGAGCCAGACAAACAAAGATCAAAATTTAACTAAATCAATCAGCATAACCAGCAGTGTTTTTCTGTAGGTGCCGTGCTGATTTGCTTTGAGAAATTTTAAATATAAATATCTTCGTGCTGAATATGCGCGCGGTATCTGCTTTGTTTTTCGCATGAAAATACATCAATAAGTTTATCGTATGCTTATTAATGTGTTTTTAATCTACAGCGTGAGCTGTAACTCAATGATATGAAAGGATTTTTTATATAGAACCCGAATGAGCTGAGTCGATACCTGCGTCTTGAACGCATAAAAATACTACAGGCTTATTACACCGAATCTTTGAATAACAAAGATATCGGCGGGGACTTTCATATCTAAAAATTATGAAGATGTTTTTAGTGCATTGGTAGCTGGAAAACCAAGGGCGGTAGCGTGTCTTTTTACCGGTAACGGTAAAAAATATCTGCTATGCAATAAAAGCATCATTTTAATGTGCGTAGGGTAACTCCTCAGTCTTTCTCCAGTTATTTCAGCGGGAACAGTGGTGTTTAACATGAACTTTTATTTATCCGGGATGATCCAGGAACTATGAATAAAAATCTGGTGAAATTATCTGCTCTAGCCCTGGCAGTAGGTGTTTTAAGCGGCTGTACTGTTATCCCTGGTCAGAACCTGAGTAGCTGGGGGAAGAACGTTGAGAAACCGGCTGATAAGGATTTTGATCTCGACAAGGCGGTCAACATTATTCCTATCACGCCTGGGGTATTAAACCAGTTACGCACGCCGCCGGTGCTGTCGCGTGAAAACCCTCAACTCGCTGAACAGCTCAGAAACTACGAATACCATATCGGTATTGGTGATGTGCTGATGATCACCGTATGGGATCACCCGGAACTCACCACACCAGCAGGGCAGTACCGTAGCGCCAGTGACACGGGTAACTGGGTGAACTCAGACGGCACCATCTTCTATCCGTACATCGGTAAAGTGTCTGTGGTCGGGAAAACCGTGATGCAAGTGCGTGATGAAGTGACGCGCCGCCTTGCTACCTACATTGAAAGCCCACAGGTTGACGTCAGTATTGCCGCCTTCCGTTCACAGAAGGTGTACGTCAGCGGTGCTGTGACCACTTCTGGTCAGCAGCCTGTCACCAATATTCCTTTGACCGTGCTGGATGCCGTTAACGCAGCGGGTGGCCTGGCTGCCGATGCCGACTGGCGTAACGTAGTGTTGACCCATGCCGGTAAAGATACGCTGATTTCACTGTACGATCTGATGCAGCGCGGCGACCTGATGCAGAACCGTCTGCTGACCCCTGGCGATATCCTCTATGTTCCGCGCAATGACAATCTCAAAGTGTTTGTCATGGGTGAAGTCCTGAAACCAGGCACCCTGGTGATGGATCGCAGCGGAATGACGCTGGCGGAAGCGTTGGGTAATGGTGGTGGTCTGAATCAGGAACTTTCAGATGCCACAGGCGTATTTGTTATCCGTCCGACCGGTTCACGCGGTGGCAAAATTGCTGATATCTACCAACTGAATGCGAAAGACGCTTCAGCCATGGTTATGGCAGCCGATTTCAAACTGCGTCCGTATGACATCGTCTATGTGACTGCCGCACCGTTGGTACGTTGGAACCGCGTGATCAACCAGATCCTGCCAACCGTTACCGGCATCAACACCAGTACCGAAACGCTGTACTACACACGTCACTGGGATTAATTCTGACACACGCCACTTTAAGCGGTGGCGTGTTCAGAGCAAAACAACCCATTTCGTGTAGAGCCCGATGCCATCCGAAGTCATCGGGCTTCCAGGCTGACAGGAAACAATCATGAAATATTTTCTGACGATCCCGACCTATAACGGTGGTGACGTGTGGAAACAGGCTGTGGAAAGAATTTCGTCAAATCTCCCAGCCAACTTTTCAGTGCTGGTCGTTGATTCCGGCAGCAAAGATGACACGGTGAAATGGGCAGAAGAGGCCGGTTTTGCGGTTAAGCACATTTCATCTCGTGAGTTCAATCACGGTGGCACCCGCAATCTGGCAGCCAGTCTGGCCCCCGAAGATTCTGAAGTGGTGGTCTTCCTGACGCAGGATGCGCTGCTGGAGCCGGGAAGTCTGGAAAGCTTAGTGGCGTGCTTTGCCGATGCCGATGTCGCCTGCGCCTACGGACGCCAGCTGCCGCATCTGGATGCCAACCCCATCGCCAGCCACGCACGAGCGTTTAATTATCGCCAGCAGAGCAGAACGTATTCACTCGAAGATATTCCGACCGCGGGTTTGAAAACGGTATTTTCTTCAAACTCATTTGCTGCGTATCGCCTATCCGTATTTCGCGAGCTAGGGGGTTTTCCTAGCGATACGATACTGAGCGAAGATATGTTCTTTGTCGCAAAAGCGGTGATGTCTGGTTACAAACTGGCTTATGTTGCTGACTCGCAGGTGAGGCATTCACATAATTACAGTTGCATGGAAGAGTTTAAACGTTACTTTGACATCGGTGTGTTTCATGGCAAGGAAAGCTGGATAAGAGAAAAATTCGGCGGTGCCGGTGGAGAAGGAAAGAATTTTATATTCTCGGAAATTAACTATTTAGTTAAAAATGGCGTCCTTTATTTACCTTCTGCATTTCTACACAACTTCTTCAAGATTCTCGGATACAAATTAGGGCAAAACTATCGCGCACTTCCGGCTAACGTCACCAGGTCGCTGAGTATGCACAAGCGCTACTGGGAACAGTAACGGATTTCTGCTGCATTATTACCTTCAGAGGGAAAAATGAAAATTATCGTAACGGGTGGAGCCGGATTTATTGGTTCGGCTGTAGTACGTCACATTATTGAAAATACCAACGACACTGTTCTGGTCGTAGATAGCCTGACTTATGCAGGCAACCCTGACTCTCTGGCCAGTGTGAATGAAAATCCACGCTACCATTTTGCCCAGGCGGATATTTGTGATGCAAAAAAAATGGCGGAACTTTTTGACCATTTCCAACCCGATGCGGTAATGCACCTGGCGGCAGAAAGTCACGTCGATCGCTCTATTGATGGCCCTGGTGCATTTATTCAGACCAATATCAATGGCACCTTTACCTTACTGGAAGCGGCTCGCCGTTACTGGCAGGCGTTGGATAGCGAGCGTCGTGAAGCCTTCCGCTTCCACCACATCTCGACCGATGAAGTGTATGGCGATCTGCACGGGGTGGATGATCTGTTCACAGAAACCACGCCATATGCACCAAGCAGCCCATACAGTGCTTCGAAAGCCGCCAGCGATCACCTGGTGCGCGCCTGGCAGCGTACGTATGGTTTGCCAGTTCTGGTAACCAATTGCTCGAATAACTATGGTCCGTATCATTTCCCGGAAAAATTAATTCCGCTGATGATCCTCAACGCCTTAGCCGGTAAACCGTTGCCGGTTTATGGTAATGGCCAACAGATTCGTGACTGGCTGTTTGTAGAAGACCATGCTCGCGCTTTATATCTGGTCGTCACCACCGGTGTGGTTGGGGAAACTTATAATATTGGCGGTCATAACGAACGTAAAAATATTGATGTTGTTAAAACAATTTGTGCGCTGTTAGAAGAACTGGCACCGGAAAAACCACAAGGTGTGGTGAATTACAGTGACCTAATTACTTCTGTAACTGATCGCCCTGGACATGATTATCGTTACGCGATCGACGCAGGAAAAATAGATCGTGAGCTTGGCTGGAAGCCAGCAGAAACATTTGAAAGTGGAATCCGTAAAACAGTGGAGTGGTATCTAACCAACAACGACTGGATTAAGAACGTTCAGAATAAGACAGCTCATCATTCTCGTCCTGGTCTTTCTCACTAATTACGAAGGGTTAATCTTATGAAAGGTATTGTTCTGGCTGGTGGCTCAGGTACGCGGTTATATCCAATTTCCCGAGGCGTTTCTAAACAGTTGCTGCCGATTTATGACAAACCTATGGTCTATTATCCGATCTCAGTGTTAATGCTGGCGGGTATTAAAGACATCCTGATTATTTCAACACCAGAAGACCTGCCTGGTTTTCAGCGTCTGCTAGGTGATGGTAGCCAGTTTGGTATTGCATTGAGCTATGCAGTACAGCCAAGCCCGGATGGACTGGCACAGGCCTTCCTGATCGGTGAGCAGTTCATCAACGGCGACCGTTGTGCACTGGTGCTGGGCGATAACATTTTCTACGGTGAAAGTTTTGGCCGTAAGCTGGAGAACGTCGCGGAGCGTCAGGATGGCGCAACGGTGTTTGGTTACCAGGTGATGGACCCAGAGCGTTTTGGTGTGGTGGCTTTCGATAAAGACTTCCGCGCAATCTCTCTGGAAGAGAAGCCGGTTGAGCCAAAATCGAACTGGGCAGTTACCGGGCTCTATTTCTACGACAAAGACGTGGTCGACATGGCCAAAGAGGTTAAACCTTCTCCACGCGGTGAGCTGGAAATCACCACGCTGAATGAGATGTACCTCGGTCGCGGCAAGCTGAATGTAGAAATCCTGGGTCGTGGATTCGCCTGGCTGGACACCGGCACGCACAACAGTTTGTTAGAGGCTTCTCAATTCATCCATACCATTGAGCAGCGTCAGGGATTCAAAGTTGCCTGTCTTGAAGAGATTGCCTTCCGTAAAGGCTGGATCTCTGCAGAAGAGGTGATTCAGCTGGCACAGGGATTGAAAAAGACCAGCTATGGTCAATATCTCACTCAACTGATTGAATTCGAAGGTCTTTAATATGGACATCATTGAGACGCCACTCCTCGGTGTCAAAGTCATCCAGCCCCAGGTATTTGGTGATAGCCGTGGTTTCTTCCTCGAAACCTTTGAGAAAAACCGCTACAAGGAGATGTTGGATATTGACCTGGAGTTTGTCCAGGATAACCACTCCCGCTCCACGAAAGACGTTCTGCGTGGTATGCACTTCCAGACGATTAACCCGCAGGGCAAATTAGTGCGTGTGGTACGCGGTGCCGTTTACGACGTCGCCGTGGATATTCGTCCTGACTCACCCTCTTTTGGTCAGTGGTACGGTGTACTGTTAACCGAAGAGAACAAAACCCAGTTCTGGGTACCACCGGGTCTGGCACATGGATTCGTGGTGTTGTCAGATGTGGCGGACTTTGAGTACAAGTGCACCAACTACTACACGCCTGAGCATGAAGCCTGTCTGATCTGGAACGATCCGCGCGTGGGGATTGAATGGCCGGTTGAGACTCCTCGTCTGTCAGAAAAAGACAAACGGGGCAAATTCCTTGAGGAGCTGGCGCTATGAAAATACTCCTCACGGGTGGAAATGGTCAGTTGGGGCGCTGCCTGCAAGACCGTTTCCCGGCTGACTGGCAGATCAGTGTCACCACGTCCAGCGAGCTGGATATTGGTGATGCGGCAGCAGTAGAACGTGCAGTGCTGGCTTTCCAGCCGGATGCCATTATCAATGCGGCGGCGTATACCGCCGTAGATAAAGCAGAAAGTGAACCGGAAAACAGCGCCCGCGTTAACAGCGCTGGACCAGAGAACCTGGCGCGTGCTGCGCGCTTGATTGGCGCTCGCCTGGTGCATGTTTCAACGGACTATGTGTTTGATGGTACGGCCCAACGGCCGTATCAGGAAACCGACAACACCTCGCCGGTTTGTGTGTATGGACGCACCAAGCTGGAAGGTGAGAAGCGTGTACAGGAGCTACTGCCGGATGCGGTGATTCTTCGCACGGCCTGGGTCTTCAGCGAGTATGGCAGCAACTTTGTCAAAACCATGCTGCGTCTGGGCGAACAGCGCGATGCACTCAGCATTGTTAGCGATCAGTTGGGCTGCCCGACTTATGCCGGTGATATCGCTCAGGCCATTATTGTGTTGTTGCAGCAGTCCGCAGCCGGTGGCATTTACCACTACTGTGGCGACCAGCAGGCGACCTGGTACGATTTTGCCGAGCAGATTTTTACCCAGGCAACGCAGCAGGGGCGTTTAGCCAAAGCACCGCAGCTCACGGCTATCAATACTGAAGCGTTCCCAACACCAGCACAGCGTCCCGCTTACTCGGTGCTCGATTGCAGCAAAGTGCAGCATTATGGCGTTAAGCTCTCTGACTGGCAGAAAGCGCTGAGTGCCGTCGTCGCAGAAAGCTAAATTTTCCAGAGCGGCTTTCACAACACGCTGTCGGGGCTATCCTCACATTAATTAAAACAGGATGTCATGAAAAAAATTGATGTTATTTTAGCGGCCTATAATGGTGAAAAGTATATCCGGCAGCAGATTCAGTCGGTATTGATGAATTTTGACAGCTTGCCTGAGTATGACTGTCGTATTCTGATTTCGGATGACAGTTCCAGCGACAGTACAACGGCGATTGTTGCCGGGCTTAGCGCGCACGATAACCGCATCCAGTTGCTAGATAACAGTAAAAAAGGCGGCGTCAGGCAGAACTTTCACTACCTGATTCTGCATAGTGATGCGGACTATACGTTTTTCTGCGACCAGGACGATTTGTGGCTGCCGGGGAAGATGGCTATCTTCATGCAAACGTTCGCGCAGCACAACGATGACGAACCTCTGTTGCTGCATTCGGATTTGTGTGTTGCGGATGGGCATTTATCCCCAATCCATCCTTCAATGTTTGTTTATCAGCACATCAATAAAAACCCTGACCTGGCAGCATTAATGGTCAGCAATTCCGTGACGGGCTGTGTGATGGCCTGTAACCGTGCACTGATGGAAAAAACCAAGGCGAGTCAGGTTGAACACTCCATCATGCATGACTGGTATATCGCACTGCTGGCTGTTGCAACCGGAAAAATCGCGTTTATCGACAATGCCTTGATTCTCTACCGTCAGCACGGCAATAACCAGGTTGGCGCTAAGGCATTTTCGCTTGGAGAATTATTAAAGAGCAAAGCATGGCGCGCCAAACTGGCTACTGCCCGTCAGTCGATAGAGAAAACCCGCGATCAGGCTGCGCTGTTTTTAAATGACTTCTCTTCCGTCATGAAACCCGAAGATCGCCGCCTGATGCACGCCTACGTTGATTCTTTCAATGGCGGAGTAGGTGCCAGAGCAAAACTGTTCTTCTCCTCGGGTATTCGTAAAAATGGCTTGCTGCGTAATCTGTTTTTCTTCTGGCTATACGTGCTGAAACGGTGAAATTTCGCCTGAATGTTGAGCCTGTTAATAACAATGAGTGACGAGATAACATCGTAAGGTAGCGCTATGATCACCATCAATGAACCGAAGAAACTGGTTGCCAGGCTTGCCATCTATTTCATCATGGCGCGCAGTATTTTGTGTGTGCCGTTTATTGCCTTGCATTTAGCCGCTGATGGTAAGGCATTAGGGCGCTTTGCTAAGCTGGCCAGTATCCCGTTCTTGCTGGTTATTGCTTACGCTATTTTTTCACTCAACAACGGTAATGGCACCAAAGAAGTGGTGGGTCAGAGCCGTGATATGTTGCTGGCCTTCACCGTTTTTTGTTTCTTGTCTTCAATACCCAGGAAGCTAGGTGCGGATGCTCTGGCCTATCGAGCCATTCGCAACGGTGCTGTTTTCATTGCACTGGCAAAGATCGGGGTAATTATTGCGGGTATCGTCACCGGGATGAACCCGTTGATCATCGTAAAAATGATCTCAAAAATCTGGGACATCCAGTTGATGACAATGGGGGTAGATAACAGCTTTCTGACGCGCTTGCAGATCCCCATCGACTCCGCGACGCCTTTATTGATGTATGTCCTGTTCGCTGAGATGTTGTTAAAGCGACAGGGGCGTATCCGTAATACAGTTTATTTTATTCTGCTTTTAATCTCCCTGTTGCTGACCTTCTCCCGTTTCTTCTGGGGTATCGGCGTGTTGTTGATTGGCCTGAGCTTGCTGCTCAATGCCAACCTGCAAACCAAAATAAGTTGGCTGTTAGGCGGTGCGCTACTGGGATACAGCCTTTACATGTTCACTCCCGCAGGGGACACGATAGACAAAGTTATCGAAACACGTATCGGTCAGCAAAATACCTCCTCAGACTCCTTCCGCATCGTACAGACACATGCGCTATGGAATGAAGTGGAGACCGCTCCGGTCATGGGGCATGGCATTGGTTACTTTATGCCGAGTTTGATTCGTGCCCAGGAGACGAAGTATCTGTATGAAAACCAGTCACTTTCCATGATTGTTGCCTTGGGTTACTCCGGGGTTCTCATCTGGATGGGGGCGATACTGATGGTGATTTTTGGCCTCTGTTATAACAAGCCGGAATCGCGCTTTAAAAACGTTATGCTGACGCTGTTATTCTTCTCGATATGGGTGGCGGGTGGGTTCTTTAACCCGCTGTTGTGGGGCGCATCCGGCGGGGTCATCCTGTTCTTTGCCGCGCGACACCATGCACTCACCGCCAACTTTACCGGGGATGTGGCACCGGTACGCAAGCCGTTAATTATTCGCACCGCAAGGAGTGAGGCTTAATGAAGGCACTGTTGCAGGAGCTCAGGCAGCAGGTGCTGGCACAGCCAGATCTACGGCATATGCTGACGCTGGCTCGGGCCTACGGTGCGTTATGCCAGGCGGCTGACAGTGACATCTATGATGATGCGCCGCTGGAGCAAACGCTGATAGAGAAAGCCTGTGCACAGCTCATGCCGCCACAACCGGCCGTTAACCCTGGCGCTTGTCTGCACATTATCTCGGAAGCGTTCATTATTGGTGGACACACGCGTTTGATGGAAAAACTGGCGCAGATGCAGCCAGAAAAATCCGACCTGTTGGTTACGCGTTCGATTGATGAGCAAGCCGCTGCACGCTGTGCCGCCGTTTTTCAGCAGGTCTATCAGTTGAACACTACCGATCCTGTTTCGCAGCTTCTACACATCAGCGAGCGGGTTGCGGGTTATCAGCGCGTAGTCTTGCACATCCACGCTGATGATATTGCAACCGTCGTGGCGGTGGGGCTGGTGAAAGCGGCATTGCCGTTGCAGGTCTGGTTTGTAAATCATGCCGACCACGCTTTTACCTACGGTAGCGCGATTGCTGACTTCTACTTCCAGCTAAGCAGCTTCGGCGCGCGGTTGGATAAGCAAAAACAGATTGCCGGGCAAACCTCCTTTCTGGGTATCCCGGTCAATGACAGTGCGGTAGATACCGCACCAGAACGAAAGCCGCTCACTGAAGCACTGCGCTTTGTCGCTTCAGGCTCGGCAATTAAATTCCGGCCTTTTCGCGGTGAAGATATTCGTCCCCTGATTCGGCAAATTTTGCAGCAGTGGCCGAAGGCGACATTTACCCTGATAGGGGCTAACCCGCGCAATAATTTCTGGTGGTGGGGGCTGAAACTGCGTTTCGGTCAACGACTGCAGTTGCGTAGATATATTCCCTACGAGCAGTACATGGCCTTTATGCAACAAACGGATTTCTTTATTGATAGTCATCCGTTTCCTGGTGGCACCGCCTTTGCTGAGCAGATTCTGGCCGGTCGGCGCGGCATTGGGCTGATAGCAAAAGTGCAGGGTTATTCACCGGCAGATAAGCTGAAGCGGGGTTCGGTGGCTGAGGTTCTGGACACCGTAAAAGATTATCAGGATGCGGGTATTATTGAGGAAATTATCGCCGTCAATGGTTATCAGGCGGTGAAAGAACGCTACCTTGCTTGTTTGTTTTCCAACAAAGCTGACCCGTTTAATATGGAAGAGCGGGTGGCCTGGCAAGGAGATACGACATTTCTACGTGTCAGAAATGTTATTTTTACGCCGCTAAATATGACGGCGATGAAAACACTGTTTTCATATAATAAGAAGATCGCATTGAAAGTCTTTATGCGACTCTCTATTTTAAATAAAGCACATTTAATTAAGGTGTGGATAAAGGATTAACAGGGATAATTCAGGTAAATATATCCGTTGAGGATAATGGAAAACACCCCTATGGCTATACACATCAATCAAGTAAATGCATTCTTTTGGCAGTTTTTGACTACTCATTTTTTGGGTGTTTTTATACAACCTGTCTTTTAAAGGCAGAGAATACTAAATCATAATCTCAAGAACTGAGACAAACATGAAACTATCAACTCCTCCTGTAAATGTGGATCTTGCTTCACTGCAGCAACGACATTCATTCATCGATCTGGTCCCTGTGATTGACAATCGCGGCAGCCTGGTAAGTCTTGAAGCGATGAAGCAAGTTCCGTTTGATATTAAGCGTATTTTTTATATTTTTCATAATACGGATGGTGAAAATCGCGGCTTCCATGCCCATCGTTCCGACCAGCAGTTTTTAATCTGCATGGCAGGAAAAGTGCTGGTGCGCTTATACGATGGCAAGTTTACCAATGAGTACTGGTTGGATCACCCTTCCAAAGGCTTGCTGGTGAAAAGCATGGTGTGGTTAGAGATGTATGAGTTCAGCCCCGATTGTTCTCTCGTAGTGCTGTCAAGTGAGCATTACAATGAGAAAGACTATATTCGTGATTATGACGCTTTCCTAGAGGGCGTGAGGTCAAATGAAGAGTAAAACGGGTAAAACTATTAAACTTCGCCTGGTCGAAGTGAGTGATTATGCATTTATTCACTCTTTACGTGTTGCGCCGGAGAAAAATAAATTTCTCTCGGCCGTTGATGATAATCCTGAGTTACAAAAAGTTTGGCTGCAAAAATATAAACAGCGCGAACAAAATGGTGAAGAGTTCTACTTCATTATTGAGCGTTTAGACAATCAGGAAACGGTAGGTACGATGCGTGCCTATGATGTTGATCCGGAGAGGATGTCGATCCGTTGTGGTAGTTGGATTTTGAATGATAATAAAACGCTGACATCAGCAGTGGAAAGTATATTGCTGACGTGGGATTTTATGCGCGAGCACCACTTTAAATATCTTATTGTGGATGCCCGAAAAGAGCATGTCTCAGCGCTGCGCTTTATCAAGAAGATTTCTCATCGTTATTATGGCGAAGATGAAACGAACTTCTTCTATGAAATTGATGTGGAGAAGTTTGCTGAAAGCTTCTATCAACCAAACCAACATTATGTTTCGCCTGAACTTGTGGATGGGGAAATTTGAATGATCCAGTTCTTAAGCCTGAAAAAAATTAATGCTAAATATGCTGACGAGTTAAAAGCGGCATGTGCCCGGGTCATCGATTCGGGATACTTCATCCTCGGACCTGAGTTGCAACGCTTTGAACAGGCCTTTGCCAGTTTTAGCCAGGCTAAGCACTGTATCGGATTAGGTAATGGGCTGGATGCCCTGACATTGATCCTGCGCGCCTGGAAACTTCAGGGCAAGATCAAAGACGGTGATGAGGTCATCATTCAGGCCAATGCCTATATTGCCTGCGTGCTGGCTATCACTGAGAACAACCTGGTGCCGGTTTTTGTTGAACCGGACGCGAATAATTTCAACCTTGATCCGACCAAAATACGCGCCGCGATCACGGAAAAAACCCGTGTCATCATGCCAGTGCACCTCTATGGTCGCCTGTGTGAGATGCCAGAGATTATGGCGATTGCCGCTGAAGCGAATTTGCTGGTGTTAGAAGACGCTTCCCAGTCGCACGGTGCGACTTTGCAAGGTAAACCGGCCGGCAGCTGGGGCGATGCCACCGGCTTCAGCTTCTACCCAAGTAAGAATCTGGGTGCATTAGCAGATGCCGGGGCAGCCGTAACCAATGATGACGAGCTGGATAAAGCACTGCGCGCACTTCGCAATTACGGTTCGTTTGAACGTTACAATAATCTTTATCAGGGTGTGAATAGCCGCCTGGGTGAAATGCAGGCCGCTATCTTAAGTGTAAAACTCAATCACTTCTGGGCCGAAGTGGAATGTCGTCGTGAAGTCGCTGCACGCTATCTTGCTGGAATAACGAATCCGGCTATTAAGTTGCCGCAGTGGGAAGTGCGTGAGCAGCACACCTGGCATCTGTTTGTGGTACGTTGTACACAGCGCGAAGCGCTTCAGGCACACCTTGCGAACCACGGTGTGGAAAGTATTATCCATTACCCTAAACCGCCGTATAAGCAACAGGCCTATGAGGAGATGAATCATCTGAGTTTCGCACTCAATGAACAACTCCACCGTGAAGTTTTGAGTATCCCGATTGACCCTTCAATGACTGACGAAGACGTTGAAACTGTGATAGAGGTTTGCAACAGCTTCTCGGCATAATGCGTTACGTTTTCAGCACCCGGGGTGATGTTTTTTTTAAATTTTCAATTTTTTACCGAATCATTCAATGTGTGGAATCCGGTGTAAGCCGTTCAAAAATATTACATCCAACATTGCTAAATGGAATTATTCGAGGGTACGCAGCATGCAGAAAGTTGTTGTAATGGACACGAATCCGATTGTTAGCCTGGCGATCACCGAATTGCTGGAAAATAACCGCTTTACCGATGTGACGCATATTAGTAACTTGTCCGAACTTAAAGCAGTGCTGGAAACGGAAGCCGTGGATGTGGTGATCATGGACCTGTTTGACGGTAATAGTTACCCGATAAATGGCCTGGATTTTATCAAGCAGCATCGCCCGCTGTTAGAAGAGCTGAAGCTTATCGTGTTTACCGACATTGACTGCTATTTCATCGTCAATGAGATCAGTAAATTCAAAAACGTGAATCTGATATCCAAACGTGAGTCGCTTTCTGAATTGCTGTTTGCTTTGTGCAAACGCGAAAGCAAAAAACCTTACCTCAGCCCCTTTATGAGCAAGTCTAAAGAGCTTAACTGGAAAAATCACCTTACCAGTACTGAGCTTCGTGTGCTTTACTTGTTGATAGACAACCAGACGCCGAACCAGATTTGTGAGACGCTGAACCTTCATTACAAGACAGTGCTGTTCCACAAATCCAATATCGCGCGCAAGGTGGGGGCACGTAACTCGCTGCAGCTGGCGAAGATTTTAACGTCGTTCACCAATTACAACCGCCATGCACCTTACCGAACGGTAGGGTTTTGATGTCCACATCGTGAACCGACATCTGCGGTTGGCCCAGGGTAATGCTTTCATTTCAAACCATAAGGAAGCTTTACTATGACGTTATCTCGTAGAAAACTGTTCCGTTGGATTGTGCCCTCTGCAACGTTGGGGTGGCTGGTTCGGGGTCAGGTACAGGCAGCGCAACCGGCTCAGCCGGCCTTGCAAAATGCCGTGTATCGCGATGGCGAACCGCACTTTCAACTGGCAGCCGATACTTCCACCGCCGCGGCGACTTACAGTCTCGGCACCACGTACAGTAGTGGGACGGTGGGAGCCAAGCTTAATCGCTTCGTGACAATCGAAGATTTTGCCGATACCAACTCAGCCAACGGCAACTGGGCTGTAGCGATAAAAAACGCCATCGACTATGCCAGAGTCAACGGCATTCGTAACGTTTACGGCGCTAACAGCTACACCATCAGTAGTACCATCGTGGTGGAGGGGCTCAGCAATAACGGCCTGAATATTTCTATAGGTCGACTTGTTGCCAGCAGTACCTGGCCAAAAAACACTACGCTCTGGGATGCCACACCAATGCTGTTAATTGGTGACACCGTGGCGAACATCACCGGGTTGAACTTAACCATTAACATGCTGGACGGTGCGGGTGTTGCAGATGGGATTCAGGCGACGCAATACGGTTTTGCGCTCTCATCGATTCACATCGGTGATGCCCGTAACTGTGTTCGTGTCATCTCGAACGGTAATCAACAGTGGCCAAATGCATCGGTACAGGTGAGCGGCGATTTCTGGACCGCCAACTGGCTGGGCATTTACCTCTCGCGTGGTACTAAAGGTTCCAGCCCCATCAGTGAAGGCTGGAAAATCAACGTGAAGTTTATTGCGAACAACCGTTACGGTGGCATTCTGGCACGTGGCGGATCGCAATATACCCAGATACGCGGTGACCACGATTACAACGGACGCTATCTGTCGTTGCTACAAATTGATGCGCTGGATGGCATCACGCGTGGCATGAAGATCACCAACGGCACCACGCAGGCGGAAGTGTTAGTTGGCTGGCAGGCGCAAGGGCAGTACTGGCTGGCCGTGATGGAGACCAAGGATGTCTCGGCCGGGAATGGCGGTAAGAGCAGTTACAGCGTCAACGATAAGTTGACCAGCCCGACCACCACCATCCGGCAACGTACCATCACCGCCGTGCAAACAGGCGGTGACAATGCTTCAGCCACCAACTACTTTGACGTGCTACACGATTTTGAAGGTGAACCGTTTGCCAAAATACAGGCAACAATGGGGTATTGCAGCGGCATCATTGGTTCACTGCAATTTACTTCCATGATCCTGATGCAGAATAGCTTCCAGGGGATTACCGATAACCTGCGTGGCTTAGGCGTAGCAAACTCAGGAACGGCACTCTCTTTATATAACCGGGCGGTTAGCGATACACCGTTTGCCAATATAACGTCCAGCTTTGTTAATTTCCAAAGCAAGTTATATATGCAGAACCGATTGTATGAAGGAACCGGCGTGGCACAAACCGTGACACGTTCGACAAGTACTTATACAACGTTATTTACACTACAACCCACCGCAACCGATCGTTACCTGGGTGAGCAAAATCTTTATAAAGTGTACATAAAGACTAACTATCCCGGTGTGTGCGGTGAGTACCTGATCAGCGTCAGCGATAATACCTCGGATGCCTTGCAAGCCCATGCCGTCATCTCTAACGATGGGGTGTTTGTATGGAGAGTGAGTGGCAGTAATTTCCAGGTACGGCAGGAAGCCGCTGATTCCATTCAGTTCGTTGCCAATATTCTACGCGTTTAACGCCTAGATCGGCAGGTCTGGTGCTCGTTGCCAGACCTGCCAGTTAAACCAGACCTACCAGCGTTTATTTTTCTGTCCGTCTCTTTTCAGGTTGTTGCAGGACTATAACCCTCCTGCCGCAGCGTGATTAATTTCGGCTATATATCCTGATTTTAGGGAAGGGTTCTGTTGGTTTTTAATTAATTATCTTCAACATTTAATTAATTAATAATCGAGTTAAATAACATCATCAGTTGATGCGGGATTAAGAATGTCAGATAAACACGATGCAATTTTAGCTAGCGCGGAGAATAACGCCAATAACCTCGATCTGGGGAAACTGTATGGTGCGATTCTTGACGATCGATGGATTGTCATTATCAGTGTGGTGATAATGATGATGGTAGGTACTGTCTATACCCTTTTTGCGACGCCTATCTATAGCTCTGATGCTATGGTTGCGGTGGAGAAAAATGCGGGGCAGTCTCTGCTGAACAATCTGTCGGAATATATTCCAACAGTACAACCAAAATCTGATGGTGAGATGAAGCTGCTCCAGTCAAAACTGGTGTTATTTAAAACGATTAACGAACTTAACCTTGATATCGAACATGAGGAGTCTTTCTTCCCGGTGTTTGGTAAAGGTTGGGCGCGCCTCACGAACAAGCCGGCCAACACGATTGATATTACTAACCTCCAGGTACCGGATAAGCTGTTAGGCACCTGGCTGCAATTCAAAGCGGTCGGTGCTAACAGCTTCACCTTGAGCTACGACGGTAAAGAGTTGGTCAGTGGCGTGGTGGGTAAACCGGTCACCATGAACGGCACCACCATCACCGTGTATTCCATGCATGCGGCACCGGGCACCGAATATACCGTGCGTAAACTGCCGATTCGTGATGCTTATGACCGCTTGGTTAACCGCCTGGACGTGTCTGATGCTGGTATGGATACCGGGATGCTGGAGATGAAGCTGAAAGGTGAAGATCCGGCTAAAGACCGCGATATCCTGGACAGCATTGCCAGCAACTACGTGTTACAGAACGTTGAGCGTAAATCTCAGGAAGCTGCCAATAGCCTTGAGTTCCTCAAGCAGCAGCTGCCGATGATCCGTAACCAGTTGGACTCGTCAGAAGATAAGCTGAACCAGTATCGTCAGAAGAGTGACTCGGTTGACCTCAACATGGAAATTCACTCCGTGTTGGAAACCATGGTTAACCTCGATAACTCGCTGAACGAGCTGACTTTCAAAGAAGCCGAAATCTCTAAACTGTATACCCCAGAGCACCCGACTTACCGTGCGTTGCTGGAAAAACGTAAAGTACTGGAGACAGAAAAACAGAACCTGCTGAAGCGTATTAGCGAGCTGCCACAGACTCAGCAACAGATTGTTGGTCTGACGCGTAACGTTGACTCTGAGCAGGAAATCTTCATGCAGTTGCTGCGTAAACAGCAGGAGCTGGGTGTAGATAAAGCCAGTACTGTGGGTGATGTTCGTGTTATCGACTATGCGACCTCTGAAGTGGCACCTACCTTCCCTAAACTGGGCCTGGTGGTGACGTTAGCCGGTATTTTCGGTGCCGCAGCAGCCATTGCTTACATCGTCATGAAAACCCTGATTCGTCGTGGTATTGCCGGTTCACGTGAGCTGGAAGAACAGGGCATTACCGTTTACGCCAACGTACCTCTGGCAATGGAAGCTCCACGCTTGCCGGTACTCTCCCGCTTCCGCATCGCAGACAAGAAAGAGAAGTTGTCACGGCGACGTGAAGTGCTGGCGCTGACCAGCCCAGACAGCCTGACGGTAGAATCACTGCGTAGTTTACGTACCAGCCTGCACTTTGCGATGCTGGAAGCGAAAAACAACATCCTGATGATTACCGGTGCTGTACCGATGGTAGGTAAGAGCTTTATCAGTGCTAACCTTGCTTCGGTAATCGGTTTGACCGGCCAGCGCATCCTGCTGATTGACGGTGATATGCGTCGTGGTTCACTGCATGAAACCTTTGGTTTTAGCTCACGTGTGGGTCTTTCTAACGTGCTGGGTGGTAAGAAAACCATTCAGGAAGTGATTCAGGTGACGCAAATCCCAAGCCTGCATGTCATTACACGTGGTCAGGCTATCCCTAACCCTGCGGAGATGCTGACCGGGAAAACCTTCAACAATATGTTGGCCTGGGCGAGTGAAAACTACGATCTGGTGATTGTCGATACCCCGCCAGTCCTCTCCGTAACTGACGCTTGTATTATTGGCCAGATTGCCGGTTCTTCACTGGTGGTTGCACGCTTCGAACTGAACACCGTGAAGGAAGTGGCGTTGAGTATTCAGCGTCTGGAGCAAACCGGTGTGAACGTGAAAGGCTGTATCCTCAACGCAATCGTGCGTCGTGCGGCCAGTTACTACAGCTATAACTATAATTATGATGCTCTCAATACCTACGAGTACAAAATGGAATTGAATCAGGACTAAGCAGGGGAGTTTTTCCCTTAATCGTTCCGACGCCAGCATTACGCGGCGTCGGAACGCACTGACTTCAGGTAGGACAATGAGAAAATATATCGATCGGTTATTTAGCAACGGCTTTTTTCGCAACATTTCATGGAACTTTCTCGGCTTCTTTTTGCCCGTAGTCGTTGCGATGGTGATGATTCCAGTGGTGATGAAACACATCGGACTGGAACGTTTTGGTGTCCTGACCCTGATCATTGTCTTAATCGGTTCGTTAACGCTGTTTGATTTTGGCGTCACGCGCTCAATTACCCATTTTGTGACTAAATACAAGGAGGATGGTCAATATATTGAAATGCTGACGGTAATAAAAACCGGTTGGGTCATTATTACGGCAGCCATTTTGGTCATCTCCGCATTGTTTTACTTTAGTCGTGACTGGATCTCCTGGCACTTCTTTAATGTTTCAAATCAAGAGATTCGTAATGAAGTGGCGGGAAGTATGGCCGTTATTGGTTTGTGCCTGCCCTTTGTTATCGCCCAGACGACTTTTGTTGGGGTCATGGAAGCCTTTGGCGCTTTCAAGAAAATCAGTATTGGTAAAGCACCGTTTTCTATTCTGATGTATCTGATTCCGATGGGAATCTCTTTCTACAGTTCCAGCCTGTTCCTGATTACCCTGTCCCTGTGCTTATTGCGCACGGTGATGGCCGTGGTGTTCTTTATCATGATGCGATCTGAGGTGAATAAAATCACCCGCGTATCACTATTCTCGGTGCCGGTGACGAAGACGATTGCCGGAGAGCTGGTGAAGTACGGTGGTTGGATCTCCATCAGTAACATCATGGCACCGATCATGCTTTATATTGACCGTTTCTTTGTGGCAACCATTGTCGGTGCAGGTGTCTTTGCCTATTACACCACGCCTTATGAAGTGGTTTCTCGCGTGGCGATTGTCACTGTCAGCGTGTGTGGCGTGTTGTTCCCGGTACTGGTCTCGAAAATTCACCGTGATGTGCGGGCGGCTAACAGTCACTTTAATAAAGCGATGTTGGGCATTTTCCTTGTGCTTATCGGGCCAACGATTATCGGGGCATTTATTTCCCACTGGTTCCTCTCAATCTGGATCAACCCAAGTTTTGCCGATCATGCGTGGGTGATTTTCTCCCTGTTCCTGTTTGGTTATTTGGTTCATGGCCTGGTACAACCGGCATTTATCTGGATTCAGGCCTGTGGGAAACCCTGGATTAACGTCGCTTGTCAGATTGTCGATTTGGTGTTGTATGTGATTTATCTGCCCTGGATGACCCATCACTACGGTATTTTCGGGGCGGCAGTGGCATGGAATATCCGCATGGCATTGAGCCTGGTGGTACTGCATACCATTCGCCTCTCTCTGTACCGACGTGAACTGTCACGTAGTGAGACACTTTCCTTAGCCAGTTGATTTGCTTAATTTTTAGTGATGGATGCTATGTTTAATTCAATACTTGTTATCTGTACCGCCAATATCTGCCGTTCACCGCTGGCGGAGCGTATTTTGCGTCGTGAATTTCCGGATAAAAAAATTGACTCCGCTGGGATTATGGCGCTGGTGAATAAACCCGCCGATGAAGGAGCCATCGCGATTGCCAGTCAACATGGCCTTTCCCTGGAAGGCCACCGTGCCAGACAGTTCACACCGCACCTGGGGCTGCGCTATGAACTGATTCTGGCCATGGAAAAGCAGCATTTACAGCACATAAGTCGTATGGCACCCGAAGTGAGCGGCAAGAGCATGTTGCTTGGCTATTGGCTGGATCAACGGGAAGTCATGGACCCCTTCCGCCGGGGTGATGATGCCTTTGCGCGTAGTTACGATTTAATTAATCTCGCTTGTCAGAAATGGGTAGCTCAGATTAATCGTTAATTTAAAATTCGCATTATTACTGCTTGCTTATTCAAATGTTGGGGTGGGACATGGGAAGTTTTCTTGCCGACAATATGGGAAGGAAGTTTATTCTTGAGCCTATAGTGTCTCAGCAGCTAAAAGTGATTGGGTTTGAGCTTTTATCCCGATTTTATAATCAAGAAGCCAGACCTTATAACACGATAATGATGGTGAGAAACCTTTCCTCGGAAGGCAAGAGACAATTGCTTTATGAGCAATTAAAGACAGTATCGAGCATTATTGATGTACTGGAAGAAAATAATCTTTTCGTTAGCATTAATGTTGATGATGAAATGATTAAAATTCTCCATTCAGATCCTCAGCTGAACTGGATGTTTACCCTGTCTGAAGTTATCAGGCTGGAAGTTTCTGAAGAAATCGATTTTACTCAAGATTTAACCACGCTCTCTTACATGCGTGATTTAAAAGAGAAGGGCGTTTCATTCTTTCTCGACGATCTTGGCAATGGTTTTGCAAATCTTGATGCGCTGCATACGGGGATTTTCGATGCGGCGAAAATAGATAAGAACTTTTTCTGGCAGCAAAAAAACAAGCTGATGTTTCCGGTTATAATAAAAAATATAAAAAAACTTTGCGAGAACCTCATCATTGAAGGTGTCGAAAATGATGAGGATATGAAATCACTGTCATCAGTTTCTGTTTATGGCATGCAGGGATATCATTTTAATTCTATCGCCGTTGAAGACATTAAATCTTATGTTACCAATGCTAAATCCTGCCATTAATCTATTTTTTGTTCATCAAGGGAATATCATGAGCTTTGCTCATCCATCGGTTTTTATTCTGGGTAATAATTATTCAGAATCATTGAGGTGAACTTTCAATGACCATATTACAATATTCAGCAAACCTAAAGCATAACATCCCCGTTATTGCCATAGTACAAAGGATATCTGATATCCTGATCATGATCGTTGGATTTTATCTCGGCTGTGTATTGAATGATACCAGCTTCAGTAATGCCGTGATGGTGATTTTTATGCTCAGCCTGCTGATTTTTCAGACTGTAGGCGGAGTGGCTGATCTCTACCGATCCTGGCGAGGGATGAAAATTACCGATGAGCTGTTCTCTTTGCTGAGAAACTGGACCATTAGCCTGGCGATTACGTGGGGAGTGACGTTTGCTTTCCCGCTGCTGCATCTCTCTTTCCAGGTGATTATTCACTGGTATCTTGCGGCTGCTGGCTTGTTTATCGTGTCACGTATGGGTATTCGCGTCGCATCGGGTATTTTACGGCGCTACGGTTATAACACGCGCAACGTGTGTGTCGCGGGGAATATGCCTGCGGGAATTTCATTGTTGCATAGCTTTCAACAGTCACCCTGGCTCGGTTTTGTCGTTAAGGGCATTTATGATGACAACGTTCCTACTGAAGCGAATGGAATCAACTATGCCGGGTCACTGGAAGCACTGGTGAATGATGCCAGAGAAGGGAAGTTAGACAGAATATATATAGCGATGAACATGAAGGATGAAGCAATCATAAGTGAGCTCGTTAAGCAGTTAACCGATACAACCTGCTCAGTTTTGCTTGTTCCCGATATCTTTACCTTTAACATCCTTCAATCACGTACCGAAGAAATTAATGGCGTTCCGGTGGTTCCTTTAGTTGATACCCCTTTTAACGGCATCAACGGCATATTTAAGCGACTGGAAGATATTATTGTTTCCTTGTGCATTTTGACCATGATTTCTCCGGTACTGTTAATCATTGCCTGTGCCATTAAGATCACCTCTCCGGGTCCAGTCATCTTCCGTCAAACGCGTTATGGTATGGATGGTAAGCCGATCACGGTATGGAAGTTTCGTTCAATGACCGTGATGGAAAATGCAGATGTTGTCACGCAGGCGACCAAAAATGATACCCGGGTGACGCGGATTGGAAAATTCTTACGCCGCACATCTCTGGATGAGTTGCCGCAGTTCTTTAATGTCTTGTTTGGTCAAATGTCAGTGGTGGGGCCACGTCCTCATGCCGTTTCGCATAATGAACAATACCGTTTCCTGATTGAAGGCTATATGTTGCGCCATAAAGTGAAACCGGGTATCACGGGTCTGGCCCAGATTAATGGCTGGCGCGGTGAGACTGACACACTGGAAAAAATGCAAAAGCGCATTGAATTCGACCTGGAATATATTCGTATCTGGAGTGTATGGGTTGATCTGCACATTATATTCCTGACTATCTTTAAAGGCTTTGTTAATAAATCGGCTTATTGATAGCCAGCTACAGTGGGGGAATACCCCCACTCAGTCGAAAAAATAATTAACCCAGCATAACGCAATGCATTCTTTTTGGCGTGCCCTGCGTTAACTATCTAAGGCTGTGTTGTTTTATCGATCTGTATATATTTGTCATGTATTAAAATTTGGATGCTTTGGTAGCACTATTCATTTTAATGACCTGGGTTTGATTAAATTTAAAATCGCCTAAAAACCACATAAAGGCTTCATTGCTTTAAGGATGAAGCATAATGATTCTGGAGAGCACTTTCTCCTCACTTAAATATGAGAACAGGTTTATGGCTAGCTCTATGGTGATAAATACTGTAAGCCGCTCCTGGCGCGGGTTGCGCAAGTATCTTTTAGTCAAGGTTGCATTGGGTTTCTCAGATCTGATTGCGCTTAATTTGGCGCTATTCTTGTCTGCCAGTACTATCAGAATGTTTTGGGGTAATATTGATAGTTTTATTCCCCCCTATCAAATTGGCTATCGCTATTCCGCTCAGTTTATTCTTTCAGTGATTTGTACCGCGTGGTTCTGGATCAGAATGCGCCACTATACCTATCGCAAGCCGTTCTGGTTTGAGCTGAAAGAAGTGGTAAAAACACTGGTGGTATTCTCGCTATTAGATCTCGCGCTGATCGCATTTTCGAAATGGAATTTCTCCCGTACGGTCTGGGTGTTCACATGGACCTATGCATTACTGCTGCTGCCATTAATGCGTGCTGGTGTGAAACATCTTATTAATAAGAGTGGTCACTGGAAAAAAGAGACTTATATCATCGGTTCAGGCAAAAATGCCAGGGAAGCCTGGGCTGCCCTGCAAAGCGAAGAGGTGCTCGGTTATGAGGTGCGGGCGTTTGTTTCGGTTGATGATACGGTCATCGAAGAGAGTGTGAGCAATATTCCGGTGGTGTGTTGGAAAGACATTAACTGGAATACAATAGACCGGGATAATACCCAGTTTGTAGTGGCACTGGAATTTGAACAGCACGCTGCACGTGATAACTGCCTGAAGTCGCTGGCCAAGATGAAATGCCGTTCGGTTTCGGTGATCCCAACGCTGCGTGGTGTTCCGCTGTACGGTACTGATATGTCGTTTATTTTCAGCCATGAAGTGATGATTTTGCGGGTGCAGAATAACCTGGCCAAGCTCTCTTCTCGTTTTATGAAGCGCACTTTCGATATTGTGGTTGCTTCTATGTTGTTAGTGCTACTGTCCCCGGTCTTTGCCTTGCTCTGTTACATGGTTAAGCGTGACGGCGGCAATGCCATTTATGGTCATGAGCGCATAGGCTTGAATGGCAAGAAATTTAAGTGCCTGAAGTTACGCTCAATGGTGACGAACTCGCAAGAAGTCTTAACACGGTTACTGGCGATGAACCCGGAAGCCCGTGCCGAGTGGGATCGTGATTTTAAACTCAAAAATGATCCACGCATCACCGCGATTGGCGGCTTCTTGCGCAAAACCAGCCTCGATGAGCTGCCTCAGTTATGGAATGTGATTTGCGGGGAAATGAGCCTGGTGGGACCACGTCCGGTGGTTGAAGCGGAACTGGAACGTTACGCCGGTGATGTGGACTACTACTTGATGGCTAAGCCAGGGATGACCGGTTTATGGCAGGTGAGTGGCCGTAATGATATCGACTACGATACTCGCGTCTATTTCGACTCCTGGTACGTGAAAAACTGGGCACTGTGGACCGACATCGCCATTCTGTTTAAGACAATTGGCGTAGTGACTCGCCGCAACGGCGCTTACTGATCTCAACAGGTCTGCTCAGCCATCTTTTAACGGTAAACCGGTGGTGAAAATGATATTGTTGCTGCGCAATGCTAGTGATGTGGCGTTGCGTGCTTCAGTTACCCTCTGTTTTGTCAGGGTTTACCGTATAACTGGTATGGCGATTTTGTCACCCGACCTCTGGTCGGGTTTTTCTTTTTTAGGGCCAGAATATTTCATAGTATTTTCATTTGTCAGGATTCTGATCGAATAGCGTAATTGTGCGTAATTCCACACATTTTAGGAGTTTTGGAAGTGCTATTCAGGCCATATATAATCAATAGTGATGACGTCGACGCAGTAATGTCGATCTATTGAGAGGTACACACCATGAAAAAAATGACTTCAAGCCTGTTGGCTTCACTTATTGCATGCAGCACACTCTTTTCAGCAGTTTCCTGGGCAGATGGCCCTGGAGGCGGCGACCAACAATGGCAACGTGGCGGCGGCGAACAGCATCAGGATCGCGGTCATGGTGATCAAGGCGGGCGTGGCCCAGGCGGCGGCGATCGTGGTCATGGTGGTGGCCAGCAAGAGTCCCATCGTGGCGGCCCTGGCCCACAAGCTAACCGTGGCGGCCCGGATCGCGATCATTTCGCCTGGCGCGGTCACGACTTCCGTCGCGGCCATGAAATTCCGCCTGACTTCCGTGGCCCGCGTTACCGCGTAGACTGGCGTGAGCATCATCTGCCAGAGCCACCGCGTGGAGAGCAGTGGAGCTACATCGACGGTAACTACGTCTTGATTGCGGCAGCAACCGGTGTGATCACCTCCTTGATCCTCAACGGTGCTTTTAACTAAAGCCGCTAGCGGGTGGTAAACCCACCCGCTGTGACTCCTTTCAGTCAGGCCATCCGGCGACTAACATCTGTTTCATCTCTTCATAGCCATATTCGCGCAGTGAATTTTTACTGTTGGCGCGCTGTAGTACCCACTCTTTCTCTTCTTCACTCAGATGCGGACCCCCTTGCCAGAAAGCCACGATCGCCTGCTGCTGGAGCCAGTCGTGCAGTGCCAGTGCAGGATTCATCGTCGAGCGGCCAAAAAGCTGCGAGTCGAGTTCCTGCATCAGTTGCTGCTGCTCAGGGTGTTCACTCTGCGCGAGTTGTTGCAGGAAGGGGAACAGCAAGCGGCCGCAGACCTCTCCGTGGTGGAAAGGCTTAATCGCGCCCAGCTCACCGGCAATACCATGAATCACGCCTAATCCTGCGCTGCTGAGGCTGACACCGCCCAGCCATGAAGCCATCATCATTGCCTCTCTTGCGGCGTCGCCTGTATCATCCATGCGATTAAGTGCGGGCCATGCCCGGATAAATTGCTGCATGCCGCTGATGGCGAGCTGGCGAGTGAAAAAGTTACCTTTCTTCGACAGGTAAGCTTCGAAAAGATGGGTGAAGGCATCAATAGCACAGCTGGCGAGCACTGTATCGGGTGTGCCTCGTAGGAGATCCGGGTCAAGAATGGCTACGCCGGGAACGAACAGCGGGTGCCGTAGTGACGCCTTGACCTGAATCTCCTGCTGATCGGTGACGACGGCATTCTGTGTGACTTCGCTTCCGGTGCCTGCCGTCGTGGGGACCGCAATCAATGGCAGCGTAAGCGCCTCAACGGCAGTGTCGCCTACTTTCTCCAGATAGCGTGCCACAGGCAGAGGGTGTTGCATCATCGCACTGAAAGCCTTTGCAGCATCAATGACGCTGCCACCGCCAATCGCTACCACGCGCTTAACCTGGCCGCGCCAACGTGCCACCCAGCCGTCAATATCGGCAGGGGAGGCCTCGTGGCTGACAATCTCATACGCCAGAATGTGTGTGCTCAGCGCCTCTTTCATCTCTGCATAGTGCGCGCTACGTAGAAAGGAATGACCGCAAAATAACAGGGTAGGTTGTGGTTCAGCCGCCAACAGCGGTAGCAGCTTTTGCAGACTGCCACGGCCAAACAGGGTGCGTTGATTGTTATACAGCTCACTGACCGGGTTATTCACGATCCTGTTCCTCAGGTTAGGTGGAGAGATAGCGCTAAGCGTTGTCGCAAAAATTTACGATGAAAAACAGGCAGAACGCGCGGCTTAACGGCAAAGATGTCTTGCATCCTGAGGGGAAACCGCGGTGACGGCAAGTGATGATTACAGGCAGGAAAAGGGCCACATCGCGTGGCCCAACAGGAAGATGATCAATGGGGCTGTTCGAAACCGGCTTTAACCATCTGTTCGCGCAGTTCCAGCGTGATATGGCGATTGCCTCCAGTGACAGGGAAGATCACTTTGTTGATAACGTCATCAAGGTAGTGCTCTTCAAAATCCTGCATGGTCAGTTGGGTACCGCCTTCGTCGTTGATCGCGATTGAACCTTTAATCCGATCACCTTTATTCTTCGCCTTCAGGCAATAGCGGCCCATACTGGTATTGATTGTACTCATATGACCTCCTTATTAGGCACAATGAATGAGTTGCAAGTGACGCTCAACTTTCGGCGCTTAAAGTTTAGACAGCTCTGAACGGCAAAACGTAACGCTATCGCCGGGTAAATCCATTTCTTGCGACCTTCCTCGCAGAAAAAATTCGGTTACAAAAACCGACTGCCGGGAAAAGCAGAGTGGCTGATCTGTCCTATACTGATGATTAGTGACTCTTTTTATCGATGCAGGAGCGTGTTATGAAAATTATTCTCTGGATCATTGCGATCATTTTTATCGTGGGGCTTTTGACCATCACGGGCGTGTTTAAGCTTATTTTCTAACTCTACCAACTACGCAAAGGGTATCTGCTACAGCTCTCAGCCCCATAAATCGCCATTGTCGTTTATGGGGTTTATTGTCACCTTAATGCGTCTCAACGTTCTGGATCCCACTGCTGACACAAGCTTTCTATCAGCGGATGGCGGTCAGTCTGCGGTAACAGATCCTGAGCATTCAGGGCTTTCCCACAGCGCGCGCACTTAGCCCCGTGATCGTGAATCCCTTTTCCCTCAAGCGAAGTAAACGTAAATTTCTTACTGCCGCATTCACGGCATCGAATTTTCATGACCACAGCTGTTTCGCCTCCCGCGATGGATACCGGCTCAGACTTTAGCAAATCGCCAATAATAGTTAAATATATCTTATCATTTGTGGTGCGATTTTTTGATCGCTACATGGGTGCAACTGGATAATTGACGGTGCTGATAATTCATGGATGGAAGTATAAATTCCGGTTAAGTTTCAAAAATTGACCGGAATCAAGAACTGGCTGGATTGTCTTGTTCCTGGGGAGAGTGGCCCTGACTTTTTATCAATTAGAGCAAGGTCTTGAGGTTTTTTTTCGCCTGGTATTTAGACTCAATCCCCTGATTTTTCATGGGGAGTGCTCCGGTGAAGGCACGGTGTTTTGCAATCTGTTTGCTTATGAGTAGTTTGCCGCTGTCGGCAAGCACAGAAAATCCAGACTTTCCCGCCGATCTTGCCAGCCAATGGCGGCCTGATATCTACATTCCGGTGACGGTCTGGCACAACCGCCTGACGTGGGATCGTGCCCATATTCTGCGCTACAACGAACGGCCGGGTGGTGCGGGGTTAGGTGTCTCACGGATTAACCCTAAAGGGAACTGGGAAGGTTGGTACGGGATGATCTTCCGTGACTCATTTAGTCGCTGGGAGCCCATTGTGGGCTACGGCTGGGAGGCACGTTGGCCACTGCTTGATAACACACCACTGAGCGTGGGAGCGGGCTTTACGGCGGGGATTACCGCGCGGGATAATTACAATTATATCCCGCTCCCCCTGGTTTTACCGCTGGCCTCCATCAGCTATGGCCCTGTTAGTGCACAAATGACTTATATTCCAGGGGGTTATAACAGCGGGAATGTGTTATTTGCCTGGGCAAGATGGCATTTCTGATCCGGTTTCAGCGTTGAAAATTGTCAGCATGTGAAAAAAAATCGATATTTATCACTTTTCCATCAAATCGGACTGGACAAATGTCACGGCAATTGCTGTACTAGACGGCGACACAGTTTAGTGTCCATTTTTCATGTAAAGGTAATATAGATGTCTAAGATCAAAGGTAACGTTAAGTGGTTTAATGAATCTAAAGGATTCGGTTTCATTACTCCTGAAGATGGAAGCAAAGATGTGTTCGTACACTTCTCAGCTATCCAGAGCAACGGTTTCAAAACTCTGGCTGAAGGTCAGCGTGTAGAGTTCGAAATCACTGACGGCGCTAAAGGCCCATCAGCTGCTAACGTTATCAGCCTGTAATTTAACAGACTGAATTTTAAAAACCCGCCTGATGGCGGGTTTTTTTTTGCCTGGAATCCAGCCCGGTTGCTGCGGCGATCACAAAACCACCTGTAACACATTAATAACCTGCTGCTCTTGCAGATTTTTTCGTGCCAACGCTATATAAAAGAGGATGCACAGCCCCACTGAGGAGTACGCATGAACATACGTCAGGCACAGGCGAAAGACAGCTTCGCATTAGCCGCGCTGCTCGCAGAGTTGGGCTATGGGGGGACAGAGGCGTTTATCGACAAACGTCTGGCTGAGTTGATTCGCGATCCCAATGAAATTTTGCTGGTCGCTGAACATGGCACCCAGGTGATGGCGTTTCTCTCACTTCATTTTATTCCACAGTTGGCACTGGCCGGTGATTTTGCCCGTATCAGCTATTTTTGTGTGGCGGAAGGGGAGCGCAGTAAAGGAAGTGGTCAGCAGCTGCTGAATTATGCCGAAAAACTGGCTACCCAGCGCGGCTGTGACCGCATGGAAGTGCACTGCCATAGCTCACGCCTCAAAGCGAACCAGTTTTATCAACGCGAAGGGTATACCGAATCCCCCTGCTATCATATTAAAGATCTGACCTTCCCGATGAAAGGACGCCTGTGATGAAAGTGGCTTTAGGGCAGTTTGCCGTTGACCGTGACTGGCAGAATAACGCACAAACCTGTGTGGATTTGATGCAGCGCGCAGCAGAGCAGCATGCGCATTTGCTGGTGCTGCCTGAAGCGGTACTGGCACGAGACAATAGTGACCCCGGCTGGGGGCTACACTGCGCTCAGCCGCTTGATGGCCCCTTTGTGACGCAGTTGCTACGAGCCAGCCAGGGAACGACATTGACCACGGTCTTTACCTTCCTGACGCCGGGTAGCGAGCACAAAGCATTGAACGCGCTGATAGCGATTCGCAACGGCGAGATCATCGCGCGTTACGATAAACTGCATCTCTATGATGCCTTCGCGATGCAAGAGTCGCAGCGAGTGATTGCGGGGAACGAGATCCCGCCACTGCTGGAGATTGACGGCATGAAAGTAGGGCTGATGACCTGCTATGACGTCCGCTTCCCCGATCTGGCGCGTCGTTTGGCCTGTGATGGGGCTGATGTCCTGGTGTTGCCTGCCGCGTGGGTACGTGGGCCACTGAAAGAGCACCATTGGGAGCTACTCACCACGACCCGTGCACTGGAAAACACCTGCTATATGGTTGCCGTGGGTGAATGTGGGCCACGAAACTGTGCGAACAGTCTGGTGATTGACCCGCTGGGCGTCGCCATAGTGAAAGCCGGCGAGTCACCGGCACTGTTGTTTGCTGAATTATCACCAGAACGGGTGCGTCAGGCGCGGGAAGCGTTACCGGTACTGGAGAATAATCGCTTTGCGCCACCCCAGCTTAAGGCCTGATTTTTTTACGGGCTTTATCACTAAATGTTCTTAAACTGTTACAGATAGTACTTGAGCCTGAAGCCAAAGTGCGCGTAAATATCCTTGTTCGTTTTATCTTGAGATTGAAAGGTTAATTTATGGAAGGTATCAGTATTGCCAAACTGCTGATCGTCGGTGCGCTTATCGTGCTGCTGTTCGGTACCAACAAGTTACGCTCACTGGGTGGTGATCTGGGATCGGCTATCAAGGGCTTCAAGAAAGCCATGAAAGATGAAGAACCCGCTGTAGCGAAAACCACTGCGGAAGAAGTTCCGGCAGATCGCGTAACGCACAAAGAGTAATGTTATATTTTGCTCAGTAATCTGTGAGCAAATGTGACATAAAAGTAAAGCCAGGCAGATATCGAAGTGGGTAACACTTCATAACTGCCTGGCTTTATTATTTGTGCCTGAGCGGGTAGCAGAGCCACCCGCCAGAGGATTATTTCACTTCCAGACCCTGCGCCTGCATATCCGCATGGTAGGAAGAGCGAACAAACGGGCCACATGCAGCATGGGTGAAGCCCATGGCCAGCGCCTCTTCTTTCATCTCTTCGAACTCAGCGGGGCTGACATAACGCTGCACTGGCAGGTGGTGGCGGCTTGGCTGTAAATACTGGCCCAGCGTCAGCATGGTCACGCCGTGGCGGCGCAGATCACGCATCACTTCCACGATCTCGGCGTTGGTTTCACCCAATCCGACCATTAAGCCTGATTTGGTTGGGATATCCGGATGGGCTTCTTTAAAGCGCTCCAGTAATTTCAGCGACCACTCATAGTTGGCACCAGGACGTACCTGACGGTAAACGCGGGGTACGTTTTCAAGGTTATGGTTGAATACGTCCGGTGGCGTGGCAGTCAGAATATCCAGTGCCCGATCCATACGGCCACGGAAGTCCGGCACCAGTGTTTCAATCTTAATGCGTGGGCTCTTCTCACGGATGGCCTCAATGCAGTCTGCGAAGTGCTGTGCACCGCCATCTCGCAGGTCATCGCGGTCAACAGAGGTGATCACCACATAACGCAGCGCCATATCAGCGATGGTCTGTGCCAGTTTGACGGGCTCGTTGGCGTCTGGGGTATTCGGGCGACCGTGGGCCACATCGCAGAACGGGCAACGACGGGTACAGATGGCCCCCAAAATCATAAAGGTGGCGGTACCGTGGTTAAAGCACTCTGCGAGGTTAGGGCAGGAAGCCTCTTCACAGACCGAGTGCAGGCCATTTTTGCGCATCGCCGCTTTAATACCCTGAATACGGCTGGAGTCGGCAGGAAGTTTAATTTTCATCCATGACGGCTTGCGGAGGATCTCTTCGCGTTCCGTCACCACGGTTTTCACCGGGATAAGCGCCATTTTATCTGCGTCACGATATTTGACGCCGCGTTCCATCTGAATTGGTTTACTCATAAATCTGCAGCTTCCGGTCGGATTGCGTTTTAAAAGCGTCCTCACTCAGGCCTGGGACGAGACTTTCAACTTTTTTTGAAATTATCGAAAATTATATCATCTCGCCTGCCTGCGTGCAGCCACCATAGTACGTGTAAGGTTACAATTTTGTAAACAAGCACACCAGGTTAAGGGAGATCATTTCCAGACAGCCACACCACATTTTGATAGTTCAGTAGCTGGGCGAAATGTTTGACCAGCAACGGCTGAACATCACTTAGCGTGACCGCCGGGACAAACTGTTTGAGCTGGGTCATTTGCAAACCGGCGTAGCCGCAAGGGTTGATGCGTAAAAACGGTGCCAGGTCCATGTTGACATTCAGCGCGAGGCCGTGGAAAGAGCAGCCCTTACGGATGCGTAATCCCAGCGAACAGATTTTATCATCACCGACATACACGCCAGGCGCATCAGGGCGGGCACGGGCGTCAACCGAAAATTCGGCCAAGACCTTCACGACCGTCTCTTCCAGTGCCGTCACTAACTCACGCACGCCAGTTTTGTGTCGACGAATATCGATCAACACATACATCACTTGCTGTCCAGGCCCGTGGTAAGTGACCTGACCGCCGCGATCGCTTTGCACCACGGGAATATCGCCAGGCATCAATAGGTGCTCAGCTTTACCGGCCTGGCCTTGGGTGAATACCGCAGGGTGCTCAACCAGCCACACTTCATCCTGGCTGTGTTCATCACGCTGATCGGTATAAAGGTGCATGGCTTCTGAAACGGTTTGCCAGTCGCGCAGGCCTGGCTGTCGGATGAAGAGCGTATCGGCAGACAAAGGGGAGGTCCGGTTGCAGGGAAAACAGCAGTATAACGCTGGCAAAGGGGATGACCAACCCCCCAAATTTGCCAGCCAGTGCTTACAGAACCATGCGCACGATATCAATCTTACCCAGTTCTTCGTACAGCGTTTCAATCTGCTCTACGTGGGTCGCGGTGATCACAATGGATACTGAGTGGTAGTTGCCTTTGCTGCTTGGCTTCACTTCTGGGGTGTAGTCACCCGGTGCGTGACGCTGCACCACTTCAACCACTTGATCAACCAGCTCTGGTTTTGCCAGTCCCATCACTTTAAAGGGAAACGTGGTTGGGAATTCGAGCAGTTCATTCAGTTTGGTTTTCATATTCACTCCGGTGCAAAAAAACAGACTCCCGCCGCAGCGGGAGCAATCGTAATAATAACGTATATTGGGCTACTGTGGCGATTTTTCAATCGCCGACAGTGATTAACCGAACCAGTGGTGGAACATCAGCTTGATGTAGTCCACGATGCGGCCAAAGAAGCCACCTTCTGGTACTTCGTTTAACACCACCAGCGGGCGCTGATCGATGGTTTTTCCGTCCAGTTGGAAGTTGATGCTACCGACCACCTGGTTTTTCTGCAACGGTGCGTGCAGTTCAGTATTGGTCAGCACATAGCTGGCCTTCAGATCTTTCATACGGCCACGCGGGATGGTCAGCCAGGCATCTTTATCAACCCCTAACTGTACGCGGTCCGTGGTGCCGAACCAGACTGGCTCAGAGGCAAACTCTTTACCCGCCTTGAGCGGAGCGACGCTTTCAAAGAAGCGGAAGCCCCAGGTCAGCAGCTTTTTACTTTCTGTTTCACGGCCTTTATAGGTATGGCCGCCCATCACGGCAGAGATCAGGCGCATCTGGCCATCGGTTGCTGAAGCCACCAGGTTATAACCTGCGGCATCCGTGTGGCCGGTTTTGATGCCATCGACATTCAGGCTGCTATCCCACAGCAAACCGTTACGGTTCATCTGGCGGATATTGTTGAACGTGAACTCTTTTTCTTTGTAGACCGAGTACTCATCAGGTACATCACGGATCAGAGCCTGACCAATCAGCGCCATGTCACGGGCAGAGCTGTACTGACCCTCGGCATCCAGGCCATGAACCGTCTGGAAATGCGTGTTTTGTAAGCCCAGTGCCTTAACATAGTTGTTCATCAAGCCAACGAAAGAGTCCTGGCTACCGGCGACGTAATCCGCCATAGCCACACAGGCATCGTTACCGGATTGCAGCACAATGCCGCGAGTCAGCTGGGAAACCGGGACGCGATCGCCTGGTTTCAGGAACATCAGCGACGAGCCTTTGAAGACTGGGTTGCCGGTCGCCCAGGCATCTTTACCTACGGTGACAATGTCATCGTTGCGGATTTTGCCGGCTTTTACCGCCTGACCGATGACATAGCTGGTCATCATTTTGGTCAGGCTGGCAGGATCTCGGCGTGCATCGGCATTTTTCTCTGCCAGTACTTTGCCTGAATTATAATCAATCAGAACATAGGCTTCTGCATCGATATCCGGCACGCCAGGAATCATGGTGTTGAGGTTAACGTTATCAGCAATAGCGACATGGCTGAAGGAGATAGCGATCAGTGAACCCACTGTCAGGCGTTTGAGGAAACGAGAGGTATTGAGTTTGATCATGTCTGGAATTACTGCATCCATCGGTAAAGTAAAAAAGTGGCGCCACTATAACAAATGCCTGTTTTAGCGGCATCTGGCTTCGTTAACAATTGTTCAACGCATCATCAGTGATGATGCGTTTTCGCCTTATTCTTAATGTGCGGTAGTGATAAAACCGTTCAACTGTGCTTCGCTGCTTAAACGCTGTTGCAGTGCGCTGGCCTGAGAACGCGAACTGTAACCGCCTAACTGGATGCGGAATACGCTGCCGTTCGCCTCAACCCGGCCCGGTACGCCAAAGCGTTTGCTCAGGCTTTGCATCAACTGATGGGCACGCGCAGAGTCATTCACTGCGCCAACCTGCACCACGTAACCACTCGCTAAACCTGATGATGCCACCGGTGCGCTTTGGCGTGGGGCTGCACTCACGACCGGCGCTGCAACCACCGCAGGCGCAGCAACGGCCGCAGGCTCAGGGGTGCTCTCTTCCAGAACACCGCTGCGCAGCGGTTGCGGTGCGCCAAGGAAGCCACCGCTTTGCACCGGAGCACCGAGGCTGCTTGACGGTTTTAAGGTTGAGTTATCGATCGCATCGACATTCTGGTCATCCGCCGCGGGCTGTGCCACCGGTTGGGTGGCCGCGCTGTTATCGCCACCGTTCATCAGGCCGCCGGTTGCGACAACACCGCCGGTTTGCATGCCACCGCCAGTTGTCATTCCGCCATCCAGATCCGGACGAGCGGGCAGGGCATAGCTCTGCTTGGCAACGGTGGTGCCAATGGTGCCTGGCCCGGAGAGCGTGCCATCAGGCGCTACGCTGATGTAATCCACGCGGACGCGGGTGTTATTGGAAATATTGAGGCGATCGCCCGCCGCACGTGACAGATCGATAATACGCCCTGGCGTGTAAGGACCACGGTCATTGACACGCACCACTAACTGGCGTCCGTTGGCGAGGTTGGTCACACGCACATAAGAAGGCAGCGGCAGCGTGGGGTGCGCTGCGGTATAGGCATTGGGATCGAACGTTTCACCGGTTGCCGTACGTGACCCCTGAGCTTCATCGCCATACCAGGTGGCAAGACCGACTTCACTGAAGTTCGCTGGATTCTTGACGATACGATAGTTTTTACCGTTAACACTGTAGTCCTGGTTGGTGGACGGGTTAATCGGTTCATACTTTGGATCAACGCCAGGGATCTCGACCACCGGGCCGCTATAAGCCGGTTGTGGTGGTGCCGTCTGGGTTTGTTGCTCATCCGTTGCACAGCCCGCTAATACCAGTGAAATCAGTGCAACCCCTAGCCAGTCCTTACGCATGTGCAGCCTCTTAAACGCTTTTAGATAACATTTTTCTGTGAGTATGAATGGACATCACAATGCCAAATCCGGCCATGAGTACAATCAGTGCGGAGCCGCCGTAACTGACCAGCGGAAGCGGTACGCCAACCACCGGTAAGATACCACTAACCATGCCAATGTTAACGAAAACATAGACAAAGAAAATCAGCATTAACCCGCCCGCCATAACGCGGCCAAAGGTGGTCTGGGCTTTAGCCGCCATCATCAGGCCACGCATGATCAGCAGCAAATAGAGCCCCAGCAACAGCAGAACGCCCATTAATCCTAGCTCTTCCGCCAACACGGCGAAGATAAAGTCGGTGTGACGTTCAGGCAAGAACTCCAGCTGTGACTGTGTGCCGTGTAGCCAGCCTTTACCTCGCAACCCGCCTGAGCCAATGGCGATTTTAGACTGGATAATGTGATAGCCCGCCCCGAGCGGATCGCTCTCTGGGTTGAGCAGCATCATCACCCTGTCGCGCTGGTAATCGTGCATCAGGAAGAACCACAATATCGGGATAAACGCCGCCACTAAGATCACGGCCACTGCGATCAGTCGCCAGCTCATCCCGGAAAGGAACAGCACGAACAGCCCTGAAGCGGCGATCAGAATCGAGGTGCCGAGATCGGGTTGTGCTGCCACCAGCAGGGTGGGCATGAAGATCAACACCAGTGCCAGCGCGGTGTTCTTCAGCGTCGGAGGACAGACATCGCGGTTGATAAAGCGTGCCACCATCAGCGGGACCGCTATTTTGGCAATCTCCGATGGCTGGAAGCGCACAAAGCCGAGATCCAGCCAGCGCTGCGCCCCTTTACTGATTTGACCAAACGCATCCACGGCGACCAGTAGAATGACGCTGACGATGTAGAGATAGGGTGCCCAACTTTCATAGACGCGGGGCGGCACCTGAGCCAGAACCAGCATCAGGATCATCCCCATTGCGATCTGACCGAGCTTACGCTCCATCATGCCCGGGTCCTGGCCGCTGGCGCTCCAGATAACGAAGGCACTGTAGGTCAGCAGGCTGATGATGATCAGCATAAATACCGGATCGATATGGATACGCATCCAAATCGATCTTTTTTGCGGGCTGTCACTCATTGACATGGTCATTCACCTTCATAACCAGGCGGTGTCGGGGCTGCATCAGGCAGCACCGTGTTGTTATCGCCCAGCATTATATGGTCCAGAATCTGCCGCATTACTGTGCCGACCGCAGGGCCAGCGCCACCATTTTCAAGGATCATGGTGACAGCAACGCGAGGTTTATCAAATGGCGCAAACGCGGTCATCAGTTTGTGATCGCGCAGGCGCTCAGCAATTTTGTGCGCGTTATAGGTTTCGTTCTCTTTCAGACCGAAGACCTGGGCAGTACCGGATTTCGCGGCAATTTTATATGACGCATCCGAGAAACTTTTACGCGCGGTCCCGTTCGGGCGGTTTGCCACACCATACATGCCGTCTTTGGCGATCTCCCAGAAACCTGAGTGGATTTCGCCAATGTGACTTTCAGCCGGTGCCGGCCACGGCACGATAGTGTTTCCTTCACGGCTGGCGCGCAGCAGATGTGGCGTTTTGATCACCCCATCGTTAATCAGGATCATCATCGCTTTGTTCATCTGTAACGGCGTCGCCGTCCAGTAGCCTTGGCCAATCCCTACCGGAATGGTATCGCCTTGGTACCACGGCTTTTTAAACCGTTTCAGCTTCCACTCACGTGTTGGCATATTGCCCGCACTCTCTTGTGGCAGATCGATACCGGTACGCTGACCATAGCCAAATTTGTTCATCCACTCCGACAGACGGTCAATGCCCATGTCATAGGCCACCTGATAGAAGAAGGTATCCGCCGACTCCTCCAGCGACTTGGTGACGTTCAGACGGCCATGTCCCCATTTCTTCCAGTCACGATAGCGTTTTTCAGAGCCAGGCAACTGCCACCAACCGGGATCGAACAATGAGGTATTGCGGTTGATCACCCCGGCCGTTAATGCCGACACAGCCACATAAGGTTTCACCGTGGAAGCGGGTGGATAGGAGGCCTGAATTGCCCGGTTATACAACGGGCGATTCTCATCGTTCAGCAACGCGCGATAATCTTTACCAGAAATTCCGTCAACAAACAGATTCGGATCGTAACTGGGTGTGGAGACCATGGCTAAAATTTCACCCGTGCGCGGATCGCTGACCACCACCGCCGCGCGGCTGCCTGCCAGCAGCGTTTCGATATACTGCTGTAATTTCAGATCGATAGTCAGATAGACATCTCGCCCGGCCTGTGGTGACTCTTCGTGCAGCTGACGAATCACCCGGCCACGGTTGTTGACCTCGACCTCTTCAAAGCCGGTTTTGCCGTGCAGGGTGTCTTCGTAATAATTTTCGATACCCAGCTTGCCAATGTCATGCGTCGCGGCGTAGTTCGGCCATTTTCCTTCCTGATCTAGCCGTGCGACATCGCGGTCGTTGATTTTCGATACGTAGCCCACCACATGGGTCAGCGTGGTGCCGTAAGGGTAGTAACGTCGTTGGTAGCCTTTGACTTCAACTCCGGGGAAGCGGTATTGATTCACGGCGAAGCGCGCGACCTGAACATCATTCAGGCCGACTTTTACCGGAATGGAGGTAAAGCGGCGTGAACGTTTACGCTCTTTGTCAAAAGCATCGAGGTCTTCATCAGTGAGGTCGAGCACCGGGCGCAGATCGGCCAGGGTCTGTTTGAGGTTGTCCACCTTTTCGGGCATCAGTTCTGCCTGATAGATGGTGCGATTTAACGCCAGCGGCGTGCCGTTGCGGTCATAGATAATGCCACGGCTGGGTGCAATCGGTACCAGCTTAATGCGGTTTTCATTGGATCGCGTGCTGTAATCGTCAAAGCGCAGGATTTGCAGGTGATAGAGGTTAAACACCAGCACAGAGGAAAGTAATAAAATACCGACAAAAGCGACCAAAGCTCGGCGGACAAAGAGCTTCTGTTCGGCACTGTAATCACGAAAATCGTTGCTTTGTAATTTCATCCGCTGCTTGTAGTGAGTGTGTGTGCCTTATTCGTTACTCACGATGATAAGGATGATTTGCTGTGATGCTCCAGGCTCGGTACAGACTTTCTGCCACCAGTACACGCACCAGCGGGTGCGGCAAGGTAAGCTTTGAAAGTGACCAGCTCTGCTCTGCGGCGGCTTTACAAGCCGGAGCCAATCCTTCTGGGCCACCGATCAACAAACTGACATCCCGACCGTCCTGCTTCCAGCGCTCTAACTGCTGCGCCAGTTGCGGGGTTTCCCACGGCTGGCCGGGAATATCCAGTGTGACTATTCGGTTGCCTTTGCCCACCGCTGCCAGCATCGCTTCACCCTCTTTTTCAAGGATGCGCGCGATATCGGCATTTTTACCGCGTTTACCTGCCGGAACTTCAGTCAGTTCAAACGGCATATCACGCGGAAAGCGGCGTAGGTACTCCATGAAACCGGTTTGTACCCAGTCGGGCATTTTGGTGCCAACGGCAATAAGCTGCAATTTCACCGCTTAGCCCCAGAGTTTTTCCAGCTCATAAAGCTGGCGACTCTCGTCCTGCATAACATGTACGATGACTTCACCGAGATCGACCACGACCCAGTCAGCCGCTGCCTGGCCTTCCACGCCTAATGGCATGATGCCTGCTGCACGGGATTCCTGCACCACGTGATCGGCAATAGAAGCGACGTGGCGTGTGGAGGTGCCGGTACAAATGATCATAAAGTCAGTGATGCTGGATTTGCCCTGAACATCGAGCGTGATGATATCCTGACCTTTAAGATCATCAATTTTATCAATGACAAAATCCTGGAGTGCTTTACCTTGCAAAAGGTTATCCTCAAATACGGGTGAAGAGGGCTGGCTGAAACCCGGATGACAGAGCCAAAAATTAAGCGGCGCAGTATATCACGCTGCGATCAGTCGCGATATAACCCGACTGCATCAATATAGTCTATTACTGCAGCGGGTAACAGGTCAGAGCAGGAGCGCCCCTGATGGCGGCGCTGACGAATTTCGGTAGCAGAGATATTGACCAGCGGCGTATCCGCCAGCCAGACATATCCTGCGGGGGTTTGGTGCAGTTGCTGAATATCCTGTGCCTGATTCGCCACCAACCACTGTTGCATCTCTGGCGTTTCCATTTGCGTGGCATAACCCGGACGCTGGCAGACCAGAAGGTGGCACAGTGACAGTAAATCCTGCCAGCGGTGCCATTTTGACAGCGAGAGCAGTGAGTCCTGTCCGATGATAAAGCCCAATGGCTGGTGTGGGCCGCGTTCAGCGCGCAGCGCTTCCAGCGTGGCGACGGTCCAAGACGGCGTCTCACGATCGAGTTCCCGCGTATCGATCTCAAACAGAGGTAAATCGGCGATCGCCCGCTCCAGCATGGCAACGCGCTGAAGGGCTGTGGCTTCAGGCTGAGGTCGATGCGGTGGCACATTGTTGGGCAGCAAGGTGACTTTTTGCAACCCGGTTTGACCGGCCAGTGCCATCACCGGATGGAGATGGCCATAGTGGATCGGATCGAAGGTGCCACCAAACAGGGCAAACAGCTCAGACATTGCTCAGGCTCAGTGGAAAAGCGGGATTACACAGCAACAGAGACAGCGTTTCCAACTGTGGCCAGACGGACTGCCCATAATCCTGTTTAAGCGTCAGCTCAAGCTGTGTCAGCAGGTGGATCGCGCGTTGCAGGCGTGTAGCGTCAAGCCGCTGTAGGGCGGTGGTGAACAGCGCCCGGCGGTTTTGCCAGATCCGCTGTTGATCCATTAAGTTACGCAGCGGCTGTTGATGCTGCAAACGCTGTAACTGGAGCAGCGTCAGTAAATCGCGCTGTAGGGTGCGCAGCAAGATAACGCTTTCGCTGTCCTCTTTTTCCAGCTGACGCAAAATATGCAGGGCGCGTTTGCTTTTACCGGCCAGCAGCGCATCAACCCAGTGAAACGGTGTGAAGTGTGCGGCATCGCTGACCGCTTCTTCCACGCGCAACAGCGTCAGTTTGCCATCCGGCCACAGCAGGGACAGGCGTTCCAGCGCTTGTGACAAGGCCAGTAAATTCCCTTCGTAGCAGTAACACAGCAGGTTAACTGCCGCATCATCAAGGGTTAACTTCATGGCTTTGGCGCGGGTGTTCACCCAGCGTGGCAGTTGCGCCTGCTCGGGAGTCTGGCAAGGAACCAGCACGCCTTGTTGGGTAAGAGCTTTAAACCAGCCGCTGTTCTCCTGGGCCTTGGTCAGTTTGGCCGCGCGACAAATCAGCAGCAGATCGCTGTGCAACAGTTTTGCCAGTTGCAGCAGTTGTTCTGCCATGGCGCTATTTGGCCCATTTTCCGGCAGCTGGAGCGTGAGTGTTTGACGCGTCGAGAACAGGCTAAGCGCCTGACAACTGGAAAAAATCACTTCCCAGTCGGTGTGGTTATCCAGCGTGAAGCTAAGGTGCTCTTCAAAACCGTGCTGCTGAGCCACAGTACGCAGTGCATCACTGCTCTCCTGTATCAACAGCGGTTCGTTTCCTACCAGCATATAGCAGGCGCGCAACCCCTCACGGAGTTGCGCGCCAAGTTGCTCAGGGTAAATCCGAATCATTGCAGACTAGTAGCAGAGGAAGTAGGGAACTCTTTATCTTCCTGGCCCGGTACTGCAATCACCGTTTGCGGGATTGTGTCCTTGCCTGCTTCCTGGGCTGCATGCACGCTCAACAGCTTACGTACCAGCTGTTCTGCTGCACGTTGGCGCATCTCCTGAATGATGATGTCCTGTTCAGCATCTTTCGCCAGTGCTGCATTCGGGTTATCGAAGAAGGAACGATAAACCGTGGTGCTGATTGGATAGATCCCTTTGTTTGGCAACAGAACCTGTGCGGTGACCGTCATGACCAGCTGGTATTCTGCCGCTGTACCGCTGATAAACACCGACGCGGTATCACGACCGACAACTTCGCCGCCAATGCGCAGAGTTGGAAGCTGGGCCGTTTTATTCCCCTCTTCAACAATGTTCACGTTGTTCAAACGCAGCTGCTGGCGCACGGTACGCGTCAGCGGGCCATACGGGTCGCCTGTTTCCAGCACCAGGGTTTTCAGCTCTGAGGGGAGCTGAGTGGTACCACGTGGATGGAAACCACAGCCTGCAATGACCAGCACCGCCAGCGTCAAAAATAGCCTGATAATCGGATGTCGCACAGTTCCTCCTGAACTCAACCTACAACCAGGTTAAGCAGTTTGCCCGGTACATAAATCACTTTACGGAGAGTGACACCATCGAGGTATTTCGCTACCAGGTGCTCCTGTGCAGCACGAGCCTGCACTTGTTCCTGAGTAGCATCAGCCGCAACGGTGATTTTTCCGCGTACTTTGCCGTTAACCTGAATCACAACCAGCACTGAATCTTCTACCATCGCAGCTTCGTCAGCGACTGGCCAGGTTGCATCATCAATGTTGCCTTCGCCACCCAACTCCTGCCACAGAACGTAGCTGGCATGTGGGGTAAACGGATACAGAATACGTACTACAGCGACCAGCGCTTCTTGCAACAGTGCGCGGTCTTGCTCGCTTTCCTGTGAAGCACGGGTCAGCTTATTCATCAGCTCCATAATCGCCGCGATAGCGGTGTTGAAGGTCTGACGACGACCAATATCATCATTCACTTTGGCGATGGTTTTGTGCAGATCGCGACGCAGTGCTTTCTGATCTTCATTCAGGCTAGCGATGTCCAGCGCAACGGTAGCGCCTTTTTCGGTGTGGTCATAAACCAGTTTCCACACACGCTTCAGGAAGCGGTTGGCACCTTCAACGCCAGACTCCTGCCATTCCAGCGTCATTTCTGCCGGAGAAGCAAACATCATGAACAGACGCACGGTATCGGCACCGTAACGCTCTACCATCAGCTGTGGATCGATGCCGTTGTTTTTCGACTTCGACATTTTACTCATGCCAGCATAGACGACTTCGCGGCCTTCGTTATCCACGGCTTTAACAATACGGCCTTTGTCATCACGCTCGACGGTCACATCAACCGGAGATACCCAGTTACGCTCGCCGTTGGCACCGGTGTAGTAGAACGCATCGGCTAATACCATGCCCTGGCATAGCAGGCGCTTGGCAGGCTCATTCGAGTTAACCAGACCCGCATCACGCAGCAGCTTGTGATAGAAGCGGAAGTACATCAGGTGCATGATGGCGTGCTCAATGCCCCCGACATACTGATCGACTGGCAGCCAATAGTTCGCAGCGGCAGGATCCAGCATGCCTTCGTCATAGTTGGCACAGGTGTAGCGCGCGTAGTACCAGGAAGACTCCATGAAGGTGTCGAAGGTATCGGTTTCGCGCAGTGCAGGCTGGCCGTTAACGGTGATTTTTGCCCACTCAGGATCGGCTTTGATCGGGCTAGAAATCCCGTCCATTACCACGTCTTCTGGCAGAATAACCGGCAGCTGATCTTCTGGTGTTGGGATGACGGTGCCATCTTCCAGTGTCACCATTGGAATTGGTGCGCCCCAGTAACGTTGACGAGAGACGCCCCAGTCACGCAGACGGTAGTTAACTTTACGCTCACCGACGCCTTTGTCTGCCAGCGCCTGTGCAATGGCATTGAAGCCAGCCGCGTGGTCAAGACCGTTGAACTCGCCAGAGTTGAACAGGGTGCCTTTTTCGGTCATGGCTGCCGCAGTCACGTCTGGTTCGCTACCGTCGAGGTTCAGGATCACCGGTTTAATGGCGAGATCGTACTTAGTCGCAAATTCCCAGTCACGCTGATCGTGTGCCGGTACGGCCATCACGGCACCCGTGCCGTACTCCATCAGGACGAAGTTCGCGACCCAGATTGGCAGGTTTTCACCGGTCAGCGGGTGTACCGCAAACAGGCCGGTTGCCATGCCTTTCTTCTCCATGGTCGCCATGTCTGCTTCGGCAACTTTGGTGGTGCTGCATTCGGCGATGAAGTCGGCCAGTGCTGGATTACCCGCAGCTGCCTGACGTGCCAGAGGGTGGCCAGCGGCTACTGCGAGGTAGGTAGCACCGATAAACGTGTCTGGGCGAGTGGTGTAAACCGTGACTTTCTCTGCGCTCTCAGCCACGTCAAAGGTAATTTCTACCCCTTCAGAACGGCCAATCCAGTTGCGCTGCATGGTTTTAACCTGCTCAGGCCAACCTTCCAGCGTATCGAGATCGTTGAGCAACTCTTCGGCATAAGCGGTGATTTTAACGAACCATTGTGGGATCTCTTTACGTTCCACTTTGGTATCACAACGCCAGCAGCAGCCGTCGATAACCTGTTCGTTGGCCAGCACGGTCAGATCGTGCGGGCACCAGTTAACGGCAGAGGTTTTCTTATAAACCATGCCTTTTTCAAACAGCTTAGTGAAGAACCACTGCTCCCAGCGATAGTACTCGGGTTTACAGGTTGCCAGCTCGCGGCTCCAGTCGTAACCAAAGCCCAGCAGTTTCAGCTGGTTCTTCATGTATTCGATATTGTCGTAAGTCCATGGTGCTGGTGCAGTGTTGTTTTTTACCGCAGCCCCTTCAGCCGGCAGGCCGAAAGCATCCCAACCGATTGGCTGTAGGACATTTTTACCCAGCATACGCTGGTAGCGGGCAATCACATCACCGATGGTGTAGTTGCGCACGTGGCCCATATGTAGGCGGCCAGAAGGATAAGGCAGCATTGAGAGGCAGTAGTACTTCTCTTTACCTTCCTGCTCGGTGACTTTAAATGTCTCGTTTTCGTTCCAATGCTGTTGGACGCGGGATTCTATCTCTTCCGGGCGGTATTGCTCTTGCATGGCTGCCTGTGGTCCTTAATGAGTATCGCAAAACTTACGTTCAGATCCGCATAGCATACCCATTAGGCGGCATATCAACAACAGTTGAGACGGGTTGAATCTGGATTTCTCTGAGGGCTTTTTCTGCGGTGAGTTGTGTTGGAGCGACTAAACTAATAGCAGGTTAGCAGCGCAGAAAGGAGAATAAAATGAATAAAGTGGCGCAGTCTTATCAGACCTCACTCTCGGTTCTGACCGAGCAGTTACGTGCAGGCGATCGTGATATTGATGCCCTGATTGCACAGCGGCGCGAGAAGCTGTTAGCGGAAGGGGAGTTAAGCCCCGGCCAGATCGAACAGTTGCTCACGGCAGTGCGCCGCGATTTAGCCGAGTTTGCCCGAAGCTATGAAGAGAGTGAGCAGCCGCTGGGGGATTCCGTCTTCCTGCGGGTGATTCGGCAAAGCCTGTGGAAAGAGCTGGCAGATATCACTGATAAAAGCCAGTTAGAGTGGCGCGAGGTGTTTCAGGATTTACAGCACCATGGGGTGTATCAGAGTGGTGAGGTGGTGGGACTGGGGAATCTGGTGTGTGAAAAGTGCGGTTTTACCCGTGCGATCTATACCCCGGAAACCCTGACGCGTTGCCCGGAGTGTGGGCACGATCAGTTTCAACGCCAGGCTTTTGAGCCCTAGTTATCCGTGAGAGAAACAGCAGGGCACATAGCCCTGCTGTTTTCTGCTTAGTGCAGAATTTTCGCCAGGAAGTCACGGGCGCGCGGTGACTGTGGATTATTAAAGAAGTCGTCTTTCGCCCGATCCTCAATAATTTTCCCTTCATCCATGAAAATCACCCGATTTGCCACTTTGCGGGCAAAGCCCATTTCATGGGTCACGACCATCATCGTCATACCTTCATTCGCCAGCTCGACCATGACGTCCAGCACTTCATTGATCATCTCTGGGTCGAGTGCCGAGGTTGGCTCATCGAACAGTATCGCGATCGGGTCCATACAGAGTGCGCGTGCAATGGCAACACGCTGCTGTTGCCCGCCAGAAAGCTGACCAGGGAACTTGTGCGCATGCGCAGAAAGCCCCACGCGATCCAGCAATTTCAGCCCTTTCTCACGCGCAGCGGCTTTATCTCGCTTCAGCACTTTAACCTGGGCCAGCGTCAGATTGTCGACGATGCTCAGATGGGGAAACAGTTCGAAGTGCTGGAACACCATGCCCACTCTGCTGCGCAGTTTCGCCAGATTGGTTTTCTTATCCGTGATGGCGGTGCCGTCAACGGTGATGACACCTTCTTGCACCGGCTCAAGGCCATTGACGGTTTTAATCAGGGTGGACTTACCCGAGCCGGATGGACCACACACCACGACGACTTCACCTTTTTTCACTTCGGTTGTGCAGTCAGTCAGCACCTGAAATTGACCATACCACTTTGAAACGTTTTTCAGGTTAATCATTTAAACGGTCCTCTTTCTTTTTAGATAGCCGACTAACAGCGAAGCACTCAGACTGATAACAAAATAGACCAGTCCGGCAAACAGAATCATTTCTACCTGGGTGCCGTCACGGTCCCCAATGGTGGACGCGGTGCGGAAGAAATCCGCCAGGCTCAGGACGTAGACCAGTGACGTATCCTGGAACAGGACGATGCCTTGCGTCAGTAACAGTGGCACCATTGCGCGGAAGGCCTGCGGCAGAATCACATAGCGCATGGATTGCCATGACGTCATGCCAAGCGCCAGCGCCGCACCGGACTGGCCGCGTGCGATACTTTTGATCCCGGCGCGAATAATCTCTGAGTAGTAGGCGGCTTCAAACAGCGAAAACGCCACCATGGCCGAGATCAGACGAATATCGGTTTTTGGTGAGAGCCCCAGCACCTGTTGTAAGAAGCTCGGGACCACGAGGTAAAACCACAGCAGCACCATCACCAAAGGCACAGAGCGGAACAGGTTGACGTAAAGCTTGGCGAACCAGCTGATGGGCTTAAAGCTGGAAAGCCGCATCATCGCGAGGAGAGTGCCCCAGACGATACCAAACACCACGGCCACCAGGGTGATTTTCAACGTCACCACCAGGCCATTCATGAGATAGGGCAGGCTGGGAGGAATCGAACTCCAGTCAAACTCGTACATTATTTTCCTCCCATGCTGCCAGGCAGGCGCAGTTTGCGCTCAACCAGGCTCATGATCAGCATGATCACCAGGTTAATCGCGACGTACGCCAGCGTAATGGCGGTAAACGATTCATACGCGTGCGCAGAATAATCCAGCAGTTTATTGGCCTGCGCAGCCATATCGACCAGACCGATGGTGGATGCGATGGCCGAGTTCTTCACCAGGTTCAGCATTTCAGAGGTCATCGGCGGTACAATCACGCGATAAGCATTCGGTAGCAGCACATAGCGATAAGTCTGCGGCAGCGTCAGACCGACGGCGAGACCGGCATTTTTCTGCCCACGGGGCAGTGACTGGATCCCGGCGCGGACCTGTTCACAGACGCGAGCGCTGGTAAACAGCCCAAGGCAGATAACCGAAGAGATAAAGAACTGAATATTGGGGTCCAGCTCGGATTTAAACCACATGCCGAGATCCTGACCGACCAGTTCCGGTGCCACCAGATACCAGAAGAAGAACTGCACAATCAGTGGGATGTTACGAAACAGTTCGACATAGCAGGTGCCGATCGCCGCTAAAAAGCGGTTCGGTACGGTGCGCAGAATGCCGAAAAATGAACCAACGAAAAAGGCGATAATCCAGGCGCAACAGGAAACCGCAACGGTGACCTGAAATCCGGACCACAACCAGCCGAGGTAAGTGGTGTTGCCGAACGGGGCCTGCTGCAAAAATATGCCCCAGTTCCAGTCGATACCCATAGTGAACTCCGGTAAAAAAAGGGTAGCAGCGCTACCCTGAAGATTGATGAATGGCATCTTGCGGTCTGCATCAGGGGAACGACCTGTGCAGTTGTCTGTCCGTGCCGTGTTTTCAGCAATCACGTGGGCGGTAAACACCGCCCGTGTCATCGTTATTAGTTTAGTGCTTTATCGTTCGGTGATTTGAACAGTGCCTTCATGTCGTCAGACATGTCGAAATTCAGGTTAACGTTTTTCGGTGGCGTTGGGTTTTTGAACCATTTATCAAACCACTTCTCCGCTTCACCCGAGGTTTGCGCCTGAGCAATGGTGTCATCCATCAGCGTTTTGAAAGCAGGATCGTTTTTACGCAGCATACAGCCGTAAGCTTCTTTTGACTGAGGTGTGCCGAGAATTTCCCAGTCTGCAGGTTTTTTCGCTTTCGCGCGTTCACCCGCCAGTAATGCATCGTCCATCATAAAGGCCACCGCACGGCCGGTTTCCAGCGTACGGAAGGAGTCACCGTGATCTTTAGCGCTGATGATGCGCATCCCCATTTTCTTCTCATCGTTCATTTTGTTGAGCAGAATTTCTGAGGTGGTGCCCGAGGTGACCACAACGGTTTTGCCCTTCAGGTCATCAAAGTCCTTGATCGGACCGCCTTTCTTCACCAGTAAGCGGGTGCCGACGACAAAAATGGTATCGGAGAAGGCCGCCTGCTTTTGACGCTCAAGGTTATTGGTGGTGGAACCACACTCAAAATCGTAGGTGCCGTTTTGCAGCAGCGGGATACGGTTCTGTGAGGTAATTGGAATGAACTTCACCTGCAAGTCAGGTTTATTGAGCTTTTTCTTGATCGCATCAACGATAGCGTTGGAGTAGTCCTGCGAATAGCCGACGACTTTTTGAGCGTTATCGTAATAAGAGAACGGTACAGACGATTCACGGTGCCCTACGACAATCACGCCGTTTTTGCTGATTTTGTCCAGCGTCGCAGTTTGTGCGGCGTCTGCGGGGGCAGCAGTGGTTGGTGCGTCTTCTGCGTGTGCCAGTCCAGATGCCAGTCCGGCCAGTGCGAGGCACAGGCCAAGTTTCCGTAATTTCATCTGTCACTCCTTTCGGTTGTGATGCACAGGGGAAATGCTGTGCGGTGTGTGATGTTGTGGCAGTTATTGCTGCCTTTTTGCTTTAATCCTGGCGCTTTCGCGCTGAGGTTATTTCATAACATAGCGGATTGTTAACACAATGAAACAAGGAACATTTTGTTTTTGCGGTGTAACTCGCACCATCAACGATCATTTTGCGAGGCGCGCGCTGTTTTGGTGCATTCACCTGCATTACCGCAGTGCATATCTACAGCGAGACAGGTAACCCGGCGTTATACAACTGAAAAACCCTGAAATAATTAGCAATCATCGTGCCAGAAGTCATTTCGGGGGAGAGGATTTTGCTGTGAAGGCAGTTAAAGATCGGCAGAGTAGGGGAAAAACAGGCGAAAGCGTGGTGGGAAATGCAAAAGGAAGAGGAGAACGCTGGCGAAACCGCAGTTTCGCCAGCAGGGGGAGATTAACGTTGGCGGCGTAACAGCGCCACGGCAGCTGTCAGTAGCGTGAGTAGCCAAACTGGCCAGACGCCCAACCACGAATACGGTGTTTCACCGGTTGTTGGTGTTACCGTGGCGCTCAGTACGCCTTCGCTAAACTGTGGGATGATATCTTGCACATCGCCTTGCGGACCAATGACGGCGGTGACACCGTTATTGGTGGAGCGCAGCAGCGGTCTGCCCAGTTCCAGCGCCCGCATTTTTGCCATCTGCAAGTGCTGCCACGGGCCAATAGAGTGGCCAAACCAGGCGTCATTGGACATGGTCAACAGGAAATCCGTGTCCGGCTTGAAGTTAGCGCGAACCTGTTCTCCCAACACAATTTCATAGCAGATAGCGTCAGTCAGGTGATAACCCGCAGCCTGTAAAGCAGGTTGCTCATAGGCGCCCCGGCTGAAAGAGGACATAGGAAGATCAAAGAACGGTGCTAATGGACGCAGTAGCGTCTCAAGTGGGACAAACTCTCCAAACGGCACCAGGTGGTTTTTCTGATAGCGGTTGTGGCTTTGATAGCTGTACGGCTGTTGATCGCCCAGCACAATGGCACTGTTGTAATCATGATAGCGATTCTGTTGCAGGCGCGAATCAACGATGCCGGTAATCAGTGTGCTTCCTCGTTCACGCAGGGCGTGATCCATCTCCTGCAGGAAGGGCTGCTGATTGCTTTCCAGATCGGTAATGGCTGACTCAGGCCAGATAATGATCTTCGCTTTGCCCACTTCCGGGCGCGTGAGGTTGGTATAGGTGCGCAGGGTGCGCAACAGCTGCTGCGGGTCCCATTTCATCGACTGTGCAATGTTACCTTGCACCATGGCGATAGGGACGGCGCGCGCTGGCTGTGGCTGATACCAGTGAACGTAGCGCAATGGCCATGGAAACAGCAGCAGTGCTAAAGCGACCAGCAGGCCTTTGACACTACGGTGCCAGGCGGCCCATACCAGGAGGCCTGCCACCATCATCAAAACGAATGTCAGCGTTTCTACGCCTGCCAGCGGAGCAATGCCTTTGAGTGGGCCATCAATCTGGCTGTAACCAAATTGCAGCCACGGGAAGCCAGTGAGGATCCAGCTTCGCAGAAATTCGGTCACCTGCCACAGGGCGGGTGCAGCCAGCGCCAGCCGCCACAGCGTGGCGCGCGGCCAGATGCGGTTCAGCAAGGCACTGAACAACATCGGATAGAGCGACAGATAAGCCGCCAGCAGCACCACAAGGAAGATATTTACCGGGCCGGGCATGCCACCAAAGGTGGCAATACTGACATATACCCAGTTCACACCGCTGCCAAACAGCCCCATGCCCCAGACGAAACCAATGGCAGTTGCCTGTGGCGTGGTGCGGTTAAGGGTCAGGAGTTGTAAGCCGGCGAGGGCAATCAATGCAGCCGGCCAGAAATCATAAGGTGAGAAAGCCAGGGTGCCAGCGGCACCCGTCAGTAGGGCCAGCAGCAGGCGAACGCGCTGCCGCTGAAAAAGTGAAACCAGAGCCATAAATTATTCGTTATCCAGTTGGGGTAGCGTTGCGTTTTCAGGGATTTTGACATGAACCTGGATAATACGGCGACTATCTGACATCACGACTTTAAATTGGTAACCATCAATGTCGATGCTTTCCCCACGCGCAGGCAAGTGGCCAAAGGCCTGCATCACCAGCCCACCAATGGTGTCGACTTCTTCATCGCTGAATTGGGTGCCAAACACCTCGTTGAAGTCTTCAATAGGCATCAAAGCCCGCACCGTGTAGGTATGACGATTGAGCTGACGCACATCACGATCGTCTTCATCGTCATATTCGTCTTCAATTTCACCGACAATCAGCTCAAGAATATCTTCAATGGTGACCAGTCCGGAAACGCCGCCGAACTCATCAATCACAATCGACATGTGGTAACGCTGCGAGCGGAACTCTTTCAGCATGCGGTCAACGCGCTTGCTTTCCGGCACCACCACTGCGGGGCGCAGGACTTTTTCGATACTGAACGGTTCAGACTCGCTGCTCATAAACGGCAGCAGATCTTTGGCCATCAGGATGCCCTCTACGTGATCGCGATCTTCACTGATGACCGGGAAACGAGAGTGGGCAGATTCGATGATCACAGCCAGACACTCTTCGAGGTTCTGGTTGCGTTTTAATGTGACCATTTGTGAGCGAGGGATCATGATGTCGCGGACGCGCTGCTCGGCAATCTCCATGACCCCTTCGAGCATGTCGCGGGTATCAGGATCAATCAGTTCTTTTTGCTCAGAATCGCGGATCAGTTCAAGCAGTTCATCGCGGTTTTGAGGTTCGCCGTGAAATAACTGGTTGAGAAGCAGTGAGAAAAATCCCTTTTTACTACTGGGTGCGTCGTTGTTTTGAGAATGGTCGTCGCTCATGGCGTTTTGGTTGTGTTCTCTCGTTAGCGTAATCAAAGTTGCTGGCGCACACTCAGCCAGCAACGTATCAGACTGACAGGGTTATCAGTCTTCTTCTTTCTCGGAAATGTACGGATCGGGATAGCCGAGAGCAAGCATTATCTCGGTCTCGATCGACTCCATCTCTTCGGCTTCTTCATCTTCGATATGGTCATAGCCAAGCAGATGCAGCGTACCATGTACCACCATGTGCGCCCAATGGGCCTCCACGGTTTTCTGCTGCTCCTGCGCTTCGGCTTCAACCACCTGGCGGCAGATGATCAGATCGCCCAGCAGGGGCAGCTCAATGCCTGGCGGTGCTTCAAACGGGAAAGAGAGCACGTTGGTTGGCTTATCTTTGCCGCGATAAGTCAGATTAAGCTCGTGGCTTTCTGCTTCATCAACCAGGCGGATCGTGACTTCACTTTCCGGCTGGAAAGGGCTGACAGCGGCGGTGAGCCAGCGTAAAAAGTCAGCTTCCTCTGGCAGCCCCTGTGGAGATTCGCAGGCTATCTGCAGATCCAGAATTACTTCGCTCATGTGGGTTCCTGCGGGTGTGTGTTCAGTGCGGCCTGTTTACGTTCTTCGGCCAACTGGTCACGGCGTTTTTGGTCCGCCGCTTCCCAGGCTTCATACGCGATAACGATGCGAGCCACCACCGGGTGACGCACAACATCTTCGCTGTGGAAAAAGTTAAAGCTAATTTCGTCGACGTTACTCAGGACTTCAATTGCATGGCGCAGACCGGACTTCAGGTTGCGTGGCAAATCGATTTGGGTCACGTCGCCGGTGATCACCGCTTTGGAGTTAAAACCAATACGCGTCAGGAACATCTTCATCTGTTCGATGGTGGTGTTCTGGCTTTCATCAAGAATGATGAAAGCATCATTCAAGGTGCGGCCACGCATGTAGGCCAAAGGTGCCACTTCAATCACGTTGCGCTCAATCAGCTTCTCTACGCGCTCAAAACCGAGCATTTCAAATAAAGCGTCATACAGCGGGCGCAGGTAGGGATCGACCTTCTGGCTCAAATCCCCTGGCAGGAAGCCCAGTTTTTCACCGGCTTCGACCGCCGGGCGAGTTAACAGGATACGGCGAATCTCCTGGCGCTCCAGCGCGTCAACCGCCGCGGCTACGGCCAGGTAGGTTTTACCGGTACCGGCTGGGCCAACGCCAAAGGTGATGTCGTGATCGAGGATATTGGCCACGTACTGCGCCTGGTTTGGCGTGCGTGGCTTAATGACACCGCGTTTGGTCTTGATGTTGACCGCTTTACCGAACTCCGGCACGCTTTCCGCCGTCTGTTCCAGCACGCGACTCTCTTTGATGGCCAGATGAATCTGCTCGGGATCGATATCCGGGATATGACCACGCACCGGCGCGGTATCCACGTATAACGTCCGCAGAATATCCGCAGCCGCATTGACGCTCAGCGGGCGACCAACCAGCTTGAACAGGTTATCGCGACGATTGATTTCGATGCCAAGGCGACGTTCCAGCTGCTTCACATTGTCATCAAACGGTCCGCACAGGCTTAGCAGCCGATGGTTATCGGCTGGTTCAAGGGCGATTTCACGCGTTTCGATATTCAAACGAATCCTTTGGGTCACTCAGGGCCAGTTGAAAAAGTATCAGACGCCGTTTCCGTTACAGAACGGCGTCGCTGCGAAAGTATTTATGTGGCAAAGCACAGGCGCAAGCCTCAAACAGCATATTTGGGCGGCGTTGTGGGAATGCAAGTGCAACGGCGGTAAAACGGCAACAGCACCTGTGCGCTGTCACCAGAAATACGCAGAGGTTTCAAGGCTGGTAGAGGCCAACACCGATCTCATTCTCTTTGCGGGTGCGGGCAATCACCGACGCCGGGCTTTGTGCGATGCGCAGGCCCATTTGATCTTCAGTGCGGATGATTTTGCCACGCAGTGAGTTGGTCAGCACCTCCACAATTTCTACGTCAACAAACTTACCGATCAGCTCCGGGCTGCCTTCGAAGTTTACCGTACGACTATTCTCGGTACGGCCCGCCAGTTCCATCACATTCTTGCGTGACAGGCCTTCGACCAGCACTCGCTGGTGGGTGCCCATCATCTTGCGGCTCATGGACATGGCTTGCTGAGTAATGCGGTCTTGCAGAATGTAGAGACGCTGTTTTTTCTCCTCTTCGGTGACATCATCCGGCAGATCCGCGGCTGGCGTGCCAGGGCGTGCAGAGTAAATAAAGCTGAAACTCATGTCGAAATTCACATCCGCCACCAGTTTCATGGTCTGCTCGAAGTCCTGCTGCGTTTCACCGGGGAAGCCCACAATAAAATCGGAGCTGATATGAATATCAGGGCGTGCCGCCCGCAGTTTGCGGATGATCGATTTATACTCCAGCGCGGTATGCGCACGTTTCATCAGCGTCAGAATGCGGTCTGCACCACTTTGCACCGGCAGGTGCAGGAAGCTCACCAACTCAGGTGTATCGCGGTAGACATCGATGATGTCATCGGTGAACTCAATGGGGTGGCTGGTGGTAAAACGAATGCGGTCAATACCGTCAATCGCCGCTACAAGGCGCAGCAGATCGGCAAAGGTGCAGGTTTCACCATCAAAGGTTTCACCGCGATAGGCATTCACGTTTTGCCCCAGTAGGTTCACTTCACGTACGCCCTGTTCGGCGAGCTGAGCGATTTCCAGCAGAATGTCATCACTCGGACGGCTCACTTCTTCACCGCGCGTGTATGGTACGACGCAGAAAGTACAGTATTTGTTGCAGCCTTCCATGATGGAAACAAACGCCGCTGGGCCTTCTGCACGCGGTTCTGGCAGACGGTCGAATTTCTCGATTTCCGGGAAAGTGATATCCACCACCGGGCTTTTTGTGCCTCTGACGTGGTTAATCATTTCTGGCAGGCGATGCAGGGTTTGCGGGCCAAATACGATATCTACGCAGTTGGCACGCTGACGCAGATTTTCCCCTTCCTGCGAGGCGACACAGCCGCCAACGCCGATGATTAAATCAGGGTTACGTTCTTTCAGCTGTCTCCAGCGACCTAACAAGTTGAAGACTTTCTCTTGCGCTTTTTCACGAATCGAGCAGGTGTTCAGGAGCAGGACATCCGCATCTTCTGCTTCTTCGGCGAGAGTATAGCCGTGGGTACTGTTGAGCAGGTCAGCCATCCTGGATGAGTCATACTCATTCATCTGACAGCCCCAGGTTTTAATGTACAGTTTTTTCATCGTCGAATAAGCCATTGATTCAGTGCAATGCGGGGCGCGTATTGTAATGCTTTGCTGGTGTTGTGACCAGTGCCAGGGCTTTTCTGTTTGTGGCACGGTTTTACGGTACACTTTGCGCTATCTACCCGGTCATTTCTGATACCTGCCGGGCAAAATAAGAAGGAAAAAGCAATGCAGGATAATGCCTTTGATGTCGTGATTGTTGGTGGCGGCATGGTGGGTGCAGCGTTGGCCTGCGGCCTTGCGGCGCAACGGTTTCGCGTTGCGGTGATTGAGCGCAGTGAACCGGCTGTCTTTGAGGCCACAAGCGCGCCTGATGTGCGTATTTCCGCCATTGGCAGTGCTTCCGTCGATCTGCTTAAGCAACTGGAAGTGTGGCCACGCGTCATGGCCATGCGTAGCGCGCCCTACCGAAAACTGGAAACCTGGGAGTGGCAGAGTGCACATGTGACCTTTGATGCCGCTTCACTCGGGCTGCCGGAGCTGGGTTATATGGTGGAGAACAGCGTCCTGCAACGCGCGCTGTGGGAACAGATGCAAGCGCAGGGCATTACGTTGCTCTGCCCGGAGGTGTTGCAACAGATGCAGCAGCACAACGGCGGCTGGCATTTAGGCCTGGTAAGCGGCAAACAGATTGAGACGCGTCTGGTGGTGGGGGCCGATGGTGCCAACTCTCAGGTGCGTCAGCGGGCGCAAATTGGCGTCCATGGCTGGAGCTACGCGCAGTCTTGTATGCTAATTAGCGTGAGCTGCGAGCATGCGCCTGGCGACGCCACCTGGCAGCAGTTTACGCCAGAAGGGCCAAGAGCGTTTTTACCGCTGTTTGATAATCGCGCCTCGCTGGTGTGGTATGACAGCCCAGCGCGCATCAGGCAACTGCAAAGCCTGCCGATGCCACAGCTGGAAAAGGAGATCGCTCGCGCTTTCCCTGCGCGTTTAGGCCGTATCCATGCGACGGCGGCGGCATCATTCCCGCTGGTACGGCGTCACGCTACGCGCTATGTTCTCTCCGGGCTGGCGCTGATTGGCGATGCTGCACACACCATTAATCCGCTGGCCGGGCAGGGCGTAAACCTGGGGTATCGTGATGTTGATGCCTTGCTGGATGTGCTCGTGGCGGCACGCGATCAGGCGGAAGAGTGGCACAGCGAAACCGTGCTGCTGCGCTACCAGCGTAAACGCCAGCGTGATAATGGTTTGATGCAGGCGGGCATGGATCTGTTCTATTTCTCGTTCAGCAATCGTCTTGGCCCATTAAAGGTGCTGCGTAATCTGGGACTGATCGCCGCAGAGCACTCTGGCGTCCTCAAGCGTCAGGCACTGCGTTATGCCTTAGGACTCTAATCGATCAAACTGAACGCGCCACAGGCCGTTCAGTTTTTTTATTGTGTAAACGACAAAAACAACAAAGCCCACACGAGGTGGGCTTTATTGTCAATTTGGCTGGGGTGCAGGGATTCGAACCCCGGAATGCTGGTATCAGAAACCAGTGCCTTACCGCTTGGCGACACCCCAAAAGGTGTTTCAGTCAAATTGTTTTGTATGGCTGGGGTGCAGGGATTCGAACCCCGGAATGCTGGTATCAGAAACCAGTGCCTTACCGCTTGGCGACACCCCAAAAATTTGGTGGCTACGACGGGATTTGAACCTGTGACCCCATCATTATGAGTGATGTGCTCTAACCAGCTGAGCTACGTAGCCATAATTACTGCTTTACTACACGAACCCTTTCGATGTTGGCTGGGGTACCTGGATTCGAACCAGGGAATGCCGGTATCAAAAACCGGTGCCTTACCGCTTGGCGATACCCCACCAGTTTACTCAAACTATGAGTACATCGAAAAAAAGTGGCTGGGGTACCTGGATTCGAACCAGGGAATGCCGGTATCAAAAACCGGTGCCTTACCGCTTGGCGATACCCCAACTGCTGCCTATGAAGAAATGGTGCGGGAGGCGAGACTTGAACTCGCACACCTTGCGGCGCCAGAACCTAAATCTGGTGCGTCTACCAATTTCGCCACTCCCGCATGCATGAAAAAAGATGGTGGCTACGACGGGATTTGAACCTGTGACCCCATCATTATGAGTGATGTGCTCTAACCAGCTGAGCTACGTAGCCATCTTTTTTCTCGCTGCCTTCATCGGCGTTGCGGGGCGCATTATGCGTATTGAGCCTTGTAGCGTCAACAAGTTTTTTGACGTTTTTCCTCAGAATGTGACTGATTGTCTGGCTTGTAACCACTACGCCGAATAATTCAGCAATAATTGCAGATTACTCCAGCAAAACAGGGAAATAACCGGTGATCCGATAAAAATAGCGCGCAAAAAAAACGGGTCCCGTAGGACCCGCTATGCAGAAGAAGTGACTTATCAGTAGGCAGACTGGTGGACACCCACCGCACGGCCTGAAGGATCGTCCATGGTTTTGAATGCTTCATCCCATTCAATGGCTTTTGCTGATGAACAAGCCACAGATGGACCACCAGGCACACACTCAGCGGCACTGGCTACCGGGAACAGCTCTTCAAAGATTTCACGGTACAGGTAGCCCTCTTTTGAAGTTGGCGTGTTGTATGGGAAACGGAAGTGCGCGGTTGCCAATTGCTGATCGCTGATCTGCTTCGCAGCCACTTCTTTCAAGGTATCGATCCAGCTATAGCCGACACCATCAGAGAACTGCTCTTTCTGACGCCATGCAACGCTTTCTGGCAGGTAAGAAGAGAAGCACTCACGCAGGATGTGTTTTTCCATCTTACCGTTGCTGCCACACAGCTTGTCTTCTGGGTTAATGCGCATGGCAACGTCGAGGAATTTTTTATCCAGGAACGGTACACGTGCTTCTACACCCCAGGCTGACATCGCTTTGTTGGCACGCGCACAGTCAAACATATGCAGCGCCAGCAGTTTACGCACGTTCTCTTCATGGAACTCTTTGGCGTTCGGGGCTTTGTGGAAATAGAGATAGCCACCAAACACTTCGTCAGCACCTTCACCCGACAGCACCATTTTGATGCCCATCGCTTTAATCTTACGTGACATCAAATACATCGGCGTTGATGCACGGATCGTGGTGACATCGTAAGTTTCAATGTGATAAATCACATCGCGAATCGCATCGAGGCCTTCCTGCACGGTGAAGTGGATTTCATGGTGTACGGTGCCCAAATGCTCTGCGACAGATTTAGCCGCTTTCAGATCCGGTGAACCTTCCAGGCCCACGGCGAAGGAGTGCAGCTGTGGCCACCAGGCATCGGTTTTGTCTTCATCTTCTACACGTTTAGCGGCAAAGCGCTTGGTGACGGCAGAGATGATAGAGGAGTCAAGGCCGCCAGAGAGCAGGACGCCGTAAGGCACGTCTGACATCAGGTGGCTTTTTACTGACTCTTCCAGCGCGTGTTTCAGGCCAGCGGCATCGGTGGTGTTCTCGGCAACGGCCGCGAAGTCCATCCAGTCACGCTGCCAGTAGCGACGGATCTCACCATCGGTGCTGGACAGGAAGCTTCCCGGTGGGAACTCTTTGATGGTGCGGCAGACCGGCACCAACGCCTTCATTTCTGATGCGACAAACAGGTTTCCGTGCTCATCATTGCCCATATACAGCGGGATGATACCGATATGGTCACGGCCAATCAGGTATTGCTGCTTGACGCTATCCCACAGGATAAAGGCGAACATCCCTTGCAGGTCGTCGAGGAAGTCGAGGCCTTTTTCCTGATACAGCGCGAGGATAACTTCGCAGTCAGAACCGGTCTGGAACGCATAGCGATCGCTCAGCTCTGCACGCAGTGCCTGATGGTTGTAGATTTCACCGTTCACGGCCAGTACATGGGTGTGGTCAGCGTTGTACAGCGGCTGTGCGCCGTTGTTAACGTCAACAATCGATAAGCGCTCGTGTACCAGAATAGCCTTATCATCAGCGAATACACCTGACCAGTCCGGGCCACGGTGACGCATCAGACGAGAACACTCCAGCGCTTTTTTGCGCAGTTCAACAGGATCGGTTTTCAGATCCAGCACACCAAAAATAGAACACATATCTGACTCCTGAACTCACCTAACAGTGATGTATTTTTTGCTTGTCCGGCAGTGAATGACTGCGTGATGTATAAGAAAATGCGCTATCTGGGGGAGGTAATGCAAGAACAAATAGAGGCGATTGAGAAAAAGATTATCACGGAGGCTGAATTTTTAGATAAAACGCAATGAATCGCATTAATTTTTGCTGATTATGCAATTTTTTGGCGTTTGTGGTGATTTCATCGCCGATGAGATGGGCAATGTGTTCACGTTTGAACCAGAGAAACCGCCGAGCCCGGCGGCCTCTGGTAATAAGAGGAAGCTCTGTTAGTTTTCCATCAGATGTACCAGCAACAGGCCATTTAGCATGGCGCGTTTAGCCAGTGCAAAGGCACCGATAGCGGAACGGTGATCGAGTTCGGAGCGCACCACCGGCAGATTGCGGCGGAAAGCTTCCAGTGACTGGGTATTGATGCAGCCCGCAATGGCCGGGAACAGCACTTTTTCTGCCTCGGTGATCTCTCCCGCCAGCACGATTTTCTGCGGATTAAACAAGTTAATCGCAATGGCGATGGCTTTGCCGAGATAGCGACCAACATACTCAACCACTTCACACGCCAGCGCATCGCCCTGATTGGCGGCTTTACAAATCTGTGGCATCTGGCAATTGTCCAGCGTCAGGGAGGTGGGGTAGCCCTGATTAATCAGATTGCGCACCCGACTTTCAATGGCACCGTTGGCCGCAATGGTCTCAAGGCAGCCAAAGTTGCCACAGTGACAGCGCTCACCCAACGGATCGACCTGAATATGGCCAATCTCCCCCACATTGCCGTTGCTACCGAGAAATATCTGTCCGTTGGTAATAATACCGGCACCGGTACCGCGATGCAGGCGCACCAGAATGGAGTCCGCGCAGTCGCGGCTTGCGCCAAAATAGTGCTCGGCCAGCGCCAGGCTGCGAATATCATGGCCGACAAAACTTTTGACGTTAAAGCGCGTCGTCAGATTAGCGACCAGCGGCCACTGGTTGACGCTGATGTGGGGCATATAGCGGATCACGCCATTAATCGGATCGACCAACCCAGGCAGGATCACCGCAATGGCAATCAACTGATGAATTTTACGCTGATGCTGGGCAATGAACTGTTCAATTGCGCGGAACAGGGCTGCTTCCAGTGTCTCCTGCGTGCGCTCGGGCAGGGGGTAATCTTCCAGCGCCAGCGATTTACCGCTCAGATCATACAGCGACAGCGTGGCGTCGTTACGCCCAAGGCGAATAGCAATGGTGTGAAAATGGCGTGTTTCGGTGATGATGGAGATAGGGCGGCGTCCACCGGTGGACGCCTGCTGATCGACTTCTTTAATCAAACCACGTTCAAGAAGCTGGCGAGTAATTTTCGTGACGCTGGCGGGGGCGAGCTGGCTCAGTTCCGCAATTTGGATCCGGGAGATGGGGCCTTGTTGGTCAATCAGCCGGTAAACGGCGGCGCTATTGAGTTGTTTAACAAGATCGACATTTCCTATTTGTGCCTGGCCGCCAGTGGTCATTCCGTAATTACTCGCTGAGGACGTCGTCTCCATTGACCAACGTCTTGATGATTTTGTAGTCGCGCGTGAACAGCGTGAGGTTAGCGACTTTTCCTTCGCTCACCGACCCCAGACGTTGTTCCACGCCCATTGCTCGTGCCGGGTAGAGGGTAGCCATGCGTAACGCTTCATCCAGAGCGATACCGACATGTTCTACGCTGTTGCGCACCGCTTCAATCATGGTCAAAGCGGAACCGCTTAGCGTACCGTTTTCATCTACACACAGTCCGTCACGATAGTATATGGTTTTGCCCGCAAAGATGAACTTTTCAATCTGCGCGCCTGCCGGGGCGGTGGCATCCGTCACCAGCACCAGTTTGTCGCCTTTGATTTTCTTTGCGTTACGTACGTTAGCGTAATGGACATGCAAACCATCTGCAATAATGCCGCAATAAACATCCGGTGAATCAAACAGCGCACCGATCAGACCCGGTTCACGGCCAGCAAAGGTCGGCATGGCGTTATAGAGATGGGTCGCGAAGGTGACGCCCGCACGAAAACCCGTAACGGCTTGCTCATAGGTGGCGCATGAGTGGCCTGCTGAAACCATAATCCCCGCCGCCGTCAGCTGGCGAATCACTTCCGGTGAGACATTTTCCGGTGCCAGCGTCACTTTGCTGATCACATCCGCGTTGTCGCAGAGGTACTGCACTAATGCGGGATCGGGCTGGCGGATCAAGGCGGGATCGTGCGTGCCCTTTTTGCCTTTGTTTAACCACGGGCCTTCAAGGTGCAGGCCAAGCGCCTGATTCTGATGGTGTTGCAGCCAGCTACGCATGGTTTCAATGGCGCGTACCATCAGTTCATCACGGCTGGTGATCAACGTTGGCAGGAAGCTGGTACAGCCCGACTTTTCGTTGGCGCGCTGCATAATCGACAACGTTTCAACGCTCAGCGCATTGATATCATCGTTGAATTGCACACCGCCGCAGCCGTTGAGTTGCAGATCGATAAATCCGGGAGCGATGGACGCGCCTGAAACATCGCGCTGTTCCACCTGTGGCGGAAGGTCTGCAACGGGGCAGACGCGTTCGATCAGACCGTCCGCAATAACTACAGCATGATTATCAAGTACTTCATAGCCGGTATAAATTCGGCCATTAACGAATGCGTACATCATTTTCTCCCGGCTTAATCCTTTCTGTATCACGGCACTAGGCGGCGTTATACGTTTTTTATGTTTTCCGCTTCCATTTCGCGGAAATATTTCACGGTTTTGACTTTCAGCTCCAGGGTCGCGGGTTCATCACACACCACCACGGATTTTGCATGCAACTGTAAGCAGCTGATGGTCCACATATGGTTGACGTTCCCTTCGACCGCAGCCTGCAATGCTAGCGCTTTGACCTGGCCAATCACCAGAATCATCACCTCTTCGGCATCCAACAGCGTGCCGACGCCCACAGTAAGGGCATATTTAGGCACTAAATCGACGTTGCCATTGAAAAAGCGCGAGTTGGCGACGCGGGTTTCATGGGTCAGCGTTTTGATACGGGTGCGGGAAGCCAGCGAGGAAGCAGGTTCATTAAACGCGATGTGACCGTCGTTGCCTACGCCCCCCATAAACAGATGAATTTTACCCAGTGCGCGGATCTTTTCTTCATAGCGGCGACATTCTGCGTCAATGTCCGGCGCATTGCCATTGAGAAGATTGATATTTTCCGGCTGGATGTCGACATGATCGAAAAAGTTACGGTACATGAAGCTGTGATAGCTTTCCGGGTGCTCTTTAGGCAGGCCGACGTACTCATCCATATTGAACGTCACCACGTGGCGGAAGCTAACCTGGCCTGATTTATGCATCTCAATAAGGTGTTTGTATGCTTCCAGTGGGGTGCCGCCAGTCGGTAAACCGAGGACAAAAGGACGCTCTGCGGTGGGATTAAACGCATTGATGCGGTTAACAATGTGGCGAGCGGCCCATTTTCCTACCTGGGTTGGTGTGGCGAGGGGAATTAGTCTCATGTTTGGCCTCAACGTTTAAAATGAAAGCGGTGGTGGCGCGGCCATCGCGGGCATTTACAGTGTACGTCATGTTGCCTGGATGGGTACGACCAGATATTTCGCATCATAAAATAAGCTGGGTGGTTTTTCTAGCACTGTTGGTGGTTATTATCGTTTTATGGTGATAATTATCACAGATGGTGAGTATTTAATTTGCGAAGCGAATTAAATACTCTTTACAATTCTTCACCAGTACTGTTATGTCATACAAAATGCCAGCTGGTCATCATCCTGATCGATGCCGTGATAACAGCTTGTCTCAAGGGGAAAAATATCAATGTTAAGTTACTTACAGAGAGTCGGGCGCTCTCTTATGGTGCCGGTTGCCACCTTGCCTGCGGCCGCCATCCTGATGGGAGTGGGGTACTGGATTGATCCTACTGGCTGGGGACAAAGCAATGCACTGGCAGCGCTGTTCATCAAGTCGGGTTCGGCGATTATCGACAACATGGCGGTGCTGTTTGCCATTGGTGTCGCCTACGGCATGTCAAAAGACAAAGACGGTGCAGCCGCGCTGACGGGCTACGTCGGTTTCCTCGTGGTGACAACGCTCTGTTCACCTGCTGCTGTGTCGATGATTCAAAAAATCCCTCTCGACCAGGTGCCCGCCGCATTCGGTAAAATTAACACCCAGTTTATCGGCATCATGGTGGGGATTATCTCGGCGGAGGTGTATAACCGCACCAGCCACGTTGAGTTACCTAAGGCACTGGCTTTCTTTAGTGGCCGTCGTCTGGTGCCGATTCTGGTCTCTTTCCTGATGATCGCCGTCGCATTTGTACTGATGTACGTGTGGCCAGTGATCTTTAGCGGTCTGGTCAGCTTTGGTGAGCACATTCAGAAACTGGGGTCAGTCGGGGCCGGGATTTACGCCTTCTTCAACCGTCTGCTGATTCCGGTTGGTCTGCATCACGCCCTGAATTCGGTGTTCTGGTTTGATGTAGCGGGCATCAACGATATTCCTAAATTCCTCGGTGCCGCGCAGTCTATCGCCGATGGTTCGGGCATCCCTGGCATTACCGGCCGTTATCAGGCGGGCTTCTTCCCGGTGATGATGTTTGGTTTACCGGGTGCAGCCCTGGCCATTTATCACTGCGCTCGTCCGGAAAACCGGGTCAAAGTCGGCAGTATCATGCTGGCAGCCGCCTTTGCTTCCTTCTTTACCGGTATTACCGAACCGCTGGAATTCTCCTTCATGTTCGTCGCCCCGGTGTTGTATCTGATTCATGCAGTACTGACCGGTATTTCCGTGTTTATCGCCGCGCAAATGCACTGGATTGCCGGTTTTGGTTTCAGTGCGGGCTTAGTCGACCTGTTCTTATCGACGCGTAACCCGCTGGCAGTGCACTGGTACATGTTGATTCCACAAGGCGTGGTGTTTTCACTTATCTACTACACCGTGTTCCGCTTCACCATTAAGCGCTTCAACCTGCTGACGCCGGGTCGCGAACTGTCAGTGGCGGGTGATGAAAGCGATGGCTATGACGTGAATGTTGAGCACAGTGATAACGGTGAAAATAAAACCGAAAACCTGGCACGCCGCTATATTGGTGCCGTGGGTGGCTCAGAAAACCTCTCGGTGATTGATGCCTGTATTACCCGCCTGCGCCTGACGGTGAAAGACGCGGCACAGGTGAACGAAGGTCTGGCGAAAAAACTCGGCGCTTCCGGGGTGATCCGCCTGAACAAGCAGAGCGTACAGATTATTGTCGGCACGCAGGCCGAAATTATCGCCAATGCCATGAAGCGCGTGTTGCAGAAAGGCCCGGTCGCACCTGCTGAAGCCGCACCTGCCACGGCACCGGTTGCACCTGTGGCCGCAGCGGCACCGGCACCTGCCAGCGCAGGGAAGGTGGTCGCAACACTGCTGGCGCCCGTAAGCGGTGTGATTGTAACGCTGGAAGATGTGCCCGATGAAGCCTTCGCCAGTGGTGCCGTAGGCGAAGGTCTGGCAATTAAGCCGCGTGATGGTTTAGTGGTTGCGCCTATTGGCGGCACCATCGTGAAAATCTTCCCGACCAACCATGCGTTCTGCCTTGAAACCGACAACGGGGTGCAAATCGTGGTGCATATGGGGCTGGATACCGTGGCACTTGATGGCAAAGGCTTTACCCGCTTGGTGGAAGAAGATGCCGTCGTCACCGCCGGCCAGCCGGTGCTGGAGATGGATCTTGCCTGGTTAAATGCTAACGCGCGTTCCATGGTCAGCCCGGTCGTGGTCAGCAACAGCGACGAGTTTGTTGGGCTGAATCTTCTGGCGCGTGGCCAGGTTGAAGCGGGCAAAACGCCGCTGTTTGAAGTTAAAGGTTAATTTCCCCGCAGTTTCCCGCAAGGCAGGAAGCGATTCCTGCCTTTTTTATTCGCAAGCCCACACAAACAGGTTGTTTCCCGACGGCGCTTTGTGGATCATAATCCGTTAATTCGTGATGCCATCATTAGCTTTGTATTGAGGATTTTTGAGATGAGTGAGGCTGAAGCCCGCCCAACGAACTTTATTCGTCAGATCATCGACGAAGATTTGGCGAGCGGTAAGCACAACAGCGTGCATACCCGTTTCCCGCCTGAACCCAATGGCTATCTGCATATTGGTCATGCGAAATCTATCTGCCTGAACTTTGGCATCGCACAAGACTATCAAGGTCAGTGCAACCTGCGTTTCGACGACACCAACCCAGTAAAAGAAGACATGGAGTTCGTTGAATCCATCAAGCGTGACGTAGAGTGGCTTGGCTTCGCGTGGAGCGGCAATGTACGCTATTCCTCTGACTATTTTGATCAGCTGCATCAGTATGCGGTTGAACTGATCAACAAAGGCCTGGCCTATGTTGATGAACTGTCGGCTGATGAGATTCGCGAATACCGTGGCTCGCTGACCGCGCCGGGTAAAAACAGCCCGTACCGCGATCGCAGCGTGGAAGAGAACCTCGCCCTGTTCGAAAAAATGCGCAGCGGTGGTTTTGCTGAAGGTAAAGCCTGCCTGCGTGCCAAAATTGATATGGCTTCCAGCTTTATCGTGCTGCGCGATCCAGTGCTGTACCGCATCAAGTTCGCTGAACACCACCAGACCGGTGAAAAGTGGTGCATCTACCCGATGTACGACTTTACCCACTGTATTTCTGATGCGCTGGAAGGCATTACGCACTCGCTGTGTACGCTGGAGTTCCAGGATAACCGCCGCCTGTATGACTGGGTGCTGGATAACATCACGATTCCGGTGCACCCGCGTCAGTACGAGTTCTCTCGTCTTAACCTCGAATACGCCGTGATGTCGAAGCGCAAGCTGACGCAGCTGGTGAGCGAAAATGTGGTCGAGAGCTGGGATGATCCACGTATGCTGACCGTTTCTGGTCTGCGTCGTCGTGGGTACAGTGCCGCCTCTATTCGTGAGTTTTGCCGCCGGATTGGTGTGACTAAACAGGACAACATCGTAGAGATGGCGTCGCTGGAGTCCTGCATTCGTGACGATCTCAACGAAAATGCACCGCGTGCTATGGCCGTTATCGATCCGATCAAAGTGGTACTGGAAAACCTGCCAGCCGATCACGCTGAAATTATTACGATGCCTAACCATCCTAATAAACCAGAAATGGGTACGCGTGAAGTGCCATTCAGCCATGAAGTGTGGATTGATCGCGCGGATTTCCGTGAAGAAGCCAACAAACAGTACAAACGTCTGGTGCTGGGCAAGGAAGTACGTCTGCGTAATGCTTACGTGATCCGTGCCGATCGCGTTGAGAAAGATGACGCAGGCAATATCACTACGGTGTACTGCTCGGTTGATCTCGATACGTTGAGCAAAGATCCGGCTGACGGACGCAAAGTGAAAGGCGTGATCCACTGGGTTTCAGCGCAGCATGCGCTGCCAGCAGAAATTCGCCTGTACGACCGTCTGTTTAGCGTAGCGAATCCGGGTGCGGAAGAGGACTTCCTCACCGCGATCAACCCTGATTCTCTGCAAATCAAGCAGGGCTTCGTTGAAGCGAGCCTGGCTGATGCGGTAGTCAGCGCACCTTACCAGTTCGAACGCGAAGGCTACTTCTGTGCCGACAGCGTCTACAGCAAACCGGGTCATCTGGTGTTCAACCGTACGGTTGGCCTGCGTGATACCTGGGCAAAAGCGGGCGAGTAATCGCTGAATGAAAAAAACGCCTGATTTCAGGCGTTTTTTTTATCTGCAGGATGGGCGTTGTCTGATATTCACGCAATTTAGGTATTCTCTGAGGCAAACAGGCAAGATTTCGGTAGGCTGGGAGCCATAAAGTTCATTCATAACAGGAAGTCGTAAGGAAAATGACATCTCTTGCTCAGGAAGCTCGCCATAGTGTTGTGGAGTTGCACCAACTGATCGAACAAATTTTTAATCACTCCAACGATTCAGATGCTATGTCACTGTTTCTCTCGCACTTTCACCCGGAATTTACCATGGTGACACCACAAGGTGCGGCGTTAAATTTTAATGATACTGAAGCGCTGTTTCGCCGTCTGCAAGGGGCGAGAGAGGGCATGCGCATCGCAACCTGCGAGCATCGTTTGATTTCATCGCACGAAAAAGAAGTGACGGTGCAATACCGCGAAATACAGATGATGAATGGTGAAAGCCATAGCCGCATCGCTGTTGCGGTGCTGGATTTTAGCTCGCGCGTGCCGCGCTGGCGCTACCTGCAAGAGACCCGAGTGGTCTAAAGAGATAAAAAAAACCCGCCGAAGTGGCGGGTTTTTTACTGCATCAAAGATTAATCGTTGTGCAGTGTTTCATCTTCACGGCAGTCACCAGACGCACAGTGACCATACAGGTACAGGCTGTGGTTGGTCAGTTTAATACCGTGACGCGTCGCGATATCTTTCTGGCGGGTCTCGATGGATTCATCGCTGAACTCAATCACTTTACCGCAGTCCAGGCAGATCAGGTGATCGTGGTGCTGCTGCTGAGTCAGTTCGAAAACAGACTTGCCACCTTCAAAGTTGTGACGGGTGACAATGCCAGCATCGTCGAATTGGTTAAGAACGCGATAAACGGTTGCGAGGCCAATCTCTTCGCCGATATCGATCAGACGTTTGTACAAATCTTCCGCACTGACATGATGGCATGCAGGTTCCTGAAGCACTTCCAGAATTTTCAGTCGTGGAAGCGTGACTTTCAGGCCTGCCTTCTTCAATGCGGAGTTGTTGTCAGTCATGCGGATATTGTCCTGTTACTTAGCGAGTCACTTTGTGGCACTTGGCCTTGAATGTTGGTCACGCGCTATTCTCATTTGCGTCTCATTATAGAACCGACGCAGCAAAATGAAAACCCGAACACCGGATAAATCAACACAGGCTGTAAGGCGAAGAGTCTTGAGCCAGAGGTGGAGCATCAGATGTCGGTTGTTCCGCTGTCCTGCAATCCAGGAGGAGAATAGGCGGATGACCGTTGTGGGTATTGTACAGTGTTGCAGGTGAAAATAAAAAACGTGTGGCTATTATTTCTATCGCTGTTTCCTTTCTATCAATGTGAGCCAGCGCTCACATTGATGGAAAAAGGCACATCAGGCGTTGATGATCGCGTCTAAATGCAGTTCATCTTTAATTTGCTTCACCCAGCCGTCAACGCGTTGGTTAGTCAATTCTGGCTGGCGATCTTCATCGATGCACAGACCGAGGAAGTGTTTGTCATCGGCCAGGCCTTTAGAGGCTTCAAAGTGGTAGCCTTCGGTTGGCCAGTTGCCGACAATCACCGCACCGTTCGGCTCGATGATGTCACGGATGGTGCCCAACGCATCACAGAAGTATTCAGCGTAATCTTCCTGATCGCCGCAGCCAAACAGCGCAACCAGTTTGCCGTTGCAGTCCACTTCTTCCAGCGTCGGGAAGAAATCGTCCCAGTCACACTGTGCTTCGCCGTAGTACCAGGTAGGAATACCCAGCAACAGAATGTCGTAACCTTCCAGATCTTCTTTGGTACTTTTAGCGATGTCGTGCACGTCAGCAACGTCTTTGCCCAGCTGCTTCTGGATCATTTTCGCAATATTTTCAGTGTTGCCGGTATCGCTGCCAAAGAAGATGCCTACGATTGCCATGGATAAAAAACCTCTTACATCCGGATTGTGGGATAAATGTGTATGCCTGCGTAATTGTGCGAATGATAGCAGACCGGGGAGAGGGGCGGTACTTTATCAGCCCCTGGTTTGTGTTACTGCGTGCGGTTTCTACTCATCCGCTGCTTTGAGTTGCGCCAGCAGAATTTGTTCAATTAATTCGCTACGACTGATGTTGCGAAGCTCAGCAAGGGTGTTCAGTGCTTCAACGGCTTCACTGTTCAGTTTAAGTTCGACACGGCGCAATCCGCGCACCTTATCGCGTTTTAACTGGTTGCGCTTATTGATACGCAGTTGCTCATCGCGCGAAAGCGGGCTGGTCTTGGGACGACCGGGGCGGCGCTCATCGGCAAACAGATCGAGCGTGGTACGATCAGTGTTTTCTTTAGCCATGACTCTGTGAAACTGAATGGGCGCACACTGCGCGATGTTTATTTAGGTATCATTCAGGCCTACTCACCGAGCATGGCCTGAAATTTTAGCGCGCCATCATACTCTAGCCTGGCGGCGTACGCCAACCCTAAACCACTGGTCGGCAAGCAATTGCTGTTAAAGTGCAAAAAATCGCCGCACGCTACGCAGTACCGCTTCGGGTTTTTCTGCATGAACCCAGTGTCCGGCTCCGCTGATGACATACGCATGGGCGGCCGGGAACTGACGTAACAGGGCATCACGGTAGCGATTATCCAGATACGGTGATTCACTGCCGCGAATAAACAGCGCTGGCTCAGGCCAGGCGGGAATCTCTTCCCAGCCAGAAATCGTGCTGTAGTTATCCCAGAGTACCGGCACATTGAAGCGCCACTCGCCCTCCTGGAATGACTTCAACAGGAACTGAATCACGCCCTCTTCAGGCAAGCGTTCGCGCATCAACTGCGCCGCCTCGCTGCGGGAAACGATACCTGCCGCGGTCACGGCGCGAATTGCCGCGAAAATTTCATCATGACGTCGGGTTTGATAATCCACTGGCGCAATGTCGATCATCACGAGCTGCTCGACACGCTCAGGGGCAATGGCGCTCATGGTCATGGCAATCTTTCCGCCCATGGAGTGGCCAATGACGGAAACCCGATCAATACCCAGGTGGTCCAGCGTGTCGAACATGTCCTGTGCCATGGCGCGGTAGTTCATCTCTTCGCTTCGTGGCGAAAGGCCGTGATTACGCACATCCACCTGAATCAGGGGGCGATCGTTTTTCAGGCCGCGCGCCAGGCCGCCGAGGTTGTCCAGGCTACCAAACAGGCCATGAATTAGCAGAATAGGGAGAGAATCAGCAGTCGATTGTTCAGTTTGCAGACGAGCGTTCAAAATCATGGCAAAGTTCTTTACGGTTGTGACCTTGCCTTAGGGTATCATGCTTCCACGATTTCGGGGGGCTAGCGTGCAATTGGGTGATATTCTGACTTTTGCGGTTAATCGGTTTGAAGACTTTCGACCCACCTGAATTTAACTTTATAATCCTGATGTTAGAACCCGTTCCCGGCGTGTACAGGCCAGATTTTTCTTAACTCTGTATGCGGTTGGTCGGTTCTGTCATGAGCAAGAACGATACGGACCAAGATGAAAACGATTGAAGTTGACGAAGATCTCTACCGCTACATTGCCAGCCATACTCAACACATTGGGGAGAGCGCCTCTGACATTTTACGGCGGATGCTTAAATTTACGCCTGGGCAAGCAGCGCCTGTTGCTGCGGTCAGCCGCCCGGCAGAAAGCATTGCACCAAAAGAGACGCGCAAAGGGCCACAGGATCGCGTACGTGCGGTGCGTGAATTACTGTTGTCAGATGAGTATGCCGAGCAGAAAAAAGCGGTTAACCGCTTTATGCTGATTTTGTCAACGCTGTATCGTCTTGATCCACAAGCGTTTTCCGATGCTTCTGCGTCACTGCAGGGGCGCACTCGTGTCTATTTTGCGGGTGATGAGCAGACGCTGTTGCAAAATGGCACCCATACGAAGCCGAAGCACGTGCCAGGCACGCCGTACTGGGTGATTACCAATACCAATACCGGTCGCAAATGCAGCATGGTAGAGCATATTATGCTGGCAATGCAGTTCCCGGCGGAACTGACAGAGAAAGTTTGCGGCACCATTTAAACCGAAGCGTCAGGGAGAAGCGCCAATGGCCAATCACCCCCGTGCAGGACAACCTGCCCGTCAGAGCGATTTGATTAACGTTGCACAATTAACGTCACAGTACTACGTCCTTAAGCCCGATGCTGCCAATCCGGATCATGCGGTGAAGTTCGGCACTTCCGGCCACCGCGGTAGCGCTGGGCGTCAGAGCTTTAATGAGCAACATATCCTGGCCATTGCCCAGGCGATTGCCGAAGATCGCCAAAAGAACGGGATCACCGGTCCGTGTTATGTCGGCAAAGATACGCATGCGCTGTCGGAGCCGGCCATCATCTCGGTGCTGGAAGTGCTGGCAGCGAACGGTGTGGATGTCATTGTTCAACAGGACAACGGCTACACGCCAACCCCTGCTATCTCGAATGCCATTCTCGAACATAACAAACGTGGCGGCGCACAGGCTGACGGTATTGTTATCACGCCTTCGCACAACCCACCGGAAGATGGGGGTATCAAGTACAATCCGCCAAACGGCGGCCCGGCTGATACCAACGTCACGAAAGTGGTAGAAGATCGTGCTAATCAACTGATCAAAGGTGAGCTGAAAGACGTTAAGCGCTTGCCACTGGATCAGGCGTGGGCGAGTGGCCGCATCGTTGAGCAGGATTTGATTCAGCCTTACGTTGAAGGCCTGGCACAGGTGATTGATTTCCCGGCGATTCAAAAAGCGGGCTTGAAAATCGGTGTTGATCCACTGGGTGGATCAGGCATGGCCTACTGGCAGCGCATTGCCGAGCATTACAAGCTGGATATCACCATCGTTAACGATGCGATCGACCAGACCTTCCGCTTTATGCATCTGGATAAAGATGGCGTCGTACGCATGGACTGTTCGTCAGAGTGCGCGATGGCCGGTTTGCTGGCCTATAAAGACAAGTTCGATCTCGCCTTCGGTAACGATCCCGACTACGACCGTCATGGCATTGTCACCCCGGCAGGGCTGATGAACCCGAACCACTATCTGGCCGTGGCGATCAACTATCTGTTCCAGCACCGTCCGCAGTGGGGCAAAGAGGTTGCCGTGGGTAAAACCCTGGTCTCCAGCGCCATGATTGACCGCGTTGTTGAAGATATTGGCCGTAAGCTGGTTGAAGTGCCGGTGGGCTTTAAGTGGTTTGTGGATGGCCTGTTTGATGGCAGCTTTGGCTTTGGTGGCGAAGAGAGTGCCGGGGCTTCGTTCCTGCGCTTCGACGGCTCAGCCTGGTCGACGGACAAAGACGGCATCATCCTTTGCCTGTTAGCGGCGGAAATCACCGCAGTAACCGGTAAAAATCCACAGCAGCACTATGATGAGCTGGCGCAGCGTTTTGGCGCGCCGAGCTACAACCGTTTGCAGGCTGCGGCAACCTCCGCGCAGAAGGCTGCACTGTCTAAGCTTTCACCGGAAATGGTGAGTGCCGATACTCTGGCAGGTGACCCGATCACTGCACGTCTGACGGCGGCACCAGGTAACGGCGCATCCATTGGCGGCCTGAAAGTGATGACCAAAAACGGCTGGTTTGCCGCTCGTCCTTCTGGCACAGAAGACGCGTACAAAATCTACTGTGAAAGTTTCCTCGGCGCTGAACATCGTCAGCAAATCGAGAAAGAAGCGGTAGAAATTGTCAGTGAAGTGTTGAAAAACGCCTGACAGAACAAATCATTGCTGGATACAACGGCTGCCTGCGGGTGGCCGTTTTCTTTTGTGCCGCGGGTAACGACCTGCTGTAAATCTTCGCAGACCAGGCTACACTTAAACTTGTACAAGGCTATGGAGGTTGTACAAGTATGGCAAATCATATTCCTGTGGGTATTAGTGCCTGCCTGTTGGGCGAGCAGGTGCGTTTTGATGGCGGACACAAACGTCTGAGTTTTGCCACCGATGAGCTGGCACCGTTTGTGCGTTATGAACCCGTGTGCCCTGAGATGTCGATTGGGCTGCCGGTCCCGCGTCCGGCGCTGCGGCTGGTGAAACAGCAGGATGAAGTGCACCTGTGTTTCAGCAAAGAGGGCGGCAGTGAAGTGACCGATGCGATGCGCAGCTGGTCAGCTGAGCGCGTGAAATCCCTGCACCACCTCTGCGGCTATATTCTGTGTGCGAAATCACCCAGTTGTGGCATGGAGCGCGTGCGCGTATATGAGCCAGAAAGTAACAATAATCGTAAAGCGGGTACGGGTCTGTTCACTGAAATGCTGCAACGCGAGATGCCCTGGTTGCCGCTGGAAGAAGATGGCCGGTTACACGACCCGGTACTGCGTGAGAACTTCGTCTCCCGCATTTGTGCCTTACATGAATTCAATCAAATGTGGCAGCAAGGGCTGACGCGCGCCGGTTTGATCGCGTTCCACAGCCGCTACAAACTCCTGCTGCTGTCCCATTCTCAACCGGAATATCGGCAGTTAGGGCCGTTTGTCGCCAGTATCGGCCAGTGGAATTCGCTGGATGCGTTTGCGGTTGAGTACCGTAATCGCCTGATGCATCTGCTAAGCCATCCTGCCACCCGCACCAACCACACCAATGTACTGATGCATGTTCAGGGTTATTTCCGCCGCCAGCTAAGTTCTCCACAACGGCAGGAACTGGCCGATCTGATCGATCGCTACCGCTGTGGCTTACAGCCGCTACTGGTGCCGATCACCATGCTCAAACACTATATGGCGCAATATCCGCATCCGTGGCTGGCACAACAGCGCTATTTTGAACCTTACCCGGAAGCACTGCGCCTTCGTTATGGACAATAAATGATGACTACGCATCTGGTCTGGTTACGTAATGACCTTCGCATCAACGATAATCTGGCGCTGCATGCTGCCTGCCGAGACGCTCACGCCCGCGTGATTGCCCTGTTTATTGCCACTGAGCAGCAGTGGCAACAGCATGATATGGCGCCTAAACAGGCCGCCTTTATTTTTGAGAGCCTGGAATTACTGCAGGGGTCGCTGTGTGAACGCGGTATCGAACTGTTTACCCATCAATGTGATGATTTTGCCGCCTCGATTGACTACCTGGCGGCGTTTTGTCAGGAACAGCAGGTGGATAACCTGTTTTACAACTATCAATATGAAGTGAACGAGCGTGAGCGGGATGTGGCCGCGGAAAAGCGCCTTGATGCCGCAGGCGTGATTTGTCAGGGGTTTGACGATAGCCTGCTATTACCGCCAGGCAGTGTGCGCACCGGCAATAATGAAATGTACAAAGTCTTTACGCCTTTCAGTCGGGCTTTTGTTCGCCGCTTGCAGCAGCACTTACCGGAGTGTGTCCCCGCGCCTAAAGCGCGCAGCGGTGCGCCACTCAAGACTAAAACCATCGCAAAATTCACCTATCAGCAGGCGTGCTTTGATCACGATTTATTCCCGCCGGGGGAAGCAGCTGCCCTCAAACAGCTGCGGCATTTTGCGACCCAGGGGGTGATGGATTATGCCGCCGAACGAGATAAACCGGCGGTGGATGGCACCAGCCGACTTTCTGTCTACCTCGCCACCGGGGTCCTTTCACCCCGGCAGTGTCTGCACCGGGTACTAAAAGAGCACCCCGCTGCACTGGATGATGAAAAGCCGATGGTCTGGCTCAATGAGCTGATCTGGCGCGAATTCTATCGCCATTTAATGGTCGCCTGGCCCGCGCTGTGCAAGCACCAGCCGTTTATTCACTGGACGCGCCAGGTGCAGTGGCAGCAGAACGCAGCGCATCTGGCGGCATGGCAAGCGGGCAAGACGGGCTATCCGATTGTCGATGCGGCGATGCGACAACTCAATCAATTGGGCTGGATGCACAACCGACTGCGCATGATCGTCGCCAGTTTCCTGGTGAAGGATCTGCTGATTGACTGGCGTGAAGGTGAGCGCTATTTCATGCAGCAGCTGATTGATGGCGACCTGGCGGCCAACAACGGCGGTTGGCAGTGGGCCGCTTCTACCGGCACCGATGCGGCTCCCTATTTTCGTATCTTCAACCCGACAACACAGGGCGAACGCTTTGATCCCAAGGGGGCGTTTATTCGCCAGTGGCTGCCGGAATTGGCCCATGTCCCTGACAGCGCGATCCATCAGCCTGATGTCTGGGCGAAGAAAAATCGCTGCACACTCGATTATCCGTCGCCAATCGTGGAACATAAGGAAGCACGTAAAAAAACATTAGACGCCTTCGAGCGGGCAAAAAATGCCGCCTGAAGTGAGGACGGAGCAGTTATGAATCAGTTTGAATTAGAGCATATCGTTAACCAGCAGCTGAACAGCAGCAGCTTCAGCGATTACGCCCCCAACGGCTTACAGGTTGAAGGCCGTGCTGAGGTGAAAAAAATCGTCACTGGCGTCACCGCCAGCCAGGCGTTGCTGGATGCTGCGGTGGCGCACGGGGCAGATGCCATCATGGTGCACCACGGTTACTTCTGGAAAAGCGAAGCGCCGGTGATCAAAGGAATGAAGCGCCAGCGCCTGCGTACCTTGCTGGTGAACGATATTAACCTCTATGGCTGGCACCTGCCGCTTGATGCGCATCCCCATCTGGGCAACAACGCCCAGTTAGCTAAGATGCTGGATATCGAGGTCAAAGGTGAAGTGATGCCGCTGGTATTCTGGGGCGAACTGAAAACGCCGCTGAGTGGTGAAGCGCTGGCCGCGCGAATTTCCCAGGTGCTGGATCGTGAACCGCTGCACTGTGGAGACAACGCACCGGCAGAGATCAAACGTGTCGCCTGGTGCAGCGGCGGCGGACAGGGTTTCATCGACAATGCGGCCGCGTTTGGCGTTGATGCATACATCACCGGTGAAGTCTCAGAGCAGACCATTCACAGCGCCCGCGAACAGGGTCTGCACTTCTTTGCAGCCGGGCACCACGCCACTGAACGCGCCGGGATCAAAGCGCTGGGCGAGTGGCTGGCTGATGCCTATGGTCTTGATGTGACGTTTATTGATATCCCCAATCCGGCCTGATGTTCCCTTGCGCCTGCGGTGATGCAGGCGCAAAACGGTTGACACTTTCTGACCTCATCCGCAACAGTAATGCTAACGTTGAAACCGACGCGGGGTTGGCCCGCGCCACGATCGGAGAGAAGGATGCAACGACCGCGTTGTTATTTGCTCGGTGAGCGGGCGGTAGTACTGGAACTGGAGCCGCCGTTGTCGCTGCAAAGCCAGCAGCGAATCTGGGGGCTATGCCAGCAGTTACAAGGCAATGAGCAGGTGACAGAAGTCATCCCCGGCATGAACAATGTGACCGTGATTCTGCGTCAGCCACAGCACAGCGAGCTGGATGCGACTGCGCTTTTACAGGCCTGGTGGGAAGCGAGTGAAGAGCAACTGCCAGCGTCGCGCCGGGTGGAAATCCCGGTGGTGTATGGTGGTGCAGCCGGGCCGGATTTAGCGCAGGTTGCCAGCCACGCCAATCTCACGCCACAGCAGGTCGTTGAGCTGCACAGTAGTGTGGATTACGTGGTCTATTTTATCGGTTTCCAGCCGGGTTTCCCCTATCTTGGCGGTCTGGATAGCCGTTTACACAGCCCGCGTCGTGCCGAGCCGCGATTGCTGGTTCCCACGGGCTCCGTGGGGATTGGCGGCAGTCAGACCGGTGTCTATCCGCTGGCTACGCCCGGCGGCTGGCAGCTGATTGGTCAGACTTCACTGGCCCTTTTCGATCCCACACAGACGCCACCGACGCTACTGCGTCCGGGGGATAGCGTGCGCTTCGTGCCGCAGCAGGAGGGCATATGTTAACCATTTTACGGCCTGGATTGAGCTCAACGTTGCAGGACAGCGGGCGTAAGGGCTGGCGGCAGTCAGGCATTAGCCTCGGGGGCGTGCTGGATGAACCCGCGATGCGCACGGCCAATATGCTGGTCGCTAACGATGAGCACAGTGCTGTGCTGGAAATTGTGCTGGGTCAGTTCAAGGCGCGTTTCCAGCGATCGGGTTGGTTTGCCCTGACCGGGGCCAGTTGTAATGCCGATCTTGATGGCAAGCCGGTATGGACCGGCTGGCGCACACCGGTGAAAAAGGGGCAGGTGCTCACGCTGGCTCACTCCGAGCATGGCATGCGCAGTTATCTGGCGATCCACGGTGGGTTTGCCGTCGAGCCGGTGCTGGACTCCTTCAGCACCGACTTAAAAGCCGGTTTTGGCGGCTGGCAGGGCCGTAAACTTGTCGAGGGTGACAAACTCCCGCTGAATCCACCTTCGCGTCAGTTATCGCGTCAGGTGGGCGTGCGTCAGTTGCTGTGGAGTAATCGTATTCGCGCCTTACCGGGGCCTGAATATGCCGAGTTCAGCCCAGAGATGCAGCAGGCATTCTGGCGTTCAGCCTGGCAGCTCAGCCCACAGAGCAACCGTATGGGCTATCGCCTGAAAGGGGAGGTATTGCAACGGCAAACCTCGCGAGAGTTGTTATCTCATGGTCTGGTACCAGGCGTGGTGCAAGTGCCGCCCAACGGTCAGCCGATTGTATTAATGGCGGATGCACAGACCACCGGGGGCTATCCGCGTATCGCCTGTGTTATCGAAGCCGATCTGTATCAACTGGCTCAGGTGCGCCTTGGCGAGCCGATCCACTTTATTCCCTGCACGCTGGCGGAAGCGATGCAGGCCCGACGCGAGCAGGAAAGGGCGCTACGCAGCATGGCATGGGGGTTAGCGCGTGAAAATTGATCTCAATGCGGATCTGGGTGAGGGCGCGGCCTGCGATCGTGAGCTGCTTCAGTTAGTCAGTTCGGCCAACATCGCCTGTGGTTTCCATGCCGGAGATGCCGAAACCATGCTGCAATCGGTTCGCTGGGCGGCGGAGTATGGCGTGGCGATTGGAGCGCATCCCTCCTTTCCCGATCGGGAAAATTTTGGTCGTAGCGCCATGCAGCTAGCCGCAGAGACGGTATTCGCTCAGGTGGTTTACCAGGTGGGGGCCTTGAAAAGCCTGGCGGAAAGCCAGGGGCAGCGGCTGCTCCACGTGAAGCCCCACGGCATGCTGTATAACCAGGCGGCAGAAGATGCTGTGCTGGCCGATGCCATTGCCCGAGCGGTGCTGGCGGTCGATCCCCGCTTGATTTTGGTCGGCCTGGCGGGCAGCGAATCCATCCGTGCCGCCGCGCATCATGGCCTGGTGACACGGGAAGAAGTGTTTGCCGATCGCGCCTATCAGGCCAACGGTGCATTAGTGCCACGTTCACAGCCCGGTGCGGTGCTGGAAGACGCGATCCAGGCGCTGCAGCAGACCTTGACCATGGTGACAGCGGGCAAAGTGCGCACGCTCGCTGGCGAGTGGATCGCCGTGAAGGCGCAAACCGTGTGCTTACATGGTGATGGCGCACATGCTCTGCACTTTGCTCGCCAGCTACGCGCCTTGTTTACCGAACAGCAAATTACAGTGACCAGCCATCTTTAAAGGGAACGCTATGCCAGAAGGACCGGAAATCAGACGCGCTGCCGATCAGCTAGAGGCCGCGGTGTTGCATCAGCCGCTGACCGAGGCATGGTTTGCGTTTCCAGAATTAAAAACCTATGAAGCGGCCCTGGTGGGTGAGCAGGTCACTGCCATTGAGACACGCGGCAAGGCACTGCTAACCCACTTCAGCAACGGCTTAACCTTGTATAGCCATAACCAGCTGTACGGTGTCTGGCGTGTGGTGGATACCGGCACAGTGCCAGAGAGTAAGCGCCAGCTGCGCGTCCGCCTGGCTACCGCCCGCCAGACGATTTTATTGTACAGCGCATCGGATATTGAGCTGCTCAATGCCGAGACCCTGGCGACGCATCCTTTCTTAATGCGCGTCGGCCCGGATGTGTTAGATCCAATGCTTGATGTGGCTACGGTACGCGAGCGGCTGTTGTCGCGCCGCTTTAGCCGTCGGCAGTTTAGTGGCTTGTTGTTAGATCAGGCGTTTCTGGCCGGACTGGGGAATTATCTGCGGGTCGAAATCTTGTGGGTAGCAGGCTTACTGGCCCAGCATCGGGCGGTGGATCTGTCTGAGGAGCAGCTACAGGCGTTGAGTGAGGCGCTGCTCTCTGTGCCACGGCGCTCTTACCGGATGCGCGGTTCCATGAAAAAGTATCACGCGGAGGCAGCGTTTCGCTTTGAAGTGTTTCATCGGCAGGGGAAAAAGTGCCGCCGCTGCGGCACGATTATTGAGAAAGGTGTGCTTTCATCCCGGCCGTTTTACTGGTGTCCGGGCTGTCAGCTATAGCTCGATCTCAATCTCACCTTTGGCCTGGCAACAGCAGGGCAGAATCTCGCCTTGCTGTACGAACGCGATAGGCGTTTGCGGATAGTGCACTTCGCCTTTCACCAGACGGGTGCGGCAGGAGCCACAAAACCCTTCGCGGCACTGGAATTCCACGTAACACTTGTTGGCTTCAAGCGTCGCCAACAAGGTACGGTGGTGATCGGCACACTCCAGCCGCTGGCCGGAGTTACGCACGATGACAACAGAACGCGACATAATTACAGCTGGAAGTCGTTAAAGTCGTCTTCGCCAACTTCGGCGTCGATCTGGCCCACGAGATAAGAGCTGACTTCCACTTCCTGCGGTGCAACCTGCACGTTATCTGAAACCAGCCAGCTGTTGATCCATGGAATCGGATTTGAGCGCGTCTGGAATGGCAGATCGAGGCCAACAGCCTGCATGCGGATGTTGGTGATGTACTCGATGTACTGGCACAGAATGTCTTTGTTCAGGCCGATCATCGAGCCACCGCTGAACAGGTATTCCGCCCACTCTTTCTCTTGCTCAGCCGCTTTACGGAACAGTTCGTAGCATTCGTCGCGGCACTCGGCAGCGATCTCTTTCATTTCTGGATCGTCTTCACCGGTACGTAACAGGTTCAGCATGTGCTGTGTCCCGGTCAGGTGCAGCGCTTCATCACGGGCGATCAGCTTGATGATTTTCGCGTTACCTTCCATCAGTTCGCGCTCAGCGAAGGCGAAGGAGCAGGCAAAGCTCACGTAGAAGCGGATGGCTTCCAGCGCATTGACGCTCATCAGGCAGATGTAGAGCTGTTTTTTCAGGGCACGCAGATTCACCGTGATGGTTTTGCCATTCACTTCATGCGTGCCTTCACCCAGCAGATGCCAGTAGCTGGTCATCTCGATCAGATCGTCGTAGTACTTCGAGATATCTTCCGCACGCGCCAGGATCTGCTCGTTGGTGACGATATCGTCAAATACCACGGCCGGATCGTTCACGATATTACGGATGATATGGGTATAAGAGCGTGAGTGGATCGTCTCAGAGAACGCCCAGGTTTCAATCCAGGTTTCCAGCTCCGGGATCGAGATCAGTGGCAGCAGAGCCACGTTTGGACTGCGGCCCTGAATGGAGTCCAACAGCGTCTGATACTTCAGGTTGCTGATGAAGATGTGTTTTTCGTGATCCGGCAACGCCTGATAGTCGATACGATCGCGGGAAACATCCACCTCTTCTGGACGCCAGAAGAACGAAAGCTGTTTCTCGATCAGCTTTTCAAAGATGTCATATTTTTGCTGGTCGAAACGCGCAACGTTCACCGACTGACCGAAAAACATCGGTTCTTTCAGCTGATCATTTTTATTCTGGGAAAACGTGGAGTAAGCCATAAAACTGTCCAAAAGTAGCCGGGGCCGCAGGGGCCCCGTGACATGATTAAAGCGGGCATGCAGCCCGCTTTACCTTAGATTTTGCAGGCGCCGCCTTCGCAGCCATCATCCTGAATAGAAGGTGCCAGATCGTCCTGAGCATCTTCCGCACCGTCGCGGGTGTTTTGGTAGTACAGCGTCTTCACACCCAGTTTATAAGCGGTCAGCAGATCTTTCAGCAACTGTTTCATTGGGACTTTGCCGTTAGCAAAGCGCGTTGGATCGTAGTTGGTGTTAGACGAGATCGCCTGGTCGATAAATTTCTGCATCAGACCAACCAGTTGCAGGTAGCCGTCGTTAGAAGGCATTTCCCACAGCAGCTCGTACTGATCTTTCAGACGCTCATACTCCGGCACCACCTGGCGCAGAATCCCGTCTTTAGACGCTTTAATACTGATGTGGCCACGCGGTGGCTCAATGCCGTTGGTCGCGTTCGAAATCTGCGAAGAGGTTTCTGATGGCATCAGCGCGGAGAGCGTTGAGTTACGCAGGCCGTGGGTCTTCACCTGCTCACGCAGCGTTTCCCAGTCAAGATGCAGCGGCTCCTGGCAAATGCTGTCGAGATCCTTTTTATAGGTATCAATTGGCATGATGCCTTTCGCGTAGGTGGTTTCATTGAACCACGGGCAGGCACCTTGCTCTTTCGCCAGCTCGTTGGAAGCTTTCAGCAGGTAGTACTGAATCGCTTCGAACGTTTTATGGGTCAGACCGTTTGCGCTGCCATCAGAGTAGCGTACGCCATTCTTCGCCAGGTAATACGCGAAGTTAATCACACCGATACCCAGCGTACGACGTCCCATTGCACCGCGTTTTGCCGCCGGGATTGGGTAGTCCTGGTAATCCAGCAGTGCATCCAGCGCACGAACAGCCAGAATCGCCAGCTCTTCTAAATCGTCCAGGCTGTCGATTGCGCCCAGGTTGAAAGCGGAGAGGGTGCAGAGTGCGATTTCGCCGTTTTCATCGTTCACATCATTCAGCGGTTTGGTCGGCAGGGCAATTTCCAGGCACAGGTTAGACTGGCGCACTGGCGCGATAACCGGATCAAACGGGCTGTGGGTGTTGCAGTGGTCAACGTTCTGGATGTAGATACGGCCAGTAGAAGCACGTTCCTGCATCATCAGTGAGAACAGCTCAACCGCTTTTACACGCTGTTTGCGAATGCTGTCATCTTGCTCGTATTTGGTGTACAGACGCTCAAACTCTTCCTGATCGGCAAAGAAGGCATCATACAGGCCTGGTACATCGGATGGGCTGAACAGGGTGATATCTTCACCTTTTAGCAGGCGCTGATACATCAGTTTGTTGAGCTGGACGCCGTAGTCCATGTGACGCACGCGGTTGCCTTCAACACCACGGTTGTTCTTCAGTACCAACAGGCTTTCCACTTCCAGGTGCCACATTGGGTAGAACAGTGTCGCTGCACCGCCACGTACGCCGCCTTGTGAGCAAGATTTTACCGCCGTCTGGAAATGCTTATAGAACGGGATACAACCGGTGTGGAAGGCTTCGCCACCGCGAATCGGGCTACCCAGCGCACGAATGCGACCGGCGTTGATACCAATACCCGCACGCTGCGAAACGTATTTCACAATGGCGCTAGAGGTTGCATTGATGGAGTCGAGGCTGTCACCACACTCGATCAGTACGCAGGAGCTGAACTGACGGGTCGGGGTGCGCACGCCCGCCATGATTGGCGTAGGCAGTGAAATCTTAAAGGTCGATACCGCGTCGTAGAAACGGCGCACGTAATCCATACGGGTTTCACGCGGGTAGTTTGAGAACAGGCACGCGGCAACCAGGATGTAGAGGAACTGGGCACTTTCGTAGATATCACCGGAAACGCGGTTCTGAACCAGATATTTCCCTTCAAGCTGTTTAACCGCAGCGTAAGAGAAGTTCATGTCACGCCAGTGATCGAGGAACTCTTCCATCTGCGCGAACTCTTCCACGCTGTAATCTTCTAACAGGTGGCGGTCATATTTGCCGCGCTCAACCATGCTGGTGACGTGGTCATACAGCTTTGGTGGCTCAAACTGGCCGTAGGCTTTTTTACGCAGGTGGAAGATAGCCAGGCGAGCGGCCATGTACTGGTAGTCTGGCGCGTCGCGCGAGATCAGGTCTGCTGCGGCTTTGATGATGGTTTCGTGGATATCAGAAGTTCTGATGCCATCATAAAACTGGATGTGCGAACGCAGTTCAACCTGGGAGACCGAAACATTGCTCAAGCCTTCAGCGGCCCAGTCCAGCACCCGGTGAATTTTGTCGAGATCAATGCGCTCCTGGCGGCCATCGCGTTTCGTAACGAGCAGACTCTGGTTCATGTGTGAGTATCCGAAAAGTAAAGAGAACCCCGAGTTTATGCACAGCATATTCCTGTGAATAATGTTGTGGATAAACACTACATATTGGGGGTGTTGGAAATAGTAACAACAAGATGGCGGTTATTTTAGTCTGTTGTGGCGCGTACACAAGAGGAAAAAATGATGTCAAAAGGGGTTGTAATTTCCGCTGTTTTTACTAAGGCCGCGCACGATAAGGGCGATCCTCTTGTCAACGGTTCTACTAAAAAATTCCTTTTTTTGATCGACCGCTGATTTTTTATGCATTGCTGTGTTAATTACCAGCAACAGTGGCGCTTTGGGTATCAGATTCATCTTGGCAGTGTTTTTAACTGAAATTTAAATGGAATGTAAAATATTCAGTTATTGCTGAATCAGCATAAAGGAAAGAGGTGACAGTATGATGACGCAGGCAGCTTCACCCTGCCGGGGCAGGGTGAAAAGGTGACGTTATTCTTTCACGTAACGGGTGTGCAGCATGTAGTTGACGTCGACGCCTGGGCCCAGACGGAACTTATTGCTCAGCGGGTTATAGTGCAGGCCAGTGATATGCTGTTCACGCAGTGGGGTTTCATCAACCCATGCCAGCATTTCTGATGGACGGATAAATTTTTTCACATCGTGAGTGCCGCGCGGCACCATACGCATCACATATTCAGCACCAAAGATCAGCAGCAGCCAGGCCTTCGGGTTGCGGTTAATGGTCGAGAAAAAGACCTCTCCGCCCGGTTTCACCAGACGCGCACAGGCGCGGATCACGGAGCCGGGGTCAGGAACGTGTTCCAGCATCTCCATGCAGGTCACCACATCGTAGCTACCGGCGTGCTCTTCGGCGTGCGCCTCTACGGTTTGTTGCACGTAGTCGAGTTTCACGCCGCTCTCCAGCGCGTGTAAACGGGCAACCTGTAGCGGCTCGGCACCCATATCCAGCCCGGTAACCAGCGCACCCTCTTTCGCCATGCTCTCAGCCAGAATGCCGCCACCACAGCCGACATCCAGCACTTTCTTGCCGAACAGGCCGTTGCTGCGCTGCGCAATATAGCCAAGGCGCAGGGGGTTAATCCGGTGCAGAGGTTTAAATTCCCCCTCTAAATCCCACCAGCGTGAGGCGACCGCTTCAAACTTTGCGATCTCCTGTGCATCAACGTTCTGTGGGCTTTGCGGAGATTGTGCATTCATTCGATATAACTCCTGACAAAATGTTCGGGCAGTATAAACGCTTAACCCCGGTTGGCGCACCTGTCGTTCATGATGAAAGGCAGCATAAACCCGTGCTGAACGTTCACCGTATGAATGGAATGTGATATACTTTCGCACCTTTCAATTCCGGGATTATTAGAGGGATAGCGGCTCCATGAGCGACCTTGCGAGAGAAATTACACCGGTCAATATTGAAGAGGAGTTAAAGAACTCCTACCTCGATTACGCCATGTCGGTCATTGTTGGCCGAGCCTTACCCGATGTGCGTGACGGCCTGAAGCCGGTGCACCGCCGCGTGCTCTTTGCGATGAGCGAGCTGAGCAACGACTGGAACAAACCCTATAAAAAATCCGCCCGTGTTGTCGGCGACGTAATCGGTAAATATCACCCACACGGTGATTCCGCAGTTTACGAAAGTATCGTCCGAATGGCTCAGCCGTTCTCCCTGCGCTACATGCTGGTTGATGGTCAGGGTAACTTTGGTTCGGTCGATGGTGACCATGCCGCTGCGATGCGTTATACCGAAGTGCGTATGGCGAAAATCTCTTCTGAATTGCTGGCCGATTTGGAAAAAGAGACCGTGGATTTCGTGCCAAACTATGATGGCACAGAACAGATCCCGGAAGTGTTGCCGACCAAAATTCCTAACCTGCTGATCAACGGTTCGTCCGGGATCGCGGTAGGTATGGCAACCAATATTCCCCCGCACAACCTGACGGAAGTGATCAACGGCTGCCTGGCGTATATCGAAGATGAAGACATCAGCGTAGAAGGTCTGATGGAGCACATCACCGGCCCAGATTTCCCTACCGCTGCTTTCATTAATGGTCGTCGCGGCATTGAAGAGGCGTACCGCACCGGGCGCGGCAAAATCTACATCCGTTCGCGCGCTGAAGTGGAAACTGATGCCAAGACCGGACGTGAAACCATTATCGTCAATGAAATTCCGTATCAGGTAAACAAAGCCCGCCTGATCGAGAAGATTGCCGAGCTGGTAAAAGAGAAGCGTGTTGAAGGTATCAGCGGCCTGCGTGATGAGTCAGATAAAGACGGCATGCGTATTGTCATTGAGATCAAACGCGATGCCGTTGGTGAAGTGGTATTAAACAACCTCTACTCACTGACCCAGTTGCAGACCTCTTTCGGCATCAATATGGTGGCCCTGCATCAAGGCCAGCCGAAAATCATGCCGCTGAAAGATATTATTGAAGCGTTTGTGCGCCACCGCCGTGAAGTTGTGACGCGCCGTACTATTTTCGAACTGCGTAAAGCGCGCGATCGTGCTCATATCCTTGAAGGCCTGGCGATTGCGCTGGCTAACATCGATCCGATCATCGAACTGATTCGCCGCGCACCTACCCCTGCGGAAGCCAAAGCGGGTCTGATCGCGCAGTCCTGGGCGCTGGGCAACGTCTCTGCAATGCTGGAACGCGCGGGTGATGACGCAGCGCGTCCGGAGTGGCTGGAACCTGAGTTCGGCATCCGTGACGGTCAATATTACCTGACTGAACAGCAGGCCCAGGCGATTCTGGATCTGCGTTTGCAGAAACTGACCGGCCTTGAGCATGAAAAACTGCTCGACGAATATAAAGCACTGCTGGATGAGATTGCAGAACTGCTGCGTATCCTGAACAGCGCCGATCGTCTGATGGAAGTGATTCGCGAAGAGCTGATCGCCATGCGCGACCAGTTCGGTGATGAACGTCGTACCGAAATCACTGCCAACAGCGCGGATATCAATATCGAAGACCTGATCAATCAGGAAGATGTTGTGGTTACGCTGTCGCACCAGGGTTACGTCAAGTATCAGCCGCTGTCAGATTACGAAGCGCAACGTCGTGGTGGTAAAGGTAAATCTGCTGCGCGCATCAAAGAAGAAGACTTCATTGATCGCCTGCTGGTTGCCAACACCCATGACACCATTCTGTGCTTCTCAAGCCGTGGTCGCCTCTACTGGATGAAGGTGTACCAACTGCCTGAAGCCAGCCGTGGTGCGCGTGGTCGTCCAATCGTCAACCTGCTGCCGCTGGAAGCTAACGAACGTATTACCGCGATTCTGCCAGTACGTGAGTATGAAGAAGGGGTCAATATCTTCATGGCAACCGCCAGCGGTACGGTGAAGAAAACCTCGCTGAAAGAGTTCAGCCGTCCACGTAGTGCCGGGATTATCGCCCTGAACCTGCGTGATGACGATGAGCTGATCGGCGTTGCACTGACCGATGGCAGCAACGAAGCGATGCTGTTCTCTGCTGCGGGTAAAGTGGTGCGCTTCTCTGAAACGGCGGTACGTACCATGGGCCGTACGGCTTCGGGCGTACGCGGTATCAAGCTGGCGGAAGGCGATAGCGTCGTGTCACTGATTGTGCCGCAACAAGAAGGCGCAATTCTGACCGTAACGCGTAACGGTTACGGTAAACGTACGGCAACCAGCGAGTATCCAACCAAGTCTCGTGCTACGCAGGGTGTTATTTCGATCAAAGTCACCGATCGTAATGGCCCAGTGGTTGGCGCAGTACAAGTGGTAGACAGCGATCAGATCATGATGATCACCGATGCCGGTACGTTGGTGCGTACTCGCGTGTCTGAAGTGAGTGTGGTAGGGCGTAACACCCAGGGTGTGATCCTGATCCGTACCGCTGAAGATGAGCATGTTGTCGGTCTGCAACGTGTTGCGGAACCTGTCGCAGAAGAAGAGCTGGATGCGATTGACGGCAGCGTAGCGGAAGGCGAGGATGATATCGCGCCAGAAGCAGACGTTGAAGATGATGCACCTGAAGCAGATGACGAAGAGTAATCTGTCAGGTTGAAAAAACGGCAGGGCAGGGAAACCTGGCCTGCCGTTTTGCTATTTATGGCCAGGCTTAAACAGGGAGATAAGCGGGTGGCAGCACGCCAAACTAACCGGAGTAAGTCACCGTTGAGATACCTTGTCTCTTTTCGTACCACGCTGAGAATTTCACGCTATCTGTTTCGCACGCTGGCGTTGTTGCTCTGGACGCTGGGCGCACTCTTAACCACCTTTTACATTATTAGCGTCTTGCATCAGAAAGAGAGCATGGTGCGACAGGAGTTTGCTAATAATTACGGCCAGGCGCAGTGGTATGTGCGTCACTCTGCGGATATGCTGCGACAGCTAAAGTTCATCAGTGAAAATCGCCTCACGGCGGACCCCGCGAATGATGGCAGTAACAAGTTTATCCAGCCGCAGATGGTGCCACTCTATGCCAGCGGTGACTGCACCCGCATGAGTGATACCTGGAATACCCCGCTGGATGCCCTAAGTGGCTATATTAATTTCTGGAAAAGTCACTTCTCTTCCGCTTACGAGCTGAATCGCATCTTTTTTATTGGCAGTGAAAGCCAGTGTCTGGCGGACTTCACCGTAGGCAGTAGCTCGGTAGATCGTGAAAGCAGCCTGAAAGAGTTGCGTGAGCAGCTACTCAACTACCGCAATAGCGGAGAGGACAAGCGCGATCGCCCCTATTATTGGGTCAGTGAAGGTAGCCAACCGGGCGTTGGGCACTTCTCCATCATGATGCCCGTCTATGCCGCCAATAAGCAGCAGGCGCTGCTGGGACTGGAACAGAATATTCGCCTGGATGAGTTTATCCAACCGGGCACTTTGCCCGTTGTGGCCACTATTATTGATGATGACAACCAGGTGCTGATGACCTCACGGCGCGGTGGCGCGGGTTACACGCTGGACACCTTGCCGGATGATAAAACCTGGTTCGGCTATCTCGACAGCTATCGCCAACTGGTGCTGAAGAAACCCCTTCCACCCTCTAATCTGAGCGTGGTGTGGTCGGTTTCCACCGATGTGCTGGTGGATCAGCTGAAGCTGATGATGATTAACGCCGTATTGATGAACATCATCAGTGCCATGCTGTTATTTACCCTGGCCTGGCTGTTTGAGCGCCGCATGTTCCTGCCCGCAGAAGAGAATGCACAGCGACTGGAAGAGCATGAGCAGTTCAACCGTAAAATCGTCGCCTCCGCGCCGGTAGGGATCTGTATTCTGCGCACCAGCGATGGCAGCAACATCCTGAGTAACGAGCTGGCACATAACTACCTGACGTTGTTAACCGAGGAAGATCGCCAGCGGCTGAATGAGATTATCAGCGGCCAGCAGGTTAACTTCGTTGATGTGCTGACCGGCAGCAATACCAACCTGCAAATCAGCTTTGTGCATTCGCGTTACCGTAATGAAAACGTGGCCATTTGCGTGTTGGTTGATGTCAGCACGCGCGTACAGATGGAGCAGTCGTTACAGGCGATGGCGCAGGCCGCCGAGCAGGCGAGTCAGTCAAAATCGATGTTCCTTGCCACCGTCAGCCATGAACTGCGCACGCCGCTGTATGGTATCATTGGTAACCTCGACCTGCTGCAAACCAAAGCGCTGCCCAAAGAGATTGATTCTCTGGTCAGCGCCATGAATAACTCGTCCAGCCTGCTGTTGAAAATCATCAGCGATATTCTCGACTTCTCAAAAATTGAGTCCGAACAGCTCAAAATCGAGCCAAGGCCGTTCTCGCCGCGTGAAGTGATTACCCATATTGCCGGTAACTATCTGTCACTGGTGATGAAAAAACGCCTCACCTTATACTGCTATATTGAAAACGATGTGCCGCTGACGCTGAATGGCGATCCGCTACGCCTGCAACAGGTGATCGCTAACCTGTTAAGTAATGCCATCAAGTTCACCCATACGGGCTGTATTATCCTCCATGCCTATGTGCATCAGGGGTATTTGTTGTTCCGGGTGCGGGATACCGGGGTCGGGATTTCTGCCAGTGAAATCACGCAGCTGTTTGATCCGTTCTATCAGGTCGGGACGGGCGTGCAGCGTAATTTCCAGGGGACCGGACTGGGGCTGGCGATCTGTGAAAAGCTGGTCAACATGATGGATGGTGATATTGAGGTCGACTCAGGTCCGGGCATGGGCAGCCAGTTTGTGGTGCGTCTGCCTATTTACGAAGGGCAGCGGCCGTCGTTGGCGCTGCTGGACGCGTTGCACGACAAACGCGTCTGGATTGAGATGCGCAATGACTATCTGGCGGACTTTGTCATGCGCAGCCTGCAAGGGCAGGGGATCAATGCGATGCGTTTTGAGGGCAAGGGCGGCCCTGAAGATGTTCTGGTGACAGACTATCAGCCTGATTCACTGCCTGAGCTGCGTGCATTGATCACCTTTAGCGGTGAGCATATTGATATGCCGCGCGAGGTTCAGCCAGGCCAGTGGGTGCATAGCACCGCGACGCCACATGAGCTCCCGGTATTGCTGGGGCGTATTTACCGGGTGGCAATTGAAGGTGACAGCGCAGGCTTTGCGCTGCCAGCCCCGGAAACGACCGTGACCAACAATGACGATATTATGATCCTGATTGTGGATGACCATCCGATTAACCGCATGCTGCTGTCAGAGCAGTTGGGCACCTTTGGTTATCAGATCAAAACCGCGCAGGATGGCGTTGATGCCTTGAACGTCTTGAGCCGCAGTGAAATCGATATCGTACTCACTGACGTCAATATGCCGAACATGGATGGTTATCGTCTGACCCAGCGCTTACGTCAACTCGGTCATGCCTTCCCGGTGATTGGCGTCACGGCAAACGCGCTAGCGGAAGAGAAGCAGCGTTGTCTTGACGCTGGCATGGATAATTGTCTGTCGAAACCAGTCACGCTGGACGTACTGAAATCCACACTGGCCGTGTATGCAGAGCGGGTACGGAAAAGTCGGGTAGGATAAGCAGGAAAGAAAAAACGGTGCGCGAAGCACCGTTTTTTTATCACTCTTTTGGCTGGTTGGCACTGACCGAAGAGAGATAATTCAGCAGCGCGATGTCGTTATCGACGCCCAGTTTCATCATCGCTGATTTCTTCTGGCTACTGATGGTTTTAATACTGCGGTTCAGCTTACGGGCAATCTCTGTGACCAGGAAGCCTTCAGAGAACAGACGCAATACTTCGCTCTCTTTCGGTGACAGACGTTTGTCTCCGTAACCACCGGCACTGATCTTCTCCAGCAGTTTTGCCACGCTCTCCGGGGTATATTTCTTCCCTTTCTGCAACGCGGCCAGCGCTTTTGGCAGATCGGTCGGGGCGCCCTGTTTGAGCACGATCCCTTCAATATCCAGATCAAGCACGGCGCTCAGAATTGCGGGGTTATTGTTCATGGTCAGAACAATGATCGACAAGTCAGGATAGTGACGTTTAATATATTTTATCAGGGTAATGCCATCGCCATACTTCTCGCCCGGCATGGAAAGGTCGGTGATCAGCACATTGGCATCTAGCCGGGAAAGGCTATTAATCAGTGCTGTAGAGTCTTCAAACTCACCAACAACATTAACCCACTCAATTTGTTCCAGGGACTTACGAATTCCAAACAGAACGATTGGATGGTCATCGGCAATAATTACGTTCAGATTATTCATCTTATTGGTTACCTTGCTGCAGCAGCTGATTGACGTAAGTGTCAATGTCACTGGTGGTATTTTTAATGGTTGAATCGTCACACGACTTAATGTGGAGTTCTAACTTTTCACAAAGCTGTTTACCTGGATGCAAATTCAGCATGGCAAACACGCCCTTCAGGCGATGCGCTGTCTGAGCAAGCGCGGAGTAATCCTTTTCCGCTGCCTCAGTATACAGCCTACTTACATCATCCGGTACTGTCTCAGTAAACAGCTGGAAGTAGCCCCCGCTAAGCAGAGGTTCTGATGTACTGTCTTCTTCATTCCCCTCCAGTTCATCCTGCGCCAGTTGGGCTTCGATTAAGGTCAGTAATGCATCTTGCAGTGCAGAACTGAGGTTGAAATTGACGCGGAACTGCTTTTCATTCAAGGCACTGGCCCCCGGTTCATCACCGGTAAGCAGTAAGCCCCAACCCTGCAGTTTCGCCGGTTCATCGGTCACGAGGAAATCATGCTGTTGGCCTGAAATTCGTTCATCTGACGTCAGGCAGCGCGCGCCCAGATGCTCCAGCTGTCGACTGACGATCTTGTGTACATCTTCCACCGCAATTTCCAGCAGTACCGTAATGCCTTCAAGCAGCTTTTCATCTTCCTCGGGCTGAGCGGGTTCTAAAGTCAGTGGAATTTGTAGGTTATAGCGCGTACCAATCCCCTGTTTTGCCACGATTTCCAGACTCCCGCCCATGTGCTTACTCAGTTGCTTGCACAGGAAGAATGCCATCCCGGTGGGTTGGCCGTAACGATCTTTCTGCACGTCACCGAGGAACGGGAAGTCCATATTGCTCAGCTCTTCAGGGTTAAGTCCCTCACCGGTATCGATCAGCTGAAAATTAATGCGTTCACCGTTCGGGGTGGCGCTATCGATATTCAGACTGATTTTCCCCCACTGTGTAGTGGTGAGCGCGTAGTGCATCAGGGTATGCAGGATCTTGCGCAGTGCGTTGCGATCGCCAAAGCGTTGCTCATCTAACGGCAGATGATTGTTGACGATCAGGGCCAGACCTTTGCGGCGTAACAGAAGCAGGTGCTCAAGGGTGAATTCATCCAGCAGCTCTTGCAGGCTGAACACGGCTTTATCCGGCGCCCAGTCGTGGGATTCCAGTTGGTTCAGCAGCACAATATCTTCCACAAAGCGCTGGAGATATTGCCCCTCATTAAGAAGATCTATCACCTGCTCATTGTCATCATGCTGGCTGAGATGCACCAACTGGGCCGTCAGTTTCGTCAGTGGCTGACTGAGCGAGTCGCCCAGATGTTGCAGCAACTGCTGGCGCATCTGGTGGTTGCGTTCCAGTACCTGCTGCGCCTTTTGCAGCTTTTTATTCACGATCAATTCGCGATCCTGATCGCGCATCAGGAAAATTTGGGTCTGCGGTGACAACATGCTGCGTGCATGGCGGATTTCATACACTTCGTTGTTAATGGTCGCCTGCAGTACCCCCTGGTTTTCGTCAGACATATTGACGATCTTCTGCAGATTCAGGTGCGGCAGGAGATGCTCGGCAATCTTATTACTCAGAATGGTACGATTACTGGCAAAGTCATACACCATCAGGCCAACCGGCAGGCTGGCAACAATTTCGTCGTTTAAGCGGCGCAGTGAATCCAGCTCAGCACTTTGATTCTCATTGGGGCGCAGCGTCTGCTGGCGAAGCAGAGTAATCCCCGTGAAGGAGAGGGCAAACAGCAGGCCGTTGATAAACAGAGGCCACATCAGGTTGTGCAGGGTATCCAGCGCCAGGCTCAGTAACGGCACGCGGTACACCAGTTGCAGTGTAGTACCCGGCAGACTGGCACTAATTTCCAGGTTTGGGTTCGCCAACGTCACCTGCGTGGTGGCGTTGTCATTATCATCGCTGCTGAGTGCGGGGGCATTGCTTTGGCGCAGTTGGAAGTTTTCCAGCGGCATGTTTTGCGGCAGGATGTCATTCACCGGCAGATCAAAGGCCACCACGGTAGCCAGATGCCCGGGCTGATTAAAGGTGGTGCGCAACGTAACGTAGTGGTCGTTCTGGAACGGCAAGTGGCGCAAGGGTGAGAAGCTTTCTCGCTCATCCAGTGCATTCGCCTGTTGTAGCATTTCGGCGCGGCGAGCATCCACCAGGCTATTGACCATGCCTTCTTTATAGCGCGTGGAGAGATCTTTCAACGGTAAGGTTGAAATCATGATCAGGCTATTGTCCTGACCATTCAGGTAGTACATCGACCAGGTCGGATTCTCTGCGCCCCACAGCGTATCGAGGTAGTTGGATATGCGCATGGTCATATCCAGCGTGCTGCTGTCATGTGAGCCGAAAATCAGGGCTTCCGTTTTCCGCCGGGTCTTTTCCAGATAATAGACGTCTGGGCGCAGACGAGTTTCCTGCAAGCTATTTCCCGCTGCACCGGTTGCACTGGTGGCGAGGTTTTCGTAAATCTGCCAGGTCGCGAAACGATAGCTATCGATGCGTTTTTGCAGGGAACGCGAAGCATCTGCCATGGTGTTACGTTTGTCCGCCAGCCAGGCATTGACGCTGTTTTGCACCATAAAGCCCAGTGCCAGTAATAGCACGAGGTTAAACACAACAAAGAAGCGTGTCACATTGCCGGATGTCATGGAAAACTTATAGGGCAGCATCGTGTATCGGAGTCCTGCAATAAGCGCATAACCAGTCGGGCACTGGCAACCTGGTGCGTGGCTGAAGGGCGAACAACAGCACTGTGATTCCCATCGTCAAGCATTTACCCGTAAATCCAGCCGAGGATGGACCTGAAAGAATACCTGTATATCCCGGGATTGTCATGAGTGAAATCACCTGGGGTGATAACTTATCGTATTGATTTAGCATAGCATTACCTGCCTGGCTCACAACCATTCGTCACCCACCAGACCCTGAAACAGCCTGCGGCATTTGGCGGGCTGGGGAGGTGCACAGGCAAACGCCAGCGGATAACGCCGGGGGGATCATTGGATACGCTGTGATGGGGTAGTGCATTGCAGTCTCTGGTGCAGTCATAGTTTCAGCTAAATCAAACAAACAGGTTCAAAGTCGGACAATCAGGTCACAGTGATGCTGTGGTGCATCAATATATTCTTCTGGTTTTTTCCGTGTCTAGCCGGAAGCCAGAGAACATTCTACCGTCTTTTTGATCGCTGCCATTTTTTTCCAGAACTTTCCTGGTCAAGCCATCATCGCTGCGTCACGTTGTGCCGAAGATAGCAGGCCGATTTCTCACGTTAATTCATCGGATGAAATACACTGAATGATATCTAATAACGCCAGCAGTAGCCTGAAATATACCCGGTGAATTTAGAGGGTTATTTGGTGTTGTAATGAGAGAGGGTTTTTTATTACGTCAGGCAATTAATTATGCGTTACTTTTCCATTTTGTGCTAATTTTAACAAATGGTGCTGGCTGTGGGGTGGCTTATTTTTAGTCGCGGTGAAAGTTTACGGTCACACTTCTCTGGTACAGTATTCAACAGGCGAAAAAAAAGCCAGGCACAAGGCCTGGCGGGAAAATAGGGTAAAACATATCATTCGGGGTGAATGAAGGTAATAATGAAATAAATGATGATAGCGGGCTAATTGTATTCCTACGTCACTACTAAGTTTTATCATTCAGTGCGAAAGGGGGTGTCTTGCTATCATTTTGTTTTTGTTGTGTTTTTTATATTCTTATCAAACTGTGCGATATTTTTAATCCTTCCGTGCTGTTTATTAGCTCCTCTATATTCATATCCCGCAATAACTAATTCGTATTTTGAAACATATATGGATATTTAGTAGCATATTCGTGATAGATTATTGCTCGTCATATATTAACAATGGCTTGCGGCTGGATTTTAAGCGTTCAGTTAGCAGTGGCACACATAACAAATTTATAAATAGAGGGTAATAAATGAAACGTAAAGTTCTCTCCCTGATGATCCCCGCTTTGCTGGTGGCTGGTTCGGCGCACGCAGCAGAAATTTACAACAAAGACGGCAACAAATTAGATCTGTTCGGTAAAGTTGATGGCCTGCACTATTTTTCTAAAGACAGCGGAAGCGATGGCGATCAGTCATATCTGCGTTTCGGCTTTAAAGGCGAAACCCAGATCAGCGATCAGCTGACCGGTTACGGCCAGTGGGAATACCAGGCTGCCCTGAACACGGCTGAATCTGAAGGCACCGCCAACTCTTACACCCGCGTTGGTTTTGCGGGTCTGAAATTTGGCGATGCTGGTTCTATCGACTACGGCCGTAACTACGGCGTAGCGTACGACATCGGTTCATGGACCGACGTTCTGCCAGAGTTCGGCGGCGATACCTATGGCGCGGACAACTTCATGTTCCAGCGTGCTAATGGCCTGCTGACCTACCGTAACAACAACTTCTTCGGCCTGGTCGATGGCTGGAACTTTGCCGTGCAGTATCAGGGCAAAAACGGTAGCTCAAGCGAATCTGCTAACGGCCGTGATGTGCTGAGCCAGAACGGCGACGGCTGGGGTATGAGCACCACCTACGATCTGGGTTCAGGTGTTGCGCTGGGTGCCTCTATGTTCCAGTCTGATCGTACTAACGAGCAGAATGGTCTGACCGCATCGACCGCTAACATCTCTGGTCGTGGTGACAAAGCTGCCGTGTATAACGGCGGTATCAAATACGATGCCAACAACATCTACCTGGCGGCAATGTATGCCCGTGGCTACAACGCTAACCGTTTCGGCTCAAGCGATTCAAGCCTGTATGGCTTCGCAGACAGAACCGACAACTGGGAACTGGTTGCGCAGTATCAGTTCGACTTCGGCCTGCGTCCATCCCTGGCCTTCGTGACTGAACGTGCATCAGGCATCGGCAGCTACGGCAAGCAGAACCTGAAAAAATACGTCGATGTTGGCGCGACTTACTACTTCAACAAAAACATGTCGACCTATGTTGATTACAATATCAACCTGATCAAAGACAACGACTTCACCGAAGCTGCGGGTGTCAACACGGATAACACCGTAGCACTGGGTCTGGTTTACCAGTTCTAATCCCCGCTACAAACGAAAAGCGCAGCCTCGGCTGCGCTTTTTTTTTGCCATGTTCGGGTTATTGCCCAGATGCAGGCCACTTCTTCGGTTTCGCCACCGATTGCGCGACTGCGCCTCCCTCAAATGCGACACCTGCCAGTGTAAAAGCGGAAAAGCGCAGCCAGTGTTGCCAACCTTTGTGTTTGTTCTGAATATTGCTCATGTGACTCTCCACGATTAACCCAAGGTAAACCGTGCAGAAATCGTGCCAAACAGATAGCTCTCAGAGACACAGTCCGGTGTGCGGGTTTGGTACACTGCGCCTCGCTTCAGGCTGGTGCAGCAGTACGCTTTTGGTGCATATCAACGGCGGGATTGGCGTTTTCTGGCGAGTCCGTGGCGGTGACGCTGTGACCACAGACGCCAGCCACTGAACAACAACAATGCTGCGGCAATCGCCAAAATGACATAATAGATCATCGTATGCTCTCCATTTACTACAGTGTGAATTGGGCAACAAGGCAGAGCGTTGCGGTGATAAAACGTGTTAAACAAGTAAAACTCAGTATTACAGGTGATGAATTGACTCTTTATCGGAATGTTCTGCTAATGACGCTGGCGATGGTGCTGGTGGGTTGTGATGGTGCCACACCTGCCGTTGAAAACGGCATGGTGCTGGAAGGCAAAACCATGGGCACTGTGTGGCGCGTAAGCCTGAGTGGGGTCGAGAGCGGACGCCGGGCAGGGCTACAGCAGGCTATTCAACAGCAGTTAGATGCAGACGATCACCAAATCTCCACCTGGAAGAGTGATTCTGTCCTGTCGCGCTTTAATCAGTATCAGGGGAGCGAGCCACAGCCTGTCAGTGCCGATATGGCGGATATCGTGACGGAAGCGCTGCGTATTGGCCAAAAAACGGATGGCGAGATGGATATTACCGTGGGGCCGCTGGTGAATTTGTGGGGCTTCGGCCCGACAAAAGTGCCGACGCATACCCCAAGTGATGCGGAGATCGCCGCCGCCAAAGCTAAAACTGGATTACAACATTTACGGGTGATTCAGGGTGTCTCTGGGCAGTGGTTGCAAAAAGATCTGCCCGGCCTGTATGTTGATCTCTCCACGATGGGGGAGGGTTACGCAACCGATCATCTGGCGCGCTTAATGGAACGCGAGGGGATCACCAATTATCTGGTCTCGGTTGGCGGAGCGGTGCTAAGCCGGGGGAAAAATCCGTCCGGAAACGCCTGGCGCGTCGCGATCCAGAAACCCACCGATCGTGAAAATGCCGTACAGGCGCTGGTTGATCTGCAAGGGCACGGCATCAGCACCTCCGGAAGCTATCGCAACTACTATGAGCTGGATGGCAAAAGACTCTCGCATATCATCGATCCTGCAACCGGACGTCCTATCGAACATCGGTTAGTTTCTGCTACGGTGATCGCCACTACCGCGCTGGAAGCTGATGGCTGGGACACGGGCTTAATGGTGCTTGGCGAGAAGAGAGCGCAAGCGCTGGCGCTGCGTGAACATCTGGCGGTCTATTTGATCACCAAAGAGGCGGACGGATTCCATAGCTGGATGTCACCGCAGTTCCGCAACTTTATTATCGAAAATCCGCAGAAGTAGCGGACTGGAGAAGCCGATGCTGGATCTGTTTAGTGGCGAAGAGCCGTGGCAGGAACCGCTGGCCGAAGGGGCGGTGATTATTCGCCGTCGTGCCTTTGATCAGGGAGAAGCGCTGTTACATGAAATTGCGCGAGTCGCGCAGAGCAATCCTTTTGCACATCGCATCACGCCGGGCGGCTATCGTATGTCAGTTGCAATGACTAACTGTGGTGATGTGGGCTGGTCTTCGGATAGTCGCGGCTATCAATACAGTGAAAAAGACAGCCACAGTCACCAACCCTGGCCTGCAATGCCGGCCCTGTTTCGCCAGTTAGCGCAGGAAGCGGCGGCAGAGGCCGGTTTTCCGGGGTTTAATCCTGACTCCTGCCTGATTAATCGCTACGCACCTGAGACGAAGCTGACGCTGCATCAGGATAAAGACGAACGGGATCTCCATCAGCCGATTGTTTCGGTCTCACTGGGGTTACCCGCGGTATTTCAATTTGGTGGTTTTGAACGTGGCGATAGCACGCAAAAGGTCCTGCTGGAACATGGCGATGTGGTGGTTTGGGGTGGGCCTTCACGGCTCCGCTATCACGGAATTCTGCCGTTAAAAGCGGGCGTACATCCGCTGGCGGGGGCGTTTCGCTACAATCTCACCTTCCGCCGCGCTTTCTGACTCCGGCTAAACGATTCTGATTGCGATTCGCGGCTGGCACATTACACTGCTGGCTGTTCTTCTTTAGCCGGATTTTGACATGGCGCTGCTCAACGTTGTTTTTCGCCAGTTTCGCTGGCCTTTTCTGGGTGTTATTGCACTGACGCTGCTCAGTGCCGTGGTGGGTATCGGCATGATTGCCTTTATCAACCGTGAAATGATTGTGTCTGTTAACGGTTCATGGCTGGTTCTGCCACAGTTCCTGTTATTACTGCTGGCGTTAATGGCGGTGACATTGGGCGCGCAGCTAGCGCTGACGCTGCTCGGCCACCATTTCGTCTGGCGGATGCGCGGTGAGTTTATCAAACGTATTCTCGATACGCGCATCGCCCGCATTGAACAAATTGGCAGCGCGCAACTGCTTGCCGGACTGACCAGCGACGTGCGTGCCATTACTATCGCCTTTGTCCGCCTGCCTGAACTGATTCAGGGTGTCATCATTACCCTTGGCTCTGCGTTGTATCTTGCCTGGCTCTCGCCACGTATGCTTGCCGTTACCAGCCTGTGGTTAGCGGTCACACTGGTTGGCGGCTGGTTGCTGGTGTCCCGGGTTTACCAGCACATGGCTAAACTGCGTGACGTAGAAGACAATCTGTATCGTGATTACCAAACCATCATTGATGGCCGTAAAGAGTTACAGCTTAATCGTCAACGTGCCCAGCAGATTTATGACACCGTTTATCAGGAAGATGCGCGCGACTACCGCCACCATATCGTGCGGGCGGATACCTTCCATCTCAGTGCGGTGAACTGGTCAAACATCATGACGCTGGGTGCGATTGGCATGGTGTTCTTCATGGCCAATACCCTCGGTTGGGCAGATACCGCGGTAGCAGCAACCTATTCATTAACGCTGCTATTTTTGCGCACACCACTGCTCTCTGCCGTTGGCGCTTTGCCCACCTTGCTCAGCGCACAGGTGGCTTTCAGGAAGCTCAACACCTTTGATTTGGCACCTTATCAGGCCGAATTTACCTCTCCTTCGGCTACCAAAGCCTGGCAAACGCTGGAACTGCGCGATGTCACGTTTCGCTATGGTGAGAATGGATTTGTCGTCGGGCCCGTCAATCTGACGCTGCAACGTGGCGAGCTGGTGTTTTTGATTGGCGGCAACGGCAGCGGGAAATCGACGCTTGCCCTGTTATTGACCGGGCTATATCAGCCGCTGAGCGGGACTTTGCTGATTGATGGCAAGGTCTGCGCGAATCAGGATATCGATGGGTGGCGACAACATTTCTCCGCCGTGTTTACCGATGTCCACTTGTTTGATCGTCTGCTTGGCCCACAAGGCACAGAAGCCGATCCAGCGCTGGTTGAGCAGTGGCTGGTGCGCCTGAAAATGCAGGAAAAGCTCAAGCTTGAGGGCAATCGGGTGCTGAATCTGCAACTGTCAAAAGGGCAGAGTAAGCGGCTGGCATTGCTGTTAGCCGCTGCGGAACAGCGTGATATTCTGCTGCTGGATGAGTGGGCTGCCGATCAGGATCCGCATTTCCGCCGTGTGTTTTATCGTGAGCTGTTACCCTGGCTACAGGAGAGTGGAAAAACCGTCTTCGCCATCAGCCATGACGATCACTACTTCAGCCATGCCGACCGGTTGTTAGAGATGCGCGAAGGTCAGCTGCATGAGCTGACCGGGGCTGAACGAGAACTAGCCTCACGTGATGCGGTAGAGCGCACTGACACGGGCTTTTAACACGGAGTGGGAAAGCTTAGCGAAAAGGCTTATTGGCGAGATGCACAACGAAAGGACTAAGCTAATTCCAGCCCAGACTGAGGTCTGTGCGTCCCTGGAACTTTTTCTGTCGTCTTGTTGTGTTTCTGTATACCGGCTCAGCCCACTTGCTGTGCCGGTTTTTTATTGGCGTCGTAGGTGACCAGCGTGATCACATGCTCATTCACTGGCGTAAACGCGGCCTCGAGCAGCGTTCCCCGTGGGAAGTCCGCATTAAAGTGATGCTCCAGTCGCAGCAGTGCCTTTCCGGCGGGGAGATCGATCTCTACCAGCGCCGCCTGATGAAAATCCATTACCTCGTGCAGTTTAGGCCACAGCGCTTTATACAAACTCTCTTTCAGTGAAAACAGCAGAGTCGCCCCCTCAGCCAGCGTGAGCGGCAGTGACGCTAAGCGCTGTTGCTCCTCTTGGTTCATCAACATTCTGGCGGTTTCCTGCGCCGTTTTTTCTGCCATCACATGTTCAACATCCACGCCCACGCACAATGCCTGCCGGGTAACGGCCAGCACCGCGATCCCCTGGCTGTGAGAGAGCGAAGCATTGAGATTATCTGGCCAGCGTGGAGAGCGGTCTGGCGCATTGGTTAGCAGGAAATTCGGGTGGCCAAAGTCAGCCAACACATTCCGTACCAGGAGGCGGCTGGCGAGATATTCCGCTTTGCGTTTATTGACAGCGCGTTGCAGCGTGGCCGGAAGCGGGACAGCAAACTGGGTTAACAGATCGTCGTGGAAATGGGCAAGATCGAAATGACTTACGGCGATTAAAGGATCGCTTACGCTGCGACTAAAGCCATTAATAAAGCCGCCTGAAAGCAGCTGCTCTGTAGGGGTCGGGTAAAGCATTCACGCTCCGGACGGCAGGGTAAAAACCCATTAAACCAGCCGGGAAGCGTAAGGACAAGGTGTCACTGGTTAGGTGGGATCGCCATGCCTTTCAGCTGTACCACAAAATGGTTCTGGTCTTTAACGATGCGAGCACCGCGATCGCACCAGCGAGACGCCAGGCGGAAAAAGTCATCACTACCAATATCATAGGCCAGTTCGACTTTGCTAATACCTGAATGGAGCAGCTCTTCGGCGTCCTGCAGATTTTTCGCTTTGATAACCATATCGATGTTTCCATCATTTCTCAGGGACCATCAGAATAAGCCTGGAATGTGACGGTTTTGTTTCACTGCGATGAAGTTGTGTCATAAAAACGTCAAAATGTGATCTTGCGCAGAAATGGTTACCGTGATTAATCGGTTTATTATATGGCTTATAGAACTTTCTGGAATGTGAAGTTGTACTGTTTTTAGCGTGTTGTATCAGCTTGACGACAGTTTTTTTCAGGCTAGATTTAAATGGCTACTCATTCTTTCCAATAACAAACGAGGTTTTTATGAAGCTTAAACTTGACACAAATTACCCTGAGTTAGGCGAAAAACTTGAGGCTATCGCTAAAGATAATAGAGTGGATAATCAGGAGGTTATTAGTTTTTCTATTGAAGCAGATAAACTTGCTAGCGGCCTACAGCTCACTTATAGTCAAAACCTACTTACTTCATTCCAGAAAGGTGTTGACGACCTCTCTGATCAGTTACAAAAAATTGGGATTGCGGTACTAAAAAACAAACTGTCGGCTGAAGAGAAAGAGCGAGTCGATAAGCTAGTACAGTTCCAGCTTGCGCAGCTTATTGTCAATTACAATCGTGTGTTAGGAAAGTAAATCAGTTAGGCGTGTAAAATTAAAAAATTAAAAAATTAAAAAATAATATTGTTTGAAAAATATACCCGGCGGAATTTTATAGATAATCAATTAGAAAGAATGCTAATGCGACAGCAGTGCAATCTTCACCGCTATCGCATCAAGGCGTAATAATTAAATCTTAGCTTTCAATGCCGAATCAACCAGCCCATCCAGCCACTCCTGGTGACCGTTGAGCATCGGGTTGGGACGCGTAGCGGCTAATGCTTTGGCGGGTTCACCGTTCTGGGTTTCCTGCGTCAGAATGCGTACGCGGTTATTCGGTAAATCTTCCAGCAGCCATGCATGATGGACATCCAGGCGCTCTGGTGTATTTTTCTCACCCGCCCACCCATGCCAGGCGACGCGAGCAGGCTGGCCATCAGCAGCCGGTACATACTCTACAACCTGAGCTTCAACCGGGAAGCCAAAGGTAGTGAAGTAAAAGCGGACATTATTTTCCAGCTCCGGGCCTTTATTATCATAAAAGCGGATGTCTGCTGAGTTTTTATAGTAATCCGGCCATAAGAATGGCTGATTGAGGAATGGCCAGACATCTTTAACGCTCAGGCCTGAGATAATCATTTCATTAGAAACGAAGTTATCGCTAAAGCCCGGAATAAAACCTTCTGGCCAGATAATTGCGTGCATAGTCAATATCCTGAAATTAAGAGTGGGTCTGAGTGAGATGTCACGTTTACTCTTTTCAACGCCACATCTTGCTATGCACACTATTATCAATACTTTCAGATATCAATCAAATTGATATTATTAATATTCAATATAAATACTTTTATATCACAGCGATTTTATCGGCCCATTTGATGTCAGCGCTGGCTTACTTCCACGCATAAAGCGCGGATCCACTGATGGGCCAGATTGCGATGGGTACGTTCATGCCAGGCCATGCTTTTAGTAAACCCCGGTACTTCCAGCGGCATCGCGACCACGGTCAGGTTGTCTTGTTGACGGACCAGGCGCTGGGGAACCACCGCAATCATATCCGTCCCACGCAATATTTCGGGCAGAACCAGAAAGCTGTTCACCGACATACCCACATGGCGCGTACGTCCTAATCGCGCCAGCGCTTCGTCGGTTACGCCAGTGAATCGTCCCTCAAAAGAGACCAGAATATGCTCCTGCTCGCAGAACTGATCCAACGTCAGCGGGGTGGTGGCGTTCGCCAGGGGATGATGATGGCGCATGACGCAAACATATTGCTCTTGATACAGCGCGCGTCCATGCAGTTCGTCCGACGTGGTCGATGGGGTGACCAGAGCCAGATCGACCTCACCGCGTTCCAGCAGGGCAAACAGGCGGGTGCTGTCCTCCGCACGGACTGCCACGCGAATGCCGGGCGCGCGTTTTTTTAGCGCACTCATCAACGGGACAATAACCGCCTGTAATGCATAATCCGTTGCCATGATGCTGTAGGTCAGTTCTGCGGTTGCCGGATCGAACGTCACGGGTTTTAACAGAACGGAGATATCCGTCAGGATCATTTTGACCGGCACAGCAAGTTCGATGGCGCGCAGCGTAGGTGTCATACCGCGCGGTGTGCGAATAAACAGCGGATCGCCAAAATAATCGCGCATCCGGTTCAACATGCTACTCACTGCGGGTTGTGTCAGGCCAAGGCGTTGAGCCGCACGGGTCACGCTGCCTTCATCAAGCAGAGCATCCAGTGCTTTTAATAAGTTGAGATCCAGCTTTCTGATATCATCATTCATACGGATAACGAGCATCACCTATAAAAATAGTTATAGGATACTAGTCATTGGGAACCTGACTGTCTATGGCGGAGTCAGGAGAGCAAACGCAATGACACCGGGTAACAGGCAGCTACCCGGTGGCACAGGTTTATCAGTTAAGCGCGTAAAACCTCGCCCAATACGGGCGGGGATATAAGCGTGCAGTCGACTTTTACTGTAAATAATGCCAGTATCTTACACAATTAAATTGTGGTGTGTAAAAATGAAGCGCGCCTATAAATATCGGTTTTACCCAACATCTGAACAGGTTGAGCTTTTAGCTCAAACGTTCGGCTGTGTGCGTTTCGTCTACAACTCAATCCTGCGCTGGCGTACCGATACTTTCTATGAAAGAAAAGAGAAAGTGACATACACCAATGCGAGCGCACGACTGACCGCTATGAAAGAAAGCCCTGAGCTTTCATGGCTCAATGACGTTAGTTCTGTCCCTCTGCAACAAGCACTACGCCACCAACAATCGGCCTTTGCTCACTTCTTTTCGGGGCGCGCTAAATATCCTGCATTCAAAAGTAAGCACCATAGGCAATCAGCAACCTTCATGAATACGGCCTTCAAGTATCGTGACGGCAAGCTGTACATGGCCAAAAGCAAAGCGCCATTGGATATTCGTTGGAGCCGCGAACTGTCTTCAACCCCTTCCAGTGTCACCATTTCCAAAGACGCATCAGGCCGATATTTCGTGTCCTGCCTGTGTGAATTTGAATCAAAATCACTGCCTGTCTCTGCAAAAACAACGGGCATTGATGTTGGTTTAACAGATTTGTTCGTCACTGATACCGAATTGAAAACCGGCAATCCCCGCCATACTGCGAAATATGCGAAACGTTTAGCTCTGCTACAGCGCCGCCTGAGCAAGAAGAAAAAAGGCTCAAGTAACCGCGATAAAGCAAAACAGAAAGTCGCAAAACTTCACGCAAAAATTGCTGATTGCCGTCTGGATAACTTGCACAAGTTGTCCCGCAGACTGATCAACGAGAACCAAGTTGTCTGCGTTGAATCCCTGAAAGTGAAAAACATGATCCGCAACCCTAAGCTGTCCAGGGCGATAGCAGACGCAAGCTGGGGCGAATTCACGCGCCAACTGGAATATAAAGCTGACTGGCATGGTCGAACTTTGGTAGCCGTAGATCAGTTTTTCCCCTCGTCTAAACGATGCAATAGTTGCGGCTTTACCCTGTCTAAACTGGCGTTAAATACACGTTCCTGGGTATGCCCTGAGTGCAATACTGACCATGACCGTGACGTTAACGCCGCTAAAAATATTAAAGCCGCTGGTCTAGCGGTGTTAGCCCCCGTGGAGTCTGTAAACCCTAAATCGCATCAAGCGGCTTAGGTTGGACTCTGTGAATTGGGAATCCTCGCCCCTTGGGGCGGGGAGCAGTCAAAAGGTGAAGTGGTCGCGGAACTGCTCAAGTGCCAGGGTGCTGTCGCCGCTGGCCCATCCTTCCATGGCGACGGTGCCCTGATAACCCACCTCGTGCAGCGCGCGGGCGATGGCGCGATAGTTGATCTCTCCGGTGCCTGGCTGCTGGCGACCTGGGACATCGGCCACCTGAATCTCGCCGATGGCGGGGCCAGCGCGACGAATCAGTTCAATCAGGTTGCCTTCACCGATTTGCGCATGATACAGGTCGAGATTCATTTTCAGCGCCGGACTGTTTACCGCTTCGACTAACGCCAGAGTGTCGGCAGCCAGCGCGAACGGCGTACCGGGATGGTCCACCGGCAGATTGAGGTTCTCGAGGGTAAAGACCCGGCCTGCACGTTCACCGAGTTCGGCGACTTTACGTAAAGTCTCGACTGCTTTTAACCACATCGCACCAGTGACGACTTCGACCGGCCTCACAGGCAAGCCACGATCGTCCAGTCCGGTCCCGTGCAGATTCAGCCCCGGACAGTTTAAACGTTCCGCAACCGCCAATGATGCTTCTGCACTCTGTAGCAGCTGTTCGATTTCCGGCTCATCGGTAAAATTACCGCTGAGGTAGCCCGTCATTGAGGTAAAACGCGCACCGGTTGCCACCAGCGCATCGATATCTCTATTCGCCCATCCCCAGATTTCCACCCCAAAACCAAGTTGGTGGATGCGCTTAACGCGCTCAACAAAGGGCAAGTCGAGAAACACCATTTCGGCGCAAACAGAAAGTTGATAACCAGCCATCAAAAGCCTCCAGGCCTGACAGGTTGTTGTTCAGTAACGTCATCGACTGCAATCCTCAGCATCCCATCTCCTGATGCGATGATCTGAAAGCAATACGCAAACGTCGGTACTTATCGAGGAAAATTTATAAAAAATCGATCTTTGTCGCCTGTGGCGTTTTTTCAATCAGCTGCACGGTGGTTAACGTCTCGTTCAGTGCCACAGGGGAGGGGGCTTCACCCAGCATCGCGAGATAGACCGCTGCATAAAATGCCCCATAGCGGCCCACCACTGAGGGGTAGATCGCTTCACTTTGCTGCTGTTCACTACCAGTGATGATTTTACCTGGCTGCGGATCAATGCCCCAACCCGGCGAAGTGGGTACAAGGCCAGCAATCAACGCGTCTTCCTGTGGATCTTGCCCGGTTTTGATGTAACTGCCTTTTGTGCCATCAATCAGGAAGCGCGGCTGTTGCGGAGCACCAAACAAGCTGCCGCGTAAGGAGACATGCAGCGACGCGTAGTTATAGGTGGCATGGAAAAAGTCGGTGGTTTTCGCCCCGACACGGTGTTGGCCCAGCGTCACGTTGCCGGATAAAGGCTGCCCAAACAGATTCACCATTTGGTCAACCAGGTGCGCACCCAGGTCAAACCAAACGCCGCTGCCAGGCGCGTGATTTTCACGCCATCCAGCATCCACCTCGGGGCGGAAGAAGGTGTAGTTCGATTCAAAATACCGAATCTCGCCTACCGCGGCTTCTTTAATCAGCTGGCTGACCGTCAGGAAGTCGCTGTCAAAGCGACGATTCTGGAATGCACACAGGAGATTATTTTTCTGTTTAGCCAGCTCAGCCAGCGCAAGGGACTCGGCGACAGATACCGTAAATGGCTTATCGATGACCACGTTTTTACCGGCTTCCAGCGCCTGTTTTGCCAGAGGAAAATGCAGCTGGTTGGGGGTAGCGATGACGACCAAATCAATATCAGGGGCCTGAATGATGCTTTCCGCATCGTTCACCACGCGATAGGTTTCTCTCTGACCGGCGGTAGCGTGCCGATCGCACACCGCTGCCAGGCTTAGCCCTTGGGTATTGTTGATCAGGTTTGCATGGATATGCTTACCCGAGAATCCATACCCGATTATCCCTACACGATAAACCTGAGACATCTCAATCCTCCACAATCCGATATAGATTGCCAACGTTGGCAATGCGTATGAAATATATTATCAGGAAAAACAAAAAACAAAATATTAGTTTCAATTTGAGATGAGAGCTACGTCACTGTTAACCAGGGCAACAGGCCGAAAAGCCGGATAAACGAGGAAGAAAAGGGGAGTGGTGCCTGGGTGCCACATCAAATCACAGGCAATAAAAAAGCAGCCATAAAAGGCTGCTTTTCTGGGATTATTGGTCGGCACGAGAGGATTTGAACCTCCGACCCCGGACACCCCATGACCGTGCGCTACCAAGCTGCGCTACGTGCCGAACTGTGGAAAAACATACTACCGGGTTTTATTACCAATGCAATATGCTCGTCCGCTAAATGCCTAAAAATTAATCAGTTAGCAATGAAGCGTTTCTCTTCCGTCAGCACTTCCAGCAGCAGGGCAAGCTGCGGTTTATGGTCTTTCAACTGCTTGCCATTGGCGTCATAGGCTTCATAGCTGCCGTTATTGTTGAGCACCAGCGTGACCTGCGGCGTGGTGATAACCAGACGATTCTGTTCACTGCTGGCCACCCAGTCACGATGACGTTGGGTGGTAAACAGGTCTTCACCCTGTGCATAGCTGGCCGGATTGGTATTGGCGTGCAACAGGCGCTGCATCAGTGTGACCATCACATCCTGGTGATCGGTCAGGTGCGTAATGGTCTGCGCTGGCGTATTCGGCCAGTGCACCACTAACGGCACTTGCAGCAGCGAACGGTCACCGGTTGTGGTCCTGGTGTTGTCCAGGTCTACGCCATGCTGCGCGGTTATCACTACCACGGTGTTATCCAGCAATCCGCGCTGCTGTAGTGTATCCAGCACGCTGTGAATTTGATCGTCGAGGCTGCTGGCCTGGCGCTGATAACTTCGCTGCAACGCCTTCGGCGAATCGCCCGTTGGGGTGATGCCATTTAAGGCAACCCAAGAGAACCAGGGGTTTTTGCTACCATTCTGACCATCCAACCAGGTTTGCCACTGGTCAATGGTTTGGCTGTTCGACTGGCTTTTCACCGCAGGCAGGGTGTAATCCGCCAGCAGCGCCTGTCGATAGAGTGGCTGATTAAAGCCATTCGACGAGAACAGCCCAAACTGATAGCCCTGAGTGCTGAGTGCATTCAGTAACGCGGAAGGAATGCGCGCGCCCAGCACGCCCTCCATGTAGCTGGCAGAAATGCCGTAGAACAGACCAAACAGGCCTTTTTCTGCGGTATCACCCGCGCTGAAATGCTGTGTGAACTGCACATTGCTCTGGGCAAATTGATTCAGCTGCGGCAGGGCCTGTGTGGCATTGCTGCCGTTCAGTCCTTCGACCGTCAACACCAGCAGGTTATTGTGCGAGCCACTGTCGCTGAAGGTGACATCATTCAGCGGGTACTGCACTGACAGCGCTTCCGGATCGCCTTGCTGTACCAGACGACGCTGATAAGCCTGCGCATCTAACAGACCGTGGCGCTCCAGGAAGCGACGCGCTGTCATCGGATAGGAGAGCGGCAGGTTGGCACGCTGCATCGTGATCGGACGATAGAAATTGGCATCTGCCCAGATATAGAGCAGGTGGCTGGCAAAAAAGGCGCAGATAAACAGCGCGGCCAGCGGCTTACCGAAGGTGCGACGGTTCAGGCTACGCAGCTTTTGCCAGCTCCAGGTGGCAAATAACATCTCCACCAGGAAGATCACCGGCACACTGATAAACATCAGCTGCCAGTCGCGCGCCATCTCACTTTGGTCAGGGTTAATCACCAGTTCCCACACCACCGGATTGAGATGGAGGTGGAAACGGTTGAAGACGGTACTGTCCACCATCAGCAGCGTGAGGCCGGTGGTGGCAATAATGGCCGACAACACCCGAAGCAGGCGTTGTGACATCACCACAAAGGTGAGCGGGAAAATCACCAGCAGGTAAACGGCAAAGACAATAAAGCTAAAGTGGCCGATCCAACTGCTGTAGGCATAAACCCGCCCCAACAGAGAGGCAGGCCAGTCGGCAACCAACAGGAAGCGGCTACCTAATATCAACGCAAAAAAGATATTAAACAGGGCGAACCAGTGTCCCCAGCTAATCATCTGGGAGACTTTTTCGCGGTAGCGCTGGTGGTTGGTTACCATATTATGCTATCGAATCAGTCAATTAATGGGCTTTGTCATCGTGCACGGAAGCCTGCAAGGCATCGGCGAACGAACGGGCCATCGCGTGGCGTTGGGCCGGCGCAATACTGGTGTTAATCAGGTTCGTGACCATATTGCCCAGTAACATCAGGGAAAGGTCAGTAGGGGTTTTGTGCTTTTCCAGCACTTGCACCAGCTCCGCAAGCAGTTGCTCAACGTGTTCGTCGCTGTAACGGGATGATTGTGGCATAACGTCGACTAATCTCGTTTCAAAAGACGATATATTACCGTAACAGCACACTTTTTTCCCCATCTTTTATCGCAAGCAGTGCGTGTGAATTGTGTTCAGGTGTTGAAAGCCGCAGCGGGCGGTGTTTGAATACGCGCCTGAAATCAGAGGAGAGTAAATAATGAGTGTGGATATCAGCCAGATTGCCCTGCACCAGTTGGTCAAGCGTGAGGAAAACCAGCTTGATGTGGTGCTGCGTGATTCACTATTGCCTACGAATGCCACGGCAGAAGAGATGGTAGAAGAGCTGCACCGTGTTTACAGTGCAAAAAACAAAGCCTATGGGCTGTTTGACGCGGAAAGTGAACTGGCTGAAGCGCTACGCAATTGCCGCAAGGGACAGGATGATTTTCTGGCCTTTAGCCGCGCAGCGACCGGTCGGCTACGTGACGAGTTAGGTAAATACCCGTTTGCCGAAGGCGGCGTGGTGCTGTTTATCCACTACCGTTACCTCGCGGTGGAGTATCTGCTGGTGGCGGTGCTGAGTAGCCTGAGCAGTATGCGCGTTAATGAGCAACTGGATATCAGCTCAACGCACTATCTTGACATCAACCATGCAGATATTGTCGCGCGTGTTGATCTGACCGAGTGGGAAACCAACCCTGAATCGACCCGTTACCTGACGTTCCTGCGCGGGCGAGTTGGCCGTAAGGTATCTGATTTCTTTATGGATTTCCTCGGTGCCAGCGTCGGCCTCGACACCAAAGCGCAGAACCGTGGCTTGTTACAGGCGGTGGATGATTACTGTGCGGAATCCAACCTCGATAAAAACGAGCGTCAAAACTACCGTCAGCAGGTTTACAGCTATTGTAATGAGCAATTGCAGGCGGGCGAGGAGATTGCGCTGGAAGAACTCTCTAACGAGTTGCCTCCGCTGGGTGAGAAAAGTTTCCAGGCGTTTACTCAGGACCAGGGTTATGAACTGGAAGAGCACTTCCCGGCAGATCGCAGTACGTTACGCCAGCTCACCAAATATGCGGGCAGCGGCGGTGGGTTGACGCTAAACTTTGATGCCATGCTGTTAGGCGAGCGCATTTTCTGGGACCCGGCAACCGATACGCTAACCATTAAAGGCACGCCACCCAACCTGCGCGACCAGCTGCAACGCCGCACCGGCAAGCCGTAAATCGCAGACATAAAAAAACGCCGCAGATGCGGCGTTTTTTAATCAACTCGTCAGCAGCGATTAAGCGCGAACGAAGTCGATGTGGTGCAGTTTTGGCTTGAACGGGTGACGCTGAACAGCCTGCACTTTAACTTTAACTTCTTTACCATCAACAACCAGGGTCTGAACTTCGTCGTAGAACTCAGGTTTTGCCTGAGCGTTCATTACGAAGTCGTGATCCAGTTCGATAGCAACAGCAGCTTCTTCACCACCATAAATGATCGCTGGGAATTTGTTAGCTGCGCGCAGGCGGCGGCTCGCACCCTTACCCTGCTCTTTACGTACTTGTGCAATAATAGACATTCTAATTCTCTTTTAGCTAGCCTGTTACAGGCGACCCAGCAACAGGGATTGATTCAGATTGTGCTGATGCATAAGCAAAAGCGGGCGGGATTATAGCCTCTTTGCGTATCGCGGGCAAATGGTTTGCCCCGCGCTCAGCGCAACTCATTGGCGCGACGAAAGCGCCCCTGGTAATCAAACAATTTCTCACGCACCTGCCAGTACTGGCCTTTCATCCGTCCAACGACAAAATCGGGGTGGCGGAGGAGTGGCTGCATCGCAACGACGTCCGCCGCCGTTTCCCAGCCTAAGGGCACGCCCGGTGCGCGCTGGTGTGGACGCATAAACAGATACTCAAACGCTTTACGCTGCGCTGGCGTGTGCAGGCGGTAACGTTCGCTCAGGCTGGTGCCTTCTTCATCGTAATAGACCGCTTTCAGCCACTCGCCTTTATCATCTTTGCCGTGCGTGAGTTCCATACCCCCACAGCGCAGGACCAGCGCGTCTTTCAGCTTCAGTGCGGCTTTCAGCATATCGTCCGGGTCCACCAACACCCCGGCACACTGATGGCACTGACGGGCGGCAATGTCATTTTCTGCGCCACAGTGCGGGCAGCTTTTACTGCGGAAACGGTAATCACACTGTTCACGCTCGCCCTCATCATCGGCAAAAATGCCCTGGCAGCGGCGGCCAAAATGTTCGATCACCGTGCCATCGGATGTGGCTTTGCCCCAAAAGGTGTTGGCGAACCCACAGGCAGGGCAGAACACCTGCACCGGTTGGTTATCGCTTTTGCCTTTGGCGCTGCCCACTTCGGGCGTGTAGAGGTCGTGTGGATTACCGGCGTAATCAAGGATCAAGCAGTCACTTTTACCGGGGAACAGACGCAGGCCGCGTCCGACGATTTGCTGATACAGGCTGACGGATTCGGTCGGGCGAAGAATGGCGATTAAATCGACGTGTGGCGCGTCAAAACCGGTGGTCAGCACGGCGACGTTCACGAGGAATTTCAGCTGCTGGGCTTTAAAGGCGCGAATGATGCTGTCACGTTCGCTGGCCGGGGTTTCTGCTGAAACCAACGCGCTGTCTTCAGGCAACAGCGCCAGAATTTCACGGGCATGCAGCACGGTGGAAGCAAAAATCATTACGCCGCGCCGCTCTTCGGCCATGTCGACAATCTGGCGTAAAATATGCGGTGTGACACGCTGTTGCTGCTGTAATTCCCGGTTGAGATCGGCTTCGCTGAACAGCCCATTGGTCTGTGCCACCAGACGGCTAAAGTCATACTGCACCACCGGCATGTCCAGGCGCTCAGGCGGCACCAGAAAGCCGTGTTTGATCATATAGCGCAGCGGCAGTTCAAAAATGCAGTCACGAAACAGCGCCTTTTCATCACCGCGTACCATACCGTGATAGTGGTAGCGATAAATCCAGCCTTTACCGAGGCGGAATGGGGTTGCGGTCAGGCCCAGGAGCCGGAGCTGCGGATTCTGCTGGCGCAGCTGACTGAAAATTTGCTGATACTGGCTGCCGCTGTCGTCACCAATACGGTGGCACTCATCGACAATAATCAGGGAAAAAGCGCCATCGAACTGGTCGAGATTACGCGCCACGGACTGCACGCTACCAAACACCACCTTGCCGCTGGACTGCTTCTGCTTCAGGCCGGCGGCAAATATGTCCGCTTCAAGCCCATAAGCCTGATATTTCGCGTGATTCTGCTCAACCAACTCTTTTACGTGCGCCAGCACCAGAACGCGTCCACGCGCCAGGCGAGCCAGTTCGGCAATCACCAGGCTTTTCCCGGCGCCGGTGGGCAACACGATCACCGCAGGATCGGGGTGACGGCGAAAATGAGTGAGGGTGGCTTCCACCGCATCTTTTTGATAGGGACGTAAACTGAATGACATGGGCATCACTTTTTCGGAACTGGCTGCCATTATTGCATGAAAGCGGATGAAACACCGAGCACAGCACTGTTAGCGCCAGGCAGATCCGGCTATACTTCCCGCACTTTTTACGGGGTAAATGGTTCCCCGCAGTAACAGGCAAAACTCTCCCATGCGACTCGACAAATTTATTTCCCAGCAACTTGAAATCAGCCGTGCGATCGCGGCACGTGAACTGCGCGCACGCAAAATCACCGTCGATGGTGAAGTGGTCCGTGACGGCGCGTTCAAACTGTTGCCGGAACATGAAGTGGAATATGACGGCAACCCGCTGAAACAGCAGATTGGGCCGCGCTACTTCATGCTGAACAAGCCGCAGGGATATGTCTGCTCAACTGACGATCCCGATCACCCCACCGTACTCTACTTTATTGAAGAGCCGGCAGTGGGCAAGCTACATGCGGCGGGCCGTCTGGATATCGATACCACCGGATTGGTGCTGTTAACCGATGACGGACAGTGGTCACATCGCATTACCTCACCACGCCACCATTGTGAAAAAACCTATTTTGTCACCCTGGAAAATCCTTTAGAGGAAGCGCTGATCGCACAGTTCGCGGCGGGCATTCAGCTCCACGGTGAAAAAGAGCTGACCAAACCGGCGGAACTGGACATTCTCTCTCCGCTGGAAGCACGCGTGACGCTAAGTGAAGGCCGCTATCATCAGGTGAAGCGGATGTTTGCCGCCTCAGGCAACCACGTTGTGGCACTGCATCGTGAAAGTATTGGTGGGATCATCCTGGATGAAGATCTTGAAGAAGGTGAATACCGCGAGCTCACGGAAGAAGAGATTGCCAGCATCGGCATGCCCGATGAGCTGAAACAGCAGCGATAACCGGAGCAAACGTGCGTCAGGAAAAAAATTCACCGGTGGGTCTGGTCATCATCCTCGGCTTGCTCGCTATGTTGATGCCTCTTTCCATCGATATGTATTTGCCCGCGATGCCGCAGATCGCCCGCGAGTTTGCGGTGAGTGCGGGCAGCGTACAAATGACGCTAAACCTCTACATTTTGGGGTTTGCTATTGGTCAGTTGGTCTACGGGCCGCTGGCGGATAGCTATGGGCGTAAGCCGGTTATTGTACTGGGAACCTTGATCTTTGCCTGCGCTGCGGCAGCTTGTGCGCTGTCACAGTCGGTAGACTATCTGATCGCAATGCGTTTCCTGCATGGCCTGGCTGCGGCCGCCGCCAGCGTGGTGATTAACGCCCTGATGCGCGACAGCTACGCCAAAGAGGACTTCTCCCGCATGATGTCGTTTGTCATGCTGGTCACCACCATTGCACCGTTAGTCGCCCCCATTCTTGGTGGCTGGCTACTGCTGCTGTGGAGCTGGCACGCGATTTTCTGGGCGCTCTCGATTGCCGGGTTAATCACCACGTTGCTGGTGGTCACTCAGATTCGTGAAACCCTGAAACCGGAGCAGCGCCAGCGTTTTCATCTGCGTACCACGCTGGGTAATTTTGTGCTGCTGTTCCGCCATAAACGGGTCTTCAGCTATATGCTGGCCAGTGGCTTTTCTTTCGCCGGGCTGTTTACCTTTCTCAACGCTGGCCCGTTTGTCTACATCGAAGTGAACCATGTTTCACCGCAGAATTTTGGCTACTATTTCGGCCTTAACGTGGTGTTCCTGTTCATTATGACGTTGATCAACAGCCGCGCGGTTCGTCGGGTAGGGCCGCTCAAAATGTTCCGTTTTGGGCTGTTAGTCCAGTTTATTACCGGGTTGTGGCTGCTGTTGGTCAGCGCGCTCCATCTGGGGTTCATCCCCCTGGTGCTGGGCGTGGCGATGTTTATTGGCTGCGTGTCCACTGTCTCTTCAAATGCGATGGCCGTGGTACTGGATGAGTTCCCACACATGGCCGGTACGGCATCCTCGCTGGCTGGAACCTTGCGTTTTGGCGTTGGGGCTTTGGTCGGGGCATTGCTCTCCCTGGTGAGCTTTGACAGTGCCTGGCCGATGGTCGGCACGATCGCCGCCTGTGCCACCATTTCCATATCGCTGTTCTTCTACGCATCCCGTCCTCATATGCAGCCGCAATAAGCGGCTGCAGTTTCGTTTGTTCCTCTTCAAGACAAAATAATGTTTCTTTCTTGTGAATTTAAAGAGACAAGAAAGTAACGAAATAGCGTCTAAAATGATTGTATAAGTACTGCTATCGCGGTACATATAGCCCTTAGTGAGATCTGGAGCACAATTTAAATGGCCGGGCTCATTTTTATATTAAAAACGAGAAGGTAAGCCTTGACGTCCGTGGATTGAAATACCGGGAACAGGGGTTCACAACGCAATCGTCGTTGTTCTGAATAATTACAGGTCCATTCTGGGGACACTACTATGCTACAACTTTCGGTTGTGCACCGGCTGCCGCAGCGCTTCCGCTGGGTTAGCGAACACCATAGTGCGGTAGAGATTGCGGAAGCGGGCGGGCTGATTAATGATGCTGATGTGGTAGCGCTACGCTTAATCAGCCACGATGGTTCATCTGCCTGGGAAATTTTGCGCCAGCTACAGGCGACACTGCGCGATATTCAGATTGAATGCCGGGTTGCCGAGTGTGGCGGCTATCCTTGCCTGTTGGTGCCTTGCGGTGATGAGAGCACCACCAACTGCTGCCTGAAAAATCAGGGTGTGGCGATCGCCGAAACGTTCCCGGGTCACTAAATAACCCTGTTGCCAGTGCAATTCACCAATGCGCGAGTAAGACGTAGCGAGCCGTCACTTCGCTGGCTGATCCAGCGCTGAAGCCAGCAGCTCGCGCGTATAATCCGTGCCTGGTGCAGAAAACAGCGTCTCACAATCCCCTTGTTCAACCACTTCTCCCTGTCGTAATACCACCAGTTGATGGCAAAGCGAGCGCACCACCTGTAAATCATGGCTGATAAACAGGTAGGCTAACTGACGCTGCTGTTGCAGGCGACGCAGTAAGGTCAATACCTGTTTCTGCACGGAACGATCCAGGGATGACGTTGGTTCGTCGAGAATGATCAGCTGCGGCTCAAGAATCAGCGCCCTGGCAATGGCAATTCGCTGACGCTGGCCACCGGAGAATTCAGCCGGATAGCGCTGACGGCTCTCAACATCTAACCCGACTTCGGCCATCACAGCCTTTACTTTCTCTTCCTGTTCGGCAGCACTGAGCTCTGGCTGATGCACGCTCAGTCCTTCCGCAATAATCTGCTGTACCGTCATGCGCGGATTCAGGGATGAATTAGGGTCCTGAAACACCACCTGGATACGTTTACGTAAAGGTAACAGCTGTTTACGGCTGAGCTGGTGCAAAGGATGATCGTCAAACCAGATTTCACCCTGTGCCCGGAGCAATCGCAATAGGGCTAGCGCCGCCGTACTTTTTCCTGAGCCGGATTCACCCACCAACCCCAGGCTTTCACCCCGGCGTAGGGTAAAACTCAGTGCGTTTAGCACCACTTTGTCGTCAACTTTGCGTTTGAACAGCCCCGACTTACGAGGAAAACTCACCTGTAAGCTGCGTACTTTTAGCAGCACGGCGGCATCGGCTGCTAATGGCAGGGCACGGCCTTCTGGCTCTGCGGCCAACAGTTCGCGCGTGTACGGGTGCGAGGGATGTTGAAACAGCGCGGTGGTCGTGCTGCTCTCCAGCGCGCGCCCATCCCGCATTACGGTCACGCGCTGTGCCAGCTGACGTACAATGTTCAGGTTATGGGTAATAAACAACATCGCCATATTCAGCTCACGCTGTAGCTCGCGGAGCAAGTGCAGGATTTGTGCCTGTACGGTGACATCCAGCGCGGTGGTGGGTTCATCGGCAATCAGCAGACGCGGTTGGGTGAGCAGGGCCATGGCGATCATGATGCGTTGGCGTTCGCCGCCGGAAAGCTGGTGTGGAAAATCCTGAAGGCGTGACAGTGGCTGGCGAATGCCTACACGATCCAGCCAACTGAGGATCTCGCCGCGTGCCGCTTCACGGCGCATCCCGCGGTGCAGAGAAAGCACCTCGTAGAGCTGCTTTTCTACCGTATGCAACGGATTGAGCGAGACCATCGGCTCCTGAAAAATCATCGCCATCTGATTGCCGCGCAGGCCACGCAGCGTGCGTTCGCTGGCTTTTAGCACATCGTTACCGGCAAACAGGATCTCACCGCTGGTGTAGCTGACGTTGGCGGCGGGGAGCAGTTGCATCACGGAGAGGGCAGTTACGCTCTTCCCGGAGCCGGATTCGCCCACCAGCGCCAGCGTCTCTCCCGCGTCGATCTGCAAGGAGAGATCGTTGACCACGGGGCGTAGCTGGTCGCCCTGGCGAAAGGCCAGGGAGAGATGATTAATGCTCAGTAGCGGCGACATAGTTAGCTTCCTCGGCTGGGATCGAAGGCATCGCGCACCGCTTCACCAATAAAAATCAGCAGCGAAAGCAGCAGTGCAAGCGTAATAAAGGCGGAAACACCGAGCCACGGGGCCTGGAGGTTATTTTTACCCTGTAACAGTAACTCTCCCAACGAAGGCGATCCGGGGGGTAAGCCGAAGCCAAGAAAATCAAGCGAGGTCAGCGTTGTGATTGACCCGCAGAGAATAAAGGGCAGGAAGGTTAAGGTTGCCACCATCGCATTCGGCAGCATGTGGCGTAACATGATGCGACCATCGCTGACGCCTAATGCCTGCGCCGCGCGGATATAGTCAAAGTTGCGGGTACGCAGGAATTCCGCTCGCACCACCCCTACCAGACTCATCCAGCCAAAGACAATCGTGACCAGCAACAGCCACCAAAAGCCGGGCTGGATCACGCTGGAAAGCAGAATCAGCAGAAACAGCGACGGCATACCAGACCACACTTCAATTAAGCGCTGGCCAATTAAGTCGACCTTGCCGCCAAAGTAACCCTGTACGGCACCCACTACAATGCCAATGACGCTAGAGACCAGCGTCAGCATCAGCCCAAACAGCAGTGAGATACGGGTGCCGTATAAAATGCGTGCCAGCACATCACCGCCATTGGCATCGGTTCCTAACCAGTTTTGCCCTGACGGAGGAGAAGGAAAGGGGAGCTGTGATGAGAAGTTGATGCTGCTATCGCTATAGCGAATCGGTGCCCACAACACCCAACCTTGCTGTTCAAGGCGCTGGCGCAGCCAGGGGTCCTGATAATCGGCGGCGGTGGCTAAATCGCCGCCGTAATCACTTTCACTGTAATTTTTCACCAGTGGGAAGTACCAGCGTTGCTGATAGTGCACTAGCAACGGTTTCTCGTTGGCTAACAATTCTGAACCGAGGCTCAGAATAAACAGCAGCAGAAAAATCCACAGTGACCAGTAACCGCGCCGGTTATGACGAAAGCGCTGCCAGCGTTGTTGATTGACCAGCGAAAGTCTCATTTGCGTCCCTCAAAATCAATGCGCGGGTCCACCAGCGTGTAAGTCAGATCGCTGAGAATATTCATCAGTAAACCAATCAGGGTAAAGATATACAGCGTGCCAAACATCACCGGGTAGTCACGTTGGATGGTGGCATCGTAGCCCAGTAGCCCCAAACCATTGAGAGAGAACATCACCTCAATCAGCACCGAACTGGTGAAGAACATGCTGATAAATGTGGCCGGGAAGCTGGCAATCACCAGCAGCATCGCATTGCGGAACACATGATGATAAAGGATGCGCCCCTCATCGAGGCCTTTAGCCCGCGCGGTGACCACGTACTGTTTGCGAATTTCATCGAGGAACGCATTCTTGGTCAGCATCGTCAACGTCGCGAAGCCGCCAATGACCGTAGCTAACACTGGCAAACTGATGTGCCACAAATAGTCGGTGATTTTGCCGTACCACGGCAGGCTATCGAACTGGGGTGAGGTGAGGCCACGCAGCGGGAACCAGTCAAGATAGCTCCCGCCCGCAAACAGCACAATCAACATAATGCCAAACAAGAAGGCGGGGACGGAGTAGCCGATGATAATCAGCGTGCTGCTCCAGATATCAAAGGCGCTGCCGTTGCGTACCGCTTTACGCACCCCGAGGGGAATCGACACCAGATAGATAATCAAGGTGCTCCATAGCCCGAGGCTTATGGAGACCGGTAAGCTCTCTTTAATTAACTGAATCACGGAGGCGCTGCGGAACAGGCTGTTACCAAAGTCGAAGCGCACGTAATCCCACAGCATATCGACATAGCGCCGCCACAGCGGTTTATCGAAGCCGTAGCGGTGCTTAATTTCGGCGATCACTTCGGGATCAAGGCCGCGTGCGCCGCGATATTGGGTGCTGGCGGGATTGTCCATCGCCTGACGTCCGTGGCTGACGCTGGTATCCATATTGCCGGGCAGACCGTTGCTGCGGCCAAACTGAATATTGGCGAGTGCCTGATCGACTGGCCCTCCTGGCGCGATCTGAACAATAAAGAAATTGAGTGTGATGATCGCCCATAAGGTGGGGATCACCAGCAGTAATCTACGCAGAAAATAAGCGGGCAAACCGATCTCCTCAGCGACGATCCGCCGGCAGGCGGGCAGCTTTGTTGACATCGTACCACCAGGTATCCAGCCCGGTGCTAAACGCAGGCTTGATTTCCGGGTGGGAGAATTTATCCCAATAGGCCATACGCTGATCGGCGTTATACCATAGCGGGATCATGTACGCATTCCACAGCAGGATGCGATCCAGCGCCTGACCCAAGGGCAGCAGGCGTTTTTCATCACCCTGACTGGCGATGATCAGCTTGATAAACTGATCGACCAGCGGATCTTTCACCCGACCACTGTTCCAGGATGAGGAGATGTAGTCGGACTGCCAGACAAAACGCAGGTCAGGCGAAGGGAAGGGCATTGCGAGGTACATGGTGGGGATCATATCGTAATCCCCTTCTCGCAGGCGGCGTAAAAACTGTGATGTATCGACCTGGCGCAGTGTCATGGTAATCCCAAGACGTGCGAGGCTGTGTTGGAAGGGAAGTGCCCACTCACTGGGTGTGCCAGACCGGAGTAATAGCTCGAAGGTGAAAGGCTGCCCGGTGACGGCATTCACCAACCGCTGATTTTTCACTACCCAGCCTGCTTGTTGAAGTAAATCTAGTGCTTTCAGTAAGTTGTCACGATTAAAACCGCTGCCATCGGTGTGCGGTGGTTGATATTCATCATCAAAGACCGCCGCGGGCAGCTGCTTTTTATACGGGGCGAGCAGGACCAGCTGATCGGCATCCGGGTAGCCTTTTGCCGCATAGGCAGTGTTCTGGAAGTAGCTGTCGGTACGCTTATAAGCGCCATAGAACAGCGCTTTGTTCATCCACTCAAAATCAAAGGCCAGCGTTAATGCCTGGCGCACCCGGCGATCGGCAAACAGTGGGCGCTCATTATTGAACGCTAGCCAGCGCGTGTCCGTGGCGGCAGTGTTGGGCGCGGTGTATTTCACTATTTGATGATTATCGAAGTTGCGTCCCTGGTATTCCGTTGCCCACTTTTTTCCGGACGATTCAGCACGCAGGTCGTAGGCGCCCGCTTTAAACGCCTCGAACGCGACATTGTCATCCAGGTAGTAGTCATAACGCAGCGTATCGAAATTAAACCGTCCAAGATTCACCGGTAAATCCGCCGCCCAGTAATTTTTTACCCGACTGTATTCAATAAACTGGCCCTGTTTCCAGCGGGTGATCTGGTAGGGGCCGCTGGAGAGTGGCGGGGAACCTAGGGGTTCATTGAATTTTTTATCGTGCCAGAAGGCTTCAGGTAACACGGGTAACGTCAGCCAGCCAAGAATTTGGTCTTTATCGGGATGCGGTAAATCAATTCGCACTGTCAGCCGGTTCAGGGCGGTGACGGTCACGCCCCGATAGGCCACGCGGAATTGTGGTACACCTTCGGTCATAAACTTTTTAAAGGTAAAGGCGACATCCTGCGCGGTAATGGCTGTGCCATCTTGAAACTGCGCGCGCGGGTTAATACTGACTTCCATCCAGTGAAAATCGCTGGGGTAACGGGCAAAGGAGGCGATAAGCGGGTAGTAGCTGCCGGCTTCATCATCAGAGGTGGTAAACAGGCCGTCATAGAGCGTATCGGTCCCGATTGCAGGATTACCGCGCGAGGCATAACGATTGAAATTGTCGTAGGTGCCCACCACAGCCATGGTCATCTTGCCGCCTTTGGGCGCCGCCGGATTGACGTAATCATAGTGATTAAAATCAACTGCATATTTGGGTTCACCCAGCCGCGCAAAGGCATAGCTATCATGGATGGTGGCCGCGCGTAGCGGTGTAGTCAGGCTCGCCAGCAGCAGGATGAAAACAAAGCGCAGTAGCATGGGTCAGGCAATTCCTCTTCAACATAGCATTGCCAGGGGGTTAACTGGCGATTTTTAGCGCTGCGTGTTGCTCAAACCAGCGAATCAGCCCTTCTGGTTTTAGCGGACGACTATACAAATAGCCCTGAAGGTGAGAGACACCGCGATTGATGAGCCAGGCTTCTTGCTCGCGGGTTTCGACGCCTTCAGCCACGGTTTTTAGCTTTAGCTTGTGTGCCAGCTGCAATACCGTATCCAGCACTGGGGAGGTCAAGGTATCACTGCTGAGAGGCTGAATAAAACCACGATCGATTTTGAGATAGTCAAACGGGTACTTTTCCAGGTAGATCAGCGCGCTGTGCCCGGTGCCAAAATCATCAATCGCAATACGAATATCGTTTTGGCGTAGCCAGCTGAAAATCGCTTCAGCATTTTTTTCCCGCACCATAATGTGTTCAGTGATCTCGAACACGTAGTTAAAGTGATTTTCAGGCATGGTGGCCACCCACTTCAGCACATCCTGGCGGAAACTGTCATCTTCCAGGTGGAGCGGTGACAGGTTTAACCCCAGATGTGTTCCTGCGGGAAGATGCTGGCACAGCATTTTGGCATCACGCGCCACTAGCTGGAACAGGTGGCGCGTCAGGGCAATAATGACGTTTTGTTTCTCGGCAACGCGGATAAAAATGTCAGGAGGAATCATTCCCTGGCGCGGGTGGTGCCAGCGCAGCAAGGCCTCAACACCGTAAGCTGAGCCGCTGGCACTGGCAATCAGCGGTTGGTATTCAACGTGAAATTCACCGCGCTTGATCGCCAGTAAAATCTGTTTGCCCGGATCGCACACGTAATACAAGGCCAGCCAGGCAATCAACATCACCATCAGGGTCAGTGGGATGCCACCCAACGCGGTCAGTTGGTAATCACGCGCCGCAAGGTGTGAGCCATACAACGTAAATTCGAGTGGATAGCCTGCCACTGCGAGTCTGTGCAGTGGCAGAGCCGGTAGCCGATTCAGTGGCGTGAGCTGGCTTTGCCAGCTTGTCATGGCATTCCCATGGTTCTCTAAGGCAATACCGGTAATTTCTGGGTGATTCGCCATCATGAGCTGATAGGGGGCCAGCGTCAGATCCATCATCGTGAGCACGCCGGATTGCGCGCTGCCGGGTGTTTTCAGCCACATCACCAGCGCAGGTTTGCCGGGTTGAAACGACGTTCCCTTGATGAGCTGAATGTCACTGTCTTGTGTGGTGTCCACCTGTGCTGAAATGTCGCTTACCGGCAGATCAAAGGCACCGGTTGTGGATGAGCAGTACGCGTGGTCGTTATTCACCAAAAGAAGGGTACGCAGATCCCCGGCTATCGCCGCCCGGGAGCTGAGTTCCTGGCCAATGCTGTCGCAGGGCGTTTGAGTAAAAGGTAAGAGAGAGGAGAGCAGCCGTTGATGACTGTTGAGGTCTTTTTGTAGCGTCAGGCTGCTGGATTCAAGCAATTGCTGATGCTGAAGCTCCCGGTCGTGCCAGGTTAGCGTCAGCATGAGAGAACAATACAGGGCAAAGAATAACAGGCCGAACATGATAATGCGGCGCGAAAAAACTGCATGACGCAACGGCGTCTCTAACAGTGGCATGAAGTGCATTCCCCTGGAAATTTTTTTCGTAAATTTACGCACGACTGCTCTGAATAAGGAGATGAGAATATAACGAGTGCTATTCGGATGTCTCGTTATAATTATGATTCTCAATTACTTTTTTCGTGAGATGGAGAGAAGTGCAGCATTAAGACGAAAAAAAACGCTGCATCGGCAGCGTTTCTGTTTTCTCTGGCTGAGAAAGGAATCTTAGGAGGTGAGGCTTTAGCCTGGTGTCCCTGGGCGACGGATGCTTAATACCCGTCTTGCTTCGCGATAACGGTTTTTCCAGTAGCTGTCATTGAGATTGGAAATCATCACGCCATTACTGGTGGAAGCATGAACAAAATTATCATTACCGAGGTAGATGCCTACGTGGCGGCCCGTGGAACCGGCACGGAACAGCACTAAATCACCGGGGCGCAATTTGCCGCGAGAGACTTCTCTACCCGTGTCTTGCTGCTCTGACGTAGAACGTGGCAGATCAAGACCAAATTGTTCGCGGAAAGTACGTTGAACGAATGCTGAACAATCGATGCCGCGTTTAGTATCACCGCCTAAACGGTAACGAACGCCTTTCCAGTCGGCATATTGTTCCATGATGCGCGATTTAACATCGACATTACGCACCATCTGTTCAAATTCATCCTGAGACGCCTGAAGTAAAAAACCATTGTGGTTGTTAACTTCATGATTCTCGTTTTTCGCGTTCTGACTGCTATGACCTGTAGTACATGCTGAGAGGAGGGTTGCCAAAAGCATTGCCGGGACAATCCGCCAGATGTATCTCAGTCTTGGTTGAGATTTGACCATTATTGTTTCTTTCCTTCGATGTCCTTTTACGACAAATGTCGTCAGCCAGATGACAAAAACGAGATGAGATTAATAAGAGTGAAACCGACAAACAATTCCTTAATGGTCAAAATGTGTTTCAGGACACATTTTTTAATCAGGAAGCGCCGAATTTTCTGCTGTTGTTATCTCACTGCGACTGAGATTAACTGATCCGAGACGCCGTGGCGAGCGGTTTTAGCCAAATTCTTATAGGTTTTTTTGATGTGAAATCAAACTGTCACACGCTGTTCACTTTTACGCCACTGAAGAGTATTTTTTACGAAATAAAACGGCAGATCGCGGTCGGAAGCGGGTTGTAACGGGGTTTTTAAGACTTTTCTGGCTGGACATCGATAATTAAACTTCAACGATTTTTCGCCTACAACATAATCTTTTCCTTTGGCGGAATAACCTTAGTAGAAATAGATAATAACCAGCAATTGTTAAGCCCTGGCGGGTGGAAATTTATCCACTCTATCGCCAGGGCTTATCAGTTACGCAGCGGGCTTATATTTTCCCGGCATTTTACGGTATAGCCAGTCGATAATCTTATCGGTCAGCGGTGTGAGCAGACACCAGCTTAAGCCCACCAGCACCACGGTCATGGAACCGACAGCAATATCGGTGAACCAGTGTGCGCCCGCCATTACACGTGGCAGCGCAAAGACAAAAACAATCACCAGACCGGCAATAAACGCTCTCGCGCCAAAATAACGCCACATAAAGCAGGCAAAAATAATCAGCATCATGCCGTGGTCGCCAGGGAAACTATTTCCTGAGGCATCTTTGGCCGGAATGCCGGTCAGTTCACTGACGCGATGCACATCCTTAAAGAACAGCGTTGGGCTGGCATGATGAACCGGAATCAAATGGCCCAACTGGTTAAGCACCACGGCCGTCAACAGCATGGTCACCCCAATCGCTAACATGCGGCGTTTGCCCTGCGGGGTTTGCTTGCGCCAGAAGAACAGGTACAGGCAGCCCATGGCGAGCAGTGAAACCAGATCAAAGCCGCGGAAATTGGTAATGGCGACCAGCATGGCGAAGCCGGGATGGGTCACCATTTTGCTGTTAAAGCTGTAGAAAATGTCTTTATCCAACGCAAACCAGAATCCATGGTCTGGCGGCAGATACCAGGAGAAGAACAGGACCAGACCGAGCAGGTTAAGCAGCAGAATGGTAATAAGACGAGTCGCGCGCATCATAATCACTCAAAGTCGAAATGGGGGAAACCTACTCCGCTTAGGTTAAACGAAGCTTCAACAGCTGGGATTGTAGTCGATTCCAGTCCATCTGCTCGCGATGTATCAGCTCAATTCGGCTATCTGTGGTGCTTTCATCCTGCAGTGTGATCTGGACATCATCGCCCTGGCGGTTAAGTGTCAATACACCTTGTGGCGTCCTCAGTCGTCCTTTTACGCGTTCAACCGGGAGTTCTGCCAGCCAGGCTTGTACGCCTTCACCATCAAATTCGGTGTCAGCATCAAATAGCCAGCCGCAAGAGAAGTAGCCCTGGCCCTGATTGACGGCACGGCGCCAGCGAGTCGGCCCGTCCAGTTTCAATGCGGCAAAGCCGCTGCGGTCGGGGTGATGATGGTGATGGCGTGCATCAGGCAACGCTGTGGCAGGGTCGCGTGGGTGATCGAGCAGCGAAAGGGGAATATCACCCCACTGGGCAGTGACCAGCGGACGCACCCGTGCTTGTTGCTGTTGCCATTGTGCCAGGCGAGTGTGGTCTTCCGCCATCCAGCGGTCAGCTTTGCTGGCAACAATCACATCAGCGGCGGTGAGCTGATCGCGAAAATTTTCATCAGACAGGATCTTTTCATCTGCTAGCTGGCGCGGGTCCAGCAACGTCAGGGTGGCATTTAATTGCAGCCAGTCGGCATACACATCGGAACTGAGCAATTTCAGCAGCTGTTTAGGGTGGCCTAAGCCGGTGGGTTCAATCAACAGACGATCGGGCTTGTGCTGTTGTAACAGGCTGTTCAGGCCGACCTGCATCGGCAGTCCGTTGACGCAGCACATACAACCACCAGGGATCTCTTTTAGCGTGGCTCCGCCTGCGCGCAGCAGGGCACCATCAATGCCTATTTCCCCAAACTCATTGACCAGAATGGCCCAGTTTTCATTCGCTGGTTTTTTTTGCAGCAACTGTAATAACAGCGTGGTTTTACCGCTGCCGAGAAAACCGGTGATCAGGTTTACCTTGGTCATTTCCTTGCCCCCACTGAGTCATGCCGCCACGTAATGAAACAGCGCACGGCGGAAAAGTGTTATTTTATAACAGAGTAGGGGCAGGAAAAGTACGGGATGTGCTTAATCAGCACGCCCCATATAACGGCGTTCAGCAATATGAATGCGAATACGGTCGCCGTTACTGAGGTATTCCGGTACCTGAATCGACAAACCGGTGCTCATCACAGCCGGTTTATTGCGTGCGCTGGCAGAAGCCCCTTTGATGCCTGGCGCAGTGTCGACAATTTCCATATCGACCGTCTGCGGCAGTTCCAGCGCCAGAATCTGGCCATCCATTGTCAGTACCTGAATGCCTGGAATGCCCCCTTCAGGAATAAACAGCAGCTCTTCTTCAATCTGATCCTGCTTGAAGTTGTAAGGGGTGTAGTCTTCGTTATCCATAAACACATATTCATCACCATCTATATAAGAGAAGGTGACAGCGCGACGGCTCAAGGCAATCGCATCGATGATGTCATCGCCTTTAAAACGCTCTTCAACTTTTAACCCGGTGCGGATATCCGTAAAGCGCATTTTATACAGGGTGACCGCACCGCGTGCGCTTGGGCTCTGGACATCAATATCTTTTACCAGCAGCAGTTTGCCGTTCCAGGTAACGGCCATCCCTTTCTTAATTTCATTCGCTCTTGGCATTGCAGTTCTCACTTGTTTCAAGCTTTCGTTGCGCGTCACGTTACGCCTGGGCGCAGTAACAGGCAATAGAGCAACGGGGAAATATTTCTCTGCCGCGATAAGCGTGGCATTCACCCTGAAGGACTGCTATTGTCCGCGAAAAAATGACATGGGAGCCTGGTATGGAGTGTCGGAGTCAATGTGGTGCTTGTTGCACTGCGCCCTCTATTTCTTCACCTATTCCCGGAATGCCCAATGGCAAGCCGGCCAATACACCCTGCGTTCAGCTGGGTGCTGACCAACGCTGTAAAATCTTTACTTCGCCACTGCGGCCGAAAGTGTGTGCTGGCCTGCAACCCTCCTGCGAGATGTGCGGCAACAGCCGTGTTGAAGCCATGACCTGGCTCCTTCAGCTAGAAGCTGAAACCGCGCCTTAAGTTGCTGACGCGCTGCTATTGAAGGTGGCGGACGTACAGCAACTCTCTCAGCTAATCAACCAGATAAACCCGGTAATATCTACGAAGTGTGCGTGATGTCAAAAATCTGCTACGCACTTTTCGCTAAAGCTTGCCTGGCGGGTTGCGCTGTCTCAATATTCTTGAAACGTTTCAGCGTTACTCTCTTCTCTGTCCTGAAGTCGAGTGACGTCTCTTTTTCACCAGTAGCTGAAACGATTCAATCTCAGCAAGCGAGGAGTTCTATGTTGCAGCTCGAATTGCAGGCCATTCACACAGCGGCCAGCGCCCTGAATAAAGAAGATGCTATCCGCCAGGTAGCTGCCGCACTCACTGCGGCAGGTAACGTAGCGGATGGATACATTAACGGTATGCTGGCACGCGAGCAGCAGACCTCGACCTTCCTTGGTAATGGTATCGCCATCCCTCATGGCACCACGGACACGCGCGACCAGGTACTTAAAACCGGTGTGCAGGTGTTTCAGTTCCCACAGGGAATTGCCTGGGGAGAAGATCAGACTGCCTATGTGGTGATCGGCATTGCCGCCAAATCCGATGAACACCTCGCATTGCTACGTCAGCTGACGCACGTGTTGAGCGATGACACCTTGAGCGATCAACTCAAGCAGGCTTCAGCTGAAGATTTACGCGCCATTCTGCAAGGTGAGAAGCAGAAGGCAGAATTTACGTTCGACACGTCATTAATTGGCCTCGATGTACAGGCAGCAGATTTGATCACCCTGCAAGCGCTTAATGCCGGGCGTCTCCAGGCCGCAGGTGCGGTAGATGCGACGTTTGTGGCGGATGCGGTGTCGGCTACCCCTGTTCATCTCGGACAGGGTATTTGGCTCAATGACAGCGGTAAAGGCAATCTGCGTAGCGCTGTTGCCGTGAGCCGTGCTGCTACTGCTTTTGCGCATCAGGGCAATCAGGCTGCGCTGTTGGTAACCGTTGCAGCAACGGATGAACAGCCGCTGAGCGTGCTGGGTTGGTTGAATACCTTATTGAATAAGCAGCAGGGCGAACGCCTGATCAAAGCCGATGCGGCCGGTGTGCTGGCGCTGCTGACCAGTGAAGTCAGTGAAGAAGCGGCGCAGGTCACGGCAGAATTTACCATTCGTAATGAGCATGGTTTGCATGCCCGTCCGGGTACTGCGTTGGTGACCGTGATTAAACAGTTCAACTGTGATGTCAGCGTGATCAACCTCGACGGCAGTGGTAAACCTGCCAACGGGCGTAGCCTGATGAAAGTGGTTGCGCTGGGGGTGAAAAAAGGACATCGCCTGCGCTTTACCGCCAGTGGCGAAGATGCGCAGCAGGCGATTGAGGCCATTGGTGAAGCGATTAACGCCGGTTTAGGCGAGGGTGCAGCATGAGCAGACGCGTAGCAACAATCACCCTGAATCCCGCTTACGATCTGGTGGGCTTTACCCCAGAGATCGAGCGGGGCGAGGTAAACCTGGTCAAAACCACCGGCCTGCACGCAGCCGGAAAGGGGATCAACGTTGCCAAGGTGCTGAAAGATCTGGGTATTGATGTCACCGTGGGTGGCTTTCTTGGCAGAGAGAATCAGGATGGTTTCCAACAGCTGTTCAGTGAGCTGGGGATTGCCAACCGTTTCCAGGTCGTCGAAGGACGTACCCGTATTAACGTCAAACTCACCGAGCAGAATGGTGAAGTCACTGACCTGAACTTCTCCGGCTTCAATGTAACGCGCCAGGATTGGGATCGCTTCAGCGCTGACTCCCTGAGCTGGTTAGGCCAGTTCGATATGGTTTGCGTCAGTGGAAGCTTACCGGCGGGCGTTGATCCCGATGCCTTTACGCGCTGGATGAGCGAGCTGCGTTCTCAATGCCCATGCATCATTTTTGACAGCAGCCGCGAAGCGCTGGTGGCGGGCTTGAAAGCCTCACCGTGGTTAGTGAAACCTAACCGTCGCGAGTTGGAAATCTGGGCGGGCCGTAAACTGGCAACGTTACAGGAAGTGATCGCCGCCGCCCATGAACTGCGTGAACAAGGTATCGCCCATGTGGTGATCTCCCTCGGTGCGGAAGGGGCTCTGTGGGTCAATGCTTCTGGTGAGTGGATTGCCAGACCTCCGGCCTGTGAAGTGGTGAGCACCGTAGGCGCGGGTGATTCGATGGTAGGCGGTCTGATCTATGGCCTGCTGATGCGCGAATCCAGCGAACATACCTTACGTCTGGCGACGGCTGTAGCGGCGATGGCCGTTACGCAAAGTAATGTCGGCGTTACCGATCGTACTCAGTTGGCCGCAATGATGGCGCGCGTCGACTTACAACCCGTTAACTGACAGCAGGAGAGCGATAATGAAAACGCTGCTGATACAAGATCCCGCACTGGGAATCGCTGCAACATTTATGGCAAAACAGCGCCTGACTGCCGCACTGGCGGCGCTTGGCCTGGTCGCTACTGAAACCCCAGCGGATGCTGAGCTGGTGATTGTTCTGGGTCATCAGGTACCGGATGACGCGGCGCTGAACGGTAAATCTGTCTGGCTGGCTGATGTACAGCAGGCGCTGGATGCACCGGAAAGCGTACTGCAACAAGCCAAAACCCAGGCGCGTCCATGGCAGCCTGCACCGGTAGCCGTCGCTGCGGCACAACCGGCCGCCGCCAATGCGCAAAAACGTATTGTGGCCATCACCGCCTGTCCAACGGGTGTGGCACATACCTTTATGGCGGCTGAAGCCATTGAAGCGGAAGCAAAACGCCGTGGCTGGTGGGTGAAAGTCGAAACACGCGGCTCAGTGGGTGCGGGTAACGCCATTACGCCAGAAGAAGTGGCAGCAGCCGATCTAGTCATCGTCGCGGCGGACATTGAAGTGGAACTGGCAAAATTTGCCGGTAAGCCGATGTATCGCACGTCTACCAGCCTGGCGCTGAAAAAGACCGCGCAGGAGCTGGATAAAGCGCAGGCTGAAGCCAAAACTTATCAGCCTTCCGGGAACCAAAGCGGTGCTCAGCAGGCAGAGAAGAAAGAGAAAGCGGGCGGCTATCGCCATCTGCTGACCGGCGTTTCTTATATGCTGCCAATGGTGGTCGCTGGTGGTTTAAGTATCGCCTTGTCATTTGCTTTCGGCATCACCGCTTTTAAAGAGCAGGGCACGCTGGCCGCTGCACTGATGCAAATTGGTGGTGGCAGTGCGTTTGCCCTGATGGTGCCGGTACTGGCAGGCTTTATTGCCTTCTCGATTGCTGACCGTCCTGGCCTGACGCCGGGTTTGATCGGCGGTATGCTGGCAACCAGCATTAATGCGGGCTTCCTGGGGGGGATTATCGCGGGCTTTATTGCCGGTTACGCGGCGAAGTTCCTCAGCAGCAAGGTTAAATTGCCGCAAAGTATGGAAGCGCTGAAGCCGATTTTGATCATTCCACTGGTCGCCAGCTTGATTACCGGCCTGTTGATGATCTTCGTGGTGGGCAAACCGGTCGCGGCTATCATGACCGGCCTGACGCACTGGCTGGCTAATATGGGTACGGCGAATGCGGTACTGCTGGGAGCCATCCTCGGTGGCATGATGTGTACCGATATGGGCGGTCCGGTCAACAAAGTGGCCTACGCTTTTGGGGTTGGCCTGCTGAGCTCACAAACGTATGCGCCGATGGCGGCGATCATGGCTGCAGGTATGGTGCCACCGCTGGCGATGGGCCTGGCAACGCTGGTCGCGCGTCGTAAGTTCAACAAAGGACAGCAGGAAGGCGGTAAAGCGGCGCTGGTGCTGGGACTGTGCTTTATCTCTGAAGGCGCGATTCCGTTTGCGGCCCGTGATCCAATGCGTGTCCTGCCGTGCTGCATTATCGGTGGCGCACTGACCGGTGCCGTTTCGATGCTGGTTGGCGCGAAGCTCATGGCTCCGCACGGTGGCTTGTTCGTACTGCTGATTCCGGGCGCGATTACGCCGGTGCTCGGTTATTTAATGGCTATCGCCGTGGGTACGCTGGTTGCGGGGCTGGGTTATGCCATCCTCAAGCGTCCAGAAGAAGAGTTAGCCAAAGCCTAACCGAAGCGTTATGCATATGACTAGCCGGGCTATCGAGCCCGGCTTTTTTATGGGTGGTGGCAGAAAAAAAGCAAAATAAAACCCACTGGCGTTAACCAGTGGGTCATGGAATTTTTACTGCGCGGGCTTGATTAAGCTTAGCCGCGCCAGATCAGATTAGGGCAAGTACGCTCGCCAATTTTCTTCCCGGTCAGTTTTTCAATCAGCATCAGTTTCAGGCTGAAAGGCGAACGGGTTAATACGCATAACCAGGATTTCACATCCACAGCAGGCGCGCTTTTCGCCTGGAAGCATTTGCCACAATCAAGGCAGCATTTCATGGTGCTCATGGTCACCTCCCAATCAATTCAATGAAGCCGTAAGCCAGCATTGCGTCATGGTGCAGATAAAACCGCTCTCACGGTAAGATCCTTGCGGATCTGGATGCATCAACGTTTTGTGCTTACATTATCAACAAAGATAGCACTGGCTATACTATTTAGCCAGAGGCAATAACGAAAAATTTGAGCTTCTTTAAGCCTGGTTTACAATAGGCGCAGCAAATCCGCATTGAAGGTCTGATGCGGAGCATAATAAAGAGGAAGCTGAATGAGTCGTCGTGCGAAAAACGTGGGTGGCAGCCCCCAGGGGCCACTGAAAGATATTGAGGAGCATGTCGAAGGATTTCGGCAGGTGCGTGAAGCACATCGTCGGGAATTGATTGATGACTACGTTGAGTTAATCTCTGATTTAATTGGCGAATTTGGTGAGGCACGCCAGGTCGATATGGCCGCGCGTCTCGGCGTATCACAGCCTACCGTGGCAAAAATGCTGAAGCGTCTGGCGACAACCGGCCTGGTAGAACAGGTGCCTTACCGCGGTGTGTTCCTGACACCGGAAGGAGAAAGGCTGGCCGCAGAGAGTCGTGCGCGCCATCACATCGTCGAAACCTTTTTACTGGCACTGGGCATCAGCCCGGAAACGGCACGTCGTGATTCCGAGGGCATCGAGCATCACGTGAGCGATGAAACCCTGCAAGTGTTCCAGAAATTTTACGAGAGTCGCTAGTCACTATAAGGCGCTGCACCCAATGTCTATCGTGTTCCGTTCTTTTCTGCAGGATCGCATTCTGCATCTGTTGTTGGTTCTCGGAGCATTGCTGTTTATCTGGTCGGATGTGCGCATTTCCGACCTGCCTCAAGCGGTAGACTGGCACACCATCATCACCCTGACGGGATTGCTGCTGCTGACCAAAGGGTTGGAGAACAGCGGGTACTTTGACGTATTGGGCGCGCGTCTGATGGGCCGTTTTCACCATGAGCGAGCGTTGGCGCTGTTCATGGTGTTGGCAGCGGCGCTGTTATCGACTTTCCTCACGAATGATGTGGCACTGTTTATCCTGGTGCCGTTAACCCTGACACTGCGTAAATACTCCCGCCTGCCACTGGGGCGTTTAATCATTTTTGAAGCACTGGCGGTGAATGCCGGTTCGCTGCTGACGCCGGTGGGCAATCCGCAAAATATCCTGTTATGGAGCCAAAGTGGAGCCGGGGTTGCGAGTTTTATCTGGCAGATGCTGCCGCTGTTCACGGTGCTGTTACTGACGCTGATGGCGCTCACCTGGTGGAGTTTCCCCGCTCGGACCATCGAAAAACACACCGCCCAGGCGTCTCCTGCGTGGCAAAAGCCGCTGTTTATGACCAGCCTGGCGCTGTACCTGCTGTTTATCGTCGCGCTGGAGTGGCATCTTACCGGTGCGGTATTGCTGCTGATCTTTGCTTGCTATCTGGTGATAGCGCGCCAGGTGTTGTTGCACATTGACTGGAGTCTGTTGCTGGTGTTCATCGTGATGTTTATCGATGTCCGTCTCCTGACCGGTCTACCGCTGCTGCAAGCCCATTTTTCTGCCGTCAGCCAGTTGGGGCAGGGCGGCGTCTACCTGCTGGCAATCGCGCTCTCTCAGGTGATCAGCAACGTGCCTACCACCATTCTGCTACTGCAAAAACTGCCCCCGTCAGAGGTCCTGGCCTGGGCGGTGAATATCGGTGGCTTTGGCCTGCTGCCGGGCTCACTGGCTAACCTGATCGCGTTACGTATGGCGCAAGACCGTCGCGTCTGGTGGCAGTTCCATCTGTTCTCGGTGCCGATGCTGGCCTGGGCCATGCTGGTCGGCTGGGGTCTGCTGCAACTGTTTAGCTAGCGTTAAACTTTGGCATATTGTGCCTTTTATTTTTCGTAACAGTTAAGAAACGCTGGTGTTTTTCCATTTAACAATTACCTTTTAAGCTGACCTTTTTTGCCCAAGATAAAGGGCCAATGGCTAGTGAAGGGAATTATGAGCGAGAACCGCACCCCCGCATCAAATCATGGTGATTCACGTCAGGAAGACACCAACAACGCAAATCACACTTCCCATCAGCAAGATAATGAGCCTGAACGCAAACGCCCCGGAAAAAAACCGCTGGTGATCCTCGTTATCATCGTGGTGATAACGGTGGTGATCGCCCTGTGGTACTGGTTGAGTACGCGTAATGAAGAAACCACAGACGATGCTTTTACCGAAGGGAATGCGGTAACCATTGCACCGAAAGCGTCCGGCTATGTGGTGAAACTGCTGGTCACGGATAACCAGCGGGTGAAGAAGGGCGATCTGCTGGTTGAGATTGACCCACGAGACAACGCCGCCCAGCGCGATCAGGCAAAAGCACAGTTAGGCTTAGCGCAAGCGCAGCTGCATCAGGCGCAGGCTCAGCTTAGCCTGTCACGCGTGCAGTACCCTGCGCAGCGCGATCAGGCGTTGGCAGACCAGGCAAAAGCCCAGGCGAATTTACTCAATGCCCAGGCGGACGATCGTCGTCAGCGTGCCGTTGACCCACGCGCGACCACACAGCGTAATATCGATAACGCGAGCGCACAGCTCCGCTCTGCTCAGGCACAGTTACAAAGTGCCAAAGCACAGGTGGAAGTGGCTTCGCAGGTTGCGCTGCAAATCCGTCAGCAAGAGACAAACGTAGAGGCACGTCAGCAGCAGGTCGATCAGGCGCAGGCGCAGCTCAACACCGCAGAACTTAATCTTTCCTACACTCAGGTTCGCGCACCGTACGACGGATTTGTTACTAAACGTAATGTCCAGGTGGGTACGCTGGTTCAGGCGGGCACTGCGTTGTTCTCGCTGGTCTCCCCCGATATCTGGATCACCGCTAACTTTAAAGAGTCTCAGTTACAACACATGAACCCTGGCGACAAAGTGACGATCAGTGTCGATGCTTTGCCAGATCTGAAGCTGGAAGGGCATGTGGACAGTATTCAGATGGGAACCGGTTCACGTTTCTCTACTTTCCCGTCGGAAAATGCCACCGGTAACTACGTGAAAATTGTACAACGCGTGCCAGTTAAAATCGTGATTGATAAAGGTCTCGATCCAAATCGTCCTCTGCCACTGGGCCTGTCGGTTGAACCGAAGGTAACCGTGAAATGAACGGGGCGCAGAGCTGGAAACCCACCAGCAATCCCTGGCTGGTCGCGATAACAGTGACCATCGCGGTGTTCATGGAGATTCTGGACACCACGATTGTCAACGTAGCGCTACCCCATATTGCTGGCTCGCTCTCGTCCAGCTACGACGAATCTACCTGGGTATTAACCTCTTATTTGGTCGCGAACGGCATTGTGCTGCCGATCTCGGCCTTCTTTACCCGCGTGTTTGGTCGTAGGCAGTTCTTTATTATCTGTATTGTGATGTTCACCATCTGCTCTTTCCTGTGCGGTATTGCGACTGAACTGTGGCAGATCATTTTATTCCGTGTTTTACAGGGCTTTTTTGGTGGCGGTTTGCAGCCGGTGCAGCAATCTGTACTGCTGGATTACTTCAAGCCGGAAGATCGCGGCAAGGCCTTTGGCCTCTCTTCCATCGCGATTATTGTCGCGCCAATTATTGGCCCGACGATGGGGGGTTGGATCACCGATAATTTCAACTGGCGCTGGGTCTTCTTTATTAATATCCCGGTCGGCATTATGGCGGTGATCGCAATTTATAATCTGCTCGAAGATCCACCGTGGGAACGTAAGTGGGCACGTCACCGTTTACGCATTGACTACATTGGCATCTCGTTAATCACCTTAGGCCTGGGCTGTTTACAGGTCTTCCTCGATCGCGGTGAAGATGAAGACTGGTTCAATTCCCACTTCATTATGGTCTTCGCCACGCTGGCGGTGGTCGGGATTGTCGGCGCTATCTACTGGCTGCTGTATGTCCGTAAGCCGGTGGTTGACCTGACCGTGATGAAAGATCGCAATTTCTGGGTCGCAGGGCTGCTGATGGCGGGCATGTCAGTCGCGTTATACGGCAGTTCCGTGGTGATGCCGCAGCTGGCACAGCAGGATTTAGGCTATACCGCTACTCTGGCAGGGCTATTCCTCTCGCCCAGTGGAGCTTTGATCGTCCTGACGATCCCGCTGGTGTTAAAACTGATGCCGGTGGTGCAGACGCGCTATCTGATTGCGTTTGGTTTTCTCTGTATGGCGCTCTCGTTTGTCTACTCTGCCACCCTGACACCGACGGTGGACTTTACCACGCTGATGCTGATGCGCTGTGCGCAATCCATCGGTCTGGGCTTCCTGTTTGTCCCGCTCACCACCATTGCGTTTATCACCGTTCCCCAGCAGTTGAATGCTGACGCGGCGGCGTTGTTTACCATGTTCCGTAATGTGGCAGGATCGATTGGGATCTCGCTCTCGACGGCAGCGATCACCGAGAGAACGCAGGTTAACTCGGCGAATATGGTGCACAACATGACGCCGTTAAATGAGCAATTTAACATCACGGTGCAGCAGTGGGCGCAAAACATCCGCGACTATACCAGCGCCATCGGCGATCCGATTTCGCTGGCGACCGGGCAAATCTATCAAGAGATGATGACCCAGGCGCGTATTTTGGCTTACATCGATGTATTTACCGGGTTGACGGTGCTGGCACTGGTTCTGATCCCCGTTTGTTGGCTACTTTCGCCGATTAAAAGCGAAGGCAGTGCAGGAGCACACTGACATGAACGTTTCTTATTTTCCTCGCCTGAGCTTACTGGCACTGGCGATTACACTCAGTGGCTGCGCTGTAGGGCCAGACTACGAGGCGCCTAAGCCTCAGTTGCCAAACAGCTTCCACGATGTGACTTCACAGCAGGCCTCTAAAACGCAGGCCACCGCTACCGATCCGCGTTGGTGGCACAGTTTCAACGATCCGCAGCTCGATAGCCTGATCACCCGCGCAGTAGCGGGAAATCTATCGTTGCAGCAGGCGGTGTTACGTATCGCCGGAGCGCGTGAACAGCTCACTCAGGCACGGGGTGGCTTCTTACCGAGCGTGAATGGCTCCGTGAAAGCCAGCCGGGAACAGCTGGGGCTGAAGGGGATACTCAAATCTCAGGATGTCTACAGCAAAGTGGACAGCGATGTAGCCGGTTCACTGGATAGCCTGACGCAATCCGGCGGCTTCTATCAGGGAAGTTTCGATGCCAGTTGGGAACTGGATATGTGGGGCAAAGTACGTCGCCAGGTAGAGATGGCAGGGGCGCAGCAGCAGGTGGCCGTTGAGCAGCGTAATGATGCGCTGGTGTCACTGGAAGCTGAAGTGGCGCGCACCTACCTGCAATTACGCGGTGCGCAAACCACGCTGCAGACTTTGCAGCAGCAGATCTCCATCGCGCAGCAGACACAGTCCCTGACGCAGAATCAGCAGCATAATGGCTTAGCACCGCTCACCGATGTGGAGAACTCGCAGGCGCAACTCTTTAGCCTGCAAGCGCAACTGCCACAATATCAGGCGCAGGTGCAGCAGGCGATGAACAGCCTGGCGGTGTTACTGGGCAAAGTGCCGGGTTCGCTGGATGGCGAGTTAAGTCAGCAAAAAGCGCTGCCAGAGCTGCCGAAAATGGTGAACATAGGGATTCCTTCAACGCTGGCGCGCCGTCGCCCTGATGTTCGTCAGGCGGAAGCTGAACTTCATGCTCAGACAGCCAACATTGGTGTCTCGGTCGCCCAACTTTTCCCCAGCCTGTCACTCACGGGCCAGTTGGGCGTACGTAACACCGATGCCAGTTATCTGGACAACTGGAGCAGCCATTTCTACAGCTTCGGCCCATCGCTATCGATTCCCATCTTCCAGGGCGGGCAACTGGTGGCTAGCGTGAAGCTGGCGCGAGCGCAGCAAGCCAACGCGGCGCTGCAATACCGCCAGACGGTGCTGACGGCCTTACAGGATGTCGAAAATGCGCTGGTGAGCTACCGTGCGGACCAACAGCGGGTTATCGCATTAGATAACACCGCAGGCGCACTGCAACGTAGCTTTGATTTAGCCACGACCAGCTATCGCCAGGGGATTAGCAGCTTCCTGGAAGTGCTGGATGCCCAGCGCCAGCTGTCGCAGGCACAGGAGCAATCCACCCAGGCGAGAATGCAGAGTGCGCTGGATCTGGTGGCGTTGTACAAAGCGTTAGGCGGTGGCTGGGAATCCTGGCAGAAGGTGCAGCTACCAGAATATTCAGTATTTGGACCTGGCACTCGGGTGCAATAAAAAATTTATTTCATTCTTCGCAGTTTCAGGTCGACTGCGAAGAATGAATGAAACAAAAATCCGCCTTAAATTCCCTCTATGAAATGATTGACTCCCATCATTGCTGTCATATCCATCTTTTTATGATGTAATTGTGATCTCAATTACCTCTTTGTCTGTTTTCTATGCGCTGTCACGCAAAACTTAAATTTCATTATAGCAGATCTTGGTAAAAATAATCTATTTTCAGGGAGAGCATCTCATCATAATCCTAATAAGGAGATTGTATGTCCCGGGAAAAGTATCTCACCCTTAATAAAGCCTCAGGGCCGAACAGTTCGGCCAAAGCTGAGCCTTTTGTCAGGGTCATCGCGCTGATTGCCACCCTGGGTGGCTTGTTGTTTGGTTATGACACCGGGGTGATTTCAGGGGCCTTGTTGTTTATGGGGGGAGAGCTGCATCTCACCCCCTTTACCACCGGGTTAGTCACCAGCAGTCTGTTATTTGGTGCCGCTTTTGGCGCGCTGTTATCGGGTCACTGCGCGGCGGCTATCGGGCGGCGTAGAATCATTCTGGTGCTGGCGATTATTTTTGCCATTGGTGCATTGGGAACGTCTCTGGCCCCTGACGTTGAATGGATGATTATTTTCCGTGTCATCCTCGGGGTTGCCGTTGGCGGTGCTTCAGCGACGGTACCGGTCTATATCGCGGAAATTGCCCCGGCGAATAAACGGGGTCAGTTTGTGACGTTGCAGGAGTTGATGATTGTCAGCGGTCAGATGTTGGCATTTATGTCTAACGCGGGCTTCAATGCTGCCTGGGGTGGGGATACCACCTGGCGCTGGATGTTAGCTGTGGCCACCGTGCCAGCGGTGCTGTTGTGGTTTGGCATGCTGTTTATGCCTGATACGCCACGCTGGTATGCCATGAAAGGCCGCCTGGCTGAAGCGCGTAAAGTCCTGGAACGTACCCGAGCCAAACAGGATGTGGAGTGGGAACTGACGGAAATTGAGGAAACCCTCTCGGAAGAGCAGGAAAAACAGAAGCCGCGTCTGCGTGAATTGCGCAAGCCGTGGTTATTCCGCCTGTTCTGGATCGGCATGGGGATTGCCATGATTCAGCAGCTAACCGGTGTTAACACCATCATGTACTACGCCCCGACCATGTTGAAATCGGTGGGAATGGACGATAGTGCATCGTTATTTGCCACCATTGCCAATGGGGTCATTTCGGTATTAATGACCTTTGTCGGCATCTGGTTACTGGGGAAAATAGGTCGTCGCACCATGACGATGATTGGTCAGTTTGGTTGTACCGCATGCCTGGTATTTATTGGGACGGTGAGTTATTTAATGCCGGAAAGTATCAACGGACAGCCTGATATTCTGCGTAGCTATATGGTGCTATTAGGAATGTTGCTTTTCCTGAGCTTCCAGCAGGGTGCGCTGTCACCGGTGACCTGGCTGCTGTTATCTGAGATTTTCCCTACGCGTTTGCGCGGTATTTTTATGGGCGGAGCGGTATTTGCACTCTGGATTTCTAACTTCTTAATCGCTTTGATGTTCCCGGTTCTGTTGGCGAGCGTGGGTCTGGCTGGCACTTTCTTTATCTTTGCCGTTATCGGAATATTGGGTGCCATTTTTGTTGTTACCTGTGTACCCGAAACGCGCGATCGTAGCCTTGAACAAATCGAACACTACTTACATGAGTGGTTGTCGCCAAATGAAGCGGAGCAGGTGACGCTTTCTCAACCGGTTAAGCGAACTTCATAATCTAAAATATTAAGCTGTTGCAAACTATTTCAGGCCGGTCTTAAACCGGCTTTTTTTATGGCGATAGTTGGCGAAAATGTGACAAATCTCGCTGAATACTGAAAGGATTGTGTCAGGAACTCTCCGCGGGCTCGCGCATTATCTCTGGCTATCCGCTTTACCATTCACGCCTTCTTAACAATATTGTTAATCCATGGTTTAAGTTAGTCCGGTCTTTGAAATCGATACCATAGAGTTTTACTGGCTTTACCCCGCATTTTATTCCCCCGATTTATTAAACAAAATGTGCCCTGGAAAAGGACAAAAAGTGATAAATGTGCGGTATAGAATTAACGTAACAACAAAATTATTTTATTTTTCTATTTGATTTAGGTAATCTTGGCGCTACAGTTTTATTACCCCCCTTAATCAAGGACATTGTGATGAGTGATGCATTTAAAGTATTGAACAACATTCGCACATTGCGTGCTCAGGCTCGTGAAGTTGCGTTGACCGATCTGGAAGAAATTCTGGAGAAATTAACTGTAGTTGTGACCGAACGTCGCGAAGAAGTTGAAGCTGAGCAAACTCAGAATCGCGAAAAAGAAGAAAAACTGTCTAAATACCGTGAAATGCTGCTGGCAGACGGTATCGACCCGAATGAATTGCTGGGTGCACTGGAAACCGGTAAAAAACGCGCTAAGCGTGCACCGCGTCCAGCTAAATACTCTTACACCGACGAAAACGGTGAGCAGAAATCATGGACTGGCCAGGGCCGTACTCCAGCTGCAATCAAAAAAGCACTGGACGCAGGCAAAAGCCTGGATGATTTCCTGATCTAATCATTGAGTAATACGCCGGGCAGCAAAGGATGGCAAGTGTGCGTGGATGCGCATACGGGCTGTACCACAAGGTCACAGCAACGCCATCAGATAATGGAAGCCTGGTGAGAAGTACACAATCCTTGGAAGTGGGAGCCGATGAGCGCGAAAGCGTTCATCGGCTTTTTTACTTACTGATGTCGTGTTGTCCGGGGTGGCGGGGTAGCGGCTTCCTCTGGCATAATGGCGGCTGTTTTTTCTTCTCTGAATCAAAAAAAGGTCATCGCCGTGTTAGTCAGCAGCAATATCACCATGCAGTTTGGCAGTAAGCCGCTGTTTGAGAATATCTCCGTGAAATTTGGTGGGGGTAATCGTTACGGTTTAATCGGTGCTAATGGCAGCGGTAAATCCACTTTTATGAAAATTCTGGGTGGAGACTTGGTTCCGAGCGGAGGCAACGTTTCATACGATCCTAATGAGCGCATTGGTAAGCTGCGTCAGGATCAGTTTGCGTTCGAAGAATACAGCGTGTTGGATACGGTCATTATGGGCCACAACGAGCTGTGGGAAGTAAAGGAAGAGCGCGACCGCATTTATGCTTTGCCGGAAATGAGCGAAGAGGAAGGCTATAAAGTGGCTGACCTTGAAGTGCTGTACGGTGAAATGGATGGCTACAGCGCTGAATCACGCGCTGGAGAATTATTACTCGGTGTTGGCATTCCCGTTGAGCAACATTATGGCCCAATGAGCGAAATAGCGCCGGGCTGGAAATTGCGTGTGTTACTGGCGCAGGCACTGTTTGCGAATCCAGATATTTTGTTACTCGATGAACCGACGAACAACCTGGATATCGATACTATCCGTTGGCTGGAGCAGGTACTTAACGAACGTAACAGTACCATGATTATCATTTCGCACGACCGTCACTTCCTGAATATGGTTTGTACGCACATGGCGGATCTGGATTACGGCGAACTGCGTGTGTACCCAGGTAATTATGACGAATACATGACTGCGGCAACGCAGGCGCGTGAACGTCTGTTATCTGATAACGCGAAAAAGAAAGCACAGATCGCAGATCTGCAATCTTTCGTCAGCCGCTTTAGTGCTAACGCCTCTAAATCTCGTCAGGCGACATCGCGCGCTAAACAGATTGATAAAATTAAACTGGATGAAGTTAAAGCATCGAGTCGTCAAAACCCGTTCATTCGCTTCGAGCAAGATAAAAAACTCTTCCGTAACGCACTGGAAGTCGAAGCACTGACGAAAGGTTTTGATAATGGCCCGCTGTTTAAAAACTTTAACCTGCTGTTAGAAGTTGGTGAAAAAGTTGCCGTGCTCGGTGCCAACGGTATTGGTAAAACCACGTTGTTAAAAACCCTGGTGGGTGAATTAACCCCGGATAACGGAACGGTAAAATGGTCTGAAAATGCGCAGATTGGTTATTATGCGCAGGACCACGCGGCTGATTTTGCTGATGACCTGACGGTATTCGACTGGATGAGCCAGTGGAAGCAACCGGGCGATGATGAGCAGGCAGTACGTAGCATTTTGGGCCGCTTGCTGTTCAGCCAGGATGATATTAAGAAACCGGCTAAGGTTCTCTCCGGTGGTGAGAAAGGTCGTATGCTGTTCGGTAAGCTGATGATGGAAAAACCGAACATCCTGCTGATGGACGAACCCACCAACCACCTCGACATGGAATCGATCGAATCGATCAACCTGGCGCTGGAAGGCTACGAAGGGACCGTGGTGTTTGTCTCTCACGACCGTGAGTTCGTTAGCTCACTGGCCACCCGTATTCTGGAAATCAAAGCAGATCGCGTGGTGGATTTCACCGGCAACTACGAAGATTACCTGCGCAGCCAGGGCATCGCCTGATGTCGGGCGGTCACCCTCCGGGGTGGCCGCACACTTCACAGCGCGGATCTTGATTGACCTTAATTTCGCGAAACTGCAACGTCATTGCCTCATACAGCAGCAATTTTCCTGGCTGCGTCACACCAAATTCCGCCAATATCTTCAACGTCTCCATCGCTTGCAGTGCCCCGATCACGCCCACTAACGGTGACATCACGCCTGCTTCTACGCAGCTTAATGTTTGATCGCCAAACAGACGGCTGATGCAGCGATAGCAAGGTTCATCCGGTTGCCAGCGAAACACCATCAGTTGGCCTTCCATACGAATCGCTGCGCCGGAGATCAAGGGCACCCGCTGTGCCAGGCAAAGCCGGTTAAGCTGTTCCCGGGTCTCAACGTTATCGCTGCAATCCAGCACGGCATCGTGCTGTGCCAGTAGTGCAGATAACGCAGCATCATCGAGCCTTGAGGCACAGGGGGTAATTTCACAGTGTGGATTGATAGCCTGCAGGCTGGCAGCGGCAGAGCGCACTTTGTCATGACCGATATCCGCATCATGGTGCAGGATCTGACGCTGCAAATTGGACAGCGCCACCTGGTCGAAATCAAGTAGCGTTAATTTACCGACACCCGCGGAAGCCAGCCAGGGCGTGGCCGCACAACCCAGCCCGCCCAGTCCCACCACTAATACGCGTGAGGCTTTCAGACGCTCCTGGCCATCAAAGTCAAAGCCGCGCAGCACCAGTTGGCGATTGTAGCGCAGCATCTCTTCCCGACTGAGTTCCGCCTGCATTTATCCCTCCAGCAGCGTATTGAACGGTTCTACCTCAACCCATTCACCGGGTTCAACATCACCACGTTCACGTTCCAGCACGATAAAACAGTTCGCCAGCGCGAAAGAGCTGTAAATATGGGAGCCCTGTGGCCCGGTGGTGCTGACTTCCAGCTCGCCGTTCGCCGTACGTTGCAAAATGCCACGCTGGAAATCGAGCCGGCCTGGGCTTTTTTTCAGGCGAGTTGCCGCACGGACACGCTGGCGCGTCGGCAGTGGGGAACGGGTCTGCCCGGTCAGCTGTGCCAGCATTGGCTGTACCAGTTGATAGAAGGTGGCGGCGGCAGAAACCGGGTTGCCCGGCAAGCCACAGAACCAGCTACTGGCTAAACGACCAAAGGCAAAGGGTTTACCTGGTTTGATCGCCAGCTTCCAGAAGGTGATTGCCCCGAGTTCTTCCAGCATCGCTTTAGTAAAATCGGCTTCGCCAACGGAAACACCGCCTGTGCTGATCACCACATCGCTCTGATGATCGGCCTCGGCAAAAGCGGCACGCAGCGCGGCGGGATCATCTTTGACGATACCGAGATCAACCACTTCACAGCCGAGTTTATTGAGCATCAGAGAGACGGTGAAACGGTTGGTATCATAAATCTGACCCGCTTCCAGCGGTTCGCCAACCGGACGCAGTTCATCCCCGGTCGAGAAGATGGCCACGCGCAGTTTTCGTAGCACGCTGACCTGAGCAATGCCCAGTGAGGCTAATAGCGGTAATTCAGCGGCACCCAGGCGCACGCCTGCGGCTAATACGAGGGCACCAGCACGGACATCTTCGCCCACGCGACGTATATTTTGCCCGGCAGTGACGGCTGCATTGATCGTGACTGCATCGTCCTGCAATGTGGTCTGTTCCTGCATAACGACTGCCTCGCACCCGGCAGGAACCGGCGCACCGGTCATAATCCGAATGGCGCTAGCGGCAGGCCAGTCACCGTTAAAGGGGGCTCCCGCAAACGCTTTGCCCACCACGGGCAGTGGCACGCCAGCGGCGACGTCTGCCAGACGTACCGCATAACCATCCATCGCGGCGTTATCAAAAGAGGGGACGTCAATGGGTGACTGAATGGCGCTGGCGGTGATTCGGCCAGCGGCTTCAGCCAGAGAGACCATCAGTGAATCCGTAATCGGCTTGAGCTGCGCCTGCATTTTAGCCTGCGCGTCTTCCAGTGAGATCAATCCTGCGGTGAAACTTTCCATGCTGCTTATACCTGCTTAAGTCTGGATTTACCTTCATTATGAAAAGGTTTTTTCGGGATGTCACACCTACAACCGGTTATAAGCCAAAACAAAAGGTTATGACCGTAAGGTGACTTTTTGCTTTACAGCACCCGGCTGATTTTTTTATAGTCGAAAATTCACCTGTCACGATGAAAAATGCGTGAAATCAGAGGGTTCAGCACTTTCTGTTCAGGTCTACTCGGCTGCTGCATCTGCGCAGTGAGCTTCTATACTCAATGCAGTATCCGCTGCGGGTACGCAGGTCTTCCCTGTAAGTACATCTTCAGGCCGGTCGGCTAAATGCCACCTCGCCAGAGGGACAGTCTGGCGAAAATACTAAGGAGATGGTGTGATGCCCGCCGCAAAAGCAACCCTACAACTCGCCCCACAGCAAGTGCTGGCAGTGCGCGATCTCACTGTCAGCTTTCGGCGTGAAGGTGTAAACACCACGGCGGTTCGTCAACTCTCACTGGATGTGCAGCGGGGGGAGACGCTGGCGTTGGTTGGCGAATCCGGTTCGGGTAAATCAGTGAGTTCACTGGCGCTGATGCAGCTGCTGGGCGGATCGGGTGCTACGGTGACCGGGGAAGTTTTGCTGCGCCGTCGTAACGATCAGGTGCTGGATCTCATGCGCGCATCGTCTGCTCACCTGCGTCAGGTGCGTGGTGCAGATATGGCGATGATTTTTCAGGAGCCGATGACCTCGCTCAATCCGGTGTTTCCGGTAGGGGATCAGATTGCCGAGTCAATTCGGCTGCATCAGGGGAAAAGCCAGCGTGAAGCGCTGAAAGAAGCCCACGAGATGCTGGAGCGGGTGCGCATTCCTGAAGCCAAAAACGTGATGACGCGTTATCCCCATCAACTCTCTGGCGGTATGCGTCAGCGGGTGATGATTGCCATGGCCCTGAGTTGCAAACCGGCATTGTTGATCGCCGATGAGCCGACCACCGCGCTGGATGTCACCATTCAGGCGCAGATTCTGCAACTGATCCGCGTGTTGCAAAAAGAGATGTCGATGGGGGTGATTTTTATCACGCACGATATGGGCGTGGTGGCAGAAATGGCTGACCGTGTGCAGGTTATGTATCGCGGAGACGTGATTGAACAGGCGCCAGTACAGCAGCTTTTCAGCCAGCCGCAGCAGCCCTATACCCAGGCGCTGCTGGCTGCGGTACCGCGTTTAGGCGAAATGAAAACCCAGCCCTTACCGCTGAAATTTCCTTTGCTCGGCACCGGCGAAGCCCTCCCAACCGAGCAACCGCAGGACACCGCCCGTTACCAACAGCCCCCCATTTTGCAGGTGCGAGATTTAGTCGCGCGCTTTGATCTGCGTGGTGGCTGGCTCAATCGCGTGCAGCGTCGCGTCCACGCCGTAGAAAAAATCAGTTTTGATCTCTATGCCGGTGAAACCCTGGCGCTGGTAGGGGAGTCGGGCTGTGGGAAATCGACCACGGGCCGCGCATTATTGCGTCTGGTACAGAGCCAGGGCGGAAGCATCACCTTTGACGGCCAGCGCATTGATACCTTGTCCGCTCACCAGTTAGCACCGCTCCGCCGTGATATTCAGTTTATTTTTCAAGACCCCTATGCGTCGCTTGATCCACGCCATACGGTCGGTTACTCCATTATGGAACCGCTGTTAGTGCATAAAGTGATGCCGCGTAAGCAGGCTGAACAACGCGTAGCCTGGCTGCTGGAAAAAGTCGGATTACTGCCAGAGCACGCCGCACGTTATCCCCATGAGTTCTCCGGCGGTCAGCGACAGCGCGTTTGTATTGCGCGCGCGCTGGCGCTCAATCCGAAAGTGGTGATTGCCGATGAATCTGTTTCCGCGTTGGATGTCTCGGTGCGGGCGCAAATCGTCAATCTGATGCTCGATCTTCAACGTGAGCTGGGCCTGGCGTTTCTGTTTATTTCCCACGATATGGCGGTGGTCGAGCGCATTAGCCACCGGGTGGCAGTGATGTATCTCGGCCAGATTGTGGAGATCGGTCCGCGCCAGGCGGTATTCGGACAACCACGGCACCCTTATACACGTAAGCTGATGGCAGCCGTTCCGGTTGCCGATCCAGGTCAACGCCGTCGTGAGCGTCCCTTGCTGGTGGATGAGATCCCAAGTGCGGTGCGCAAACTGGGAGAAGAACCTGAAGTGATGCCGCTGTTGGAAGTGGCACCGGGTCATTTTGTTGCCCGCCATACTGCGGGCAATGCATAAATACGGCATTTCGCACTTACCCTGGCAGAACAGGGATCACAGGAGAAGCACAACAATGCACAATAAAATGCGTACGGGATGGGTAGTGGCAGGGCTGCTGAGCAGTGCGGTGGCACTTCCCGCCTGGGCCGCCAAGGATGCAGTGATCGCCGTCGGATCGAACTTTACTACGCTTGATCCTTACGATGCCAACGACACGCTGTCACAAACGGTCGCCAAATCATTTTATCAGGGCCTGTACGGGCTGGATAAAGACCTGAAAGTTGAGCCGGTGCTGGCAGAAAGCTATCAGGTCAGCCCAGACGGCCTGACTTATACCATCAAGCTGCGTTCTGGCATTAAATTCCAGGATGGTACTGACTTTAATGCGGAAGCGGTGAAGGTCAACTTCGATCGCGCCAGCAACCCGGACAATCACCTCAAGCGTTACAGCCTGTTTAAGTACATCGCCAGCACCGAAGCGGTGGACCCCACCACGGTGAAAGTGACGTTGAAACAGCCTTTCTCGGCGTTTATCAATATTCTTGCCCATCCTGCGGCGGTCATCATCTCTCCGGCGGCACTGAAGAAATATGGCAAGGATATCGGCTTCCACCCGGTGGGCACCGGCCCGTATGAATTTGTCACCTGGAATCAGACCGATTTCGTCAAAGTGAAAAAGTGGGATGGCTACTGGAAAAAGGGCTATCCGAAGCTGGATAGCATCACCTGGCGTCCGGTGGTAGATAACAATACGCGCGCCGCCATGCTGCAAACCGGTGAGGCGAACTTTGCCTATCCGGTGCCGTTTGAGCAGGTGCAACTGCTGAAAAACAACAGCAAGCTGAGTGTGGAAACCTGGCCCTCTAACATGCAGCGTTACATCAGCCTTAACGTGACGCAGAAGCCGTTTGATAACCCAAAAGTGCGTGAAGCGCTGGAGTACGCGATTAATCGTGATGCGCTGGTTAAAGTGGCGTTTTCCGGTTATGCCGATGTCGCCACCGGCGTATTGCCGCCAAAAATCAAATATTCACAAAGCTATCCTGCCTATCCTTATGACCCGGCAAAAGCGCGTGAATTGCTGAAAGAGGCAGGCTATCCCAACGGTTTCACCACCACGCTCTGGTCTTCACATAACCACAGCACCGCGCAGAAAGTGTTGCAGTTTACCCAGCAGCAGCTCGCGCAGGTGGGGGTGAAAGTGACCCTGACGGCTATGGATGCTGGCCAGCGTGCGGCGGAAGTGGAAGCCAAAGGGCAGAAGGAAGCTGGCGTACGGATGTTCTATACCGGCTGGTCTGCTTCAACCGGCGAAGCTGACTGGGCGCTGACGCCGCTGTTTGCTACCACTTCCTGGCCACCAGCCATCTTTAACACCGCGTTTTACAGCAATCCTCAGGTGGATAAAGATCTGAGTGATGCGCTGAAAACCACCGATGATGCGCAAAAAGCGCAGTTGTACAAAGATGCGCAGGATCACATCTGGAATGAACATCCTTGGATCCCTCTGGTGGTAGAAAAACTGGTGTCAGCACAGAGTAAAACGCTCAGCGGGTTCTATGTGCAACCGGATACCGGTTTTGATTTCGATAATGCCGATCTGAAGTAACGGTTTCTGGCCAGCCCCTGTGGCTGGCCACTGCATTCGGACTACTCCATGTTGAATTATTTTCTTAAACGCCTGTTGGGCCTGATCCCGACGCTGCTGATTGTGGCAGTACTGGTGTTCCTGTTCGTGCATTTACTGCCGGGCGATCCCGCGCGCCTGCTGGCAGGCCAGGATGCCGATGCTGAAGTCGTGGCGCTGGTACGCCAGCAACTTGGGCTGGATCAGCCGTTACCCCAGCAATTTCTCCACTTCATCTGGCATGCGTTACAGGGGGATTTTGGCCAGTCGATGGCCTCTAAACGCCCGGTTTCCGTGGAGATTGCGGCCCGTTTTCTGCCAACGCTCTGGCTGACGCTCAGCAGCATGGCCTGGGCGGTGATTTTCGGCATGGGAATTGGCATTGTTTCTGCGGTATGGCGTAACCGCTGGCCGGACCGTCTCGGCATGACGCTGGCGGTGTCCGGTATCTCTTTCCCCGCCTTTGCGCTGGGGATGCTGCTGATGCAGGTGTTCTCGGTCGATCTTGGCTGGCTGCCGACCATTGGCGCTGACAGCTGGCGTCATTACATTCTGCCTTCAATCACCCTGGGGGCTGCCGTTGCGGCCGTGATGGCCCGTTTCACTCGCGCCTCTTTTGTTGAAGTCTTGCAGGAAGATTACATGCGGACCGCACGCGCCAAAGGGGTGCGGGAATCACGTGTGGTACTGAAACACGGTTTACGCAATGCGATGATCCCGGTTGTGACCATGATGGGGTTGCAGTTTGGCTTCCTGCTGGGCGGTTCGATTGTGGTGGAAGTGGTGTTCAACTGGCCGGGCCTGGGGCGTTTGCTGGTGGACTCGGTAGAGATGCGTGACTATCCGGTGATCCAGGCAGAAGTTCTGCTGTTTTCACTGGAGTTTATTTTGATCAATCTGGTGGTAGACCTGCTGTATGCCGCCATCAACCCGGCCATTCGCTACAATTAAGGAGCCGCAATGAAAAACTGGCGACGTGCGGCGGCACTCAAAGCGATGCCTGTTCTCTCAACCCCTGTTCGTACCCCGTGGCATGAGTTTTGGCGGCGTTTCCGCCAGCAGCCCCTGGCGTTGACTGCCGGTGTTTTTGTTCTGCTGTTAATTGTACTGGCATTTATCGCACCAGCCATTGCGCCATTTGATGCAGAGAACTACTTCGACTACGACCGGTTAAATCAGGGGCCATCCTGGATGCACTGGTTTGGCGTGGATTCTCTCGGGCGGGATATTTTCAGTCGGGTTTTGGTCGGTACACGCATTTCATTAATTTCCGGATTTTTATCGGTCGCGATTGGTGCGGCTATTGGCACCTTTTTCGGCCTGTTAGCGGGATATTATGAAGGCTGGTGGGACCGGATCATTATGCGTATCTGCGATGTCCTGTTTGCCTTCCCGGGTATTCTGCTGGCGATTGCGGTCGTGGCGGTGCTAGGAAGCGGGATTAGTAACGTGATTGTGGCGGTGGCGATTTTCAGTATTCCTGCTTTTGCCCGTCTGGTACGAGGGAATACGCTGGTGCTGAAGCATCAGACCTATATTGAGTCAGCGCGTAGTATTGGTGCACCGGATCTGACAATTATGCTGCGGCATATTTTGCCCGGCACCCTCTCTTCGATTGTGGTCTATTTCACCATGCGTATTGGTACTTCGATTATCAGTGCGGCCAGCCTGTCCTTTCTCGGATTAGGTGCACAACCGCCCACGCCGGAGTGGGGCGCAATGCTGAATGAAGCGCGCGCGGATATGGTGATTGCGCCACACGTGGCGATTTTCCCCAGCCTCGCCATCTTCGTTACCGTATTAGCCTTTAATCTGCTGGGGGATGGCCTGCGAGATGCGCTCGATCCAAAGCTGAAAAACTGATTACGCATTGAGGGTAGCGCGGTAGTAAAGTGAGCGCGCCTTTACTCTGACGTAGACCAGAAAAAGGCCGCCGCTGCGGATGTGAACAAGCAGGCGGCGGCCAATATTTTTGGTTTAGTGAGTTACAGCCTTACAGGGAAAAGTTGAATAACATCATTGCTCCTCTCTGACTATTTTTCCGTTTTTGTCTTGCCTGTAGACTCTGTTGGCAATGATAAACAGAGTCGATTGGTTACGTTCAGGCATAACGATCAGCAATGTTTCTTTTTCAATACAATTCACGGGTGCAGGAACATTGCTCAGGCACAGACGATCTGCTTTCTCTTCTTTTTTATAGCCATCACCAAACGCGAAGATAAAATAAGCTGAATTTTCAGGATGAATATCGTATTTAGAAATGATTTTAGCACTATTGGCTTCCCACCATGCGATCCTGCGGCTATCTGTCCAGGGTAAATGGTCAACAATGATCTGCGCTGTGTGCCCATTCTGGTCAACGTTGACTATTTCAGTGCTTCTTATCTCAAGATAACCGAAGGTCAAAATAGCAGCTATCATTAATACTAAGACTGGAATGCATGCTCTTTTCATTTTTAACTGCCTTCAAGAGTGATTATTGCTTGCATGTTTGTCATAAAAGGTCTAAATCCAAACTTATCGAATCGTTGCAGAACAAACCAAATTTTAAAAAATTGGAATTGGTTAAAGAGAGGCTTTTTTATGTCATCACAATCAAGCCCGAAATGATCTTGTCCAATGAATTTAGTTTCGGCCCACCAGCGTCCATTAGCTACATGGAGTTTGGTTATTTCTATTTTAGTTGAGTTGATATCATGGACTGTAATTCCTAGCCCATTTATTTTGTCAAGGAAGAGGGAGTTGAATCTAGGTAGATAACTATCACTGATTTCTTTTCTAATGTTAATTATTTTATTTTGCTCTAAGTGGTTTTTTTCAAAGTTAATATTCTGAGAAATAGCCTTTTTCAGGACAAGTAAAGTATTAACTCTTGGATCATTGCCCAAGATCTTCTCCCGATAAGCCTGATCCAGCAGCACATGGCTAAACGGGCTTCCGGTTCCTTTCATCATGTGCTCCAGCATCCGGTTGATTAAATGGCGGTACGGGCCGACCATGGAGTATGGCCAGCATTTTACCTGCATCTCTTCAAACAGCAACTGAGCGGCTTTTTCCCGCGTCAGGGGCTGGCCGTGATGGGCACCATATACCCCGGCAAAGCGGTTTTGTGGTGTGCTGAACGGCAGAACCCGGGTCAGGGTGAACGGGTCGACCACATCGGAGATATGGGTGAGACGAAACTCATTTTTCAGCGCACTCTCGCTGAGATCGCCATACTGCATATCATCCGCGCCGTAGTGATTAAACGGGCGGTGCGAGGTAAAAACGGTTTGTGGGAACACGGCTATCGACATCGTCACGGCATCCTTAGCATTATTATTATCCAGAGGGAAGATAAAGCGCGGCTATAGTAATAAGGTGCAGTAAAAATGAAAACCCAGGCTGATTAGCGGTTGTTGTAATAAAACAGGCAGTATGAGAAAGGTTTTTCACAGTAAGAGAGGGTTATGTGAAGTGATATTCAAGGCGACAAACAAAAATAGTTGTTAAATCAATGGTAGTGACGGTAAGCCTGTTGATTAGTGGAATGAGTATGAACTTTTCTGTTTTTTATTTTGTCAGTTAAAATTTAAACCAAATGACAAAACTTTAAATAAACAGGCAGGGTAAAGCAGAAGGTCAGTATCCGTCGCCGCGCGCAGATACTGACCGGAAATCAATTAATGCTGTTGATCAAAACGATAAACCAGCCACAGTGCGACCAGTAACCAGATAACCGGTAGTGCTAAGGTACTCAGTAATACGTTAATAGAGAGTAACAGACCAAGGTTAAGCGTGATTTGATAACTCACATAGGTGATTAAGCCGACAATAACCGCGATTGCCAGGCGACTTGCTACGCCGGTTGAACGTGGATTGCTAAAGGTAAAGGGGATCGCCAGCAAGATCATTGCCAGAATCAGTACCGGTTGTCCCAGCTTCTGCCACTGCGCACTATTATATTCCCGGCTGGGCTGTCCAGTCTGGTTCAAATAGCCAATATAGCGGTGCAACTGCGTCAGGGAAAAACTCTGCGCGGGTAGGGTGAGCTCTGTCAGACTCATGCCGGTAAACAGTGAATGCCACGGCATCTCTTTTAAGCTCTGCGTGGTTTCTTCCTCCTGCTGCCAGTTTTTCAGCTGCACATTATGCAGTTGCCAGATGCCATCAGCACCTGTTTGCGCACTGGCGGCATAAATGTAAGACGTTAACGAAAGATCTGGTGCGTATTTGAAAATCTCAATGCCGACCGGCTGTTGATGATTATCCAACGCTTTCACCGTCACGTACTGATTATCTTTTCTCGCCCAGAGGGTATTAATGGCGCTATCACTTTGGCCCGCCTGCGCCATCGCGGTATTTTTCAACTGTAGCGCACGCTGTTGCAGCGGAGAAGCTACCCATTCATCCAGGACTGCCAGAGCCAGAGTTAAGATAATGCCGGCAGATAATGCGACCATCGCAATGCGCAATATGGATACGCCAGCACTGCGAATCGCGGTTAACTCGAGGTTTTTCGCAAGTTGTCCCAGGCCGACAATGCCGCCAAGCAGGGCAATAAAGGGCCCCAGATCGATCAAAGTCCGTGGCAAAGTCATGATGACGACGGCCAGGGCCTGGCTCCAGCGATAACCGCCGCGACTGACATCTTCCAGCTCATTGATCAGATTGAAGGTACTAAACAGCGGAAGCAGCAATCCTGCTGCGGCCGCGAAACCGATAAAAATATTGCGCATCAGATAGCGACTAAAAATATTCATCACAGCTTTCTCTTCAACCAGGCATGTTCACGGGCAACAAACAGCATGACACCCAGCAGCATTATCGCGGGCACCAGCCACAATCCTGGAATGGTTGGCAGGGAGCCATTAGCCACCAGCGTACGGCCAAGATTGCCGCCGTAATAGATCAGGGTAAACATCAGGGTTAACGGCAGCAGCGGCGCAAAGCGCCCCTGGCGGGGTTTCACCTTACTCAGAAATATGGCCAGTAACGCCATTAAAATCGCGGTGACGCCCCGGCTTTGTCGCCACTGTAACTCTGCTTTATCCGCCGGATCGGAAGAGTGGGACAGTTGCATTACCGAGGCGGCTTTGCGCCGGAATGTCACGGTTTGCACCAGGGGTTTGAGGTCAATATGCAGGTTATGAAAACGCTGCTTCTGATCGTCACTACCGGTGCGGTCCAGCGTGTAGGTGGTCCCGGTGCGTAACAGCACGGAAGGGCTGGTAGGAGCTGCATTGACGACGTCAACCGACTGGGCACGATAAACCTTGGTGTGGTCATCGGAACGGGTGTAAATCAGGCTGTCGTAGAGATGGCTTTCGCTTTTATCGATGCGGGAAGCCAGCACCATGCGGCCATCATCGCTGGTATTAAATTTTCCGGCCTGAAAATGGCTGACATCGAGACTGGATTGCGACTGCTGTTCCAGTTGATAAATCTTCGCATAGGCCCACGGGCGGCCATAGAGCGACAGCAGCGTTACCGCAATCCCTAAAGGAATGGCCAAAACCAGGATCGCTTTATAGATTTTCACCGGACTAGCGCCGGAAGCGAGCAGGGCAGTGATCTCCGAATCGTTATATAACTGACCTAAGGCGACGGCAATTGAGACATATAAACCGATGGGGAGCAGCATTTCCAGTGCGATAATCACCTTATAAAACACCACATCCAGTACCACAGAAAGGGCGAGCGTACCGTTAGCGGCTTCGGTCAAATAACGTTGTGAGGAGTAACAGGCAAACAAGAAGACCAGAAACCCGACGATCATCGTCATCAGGCGGCCCACTTCAGCAGTAAGGTAGCGTTCAATCAGGCTCATAGAGGGGTTAATTCTCTCTGGTAATCAATGTGTGTAATAAAGTAATCACGCCGGTCACCTCTTCCGGGCTTAACGCACCATCTTTGGCCCACTGCACATCACCCTTCCTGTCCAGCACAATGATGGTGGAGCTCTCTTCGGGGAGTGACCAGGCAATACGTCCCGCCCCTTGGCTATCGATAATAAACTGCGCCCAGGGATAGTGTTTTTTGTTCTTCTCAATTTTGCCACGCACAAAAAAACCGGTGCCTGGAATCGCATCATCGGTGTTCACAATGGTGGTCGGCTGAAAACGGTCGGTGGGAAAATCCGCTTCTTTTACCGCAGTGATCAGCAGCGAATTCTTTTTCTTCGCAGAAGTCCGCCCGGCGATATACTGAATAACCCGCACTTTTCCGGCTAACTGGCTGCTGTCCCATGGGCGATAGCTAAACGTATCCTGGTGAAGTAATAACTCACCGCGATCGGCAATCGCTACCGCCGGGACTGGCGCACCCATAATGAAATTATGGGCGTGAGCCAGTAAAGGGCACATCAACACCATGATCAGCAGTGTATTTAACCCTCTCATTCTGTGCCCCTTGTGGCGAACTACATTGGGTAGTGAGCAACCAGCAGCTCCAGGCGCTGACGAATATCAGCATTTAGCTCTGCGGGTTCATCATAAGATCGTCGACCAGCGAGTTTATCCGCCACCATCTCGTCATGTTTATCCCCCATCAGGCCATTAATGGCTGCCAGCGAACGTGACAGCGTGAGGGCTTCACTGTTGTGAGGATCAATAGAACGCAGGGTGTCGTAAAACGAGACTTGCTGGCTGACTATTTTGCGCACGTCATGGAACTGCTTGCCGGTTAATTTAGGGTTGGCCACTAAGACACGCAGCTTACGCATCTGATCCTGACGGTAGGCAATAAAGCCAGATTCAGACTCCAGCCGGGTATGGCGCAGGGTATAACGCACCAGCGACCACACGGGTTTGCTGAGGAACAGGCGCAAGATCGCACCGTAATATTTCAGATTCGATTGATTACCATTGCGGAAGGCATCCTGGAAATGCCCCATCAGCACGGTGGTTAAATGGAACAGCCGCCCAGATTCATGGGCTTTACTGTATAACCGCAGGGCAAAGCGCAGGTGTTTATAACGGGCACGAATGTACTTATAGCGCATACGTACCGGCATCGGTAAATCCCGGTTTGCAAGAAACGCATCAACCAGCCCAACCAACTCTTCGCGAGTAAAGCCCTGTTCCCAGAATTGCAGGCACAGCGCATAGTTGTCGTCTATTTTATCTTGCGAACAGCGCAAACTGATCTCTGTTGGCAGCGTGGTTTCGGCATCAACGATGTCATCTTCTTCTACTGCGGTAAACAGGCGATCAAGGGTCTCGGTGGAGAAAGTATTCATTTCAATATCATCATTATGAGTTGCTCTCACCGGGGACATTAAAGACCAGTGAGTCGCGCTTACGATAGGCGTTCAGCGTTGGGATCAGGGAAGATAAAACGTCTAAGCACTGTCCACCAAAGTAGGCAAATGCCGCGCCCTGAACGCCAAACGCGTGCGAAAAGGCCACCAAAATAAAGATGTAAGAGGCGGAGGCCAGCGTCTGGGCAATCAGAAATGCCCGCTGTTTGCCCGCCATAAACAGCAGCGATTCTTGCGGGAAGCCCACCATCGAGACGATGATCGCACCCAACATAATTTGAATCAGGTCATAGGCTTCGAGGTACTTATGGCCAAAGACCACCGAAATCAGCGGTTTGCCCACCAGCAGCATGACCACGGCAACGCCAATGCCAATGCCACCGGCTAACAGCGCAGAGCGCAGGCCCAACAGCCAGGGTTTTCGGGTGCGGGGATCTAACCGCATGATTTCAGGATAGAAACTTTTCTCCATGAGCTTGGCAGGCGTGCCCGTTGCGTCAAAGAAGGTCATGGCGATTTTAAACAGTCCGGCCGCCGCGGGCCCTAACACCACCCCAACCAGTACGGTACTGCATGAGTTCCTGGCTGCCCAAATGGTGTGGGCGAAGTTGGTTGTCCAGACAAAATCCCACGCGCCTTCAATCCGGCGTGCGGCGGCAAACAGCGAGGGTTTTAACGCATTGTGGATATTGCGGCGCTTGAGTTCTGCGGTGGCAAACCACCAAAACAGCGTGCCACCAAACAAATTAGCCGCATACCAGCTGATGACGAAGCCTGGGAATCCCCAGTCGAAAACGTAAGATAATACGCTACCAATCGCCTGCAAAAATGGCTTAATGGCTTGCTGTACCGCAATCAGGTCGAAGCGGTCAAAGGCACGCAAAATACCAGTGGGTGTAGATGAGGTCATTGACGGAATCAGCGTGCAGTAAAGTACTGCCAGCCAAAAGTCTTTATCATCCAGCCCCAATGCATGGGAAAGGAAAGGCAGCAGCACAATACCGCCCAGAATGGCTACCGCACCACTGGCAATATCGAGACCAAACGAAAACGAGGTAACATCTTTAAAGCGCTGAATATTATTACGTTCCAGCGCCGGTGTGCCAAACTGCACCACAAACTGCCAGGTCTGGAATTTAATAAAGTCGCTGACGGCTTTGGCATAAGCCTGAATCACAACCAGAACCCCGAAGAGTTCGGCACTCATGCCTTTGCCCGCACAGGAGAGTGCAACCAGGCCGAGCAGGGCGCTGGCGACACTCCCCGAACCTAAATAGGCAGCGTTACGCAAGATGGCGCGAAAAGCCCCATCGCTAAACCAGTGTTTCATGGTAAATATCCAGTGTCAGTCACGCCTTTTACCTGCCTCTTATGCTGTATTTCTGCGCTGTTAAACATCAGTTTGGCTACCCACTTTAGCGGAAGACATTTCAGGGGCATTGGCGCTTCTGCGCCCGGATGAGCGTGCAATAGCCGAAATCGCCTGTTTGGCGGTTTCCAGTACATCCTTATAAGGCATGCGTGCATCTATTTCGAGAATAGCGGCACCGTTATATTTAAGCTTCACCATGGAAGCAATTTTATCCTGCAACTCTTCATAGCTGTGATCCGGCTTGCGCGCAAAAGCGGTATCGACATCAATATCGAGGCGAATAATAAGCTCAGGACGATACTGCGCCATTTTTAAATATAAGACGCGTTCTTTTTCCGCCAGGCGTTGGGTTAATTTACCCTGTGCGCGCTCAATGCCGATGCCTGGGCCATCATAATAAAAACCAGAGATCTCTGCCTGGGGGAAACGATCGCTAATAACCAGCACGCCGCTCTCCGCGAGCCGCTGGACTTTACGTAAGTTGCGTGCACGCCAGAGCGAGAAACCATACATAATCAGCGCAGCCCACAGTGCAGGCGATTTATTACTCATACGCTGTGTTTTGTCCGATTTTGCCGCCAGTCGGCGCTCAAGCCAGACGCCGATAATCGGTAACTTCTTGATTTTATCCCCATCTTCGCCGGAGATAAGGCCCATGTAGCGCCGTTCTGTGGCCCAGTGCTGTTGCAAGTCCTTGACCAGATCGTTGGTCAGCGTAGATTTTCCCGTGCCATCGCTGCCGACAACTGAAATCAGCCCGGTAATTGTGGTGACCGGCACTTGATTCGCTATTTCTGATTTATTCGTTAACATAATATTAAATCCGGAATTATCGTTGGCGAGTTTTCAGCAACGGCTGAATAGCCTGAATGGAGGCGTTCAGTACATGCTCTGCGGGATCTCTGCCATCTAAATCAAGTATGTCTGCATGATTGAAATTGAGTTTTGGAATAACGGAGATTTTTTCCCGCAATGCCTGAATATCATGATCGGGCTTGCGGGAATAAGCTGTTTCTTCATCAATGTCGATGCGGATTAATAAAGAAGGCTTAAAAGAAGACATCCACTGATACAGTTTTTGTTCGCGTTTTCTTAATAACTGTACCCAGCGATTACCGCCCACGGTTTTGGCTAATTGCGGGCCATCGAAGCGAAAGCCAGCGACTTCTGCTTGCGGATAGCGGTCGGTGATCAGCAATGTACCCTGACGGGATTTTTTCAGCATGCGTCTGAATTTAAACACTCGCCAGTAGGAGAGCAAAAAGATGACCAGAGCGGTGGCATTGCCCGGTGGTGTCGTGGGTTTTGCATGGACACCCGCCGATTTTTTTAACAAATAGCGGCCAAATATCCCACCAATAACCGGCAGGTTGCTGATCCATTTGCCAATATGCCCGGAAGACTGCCCAAGATAGAGTAATTCAGTGGTGTGCTGTGCAGCAAAGTGTTCCGCAAGACTGACGGCTAACGTCGATTTTCCTGAACCATCACACCCGGTTATCGCAATAACGTTCACCAACGGGAGATGAGTAAATGGGGGAGTCTGATCACGCACAGTAAAATATCCAGCACTAAAAAAACCATTGTATTCTATTTCTCAGGGGTGTCACAATCCTTATTGTGACTAATTTCCTTCTGTTCCTGCACCGCTATCTTATTTTATAGTGTTTTAATATTTTGTGCTGATCATGGCAAGTTGGTTGTCCGATTGTGCGATTTCCCCATCCTTAGTCATATTATCTACCTTTGTTTTTTTGTGCTTTTTGTCACATATTTACATTTGATTTTATGTGTTATTACCAGGCGATTTTTTATCGTAAAAGTGATAAATTAACCGCTCTAACATGAGAGCTTAAAAATGCGTGCAGATAATCCTTCACCGCTGATTGCGGTTATTGGTAGTGATGGCTCGGGTAAGTCCACCGTTTGCGATCATCTTCTTACTTACCTTGAAAATTATGGCCCTGCCGTGCGAGTACACCTCGGTAAACAGGCCGGAAATGTGGGGCGCGCTGCGGCACAGCTTCCTCTGATTGGTCATATGATCGGCCGGAAGATTGAGACTGATACGAAAAAAGTCCGCTCTAAAAGCAGTAAAATGAAGATGTTACCTTCACTTGTCATCTCCATTTTTGTCGTGCGTCGCTTATTGCGTTTTCGCCGCATGTTGGCTTTTCGCCGGCAGGGGCTAATTGTGTTAACCGACCGTTTTCCGCAGTCACAAATACCGGGTGCTTATGATGGCCCCGCGTTTCCTGAAAATAAACGCGGTAATCCGCTTATTACCTGGCTCGCGGGACGGGAGAAAAAAGCCTTTCAGTGGATGTCCGAACATAAGCCCGATCTGGTGATCAAGTTAAATGTCGATTTGGCCGTGGCTTGTGCCCGTAAACCGGATCACAGTCCGGAAGCACTGGCAAGAAAAGTAGAGACGACGGCAAAACTGAATTTCATGGGAGCACATATTGTCGATATTAATGCTAATCAATCTTTAGATGAAGTTTTGTCATCCGTTGAGAAGGCTGTCGGACAATTTATGCAAGATTATGGTTATGCCAATCACCCTCAAGTGATTCCGGCGGAATAATATTTCGCTGGCGAGACAGTTTACTCCTTTCTCGCCAGCGTTAACGGCGATGATGATAAAAATATCGTCATAAGCAAAAAGCGGCTCATCCAGTGATGAGCCGCTTTTTTATTACTTATTCTTTAATGTCGCAAAGGCATCAATAATGGCGTCAATATCTTGATCGCTGTGGGCCGCATTCACACTGCAACGCAGCAAAGTAATACCCGCTGGTGCAGCAGGCGGTAACACCAGATTCACGTAAACGCCGTTAGCAATAAGATCGCGCCAGTAACGTAAGCCATCTTCTTTTGAGCCAATCATAACCGGCACCACCGGGCTGATACGTGGGCCTAATTCATAACCCAGTTTTGCCAGTCCGTGGTACAGACGCTCCGCGTTTTTCCACAGTTTTTCGCGCAGTTCAGGTTTTTTAGCCACGCTTTTCAGTGCCGAACGAACTGAAGCGATGATCGCAGGGGAGGGGGAAGCCGTGAAAATGTAAGGGCGACTGCTATAGCGTAACACCTCCATCTCCTTGTTCCCCACGGCAAAGCCACCAATGGAGGCGAGGCTTTTACTGAACGTACCCAGAATAATATCCACATCCTGTTCTACGCCCAGTTCTTCCGCCAAACCGCGGCCATTTTTCCCCATAACGCCAAAAGAGTGGGCTTCATCAACCAGTAAATAGCCACCGAGACGACGTTTAATATCCACAATTTCTGCCAGTGGCGCGACATCGCCCAGCATGCTGTAGATACCTTCAACGATAATCAGCGCATCTTTAGCGCGTTCACCTAAGCGCACCATACGGCGTTCAAGGTCTTTGGCATCATTGTGACGGAAGCGAATGATCTCAGCACCGCCCAGGGCGCAGGCATCATAGATGCTGGCATGGCTGTCGGCATCAATCAGTACCACAGTCCCCGGCGTTGCCAGCGTGCTGATCACACCAAGGTTGGCGGTGTAGCCGGTGGAGAAGACGATAGCGGTAGGGCGATCAAACAGCTCGGCAATTTCCTGTTCCAGGGCCAGGTGAGAACCATAACTGCCGTTTGCCATGCGTGAACCGGTGGTGCCGGTTCCCTGTTCTGCCAGTGCCGCCTGACCTGCTGCAATCGCGGTGGCATCAAAAGTCAGACCTAAATAGTTATTCGTGCCTGCAAGAATGATTTTTTGATCGCCAATCCGGCCTTCAGTTGCAGAGTAGATTTCATCAATGCAGGTGCCGAATGGATTCAAACCAGAGGTCTGGAACTGCTCACGTTCGCCCACCAGGCGGGCAAATTTATCATACAGACCCATGAGCGCTCTCCAGATGTGGCAACAAGGCAACCAGCAGTTGTTCTGGTGTTCTGACATCCAACAGGATATTGATCGGGATTGAGATATCGTACTGATCTTCCAGCATCATCAGCAGATCGAGCACCAGAATGGACTCAAGACCAAGATCGTTAACCAGATCGCTATCAGGTTTCACCACGATCCCCGGTTGTACCTTACTTTGCAGGCACTCAAGGATATAACTCATTACATCGTCATGTTTTAACATAGGAACGGTGGCCTACCTTTATTCTCAATATTTAAAACTGACCTTCACGCAGGGCGCGTTCCAGATCAATTTTTGGGGTCCAGTTAATGTGTTCGGATAAGCTTAGGTGACTTGCCGACCAGTCGGGATGTGTTAACTCCCGGATCTTGCTGTGCGTCAGCATCGGTTCTTTGCGGGCGAGGCGACTCAGGCCCACGGAGATATCGGCTAACACCTTCAGGGCAGGCAGCGGGACGGTAATTAACCGCACCGGGCCGTTGCGTACCGAACAGCCAATTTGCTGCACGCGTTGCCAGCTATACCCAGTGGGAGCGGCATCGCAAAGTTCATACGTCTCACTGTGTGGGGCGGGTGCCAGCAGCCACTGGCTGACGGCTTCGGCGACATCCGTCACATGCACAAAAGTGAGCTGGGCTTCTGCTGCCCCCAGTTTTGGCAGCACACCACGCAGCAACCAGCTAAACAACGGTTTCAGCTCTTTATCGCCCGGCCCATAAACGGCCGTGGGGCGAAAGATGCCCAGCGTCATGTTCCCGCGCATCGCCGCTAACTGCTGTTCGGCAGTGTGCTTCGACTTCGCGTACCACGAAAGTTCTGGGTGGCGAGCAGCCAGCGAAGACATGAACAGAAAGCGCTGACAGCACCCGCTTTTCAGCGCGGCCTGCATCAGGTTTTTACTGCCTTGCACATTGCAGTCGATAAAGGTGGCTTCTGTACGCCCGCGCACCTGTCCAGCGCAATGGACAACATAATCCGCTCCACTGACCAGGCGCTGGAGGCTTTGCTGATTTTCCAGTGATCCGCTGATCCAGGCCACTTTGCTGTCAGCCGATTTACTGACTGTCCGAGCCAGAGCCCGGACATGGAAACCGTGAGCAAGGAGATTCTGGACAATATGTTTGCCAATAAAACCTGTTGCACCAGTGATCGCCACGGTTTTTGTCATTGCACGGCACCTGCAATTTCCAGGCCTAAGGTCGGCAAGGCGGCCAGATAGCGCTTCTTCGCTTCCGCACGCGCGGGTTTACCGGATGAGGTACGCGGAATACTGTGTGGTGGCAGCAGGTTAATGTGCGTCGAGACGCCGAATTCACTCTGGATGCGTGCGCTTAAGGAGTGAATGATTTGCGCACGTCGCTCTTCAGAAGTGACACGACACTGAATCTGCAAAATGATATTTGCGCCTTCATCCTGCTCATCAGTCACAAAGGCGATCGCATCACCCGAACGAATTTCAGGTTCAGACTCTGCGACATATTCAATGTCTTGCGGCCAGATATTACGGCCACGAATGATGATCAAATCTTTTTTACGTCCGGTGACGTACAGATTACCGTCCAGCAGATAGCCGAGATCCCCGGTGTCCATCCAACCGGTTGCAGCAATCTGATTCTGCGACGCGCTGTCGCGGAAATAGCCGCTCATCAGGCTCGGGCCAGAAATAAAGATATGTCCTACCCGGCGTTCGGCAACCGCTGCGCCCGCGTCATTGCGAATTTCGATGCCATGTCCCGGCAAGGCTTTACCACAATTCACGAAAGCGGAGGTAAAGCGGGTATTTTTGCCTGGCTCAACCGCCCGGCCATGGTATTCCAGTTCATCCCGGTCAACCATATTGACAGACGTTGCCGATTCACCATCAAAAAAGCTGACAGCCAGCGTGTTTTCCGCCAGCCCATAGCAAGGCATAAAGGCCCGACTATCGAAATTGACGGTAGAGAAATGCTCGCCAAATTGCTGTAGCAACGCCGGGGGAATAGGCTCTGCGCCTAATCCGGCGACGCGCCAACCAGAAAGATCCAATTCCGCCAGCTCTTTTTCATTGCTGCGTCGCAGGCAGAGTTCATAACCAAATGGCGGGGCCACAGAGACCGTGCCGCCATTCTTGCTGATTAATTTCAGCCATTGCATTGGGCGCATGGCGAAATCTTGCGTGCGTAAGTAATCCACCGATAACTGTGTGGCTACCGGTGTTAACAGGAATCCAACCAGCCCCATATCATGATAAAACGGCAGCCAGGAGACACAACGATCGCCGGCACGCAGTTTAATACCATCGTGGCTGATAACCTGCAGGTTAGACATGACTGAACGCTGGGTAATAATAACGCCACGGGGAAAACGCGTACTGCCCGAAGTGTATTGCAGATAGGCAATGTCATCCGGTGCGGGTAGCGTCAAGGCGATATCTTTCTGCGGCAGGGCATTAAACTCTTCATTACTGAGAATCTGCGGCGGTGGTGCATCAACAACGGCTGATTTGATCAACGGCACCCATTCGTCACCGCTAATAATCACCGCCGGGCTACAGCTGCTAATAAGCCCCTGCAACTTAGTGATGTAAGATGCACGCTGCCCCACGCCCATTGGAATAGCTAAAGGCACAGCGACTAAGCCCGCATACTGGCAGGCAAAGAAGGCCTCGACAAATCCGACACTGGTTTCCGCGATCAGTGCAACGCGATCGCCCCGGTTTAAGTTCAGCGTTAACAGCCGTTGTGCACCTGCGATTGCCCGCTGTTGCAGCGTGCGGTAATCCAGAGACGCAATCAGTTGGTTACGACGATCGTAAAAATTCATCCCGGTGCTTCCCTGAGCAGCATAGTCCAGCGCTTCCACCAGTGAGGGGAAGTCTGCATAGCGCATAGGAAGAGAATGAGTGGACATTGTTTCAGACATAGACAAATTAGCCATAGATTCAAGTCACAGAAATCCTGTCAACTTTCACGAAAGCTGACTATTTCAATGTGAGTCAGTTTTAGAAAAATTTTTTTCAGTCACATCAACGTTGCCTGGAATTTAATCCCGTCTTGTGCAGGAGATAAGGCATCCGGGCCTGGCTGATTAACAGAATCGATTGCAACTCTGAGCATAAACCCATTTACGGATAGAATGACTTTAGGTTCAGTAAGCTATTTATTTTCAGCACAGGATAGCGATTCGGTAAGTTGGTACTTACCAAAAATACGCATTGTGACGTTGCCTGCTGCTTTATTGTTTTATTCTTTTCGGGGTTTTTCCTACCTCAACACATCCTAAACAGAATACCCTCAGATTCCCATAAGTAAACGGTTCATTAGGGCTATGGCTGATTTTGAGCATCATATGATAAAAATATTACAGTGTGCGCCTGTTTGTGAATGTGACGGGGCTTATAATTTCCTCACAAAAAAAGCACAAAATCATAAAAGCATGTTTTGATAAACGAAAACAGGCTGACTTCTGCCAATAATATCGGTTAAGTGAAAAGAGTCAGGTGTTCCGTTTTAATCAGAAGTCGCGAAGTGACCTGCTGTGCATGCATTACTGCCATTTTTATCTCCTAATGCCATATAAGGTATAAGTTTCGGCTGCCTCGAAAAGCAAGGCTTTTCCGAATCGCCTGTTTATACTTTTTTACAATTCAAGGTTTTCTATGATTCGCATTGAGAAAGTTCAGGATAAAAGTGAGCTTAAAGAGTTCATCAATTTCCCTTCGACACTATACCCAAATGACCCTAACTGGATTGAGCCACTGTACCTGGAGCGCGAAGAACATTTATCTAAAAAAAATCCGGGAACTGAACATATTGTCTGGCAGGCATGGGTAGCAAAAAAAGGGAATACTGTCGTAGGTAGAATTACTGCACAAATAGATTCCCTGCACCGCGAACTCTACGGCAATGATACCGGTCACTTCGGCATGATTGATGCCATTGACGATCCTGAGGTGTTTAACGCCTTATTTACCGCGGCACAAACGTGGTTAAAAGAGCAGGGTGCCACCAAAATTACCGGGCCTTTTAGCCTGAATATTAATCAGGAAAGTGGTCTGCTGATTGATGGATTTGATACACCGCCCTCTGCGCTGATGACCCACGGCAAACCTTATTATGGCGCGCAGGTTGAAAACCAGGGATATACCAAAGGCATTGATCTGATTGCCTACTGGATGAAACGTACCGATCTGCATTTTTCCAGCGCGCTGACGAAGTTGATGGATAAGGTGCGCCAGAAAGTCACTATTCGCTGTATTGACCGGAAAAAGTTCAGTGAAGAGATGCAGGTATTACGCGAAATCTTCAACTCTGGCTGGCAGGATAACTGGGGGTTCGTCCCCTTCACGGAACACGAATTTGCCACCATGGGCGATCAGCTTAAGTTCCTGGTGCCGGACGATATGATCTATATCGCCGAAGTGGATTCTGTACCCTGCGCCTTTATCGTCGGTTTGCCAAACATTAATGAAGCAATTGAAGGTTTAGACGGGCGTTTGCTGCCGTTTGGCTGGGCGAAGCTGCTGTGGCGTTTGAAGGTCAGCGGCGTGCGTACCGCCAGGGTGCCGCTGATGGGGGTAGTGAAAGAGTACCAGTTCAGCCGCATCGGGCCGATTATTGCGTTGTTATTGATTGAAGCACTGCGTGAACCGTTTGCGAAACGCAATATTGATGCCTTAGAGATGTCATGGATCCTGGAATCCAACACCGGTATGCGCACCATTCTGGAAAAAATCGGTGCTGAGCCTTATAAGCGCTACCGTTTATATGAAAAAAATCTAGAAGAATAAGGCAGCGATAAACCATCAATAGACAGAGAAGGGTTGCGGCATCAGCTCAGCCCTTTTTTATTATGAGCAGGGTAGAAAGAGCCACAATGAACGCGCAAAACAAAGAGAAAGGATTCAACCGTTTTACCCACAGTATCCGTAATTCCTGGGCAGGCCTGGTGGATGCCGTACAAACCGAAGATGCATTCCAGCAACTGCTGCTGGCGATGTCTGCGCTGTTAGTGGTTGCGCTGGCGGTGGATGTCACCAAAATTGAGCGGATCATTCTGGTCGCCAGCTGCTTTTTCTTACTGGTGGTGGAGCTGCTGAATACCGCGATTGAGAGCGTGGTCGATCGTATCTCGCTGGAGATCCATCCGCTGTCTAAACGTGCAAAAGATATCGGCGGTGCCGCACAGTTAGTCGCCATCGTTATGGTGATTATTATCTGGTTTATGGTGCTGATTTAAAGCCACCCACTCGCATGGGCAGCCGGTGTTGACGGCCAGCCCGCTTTTCCTGTGATCCGCATACACCTGCTGTCAACAAGGTTGTTTTTGCGTCGCTGCTTTGCTCTAATCGTCCGTTGATATTTGATTGATTCGACTACAATTAGAAAGCACTAAGCGCGCCGGTAAGAGTGTCAGCGCGTAACACTGAGTGAATAATGTGAGAGCTGAAAACATGAAAGAGATCGTCAACGGGTTTCTGAGTTTCCAACAGAATGTTTTTCCTGAAAGAAAGGATCTTTTTAAAAGCCTGGCGTCTAACCAGACTCCAAAAGCCCTGTTCATCTCCTGTTCTGATAGCCGTCTGGTGCCAGAACTGGTAACCCAACAGGAGCCGGGACAACTGTTCGTCATTCGTAATGCCGGCAATATCGTCCCACCATTTGGTCCAGAGCCAGGGGGTGTTTCAGCCACTATCGAGTATGCGGTGGTTGCTTTGGGGGTGTCTGAGATCATTATCTGTGGCCACTCAAACTGTGGTGCCATGAACGCAATTGCGTCCTGTGCCTGCCTTGACCATATGCCAGCGGTTGATCACTGGTTGCACTATGCCAACGCAGCGAAAGCGGTGGTGGAAGAGCGTAACTATGATTCAGCAGAAGTTAAGCTGACAGAAATGGTGAAAGAGAACGTTATCGCTCAGCTCAACAATATCAAAACACATCCATCAGTTTCCGTTGCACTGCGTAAAGGCAAGCTGCGTCTGCACGGGTGGGTTTATGATATTGAAAGCGGCGAGATCAAAGCACTGGCCCCAGGTGGACAAGATTTCGTTTCTCTGTCAGAAAATCCAGACACCTGTTACGAGTAAGAGATGAAAGCGGCTGCCGTGTTTGCACGGTAGCCGCCTTGTTTTAGAACTTAACTTTGACCTGCACACCTGCAACCCAGGTGTCTTTGATATCTTTGTTGTAGAACGCGCCGGGTTCTTTGATGTATTGCACGCTTGGGCGTACAGACAACCACGGTGTCGCCTGGAGGGTATAGGTCATTTCAACCAGTTGTTCACCAATATCCAGTCCACCCACCAGATCAGCATCCGCCAATTCGCCTTTCGCACGCAGACTTTCAACGGCATTTTCACGACTGTGCGAGTTATACACCGCACGGCCATAGCCAATCGCAATCGCATCGTTTGGACGCGCAGCGAATGGTCCGTTCAGGACGAAGCCTGCTGAGTACCAGTGGCTGAAGGTCGATGTCGCTTTGTCGGTGGTCGTTGCCTGGCCGAAGATATGCAGGTTCTGGCTGCGCAATGCGTCCGACTGCCAGATCGTCTGGTCTGCTAACAGATAAGCACCCCAGCGGTTGTTGGAGCGACGATTCGGTTGATCGATACGCGCAACGTTCGAGCTATCAAAGTAGTAGCCCAGCTTGTACTGACCTGGCAGCTCGCTGTGGAAGTTATAGATCAGCTCAACCGGCACGATATAGCCAGTCGTCCCCGGTGCAAACGGCTTCCAGGCACGAGAAGATTCGCTGTTTTGCTGCGGGTTAACGTTGAACACCGCAGTTTGCAGCGCCCAGCTGTCGTTAAAGGTGTACTTCAGCTCACCGCCGAGATGCGCGTTCGGGTAGTTACCCCAGCCGCTGCCACCTGACATTGAAAGTGGGTGTGCACAGAAACCGGCGTTCATGAAGTTGGTCAGGATCGACAAACCGCCGAAATCATTACCCATCGCCAGCAGGCCCAGTTTGTACTGAAGCTGTGGCGTGAACAGCGTATTGGTGTAGCTGAATTCGCTCAGACGGGTATATTCACCGCCATACACTTCCTGGATTGGCAGGCGGTTACCCACCAGATCGCCCGAGGTGCTACGGCCGCGACGGTCATTGATGGTCAGTTGGATAGTACCGGCATTCTCGGCATCCAGCAGACGGTTCAGATCAAAAGTCGCACCCAAACGGATCTGCTGCGCATAACGCGTACCGTAGGACTGGCCGCCGTTAAGGATGCCCGCGGTTTCAGAAACGTAGTCGCCGGTCAGGGTTACGCCGCTTTTCACGAGGTCGCTACGCGCGCCGCCCCAGTCACCTGTCAGGCTATCCTGCGTGAAGAAATCTGTTGCTTGTGCAGCGGGAACTGCAAGTGCACACAGCAGTGCTACAGTCAGGTGTTTGATTTTAAAAGAACTTGTTTTCATCGTATACATTGTAAAAAGTGAATATGCCCTGTTATTGTACCGTTTGGTACATGTTAAATCGTCCAACATCTGACATTTCTTTACGGTACAAGTGTTTCTTAATATTTCAGTGCGTATCGTAAGTTTAGTTAAAGCTTCATACGCGTGCGCTATCAGCAGCTATTTTTATTAGCTCACCCTGCTTTTATGGAGCGCTGATGAAACGTCTTATCCCCACCTTGTTGCTGAGCGGGCTGTTAACCAGCTTGCCTCTGCTGGCCGCAGAAGTGACGGTTGAACAGTTACAGGACAAGCTCGATCACCCCTGGTCGGTGGCTTTCCTGCCTGAGAGCCAAACCCTGTTGATTACCGAACGTTCCGGGCAGTTGCGCAGTTGGCAGCCGGGGAAAGGGCTGTCAGATCCTATCCAGGGCGTCCCTGAGGTCTGGACGCAGCGGCAGGGCGGGTTACTCGACGTGGTGCTAGCGCCTGATTTTGCCCAGAGCCGTCGGGTCTGGCTGAGCTATACCCTCGCCGATGCCAACGGCAATGCGGGCGGCGTGGTGGGTTATGGTCAGCTCAGTGCGGATAATCGTCAGTTGCAGAATTTCAAAGAAGTGTTGCGGCAAACCCCGGCACTCTCCAGCGGAGCCAATATCGGTACGCGCCTGGCGTTCGATCGTGACGGTTACCTGTGGATCGGCTTTGGGGATAATTTCCACAGCAGCAGCGCGCAGAACCTTGACCAACTCAGCGGCAAAATCATCCGTTTGAATCAGGACGGCTCAGTGCCAAAAGATAATCCCTTTGTCGGACGTGCCGATGCACGCCCGGAAATCTGGGCTTATGGCATCCGTAATCCGCAGGGATTAGCACTCAATCCGTGGAGTGGGGCGATGTGGGAAACCGAACATGGTCCGCGCGGCGGGGATGAGGTCAATCTGCCCGAGAAAGGCAAAAACTACGGCTGGCCATTAGCAACCTGGGGAATTGATTATAGCGGCGCAAAAGTGCCGGAATCCAAAGGGGGAGAGGTCCCAGGGACGGTACAGCCACTGTTCTACTGGAAAGTCTCTCCTGCCGTCAGCGGGATGGCATTTTACCACAGCACGCGTTTCCCGCAGTGGGACAAGAGCCTGTTTGTCGCGGCCCTTAAAGATAAAAGCCTGATTCATCTGAGCGTGCAGGGTGACAAAGTGCAAGAGAAAGAACGATTGCTGAAAGATCGCGGTGAGCGTATTCGCGACGTGCGCCAGGGACCAGACGGTTATCTGTATGTCCTGACCGATGAAGCGGATGGCAAACTGCTGAAAGTTGGGTTAAGCGGGGACGCCGCAGCGTCCCAGGGGTAGTTAACGCTGCCAGCGATGGACTTGCCAACCGCGCTGCTCGGCTTCTTGCTGTAGCAGCGCATCGGGGTTGATCACGTGGGCGTGGTCCGCATGGGCCAGCAGTGGCAGATCGTTCATCGAGTCACTGTAGGCCCAGGTGCGATCGAATTTGCACTCTTGCTGTAGCGCTTTCCAGTCACTCACGCGGTCTACTTTGCCTTGCTGATAGGTCATGGTGCCGTAGGTCTGGCCGCTGTAACGCTCATCAACAATTTCTACCCCAATGGCTAATGCGGCATGGGCACCCAGACGCTGAGCGATGGGCGCCACCAGATGTTCGCCGCTGGCGGAGATAACAATAATGGTGTCACCACGCTGCTGATGCCACGCCATGCGCTCCCGTGCAGCAGGATAAACGCGTGGCACGATATCACGATGAATAAAGCGTCTGATCCAGCCCGCCACGGTAGAGGCTGAAAGACCTTCCAGCGGCGAGAGGGTTTTCGTCATATAAGCTTCAATGGATAAGGTGCCCGCGTAGTACTCATCCATCAGGGCACGCTCTTCGGCCAGAATTTCGGGGCGGGCAAATCCTTGTGATACCAGCCAGCGCAGCCACAGGCCGGTGCTGTCTTCGCAAATTAAGGTTTCATCGAGATCGAAAAGGGCTAAGTCCATGGTCATCCTCCTCAGGCTGATGGCTCCCAGAGTAGCCGATCTTTGTGACGGACTTAACCATTCCCCGCAAAATCGGATTTAAACGCAAATTATTGTTTACAGGGTGAGCAAAAAAAGCTGGCAGCAACGCGCGGCGGGTGCCAGGGTTATTTTAATAAAATATAAATAACTTTACGGTCAAAGCATTTTTTTCAGAAGGCTCAGCGGTTAGCGTTGGCAGTATCGCCGTTTTCCGCCTGAAAACACGGTTTAAATAAGGACAACCTGGTCACGCTCATGAAGAAACTATTCCTCGCTCAACGCCTGCGGCCCTATGCCGCGACCTCATTGTTACTCTTTATTGCTCCCCTGAGCGCAACGGCAGAAGAGGCTCCGGCTGCGCCGCAAATTGATGCCAAAGCATGGATACTCATGGATTACGCCAGCGGTAAAGTGTTGGCTGAGTCCAACGCCGATCAGCGGCTCGATCCCGCCAGCCTGACCAAAATGATGACCAGTTATGTGGTCGGCCAGGCGCTGAAAGCCGGGAAGATCCATCGGGATGATCTGGTGACGATCGGGCAGGATGCCTGGGCGACCGGCAACCCTAAACTGCGCGGCTCTTCCCTGATGTTTCTAAAACCGGGCGACCGCATTCCGGTTGATCTGCTTAATAAAGGTGTTGTGATCCAGTCGGGTAACGATGCGAGTATCGCGCTGGCCGATTATGTGGCGGGTAGCCAGGACTCCTTTATTGGCTTAATGAACAACTATGCGAAATCCCTTGGGCTGCAAAATACCCATTTTATGACCGTACATGGGCTGGATGCCGAAGGTCAGTACAGCACTGCGCGGGATATGGCACTGATTGGTCAGGCGCTGATCCGCGATGTGCCGGAAGAGTATGCCATCAACCAGGAGAAGGAGTTTACGTTCAATAATATCCGCCAGATGAACCGCAATCGTCTGCTGTGGAGCAGTAATCTCAAGGTCGACGGCATTAAAACCGGCCATACCTCCGGTGCCGGGAATAATCTGGTGGCTTCCGCCACAGAAAATGACATGCGTTTGATTTCGGTGGTGCTGGGCGCGGCAACCGATGGCACGCGCTTCCGTGAAAGCGAGAAGCTGCTGACATGGGGTTTCCGCTTCTATGAGACGGTGACACCGATTAAAGCCAATGCTCCCTTTGCTCAACAGCGCGTATGGTTTGGCGATGAGAAGCAGGTAAATCTTGGCGTTGCCAAAGATGCGGCCATTACCGTCCCCAAAGGGCAGATGAAAAATCTCAAGGCCAGCTTTACCCTGAGCTCGCCACAGTTGGAAGCTCCGCTGAAGAAAGATCAGGTGGTCGGGACCATCGACTTCCAGCTGGATGGCAAAACCATTGAGCAGCGCCCGTTGGTGGTATTGCAGGATGTGCCAGAGGGGAATTTCTTCAGCCGCATCATCGATTTCGTGATGATGAAGCTCAATGGCCTGTTTGGTAAGTGGTTTAGCTAAGGTCGGGGGATTGACCTTCATTCTGTACCGCGAATTTCCTGTTCGAACCAGGCTGCCACTGTTGAAACAATGGCAGCCTTTTTTCGCGGTGTACGCTTAATGCCGGACCCAGCCCTTACGGATTGGCCCGGCAAACAGCACCCGGTAGGCCTGATGCGTAAGCTGTAACAGCTTCTCCCCATACAGGTGCCACGCGAGGTTGGAAGCCAGGCAGCCCAGCATACCGACTAAGAACCCGCCCAGCATATCCATTGGCCAGTGCACGCCCAAATACACCCGTGACCAGGCGATCGCGCAGCCGACAGCCATTAAAATCAAGCCGGACCACACGCGATGCCAGCAGATAAATGCCAGCGCAAAGGTAAACACAATGGTGCCGTGATTGCTGGGGTAAGACTCATTGGCGGCATGGTTCAGGAACTGGTAGCCAAAGTTGATCGCAAACGGACGCGGGTGCGGCACCAGTACGCCTACGCAGCCAGAAATTGCCAGTGCATAAATCAGCGCCATACCGGTTTTAAGCACCAGCACGCGCTGGGACGGCAGATGAGAGTGCCTTCCCCATAGCCACAACGCGACAATCAACAGTGGCACCACCAGGATTAAATCCTGTGCGATAAAGGTCGCAACGCGTATTAGCCAGTGGGGTGAGTCAGGTGTGGCATTGATCCACAGAAATAACATGCGGTTAAGTGCATCCATAAGTTGGACCCAATCCTCATCAGAAAAAACATCAAGGGGTAAAAAGCGCACAAAATGCTAACGTCGAAACAGGCTCAGCCTAATCAAGCTCTGCCCGCAGGGATATAGCCAGGTTCTTAATTTACAATCAGGTTTCAGTTTTGTTTAGGTTTTTTTACCATCAAGGAAAGAAAAAAAAGCTTTTTTTAGAATGGGTTAAGAATTTTCTGGCAGAAAAAAACCCGCTAATCCTGGGGATTAACGGGCTCCACAATTTGGGGATTTCAAAGAAAAGCAGTGGCACTAATTCAGACTCTGGCCCTGGAAAAAAGTTCTGGACTCGGCAGAAAAAATTTTATAAGGGCAGTATCGGCCAGATAATCACGATTAACGTTCCTGCCAGAGTGAGTAACACGTTGGCAATGGCATAGGTGCCGGCATACCCCAGCGCCGGAATGTTACTGCGGGCGGTATCACAGATAATCTCCATGGCTGGCGCGCAGGTACGTGCCCCCATGATGGCGCCAAACAGCAGGGCACGGTTCATGCGCAGCACGTAAGCGCCAAACAGATAGCAGATCACTACCGGCACCATACTGACCAGCAGGCCGCTGACCAGCATTAATATGCCTTCACTGCCGAGCCCGTGATTGATACCGCTACCGGCACTCAGGCCCACGCCTGCCATAAAGACCATCAGGCCGAACTCTTTCACCATGGTCAGTGCGCCCTGGGGAATGTAGCCAAAGGTGGGGTGGTTGGCGCGCAGAAAGCCCAGCAGGATACCGGCAAACAGCAGACCCGCCGCATTTCCCATACCGAAACTGAAGTTGCTGAACTGGAAGGTGATCAGGCCAATCATCAGACCGATGATAAAGAAGGCACAGAAGGCCAGCAGATCGGTCATCTGGCTGTGGATCGCGATAAAGCCAATGCGGTCAGCGACGCTTTTCACACGGCGAGCTTCTCCACTCACCTGCAGCACATCGCCTTTATTCAGCATAATGCTGTCATCGATGGGCATCTCAATCTGGCTGCGAATCACCCGGTTGAGGAAGCAGCCGTGATCGGTCAGTTGCAGATGGCTCAGGCGTTTATTCACCGCGTTATGGTTCTTGACCACAATCTCTTCGGTCACAATGCGCATATCCAGCAGATCGCGGTCAAACACCTCTTTGCCGTTGCGGAAGCTCGGGTCCAGACGCGCGTGGGCATCGGGATAGCCAACCAGAGAGATATCATCCCCCAGCTGGAGCACGGCATCGCCATCGGGGCTGGCGAGGATCCCATTACGGCGAATACGTTCAATGTAGCAACCGGTCTGGCGGTGGATCCCCAGCTCGCGCAGGTTTTTACCGCCGCTCCACGCCACCAGCTCCGGGCCAACGCGGTAGGCGCGGATCACCGGCAGAAAGACTTTACGCTGGCTGTCGGCATCCAGACCCCGTTCGCGGGCAATTTGCTGGGCGCAGGTCGGGAGATCCTGATGCTGTAGGCGGGGCAGATAGCGTGCGCCAAAGATCAGCGACACCAGACCAATCAAATAGGTCACGGCGTAGCCGAGGCTGAGCTGGTCTTGCATCAGGCCGAGTTGATGGCTCTCACTGATGCTTTGCCGTAGCGTATCACCGGCTCCAACCAGTACCGGCGTTGAGGTCATTGAACCTGCCAGCAGACCGGCGGTTAAGCCGATGTCCCAGCCAAACAGTTTACCTAAACCGATAGCAACCCCTAATGCACTGACGATCATGACCAGCGCCAGCATGAAGTAGTTTTTACCGTCACGGAAGAAAATGGAAAAAAAGTTTGGCCCCGCTTCAACACCCACACAAAAAATAAACAGCATGAATCCTAAACTCAGTGCTGAAGTATTAATCGCAAAATGTTGCTGGCCAAGAATTAATGAAACAACTAATACACCAATGGAATTACCCAGTTGCACGGAGCCTAAACGGACTTTTCCCAGACACAACCCAAGCGCGAGAACGACAAATAATAACAGAATGTCATTTCCGTTTAACAAATCCGCGACGTTAATGTTCACTGTTTAACTTCTTGTTTACCTGTAACCTGTTGAGGAACGTCCGGTTTTTCGCTATCTTAACCAGACCGTTTATCTCCGGAGCGGAGAGCGTTATCTGACGCGGCGGCTATTCTAATCCCTATTATCTTTCTCAGCTATTCGCTGAATTCATTCGTCAGGGCAAAGGACTGTTATATTTTATTTCCACCTACGGTCCGCGTGGGTGAAAATCGAGTGTTTTGTTTAAATTTTGATAAAAAGGTGTGATATGGCACAGCAGCGTAATCAAAACACACGGGTTTTTACTCTCGGTGCGATTTTCTACACTCTGGTGTTTATTTGTGCTCATCACTTTTGGCTGAGCGGCGCTAATGCGTTGGGCGGCCAGCCTGAATTACTGCTGTTCTTGCTGCCTGGCATGCTCATCGCGCTGTTACAGCCGGAGCGCGCATTACAGATGACCTCTGTCTCCGCACTGAGCGGCACATTGCTGGCGATGGTGTTGCTCAACACCACGTTGTTTAACCACGCTTCGCTGGGGCTGATCAGCGCATGGGCGCTGAGTGCGGTATTCTGGGCTGGCTGTGGTGCGTTGCTGCTGCGTCTGGTGCGTATTGCCTTCTACATGACCCACTAATACCGCGAGAGAAAAGCCCGAATACAGGCGGTTTGCCTCGGGCTTCTCTGGTGCATCAGGGTACGTAAATCACCTCAACGGTCTTCTCCTGATTGGGCATCTTTTTAATGCTGCCGTCGGCGTAGTGTATCTCTACATCATAATAATAAACCGGTGGTTTCTCCGGATGCAGAATCAGATCCAGCACCGGCGTTTGATAGTTTAGCGGCGCTTCCTGCTGCCCGGCTGTGAGTTCAATGGTTTTCCTCTGCACGCTGACCAGTATGCTGGCAATTGGTTTTGGGCCATTGGGGTTCCAGGTAGCAGCGAGGGTTTTAAACAACAGCCCGGTGTTAATCACCGCCATGCTGGGCTCACGGATGAAGCTCTTCACCTGATCTTTATAGCGACTGTCCAGCGCGAGCCTGACCGGGATATGTTCCGGCGGGAAGCCGGTAAACGTGGTTGCAAGATAACCTTTTAATAGCGTGCTTTGCGGTGCGGTATCAAAGAAAGCCTCCCAGATTGGACTAAATTGATGATAAGGCAGCGAGAAGCTATCGGCGATACCGCTCTGAAGATCGATCAACGCCTCTGTTTCCTGCTGGCGTCCATCTGGCAGTGTGAGCCACAGGTCTGACTTATCGGCAGTGGCAAACGGCAAGAGCCGGCCTGTGGGTTGATCGTGCTTAAATTCCACGCTGGCGTCTACAATGCGTGCCTGCTGCACTTTGGGGACCACAAAGTAATCGAATTGAACCCTGACCTCATCAAGGGACGTTGCCCCCTGAGGCGCATTGAACGTCAATGACAACAGGGGCTTATCGTCATTCTCTGCATCGGTCGCCAGCAAATACTCGTCGGGCAGATAGTAGAGATAGTTTTTCCGTACATAATCCTGGTAGTAGTTAAAGGTTTTACTGCCAAACGGAATCGGGTAGAGAATTAATTCCAGACGGTTGCCCGGTGGTAACAGCCCCTGATAGATATAGGGGTAGTAGTCCGGTGCGAAATAGAACACAGCCGGATCGGTGATGGTATTCAGTAACCCATTCTCCGATTTCACCACCACCACCAGCGTGGTTTGCGACTCATACACGGAAAGGGCGCGCAGCAAAGCGTCGCGTTCGGCCAGTTCTGTAATATCCAGCTGTGCATGGTATTGCGTCGGTTGCCCCGCCTGTTGCACGCTGTTGAACACCATCTCTTGTGGTTTGCCAAAGGTGTCATAGCTCAGCACCACATAGGGCGTGCTTTCAATGGCTTGATCCAGCGCGAAATCCAGCGCCAGGGTCCAGCTATTCGGGTCATTGTGGGTGCTGATTTTATACCGTTTCTCACCCGACACCCTTTCCGTTTCTACGGCGGCAATCAAATCGGTAGGCAGCGCGCGCGTGGCGCGTCCACTCACTTCCGGGTGCAGAGTAAACTGCTCGCGCGCATTGCTGAGAATCACTTTATTCAGGCTGACTAAATCAGTAAGAAAGACGTTCATAGCGTTCCTCTGAGTGATGATGGAGAGCAAGCTGGCGGAAGGCGGCCAGTGAATCGCTGATCCAGAGATATTGACCATCATGACGGCGATAAAGCGGCAAAGCCGAATGGGAAGACGGGGGCTGCCACTGTTTCAGCGCCAGAATCAGCGCATCGAGATCGGCAATACCGCACTGTCTGGCGTACTCCAGTGTGACCTGCCACTCATGCGGGTGGGCATAATAGGGAATCAGCAAATTCAGGCGATCGTAATCCTCGCCTGCCCAGTTGATTGCGCGGGCGAGCATGTTCAGGATCTGTGTGTAACCGGGGAAGGTGTTGCCGCCGGTCTGTATAAAGCAGTGCATTAAGATCAGCACGTTGGTATTCACACAACAGTCGAGTTGGCTGATGGGTTGATCGTCGCGCATCCAGGTGAGCAGAGCGCGAACCTGCGCCCACTGATGCTGTCGGGGCTTCAGGCGCGGATCGACTTTTGTCAGCTGATAATTATTGATCCCCAGCAGGGTCTGTTGCAGTTGCAGCGGGGTACGGCGGCCATAGCGATACAGCACTTCGGTGATGAGGGCGGTATCGTCGACGTCTGGCGTAATCCGTTCGCCTTGCATCCAGGCGGGGTGCGCATCCGTAGGCCAAAAGCTAAAACGATGGGGCACAGTTTCGCAGCGTTCGAGAAAATCGAGTGCGCGATCAATATAAGGCGCGGTGAGATGATTGTGCTCCAGCGTACGCAGCACCTGAGCGGTGACAAAACCATTTTCATCCTGCTGCCACTGGCCGTCAGGCGTCAACACCTGCGAGAGAAAGGCACCGCTCGGTGCCTGGTTTTTTTGCAGCAGCGATGGGATCCCGGACTGGGCTAACCGAGAAGAACTGCGGCTCACTGGCTGGCTAACAAAGCGATCAATTTGCGGGCTAAACGTGCAGTTAATGGCAGGTGTGCCCTGACTATCCACAGAGAAACCCAGCACATTAAACTGTAACGGCACCTCGGCGAGTATCAACCCATTAAGTACCGGTAAGCACAAGCCACTCCGCTGTTGAAAAGCATCCAGCCAGGCGGGGACCGTGGCGCTGGCGCTGCAAAAGCGCGGAGCCATAGTAAACAGCGTGAAGCTGGTTAGCTGTTGATCCTGTATCACCAGGCTCACGCCGTAAGTGGTGGGTGGAAACGCCTCATCGGACGGCCCCAGCGCCTGCTGTAGCAGTGTTTGCAAGTTCTGCTGCATGGCTGAGCTGCAACCAAAATGCTGCATGATGGCCAGCAATGTACGGAGGTCAAACGTGTCATTGCGCCAGAGCAAATAGTACTCCACTGCGCTTTCAGGCTGAGACGGATAGTAACCCACCATCAACGGGGTCAAGCCCGTGTAGGGTGTTAGCCAGGATGTCGCGGAAAATGCCCCTGTCTCCGGTAGCTCGGAATAGACTTTGGTTTGTGTGGCTGTGGCGGCGTATTTGCGGCCAATCCAGGAGCCAAAGCGCAGGGCCGCAACCGGTGGCTGCCACTGTTCCACTTCGGCAAAGCGCTGTTGGCTCGACGGGCACTCGCCAGCCCAACGGGCATAGTGCTGGCGGAAGGCGCTCAGTGAACGTGAGGCCTGCGGCACCGGAAGCAGCGGATCAAAGGTGGCGGCTATCGCTGCGGGTTTGGCACTGGAGAGGGTAAACTCCAGCGGCGACCCGTTATACCCCAGCAGGCTGTGCTGCCATGCCGGGGCTAACAACCCGGAATTGATGCGGGCCTGCATAAAGTGCTGCACATCCGCCTGCAAGTCCTCACGGACCGATGGCAACTGCTCACTGAGGCAACTGACCACCTTCTGCCATCCTGCGGGAATCACCGTCCATGCCGTCATGAGTTAACGTCCTGTGGCTCTGCGGGGATCACAATCCCGGCCGGATTCTGCGGGCCGTTTTTAGTCACAGGCTGCCCACCCACCGGATACCAGGTAATGACAGAGTCGAGTGTCCAGGGCGCATCGGTGCGAAAGCGATATTTAAACACCTGGCTTTGCGGCTGCTGTGCGCTAAAGGTGAAAATTTTGGATTTAGACTGCTGATTGTCATCTTTCCATTTCAGTTCGACCTGAATCTGGTTGTATTTATGCCACTCCAGGCTTTGGTCGGGGAAAATAGACAACGTTGAAAGGGTTAAGAAGTCGCCAGGATCGAGATTGAACAGGGTTGAAGCCGTTTCTGTCTCTTCGGTGTAGCGGGTGCTGCCTTCCCAGCCAGTGGATACCGCAGATTTAAAGACAAACTCGCCGTGCAGTTTAAACAGTGCATTTTCCTGCTGACTGCGGGCCAGAGACTTTTTCCATGGAGCATCATCATCAGAGGTAAAGGCGGGGGTGTTGTAAGGTTTGCCATCATAGGTCAATTGCAGATTGGCGGCTTTCAGCCCATATTCAGCGAAACCATCCGGCCCTAATACGGTGTAATCAATTTGCTGGAAGAAGGGATCGTTGACGTTCACTTCCAGGTAGTAGGGCGCAGTTTTTTGTACCCGCAACAGGTCGCTGCCAATGAAGTTTTGCGGTACGGCGGACTGACTCAGCGCTTTGGAATAGCGGTAGTTGAAGTTCAGCGTTTTGGTCTCTTCTTTTCTGACCAGCTTGATCTCCAGTGAAGCACAGGGCAGTAATCCGCCTGTTTGTTCCTCTTTCTTCTCTTTGTCCTCTTTTTTGCTCTCTTTGGCTTTTGCACTGGCGATCAGGGATTCTAAAATCGCATCACTGGCGGACTTCGACTGAGCATTGCTTTCGGCATTGGGTTGCAGGGTGGCGGTGAAGAAGCTTTTTAAAATCTCCTCTTTCACAAACTGTAGCGCCCATTCTCGCTGTTTTTCCACCTCATCGCCGGGTAGTCCTTCGGTGACTTTGATCACCAGGCTTTGATTCTGCTGCAATTTCTGCAACACGCTATCAAAGCCAAGCCAGAAGCTGGCCGGCGTCTCAATGGGAATGGGAATATTGGCACCAAACTTAGTATCAAATTCGGTGTAGATATTCTCGAACTTCGCCTCAACCTCAACTTTTAGTGCCGGGGTGATGCCGGTGTAAGTCAGGTTATAAGCCACCGCAGCGGGCGCTTCGGTTTGACTAAAAGCCGCTTCCAGAATCACCGCTTGTTCCGGCGTCAGTTTGGCACTGAAAATGGCGCTGTTGCTGCCAATCAGGCTGGGGCTTTGTGCACTGATCAGCTGCCCATTGGCATTCCCCACATCCAGCACAAAAAAGCTGACGTTGCCCTTATCGTAAGGCACTGGAGATTTGCGCGGCGTTTTAACGCTTATTTTGAGTGTTAGTAGATACTTATCAAAGGCACGCTGCAAATCACCTTCATCAAGAGCGGTGTTTACTTCGAAATTGAGATAACCACCGCGTTGCGCACTGTCATTACCGGTGTATTTAATCAACGCAAACACCGGCTTGCCATCGCGTTTAGCCAACTGGATGGTTTCAGGTTGATACCAGAACTGGTTATCGTCACTGTCATCGGCAAAAAAGGTAATACCGTCCACAGTGGCGGTTTTCTCACGCAGTAATAACATACATGTTCCTTAATCACGCTGGGTGATATCAATGGCATCTTCATCAGTTGAGAGAGGGTATTGTTCGGACTTTTTTTCCGCAGACAGATAATCGATCACTACGAGCAGGGTGAGGGTTCTGCGTTCGGGATCGGGTTGATCGGCGCTAAAAAGCTGGGGAGACGCACGGTCCTGATTGAATAAAAACGTCTGCTTGAGGATTGGCGTGGTGCTGTCGCCGCAGCGGAATTGCACGATGGCTTGTATCTGCCGGATCTGCTGCCAGTCGGCACTGGCGGAGATCAACAAACTACGCTGCGGGAACAGCGATGAGTACAACATCGCCTGCTGGCCAATGGGGTAGTGGAGTGTGGCAGGTAAATGCGGCAGCCCGGCAACGCGTTGATACTCCGCCTTCAAGCTGAATTGAAAATTTTCGATGCCCGGTAGCATCACTGGCCACGCCGCAGTGGGGGCCTGCTCGGTTAATATCAGGCTCTGTGCCACCGGTCTCTGGCTTTCGCTGTATTGGGTACAGGCCACATTTAGCGTCACTTGTGAGTACCATTGCCAGTTAAACCCCGGTACGGCCAAAAAGCTGAAATGATACTGGCTGTAGAGCGCAGCCGCATCGATCCACGCCTCTTCCAGAGAGGTTTCTTGCCAGTCGGAGTGGACCTCACTGATCCCCGCAATCGCGGTACGGAAATAGAGGCTAAACTGGTACGCTACCGGCCAACGCATGGCTTTATCCGCATCAATAATCGCGGGTACGGAAAAGGTTTTACTGGCAACATCTTCCTGGTTGAAGGTGTAGTTGTGGTCTTTTTCCCCGTAGCGTACGTTGAGCAGCAGCAGCAAAATATTGCTGTCCAGTTCGGTTTCTAACAGATGAAACGTCACTTTACGTCGGGTGAAAAAATCATCGCTGATGTCTTGCTGCTGAATGATCCGTTCGGCCTGATAATTTTCGGCATCCACCATCTGTGCCAGCAGGGCCTGCGGATAAATGGCGCGTTTTACCGCACTGTACTCTTCCAGCCTCGCGCTGAGCTGGCGTTGGCTGTAATCATGTTGCGTGATCTTTTGCAGGTAGAAACCAACACGGTCAGCATGCTGCGGTGTCGGAGGGGTAAATACCGGGCTAAAGAATTCCGCCAATAATATTTGTGTCAGTTCTCGTCCTGCCTGTTCGACGATGCTACCGGGATCAACAATACGCGTTTTGATCGTTACGTAGTGTTCGGTAATCAGCAGGCTGGATATTTTCTCGATATCCACACTGAACAGTAAGAAATTAAAGCCAACGTGTTCTTCAAGATAGGTATAAACCTGTTGCCACTCCGCGATTAATTCAAAGGTTGAGGGCGGTAATTGCTGGATATAATCAATTTTATAACTCACCGCCAGCGGTGTGGTGGTTGGCTGGCGTAGCAGTGCTTTGAACGTTTCTATTTCAGCCGTGTCGCTAAACTTGACCGCCATCAAACAGTTCTGCGTGGTGTTCTGCGCGGCTGGAAAAACGGTGGTGGGTATAAAACCCGTGATATCCAGCGTGACATGACACGCTGTGACCTGCAGTGGCAGCAGAATCGCCTCAGCCGGAATCTCTCTGTGCTCACGTGCTGCCGCCTCGGCCTGAGCATAAGTGCAGGTTAATACGCTTTGCAGATTTAGCATGGCGTAATAAACGGTCTCACTCTGCTGGGCGTTGCGGTAAATGGTATAGGTGATAGCCGGGTGATCAGCATTATCAAGCCGCAGCCGCGGCAGCCCGGCGCAGTAATAAAAGATCGTCTGCTGTTCATTGGCGGCAATAAACAGCACGTCATGACTGCTTAAGCTGTTATCAAAGCGACGCGATTGTGACATGACCGGATCACCCTCAGAGTAAGATCATTGGATGGCAGCCCGCAGTGGGGCTGCCATCATGATTGCTGCGTTAAACTTCGAAATTAATTAGCTCGTTTTCAATATCCTCTTTGAGGGTTTTTGGTGTGCCGGTTTTATAAACAATCGTGGCCTGGTAGCTGGCGTGAATGTTTAATTTGGCTGGGGACCCGGCGAGATGGAAGGAGATCGTATCGACTTTGGCATCGCCATTGAAATCTTTCAGGATGATCTGTTTACTCTGCGTGAGCTGGTGAGTTTTATCTTCAACGGTGACTTTCAGCACCACCTGCGAAACGTCCTTTTCCCCTGATTCGGTGATGATGTAGGTGTAATCCTGCACAAAAGGCAGAGCATTCTCGACCTGAATTTGCTGGCCATGCGTGCCAACATAGCCAGGGAGTTGCGGATTGGTTTCACCGGTGTCCGGAACGGGGACGAAAATATCACCGTTGGTCAGGCTGTATTCAAGGCTGTAGTAAAGGGGAGCGGTGTAATCTTTGCCTACGGCAAACAGAATCGGCTCTGGCGATTTTTCCCGTGTAATAATGCTGGGTTTACTGAAAGGGGGAATGCCGTGGGCGCTGTCAGAGAACTCCGCCAGCACTTTAATCTGCCGGAACAGATCCCAGTCACCCGGCTGAATAATTGGCAGAATCTCAGCGTAAACCAGCCCACTGTTATCGACGATATCCAGCGGGATGGCCAGTTTGTCGGAGACGGTGATTTCATCAGACTGATAATATTCCGCTCCGCCGCCGGTAAACGTGACTTCGTAGTTATAGCTCAGCGTACGGCCAATTTTCTGATCTAAATGCCACCTTTTAGTCGACTGCTCGCTGGGTTTATCTTTATTGAAAATTAAAGTGTCGACATCACCGTTATACTTAGCATTCACGATGACATTGGAAATATGATATTTTTCCAGATCCGATGGTACGATAAAGGCAGGCTGGAAATCTTTAAAGAAAGGATCGTCGAGGTTATAGGCTTTGAAATACTCATCGACTTTCTCCTCTCCCACCAGTGACGTGATTGAAGGGAGGATTTCTTGTGGATAAATAGAAAAAGCGACAGCGGAGTTTTGTTCGTAAACCCGGGTAAAATCTTTGGTTTGGTCTAAACTCTCCTGGAATTTACGATATTCACCGGCATCGTTTAATAGATTCAGACCAAAATCCAGTCCGGTCTGGCTACTCAGAATTTGCTCTACCTGAGTTTGACCCCATTTGGTCAGGTTTTCCGTCCATTTGTTATACTGGTCACCGGTCATGCCCAGATCGGCGGCGGTCAATTTAAATTCTGGTTTAACGACGATTGCTTCTTTTTCATAAAATGATTGCGTAATTTTTTTCTCATCAGCCGACCAGGTGTGATGACTGGTTTCTAGCACCAGTGACTTGGTGATTTTTTGATCGTATTTAACTGTGACCGTCGCGGCAGGCAGCAATGCATTGATATTGAAATCAAAGCGGATGCCCACGCTGGAACCGTCCGTGCTACCTCTCAACACATTTTCGAAAATCTGAGCACCATCTTTGGTTAATGAAAGGCTGAAAATCGTATTGTTATCACCGAGGCCAGAAGGATGCTGATCGGTTGGGATTTCGCGATAATAATCTTTGTTATTATCCATGATCAGTGTCGCATTCGCGGCGGTATAGCTTGGCTGTATCAGTTTAATGGCAGACGCACCTGACGGCATCAGGTCGACTAAAAACTGATCATCACCTGCGGTTTTATCATATTTCTTCAGATATTCACTGGCCTGTTGATCGGTGAGGCCGGTATCTTTTAGTGCCTTATCTTTCGCCTCTTTTTTGGCTTTATCGTTTGGATTAGCAGCATAATCCGCGGTGGCCTTCGCATATATTACAATCAGTTTTGATTTGGCTTTTAACTGGTTAGTGAGTTCGTCACCTAGCAGTTGTACTTTAATTTGTGATTTAAGCTCTTCTGTTGGCTGTGGAAGCATGACGCTAAACATTGCGTAGCCACCTTCCTGCTCTTCCCCGAAATATTTATAGAACATAAAGTTCGGGCCGCCATTATCTTTCTTGGTGAATACCGGAATTTCCGGCACGACATACCAGATGTTTTTATCGTCGCTGTCGCCAAAACAGGTATAAGCATAATCTTTTCTGCCAAGATATTCTTCAGTTTTAATCTTAACGGAAATACGTTGTAGGCTGTTTAACATACTTTATTCCTCATGATTAAACTACTTATTATATTGCAGGGTGATCGGTGATGTAGTGGCTTGTTGCAGACCCGAATCATAGTCGGTGGGAATTAATCCGCTGGTTTTTCCTTGCCAGCGATATTCAATGTGCCCATCGGCTATGCTGGAATAGGTATTAAGTAACCACTCTGACTGCCAGATTTGGTTATTAAATGAAAATGAGTGGGTTTTCTTGTTTATTCCCACTTGAGAGGGGATGTAGGTTGCATTCCCCGTGATATTTTTAAATTTTGCGCTCAGGCTATTGGCATCGAAAAGGACGTTATACCAACCGATATCTTCAGCGGTTAAGGTAATATTTTCTTCCCAGTCGAGCACGCTGATAAATTTACTGTAATCACCGTAGGTAATTTCCAGCGTGAGCGTGGTGATATTTGCCTCTGCCGTAATGGTTTCGGCGGGGAACAGAGGCCAGGAGAGTGATAAGCTCTCATCACCCCAACTGAGTTCAACGCCTGAGATACCCAGCTTAGACGCGTTCACATCCAGCGTGAAATGACACTGTTTTTCCTCGCCGGGCTGTCCATTGCGGTCTGGTTCGGGCAATGGCGTTTTACTGCTGCTGACAATCGAACTGTAGGGCAGGTAACCCAAAATGGGGGCAATATCGATTTCATGGTAAAGGCGATAGCGCTGTGGAGAGCTGCCGGTGTAGATAAATTCATAATCCGCTTCGTCAGGTAGCTGGCTGGGATCGTCGACATTGCGTAACTTGCTGGCAAGGGATAACGCGGCCAGTGAGATCACGCCTTGTCGGGTTTCCGCGCGGGATTTTGCCGAGGGGCTGTTTTTATACTCCTCAAGCAGTCCGGCATTGCCCTCAGTGATGAGCTGCTCCAGCAGCACCTCAAGCTGTTCGCGCTGTTTCTTATCCTCGGCCAGTGCCCGGTGTAAAACGGCGAGCCAGTCCGCACGCAATTCGGCCTGGGATTCGCACAATACGCTGAACTCACTGGTGGTTTGCAGCCATACCCGGTTCTCTTTACCTTGAATAGCCTCCGCCAACTGCCCACTTTCGCCATGGGTGAGTGGCATCTGGTTCTGTTCAAACGGCACGCTGTAATCGCTGGCGTCATCCCGCACAAACTTCAGACCCATCGCGTGGGCGACATCCAGCAAACTTAAGGTCGGTTTTTGCGATCCGTTGAGGAAATGCTGGCGGATGTAACTCTCCAGTGGGGCGGGATCCAGCGCTAAATTGGGTACGATAAAGGTGGCCAGACCGCCAGCCGTGCTGGTGATGAGCTTTAGCGAACTGGTTTTGCTGCTGCCGTTAGCAGTGACCAAATCGACACTGGCTCTGGCATAGCGGTATTGCAGCGTTTCGTCACGCTGATCGTGAAACGCCAGAGCCGGATTCAGGATAAAAAAGTGCTCGAGGCTGGTGGCCGGATCGAGAAATTCACTGCTCATTATTCAGCTCCAATCATAATGGTTTGGTTACCTGCGACCCATGCAGACCATGCGCCGTTGTCACCGATGCGGTAGCGGTAACGCGAGTGATAAAGCGAGGACACGCGCCAGTGATAAATAAACTCAGGTTGCTGGTGGGTAAAAACGTTGGCCTCGTTATACAACCCCTCTTCACTGACGAAAAAGAGCGTCACGGAGGTAAGATGTGCCGGGAGTTGCACCTGAATCGTGGCCTGATGTGCGCCGTACTGTGGAAAGCTGGCCAGGCCAATTCGGCCTGACTGGGTGATAGCGTCAGGCAAAATCACCTGTCCGTCGCCCTCAAGCTGATGCGCTACCACGGTCGCCAGGCTCAGTTCAGCAATCTGCGGGGCGCAAAATGCAGGGTTTTCGCTGTCGAGGATAAAATCCTGTGTGATTTCCCCCGAAGAGAACGTGCCGGTTAAGCGGCTGTGTTGCAGCAATTCGCTGTCTGCTTCCAGTCGGAAAAAACCAACCGGCAGCAGACGGTAATCCACCACTGCGGTACTGCCATGAAACAGGCGCGCAACGCCGGGAAAATTGAGGTGGTTTTCGCTACCAAAGACCGTCAGCAGTGGCTGATAGTGATAGTCGCCATTCGGCTGGGAACTGTTGTTACGGAACAAAAATGCAAGCTGCGAAGCATCAGGGCGCAGGGACTGGGTGAGGCTCTGTTGCTGCGGGTAGAGATTCCCCGGGGGAATACGCACCTGAACGTCCAGTGCAGCGTCTGGTGATAATCCTTCGGGCCAGACATAGATCAGGGTGATCGCCAGGTGATCCGCTGGGATTGGCGGTGCGGTAATGCGATGAATAATCTCGTCAGGCCTGGCCCCGGCTATCTGCTGCGCGGCGGTAAAAGGATCAAACTGGAAACAGAGCGGGCGCTGGGTCAGCACTTCCCGTTGCAGATCAAAAATCTCACGACCCGCTGCCGGGCGACTCAGGCTGATCCAGCACTGATTGTCCGTTGCACTACCTGCCAGTTGAGCGCCGAAGCGGTTAAACAGGCGATCAAGCAGTGTCTCGCTGAGCAGCCGCACCAAGGCAACGTCTGGCTCCCGGACCAACGGATCAAACTGGAGAGGAAGCAGGAACAGGTGTTCAAACAAATACTCAGTCAGTTGCGCATAATTAAACGCGATGTTGCCATCCGGCAGGATATGACTCTCTTTAATGCCTGCGGCCAGTGCGCCGATCAGCGCGGCGGCATCACAGCTGATGGTGTAATCGAGGCGGGGAGAAACCCCGGTAACGTAACCGTCCATGCGGGCAGAAAAGCCAATAATGTTATCGCGTAAGGTGCGTTCAATCAGCTGGGTATTGTCGCTATCCAGTAGCAGCATGAACTGGATATCCTGCGCGGAATACCATACCGCTTCATAGTGTTGCGCCGTAAACGGAGCAGACATCCCCCGCGGCGGGCTAAAGCCGAGGTAACCGGGCTGAATGGGTAAAATCTGCACCCTGTCGCCGGGATGATGTTGACGAAATTCGTCTAAAGACGCTGGGCTGGCGTACTGCAACACCGGGGTAAAATCCAGGCGGCCATAGATAAATTCTTCGCTGTAACTCAGTACCACATCCAGCGCAAAGGCCAGCGGCTGTTCACTGAGGATGGCCAGATTCTCCGGGTAGACATACCAGTTACCTGCCTGCTGATAGCTGGCGACCAGCCGCTGTTTATCGCTGGTGAGCATCTGCTGAAAATCGGGATAGCCCTGATACATGGTTATCTCCGGTTCGCGGCAAGGTAGTTGTGGTAATCCTGATGCCACTCTGGTGGGAGTTCTGCCAGCACGTTAACCGGGCGCTGATGCCAGGCATCTTCATAATCACGCTGCATCTGGCTGTCTCCCACCAGAATGCCGTTGGCATAGAAGGTGCTATTCCCCTCCAGCCCCGCGCCGATGGGGTCGTCGCAGGAGAGATGCAGGTTGAAGACGTCGATTTCATGGTCGAGTGGGGTGATAGCCACCACTTCACCCTCACCCTGGGCAGTGAGCAGTTTCTGTCCTGGTTCCAGTTCGCGCGCCAGTAAAATACCCTGCGGAGTACAGAATGGATGGCCGGATGTGGCGATAATCTGTTGTTTTTGCAGGGTGATCTGTAGCGCCTGGGGTTCCTTGCCCACCGGAACATCTTCCACGCGCAGGCTACGTTGGTCGTGTGATCGCACCCATTCGCCAATGCGCATCTCACGTAGCGGTTTTTCGCTCCCGTCTTCCAGTTGAATCAGACTGTCACCACCCAGGCAGCCGTAGACAATCTGCATCGGTGGAATCTTTTGGGTATTGAGAAACGGCTGCTCTGGCACCACACTGGCGGGGGCGTTAGTGATAAAGGTAACAATATCTCTCCCCCCCACCGAGAGGCTCACTTTGAAAATGTAATAAACCCGTTCCCCGGAACTGAAGTCGACCTGTTTAAACGGCAGCCAGTCGAGATCCCAGCTAATTTTATTGCCCGCGCATGTGGTGCCTGCAGTGTTAAATATCGGGTTGCTGATGACAGAAGCGGTGGGCGAACCACCGGCCCGCTCACGAACCAGATAAATATCGTTAAAGGCATTAACCGGCTTGCCCCCTTGCATATCGATATTGTCAAAATAGGTGATACTGCCTTTAATCGGCACTCTGACCACGCCACCCCAGGGCCCACCATGATCAAAATAGGTGCAATCGATCTCATTACGCGACAGGCAAACTTTAATCAGTTGCTGATTGGTCAATGCTTTAGGTGAATCGTTAGTAATTAGCTGCGGATAACTCTGGTTATAAACGATCTCTGCGCCATAGCTGGTTGCCCCGTTGATTGTTTGAGAAAACGTGTAAATAACACAGTTATTATCCAGTTGTGCATCCGCCGCACCTTCTGCCTGAATCACGCAGTTGCTGGTAGTGATATAGGATTTGTTAAGCGCCACCTTGCCTTTACTTTGTCCTTGATTATCAAAGAAACCCAGCGTTTGTGTGACGTTAGTAGCGGAAACCGGTAACGAGGCCAGTGCGCTGGCGGTAGCCGTGCCGTTGGTGTCTCTGCCCAAGGCAAACAGGCTGTACACGGGTTTGGCATTATCACTTTCTGCCTGAGACAGACTGCCACGCAAAATATTGCGTTGGGAGTGCTGATATTGCTGCATAAATGCCGGATAGCGATGGCTATTTACCTCGGCTAACCGGAGCTGTAAGGCATAAAATTCAGCCAGTAGCGGATCATCTAAATCGAGATTAAAAATACCCTGATTAGCATATTGATTAATCACGGATTTAATTACCTGGTTTTCCAGGGGACTCATATTTGCATCAGGCATGATGTTATCCCGCGTTATCACGCAGCAGTAAAATACGGGTTGGAAAACAGGCGCAGAGAATGGGCGCGTTTTTTCCACGCAGCAGCAATGGCTTAAGAGGCAGGCTCTAGCCTTGGTCAATATCTGATGATTTCCGCACAGCGACAGAGAACCTGACGCACAACGTCGGCCTGGAGTGGCAAAAAGAGTCTTCAAGGCGTTGCAAATATCGCGCAACGTTTATGTTTAGATTTTGTTATGAAAGAACATAGCAGCGGCAATACGTTTACACAATAGTCAGATCAGTAAAATTTAACTGTCTAACGATTTTGTTGTGACTAATCATGCGGATGATTATTGCATTATTTTTAACTTGTTGTTTTTTATTGATTGTATTTTTTATTTTAATTTTTACTGGATACTATTAGATGTTTATATGAGTAATATAACTAATGTTTTTTAATGGTTTGGGTAAAGTCCTGGTAAGGTAAGTATCAGTTTTTCATATCGATGACAGAGATAACTGGCTCAAACCATGAGCCAGTTGAAAGGGGGCTTAACGGCGGACGGTACCGATTTGCGCCATATCCCAACCCGCAGGGTGTTGGTAAATGCGCAGGGAGAAGTGACCGAGTATTGCGTAGATGTATTCGAAAATTTCCCCCTGGGTATTCTCATAGTCAATCCAGGCCGTCGAAGTGGAGAAGCAGTAAATTTCAATCGGCAGGCCATCCGGCGCGGGCTTTAACGCGCGCACCACGACATACATATCCTGATGAATATCAGCACGCTGGCGCAGGTAGTGGGTGAGATATTTGCGCATGATCGTCAGGTTGGTAATCCCTTCATCGGCCAGCCAGCGGTCGCTAACCACACTGATATCGCGGCCATCCAGTAGCGCGGAGAGGGGCTCACTGGCGAGTTTCAACTCTGACAGCGATTGCAGCATCTCCTGCGTGGCAAAGCAGATTGACTGCTGGTCGAGATAAAAACTGCGCATAATTCGCCGTGCGCCCGAGGAAAACATGGACTGCCAGTTGGTATAGGTTTCAGTGAGGAAATTTTTGGTGGGAATACGTGACAGCGTATTATCCCAGTTGCGCACCGTAATGGTGTGCAAGGCGATATCAATCACTTCACCGCTAATGCCATTATCAGGCATCTCGATCCAGTCCCCTAACTGTAATACATCGTTAGACGAGACCTGAATGTTAGCCACCAGGGATAATAACGTATGTTGAAACACCAACATTAATACTGCGGCCACCGCGCCAAGACTGGAGATAATAATAACCGGTGACTTGTTGGACATAATAGCCACAATCATGATGGCGGAGACAATATGTACCCCGATTTTTCCAATCTGAATGTAGCCTTTAATTGAGTGGTTTTTACGCCGCGTCTTTTTGGCGTAGGAGTTGTTGATGATCTCCAGCAACTCGTTGAGAAATAATGAGAGATAGATAAAAAACAGGATGCCGCACACGGTGGTGATGGCGATCACGATATGTTGCGGCAGGTCGGTCATAAACTGCAACAAATAGTAAACAATGATCACCGGAAGAAAATTAGACAGCTTTTCTGAAATACGGACATCTTTATCCAGCGGTACGCTGTTCTTGTGGCTGCTAAAAAACAGTTTGCGTACCACTTTGACAATAAAAAATTTGCACAACAGGTGCGCAATCAAGCCCGCTGCAACCAATAAAACGATATTGAAACTGATCGCCAGCAGCGGATTTTGTTGAATAAAGTGCAGTGTGTCGTGCAGAAAAGTCATATTTGTCGCTTAAATGATGTCCAGGTTCGAATGCAGCATAAACTGCATAACGGCGATTTGCGAATCCCCATCCTAAATTAATCGGGCCTGAACCCTCAAGCTGTTCAACGGGCAGAGGCATAGCCTGCTAACCTCTCTCCGCCAGTTGTGCGATAGTTGAAGCATGAATGGGGCTCGAGGCCTCATGCGCAAGCAGGAGAGAGACAGATGCGAAATATTATGCGGTTACCGAAAAAGGTCCTGCTGCTGGAAGCGGTCGGTGGCCTGTTGCTGATTATTGCCCTGTTGGTGGTGAACCAGTGGCTGCCCACGCCCGCCATGTTTGAACGCAAAACCCTGGCAATTATCCTCAGCGTGGTGGGCATTGCCCTGATGCTGCCCTCTTGCTGGCTGATTGCATGGCGAACGGCACAAGCAATGGCACCGCAGCTGTTTGATCAGCCGCGCGATAAAAAATAGTTATTTGGAGAGAGTATGACCCCGACCATTGATTTACTTTGTAGTCACCGTTCTGTTCGCAGTTTTACACCAGAAGCCATTACTGAAGCACAGCGCACGGCGATCATTGCTGCGGCGCAGGCGGCCTCCACCTCCAGCTTCCTGCAATGCTCATCGATTATCCGTATTACCGATCCGGCGGTGCGTGAACAGCTGGTGACCTTGAGTGGCGGACAACCCTGGGTGGCACAGGCGGCTGAGTTTTGGGTCTTCTGCGCTGATTTCAATCGCCATCTGCAAATCTGCCCGGATGCGCAGTTGGGCAGGGCAGAGCAACTGCTCTTAGGCTGTGTTGATACCGCGCTGATGGCACAAAATGCGATGGTTGCGGCGGAGTCTCTCGGTCTGGGTGGCGTATTTATTGGCGGTATTCGTAATAGTATTGCCCAGGTGACGGAGCTGCTTGGACTGCCAAAGTTTGTCCTGCCGCTGTTTGGCTTCTGCATCGGCCATCCGGCTGCCACGCCGGACAGTAAACCGCGTATTCCACAGGCCATGTTGGTGCATGAAAATCGTTACCAGCCTCTGGATCAAACAGTACTGGCCGACTACGATAGCCGCACTGCGATCTACTATCAGCAGCGTGACAGCAACCAGCGCAGCGAAACCTGGAGCGAGCTGATTCAGCGCCTGATTATTAAAGAGACGCGTCCGTTTATGCTCGACTATCTGCATCAGCAGGGGTGGGCAACCCGCTAACTCCCGAGAGATAAAGGAAGCACCATGAAAATGGCCATACTGTCCCACGACGGCAGTCTCTACTCCTGTAAACGTCTGCGCGAAGCGGCAGAACAACGTGGCCATTCGGTGCAAGTGATCAATCCTCTTGCCTGCTATATGAATATCAATGTCGCTTCGCCGTGCGTGCACTACCGCGGCGAGCCGTTGGGCCATTTTGATGCGGTGATCCCCCGGATTGGCACCAAAATTACCTTTTACGGCACGGCGGTACTGCGCCAGTTCGAGATGAGTGGCACTTACCTTCTCAATACGTCTGTTGCGGTGATGCAGGCGCGCGACAAGCTGCGTTCATTACAGATTATGGCGCGCGCCGGGATCAATATGCCGGTAACGGGGTTTGCCTCGTCGCCAGATGACACCGATGACCTGATCGCGATGGTGGGCGGGGCACCGTTGGTGGTGAAGCTGGTGGAAGGAACTCAGGGTGTGGGCGTGGTGCTGGCAGAGACGCGCCAGGCGGCAGAAAGCGTTATTGACGCTTTTCGCGGCCTGCATGCCCATATTTTGGTCCAGGAGTTTATTAAAGAGGCGGAGGGACGGGATATCCGCTGCCTGGTGATCGGTGATGAAGTGGTTGCCGCGATTGAACGAAAAGCCAAAGCGGGAGAGTTCCGCTCCAATCTTCATCGCGGTGGCACGGCAACAGCCGTCGAGATCACCGCCGAGGAGCGTGCGCTGGCAGTGAAAGCTGCCAGGGTTCACGGGTTGGACGTGGCGGGGGTGGATATTCTTCGTTCACTGCGTGGCCCACTGATCATGGAGGTGAATGCCTCACCCGGCCTGGAGGGGGTGGAAACCGCCACCGGCATTCGGATTGCGGACATGATGATTGAGTGGATTGAGCAACATGCCAGCCCTCAAGATGTTCCGAAAAGCGTACAGCCCTGATACTCCGGGGTTGTTTTCATGGCGCTAAGGCAAGATTTGCCGTAGGCTATTGCGCCAGAATATTACCCTGTGGGACCTTACAATGGATTCTCTTGTCGTACCGGATCTCGACCTGCTGCGTCACTGGCTCGATCAACAAAACATCACCTGGTTTGAATGTGATGCCTGTCAGGCACTGCACCTGCCGCATATGCAGAACTTCGACGGGATTTTTGACGCAAAAATCGATCTGGTGGACAACATAATCCTGTTCTCTGCGCTGGCAGAAGTTAAGCCCACAGCGTTGATCCCACTGGTCGGTGATCTGTCGCAGATCAACGCCAGTTCCCTGACGGTAAAAGCGTTTGTGGATATCCAGGATGATAACCTGCCGAAGCTGATTGTGTGCCAGTCCATCAGCATCAGCGCCGGTGTGACCTTCGGCCAGTTCTCGCACTTTATGAAGCAGAGTGAGGAGCAGGTTTCCATGGTGATTATGGAGGCCTTTGCTAATAATTTACTGATGATGGGCGAAGATGAAGAAGATCGTCCGCAAGCCTCCTCAGAACGCTCGCTGTTGCACTAATATTTCGTCTCCTCGCTTTCTGATGCAACTGCCGCTTTATGCGGCAGTTTTCATTTCAACCCCACCACTTTTTATTCTGCCTTTAGCCGCGCATTGCCCGATTTTAATCGCGCCTGATGGCGTGAATACCCATTCCTATAGCAGAAAAATGCATTACATCGCATGAATACCGTTTTTTACCCTGAGGTCTGGCGTCGCAGGATCGGCGGGGCTATGCTGGCGGGGCTGCGGAAACGCGAGCAACCTCAACGCAGATATAGGATTTTGCTATTAAACTTCAGTTGAATAATGATTCATTGTGTCGGCTGTGATGCCGGGCCCGCGTGCCTCGTCACAGGTTTGCAGCGTTATGATGACCCGCTCAGGAGGATGGAAAAAACATGATCAACCAACGTAAAAAATGGTTGTCGGCTGTGGTGGCAGGGGTGCTGATGGCGGTTTCCGCAGGCAGCATGGCGGCAGATAAAGAACTGCACGTTTATAACTGGTCAGATTATATCGCTCCAGACGTGGTGCCGAACTTTGAAAAACAGACGGGCATCAAAGTCACCTATGACGTGTTTGATTCCAACGAGGTGTTGGAAGGCAAACTGATGGCAGGTAGCACGGGCTACGATGTAGTGGTGCCATCTTCCAGCTTCCTGGCGCGTCAGCTTCAGTCTGGTGTCTTCCAGGAACTGGATAAGAGCAAATTACCGAATTACAAAAACCTTGATCCCGATATCATGGCGAAATTGACCCAGCACGATCCGGGCAATAAATACGCCATTCCGTATCTGTGGGGCACCACGGGGATCGGCTATAACGTCGATAAAGTCCGTGCCGCGTTAGGGAAAGATGCCCCGCTTGACAGCTGGGATCTGGTGCTGAAACCGGAAAATCTGGCCAAACTAAAAGGCTGTGGCGTGGCATTCCTCGATGCGCCAGAAGAGATTTTCGCTACCGTGCTGAACTATCTCGGCAAAGATCCGAACAGCAGCGATGCCAAAGACTACAGCGGTGCGGCCACCGATCTGTTGCTGAAACTGCGTCCGAGCATCCGTTATTTCCACTCTTCGCAATACATTAACGATCTGGCTAACGGCAACATCTGTGTGGCGATCGGCTGGTCTGGCGATATCCTCCAGGCGAAGAACCGAGCAGATGCCGCGAAAAACGGCGTGCATGTGGGCTACAGTGTGCCAAAAGAGGGCGCGCTGGCGTTCTTCGACATGATGGCAATCCCGAAAGACGCTAAAAATCTCGATGAGGCCTACCAGTGGCTGAACTACATCATGGACCCGAAAGTGATTGCTGAGGTGTCCAATAAGATGAACTACGCCAACGGTAACGCCGCGTCATTGCCACTGATTAATGCAGACATTCGTAACAATCCGGGCATCTACCCAACACCGGATGCGATGAAGAAGCTGTTTGTGCTGAAAGTCCAGGATCCGAAGCTGGATCGTGCGCGTACCCGTGCATGGACTAAAGTAAAAAGTGGTAAGTAATTCGTCGTCGACGGATAGATTTACAATGTGACGAAAACAGAGGCGCGTTTATGGCCTCTGTTTGCCATTTTAGCGGCTGGCTTTTTCGTGCTGTCCCGCTCAGCGCCGGAGAGAGATGTTAGTGAACGATGTAACCCAACGCCCGCAACAAAAAACCGCTAAGGCGTTAACGCCGCTGCTGGAAATTCGCAATCTGACCAAATCGTTTGACGGTCAGCACGCCGTGGATGATGTCAGCCTGACCATCTACAAAGGCGAAATTTTTGCCCTGCTGGGGGCCTCCGGTTGTGGCAAATCGACCTTGCTCCGTATGCTGGCAGGCTTCGAAGCGCCCACCAGTGGACAGATTGTTCTCGACGGTCAGGATCTGTCGCACGTACCGCCTTATCAGCGCCCGATCAATATGATGTTCCAGTCCTATGCACTGTTCCCGCACATGACGGTGGAGCAAAACATCGCGTTTGGCCTGAAACAAGACAAGTTGCCAAAGGCTGAAATTGCCAGCCGGGTAGAAGAGATGCTGAGCCTGGTCCATATGCAGGAGTTTGCAAAGCGTAAACCGCATCAGCTCTCCGGCGGACAGCGTCAGCGCGTGGCGCTGGCACGCAGCCTGGCAAAACGGCCCAAGCTGTTGTTACTCGACGAGCCAATGGGCGCACTGGATAAAAAACTGCGTGACCGCATGCAGTTGGAAGTGGTGGATATCCTTGAGCGCGTGGGGGCGACCTGTGTCATGGTCACCCACGACCAGGAAGAGGCGATGACCATGGCCGGACGTATCGCGATCATGAATCGCGGTAAGTTTGTGCAAATTGGCGAGCCGGAAGAGATTTATGAAAACCCCACCAGCCGCTATAGCGCCGAATTTATCGGTTCGGTCAACGTGTTTGAAGGTTTACTGCGTGAGCGTCAGGCGGATGGCCTGGTGATTGAAAGCCCAGGTCTGGTCCACCCGCTCAAGGTCGATTCTGACGTTTCCGTGGTGGATAACGTGCCGGTGTTCGTGGCGTTACGCCCGGAAAAAGTGATGCTGTGCGAAGAGGTTCCGGCAGATGGCTGCAACTTTGCCGTGGGTGAAGTGGTGCATATTGCCTACCTTGGCGACCTCTCGATCTATCACGTACGTCTGCGCAGTGGGCAGATGATCAGTGCGCAGCTACAGAATGCCCATCGCTACCGCAAAGGTGCGCCGACCTGGGGCGATGAAGTTCGGCTGTGCTGGGATACCGACAGCTGTGTGGTTTTGACGGTTTAAGGAGCTGCGATGAGCTTGTTTACCCCACGCCGCGCCGAACCTCCGGTGCTGGTTGGTACACCGTTAGGCCGCTGGGCCACGCGTGTCAAAATGCAGCATGGCCGCAAGCTGGTGATTGCGCTGCCCTATGTCTGGCTGGCGCTGTTTTTCCTGCTGCCTTTTTTAATTGTGCTGAAAATCAGCTTTGCCGATATCGCCCGGGCGATCCCGCCTTACACCAGTTTACTGACCTGGGCGGACGATCAACTCAATGTGGTGTTGAATTTCGGTAACTATCTGCAACTGACTGACGATCCGCTGTATGTCGACGCCTATCTGCATTCACTGCAGGTCGCAGGGATTTCCACCATTATCTGTCTGCTGATTGGCTATCCGCTGGCCTGGGCCGTGGCCCATAGCCGACCGGAAGTGCGCAATATTCTGCTGCTGTTGGTGATCCTGCCTTCATGGACCTCGTTCCTGGTGCGCGTCTATGCCTGGATGGGATTGCTGAATGACAACGGGATCCTTAACCGCTTCCTGCTGTGGGCCGGGGTTATCGATCATCCTTTGGTGATCCTCTATACCAACACCGCCGTGTATATCGGCATTGTTTACTGCTATCTGCCGTTTATGGTGCTGCCAATCTACACCGCGTTGACCCGCATTGACTATTCGCTGGTGGAAGCTTCGCTGGATCTCGGTGCGCGTCCGCTAAGAACTTTCTTTAGCGTGATTGTGCCGTTGACCAAAGGCGGCATTATTGCCGGTTCGATGCTGGTGTTCATTCCGGCCGTGGGGGAGTACGTCATCCCGGAACTGCTGGGTGGCCCGGACAGCATCATGATTGGCCGTATTCTGTGGCAGGAGTTCTTTAATAACCGTGACTGGCCAGTGGCCTCGGCGCTGGCGGTGATTATCTTACTGATCCTGATCCTGCCGATTATCTGGTTCCATAAGCATCAAAATCGTGAAGCGGGAGAAAAATCATGACCACCTTACCTGCGGTGCGTTCGCCGTGGCGCATTGTGATTTTGCTGCTCGGTTTTGTGTTTCTGTATGCCCCGATGCTGCTGCTGGTGGTTTACTCCTTCAACAGTTCGCCGTTGGTGACGGTGTGGGAAAACGTCTCGTTTCACTGGTATCACGTGTTGTTCCAGGACAGCGCGATGCTGGATGCGGTGGGGCTTAGCCTGACCATCGCTGCGCTTTCTGCCTCGATGGCGGTGGTGCTGGGGACGATTGCGGCCGTGATTATCGTGCGTTTTGGCCGCTTCCGTGGACATACCGGTTTTGCGTTTATGCTGACCGCCCCGTTGGTGATGCCCGATGTGATCACCGGGCTTTCGCTGCTGCTGCTGTTTGTCGCGATGGGTAACGCTTTTGGCTGGCCGGGGGATCGCGGTATGTTGACCATCTGGTTGGCTCACGTGACCTTCTGTACTGCCTATGTCTCGGTGGTGATTAACTCGCGTTTGCGCGAGCTGGATCGCTCCATTGAAGAGGCTGCGATGGATCTGGGTGCCACGCCGTTGAAGGTGTTTTTCGTGATTACGGTGCCGATGATTGCCCCTGCGTTGGTCACGGGCTGGCTGCTGGCCTTTACGTTGTCGCTGGATGACCTGGTTATCTCCAGCTTTGTGACCGGACCGGGTGCGACGACCTTACCTATGGCGATTTTTGCCACGGTGCGTCGTGGCGTGAACCCGGAGATCAACGCCCTGGCCTCACTGATTCTGTTTATTGTCGGTCTGGTCGGTTTTATCGCCTGGCGCTATATGGCACACGAAGAAAAGCAGCGTATCCGCGATATTCAGAAAGCAAAACGTGGCTGAAACGCGTAACTTTTGCCACTATGTTAAGGGCTGGCATCGCCAGCCCTTGATTCTGGAGTGGCGCAGATGTCAGAAACCTTTAAAACCCCCTTTGTTGCACTAGCTCCGGTGGCCGTCACCACGGCGGCGGTGGCGATCATTACCACTCGCTGTCTTAGTGTGCTGATGTTGATTGATGCCCTTGGGGTTACCGAGCTGATGAATTTCGTCCACCGCAGTGCGCAGGCGTGGGACTCCACCCTGATCTTCATCGCCAGCCAGCTGATTTTCCTCTATGAACTGCGCTGTGCCTTTCTACTGCTACGCGGCCGTAACAGCGCGCGCTGGGGCTTTATTGCGGCGCAGGGCGTGGTGTTGGTCTATATGCTGCTGGCATCACTGGGCTTCGTCTATCCGGAATTATTTAGCTTTGCCGGCCAGAGTGATGCCGAGGCGATTCACCATACGCTGGTGCAGAAACTGCCGGATGCGCTGGTGATCATGCTGTTGTTTGTGCCTGCCAGCAGTCGCGCATTTTTCCGTAAGCGGTGATACAATCGCGTCCCGCTTATCGCTCTCTTGCCCCAGATAACAGGCTTTACCATGCACTGCGCCCTTTTTGACGATCACCGTTGCCGCTCCTGCCAGTGGCTGGAAAAACCCTATTCACAGCAACTCAGTGAGAAGCAATCCCTACTGGAGCAACTGCTGGCTGCGCATCCTGTTGCCGCCTGGTTGCCCGCTGTCACCTCAGCCCCAGAGGCGTTCCGCAATAAGGCGAAAATGGTGGTCAGCGGCAGCGTGGAGCGTCCTGTATTTGGCGCGGTCCCGCGTGACGGTGAGCCGGTCGATCTGACCGCATGTCCGCTTTATCCGGCCCATTTCGCAGATGTTTTTGCCGTACTGAAGCCCTTTATTGCTCGCGCAGGTTTGACGCCTTACAACATTCAGCGCCGCCGGGGTGAACTGAAGTACCTGCTGCTGACCGAAAGCAGCCAGGGCGGCATGATGCTGCGTTTTGTTCTGCGTTCTCATGACAAGCTGGCGCAGCTGCGTGCTGCGCTGCCGTGGTTGCAGCAACAGTTACCGCAGTTGACGGTGATCTCCGCCAATATTCAGCCGGTGCCGATGGCGATTCTGGAAGGTGAAGAAGAGGTGCCGCTGACCGAATCGCAATCTCTGGCAGAGAACTTTAACGGCGTACCGCTGTGGATCCGGCCACAAAGCTTTTTCCAGACCAACCCGCAGGTCGCGGCAACCTTGTATGCCACCGCCAGAACCTGGGTCCGTGAGTTGGCGGTGACCAGCATGTGGGATCTGTTTTGCGGCGTAGGTGGATTTGGCTTGCACTGTGCAACGCCGGAGATGCAGTTGACCGGGATTGAAATCAGCGCGGAAGCCATTGCTTGTGCACGGCGCTCCGCTGATATGCTCGGCTTGAAAAAGGTCGATTTCGCTGCGCTGGATTCTACCGCTTTCGCCACTGCGCGTGATGCCGTGCCGGAGCTGGTGCTGGTGAATCCGCCACGTCGGGGCATCGGCGTGGAACTCTGTAACTACCTTAGCCAGATGGCACCGGACTATATCCTCTACTCCAGCTGTAACCCGGATACCATGGCGCAGGATATCGCCCGTTTACCGGACTACCGGGTCAGTAAGGTGCAACTGTTTGATATGTTCCCGCATACCGCGCATTTTGAAGTGCTCACGCTGCTGGTGCGGGCTTAAAGCCAGAGGGACACTACCCTGCGTCCGTGCAGGGTAGGGGTGATTGATTTTTTATTTCGGGAACCACTGCTGGTTAATTTTCGCCAGGGTGCCGTCTGCTTTAATCGCCACCAGCGCGGCATTCAGCTTATCACGCAGGGCTTCATTGCCTTTACGCACGGCAATACCCAGACCGGTGCCAAAGTAGCTGGTGTCAGTAATGTGCTGGCCCACGCCGGCCAGATCCGGGTTCGCTTTCAGCCACAGGTTTACCACGGCAGTATCGCCAAGCACGCCATCCAGACGACCATTTTTCAGATCAAGAATCGCATTCTGATAGCTGTCGTACGGTACGCTGATCACGCCCGGGAACTTCTCTTGCAGATACTTCTGATGCGTTGTGCCATTTTCCACACCAATACGTTTGCCTTTCAGCTGATCCAGCGAGCTGAACTGGCCTTTGTGCGCAATCACAATGGCGGAGTTGGCATAGTACGGGGTGGTGAAGTCGACCTGTTTGCTGCGCTCGGCGGTGATATCCATCCCGGAAATCACGGCGTCATAGCGGCGGAATTTCAGTGACGGGATCAGGCTGTCAAAGGCGTTATTGGTAAAAGTACATTCGGCTTGCATCTGCTTACACAGCGCTTTTGCCAGATCGATATCGTAACCGGCGATCTGGTTTTCACTGTTCAGGGATTCAAACGGAGGGTAGGTTGCAGAGGAGGCAAAGCGGATGGTTTCCGCAGCCTGGGCGCTAATCGCCACTGTCGCCAACACGGCGGCAATGATCCACTTATTCATGGTCGGACTCCTGTAAGACGTTATTATTGCTGCGCAAAACGGCCTACACCATGCCAGTAAATGAATCTTTATGCAATATTTATGAGTATTTATATGGCGGGTCGCCCCGCCTTAGCTTTAGTTCCGTCGCTCAAATGCCAGCGCGCGACGCTCAATCAAACGCATCATCAAGGTCAGTAAACCATTCACGCACAGATACACCAGGCCTGCGGCGACATACACCGTAACATCATAGGTGCGGCCATACAGCAACTGCCCGTGGCCCATCACTTCCATCAACGTGATGGTGTACGCCAGAGACGTCCCTTTAAACACCAATACCACTTCGTTGGAGTAGGAGGAGAGGGCACGCTTAAAGGCGTAAGGCAGCAGAATATGCAGGGTATCTTTCCGGCTCATGCCCAACGCTGCACAGGATTGCCACTGCCCGGACGGAATGGCTTTAACGGCACCATAAAACAGCTGGGTGGTGTAGGCAGCACTGTTGAGTGACAGTGCCAGCATGGCACACAACCACGGCTGAGACAGCAGATGCCAGAGCCACGGAACCTGTTGCAGTGAGGTGAACTGGCCCGGGCCGTAGTAGATCAGGAAAATCTGTACCAGCAGTGGCGTGCCAGTGAACAGCGTGATGTAGCCGCGCGCAATCTGTTGCAACACCGGCACTTTGAGAGACAGCACGATGGTGATCAGCAGTGACAGCACCAATGCTGCCAGCAGGGAAACAACGGTCAGCGTCAGGCTGGTCTGCAACCCTTTCAGAAGTTCGGGAATATAGTCCAGCATCAGCCGTGGCCTTGTTCAAAGCGCGTGGCGCGCTGTTCAATACGTTTCAACACCTGTTGGCTCAGCAAGGTGATCACCAGGTAGATCGCGGCAGCAATCAGGTACCAGGTAAACGGCTGCTGAGTTCGGGTCGCGATACTTTTGGTTTGCAGCATCAGATCGTTGACGCTGATCAGTGACACTAAGGCAGTATCTTTCAACAGTACCAGCCACTGATTACCCAGGCCTGGCAGGGCATGACGCCACATTTGCGGCATGATCAGGCGCAGGAAGATAGCGGACTTTTTCATGCCCAAGGCCTGGCCCGACTCCCACTGACCTTGCGGTACCGCTTTGAGGGCACCACGCAGGGTTTGTGAAGCATAGGCTGAGTAGAGCATGGCCAGCGCGATCACACCGCACAAGAAGGGACTGACATCGAAGTTTTCAATCTGCACCTGCACCGGGATCTTCACCACGGCAAGGTTAATGGTGAAACCGTCCGACAGAGTTAGCAGCAGTTGCGAGGCACCGAAGTAGATAAACAGCACCACCAGAATTTCCGGTAACCCGCGAATCAGCGTCACCAGCCCGGTACCTACCCACGCCAGAGGCCGCCAGCGAGCGGACTCCCAGCCAGCAAAAATCATCGCCAGCACAAGGCCGGCGATAAGTGCGCAAACAGCAAGGCCGACGGTCATCCCGGCGGCGCTTGCGAGAGAAATCAATTCATTCATAGCGGATTACTGCGGGAACCATTTGCTGTAGATGGTTTTGTAGGTGCCATCTGCTTTGATCTTATCCAGGGCGGTATTGAACTTGCTCTGGAGATCGCTGTTGCCCTGACGTACCGCAATGCCGAGGCCGGTGCCGAAGTAGGCTTTATCGGTGACTTTATCGCCCACACTCGCCAGCGTCGTGGCGTTCTGTTTCAGCCACTCATTGACCACGGCTGTGTCACCGAATACAGCATCAATACGGCCATTTTTCAGATCCAGCACCGCATTCTGGTAGCTGTCGTAAGGCACGATGGTGATGTCGCTGTGTTTATCGCTCAGGTACTTCTGGTGCGTTGTGCCGTTTTGCACACCAACACGTTTACCTTTGAGTGCGGCAACATCGGCCACTTTGCCCTTCTGCGCAATAAACAGTGCGGAGTTGTCATAGTAAGGCTTGGTGAACAGCACCTGCTTTTCACGATCCGGGGTGATATCCATCCCTGCCATGACTGCATCAAAACGGCGGAACTTCAGGCTCGGGATCAGGCTGTCAAAGGCCTGATTGGTAAACGTACAGGTGGCATCAATCTGTTTACACAGCGCCATCGCCAGATCGACATCAAAGCCCTGAATCTTGTTGTCTGCATCCACATACTCAAACGGAGGATAAGACGCTTCCGTAGCAAAACGGATGGTCTGCGCCGCAGAGGCACTCAGGCTTACTGCTGTCAGCAGTGCGGCCAGGAAGATTTTTTTCATCAACAGCATCCTTAATTAATGCGAAAGATAGTGGGCAAAGGCTTCAGTCTGCGGCTGTGTAAACCGGCTGGCATCGCCTTGTTCAACGATGTGACCATTTTCCATGTACACCACGCGGCTGGCGGTTTTTCTCGCCACTTCCACTTCGTGGGTCACGATGACTTGCGTGATGTTGGTTTCAGACAGCTCGCGAATGATATTGACAATTTGCGCGGTGATTTCAGGGTCCAGCGCGGCGGTAGGTTCATCAAACAGCAGCACCTGGGGTTCCATCATCAGTGCGCGCGCAATGGCAACACGCTGTTGCTGACCACCGGAGAGGTGTAACGGGAAACGGTCGGCAAACGGCGTGAGGCGCAGGCGATCGAGCAGCTTTGCCGCGCGTGCCTCAGCAGCCTGTTTGCTCAAGCCAAGCACCCGGCAAGGTGCCTCAATCAGGTTCTGCAACACGCTCAGGTGTGGCCACAGATTGTATTGCTGGAAGACCATCCCGACGTTTTGGCGCAGCTCACGGATCGCCGCATCCCCCGGTTTCTTACTGAAATCGAAGGTATTCCCTGCGATCTGTAAGGTACCGGAGCGTGGCTGTTCCAGCAGATTCAGAACGCGTAACAGCGAACTTTTCCCCGCGCCGCTTGGGCCGAGCAGGACCAGGGTTTCCCCTTGCGGACATTCCAGGTTGATGTCGAACAGTGCCTGGTGGGCACCGTAATAGCAGTTAATCGCGTTTAGTTGAATACTCATGCGCCGAAATTGAATAGCAATTGATGTCGCAAATTTTAACGTCACCAGAATAGTTATGCAATTGTGGTGGGTTAAAATTTATGAAATGTAATTTAAGCAGCATATTTGTAGCACAATATATCGCTGATTTTGCTAAGCGACCAAAAGTGCATAATCAATTAAATGTAGATATTCATGCGTTTACTGTTTTTTTGTCTGATTTTCCAGCAGTTGTGACAAGCTGCCACCCAGATGCGGTCCGGCACCTAAATAGCGCACATCATTAACTACCCAGCAGTTGCCTTCATGGATCATCGCGACCTCATCCTGCCAGTGCTGGTTTTGCCGGGAGAGATCGACGCGCAGCGGGATGTTACGGGCATCGCGGTTAGGGATGGTTGAAGCATCAGCTACGCTGGCTTCCGTGGGTCCCTGTGCTGAACTGGAGAACAGATCGCCGCGCAGGGCCGGATTTTGTGCTGCTACCTGGCTTAGCTGCTGATAAAGTTTGTCACTCAGGTAAGGGCGGTAGCGGGCCAGCGTCTGGCTATTGGGGATGCCCTGATTTAAGGTTTGCAGGCGTAAATCGTAAAACTGCTGGGCCACGCTGTCCGGGCCGCCATCAATACAGGCGGCGGTGCGCGGCCCATTGTCTTTGATGACAGGCTCAACGGTAGTACAGGCGGAGAGCAGCAGAGTGGCCGGGAGTAAAAGTCCATACAAACGGTTTTTCATGAAAAATCCTTATCAGGCTCGGGGTGCAGTGCACAACTTTTTGCCTAAAGTATAGTCACCGGTTTTTACATGCGGTGTGTCATCGCCCATTTTCTCCCCAAGGAGCAGGATTGAAGCGGCTGTTGTTATTACTGAGTTTATTACTGGTCGGTTGCCACGCGGGGATTGAGAGCCGTAACGGCTATTGGGTGGATGTCACCCACCCGGCACAAGGCGCACGCCCGCGCATTAAAGTGGTGGTGATTCACTACACCGCCGAAGATTTTGCCAGCTCGCTTGCCACACTCACCGATCGCGAGGTCAGCGTGCATTACCTGATCCCACGTCAGCCGCCGCAGCGAGACGGGCAGGGGGTGATATGGCAACTGGTGCCGGAAGAACAGCTGGCATGGCACGCGGGCAGCAGCTTCTGGCGTGGAGCCAGCCGCATCAACGACACCTCGATTGGGATTGAACTGGTCAACAGTGGCTATCAACGCACGCTAACCGGGCTGCGCTGGCAGGCCTTCACGCCGGATCAGATCCGGGCACTGGCCGCGCTGGTGCAGGATATTACCCGGCGTTACGCGATTTCTCCGGAAAATATTGTGGGGCACAGCGATATTGCACCGGGAAGAAAACAGGACCCAGGCCCGCTATTTCCGTGGCAGCAGCTGGCGCAGCAGGGGATTGGTGCCTGGCCTGATGCCAGTCGGGTCGCGGTGTTGCTGCACGGCCAGGCGGCAAACACGCCAGTGGACGCGGCTGAACTGTTAAAGGTGCTGGGACGCTACGGTTATAACACCGCTGCGGCCGTCACGCCGCATCAGCAACAGCAGCTGATTGCGGCGTTTCAAATGCACTTCCGCCCGGCAGATTATCGCGGCAATGCTGATGCCGAGACGCTGGCAATTGCGCAGGCGCTACTGGAGAAGTACGGGCCTTACTGATGCAGGAAGTCGCGCCAGTGATTCACTAAGGTTTGCAGTGCCGCACGGTCAACATCCAGATGGGTGACCAGGCGGGTCACAGCGCTGACGCTGAACAGCACATCGCGCTGCGACATCCAGTCGCTGAGCGCAGTGATCTGCTGCACGGGGACGCGGACAAACACCATGTTGGTGTGCTGTTCAGTTACTTCCAGCCCGAGATCCTGCAACTGCTCCGCCAGCCACGCCGCGTTGTCATGATCTTCCTGCAAGCGGGCAACGTTGTGTTCCAGCGCATACAGCCCGGCTGCGGCCAGAATACCGGCCTGGCGCATGCCACCACCAACCATTTTGCGCCAGCGGCGTGCGCGTTCGATATACTCACGGTCACCGCACAACAGCGAACCCACTGGCGTGCCCAGTCCCTTCGACAGGCAGATGGTCAGGGTATCGCAGTAACGGGCAATCTCTTCTAACGTCACACCCTGCGCCACCACGGCGTTAAAAATACGCGCCCCATCAATGTGCAGCGCCAGCTGTTTTTCGCGCGTGAATTGCCACGCCTGTTGCAGATACTCCAGCGGCAGCACTTTGCCGTGATGGGTATTTTCCAGGCTCAACAGGCGGGTACGGGCAAAATGGATATCATCGGGTTTGATCGCGGCCGCCACCACATCAAGGGGAAGAGTACCATCGGCCGCCGCCAGTACCGGTTGCGGTTGAATGCTGCCAAGGACTGCCGCACCTCCCGCTTCATACTTGTAGTTATGGGCCTGCTGACCAACGATATACTCATCGCCGCGCTGACAGTGACTTAACAGCGCAACCAGGTTGGCCTGGGTGCCAGTGGGGAAAAACAGTGCAGCGGCTTTGCCGCTTAACCGGGCAGCCTCCACTTCCAGTGCATTGACGGTAGGGTCATCACGGTAGACATCATCACCGGTGGCGGCATGGTGCATGACCTCCAGCATCGCGGTACTGGGGCGGGTTACGGTATCACTGCGTAGATCGATCACATGGCTCTCCCTGTAAAAAGCGGGCTTTGTTGGCCCGCAATTGCTTATCAGATACGTCCTTCTTTCTTACCTTAACCAGTTCGTTTTTGCCAGCTCAACCACCTCGTCACCGCGCCCGTTCATGATCGCGCGCAGCATATACAGGCTGAAGCCTTTGGCCTGCTCCAGCTTGATCTGCGGCGGGATCGCCAGCTCTTCACTGGCGGTGACGACATCCACTAACACCGGACCCGGATGGGCAAAAGCCTGCTGTAAGGCTTCATCCACCTGTGAGGCTTTTTCCACCCGAATGCCTTTCACGCCGCAGGCTTCTGCCATGGCGGCAAAGTTGGGATTATGCAACTCAGTGCCATCGGTCAGATAGCCGCCCGCCTTCATCTCCATAGCGACAAAACCCAGTACGCTGTTATTAAAAATCACCAGCTTAACCGGGAGCTGCAACTGTGCCAGCGAGAGGAAATCCCCCATCAGCATACTGAACCCGCCATCGCCGCACAGTGCGACCACCTGGCGCTGTTTATTCAGCGACTGTGCGCCCAGCGCCTGCGGCATGGCGTTTGCCATCGAACCGTGGTTAAACGAACCTATCAGGCGGCGCTTGCCGTTCATCTTCAAATAGCGTGCGGCCCACACGGTTGGGGTGCCGACATCACAGGTGAAAATCGCATCTTCAGCGGCATAACGGCTGATTTGCTGTGCCAGATACTGAGGATGAATAGCCTGTTTATCATTGGCCGTGGCGAGGTCGTCCAGTCCCTGGCGCGCATCGCGGTAGTGCGTCAGTGCGCTGTCGAGGTGGGAACGATCCTGCTGTTCACGCAGTTGGGGCAGAATCTGTTGCAGGGTGGCTTTGATATCCCCCACCAGAGCCAAATCAACGTGGCTATGCGCCCCCAGGCTGCCTGGGTTGATATCAATCTGAATGATTTTGGCATCGGTGGGATAGAAAGCCCGATAGGGGAACTGGGTGCCGAGCAGCACGACGGTGTCGGCATTCATCATGGCGTGGAACCCGGATGAGAAGCCAATCAGCCCGGTCATGCCCACATCATACGGGTTGTCGTATTCAATGTGTTCTTTACCGCGCAGCGCGTGCACCACCGGCGCATGAAGGCGGGCGGCAAGTTGCACCACCTGCTGATGGGCCTCGGCACAGCCGCTGCCGCACATCAGCGTAATGTTGTGTGCCTGATTCAGCGCCTCAACCAGCTGTTCAAGTTGGTGAGCGGCGGGAACCACCTGCGGCAGTGCGGGCGGATACCAGCTGGCGCTGGCATGTTCTGGCGCGGGTTTCAGGGCGATATCCCCCGGTAACACAATGACAGAGACACCGCGTTCAAGGATTGCCTTGCGCATGGCAATCCCCAGTACCTGCGGGAGCTGTTCCGGGTTTGAGACGAGCTCACAGTAATGGCTGCATTCGCGGAACAGTTCCTGCGGGTGGGTCTCCTGGAAATAGCCGCTGCCAATCTCGCTGGAGGGAATATGTGCCGCAATGGCGAGCACCGGCACGCGGTTGCGGTGGCAGTCGAACAGGCCGTTAATCAAATGGAGATTGCCCGGCCCGCAAGAACCGGCGCAGACCGCCAGTTTGCCGCTGATTTGTGCTTCAGCGCCTGCGGCGAAGGCCGCCACTTCTTCATGGCGGGTGGGCATCCACTGAATGGTACCCATGCGATTCAGGCTGTCACTCAGCCCGTTGAGTGAGTCCCCGGTGACGCCCCAGATGCGCTCAACGCCAGCGCTCTCAAGGGTTTTGGCAAGCAGTGCAGCAACGGTCTGTTGTTTCATCTCTAGGCTCCTTATTTTAGCGGCCCATTGCAGGGCCGCAGACAAGAAGCTTAGTTCAGTCGAGGTGACTAGCCAGAAAACAGCGCGATCAGAATGGGGGCCAGCAGGCTGGTAATAAAGCCGTGCACAATGGCGGCGGGGACAATTTCACTGCCTCCGGCCCGTTGCAGCACCGGCAGGGTAAAGTCCATTGAGGTGGCTCCGCTGATCCCTAACGCCAGCGTGCGATGGCGCTGAATTAACGGTGGGATCAGGATAATTGCGACTAACTCGCGGATCAGATCGTTGAAAAAGGCGGCACTGCCAAGCACCGGGCCAAAGCCTTCGGTCATCAGAATACCGGAAATGGAGTACCAGCCCATGCCGCTGCCCAGCGCCAGTCCGGTTTTCAGTGGTAAACCCAGAATCAGTGCGGCGATCATACCACCGACCAGTGCACTGAGTGTCACTACCGCCGCGATCGTCATGCCCCGGCGGTTGATCACAATCTGGCGTAAGGTCATGCCGCTGCCGCGCAGTTGGATCCCCACCAGCAACAGCAGGCACATTAAGGCATATTCCCCCGCTGCGGTGGCATGGTGCAGCAAGGGCCACTGCGTCAGGCCGAGCAGGAAGCCAAGCACCACTACGGCACAAAGTTGCAGCGAGTCCAGCGCCATTTTCAGGCGTGACGGCAACTGCTCCTGACGATGGTTATGCTGCCACGGCTGGCGCTTCTCCCACAGCCACAGCGCGAGCAGGTTGCACAAGAGAATACAGACCGCGCAGATCAGTGCAGTGTGGAACACGCGCACCAGATTGCTGCTGAGGTTATCGAGAAATGCGAGGCTGATGCCCATAAAGAACAGAATCACATACACCATATAACTCAGTGCGCGATTCACAACGTGCAGCAGGCGAGGGTGACGGAACGGTAGCAGCCAGCCGATAATCAGCGGCAGCAAAATAATTAACAGCCCGGTATACATAGCATCATCCTTGTTGAGAGGCGCACACGCTAGCGAAAAACAGTGATGGAGTAAAGGCTTTCACACCAGTAACTTGACCACCTTGCAGGCACCGTTCATGCTGAAAAAAAACACAGGACGTCGCCATGATTCTGGAACATATCGAAATTACCGGCTTTCGCGGTATCAGCCATCTTTCGCTGCCCCTGACCTCAACCAATCTGCTTATCGGTGAGAATGCCTGGGGTAAATCCAGCCTGCTGGATGCGTTAACCCTGTTACTCTCACCGCAGTCCACGCCCTATCAGTTTACCGCCCATGATTTTCACTTTCCGCCGGGCGAGCTGGAGGCTCAGATGCGCCGTTTGCGCATTGTATTCTGTTTCCGCGCCGGGCCAGACGATCACGAAACGGCGTTAGCGTCGTTCTGGCAACAGGCGGAAGACGGGGGGCGTCTGCTCTACTACAGCGTTCAGGGTCGGCGGCGGGATGAAGGTGTCTTTACCTCACGCCGCTTTCTTGACGCGCGTGGCGATGTGCTACCCGAGGCCGGTACCGCGCCGGGGATTCAGCAACTGATTCGCCGCTCTCCGGTGCTGCGCCTGCGTGATGCCCGCTTTAGCCGCCGTTCCCGCGCCAGCGATGTTGCACCAGAACCGGAAGTGAATAGCCTCGCCACAGAGGCTGAGGCGTTGATGCGCGAGCTCATGACGCGCCCGCAGCACCTGACGGATGACATGCTGCGTCAGGGATTGCAGACGCTGCAACAGCTACTGGAACACTATTTTCTGGTGCAACCTGCAGATGCCAGTACCCCGGTGGCACGCGTTGCTCCGCAGCGACGCAAAGGGGAAGCGGGTTGGCGCTCCCTTGACCAGCTTAATCAATTGATCGGTGAAACGGACTCTCGCAGCCATCAGCTGATTTTACTGCGCATGTTTTCGTTGCTGTTGCAGGCGCGGGGCAGTGATGCACTGGCGCCGGGGTCTCAGCCACTTTTGCTGATTGAAGATCCAGAAACGCGCCTGCATCCCATCATGCTCTCGGTGACCTGGAATCTGCTGGAGATGTTGCCGCTGCAAAAGATTGCGACCACTAACTCTTCAGAACTGCTCTCGCAGGTGCCGGTGGAAAATGTTTGTCGTCTGGTGCGTGAAGCTGAACGCGTTACGGCATGGCGCATTGGCCCGGAAGGATTGAGTGCGGAGGAGAGCCGCCGCATCGGTTTCCACATTCGCGTCAATCGGCCTTCGGCGTTGTTTGCCCGCTGCTGGTTACTGGTGGAGGGAGAAACGGAAGTGTGGATTATCAATGAGCTGGCGCGGCAGCGCGGTTATCACTTTGCCGCCGAAGGCGTGAAGGTGATTGAATTTGCGCAGTCTGGCCTGCGTCCACTGCTCAAATTTGCCCGGCGTATGGGGATTGCCTGGCATGTGCTGACGGATGGCGATGACGCCGGAAAAAAATATGCGGCCAGCGCGCGTGGCCAACTGCAACATGGCGAAACCGAGGACGATCATCTGACGCAGCTGCCCGCGCTGGATATGGAGAATTTCCTTTATCGTCAGGGGTTCAGCGAGGTTTACCGGGAGGTCGCGCACCTGCCGTCAAACGTGCCAATGAACGCCCGGCGTATTATTACCAAAGCCATTCATCATGCATCTAAACCGGAACTGGCGATAGCGGTTGCGATGTCAGCCGCTGAACGTGGGCCTTCGGCCATTCCGCCGCTGCTCAACAGTTTGTTTGCCCGGGTGATGTGGCTGGCACGCGGCAAGGCTGATTAAAAAAAACGCAAAAAACAGAAAAATGCCAGCGGCTTTGGCTGGCATTTTAGCTTCGGGATGGTCAGAATACAGGGGGCGTATTTCAGGCAACGGCCTGCGTTTCTTCTGGCACAATCAGGCTGGCATGATTGCCTTTTGGTCCCTGATGGACAGCAAATTGCACGCGCTGTCCGGCTTTCAAGGTGCGGTATCCCTCCATCTGAATGGTGGAGTAGTGCGCGAAGATATCATCACCGCCACCAAGCGGGCAGATAAAGCCAAAACCTTTGGCGTTATTGAACCATTTAACTGTTCCCGTCTCCATGCTTTTACTTCCCTCGCAGTACAGTTGTTAAACAGGTGAAGTCATTGCCGCTGTGAGTCGAGACTGTTTAAATCTCAATCAGCATATGTCAGTAGAATGTAGATAAACCGCAGAGGGCGTCAAGCAATCCACGGCGCTGGAATGAGAGAAATTGCTCAAAATTTGAAGCAGTTAACGCTATTGCGAATTTTGTGATACAGGTCGCGTCGAGCCATTTGGTGCTGTTTTTTGCCGGATTGAAAATGGGCCTGACGGACGTGTTAAACTGTAATCAGGGGTGGATGCCACCCGGACGCAACGTACAGAATTTGAACGGAACATTATGGCAAACACGAACGACTGGCTTAACTTCGAACACCTGGCCGAAGAAAAAACACGTGAAGGATTAAAGCCGCCTTCCATGTATAAAGTCATATTGAACAATGATGACTATACGCCAATGGAATTTGTTGTTGACGTTCTGCAAAAGTTCTTTTCTTATGATGTTGAACGTGCAACGCAACTGATGCTGAATGTTCACTACCAGGGGAAGGCAATTTGTGGTGTATTTACTGCAGAGGTAGCTGAAACCAAAGTGGCGATGGTGAACAGATACGCACGGGAAAACCAACATCCGTTGCTGTGTACGCTGGAAAAAGCCTGAGACCGTCCCCATAGTGTTAGGGTGAGGTCGTCAGAGCGATAATTGGGGGAGGTGCCTTATGCTCAATCAAGAACTGGAACTCAGTTTAAATATGGCTTTCGCCAGAGCGCGTGAGCACCGTCATGAGTTTATGACCGTCGAGCACCTGTTACTGGCTTTGCTCAGTAACCCATCTGCCCGGGAAGCATTAGAAGCTTGCTCGGTGGATATTGTGGCGCTGCGGCAGGAACTTGAAACCTTCATCGAACAAACCACACCTGTGCTGCCTGCCAGCGAAGAAGAGCGTGATACACAGCCTACGCTCAGCTTCCAGCGCGTGCTCCAGCGTGCGGTCTTCCACGTTCAGTCATCCGGCCGTAGCGAAGTCTCCGGCGCGAATGTGCTGGTCGCCATTTTCAGCGAGCAGGAGTCACAGGCTGCCTATCTGCTGCGCAAACATGAAGTCAGTCGTCTCGACGTAGTGAACTTCATCTCTCACGGCACACGCAAAGATGAGCCTTCTCAGGCTCCGAATGCGGAAAATCCAGTTAACGAAGAGCAAGCAGGCGGGGAGGAACGTATGGAAAACTTCACCACCAATCTCAATCAGCTTGCACGCGTTGGCGGGATCGACCCGCTGATTGGTCGTGACAAGGAACTGGAACGTACCATTCAGGTGCTGTGCCGCCGCCGTAAAAATAACCCGCTGTTAGTGGGTGAATCTGGCGTGGGTAAAACCGCGATTGCCGAAGGGCTCGCCTGGCGTATCGTGCAGGGTGACGTGCCAGAAGTGATGCAGGATTGCACCATTTACTCGCTGGATATCGGTTCACTGCTGGCGGGAACCAAATACCGTGGTGATTTCGAAAAACGCTTTAAAGCGCTGCTGAAACAGCTTGAACAGGATACCAACAGTATTCTGTTCATCGATGAGATCCACACCATCATTGGTGCGGGTGCGGCTTCTGGTGGCCAGGTTGATGCGGCGAATCTGATCAAGCCGCTGCTCTCCAGCGGTAAAATCCGTGTGATGGGCTCAACCACCTATCAGGAGTTCAGCAACATCTTCGAAAAAGATCGTGCGCTGGCGCGTCGTTTCCAGAAAATAGACATCACCGAGCCTTCCGCTGAAGAAACGGTGCAGATCCTGAACGGTCTGAAACCGAAATATGAAGCGCACCACGACGTGCGTTACACGGCGAAAGCGATTCGTGCTGCGGTTGAGCTGGCAGTGAAATACATCAACGATCGTCATCTGCCAGACAAGGCGATTGACGTGATTGATGAAGCGGGCGCACGTGCGCGTCTGCTTCCGGTCAGCAAACGCAAAAAAACCGTTAACGTGGCGGATATTGAATCAGTGGTGGCGCGTATTGCTCGTATTCCAGAGCAAAGCGTGTCAGCCAGCGATCGCGATACGTTGAAAAACCTCGGCGACCGCCTGAAAATGCTGGTCTTTGGTCAGGACAATGCGATTGAAGCATTGACCGAAGCCATCAAAATGAGCCGCGCGGGTCTGAGCCAGGATCGCAAACCGGTCGGTTCCTTCCTGTTTGCTGGCCCAACCGGCGTAGGTAAAACCGAAGTTACGGTGCAGCTGGCAAAAGCGCTGGGTATTGAGCTGCTGCGTTTTGACATGTCTGAATACATGGAGCGCCACACGGTCAGCCGTTTGATTGGTGCACCTCCGGGCTATGTTGGTTTTGACCAGGGCGGCCTGCTGACGGATGCGGTGATTAAGCATCCTCACGCGGTAGTGTTGCTGGACGAGATCGAAAAAGCGCACCCGGACGTGTTCAACCTGCTGCTGCAGGTGATGGATAACGGGATGTTGACCGATAACAACGGTCGCAAAGCGGACTTCCGCAACGTGGTATTGGTGATGACCACCAACGCCGGCGTGCGTGAAACCGAACGTAAATCCATTGGCCTGATTCATCAGGACAACAGTACGGATGCGATGGAAGAGATCAAAAAGATCTTTACGCCAGAGTTCCGTAACCGTCTCGACAACATTATCTGGTTCAAACACCTCTCTACCGAGGTGATTCATCTGGTGGTCGATAAGTTTATTGTCGAACTGCAGGTGCAGCTGGATGCCAAAGGCGTGTCGCTCGAAGTCAGTGATGAAGCCCGCGACTGGCTGGCAGAGAAAGGCTACGATCGCGCAATGGGCGCACGTCCAATGGCGCGTACCGTGCAGGAAAGCCTGAAGAAACCGCTGGCGAATGAACTGCTGTTTGGTTCACTGGTGGATGGCGGCTCGGTGTCCGTTGCACTCGATAAAGAGAACAACCAACTGACCTACCACTTCCTCAGCGCTGAGAAGCGTAAAACGGAAGGCACCGTGCATTAACCGGTGATACAGGAAAACAAAAAGGCCGGAGATTGCTCTCCGGCCTTTTTTCTGTGCTTTATCTGCGGCAATCAGTGGGAAGTTGTTTGCCTCTGACGCTGCACCCTTTCAGCAGATGAGAAAAGGGCAGATGAAGCACAGTGAGCAGGGCAAATCTTAGCGACTACGGAAGACAATGCGGCCTTTGCTCAGGTCGTACGGGGTCAGTTCGACAGTCACTTTGTCGCCTGTCAGGATGCGGATATAGTTTTTGCGCATCTTACCGGAGATATGAGCGGTAACCACGTGTCCGTTCTCAAGCTCTACGCGAAACATGGTGTTTGGTAACGTATCAAGTACGGTACCCTGCATTTCAATATTGTCTTCTTTGGCCATCGAATCCTCTGGGTGGACTACCTGTCAGTTGAACCGGCAAGATAATGCCGAATTCCATCAGTTATGTAAAGAAACGTTGGCGGTTAGCCAACGCTTCGCCGTGCGACGCGCTATGCGCGAGCATCTCGGGTTAAATTCGGGTGTTGTTGACGTCTGCGGGGAGTTAGCGGGCTGAGAAGCTGTGCAGCACCTCTTCAGGATAACGTGACACGGCCCCGGGAGTATTCATCTCCCAGCCTGGCAATTCCGGCTCGCTATGGCGAAGTGCGAACGACATACCAAACGACGATATTATATCACCGATATGAGCTTATGTGTGCAAAACATCTGCTCAGATTAAAAAAGTGTCTGTTTTTGCCAACATTCAACGCCCACAGACTGAGAAGCCAGCTCCTGCACATAACGTAAATAGTCTACGCGGCCAATCTCTTGCGCACCGAGTGAAGCCGTGTGTGGGTTAATCACCTGACAATCCACTAACACGCCCTGATGGCGTAAAAAGTGCTGACAAAACACCAGTAAAGCAGTTTTTGAGGCATTTTCTTTGCGGCTAAACATCGACTCACCACAAAACATTTTTCCCAGAGAGAGGCCATACATCCCGCCGACCAGGGCATCCTGATGCCAGACTTCAATCGAGTGCGCATGGCCCAGTTCAAACAGACGCAGCCAGGCCCGTTTGACCTCAAAAGTGATCCAGGTGCCTTCATCACGCTGGCTGGCACAGCCCTCAATAACGCTCGCAAAGGCATGATTCATGGTCACGCGATAGGGTGAGCGCTGGTGAAAACGCTTCATGCTGCGGCTGAGATGGAAGTTTTCGGGTAACAGCACGGCGCGTGGGTCGGGTGACCACCATAAAATCGGATCGCCAGGGGAGAACCACGGGAAGATACCGCTATTATACGCGCTTAACAGGCGGGCAGGGGAGAGGTCGCCTCCCATAGCAAGCAGGCCATTTGGCTCGCGTAATGCCATTTCCGGCGGCGGAAAATGGAGCGATTCTCGTGAAAGCTGTATCAGTCTCATTGTGTTGTCATACCCGTTTAATCTCCGTATAGACTATAGCGCAAAGCGCCTGTGGAGACGCCAGTAATCCCCCTGACTGGCGATTAACAGGTCGTGTGTTCCCTGTTCACTTAACTGGCCTGCCTCCATGACACAAATACGATCCAACTGATGTAGCTGAGTGAGGCGGTGCGTGACCATTAACAACGTTTTATCCTGGGTGACGCGGAAGATCAGGTCGAGGATCTGGCGTTCGGTATGGCTGTCCAGGCCTTCAGTGGGTTCATCCAGCAGCCAGAGATCGCCATCATGTAACAGGGCACGTGCAATGCCTATACGCCGCAACTCTCCGCCAGACAATGGCCTACCGCCATCACCCATCCACATATCCAACTGTTCATCCTCCTCTGCCAGATAGCGCAGACCGACCTGTTCCAGCACCTGCAACAGCCTTTCGTCACTTGCATCTGGCCGCGCGATCAATAAATTTTCACGCAGTGTACGAGAGAAAAGATAGATGCGTTGAGGCATTACGCTGATGCGTTGACGTAATGCGGTTTCGTCCCAGCGGGTTATCGGTTGCTGGTTGAGCAGGATATCACCGCATGCCGCCTCGGCCTGGCGAGTGAGTAACGCTAAGATTGTCGACTTGCCACAGCCCGTTGGGCCGAGCAGTGCCACATGCTCACCGGCGTTGATCGTCAAACATAAGTCGTTAAGCACTGGTTCAAGACGCTGAGGCCAGGTGAAATGCAGATGATTGAGTTCAACGGTCATCCCGGCATGTTGTGGCAGTGGCGTGGAGGGATAAACCATCGCCGCAGATTGTTGGGTGATTTGGCTAACGCGCTGCGCTGCGCTAATGACCTGTGCCAGCGGGAGAAATGCTGCCGTCACTGGACCCAACGCTTCGAACGCGGCGAGGGCGCAAAACAGCATCAGGGCCATTATCGGTCCTTTGTCCGCCTGAGCCGCTGCCAGCCACAACAGCAAGGTTGCGGTACAGCCGCTTATCAGCAGCAGCAATGCCTGCGATTTTGCCTGCAATCGCTGCTGCTGGAGCTGTGCCTGCTGCCAGCGCTGTTCTTGTTGATCGATCTCTTTACGCCATGCAGCACTGGCACCGTAAATCATGAGCTCAGCCTGGCCCTCCAGCCACTGGAGCAGCTGCTGATGCCAGAGATTGCGTGCGCTGCCAATGGTGTATCCCAATGGTCTGGCTTGCCGCCAGAACAAGGCGGGCAATAACAGCAGGGTGAGCAGCATAATGCCGCCCAGCGTCAAAGCCAGCGGCACATCAATCAGGCTCAGGCCGATGCTCACGCTGACAATCACCACCAGTGCACCTGCCAGTGGCGCAATCACGCGCAGATAGAGGTGATCCAGAGTATCCACATCAGCAACAAAACGGCTCAGCAGATCGCCATGACGAAAACGGGCAAGCTGAAAAGGGGCCAGTACCATTAAGCGGGAGAAGGTGAACACGCGCAGGTGCTGCAACACGCGAAAGGTAGCGTCATGGCTGACCAGCCGCTCTGCGTAGCGAGCAGCGGTGCGAATGATGGCTGCACCGCGAACACCCGCAGCGGGCAGCATGTAATTAAAACTGTAAAGCCCCGCACTGCCAGCCACGGCACTGGCGGCAAGAAACCAGCCGGACAGGGTCAACAAGCCGATACTAGCGAGCAGGGCGAGTATCGCGAGCACAATCCCGAGCGACAGACGCACAGGATGACGACGCCACAGGCGCAACAGTGACCACATTACGCAAGCTCCTTATGATTCATCAGCGCCTCTGGCATCGATTCCGCAGGCCCTTGAAAAATAAATGTTCCTTGCTGCATAACCCAGACGCGATCCCAGCGATGCACTTCACGCTGGTCGTGGCTGATCATCAAGGTGGTTTGCTGCTGAGCGGCTTGTACGAGAGCGTGCATCACCAGCCGTTCGCTGTGTTGATCGAGGCTAGCGGTAGGCTCATCCAGCAGCAGCAGGGCCGCTGGCTTATACAAGGCTCGGGCCACCGCAACGCGTTGTGCCTGCCCCACGGAAAGCCCTATGCCCGCATCGCCCGTTGCACTGTCGAGACCGGCGGGCAGGCGCGCGAGGAATTCACTCACCCCCGCTTGATCCAGCACCTGTTGCAGGCGTTCCGGCTGTTCGTTGCCTGATAGCACGATATTTTGCCGTAGCGTTGGCGCGGGCAACTGCGGATTCTGCCCGACCCATGCGAGATGCTGTTGCCACTGTTCGCGTGCAATATCGCGCAACTCTGTGCCATTGACCTTGAGTGAGCCGCTATAGGGCAAAAAGCCTAACAGGACGTTCATCAGGGCACTTTTTCCCGCGCCGCTAGCGCCAATCAGCAGCACCCTTTCCCCAGGAGAAAGGGTAAAACTGAGCGCGGAAGTCAGGGCTTTACCGTGAATGGTGGTGACAACCAGGTCTTTCGCGTCGAGCTGAAAAGGGGCCTGGGGCAGAACGGCTGGATCGCAGGTGGGGATTGCAGGCTCAGGCGCTTCCACCATAAACGTCTGGAGGGCATCCGCGCCGCCAACGGCTTGCGCCTTGGCATGATAAAAGGTGCCGAGATCGCGCAGCGGCTGGAAAAACTCAGGCGCCAGGATCAAAGCCAGAAAACCGGAAAATAACGTTACCCCGGTGCCGTAATGGCCAAAATTCAGTTCGCCCAGATAGGAAAAACCAAAATAGACGGCGACAACGGCAATCGCCAGTGAGGCGAAGAACTCCAGTACCGCAGAGGAGAGAAAGGCGAGGCGTAACACTTCCATGGTGCGTTTACGGAAGTCTTCACTCGCGTTGGCAATCGCCTGCTGTTCAGCGGTGGTGCGATGAAATAGTTGGAGGGTATCACGCCCACGCAGGCGGTCGAGAAAATCCCCACTCAGACGGGCCAGCGCCTGAAAATTACGCCGGTTTGCTTCTGCGGCTCCCATGCCCACCAGGGCCATAAAGAAGGGAATCAGGGGAGCACTAACCAGTAAAATTAATCCAGCGGCCCAGTTGAGGGGAAACAGGGTAATCAGGATGATGCAGGGGATAAGGGCGGCGAGTGAGAGTTGCGGCAGGTAGCGTGCGTAGTAATCCTGCATCTCTTCAATCTGTTCCAGCAGCAACGTAGCCCAACTGCCCGCCGGTTTTCCTTTGATCCATGCCGGGCCCAGAGAGGCAAGGCGATCGAGTACCTGTTGACGCAGTTTGCGCCGAATAGCCAGTCCGGCACGGAAGCCGGCTAAATCGCGCAGGTATTGAATCAATGCTCGTAGTACAAAGCAGGCCAGCAGCCAGAGAAACGCCGGACCCAGAGCCGTACGGGGCACCTTGTCGATAATCAGGTATTGCAGCAAGCTGGCTATCAGCCAGGCCTGCCAGACGATCAAGAGAGCGCTGACCACGCCCAAACATGAAGTCAGGTGCAGCCAGTGCCCACCGTGGCGGCGCTGTAGCCGCAGCCAGCGCAGAAGTTCCTGCTGTCGAGTTTTGTTCATTAAACGTTGCCCGAGCCAGAAAAAAGAGTCAGGAGATAATTTCCCCTGGAAATTAGCGGGTTAATCTAGCACGAGGGCAATAAAAAAGGCGACGGAAAACCGTCGCCTTTATGAAGTCAGATCAGATGGTTAACAACTTACTTATCGGTTTTAACCAATCCATCGAGGAAGCGTTCTGCATCCAGCGCGGCCATACAGCCAGTGCCTGCTGAGGTGATAGCCTGACGATAGATATGGTCCATCACATCACCCGCAGCGAATACGCCTGGGATGCTGGTCTGAGTGGCATTGCCCTGCAAACCGGACTGCACTTTGATGTAGCCGTTCTCCAGTTCAAGCTGACCATTGAAGATGGCGGTGTTCGGGCTGTGACCAATCGCGACAAACAGACCTGCGACCTCAAGATTTTCCACTTCGTCGGTCAGGGTGGAGCGCAGCGTCAATCCTGCCACGCCCATCTCATCACCGGTGACTTCTTCCAGGGTGCGATCGGTATGCAGCACGATGTTGCCGTTACGCACTTTGTCCATCAACCGGTCGATCAAGATTTTCTCTGCACGGAAGCTGTCACGGCGGTGAATCAGGTGAACTTCTGCCGCAATGTTAGCCAGGTAGAGTGCTTCTTCTACCGCGGTGTTACCACCGCCGATCACCGCAACTTTCTGGTTGCGATAGAAGAAACCGTCACAGGTGGCGCAGGCGGAAACACCACGGCCTTTAAACGCCTCTTCTGAAGGCAGACCGAGGTAACGTGCAGAAGCACCGGTCGCGATAATCAGCGCATCAGAGGTGTATTCACCGCTGTCGCCAATCAGACGGAACGGGCGCGTTTGCAGGTCAACCGTATGAATATGGTCGAAAATGATTTCAGTATTGAATTTCTCAGCATGCTCCTGCATACGTTCCATCAATGCTGGACCGGTCAGATCATGCGGGTCGCCTGGCCAGTTTTCCACTTCCGTGGTGGTGGTCAGCTGGCCGCCTTTTTCCAGTCCGGTAATCAGGACGGGATTTAAGTTGGCGCGTGCTGCATAGACAGCAGCGGTATAACCGGCCGGGCCTGAGCCCAGAATGAGTAGTTTACTGTGTTTAACCGTACTCATGTGTTCCTCTGTTTCATTTGGCTGAAAGCATGGTTAAGGATTGTAGGGAAATTACAGACGCAAAAAAAGCCTTAAACAATTTTGTTAACGATAGCTGCGAGTGGCGTAGACGATGATGGCCGTTTTTGCATCACGGATGCGCTAAAATGGGGCATAACTCGGAAAATTAATCATCAGCAGCTAAAAAATACTCATTTAAAATCAGTTACCCAGAGGGCTGTCTGGCATCTTGTCCTGAATTTGGAGATTTTACTTTGACAATCGCCTGCGCTTTTGCGAAAACATTGGGAGAAGGGAAGAACTTTTAGCGAATCATGATGGGCAAAGCGCCCGGAAATGAACGTTCGTTAAAAAAAACAGCCTGGCATTGGTAATGACGCATGATGTGGACAGACAACATGCGTCATACAGATGGGCGCGAAATTCGCACCGGCTTTGGCTTCACTTCATTAATGCCCGAGACAAAAGTGGTTTTTTTTGAGCGTGGCAGGTTAAGGGAAGGAATTAAGAGAGACAATAATAATGGTAGACAACAAGAAGCGCCCCGGGAAAGACCTCGATCGTATCGACCGTAACATTCTGAATGAGCTGCAGAAAGATGGCCGAATTTCTAACGTCGAGCTTTCCAAACGCGTCGGTTTATCACCAACGCCGTGTCTTGAACGTGTTCGTCGTCTGGAGCGCCAAGGGTTCATCCTCGGCTATACTGCACTTCTGAACCCACACTATCTGGATGCATCACTGCTGGTATTTGTTGAGATTACTCTGAATCGTGGTGCGCCGGATGTGTTTGAACAATTTAACGCCGCTGTACAAAAACTTGAGGAAACTCAAGAGTGTCACCTGGTTTCTGGTGATTTCGACTACCTGCTGAAAACGCGCGTGCCGGACATGTCTGCTTATCGCAAACTGTTGGGCGAAACCTTGCTACGCCTGCCGGGCGTTAACGATACGCGTACCTATGTAGTGATGGAAGAGGTCAAACAGAGCAACCGTCTGGTGATCAAAACCCGTTAATGCAGGGCAGGTGCAAATCCCGTGGGATTTAGGTACACTCCTGTGAATACATACAGGACCAGCGTCGGGCTTCTCCGACGCTGTTGTCTTCTTAATTTACAGGCACCTGGAGAGTTCTCTTGAGCCAGGAATATACAGAAGATAAAGACGTCGTATTACAACCGCTCAGCAGCGGGCGTCGTTTGCTGGAAGCTTTACTCATTCTCGTTGCACTTTTCGCCATCTATTTGATGGTTTCCCTTGTCACCTTTAACCCTTCCGATCCCAGTTGGTCACAGACCGCCTGGCATGAACCTATTCATAACCTTGGTGGTGCACCAGGCGCATGGATGGCGGATACCCTGTTATTTGTCTTTGGCGTGATGGGCTATGCCATTCCGCCCGTGATCGTGGGCCTGTGCTGGAAAGCCTTTCGCCAACGTGATAACCAGGATTACATCGACTACTTTGCGATTGGCCTGCGCCTGATTGGCGTGCTGGCATTGGTGGTGACCACCTGTGGCCTGGCCGCGCTAAACGCTGATGATATCTGGTACTTCGCTTCAGGTGGCGTGATTGGCAGTCTGATCAGCAGTGCTATCGCACCTTACCTCAATCCGGTCGTCAGTACGCTGGCGCTGCTGGTGGTTTGGGCTGCGGGTATCACCCTCTATACCGGCTGGTCATGGCTGACGATTGCCGAACGCATTGGTGGCGTAGTGATGGGCGTATTAACCTTCGCCAGTAACCGCTCACGTCATGATGAACCCTGGCAGGAGGAAGAGGAGGAAGAGTATACCGATGAGCAGCATACTGCGGAGCCTCTGACTGCGGCTGCACGCCAGGAATCCGATGAAGAGGATGACGTCCTGCTGGCCGCACCGCGTCGTCCTGATGAAGTCCCTCAGGCACCTGCGGAAAATGCCGCGACGGTAGCCCTGCCTTCTGACCCTCTGTTAGCCACAGCCGCTGCGGCTACCGCAGCGGCTGTACATCAGGCGGCTGTAGCGATGCCAGCGGCTGCGATCCCGGTGGCTGCAGCGCAGAGTTCTGCTGTTCAGCCTACTACATCCGCGCAGCCGTTGAACGAACAGCCACCTGTTGCAGCTACACCACAGCCGTTGTCTTCCGTGGCACCCGCTGCCTTTAGTCAGCCTGCGTCGTCGGGTGTGGCACAACCAGAAAGCGTCCAGACTGCCGCTACAGCGGGAAGCCAGGCACAGCCTGTGTTCACCGGGGATACTTCACAGCCAGCCCCAACCGAGCAGGCACCGCCGCTCTACCGCTTTGAGGTGCCCGAGTCACAAGGCAGCGCATTTAGCGTGTATGAAGAAGACGATGGCCCGCAGATGGGCAACTGGCGTTCAGCGACTGAAACCGGAGCCGCCGCCGTTGCCGCGAGTTCTGTTGCCGCTGCTGCACCGTTGTTTGATCTTGCGCCAGAATCAGAGAGTAACCCTCAGGTGAAGCAGGGCATTGGTCCTTCATTACCGCGCCCTAATCCGGTCAAACTGCCAACGCGACGTGAGCGAGCTTCATGGGGCATCAAACTGCCTTCACAACGCATGGCAGAAGAAAAAGCGAAAGCGGAAGCTGAGCAAAAGCTGGCGAATACGGAGCAGGTTCCCCCACAGGTTGATCTGGCTGTGCCACATGCCGCAGAGCAGGAGTGGAGTAGCGAAGAACAAGATACCCTGCAGCAGGCCGAACTACGCCATGCGTTTGCTACGCAGCAGCAGGACCGCTATGGTGCCGACTGGCAAACGTCGTCCGCGCAGGAAGAGGATGATGAAGCTCAGCAACAGGCCGAGCTGGCACGTCAGTTTGCTGCGCAGCAACAGACCCGCTATGCCCCAGAGCCGCCGGTGCAGAAGCCCGTGTTGGATCTTGGCAAAGAGAGCATTTTTGATCTCTCACCGATGAAAGATTTGGTGGATGAAGGCCCGGGCGAGCCACTGTTTACACTTTCGGCCACGCCAGAGCCTGCGGCCCCTGCTGCACCGGCAGTCACCGTTACGCCACCTTCCTCTTATCACCATCAACACTCGCCGTTTGAAATGGCGCGTCAGCGTCAGGCTGCGGCTGCACAAGCTGCGGCGGCTGAAGTGCAACCTGAGCCGCCTGTCGAACCTGAGTATCAGACGCAGGCATCATCCTATTTTGCACCTGAACCCGTTGTGCCGGAACCTGTTGCTCCGGCACAAGAAGAAACTGCACAAACCGCGTTCCAGGAGAGTTTGTTCCATCCCTTCCTGGTGCGGCATGAGCAGCCGTTAGAGAAGCCTTCCACACCGCTGCCAACCCTGGATCTCCTCACTTCGCCACCGCTGGAAGAGGAACCGGTTGATATGTTCGCTCTTGAGCAGACGGCTCGTTTGGTTGAAGCAAGGCTTGGCGACTACCGTGTGAAAGCGGAAGTGGTGGGGATTTCACCAGGACCAGTAATTACCCGTTTTGAGTTGGATCTTGCACCGGGCGTAAAAGCGTCGCGCATCTCTAACCTCTCACGGGATTTGGCGCGTTCGCTCTCTGCCGTTGCAGTACGTGTCGTGGAAGTGATTCCCGGCAAACCCTATGTGGGGCTTGAACTGCCTAACCGCCATCGCCAGACCGTTTACCTGCGTGAAGTGCTGGACTGCCCGCAGTTCCGTGAAACCACCTCACCGCTGGCAATCGTTCTGGGGAAAGATATTGCCGGGCAGCCAGTCGTCGCCGATCTGGCGAAAATGCCGCATCTGTTAGTGGCAGGTACGACTGGTTCCGGTAAGTCGGTGGGGGTCAACGCCATGATCCTCAGCATGCTGTATAAAGCCACCCCGGAAGAGGTGCGCTTTATCATGATCGATCCGAAAATGCTGGAGCTGTCGGTCTATGAAGGGATTCCGCATCTGTTAACAGAAGTGGTCACTGACATGAAAGATGCGGCCAATGCGCTGCGCTGGAGTGTGGGTGAAATGGAACGGCGCTATAAGCTGATGTCTGCACTGGGCGTTCGTAACCTTGCCGGTTACAACGAAAAAGTGCAGCAGGCTGAAGCCATGGGTCGACCGATTCCCGATCCGTTCTGGAAGCCGGGTGATAGCATGGACACCTCACCGCCAGTACTGGAGAAATTGCCGTACATCGTGGTGATGGTGGATGAGTTTGCTGACCTGATGATGGCCGTCGGTAAGAAGGTGGAAGAGCTGATTGCGCGCCTGGCACAGAAAGCGCGTGCGGCAGGTATCCACCTGGTGCTGGCGACCCAGCGCCCGTCGGTGGATGTCATTACCGGTTTGATCAAAGCAAACATTCCGACCCGTATCGCCTTTACGGTCTCCAGTAAAATCGACTCCCGTACCATTCTCGATCAGGGGGGCGCGGAATCTCTGTTGGGCATGGGTGATATGCTCTATATGCCACCTAACTCCTCAATGCCGGTGCGTGTTCACGGCGCGTTTGTACGCGACGAGGAAGTCCATGCAGTGGTACAAGACTGGAAAGCGCGTGGTCGACCGCAGTACATCGATAGCATTACCGCAGGTGAAGAAGGCGAAGGCGGCGGTGCATCAGTTGAAGGTGGCGACGATCTGGACCCACTGTTCGATCAGGCCGTGGCATTTGTGGTGGATAAACGTCGTGCCTCCATTTCAGGTGTTCAGCGTCAGTTCCGTATCGGTTACAACCGCGCTGCCCGCATCATTGAGCAAATGGAAGCGCAAGGCATTGTCTCTGAACCTGGACATAACGGTAACCGCGAGGTGCTCTCACCACCGTCACATGAAATGTAATGCGACGCGCGGGCCGAGCCGCCTTTTTGCCAGGCGGCTCAGTCAGTAACAATTGTTACGGTTGTCTTTACAGGGTTTTACCGGGCCAGCGTATGCTGGCCCGTTGTGTATCTGACAAACCACCCCATATAATTCGCAAGTTTAGGGTTATTCTCCTGGCAACTTGCGCTCGCAGCGACCAAAGTAAGTGCTGTAACAGCGGAAAACAGACCAATAAGGAATTGAAGCAGATGAAATTACGCGTAATCGCCTGTGGCCTACTGGCCACCTTTATGTCTGCCACGGTGCTGGCTGATGCGTCCAGCACGCTGCAACAGCGTTTGAATAAAGTGAATAGCTTCCATGCCAGCTTCAGCCAAAAAGTGACCGACAGCACCGGGGCAAACGTGCAGGATGGTCAGGGGGAGCTGTGGGTTAAACGTCCAAGCCTGTTTAACTGGCACATGACCGCCCCGGATGAGAGCGTCATCATTTCTGATGGCAAAAATCTGTGGTTCTACAATCCGTTTGTTGAGCAGGCCAGCGTAAGCCTGTTGAAAAATGCTACCAGCAATACGCCGTTTATGCTGATTGCCCGTAACCAGCCTTCTGACTGGCAAAAATATAATGTCAAACAGCAGGGCGATAACTTCGATCTGACACCGAAAAGTGCAGATGGCAACCTCAAGCAGTTCACCATCACGGTGACTGCAGCCGGGACGATCAATCAGTTCAGCGCCATTGAACAAGACGGGCAACGCAGTAACTACCAGCTGAAAAGTCAGGTTAACGGCGCTATCAGCCCGGATAAATTCACCTTTACGCCACCTCAAGGGGTGACGGTAGACGACCAACGTCAGTGAGGTTTGCGTGAGTAATCTGTCGCTGGATTTTTCGCCTGAAGCCTTCAGGCCTCTGGCTGCCCGTATGCGGCCAGAGACGCTGCAACAGTACATTGGCCAGCAGCACCTGTTGGCGGCGGGTAAACCGCTGCCACGGGCGATTGAAGCGGGCCATCTCCACTCCATGATTCTGTGGGGGCCGCCTGGCACCGGTAAAACGACGCTGGCGGAACTGATTGCACGTTATGGCAATGCGGACGTGGAGCGAATTTCCGCTGTGACGTCGGGCATTAAAGAGATCCGTGAAGCGATAGAACGCGCGCGGCAAAATCGCCAGGTTGGGCGGCGTACCATCCTGTTCGTTGATGAAGTGCATCGCTTTAATAAAAGCCAGCAGGATGCATTCTTACCGCACATTGAAGATGGCACCATCACATTTATTGGTGCCACCACAGAAAACCCGTCGTTTGAACTCAACTCGGCACTGTTATCGCGCGCTCGCGTCTACCTGCTTAAATCCCTCACCACAGCGGATATTGAGCAGGTGCTCGATCAGGCGATGCAGGATAAAACCCGAGGTCTCGGCGACAGTGATATTGTGCTGCCTGACAATACCCGGCGCATGATTGCAGAACTGGTCACCGGGGATGCGCGTCGCGCACTCAATACGCTGGAAATGATGGCGGACATGGCCGAGCTTAATGCTCAGGGCCAGCGGGAACTCACGCCTCAGCTACTGAATGAAGTGTCTGGCGAGCGTGCCGCCCGCTTTGATAACAAGGGTGACCGGTTTTATGACCTGATCTCCGCGCTGCACAAGTCGGTACGGGGTTCCGCCCCGGATGCCGCACTCTATTGGTATGCCCGAATTATCACCGCAGGCGGTGATCCACTGTATGTGGCCCGGCGTTTGCTGGCGATAGCGTCTGAAGATGTGGGTAATGCCGATCCCCGTGGCATGCAGGTCGCGATAGCCGCGTGGGACTGCTTCACGCGTGTCGGGCCAGCCGAAGGTGAACGAGCGATTGCTCAGGCGATCGTTTATCTGGCCTGCGCACCGAAGAGCAATGCGGTGTATACCGCCTTCAAAGCCGCGATGCGTGATGCGCGGGAAAATCCAGATTACGATGTGCCAGAGCATCTGCGCAACGCGCCGACCAAACTCATGCAGGAGATGGGGCTAGGGAAAGAGTACCGTTATGCGCACGATGAGGTGAATGCCTATGCCGCAGGAGAGGTCTATTTCCCGCCTGAAATGGCACAAACGCGCTACTATCATCCACCCACACGCGGGCTGGAAGGTAAAATTGGTGAAAAGCTAGCCTGGCTGGCTGAACAGGATCAAAATAGCCCGATAAAACGCTACCGCTAAAACAGGTGTTGCGGTAAGGTGAGCAATAATTTCAACGCATTCCGTGTGAATGCGTCCCTCCGTTCTATCAATTAACTTCATAAAGCAGGATAAGCATGCTCGATCCCAATCTGCTGCGTAATGAGCCAGACGCAGTCGCTGAAAAACTGGCACGCCGAGGATTCAAACTGGATGTTGAGACGCTGCGCTCCCTTGAAGAGCGCCGTAAAGTATTGCAGGTTGAAACGGAAAATCTGCAGGCTGAGCGTAACGCACGATCCAAATCCATCGGTCAGGCCAAAGCGCGCGGGGAAGATATCGAGCCACTGCGTCAGGAAGTCAACACCCTGGGCGAACGTCTGGATGCGGCAAAAGTTGAGCTGGATGTGCTGCAAAACGAGATCCGTGATTTCGCGCTAGCCATGCCAAACCTGCCAGCGGATGAAGTGCCACTGGGCCGTGATGACAGTGAAAACCTGGAAGTCAGCCGCTGGGGCGAGCCGCGCCAGTTCGATTTCGCGGTAAAAGATCACGTAGAACTGGGCGAACAAGCCAAAGGGCTGGATTTTGCCGCTGCAGTTAAACTGACCGGTTCACGTTTCGTGGTGATGCAGGGCCAGGTTGCACGCCTGCACCGTGCACTGAGCCAGTTCATGATCGATCTGCACAGTGAAGAGCACGGTTATCTGGAAACCTACGTACCTTACCTGGTTAACCATGAAACCTTATACGGCACCGGTCAGTTGCCGAAGTTCGGTGGCGATCTGTTCCACACCCGTCCGCTGGAAGAAGAAGCGGACAGCAGCAACTATGCGCTGATCCCAACGGCAGAAGTCCCGTTGACCAACCTGGTGCGTGATGAGATTCTGGAAGAAGAGAATCTGCCGCTGAAGCTGACCGCACATACGCCATGCTTCCGATCTGAAGCGGGCTCTTATGGTCGTGATACCCGTGGTCTGATTCGTATGCACCAGTTCGACAAGGTCGAGATGGTGCAGGTGGTTGCGCCAGAAGCCTCAATGCAGGCACTGGAAGAGCTGACCGGCCATGCTGAAAAGGTTCTGCAACTGCTGAACCTGCCATATCGCAAAATGCTGCTCTGCACCGGCGATATGGGCTTTGGTTCTACCAAAACCTATGACCTGGAAGTCTGGCTGCCAGCGCAAAACACCTACCGTGAAATCTCTTCTTGTTCCAACATGGGTGATTTCCAGGCACGTCGTATGCAAGCCCGCTGCCGTAGCAAGACCGAGAAAAAACCGCGTCTGGTGCATACGCTGAACGGTTCAGGTCTGGCTGTTGGTCGTACGCTGGTTGCGATTCTGGAAAACTATCAGCAGCAAGATGGCCGCATTGCGGTGCCGGAAGTACTGCGTCCTTACATGAAGGGTGCTGAGTTCATCGGATAATCCCTTAGTAATGCATAAAAAGACCGCAATTTCATCATTGCGGTTTTTTTTCGTCGGGACTTTTTTGCAGCTTCTCTTCTAACCGCAGCAACTGCTCAGGCGTTACCGCCGGGTAGCTGGGGGCATCTTCCGGGATCTCATGGACCGCCGGAATCGGAATTAAGGGGCCAAGAAAACGCGGCTCGCGTTTCATAATATAGAGATCTGCCAGTGCACCCAGGCGTGCAGCCACTTCGCGTATGCGAATATTCAGCATATCTTTGGGAGAGGGAACGGCATAGCACTGTGCCTGAATGCCCAGATGCTGGGCAATGAACAGCGCACGCTCGCAGTGAAAACGTTGTGTGATGATAATGAAATCATTGGTATCAAAGACTTTACGCGTGCGGACGATGGAATCCAGCGTACGGAAACCGGCATAGTCCAGCACGATATCAGCCGGATCTACGCCCGCTTTAATCAGATCGCGCCGCATTGTGACTGGCTCATTGTAGCTCTGTTGCGCATTATCCCCGCTCAGCAACAGGTAATTGACCTTGCCACTGTTATAGGCGTTGAGTGCGCCCTGAATACGGTAAAGGTAATACTGATTGATCACGCCAGTGCGATAATATTTCGCGGTGCCTAATACCACACCAACCTGACGGTGGGGGAGTTCGGTGACGTTTTCGTAGATGAAGGGGGCGGTTTTCCAGCTGATCCAGCGGTCGAGGCCGAGCGCGGTTGCTACCATCAGAAGAATGATAATCAGCAATCCGACAGACAGGCGTTTCAACATGGGTACAGCAATCCAGTGACAATCATGTTGCAAGGCTACTTGAGCGGCAGCCGTAGAGCAAGTTAACGCTGCACGGCTGACGTTTTTTTACCCGAAGTCGAGCCTTTCGGCCCGACGGGGGAGATTAAATCGAGGTACGACGGTAGTGACGGTACTGCGGTAACCAGAAGTTATCCGCAACTGCTTTCGACAGCACATCTTCGGAGGTGACAACAGCCACACCGGCCAACTGAGCCGCTTTACCGACTTCCATCGCGATGATTTTTGACACGCCCTGAATATCCTGAATTTCCGGCAATACCGGCCCTTCACCTTCGTTCACCAGCGGCGAGCAGTCTGCCAGCGCGCGGCTGGCGGTCATCAGCATTGAGTCGGTAACGCGTGAGGCACCCGAAGCGATAACACCCAGGCCAATACCAGGGAAGATATAGGAGTTATTACACTGGGCAATCGGATAGGTTTTGCCTTTCCAGCTAACCGGAGCAAATGGGCTACCGGTGGCAACCAGTGCTGCACCGTCAGTCCATGCGATGATATCTGAAGGCTGTGCTTCCACGCGTGACGTTGGGTTAGAAAGCGGCATCACGATTGGGCGTGGGCAGTGTTTGTGCATCTCGCGAATAATTTCTTCGGTGAACAGGCCTGGCTGACCCGACACACCAATCAGAATATCCGGGCGCGCATTGCGCACGACATCCAACAGAGAAATGGCTTCGTTAGTGAGATCCCAGCTTGCCAGGTCTTCGCTTTTTTGCACCAGACGGCTCTGGAAGTCGAGCAGGTTTGGCAGCTTGTCCGTCAGCAGGCCGAAGCGGTCAACCATAAACACGCGTGCGCGCGCTTCGGCATCGCTCAGACCTTCGGATTTCATCTCGGCGATAATCTGCTCGGCAATACCACAGCCCGCAGAGCCCGCGCCAAGGAAGGCCACTTTCTGGTCACGCAGACGGCTACCTGCCGCACGGCTTGCCGCAATCAGCGTCCCTACAGCCACCGCTGCGGTGCCTTGAATATCATCGTTGAAGCAGCATACTTCGTCACGATAGCGTTCCAGTAGCGGCATCGCATTTTTCTGCGCAAAGTCTTCAAACTGCAACAGCGCTTTTGGCCAGCGACGTTTTACTGCCTGAATGAAATCGTTGACGAAGGCATCATACTCTTCGCCTGTAATACGCGGGCTACGCCAGCCCATATACAGCGGGTCGTTCAGCAGTTGCTGGTTGTTAGTACCCACATCCAGCACCACTGGTAAGGTATAGGCCGGGCTGATGCCGCCACAGGCGGTATACAGGGAGAGCTTACCAATTGGAATGCCCATGCCGCCAATGCCGAGGTCGCCCAGACCAAGAATGCGCTCACCGTCAGTCACGACAATGACTTTTACGTTCTGCTTGGTGGCGTTTTGCAGCATATCTTCGATGTGCGCACGGTTAGGATATGAGATGAAAACGCCGCGCGCACGACGATAAATTTCGGAGAACTGTTCACAAGCTGCACCCACGGTCGGGGTATAGATGATTGGCATCATTTCAGCGAGGTGGTTATCGAGCAGGCGATAGAACAGGGTTTCGTTGGTATCCTGGATATTGCGCAGATAGATGTGCTTATCGATATTGGTCTTGAAGTCCTGGAACTGACGCCATGCGCGCTGAGCCTGTTCTTCAATGGTTTCTACTGCTTCGGGTAGCAGGCCATTCAGATTAAACTCGTTACGTTCTTCCACTGAGAACGCACTGCCTTTGTTCAGCAGGGGAAATTCCAGCAAAATCGGTCCGGCGTAGGGGATGTATAAAGGTCGCTTACTTTCGTACTCGAGTTCCATTAGGTGATGCTCCGGTTGCGGTGTTGAATTTTTATTGTTGTGCTGTTTCAGAATGCTGGCGTCAGATCCTAGTAAATTTGCGCCAGAAGTACAGCACTTGTTAATAAAAGGTCATAAATCCCGGCGCAACCGGCTTCAGTGTCAGGGCTTTTGCAGCGCGACGCGGGCAATGTTGTCACAGCCCAGCGCGTGCAGCGTGGCAGAAAAATCGGCCCACTGGCTGATGATCGCGTCTGATGATTCCGCTAATACCGCCTGTTGCAGGTCATCGATGCTCTCACCGCTGAGGTTTAGGGCGATCAGCGCGGCCTGTAATGGAGGCAGTGAGGGGTTGAAGGCGGCATTTTCTGCGTAGGAGCCGCTGAACTGTCGGCCACGTTTAGTCAGTAGCGCAACCCCGCTGTGAGCGTGGCTGTAAGGCGCATGGCTACGGTTAGCCGCGGCAATCGCTGTCTGATCCAGCGCTTCTCCGTTCAGGAGATAACCATGGTTGCACTCATCCAGCAAGAAAGTGGTGACGGCCAGGTCGCGTGGGCCAAAGGCATTCGGCAGGTAGTCTGCCAGCTTACTCTGCGCCCGCTCTGGCAGGCGAATGGATAACTCAAGGCCACTGTTCAACTCATTCATAAACTGGCGACAGTGTCCGCAAGGCGTGTAATTGACGGTGATACTCTGCAATCCCTGCTCACCACGCACCCAGGCATGGGTAATGGCGCTTTGCTCAGCATGCACGGTTTGTTGCAAGGCCACGCCGCGAAATTCCATATTGGCACCGAAATACCAGTGCCCGCTTTTGCCGTGTGCAATCGCCCCAACGGAAAAGTGCGAAACCGCTTCCAGTGCACATGCAGCCGCAAGCGGTAACAGCGCCAGTGCCAAATGATGCTCATCCAGCCCACTTTGCTGCTGTAACTGTTTCACCTGTTCAGGGGTTAAGAATCCTGCGAAATCAGGGGCGGCAATCACCGGTTGCACAGCGGCCTGGAGCGTAGCGGGCAGAGAAGCCAGGGCTTCGGAAAATCGTGGGTGCATATCAACCTCGTTATCAATCACTGCGGCAAAGGGCCGTCTCGCTGTTATATGTGATCTACGTCAGGCTGACAATGCAACAAGTTGCGCTTGTTTCATCTTTGCGAGATGTATCGCAAACTTTTAACCGATCCAGCGCATCAGCAGCGGGAAGATCAAGGGTGCCAGTAGCGAAGTGATAATGCCGCAAATCACCAGTGCCAGGGAGCTAAAGGCACCTTCCTGATAATCCATTTCCACAGCGCGTGCCGTACCCAGCGCGTGGGAAGCATTTCCCATGGCCAGCCCGCGTGCGGCTTTGCTGCGAATGCCCAGTAAATTAAACAACATATGCGCAAACACCGCACCGAGCGTACCGGCGATTAACACACAAATCGCACTGATAGCGGGGATGCCGCCCAGGGTGGCCGACACTGCCATAGCAATCGGCGTGGTCACCGATTTGGGCATCACCGTGGCGGCAATTTCCTGCGAGGCCCCCAGCCACAATGCGATGGCGGTGCCGGAGACCATCGCAGTCATACTGCCGATGGCACAGACTGTGATTATCAGTTTCCAGCGAGCGCGAATTTGATGGATCTGCTCATACAACGGGATTGCCAGCGCGACTACCGCCGGTTGCAGCAGCTGATTCAGGATTTCACTCCCGGCAAAATAGCGGCTGTAGGGGAGCCGTAAGAGCAGTAGCAGTGGAATGATGATCGCCATGGCAATCAGTAACGGGTTGACCAGCGGGCTTTTAAAGCGCGCCGCCAGCGTGCGTGCCAGCCAATAGACCGCTACGCTAAGCGGCAGTGACCACCAAAAATCATGCATCGTCTTGCTCCGTTGGTGTATTGGCCCGGTGTATTTTTTCGCTACAGTAGCCCACGGTAAGCAGCACCAGAAACGTACTGACAAAACAGGACACCATCAGCGGGCCAAACTGCGCCAGCAGTACCTGCCACCACACCATAATGCCGACGCTAATCGGAATGAACAGCAGCAGCATATTGCGCATCAGCAGGTGCCCGCCAGGTTTGACCCACTCAATATTCACCAGTTGGCTGGTCAGCAAAGCGAACAGAATCAGCATGCCGATAATACTGCCAGGCAGTGCAAACGGCAGGAGGGTAGCAATGCCATCACCCGCCCACAGACACAGATAAAGGATGATAAAAGCACGCAGCAAACGCCCAGCGGTGGCGAGTAGGTTCAGCATATTGGCTCCAGGGGGATCGTACGAAACGTCGCTATTTGAACAGGTTATCTGAAGCAGGCGGAGGTGTCAGTATCAGGACGGGAAAGCAAGGGGGAAAATGAGGCTCCCTCGTGCGGAGGGAGCCTGAGTGATTACTTCACTGGCATACCCGGCTGTGCGCCGCTGTCTACCGAGAGAACAAACAGATCTTTGCCGCCAGGACCTGCTGAAAGCACCATACCTTCCGAGATGCCAAAGCGCATCTTACGCGGTGCCAGGTTGGCAACAATGATGGTCATTTTGCCCACCAGCACTGAAGGATCAGGATATGCCGCACGGATACCAGAGAAGATTTGACGCTTCTCGCCGCCCAGATCCAGCTCAAGGCGTAGCAGTTTGTCAGAACCTTCAACCAGCTCAGCCTTTTCAATCAGCGCAACGCGCATATCCACTTTGGCAAAATCATCAATGGTGATCGCTTCGCCAATCGGTGCATCTGCCAGTGGGCCGGTGGCTGCCGGGGCGCTCGCTGCGGCAGCTTCTTCTTTAGAAGCATCAATCAGCGCGGTCACTTTGGTCATTTCGATACGGCCATACAGGGCTTTAAACGGTGCAACCTGATGGTCAAGCAGTGGTTGTGCAATCGCATCCCAGCTCAGTTCCGTGTTGAGGAAGGCTTCGGCACGTGCTGTCAGTGATGGCATCACTGGCTTCAGCCAGGTCATCAGAACGCGGAACAGGTTGATGCCCATTGAGCAGATGGCTTGCAAATCAGCATCACGGCCTTCCTGCTTCGCCACCACCCACGGCGCCTGCTCATCCACATAACGGTTGGCGATATCCGCCAGCGCCATGATTTCGCGGATGGCGCGGTTATATTCACGGCTGGCCCAGGCTTCACCAATGCGCTCTGAAGCATCGACGAAGGTCTGATACAGCGCCGGATCTGCCAGTTCTGCGGCCAGTTTGCCGTCAAAACGCTTGCTGATGAAGCCCGCATTACGTGAAGCCAGATTGACCACTTTGTTAACGATATCGGCGTTAACACGCTGCACGAAATCTTCCAGGTTCAGGTCGATATCATCAATGCGTGAAGAGAGTTTCGCGGCATAGTAGTAACGCAGGCTGTCGGCATCCAGATGCTGCAACCAGGTGCTGGCTTTAATGAAAGTTCCGCGCGATTTAGACATTTTCGCGCCATTGACTGTCACATAACCGTGCACAAACAGGTTGTTCGGTTTACGGAAGCCACTGCCTTCCAGCATGGCTGGCCAGAACAGGCTGTGGAAATAGACGATGTCTTTACCGATAAAGTGATACAGCTCGGTGGTGGAGTCTTTCTTCCAGAACTCATCGAAATCAATGTCGCCACGTTTGTCACACAGGTTTTTGAATGAACCCATGTAGCCAATCGGCGCATCCAGCCAGACGTAGAAATACTTGCCTGGCGCATCGGGGATTTCGAAGCCGAAATAAGGTGCATCGCGGGAGATATCCCACTGCTGCAAACCTGATTCGAACCACTCCTGCATTTTGTTCGCCACTTGCTCTTGCAGCGCGCCTGAACGCGTCCACGTCTGCAACATGGCGCTGAATGACGGCAGGTCAAAGAAGAAGTGTTCAGAATCACGCAATACCGGGGTCGCGCCGGAAACCACTGATTTTGGATCAATCAGCTCCGTTGGGCTGTAGGTTGCGCTGCACACTTCACAGTTGTCACCGTACTGATCCGGTGACTTACATTTCGGGCAGGTGCCTTTCACAAAACGATCGGGCAGGAACATGCCTTTTTCCGGATCGTACAGCTGTGAGATGGTGCGGTTTTTAATAAAACCGTTCTCTTTCAGACGGGTATAAATCAGCGCCGACAGCTCGCGGTTCTCTTCACCGTGGGTGGAGTGATAGTTGTCATAGCTGATATCAAATCCGGCAAAGTCAGTCTGGTGTTCGGTTTTCATCTCTTCGATCATCTGCTCCGGCGCGATACCCAGCTGCTGAGCTTTCAGCATAATTGGGGTTCCGTGAGCATCGTCTGCACAGATGAAGTAAACCTGATTGCCACGCATTCGCTGGTAACGCACCCAAATGTCTGCCTGAATGTGTTCAAGCATGTGACCGAGATGGATTGAACCGTTCGCGTACGGCAGAGCGCACGTTACCATTATCTTTTTAGCGACTTGAGTCATAGTTTGCGTAGCTTACTGTTGATTGACAAATTGGGCTTAGATGTTAACCGATGCACCCTCTGGCGTAAACACGAGGCGCAGTCACTCATTCGTCTGGGCTATCTGATATTATTGTTTAATCACTGATGTATATGGCCTTGAGACAAGCAAAAGGAGTGGGGATGAGTACACAATCCCAGGCATTACATTCGCCGGAAGCACTGCGTGCAATTGTGGCAAATGTCCTGAACGGCTTTGAACACCCAACGTTACAGCAGCGTCTGGGGCAGCTCAAAGCCCTGCGCCACGTTGCTTTGCTGGATGGCAAGCTGCATATCGACATTGGAATGCCGTTCGCGTGGCAGAGCGCGTTTGAACAGTTGCAATCCCAGACCAGCTCAGATCTGTTGCGTTTAACCGGGAGCCAGGCCATTGACTGGCGTCTGAGCTATGACATCGCCACCCTTAAGCGGGTAAAAAATCAGCCCGGCGTCAATGGGGTAAAAAATATTCTTGCCGTGAGCTCTGGCAAAGGAGGCGTCGGGAAGTCCAGCACCGCAGTTAATCTGGCGCTGGCGCTGGCCGCCGAAGGGGCGCGAGTGGGTCTGCTGGATGCCGATATCTACGGCCCATCTATTCCCACCATGCTGGGGGTGGAAAATGAGAGGCCAACCTCGCCGGATGGCACCCACATGGCACCGATTATGTCGCACGGGCTGGCAACCAACTCCATTGGCTATCTGGTGACGGATGACAACGCCATGGTCTGGCGTGGTCCCATGGCGAGTAAAGCGCTGATGCAGCTACTCAACGAAACGCTGTGGCCCGAACTGGACTACCTGATCCTCGACATGCCACCGGGCACGGGGGATATTCAGCTGACGCTGGCGCAAAACGTCCCGGTAACTGGTGCAATCGTGGTGACGACGCCGCAGGACATCGCGCTGATGGATGCCCGTAAAGGCCTGGTGATGTTTGAGAAAGTACAGGTGCCAGTGCTGGGAGTGGTGGAAAATATGAGCATTCACATCTGTAGCGAATGCGGCCATCATGAGCCGATCTTTGGCACAGGTGGCGCACAGCGGCTGGTCGTGGATTACCACACCCGCCTGCTGGCTCAACTGCCTTTACACATTCATCTGCGCGAAGACCTTGATGATGGTGAGCCCACGGTGATCCGCCGTCCAGACAGCGAGTTAACCACGATTTATCGCCAGCTCGCGGCTGAAGTTGCTGCACAACTCTACTGGCAAGGTCAGGTCATCCCGGGCGATATCGCGTTTCGCGCGGTCTAGTCGGACTTATCTGTGCCCGGGGAGCAGGTAATGCATGAGCAGATAGCTGCCTTGCTCACTTTCTCCCTGAGCAACGGTTTGCCACCCGTGGTGCCGATAAAACTGCTGTGCAACCCGGTTGTGCAGCAGGCATTTCAGTGCACCGGTTGAGGTAAAGCGGGACTGCACAAATTGCAGTAGCGCGCTGCCGACACCGCCGCGTTGGTAATCCGGATCAACGTACAGGCTGTGCAGGAAGTTGTCATTCTCCAGCACGGCTGCAAAGCCAACCCGTTTTCCTTGCTCTTCTGCTACCCACACCGTTTCGCCGAGAATCACACCATCCAGATCTTCCAGTTGCCATGCACTGCCGTCCAGCCAGTGCCAGTTTTCCCGCCGTGCGGCGAGGAAAAGGGTACGGAGAAAAGGGCGATCGGCTTCGTTAAAAGGTCGTATCTGCACATGCTTCTCCTGGTTATCTGATCGCATACTCGTCATCGCTGTCATTCTCTGGAAAAGAAAACCCCCTTAAATCCCCCCGTTTCTGTGTACAATGCGCCGGTTTTCATCGGGTCATGCGTAACATCATGGGGATTTGATAGTTTTCAGTTATTCAATTGATAACACCTGCTTATTAGCACCTGGTCTGAAAATTCTGTAACGTAGCTCACATATTTTAACGGAGGTCACCTAATGTCTATCATTAACACCAAAATCAAGCCATTCGCTAACGACGCATTCAAAAACGGTCAGTTCATCAAAGTCACCGAGAAAGACGTTGAAGGTAAATGGAGTGTGTTCTTCTTCTACCCAGCAGACTTCACCTTTGTTTGCCCAACTGAGCTGGGTGACGTTGCTGACCACCACGACGAGTTGCAGAAACTGGGTGTAGATATCTACTCCGTTTCTACCGACACTCACTTTACCCACAAAGCCTGGCACGGTTCTTCTGAAACTATCGCAAAAATCAAATATGCGATGATCGGTGACCCAACTGGCGCACTGACCCGCAACTTCGAAGTGATGCGTGAAGATGAAGGCCTGGCTGACCGTGGTACTTTCATCGTTGACCCACAGGGCATCATCCAGGCTGTTGAAATCACCGCTGAAGGCATTGGCCGTGACGCATCTGACCTGATCCGCAAAATCAAAGCGGCTCAGTATGTTGCTTCTCACCCAGGCGAAGTGTGCCCGGCTAAATGGAAAGAAGGCGAAGCAACTCTGGCTCCATCTCTGGACCTGGTTGGCAAAATCTAATTTCTCTGCCGTACCGATCTTTCTCTCATCGGGTGCTTAGGCACCCGATTTCTTCTGACCAGGAAACGACACTATGCTCGACGCTAACTTAAAAAACCAACTCAAAGCCTACCTTGAGAAATTAACGAAACCAGTTGAGTTGATCGCTACTCTGGATGACGGTGCAAAATCAGCGGAAATCCGCGATCTGCTGCAGGATATTGCAACGCTGTCGGAAAAAGTCACCTACCGTGAAGAGAACGATCGCCCGGCGCGTAAGCCCTCATTTTTGATCACCAACCCAGGTGCTGAACACGGCCCGAGTTTTGCCGGTTCGCCAATGGGTCACGAATTTACCTCACTGGTGCTGGCTCTGCTGCAAACCGGTGGGCACCCTTCGAAAGAGGCACAGGATCTGCTGGAGCAGATCAAACTGCTGGAAGGGGATTTTACCTTTGAAACTTACTACTCACTGACGTGCCACAACTGCCCGGACGTGGTGCAGGCGCTGAACCTGATGGCGGTGCTGAACCCACGTATCAAGCATACCGCTATCGATGGTGGCATCTTCCAGAACGAGATTCAGGAACGCAATGTGATGGGCGTGCCTGCGGTCTACCTGAATGGCCAGGAGTTTGGTCAGGGGCGCATGAGCCTCGCAGAGATCGTGGCTAAAGTGGATACCAATGCAGAAAAGCGTGCGGCAGAAGCGCTGAATCAACGTGCGGCCTATGACGTTTTGATCGTGGGTAGCGGTCCAGCCGGTGCTGCTGCAGCGGTTTACTCTGCCCGTAAAGGGATCCGTACCGGCCTGATGGGCGAACGTTTTGGTGGCCAGGTTCTGGATACAGTAGATATCGAAAACTACATCTCAGTACAGAAAACCGAAGGCGCTAAGCTGGCGGGTGCACTGCGTGCTCACGTGAATGATTATGACGTGGATGTGATTGATACGCAGAGCGCAATCAAACTGATCCCTGCCGCGAAAGAGGGTGGTTTGCACGCCATTGAAACGGCTTCTGGCGCTGTGCTGAAATCTCACAGCATCATCATTGCCACTGGCGCTCGCTGGCGCAACATGGGTGTGCCGGGCGAAGAAACTTACCGCACGAAAGGCGTCACTTACTGCCCGCACTGCGATGGCCCGTTGTTTAAAGGCAAACGTGTCGCGGTGATTGGCGGCGGTAACTCAGGTGTTGAAGCTGCTATTGATCTGGCCGGTATCGTTGAGCATGTCACCCTGCTGGAATTTGCGGCCGAAATGCGTGCCGATCAGGTGTTGCAGAATAAGCTGCGTAGCCTGAAAAATGTCGATGTGATTTTGAACGCACAAACTACCGAAGTGAAGGGTGATGGAACCAAAGTCACCAGCCTGCAATACGTTGACCGCGTTAATCAAACAACGCATGACGTCGCGCTGTCCGGTATTTTTGTGCAGATCGGTCTGTTGCCAAATACCAACTGGTTGGAAGGCGCGGTGGAACGTAATCGCATCGGTGAAATCATCATTGATGCGAAAACAGAAACCAGTCTGAAAGGCGTATTTGCTGCCGGGGATTGCACCACCGTGCCTTATAAGCAAATTATTATTGCCAGCGGCGAAGGCGCTAAGGCTTCACTGAGTGCGTTTGATTATTTGATTCGTACCAAACCTGCCGAGTAACTGATGTGATAACTGGCATCTGAAGGGTGCCAGTTATGATTTTTATCTTCATGCTTTCAGGGATGCCAGAATCCCAGGGCACTAAACAGACCTTCCTGATGAGAGGTATTGTCTGCAATCACTGTAGCGTTGAGGCTCGGTGTAGAGTGCGTAGAGGTGAGGTTATTTTTTTTAAACAGCATTTGATAGAGGTCTATATAACCTGTAACCGCATCTATAATTAACATTTCAGGCGTTTTTTCTGTCATCGATTTTATTGAAATTGATGTGAGCTCCCGCAAAATATGTAATAAACCGTCTCCCTGAACTGAACCTCCACCGATAATATTACTTACTGCATATAAATCACCAACGTTAATAGTTCGATGGCCATTATTCATGGTTGGCATATATTCAACAATGGATTTTGCCGCACTGTCACTGCAATGTAGCATTTTTTTTACATTATCAACGCCGGGATTTGCAGAGAGAGTATTAAACTGTTGAATGGTTCTTGAAAGCACATCTCTGGTTTCTACTACCCTTTTTCTTACCTCCGGCATGAGTGAAATGAGATCGGAGAGTTGGGTAAATCTATCCTCTGTCGCGGTAAAGAGTTTTTTAGCCTCATTTGCGTAATGATGCATTCTGACAAGTTCGTCGTTAAGAAGGTTGATGTCCGTCGCAATGCTTTGTAGTGGTGTGAATAAGTTCTTTATTTTGTTTTCAATAAGAGATAATTTTTGATTGATTGCAGATTCAGATGAAAAAATATTGTTTTTTAAAGTCTGAGTAATGCGTATATCATCATTTATTAACTCATGAGTTTGCAGGAATGAATATTCTACCATGTCATTAAATATCGACTTGATATCGACTGGTGTATTTTTAGATAGTGAATTTAAAGATCGAGCATAGGATATGTCGCCATATAAACGCGCGACCAGATAATCCATGTCCTGACTGACTGAAAATCTTGCATCGGCAATAATATCCTGATGAATAGAACGAATAAATGCTTTCCTGTTTGAGGTGTATGTGTGCTTAGGAAGCGGCGTTGCCATGCTTATTGCAGCACCGGAAAATGTCGCAGCCCCCCAGTAAAAAAGACTTTTATATAAATCCTCATCAGAATTTTTAAGTTCATTATAATTACTTGCCAGGCTTTTTCCCAGCAGCGCGCTGTTAACATTGGCGAGGAGATCTAAAAGCGTAAAAGGAAGGTATTTAAGGAATAATTTACTCCCCATCGATAAACTAGGTGTAGGCAATAATACAGATCCAATTGAAAAGAGTATGATGAATACGTCCATCCACTCTTTGGTGTTTCTAATTTCTCTCTCATCCCAGGAGAACCATTTGTTATCTGCCGTAAAAATAAAGTCATCAATTTCATCCTTTAAACGCGTGTTTTTATTTTCAATGATACTATTGATTAGCTGAAGTTTGTTTTTATCTGGGTCTCTGGATAAAGAGAAATTAGTGAATTTCAATGCGTCACTCTCATAAAGTCGATAGGTTTTTGTCGCCGGACCAGCTGGGCCGTCAATATCGATAAATGTCATTTTTACATAGGTAAGGAAGTCACTTTTTTGATCCGGGATATAGCGGATGGATAACTCTTTTTGAAAAAAATCACTCAGATTTTTAACGTCTTTTGAAATGTCTTTATAGCCTTTTTCGTGCATGGTTTTACGACTTTCTAAGTTATCTAAATAATCTTTCCTGACATTATCATCAATACTGGCATGGCTTTTAGTCGAGATATATTTACGCTCAGGACCCAGCAGCGCGGGCAGACGTACAATTTCTTGTTGGTTCAGGCTGATCAGTAGACTTTCAAATCCATCGTGGCTGCCATTTCCTCTTCTCATTGGGATGCAGATTATACTTTGTGGAATGTTTTCACCTACAGGATTATCATTAATTCCTACCAGATATCCTTGGGTTCTTCCATGGAAAAAATCGGAGATTTTTTGTTTTTCCTGCTGACTTAATTTTACGTTGTAGGTTTTAGTGTAGTGAACGATATCATTATTATTTTTTAACTCATTGAGTCGTCTTGTTAATATGTTATGGGATCCAAGGAGATAGCTTACATCATATTTTAGATTTTCAACTTTACTTAATAAGTCTTGTTCCCAGTTGTTGGTTTTTATTGAAATTTCCTCAATGAGTTCACGTATATCCTTATCAAGTATTAATGCACTAATATCGCTCTCTGATGGATTCCATTTTCGATAAAACGCCACGGCTTCAGCAAAAGTTATCCGTATGGATTTTTTTGCATCGGAAAAGTTATTTGCATTCTTCCATTGTATTTCCGCATAGTCAGTGAAGGGGAAAATCCGTTTAAGAAATAACTCTGAGCGGCTTAGTCTCTGATTAATGATAACGTAAATCAGTGATTCACTGTTAAGTCTTTTATTGTTGTCATCAAAATATAGCCTGTTTTTTTCTTTTTCTGTTTCCGTGATTATCGCATTCAAATAACCAGAGAACTTGTTTTTCCAGTTAAATATTTCCGGGGATGAGTTTTTTATATCCATAAAATAAAAGTGCTCTTTTATTTTTTTTGTTTCCTTGATTATGTTTTTATTTTTAACCCACTGTTTTAACTTTTTATAAAACGCGGCATCGTAGTGGTTGGTTCGATTATGATTTTCATCGTTAATGGCACGTATACCCTTTATGGTTGATTGATGTAATAACTTTACATTAACCTGATTGGAATATCCTTTTAGTGAATCGACATCTAATATGTATGTTAATACATTCACAATATTCTTATCGAGGAATTCTTTCTGCCACGATGCATTTTGCGCGAAAATCATAATTCTACTTAATGATGTCAGATAGTTTGCTTTATCTGGGAATATGCCATCAACAATGGTTTTTATTATTTCATTACGAAACTTTTCAATTTGTCCGATCAATCCAGTGTAATGAGTTAAAGCAAGCTTATCCATGAAGTATATATCATCAGGCTTATCGATTTTTTTTCTTTCGTCTAGGTGTGATACATATAGCTCAGTCATGACCTCGAGTTGATATCCTATAAGATGGTCAATTTTTACTTGCTCCTGTTGCGCTGCCACCAGGGATGTAGCGTTATGGTGTTTATCTCTGCTTAATTTTATTTGGTATGCTATGTGATTGAGTATTACTGATAACATGGTTTTTTTTTCATGGTGTAAAAATGATGTTGTATTTCCTGGCGTCGTGGAGCTAAATTTACCGTGTAACAATACATTATCACTAATGGAGTTAAAGCTGTTTTTAATCGGCCCTGGCAGTTGAGTGAAAGATCTAACGTTTAGCATAGAGGTTTTTTTTAAGTAATCACCGTGATATATATTTTTAATAACATCAGTTTCATTTCTTTTAATGGTGGCGTAGCTTTTATAAAAGCTATTGGTAACATTTTTCGCTTTTATGAATGTTTTCTCTTGATCCTCAAGAAGATTAACACAACCATGAAATATTTCCCTTCTGCTTAATTTAAAGCTTACGGAAGTGTTGAAATGCAATTCACCACCAATTGAATTTTTTATATCCTGCAATAGATTGCCGGATCGGCGGATGTTTTTTAACATCACTACCGGGGCATGCAGTTCTTTCCATTTGTTTTCTGATATTTTTCTAAAAAATCTAAAGATGAAGTTTACATCTTCAGTTGAATTGTTGCGATGATGTGTTGAGTTTATGTTTCCTGAACCTCCATCATTAAATGTAAATTTAATAATATGAGATAAACCCGGCGCGGGCGATCTTTTCTTACGCAGGTGATTAAAATCTGAAATGTAGTTAAATTCACTGCTCGGGTAATTTTCTGAATGGTTTTTTGTGTCTTTTACTTCGTTGTCAAAAAGTGGTATGCCGCTTACATCAGAAATTTTCACAATTGTTCTCCTGAGTTATAGGACTTAATTTAACCATCAATTTTATTTAAGTTATTTTGTTATAAAAAAATCGCAGTGGTTCATTTTTTGCGCTGTAAGCGTCTGGTGATTTTTTCATCGCTTAGAGCGGTAAGGATTGATGCGAATCAGGCTGATGACTTGCGCGACGCCTTGTCCTTACCTTATGCTGCGGGCTGTGAATTTGACTCGGGGTGCTGCCTCCTTCCTGGATGCCGCTGAGAAACACCCGTTGAACCTGAACTGGATAATGCCAGCGGAGGGAATACCTTTCCCTTTATCATCATATAAATAGCGATTAATCCATCTTGTTTTCATCTACCATTGACACAAGGTGAGGTACAGCTTTGCTATCTAAACGCATCCGTTACACATTCAAACGCCACTCAATCTATTACGTTCAATTCTGTTTACCAGATGGGAAAGTATTCAGGCGTTCTCTGAATACCGACAGCCACAGAGAGACAGGCAAATTGATGATAGCTTTAATGCCCCTGCTACTTCAGGTAAGGGCAGGGCAGGCTACTCCCTCAGAATTCAATCACTCCATTGATAACCTCATACATTCTCGTATGGTGGCTAGGACTGTCAGTTCTTTTCCGGCTGTTCCGATTCCACCTCCGCAGCCTTTAATCAAAGAGGCTCCTGGTTTAACACTGACAGCGGCGTGGGAGATGTACAAAGCCGAACGGGGGGTTAAATGGACAGTTGCTATTGCTTCAGCAAATGAGCGCTACATAGAACCATTAATGGCCCTCATCGGCCCAAAGAGCGATGTTAAAGCCATTACGCATCGTGACATACGTCACACTATGGAATCCGTTGTAGGGCTTCCCAAGCGCGTTATACAGCCGTACAGATCAATGACTATTCATCAGCTATTGGCCTGTGATGATGTCCCAGAGAAGGATTTGATAGGCACTGAGGCGATTCATAAACATCTTAAAATCTTTAAGTCGCTATTCAAAACATTCCTGACTAATGAGAAGGGGGTATTAGACAAGTCTCCAACAGACGGCATAACATCCCCACCATCTTCAGCTAGATTTGGCGCTTACACCACATCAGAGATGCGCTCATTCGTTTCATACGCAATTAACGAGGCTGAATGCTGGGTTAAGTGGGTAATCCTACTCCTTGCGTATACAGGAGCCAGACGCAGCGAAATAGCAACGCTCACAAAAGAATCTATACGCTTTGATGATGATAGCATTCGCCATTACTTGCTCATCTCTGAGGGGAAGACGGACAACGCCACCAGACAGATTCCTATTCATCAGCATCTAATTGATTTGGGATTCCTTAAATACGTTAACAGGCATGAGGGCAAGCTGTTCCCCGAAGTGGCTGCTACTAACATGGCAAAGATTGGAAAGGAGCTAACCACCATCCGGGAGAGGCTGGCAATCCCATATCTGGACATACATAAGCAGCGCCGTATAGTTCACAGCTTCAGGCATAGCGTTGTTACTTCTGCATCAGGATGGGTGAGTAATATCTCACATCTTCAACAAGTGATAGGACATGAGAAAACCGGCACAGGTATAACCAGACGGTATTTGCACACCTTCCCGCTATCCGCTGTGTGTTATGTTATCGACGGCCTCAATTGGATTTAATCTTCTGATGCCGTTTCCTTTTTAATTCTGAATACAGTTGCTCTACCACAGCCGCACAGCTTAGCTACTTCATCCGGCTTGATTCCCCGGTTGAGGTAGCCCACCACCTTTTTCCGAAGCTCATCATCTTTAGGCCTGCCATTGTATACGCCTTTCTCCTTAGCTAGGGCAATCCCTTCCTGTTGACGCTGGCGAATGAATGACCGCTCAAGCTCCCCTACAGCCCCAAGCATTGTAATCATGAACCGGGAAGTAGGGTTATCTGAGAACTCCATACTGTTATCCAGAAAACGCACAGTAACGCCTAACGCTAAAAGCTCATCCAGAATAGCCAGCAGGTCACGAGTGTTACGCGCTAAGCGGTCTACACTCTTCACAGTGAGCACGTCACCATTACGTAATGCACTCATCATCTGCTGAAGCTGAGGGCGCTCTGTGTTCTTCCCTGACACCTTGTCGATATACAGACGCTCACACATAGAGAGTGCTTGCTCCTGTCGCTCTGTGTTCTGCTCTTTGCTGCTCACACGTATATATCCAATGTTCATATCCCAAACCTCAGTATCATATTGTTATGCTAAAGATACTGTATCATTTGGATTATGTAAATATGGTATTGATACTAAATTATGAGGAGGGATAGGCTGTCTCAAAACGTATACGTAAATGAGATTAGGGAGGGAGCTAATTGTCTGTTGGTGGCAAAGCTAATAAGGGATTGTTTGATTCTGGCGGGAGAGTGCTGGTAGGTGCGTAAGGGGGGCATGGGGGTGTTGGGTACTAGTGCATGGCGTGTCTGGGATTTCTCACAGAAATTACGATAGTCTGGGGAAGGTAATATAGTAGTGGGAATAGATGCCCCGGCGAGGGGGCATACAGTAGGCGTGACAAACTAGCCATCGCTGAGGCTGAGTGAGGGACTGCATAGAGGCTTTATGAATACAGGGGGAGATAATTGCTAAGGGGGGGTTAATGCGCCAGCTCAATTTCTAATAGAAATTCTCATCTGTGGCCCATCTCAGTCTGTCTTCAAACTCTTCGTGAGCACAGTATGGACAAGTAACAAGGAATCCCCCCAGATGCTCAATCATCCCTTCCCTACGGAAGAGGAAAGGTGTTAGGCAATTTCCACAATGGACATTCCGGTTCCCCTCTCTGAGACGCTCTAACCTTTCAGGGCAGGACTGAGCAATGCCACTGTCAATAAGGGCACGTAGTAGACGGGAATCATTAAACACACCTGCTACAGATTGCACAGGGAAGCCAGAGAGCTTCACATCCCTAACCCGATACAGGGCGTTACGCTTCTCAATGACAAGTCCCTTGTAGGCAAATGTCATCGTTCCATCATTCCTGTTCCATACGTGTTCAGGCATCCCTTCTCTGTCTTGTGAAGAGGAGCGTTTACGGGTGCCAGGGAAATGCGTCTTAACTTGATAGCCGGGCCTCATCACCTACCCCCTTATGTTTATGGCTTACGGAAGAAATCAATTGCAGCTTGTGAGCTACGCATCATCCCTGCCGATGTGCCCCGTTCTTTCATACGCTGTACAAACTCCTGCTGAGCCTGTTCTATGCGCTGCTCTGAGGCGTGCTGTTCCCGCATCTGGGGAGGAATCCAAACAGTAGGCTCTACCTGTGAACGCAGATTACGCATGTATTCAGCCCTTTCTTTATCAGAACGCAGTTTCATGGCTGAACCATTAACACTGTGTTGGGCTTTCGCTTGTTGCTGAATGTAGTGAAGTACCGCCGCCCCTGATTCCTCAGGGCTATATCCCTCAGCAACCAACTGAGCCACCATTTGCTCAATGTTATAGCCTGATGTTTGTACTTCATTTGCAACACCTGAGAAGATGTCTGTGGATTCATCATCAAAAAGATTTGTCATATGTTGCCTCACTTGAAAGATTTAACAGCAGCAGGTGTACGGCGATACTTGCTGTTTCTTACATTAACAGTCCAGCTAAAAGGATAAATAAAGCTTTCCTGAATGCGTTCAATCCAACTTGTCTCTTTACGCTCCCGTTCAACTTTGAACGCTTTACGGGCTGCCTTAGAATGGTAGTTCATACTTACCTCTTATTATTATTGTTGGCAGTATAATTACAGGGTTTTAATATCCAGACGCTTTAGCGTTTTCTTTACAGAATCAATTGTCCACGGAGTTCCCCAACGGCTAAACACCCCTCGACTATTAAGGGCGTTCGCTAATGCTGTATAGCCGTAGCCGTATTCAATAAGCTCTTCAATGACTGGCTTCACTTTCGCATCAAAGATAGCAGTCTTTTTATTACGAATATCTTCGTACATATTAATCTCTTTATTTTTATTGTTATGGATGGCCATACATTATTAGATGGCCAACGAGAATGATAAGTTTTATTGAGAACGACACTATTAACAATGCCATCCATAGCGGAAAATTATTCATTTTTAACTTGCTTGTTACCTTAACTCCTACCACGGTTCAATTTCGGGGTCCACCTTTTTTACCTTTTCATGAGCAAAGTAGTACGGCTCATCATCTTTAACAGGAACAGCTATAAGAGGGGTTGGCTTGGCGTCACCTGTCTTGTAGGGTGCAGGTGACGCAGCAGCTTGTGGTGCTTCCTGTGAAGCCTCAGGAGGTGCTTTAAAGTTATTCTCTAAGCCCCCATCGCCAGCCTTAAGGTTAACGCTCATCTTACGCAGAATGGACAAGACAGCTTCAACAGCCTTAGCACTGAATGCGCCAGAAATAACCTCCACCTTATTTATAGATTCACCGGCGCTGCCACTTAAGCGTATAACCTCTTGGGGTGGTGTTACAGCATATACATTAGAGTTATCGAATCTGCGCTGAGCAGAAATTAAAAGTGCATCCTGCAACCATTTGATACAGCGTTTAACCGTACGTTCTGGAATACCAAGCTCACGAGATAAGTGGGGAATGCTGGGGAATACTTTCCCTGCGTTCTCCTGTAATGATAGCAAGTAAAAGTAAACTGCCTTATCAGCAGGTGAGAATGCTTCACGCTTTCCTTTAACTGGCATAGAGGTAATACGTTGTACATCTGAATAGTGTTTAGTAAAAGTGTCTGTCATGTATGCGTCTCCAGAGATATGAGATAGATTTACTTAGTTACTTGCTGCTGATATATTCAGTAAGTACAAGAATGATTAAACGTTTGACGCTCACTTCTTTTTGATTAGCCTTTTTTACTAGAGCCTCGTAAAGCTCCTTTCCTACTTTTAATGTCAGCATGTTTATATTCCTCTACAGATACCTAGTGCCAAAATGGCCCCACCCTAGTGCCAAAATGGCCTACTATTAGATTAGTTATTAGATTAAAAAAACATATATATATAATCGTGCAGCTCCGCTGCGTTAAGGTTACTTTTAATCAAGAGTGAAAAGTGTACATGCACAGCAAAGCTGCACATGTCGGAAAGGTCAAAGGAAATGCCTACAGCGTTACGCAAGAAACTCATTCAGCTAGCCATAGCCAGCTTCATAGCGTTTCAAAATCAAGAGCGTTCTTTGCAAAGCTAATCGAAGCCGTCCTAGGCTGAGGTAGCTTCATGCGTGCCTTTAGCCTGCCCGGCTAGGGCGTTCTGTTAGTTATTGAATAAGTCAAAACAAGAATGGTAGCAGGAACATTTCATATCCCTTATTATATAATACCACTTTTTTCAGGATTTGTGACAAACTATCTTCATAAAAACACTGATTATTATTATGTCCTTATAATATAATACCGCTTTTTTCAGAAATCCTGACAAACTATTTTGTAAAGAAATATTAAGTAACTGAATAACAATGATTTATTCTTTTCAATAAGAGGTAAGAAATGAACCAGAAGAATCTGCGTAACCTGCGTAAAGCCTTGGGCTTTGTTCCATCTGCATCTCGTGACTACGTCACACGTACAGTGAAGACGGTGGCTGTGCCCACCAACCATTAAAACCCCCAGAATACCACCCAGGAGACTCTCTGTTGCGTTATTAGTGCAAGGCAATAGGGTTGAAGCACTAATGTGGAAATCATCCTAGAATGCCTCCTGTGAGGCCTGATGGCATTTGTATATTGATGATAGCATTCTATTGGGTGGTACGAATCTCCACCAATGGTGGTAATTCGATAACACCACGTTCACGTTGAATTTTGACTTCCTCAATTTGAGGGAGTGTGATTACTCCACGGTCAAACAAACGAGCAGTAAACTCGGGGCTAAGCTGAGCAATTACAACATAGGAATCACGCTTGGTGAGAGCGTAAGCCTGTGTGATGCGATTACGCCCCATTGTATCGACAGTTTGTTCATCCTCAATTTGAGGTTGGAGGATGACACCTCTGGCGCTCCACTGCACGTTTCACACTGTCGTGACGTGACGTGACGCTTGTCCACAGCGTAATAGCTGTATGTCTGTCCGTTCTGTGGATGGGTGTACGCCATTGCCGCATACCCCTTGATATTGAGAAAGCAAATCTGGATTCTCAGCTTCTCCCAGCTCTTCAAGCATGGTACGGATGTCCCTTGTTACATTGCGGTGCTCTTTCTCACATAGTTCCGCTATCTCACGTGAAGAAATAAATGCTTCAAGGCTAAGTGTCACTAACACTGTGATAAAACTGGCACAAAACTGTCACTATCCTTCTCAGCGTCATTAATGCGGACAGGCATCTGTACACAGGCTTGTGCCAACAAGCCACTTCCCGTAAGCTGTTAATAGATGGAACAATTGTTATTCATATGAATTTGACTCGGGGTGCTGCCTCCTTCCTGGATGCCGCTGAGAAACACCCGTTGAACCTGAACTGGATAATGCCAGCGGAGGGAAGTCAGATGCCTGTCCGCATCTCTCTTCCTGCCTCTGGTCAGGAGCCTGATTACCGTGTCGCATACCTTTCTTTCCTCTGCGCAGCTCGCGCAAACGCTCGGGTTGTTACGCCAGCAGGCACCTTTAGTGCACTGTATGACCAATGATGTGGTCCAGACGTTTACCGCTAACGTGCTGCTTGCTCTCGGTGCTGCGCCAGCTATGGTGATTGACGCTGAGGAAGCTGAACAGTTCAGTGCTGTCGCCAGTGCACTTCTGATCAATGTCGGGACGCTGACGGTGGATCGCCGTGATGCGATGCAGCGAGCAATAGCCTCCGCCGATCAGGCGGGTACACCCTGGGTACTCGACCCGGTAGCAGTGGGGGCATTGAGCCTGCGTACTGCCTTTTGTCAGCAGATTCTGGCGGCCAGGCCTGCGGCTATTCGCGGTAATGCTTCTGAGATTCTGGCGTTGGCCCAGCAACAAGGCGGCGGACGTGGCGTTGACAGCCTGCACACTTCTGATCTGGCTATTGAGGCCGCGCAGCAGTTGGCAACACGCTTCAACACGATTGTCGCCGTCACAGGGGAGGTTGATTACATCACCGATGGCACCCGTACGCTGGCGGTGGCGGGTGGTGATACGATTCTGACTCGCGTGGTGGGCACGGGCTGTGCCCTGTCAGCCGTGGTGGCAGCATGCTGCGCGCTGCCTGGCGATCGTTTACAGCACGTCGCCAGTGCCTGTGCCATGGTCGCCCGTGCGGCGGAAGTCGCTGTCTCCCGTAGTCAGGGGCCGGGCAGTTTTGCCGTGGCGTTGCTGGATGGCTTGTGGTCACTGAATGTAGAGGAAGCATAATGAAGCGTATTAATGCATTGACGATTGCCGGTACCGATCCCAGCGGTGGGGCCGGTATTCAGGCCGATCTGAAAGCTTTTTCTGCACTGGGTGCCTATGGCACCAGCGTCATTACGGCGCTGGTGGCGCAAAATACCCGTGGCGTGCAGTCGGTCTATCGCATTGAACCTGACTTTGTGGCAGCACAGCTGGATTCGGTGCTGGATGATGTGCGTATTGATAGCGCTAAAATTGGCATGTTGTCAGAAACCGCAATTGTTGAGGTGGTTGCCGAACGGCTGAAAAAAGCCAGCCTGCCGTTCGTGGTACTGGATACCGTCATGGTGGCAAAAAGTGGTGATCCACTGCTCTCACCCGATGCGGTTGCCGCCGTGCGCGAGCTGTTATTGCCGCAGGTCTCCCTGATTACCCCCAATCTTCCTGAAGCCGCCACGCTGCTGGGTACTGAGCATGCGCGCAATGAGCAGGAGATGTTGGCACAGGGCGAAGCATTAATCGCGCTGGGCTGTGAGGCAGTACTGATGAAAGGGGGTCATTTAAGCGACGGTGAAAGCCCAGACTGGTTAATGACTACGGCAGGCGCACAGCGCTTTACTGCACCGCGCGTGAATACTCGCAACACACACGGCACGGGTTGTACCTTATCTGCAGCGCTGGCGGCGCTACGTCCGCGTCATAACGACTGGGCGCAGACCGTCGCTGAAGCCAAAGCCTGGCTACAGCAGGCGCTAATGCAGGCCGATTCACTCGAAGTCGGCCATGGCATTGGTCCCGTTCACCATTTCCATCAGTGGTGGTAACTCCCTGAGGTGATTTGCGCGGCTTGCGACCTTACGCCAGTAAAGGGCAGTGAGGTGGCAAGCGGCAACTCACTGCATCCGGCATCACTTCAAGCGTAAATTCGCGCCCGCTCAGTGGCTCACCATCGAGGTTAAACGTCATTTCATGGGGTGAGCGGATCGTCAGTCTACGTAGCCGGGCGGCAACGATATTGGGGTTTTCTTCATTGCTGGTCAGTGAATGCAACAGGGTAGGCAATACTTCCTGTGCCGTGACGATACTCAGTTCAAGCAGACCATCATTGATACGCGCCTGTGGGCAAAGACGTTGACCGCCTCCGGCCTGTTGCCCATTGCCAATGCCAATCACCAGGGCATCACCTTGCCAGTGAAAGTCCTCCCCCTCGATCTCACAGCTGTCGGGTTTCAGCGTATCCATGCGCATCAGACCATGGATAAAGTAGGAGACGCCCCCCAGTGCTGCCTTGAGTTTTTCTGGCGTTTCGGTGGTGATACGCGTCCCGAAGCCACCAGTGGCCATATTAATAAAATAGCGATCCTGATTAACCCGAGCCAGATCCACCGACACTGCACGACCTTGTAAAGCGAGGCGCAGGGCAGGTTCCATTTCCGCAGGAATACCGGCACTGGTGGCAAAATCGTTCGCGGTGCCAAGGGGAAGAATACCCAACGCCGGGCGTTTGTCTGCGGGTAGTGCGGCTAACGCGGTGGCAATTTCATTGATTGTGCCGTCTCCTCCGCCAGCAATGACCGTTGCAGCACCGAGTGACACCGCTTCCTCGACATAGCGTTTTCCATCCCCCTGTTCCCAGGTGACACGCACAGCCAGTTGCGCACCTTCATCACGCAACAGGCCTACCGCACTGCGCAGCGCTTCATTACCGGCACCCTTGCCATTAAGAATCAGTACAGCTTGTGGTGTGTTGTCCATTGTCCTTCCCTTAAATGCGCATTGACTGAGGCAGTTATAGCACAGCGGGAGGGGGATTGAATTGAGACAAAAGAAAAACCCGCCCGGGGGAGCCGAGCGGGTGAATGAGGTAGTTCCTGGTACGGAAGCTGTTTTGTTATTGCTTGTTTTCAGCAGGGGCGAGTCTAATCAACCCGCCAGGCGGGGTCTGTGATCGCGATCGGACTTCAGCAATAAAACAGCAGAAAATGTGCAACTATTCACAATTTCCGCTAAACAAGCTGACAAATATCCGCTTCCCAGCGATAGCCCATGCCATAAACCGCGCGAATAAACGGCTGTTCTGTATCCAGCTGCTCCAGCTTGCGGCGCAAATTTTTAATGTGGCTGTCGATGGTGCGATCGGTCACGACCCGATAGTCATCGTACAGATGGTTGAGCAACTGCTCGCGTGAGAACACCTTACCCGGTTCCAGCGACAACGTTTTCAGCAGCCGAAACTCGGCAGGTGTGAGATCCAGCGCCTGATCGCGCCAACTGGCAAAGAATCGACCTTCATCTACGCGCAGCAGTGAAGATTTGTGCGGCTCTTCTGGATTGCGTTTTACCCGACGCATAATGGTGCGCACGCGTGCGACCACTTCTCGCGGGCTAAATGGCTTACAGATGTAGTCATCGGCACCAATTTCCAGTCCCAACAGACGATCAATCTCTTCGGTGCGTGCAGTCACCATAATGATGGGTAATTCAGAGAAACGGCGGATTTCACGACACAATGACAACCCATCCATGCCGGGTAGCATTAAATCTAGCAGGATTAAATCGGGTGGCGTCTGCTGCACATAGGCCAGCACTTCGCCCCCGTGGGCAATGTGGTGGGTGCGGTAGTTGGAAGAGTGGAGGTAATCCATCATCAGTTGGGCCAGTTTTGGCTCATCTTCCACAATTAACACTAGCGGGTCGGTTTTTTCCTGGCTCATGATCGGTTTTCAGTGTGGAACATGAGGTAATTGTAGCGTGATTTTCAGGCCACCTAAACGGGCGTCTGAAGCGGTCAGCGTACCGTTGTGTGCCTCGGCGATGTTCTGACAGATCGCGAGGCCAAGGCCAGAGCCGCCGCTGGCGCGATTTCGTGACCCTTCAGTACGGTAAAAACGTTCAAAAATACGCGCCTGATCCGCCGCATCGACCCCGGGTGCGCTGTCGGCGAACGTCAGCATCCAGAACTCCCCCTCACGCCAGGCGCGGATCTCGACTTCTCCGCCGCTGTGGGTGTAGCGCAGGCTGTTCTCCAGCAGGTTAATAAACAAATGGCTGAGCCGGTCCGGATCGCCGAAGAATGATGCATGTTCTGGAAGCTGCAATGACAAACGCAGGTTATGGCTGCGATAGCGCTCTGCAAAGCTACCGGCGCACACTTCTAACAGTTGCACCAGATCCACATTCTGTTTGCGATAGGCCAGGGCACCAGCATCTGAAAGCGACAGCTGATGCAGATCATCTACCAGTTTTGTCAGAATCACGACTTCACTTTGCAGCGAGGCGATGGCGTCTGGAGTGGTTTTCCGCACCCCATCCTGTATAGCCTCAAGTTCACCGCGCAAAATGGCGAGCGGTGTGCGCAGTTCATGGGAGATGTCGGCCATAAACGCGCGACGCATGGCCTCGTTTTTTTCCAGCGAGGAGGCGAGCAAATTAAAGTCGCGCGCCAGTTGGCCCAGTTCATCTTCACTGCCGACCTCAACGCGGGTGGAAAATTTCCCCGCAGCCAACTGGTGAGTACCATCCACCAGGCGTTTTACCGGGGCCAGCAAACCGCGCGCCATTAAATAGGTGACAAAGGCGGCCAGCAATGCCGAGAGAGCCACGATGATCCAACTGGTGCGTCGCTGCTGTTGATCAAAGTTGATATCGGTGCTGCGCGTCAGGCGCTCTGGCGGTGCGCCGACTACCCAGCCGACAATTTTACCGGTGCTGGTGGTGATGTTATGACGAAAACCGTTATTCGGCATCGCATTGCGTGGCCCGCTCACGACATGGAACTGCTGATCGAGGATCCAGAACTGAGTCCGCCAGCCGTGTGGCGGCAACTGCGCACTCCGGTCCGGGTTCTGTTCCAGTGAGCGAAGTAGCGCAAACACCAGGCGGTCATTGTTGCGCAGGAACTCCCAGTTGCCGTGCTGCTCGTATTGATCGGCCAGGGCATCGCTGAGCAGCGCCAGCCGTTGTTCATTGCCGCGTTTAATATAATCCACAAAACCATGTTCAAAGCTGAGGCGTACGCCCCAGTGCATGGTGATTAATACCAGCAGGCACGTGGCAAAAATAGCGGTAAACAGCTTGGCACCGATACCGAAACGAAGCCGGGCTTTCATGCTTTTCTCCTGCGGCGCAAATCGACATTTTTACTGATATCTCCCGGAACGCGCCAGAACACCAGCGCAGGCAGCAAGATGACTACAGCCATGCTGAGGTAAGTGTTGATAAACACCTGTTGATCAATGTGACTGCCCAGCGCGGTTCCCTGACTGAATGCACCCAGCAGCAGGCCTGCTACCGTCACGCCCATACTCATGGAGAGCTGCATAATCATCGAGAGCAAACTGTTGCCGCTGGAGGCCAGCTCATCTGGCAGCTCTTTCAGCGTCAGGGTATTCATGGAGGAGAAGCGAATAGCGTTGATCATACCCTGCAGGAACAGCACCACAGGCAGCATCCACACCCAGCCCATCAAAGCCACCAGTGGGAACAGCAGTACCACCAGCGTTAAGCCCAGCGTGGCGCCCACCAACACATTCCGATAGCCAAACAGATTGACGACCCGTACCACAATCCGTTTTGTGCCCATATTGCCGAGCACCATCGGGATCATCATCAAACCCGCGTGGAAGGGCGTGTAACCGAGACCCACTTGCAGGAAAATCGGCGTCAGGAAGGGCAGCATGCCGCTACCGATACGGCCGACAAAACTGCCCAGTAAGCCAATGCTGTAAATGCGGTTAGCAAACAGCTTGAGGCTGAACAGCGCCCGATCGTTGTTACGGGCATGCATCAGATAAAACAGCACGGCAAATATCCCGGTGAGAATCATCATGCCTAGCAACAGTGGAGAACCGCCACTGCTGCGCTCACCATCCAGCGCCAGCGTGAGGGTCGCCATTGCCAGCGCCAGGAGAATAAAGCCGATAAAGTCGAAACGGCGCGGAGGCAGAAGGTAATTGGGCATCAGCGTCAATGTGGCAATCGCGCCAATAATACCGACCGGAATGTTGATCAGAAAAATCCAGTGCCAACTGGCGTACTGCACCAAAATTCCCCCCAGAGCGGGTCCCAGCAGTGGCCCCACCTGACCGGGTAAAGTGACAAAGGTCATTGCCGACATATACTGCTCGCGCGGGACAATCTTCATCACCGTCAGTCGCCCGACAGGCACCATCATCGCCCCGCCGATCCCCTGGAGAACGCGGGCCATCACGAGCTGGTTGAGTGTCCCGGAGAGGGCGCAGAACAGTGAACCAAGGCTAAACAGGATAATGGCGCAGAAGAGAATATTGCGAACGCCAAAGCGATCAGCCAGCCAGCCGCTCAGGGGCAGCGTCACGGCTACCGTCAGCACATACGAAACCACCACCGAGTGCATCAGCAACGGACTCACCAGCAAATCGCGGGCCATGGCAGGCAGCGCGGTATTGACGATGGTGGTATCCAGCGACTGCATAAAGAACCCAAAGGCCACAATCCACAGCTGCCAACGTACTGATGGGGGTTGAGATGTCATGACTGGCGTGTCCTTTCAGGCTTTTCGTTATTCGACGTGCTGCGTGGATGACGGCTTAGCTTATCCAGCATCAGATAGACTGCAGGAGTAGTATACAGCGTCAGTAGCTGACTCATGATCAGACCACCCACAATGGTAATGCCTAGCGGCTGGCGCAACTCCGCACCGTCACCGTAGGTGATCGCCAGGGGAATCGCACCAAACAGGGCGGTGAGTGTGGTCATTAAAATCGGCCTGAAGCGCAACAGGCAGGCCTGCTCAATGGCGGCCCGAGCGCTGATTGCTCCCTTTCGTTGCGCGACCAGCGCGAAATCCACCAGCATAATCGCATTCTTATTCACGAGACCGACCAGCAGCAAAATACCTACCATGGCAAGCAGGCTAAACGGCGTGTTAAACAGCATCAGCGCCAGTAACGCACCCACACCGGCTGAAGGCAGCGTAGAAAGGATAGTCAGCGGATGCACGTAGCTCTCATATAACATCCCCAGTACGATATACACGGCGGCGATCGCGGCCAGCAACAGCCAGAGTTGGCTAGACTGCGACTTCTGGAACTCCTGCGCTGTGCCGGAAAAACTGCCGCGCACACTGGTTGACACACCTAGCGCGACTATGCTGCGATCGATGGCATCCGCAGCCTGAGACAACGAGATACCTTCTGGCAGATTAAAGGAGAGGGTGGATGCCGCAGACAGCCCCTCATGGTTGACCTGCAAAGGCGCGTTAGCCGGTTGCCAGTGAGCAAACCACGCCAACGGTATAGCCTTGCCCGCGCTGTTGAGTAAGTACATCTGATCCAGTGCGCTGATGTCCTGGGTATAGCGGGGATCGACCTGCATCACCACTTTGTACTGATTCAACGGTTGGTAAATCGTGGAGATCTGTCTTTGGCCGAAGGCATCGTTCAGTAACGCATTAGCTGCGGCAACATCAATACCGAGGCGGGCCATACTTTCGCGATCGTAGGTCAATGCCATCTCACTCCCTTTGTCCTGCTGGTCAGAGTTAACGTCGGTTAACTCCGGCAGGGCACTGAAAGCAGACTGAATTTTCGGTTCCCACTCGCGCAGTGCGGCGAGGTCGTCAGAGAGCAGGGTGTACTGATAGCTGGCATTCGATTCGCGCCCCCCGGTGTGAATATCCTGCACGGCATTGAGATAGAGATTTGCCCCTGGCTCTTTTGCCAGGGCGATGCGCAGACGCGCAATCACCGCCTGAGCACTCTCTTTACGCTCTTTGAGGGGCTTGAGTGAGATATACATCGAGCCGCCATTGGTGCGCTGACCGCCGGTAAAGCCCGTGACGTTTTCAACCGCTGGATCGGCTGCGACAATGTGCATAAAGTCCTGCAATTTTCCCCGCATTGCCTGGAACGAGATGCTCTGGTCGGCAGAAATATAGCCTTGTAAACGCCCGGTATCCTGTTCGGGCAGGAAGGTTTTAGGCAGGATGATAAACAACCAGACGGTTAAGCCGAGGGTGGCTGGCAGCACCAATAGCATCCAGCCCGCGTGGTTCAGCACGACTCTCAGTGAACGGCCATAGGAACCTTGTACTGCCAGCAGCAGGCGACCACTGCCGCGGCGTCGAGGCTGGCTGCGCGGCGGATGTGATTTCAGCAGATACGCACACATCATCGGCGTGAGAGTGACGGAGATAAACAGCGAGATCAGAATCGCCACGGAGAGTGTGATAGAGAATTCCGCAAAGAAGCGACCGATTAAATCTCCCATCATCACTAGTGGCAGAAACACGGCGATCAGTGACAGGCTCATTGACAGCACGGTAAAGCCCACTTCTTGCACCCCCTGCAACGCTGCCTGTATCGGTTTCATCCCGGCTTCGACATGGCGTGCAATGTTTTCCATCACCACGATGGCATCATCCACCACAAAACCGGTAGCGATGGTCAAGGCCATCAGCGACAGGTTGTTCAGGCTGAAGCCGCACAGGTACATGGCCGAGAAGGTGCCAATCAGTGAAACGGGTACTGCAATCGCCGGGATCAGCGTGGCTCGCCCGGATCGCAGGAACAAAAACACCACCAAAATCACTAAAGCCACCGCCAACACCAGGGATTGTTCAACCTCATACAGTGAAGCGCGAATGGTGGGTGAGCGATCCTGTGCGATATGCAGATCGATAGCCGCAGGAATGGTTTCATACAGCTCTGGCATTTCCGCTCGGATGCGGTCTACGGTATCAATCACATTGGCATCGGGGCTTTTTCGCACGACTAACAGCACCGCCGGTTTACCGTTGGCCATACCGGCATTACGCACATCCTGCACCGAGTCTTCAACGTCAGCAACCTGCTCCAGTCGCACTGCCGCGCCGTTGTTGTAATGCACCACCAGTGGACGATAGTCACTGGCGGTTTTTAGCTCATCGTTGGTACGTAATTGCCAGCGCTGTCGGCCATCTTCCAGTGCGCCCTGAGGACGCCGCTGATTGGCATTGGCAATGGTCTGGCGCACGGCATCCAGCGAAACGCCTTGATTAAACAGCGCCTGCGGATTGAGATTGACGCGCACAGCGGGCAGTGAACCGCCACCAACGGTGACATCGCCTACGCCATCGATCTGTGCCACTTTCTGCGCCAACTGAGTGGACGCATAATCATACAGCTGGCCCGGATTATAGATATCCGAAGTCAGCGTCAGGATCATGATGGGTGCATCGGACGGGTTGGCTTTTCGGTAAGTAGGTCGTGTGGGCATCCCGGTTGGCAACAGGCTTTGGGCAGCATTCAGCGCCGCCTGCACATCACGCGCCGCGCCGTTGATATTGCGATCATAATCGAACACCAGAATAATGTGTGTATTGCCTAAAGAGCTGGTGGAGGTCATCTCGCTGACCCCCGCAATCCGGCCCAGCGAGCGTTCCAGCGGCGTTGCTACTGAAGAAGCCATGGTCTCGGGAGCGGCACCTGGCAATGAAGCGCTGATCACAATCACCGGGAAATCGAGCTGTGGCAACGGTGCCACCGGCAACAGGCGGAAACTCAGGGCACCCGCCAGGACGATGGCGAGCGTAATCAGCGTAGTGGCGACTGGCCGTTGGATAAACAGGGCAAAAAACTTCACGGCCTGTGCTCCTCTTGAGCCACGCGGCGGCGCAGGCGTGATGCCAGGCGATCAAACAGCAGGTAGATGACCGGGGTGGTAAACAGCGTCAATACCTGACTCAACACCAGTCCGCCGACCATCGCGATCCCTAAAGGACGGCGTAGTTCAGCGCCAACGCCCTGACTTAACATCAAAGGGAGTGCGCCAAGAAGCGCGGCGAGAGTGGTCATTAAAATCGGGCGGAAACGCAGCAAACATGCCTGATAAATCGCTTCATACGGAGTTTTACCCTGTTCACGTTCGGCGGCGAGGGCAAAATCAATCATCATGATGGCGTTTTTCTTGACGATACCAATGAGCAAGATGATGCCGATAATGGCGATGATATCCAGCTCATTACCACTCAGCATCAGTGCCAGTAGCGCACCTACGCCCGCCGTAGGCAAGGTGGAGAGGATCGTGATCGGGTGAATAAAGCTCTCATACAGCACGCCCAGCACCAGGTACATGGCGACTACCGCCGCGACAATCAACCACACCGTGCTGGTTAATGCCGCTTCAAAGGCCAGCGTACTGCCCTGGAACTGCGTCATCACCTCAGTGGGCATACCTAACTGATCTTCTGCCGCAGTAACGGCGTTGACCGCATCGCCCAGTGAATAGCCTTCGGCCACATCAAACGAGAAGGTGGCCGAGGGGAACTGGTCGAGATGATTGATTCCCAGTGGCGCATGCCGTTGCTCAATACTGGCAATCGCGTTAAGCGGCACGCTGCCACCTTCGCTGCTGCTGAGGCGAATGCCCTCCAGCCCCGCTAAACCTGGGGTTTGACGGTTATTTTGTTCCAGCACCACGCGGTACTGATTGGCCTGGGTATAGATAGTGGAGATCAAACGTTGACCAAAGGCGTTATACAACGCGTTATCGACATCCGCCATGCTGATGCCGAGGCGGCTGGCGCTGTCGCGATCCACTTTGACGTAGGCTTCCAGCCCCTGATCTTGCCAGTTACTGCTGACGTCACGCAGGGCGGGTGATTTTTTCAGTTCATTGAGCAAGGCGGGGACCCAGGTACTCAGTGACGTTAACGAACCCGATTGCAGCGTGAACTGATAGGGCGTACGGCTGGCCTGGGTTTCAATGGTGAGATCTTGTACCGGCTGCAACCACAGCGTAATGCCGGGAATATTTTCTACTGACTGTTTCAGACGGGTCTGGACCTGCTGAATGCGATCGTTGCGCTGATCGAAGGCTTTCAGCGTGATCTGAATACGTGCGTTGTTCAGTGCGGCATTGGTGCCATCCACTCCGACAAAGGCAGTAACATTGGCGACCGCAGGATCTTGTTGCAGCCGGGCGACGACCTCGCGGGTACGCTGTGCCATATTTTGGTATGAGACCGACTGTGGAGCCTGGAGCGTGCCCTGAATCAGACCATTATCCTGTAACGGGAAGAAGCCTTTGGGGATCACTGTCCACAGCAATACCGTCAGTGCCAACGTACTCAGGGCAACGCCTAGCGTCAGCCATGGACGGCTCAGCACGCGCGTCAGCCACTGACCATACACGGCAATCACCCGGGCAAAAAACGCCTCGCTGGCGCGAGAAAAGCGGTTCTGCTGCCGGAGCGATTCTGTACTCAACATGCGAGCGCACATCATCGGTGTTAAAGTTAATGACACCACCGCCGAGATGGCTATCGCGACTGCCAGGGTGACGGCAAACTCGCGGAACAAGCGGCCAATCACATCTCCCATAAACAGCAGCGGAATCAGTACCGCAATCAGCGAAACGGTCAGGGAGATAATGGTAAAGCCAATTTCCCCTGCGCCTTTCAGTGCCGCAGCCAGCGGTTTCTCCCCTTTTTCGATGTAGCGAGAGATATTCTCAACCACCACGATCGCATCATCTACCACAAAGCCGGTGGCGATGGTCAACGCCATCAGCGTGAGGTTATTGATCGAGAAGTTGAGGAAATACATGGCGGCAAAGGTGCCCACCAACGAGAGCGGCACCGCCACGGCCGGAATAAGCGTGGCAGGTACGTTACGTAAGAACAGATAGATGATCATCACCACCAGCGCGATGGCCAGCATTAACTCATGTTGGGTATCGGTGACGGAAGCGCGAATGTTGGTGGTACGGTCGGCCAACAGTTCAAGGTGGACCGATTTCGGCAACGTGGCGGTGAGACCAGGTAGTAATCCACGGATGTGGTCGGCGGTGGCGATGATATTCGCGCCCGGCTGGCGCTGAACGTTGAGAATAATCGCAGCTTGTTGATTAGCCCAGGCACCTAACCAGCGGTTCTCTGCGGCTTGTTCAATGGTGGCAACATCGCCCAGGCGCACCGGGGCATTATTTACGTAGCTGATGATCAACTGGCGATAATCTTCGGCTGACTTCATCTGATCGTTTGCCGACAGCGTAATCGCCCGCTCTGGGCCATCCAGGCTCCCTTTGGCAGAGTTCACGTTGGCATTGCTGATAGCAGTGCGCACCGTTTCACTGGTCAAACCCAGTGCCGCCAGCGCCTGTGCATTGAGTTGCACCCGCACCGCAGGACGTTGTCCACCGGCCAGCGTGACCAGCCCAACGCCCGACACCTGAGAGATTTTCTGTGCAATGCGCGTCTCAACCATATCCTGCACCTGGGTGAGCGGCATACTGCTACTGGTCACCGCCAGCGTCATGATGGGGGGATCGGCAGGATTCACCTTGCTGTAGACCGGGGGATTGGGCAGATCGGACGGTAACAGATTGGTGGCGGAGTTAATCGCTGCCTGCACCTCCTGTTCGGCCACATCCAGCGCCAGCGCGAGCTGGAACTGTAGCGTGATCACCGAAGCGCCCCCGGAACTTTGTGATGCCATCTGCTTTAGCCCCGACATCTGGCCAAATTGCCGTTCCAGTGGGGCGGTGATGGAAGAGGTCACCACATCCGGGCTGGCACCGGGGTAGAGGGTGACGATCTGAATCGTGGGATAATCGACCTCTGGCAGCGCGGAGACGGGCAGGGCGCGATAGCCGAGGATCCCTGCGAGCAGGATCGCCACCATCAGTAACGTTGTCGCCACCGGGCGCAAAATAAACTGGCGCGACGGACCGCCGTGAGAAGGGGTGACATCCTGCATTACGGTGCCTCTCCTGTCGCGGGGTGCTTAGCACGGCGGGCATGTGGGTGGTTATCCGCAGGGCTTTGTGCGGTCACAATCTCTACTTTGGCCCCCTCCGTGAGGCGATCCAGACCATCGGTCACGACCCGGTCGCCAGCCGCCAGACCTGCGCTGATCACCACTGTGGCACTGTTCTGCAAACCCGAGGTAACGCGCTTTTTGCTCACCTGATTTTCGGCATTGACGGCCCAGACAAAGTGGCCTTCATTACCCATTTGCAGTGCTGCTGTTGGGATCACTACCGCATCTTGCAGCGTAGTGACCTTCAGGCGCGCATTAACAAATTGATTGGGGAAGAGCTTGTTGTCTTGATTTTCGAACCGCGCTTTTATTTTTATCGTGCCGGTTGTGGCATCAATTTGGTTATCCAGACTGAGCAAGCTTCCCTGGCTGAGCAGCTTGCTGTTGCTGCGATCCCAGGCTTCCACCAGCAGATGTTCATCTTGCTGTTGCGCCTGTTGGATCTGTGGAATGCTGTTTTCAGTCAGGCTAAAGAGCACATCAATGGGGTGTGTTTGGGTGATCACCACCAGACCCGTGGTATCGCTGGCGGTGATATAGTTGCCCACATCGACCTGTTTTAGCCCCACGCGCCCGCTGATAGGTGCGGTAACCCGGCTGTAGGTCAGATTCAGTTGGGCACTGGCCACGCTGGCTTCATCGGCTTTTAAGGTGCCCAGCGTTTCATTCACCAGCGAGCGCTGGGTATCCAGCTCCTGTCGCGATACCAGTGAGGTTTTGGCGAGCTGCTCATAGCGGGCTAAATCGCGGCGGTTGTTCGCCAGGGTCGCTTGATCTTTTGCCAACTGCCCCTGAGCCTGTGCTAATGCTACCTGGTATGGACGAGGATCGATTTCTGCCAGTAGCTCACCGGCTTTGACTTCCTGGCCTTCGTTAAAGTGCAGCGCCATCAATTGCCCATCGACACGCGCTCTGACAGTAACGGTATTCGCGGCGGTGACCGTGCCGAGCCCAGTCAGGAATTGCGGCACGGCTTGCAGTGTAGCCGTCGCAACTTGTACTGGGGCCAGTGGTCGATGGCTTTTGCCACTGCCTTGACGGTGGTGTTGTGTCGTAGCGGCGGTGTCATTTTCCGGCTGAGCCGGATGTAGCCACAGGTAGCCAATGCCCGCCACAGCAGCAATCACCGCAACGGCAGTCAGACTTTTCTTTTTCCAGGACAGACGGGTATTCATGACGGGGGCAATTCTCCTGTTTCAACAGAAGCCAATGTCCCTTCTGTTCGCAGCGTAATTATATGTGCTTTAAGTGTACGAAAATTGAGGAAAAGAAGGATAACTGTCTGGCTGCGGTAAGTATTCATATTCTGACAAGTTTCTGCCAAATTCGGTATAACCCAGCCATGTCTGCTTTGCTATGCTGAGAAATAGCTCAATTTCATACCCTAAACGATAAAGGAGCATCAGATGAGTCAGATTAAAACGCGGCAGTTGGGTAAAACAGGTATCACAGTACCGGTTCTGACCTTTGGCGGTAACGTCTTCGGCTGGACAGCGGATGAAAAGACCTCTTTTAGCCTACTGGATGCGCTGGTAGAAAAAGGACTGAATTTTATTGATACGGCGGATGTCTACTCACGCTGGGTTGACGGTAATGAAGGCGGAGAGTCCGAAACGATCATTGGTAACTGGTTAAAGAAAGGCGGTAAGCGCGACAGCATTATTCTGGCCACCAAAGTCGGTATGGATCTCGGAAACGGCAAAACCGGCTTATCACCGAAGTGGATCCGCCAGGCGATTGAAGATTCTCTGCGCCGTCTGCAAACCGATTATGTCGATCTTTACCAGGCGCACCGTGATGATGCCGATACGCCGCTGGCAGCCTCACTAGCAGAGTTCGATAAGCTGGTAAAAGAGGGCAAAGTTCGCGCTATCGGTGCTTCCAACTACAGTGCTGAGCGTCTGAGTGAAGCACTTAACGTCAGCAAGGAACAAGGGTTGGCTGAGTACCAGACTTTGCAGCCGGAATATAACCTCTACGATCGTAAAGAGTATGAATCCAGCCTGGAGAAAGTGGCGCAGCAGCACGGACTGGGCGTGATTAACTACTATTCGCTGGCAAGCGGCTTCCTCAGCGGTAAATACCGCTCGAAAGAAGATGCACACAAGAGCAAGCGCGGGCAGGGCGTGGTAGATAAGTATGTCAATGATCGTGGCCTGAAGATCCTCGCAGCGCTGGACCAGGTGAGCAAGGCGCATAATGCCGCACTTTCAGAAGTGGCCCTGGCCTGGCAGATTGCACGTCCCAGCATCACCGCCCCGATTGTAAGTGCGACATCAATTGAACAGATCAATAGCCTGGTGAAAGCGACGCAGTTGCAGCTAACCTCAGCGGATATTGAAGCACTGGCAAAAGCCAGCGAATATTAATTCGCTGCGGTATTGCGGTATACGATAACCAGCCTGATTTTGGCTGGTTTTTTTGAAGGTGTTTTTGTGTTGTAAAACACCATCATGAAGAGGCAGGCTTCTGGCCGAGCCGCTTATTTTTCAGTCAATAGTAGCCCGATTTCTCTGTCTTCGTACTGTCCGGCGTAGCGCAGCTCGTCCTGCTTGTCGGTGCACTCCTGCGGAGCCAACTGCGTATATGGCCTGACAGTAGCAAGGGACACAAAAAACAACCTCAGTATTGCCGTTCCAGATGGTGGCATCCATCCCCGGGTGAAGGGGATGATTTATGAACGAAATTTTAAATTTGTCGAATAACTTCGTTACCACTGTTTAACATACCGTGTCCTATAAGCCATTGTGTATTTTGAGTCAATAACATACTGCATTTCTTAAAAGAAAGTTTTATTTTAAATCTAAACTAGCTCCATGTTTAATGGGTTGTTGACGTCTATCTTGAGACGGATATCAGCGCTAGACTCAGCGATAATAATTTCATCTGAGGTGTTGGTTATTTTTATAAATGGATTTAACTCCTCAAGGTATATTACCCATTGCAATTCATTCTCATCACTAATATATGCAATGAACCCCTCTGAGCCAAAGCTTCCTTCACCAGCGGAGCAGTGGAATCCATTGGGTAATTTAATGTTAACTATTTCATCAAAACTGGTTACTTCATCCTTGTTGTCTTTATAAAACATTTCAAAATCAAACTCACTTCCTTTCGTTAGCTTTTTCTTAGGGTACGACTCCACGCTATAAGCTATGGATGTGCCATTAGAAAAATAAATACCATCTTTTATAGGCAGTTTTTCTTGATCCCATAGCATTGAAATAACGCTTTTCATTCTTCTCTCCCACATTTTTTAGGCCTCGTGCTTAAACCTTTATCAGGAACAACCCCGCCAGCTTTGATGTTTCTACGATCATTGAATCGTTGCTGGAACTTTTCCCACCACGTTTTACCTTTTGAAGAATCAGGATGTGGTGAGTTAGGATCTACTTTATTTATTTTTACTTTTTCTACATTAGCTTCTAATGCTGCATCCAATCTTCTATTATCATAAGTGACTAATTGCCCATCGACATTAATTACGCTTAAGGGAGATCTATTCCAATCCCATGCGCCATTTTTCATTATTTCCGAATAATTATTAGCAGAAATTGTTCTTTGTGAGAAGTTAATTTCGGTTGGGCTAACCCATTCACTCGTTAATCCCCACGGATCCACCCACCCGTTCGGATTCGGCGCATACTGGTAAAGATTAAACCCACCCGCTACCCCTATCGGATCCGGGGTCGTAAAGCGGCCGACCTGCGGATCGTAATAGCGGAACAGGTTGTAGTGTAGTCCGGTTTCCCTGTCTTCGTACTGCCCGGCGTAGCGCAGCGGGATATGCACCTGATTTTTCAGCATCGGCATGCTGTTGATAACCGGGTTGGTGACCTCGCCGAACGGGGCGTAGTCGCCGGGCCAGCGCAGCTGGCCCTGCTCGTCGGTGCACTAAATTATGAATATAAAGGGCTGCTAGCATATAGCAATGAATCCTTTTTTTATCTGCTTCAGGATTAAATCATCATATTTTTCCCTGTGCCAGCTTCATTTCTCCTGCCAATTTATATTATTTTCAATTGAAACAATATAATTAATTTATAACCCTATCTCTTTGTAATATATATGGATATCATATTCGTTATCAATTACACTAAGAATTCCAATCGGATTTTCTAAAATAATATTTATATCATATGTACCGTCAATATCAATTAGACTGGATAGGAAAGCATTAAAATCATAACCAGATGCACTTACTTTTAACTCACCTTCAAATATAAAACAGCAAGAGAAATCACTTGTCTTATGTGATAGCATGATTAATTTTTTAATTAATTCATCCTTAATAATAGGATGGGGGATAATTAATGATTTATTAATGTTTTCTATTTTATTAATGGAGTTAACGCCCTCCATTAAACTGGCTGTCGTATTATCAATATTTAAGTCGAAAGATATCTTATCTATTCCACCTAGGTTTTTATATGTATGTCTCGCTCTTAGTAAGAGCATTTTCTCTTCAAGTTTTTTATTCATAATAAATGTGATGATCGTTAGTTTTAGGGTGGATAATTTTCTGATACCTATGAGTTTTGAAATCATAGGTCCTTGGGTTAGCACCAGTTTTGGGTTTTCCTGCATGAGTGTGTGGAAAAGGTGCTCTAGGATCAGCTGTATGTTCCACGACAACTCTCTGGTGACCACTTGAATTAGTATATTCATAATATCTGCCATGTGACGCCAGATCGTCTGAATACATATAATTAGTTTGTCCTTGTCTGGTTTTGTCATTCCCAACAGTCCATTGCCTGTTCGGTTGTTGGGACCGTGGGATCCCAGCAAGATCCTTTGCTTCATTTAAAGCACTACGTCGATTTGTTGTAACACAGTTTAACCCCCACGGATCTACCCACCCGTTCGGGTTCGGCGCATACTGATAAAGATTAAACCCACCGTTTAGCCCTATCGGATCCGGGGTCGTAAAGCGGCCGACCTGCGGATCGTA
>NZ_ALXE01000022.1 GCF_000295955.2 Pantoea sp. A4
CGGGGCGCATAGTATCGACCTCCCCCGGTTGTGTCAAAGCTAAATTTTACTGTTAGCGTTCAAGTGCCGTTTAAACCAGCAATCTGATGACTTTTCAACAGAATCGGTGGCTTTTCAAACTGCTGCCAGGATCTCACTTTTCTCTGATTTCTGCGCAGATGTTAGAGGCGTGTCAAATTTTTGTTATTCGGTGATTCTAAAACAATCATTTCAGTGCTTTTATGATGAAAATTTCAAAATATCACTTGGTGAAATAAATGAACTGCTAACTATCACCGACGTGAACAACCCCAGGGCACAGTAAAAGACATCAGGAGAAAACGATTTAATTACAGACAGATAGGGTGATTTTCTCGCAAAGGAAAGCCGTGGCATTGATAGATTGTTTCTTTACCTACAGATGAAAAACACCAGCAGCGTTGCATGAATGAAAGTTTTTTTTCATTCGCGGTGGCAGCCACCCTGGGCAAGTTAACGAACAATAAAGGGTCATTTATGAACATCAAAAAAACCATCGTTGCTTCACTGTTAGTTTGCATGCTGCCTGCCGCCGCAATGGCGAAAGATCTTCAGGTGGGCGTCTCTATGGCGCTGTTCGACGATAACTTTCTGACCATCTTACGTACGTCGATGCAAAAAGAGATGACCAAAGACAACATCAAAGGTCAGGTCGAAGATGCCAAGGGTGATGTCTCACAGCAGTTGCAGCAGGTCCAGAACTTTATTGGTCAGGGTGTTGACGCCATCATCGTTAATCCGGTGGATACCAACGCGGTAAAACCTATCGTCGATGCGGCGACAAAAGCCAATATTCCACTGGTGTTTGTTAACCGTAAGCCCGCTGGTGAACTGGGCGACAAAATGGCCTATGTCGGTTCGGATTCTGAGTTAGCGGGACGCTTGCAAATGGAAGCGCTGGCAAAAGCGATGAACGGTAAAGGCAACGTGGCGATCTTAATGGGGGATCTGGCTAACGAATCGACCCGTGACCGTACCAAAGGCGTAGAGGCGGTCGCGGCTAAATACCCGGGCATTAAAGTGGTGCAGAAACAAACCGCGAAATTTATGCGCAATGACGCAGTAGATGTGGTGAGTAACTGGTTAACTGCGGGAGATGATATTCAGGCGATTGCGTCAAATAACGATGAGATGGCGATTGGCGCACTCCAGGCATTGGGTAAAAACCCGAATCACATCCTGATTGCCGGTGTAGACGGTACGCCAGATGCCTTGCAGATGCTGAAAAACGGCAAGATGGTGGCCACCGTATTCCAGGACGCAAAAGGGCAGGGTGAAGGTGCAGTAGACGCTGCGGTGAAACTGGCAAACGGCGAGAAGGTCGACAAAGTGATCAACATCCCTTACCAGTTGATTACCAAAGACAATATGGCCGAGTTCTTAAATAAAAATCAGAAATAACCAATCCCGGTTGCGTAGTACGGAGGTGAATCATGAATGCTTTTGCGCTTGAAGCCGAAGGTATCAGTAAGTTCTTCCCTGGAGTCAAAGCACTGGATAATGTCTCACTGCGTGTGCGTCCAGGAACAGTACATGCCTTAATGGGCGAAAACGGCGCGGGCAAATCGACTTTAATGAAGTGCCTGATCGGGATGTATACCCCCGATCAGGGCACCATTCGCATTAAAGGCGAGCAGGTCCAGTTCCACGATACGATGGATGCGTTACGTTCAGGGATCTCAATGATCCACCAGGAGTTAAACCTGGTGCCGTATATGACGGTTGCTGAGAATATCTGGCTGGGCCGTGAGCCGATGAAATATGGGTTTGTCGACCACGCTACCCTGAATACGCAGACCCAGGCACTGCTCAACCGCCTGAACATCCGGCTTAAAGCCGACCGACTGGTGGGCGAACTCAGCATCGCCGCACAGCAGATGGTAGAAATTGCCAAGGCGGTATCCTGGAACTCAGACATTGTGATCATGGACGAGCCCACCTCTGCTTTAACCGAGAGTGAAGTCGCCCATCTGTTCACCATCATTCGTGACCTGCGCGAGCAGGGTAAAGCCATCATCTATATCAGTCACAAAATGGATGAGATCTTTGCCATCACCGATGAAATCAGCGTGTTCCGTGACGGCACCTGGATCGGCAGCAAACACACCACTGAGTTTACGCGTCAGTCACTGATTACCCAGATGGTAGGACGCGAACTGACCCAACTGTTTCCTAAATTCAACAACGCCATCGGTGAAGATGTCCTTACGGTGCGCAATCTGTGCAGTAAAGATCGCTTCCATGATGTCAGCTTTAACGTGCGCCGGGGCGAGATCCTTGGCGTTGCCGGGCTGGTGGGGGCTGGCCGTAGTGAGGTGATGGAAAGTCTGTTTGGGATGGAAAGTTTCGATAGCGGTGAAGTCTTGATCGACGGCGTCCCCGTCAAGATCGATGCACCTTCTACGGCTATCGAAAAAGGCATGGCGTTTTTAACCGAAGATCGCAAAAAATCGGGGCTGTTCCTTGTTCTGTCAGTGTTAGAAAACATGAGTATCGTCAATATGCCGGAATATATCGGCAAGGCCGGGTTTGTCAGCCATGTCAAAATGGCGCAGGACTGTATGGAACAGATACGTCGCCTGAATATTAAAACCCCGACCATGGATCAGATTATTAATAACCTCAGCGGGGGGAATCAGCAAAAAGTGTTGATTGCGCGCTGGTTACTGGCACAGCCAAAAATCTTAATCCTTGATGAACCTACGCGCGGTATCGACGTTGGCGCGAAGGCTGAAATCTATCGTTTGATCAGTGAACTGGCGAACCGTGGGGTCGCCATCATTATGGTCTCTTCTGAATTACCAGAAATTCTCGGTATGAGTGACCGCGTCATGGTCATGCATGAAGGGCGAATTACCGGCATCCTCGATAAAGAAGAAGCCGACCAGGAAACCATCTTGTCGTTGGCATCCGACTGAGGCGCACACCATGAGCAATATGAAAATTACAGCAACACCTACAAATAGTGAGCAGCGTTCTTTCTTTAGTAACCTGCGGCATAAACTGCCGAAAGACACCGGTATCTTTATCGTGATGATCGGCATTGCGCTGGTGTTCGAAATTGCCGGTTGGTATGTGCGCGATCAGTCATTCCTGATGAACACCAACCGTCTGGTGTTGATCGTGCTGCAGGTCGCGATTATCGGCATTATCGCGGTGGGGGTGACACAGGTCATTATTACCACCGGGATCGACCTCTCCTCCGGCTCGGTGATTGCTTTAACCGCTGTAGTGGCTGCCAGCCTGGCGCAAACGTCCGACAGCCTCTCGCCGATGTTCCCTTCACTGGTGAACCTACCTGCGGTCATCCCGATTGTCGCGGGGATTGGGGTCGGCTTGCTCTGTGGCTTGTGCAACGGTTTCCTGATCACCCGGACTGGTATTCCTCCGTTTATTGCTACCCTCGGTATGATGGTATCAGCACGCGGTTTGGCACAGTACTACACCCAGGGCAATCCGATCAGCTTCCTGTCTGATGGCTTTACGTCAATCGGCCAAGGCGCGATGCCGGTGATTATTTTCCTCGTGGTGGCAGCGCTGTTCCATGTGGCGCTCAAACACACCCGCTACGGCAAATATGTGTATGCCATTGGCGGTAACATGACCTCGGCCAAAGTCTCTGGCATCAAGGTGAATAAGTACCTGATCATCGTTTATACCATTGCCGGTGCGCTGTCTGGCCTGGCAGGAGTGGTGCTGGCCGCAAGGGTGAGCAGCGGGCAGTCAAGCATGGGGATGGCCTATGAGCTGGATGCCATCGCCGCTGCGGTCATCGGTGGTAGCAGCCTGATGGGCGGCGTGGGTCGCATTACCGGTACGCTGATTGGTGCGGTGATCCTTGGCCTGATTAAAAGCGGATTCACCTTCGTCGGGGTTGATGCTTACGTGCAGGACATCATCAAGGGCATCATTATCGTCGCGGCCGTGACGATTGATATGCGCCGCAACCGTAAAAAACGTTAAGTTCTCCAGGCCTCTTCATCGTCGTTGCATCGGGTGAAGAGGCTCTCTCGCACAATAAGTTTTCCTGCTGACACCCCCCGCAGATTGATGACTATTCCACCGTTTTACCTCAACTTTTGCCCGATTATGTGATCCCATGCACCAGAATGGCTCCTGAGCCATCACTTTTATGCACGCCTGACAGGCATTTTTTGCACCAGCAACGTGCAACTGCGACCCGCTCGCAGCAGGCAATCTCGGTTAGCGGGATTAATCCCGTCGCAGAAATAATCAGAAAGGCTTATTTTCCGCCCAATTAGCCCGGCTCATGACAAAAATTTACACCCGCGCCAATTTCTGGCCTGCATATTGCAATCTCTTATTCATCAAGCTGCACAGCGGCACATAACACTCACAAAGTTTTTTGCGACAGGTGATGGAGGCAATATGAACTTAAGACGGCTGAAGTATTTTGTAAAAATCGTCGATATCGGCAGCCTGACTCAGGCGGCGGAAGTGCTGCATATTGCGCAACCTGCGCTGAGCCAGCAGGTGGCGACGCTGGAAAGCGAACTCGATCAACAACTGCTGATCCGCACAAAACGTGGCGTCACCCCCACCGAAGCCGGGAAGATTCTTTATTCCCATGCACGTACCATTCTGCGTCAGTGTGAACAGGCGCAAACGGCCGTGATTAATGCCGGTCAGACACTGAATGGTCAGGTCTCCATTGGCCTGGCACCGGGCACGGCGGCGTCATCACTGACCATGCCGTTACTGCAAAAAGTCCGTGAACAGTATCCAGAAATCGTAGTGTATCTGCATGAAAACAGCGGCAATACGCTGAATGAGAAAGTGGCTAACGGCCAACTGGATATGGCTATCCTGTATGACCGCACCGTGATTGCCGGACTCAACAGCACCACGTTATTAAAGGAAGACCTCTATCTGGTTGGTGCAACGGACTGCCCAGGCAGCTCGGTGGATCTGGCCGATGTGGCGCAGATGAACCTCTTCCTGCCGCGAGATTACAGTGCGGTACGTCAGCGTGTGGATGAAGCCTTCTCGCTGCGCCGTTTGAGCGCCCGCATTGTCGGTGAGATTGAGTCGATTGCCACCCTCACGGCGGCAGTGTCCAGTGGCATGGGTGTCACACTGTTGCCAGAATCAGCCGCACGTGCGCTGGTGGCATCAACCCAGGCATGGATGGCACGCATTACGACGCCTTCGCTGAATCTGCCATTAACGCTGAATGTCTCATCGCGTCTGCCCATGTCGGCTTCGGCGCAGGCGGTGCAGGATGTGTTGATGTCACTGCTTAGCGCACCCGCTGAAGCAGAACGTGAGCTGATGCTGGTCGGTTAATCGCTGGACGTTAATGATGATGGCTGGCCCTCTTAAGCTGCTTAAGAGGGCCAGGCGTTTATTCGCTTAAGACCCAAACGCTAACACTACCCGCATTACAATAGAAAGCCGCCACACCGGCCTCATCCAGGGTAATCATCTCTTCCCGGTGGCCCAGATAATCTCGCCATTGCTTGCCCGCAAACCCTTCGCCCAGCGTGATGGTTTTCTCTCCCGCTTCGCCGTTCGACATCACCACCACGCAACCCGGATGTTCTTCAGTGCCGCTGCGACTGAAAGCAACGCAGTTGGGGTGGTCAAAGTAGTCGGTCTGCGCGCCCCAGGCGAACTGCTGACGCGCCTGCATCAGCGCTTGCAGCTCAGGGATGACGGGCATATCGATAGCATAAATTTCACCGTCGCCGCCTTCATCTTCGTAATGCGCCCCGAACAGGTCCGGGTAGAACACGGTGGGCAAGCCCTGCTCACGCAATAAGATCAGCGCGTAAGCCAGGGGTTTAAACCAGGGTTCCACCGGGGCTTCCAGTGATTGCAGCGGCTGAGTGTCGTGGTTGGCGACAATGGTTACCGCGTGCCACGGATCGGCCTGCACCAGGGTGCCATCGAAAATGGTACTCAGATTAAAATCGCTACCGGCGGTAGAAGCGTGGTGGAAGTTCATGTGTAGCGGGGCATCAAACAGCATGGTTTTGCCCTCGACCTGATGGATATACTCCTGCAACTTGTCGATTTCAAACGACCAGTATTCCGCCACGATAAACATCGGCTGTTCGGCCGCCTCCTGAATGTGATCAATCCAGGTTTTATAGAACCACGCAGGAATATGTTTGACTGCGTCGAGGCGGAAGCCGGTGCAGGGGACTTGCTGCATCACCCAGCGCGCCCAGTATTTCAGTTCTTCACTGACGGCGTTGTTACGGAAGTCGATATTGGCGCCCATCAGGTAGTCAAAATTTCCCAGCTCGTCATCTACCTGATCGTTCCAGCCTTCTGCGGTGTAGTCGTTGACGATTTTGAATACCCCGTTCTCATCGGGATTTTCAATGTGGTCGACGCCGCTGAAGCATTTATAGTCCCAGATAAACTGCGAATACTGCCCGCCGCGCACGGGGAAGGTGAAACGTGTCCAGGCCTCGGCCTCAATCACCTCTTCACTGATCTCTTCGCGGTTGTCCGGATTGACGCGATTGATCTGCACGCGCTCTTTTTCATCGGCCCCCATTTTGTGGTTCAGCACCACATCCATCAATACGCCAACGTTATGGCTGCGCAGGCTGTCCACGGCCGCCAGTAATTGCGCTTTATCGCCATATTTGGTGGCAACACTGCCTTTTTGATCAAACTCCCCCAGGTCAAACAGATCATAGGTGTCATAACCTACCGAAAACCCTCCTGATTCGCCTTTGTACGCCGGCGGTAGCCATACCATTGTGATACCCACTTCACTCAGCCAGGCCGCTTTCTCCGCCACTTCAGGCCAGAGTTTGCCGCCGTCTGGGTAGTACCAGTGGAAAAACTGCAATAATGTTGGGTTAGACATCGTTCATGCACTCCACAGAGAGGGAATACTGAGTATGGATGAAGTGCAAAAAAAAACGCCCCGATGATGAAAAAAGGGCGTTTATTGTGGGAGGGAATTAGCCGTTATCGCGCGGTAACAGCATCTGTCCGCCCTGTTTACCGTAGGCGTTCATCACGGATTTTTGATTAGAGGATTGTCCAATCAGGGTGGTCAGTTCGTTCATCCGGTTAGCCATCAACTGTTTAAGCTGTTGATCGTTATCACGGATTTGCGTAAACAGCAGCTGATCTCGCGTATCAAGGGCGGTTAGCGGCAGTGCCTGCACCGCCTCGCTATAGGCCGGGCGCAATGCGATCAATGAATCCCACTCGCCAATGGAGGCCAGCTGTAACAGCGTATTGCTCTGCTGCAGCACCTGTTGCCATGTCGTGTTCATTACACCGCATCCTGTAGTTGGCCAGGCATCGCCACTTCACGCCAGGCATCAGCGATATTACGCAGAAGGCCTTCCACTTCTTCTACCGCTGCCACTTCATTGCGCAGGTTTGCCTGCAACAGACGGCGCACCATATAGGCGTAAAGTGCCACCAGATTGGTGGTCAGCTCATCGCCGCTCTGTTCATCCAGGCCCTGTTTTAGGCCATTCTCGATGATATTAATCGCCTTCGAGAGCGCATTGCCTTTGCCTTGCAGGTTGTCTTCCTGCATGAACAGACGCGCGCGAATCAACGCACTTAATGCGCCATCAAACAACATCGTGACTAACTGCTGCTGGCTGGCGCTCATTACCGCACTCTCTACGCCAATCTTTGCGTAGGCCTGGGTACCTGTCGCACTGTACATAGTCACTCCTTATCAGGATGAGCTACTGGAGCTGGAAGAGGTGGTCGAGAACTGCTGCGTCAGATAAGTACTGGTGCTGTTCAGCTTACTCATCGTCACATCCAGCGCGGTGAACTGGGTTTTATAACGCGCGATCAGGTCATCGATGCGATCGCTCATATTGTTGTACTGCTCAGTCAGGTTGTTGAGCGTCTTGCTCACGCCATCGGTCGCGGCCTGGACAATACCGGTGCTGGAGAGCCAGGTGGTCAGGCTGCTGGCCACGGTGGTCGCAATACCGGTGGTTTTGCCATCACCAATGATCATCGCTTTCACGCCATCGGAGTCATCGCTCAGTGCCGTTTCCAGCTTATCGGTGTCCAGTTCCAGTTCACCGCTGGTCGGGTCGGTGGTGACACCGATTTGCGCCAGTGTTTTAAAGCTGGAGGTGCTGGAGGAGTTGGTCAGCAGGCTCTTCAACTGGGTCTGAATGGTGCGCAGGGTGCTGTCACCCACCAGTGCGCCGTTGCTGGAGTCCTGCGAGTCTGAACCGGCATCAACTGCCGTGTACTTGGTCAGTGAACTGAACTGGTCAAGCAGGGTATTGTAAGCATCGACAAAGCCTTTAACCGCGTTTTCGGCCTTACTGGTGTCCTTGGTGATGGTCAGCGTCTGGTTGCCAGTGGTGACATCATTCAGGTTCAGCGTAATGCCTTCCAGCGCATCGTCGATGGTGTTGCTGCTGTTTTCAATCGCAACGTTATTCACCGTCAGCTTGGCATTCTGCGCCGTAACGCTTTCTGTCATCGGGTTGCTGCTGGCCGTTGCGTCATAGCCAATAATGTTTTGCAGCGTATCGTCACCCGTCACGGTCAGTGAAGAGACCGCGTTATCGGTACCGGTTTCACTGGAGGTTAATGACAGGCGATAGCTGCCATCAGCCACTTTAATGATACTGGCACTGACGCCTGCATCGGCGCCATTGATTGCATCACGCATACCGGTCAGCGACGTTTGCGCAGTGGTCAGGGAAATGCTTTTGCTGGTGCCATCGGCCAGGGTGATCGCCAGACTGCGGCTGGTGGCCGAGCTGTCGCCCAGCGCAGTGGAGTTGCTGGATTGTACCGCTGTGGTCAGCGTCTGCGCCTGCGCCAGCTGTGAAACGCTGATGGTATAGCGTCCGGCAACGGTGGTGCCAGACGTGGTAGCGCTCACGGAAGAGGTGCTGCTGGTGGCCGAGGTGGCGGTGAACAGGTCCGCATCATTCAGCGTGGTGTTCGCGGTCTGGAACGTGGTCAGCGCGCTTTTCAGCGTGGCATACGCGGAAAGTTTAGCGGTGTAAGAGGTCTGCTGGGTAGAAATGGGGGTCAGAGAGGCTTTCTCAGCGGTTTCCAGGCTGTCCAGAATATCGCTTAAGTTGAGGCCAGAACCGACTCCCAGGTTCGTTATCGTTGCTGCCATAGTAGATCCTTATCTTGTCGACACGGAAAGGGAATAGCGGGGTTATCGGCCATTCTGAAAAAAAGTTTACGGTGCAGGACAGGGAGATAATGTCGGGAACAGCTGCAATAAAGAGGGGTATTTCGGCGGGTCAGGTTTTTTGCGGCGACAGGAAAAAAAATCTAAAGGTTCCGGGGGGACAGACGATAACAACTTTGACGGCGATGAAGCCGACGGGTTGAACCCACAACGTAACCGTAGACTTGAATAACAGGAACTGAAACCATGGCACAGGTCATTAATACTAACAGCCTCTCGCTGATCACACAAAACAACATCAACAAAAACCAGTCTGCACTGTCTACCTCGATTGAGCGTCTGTCATCAGGTCTGCGTATCAACAGCGCAAAAGACGATGCGGCTGGCGAAGCAATTGCTAACCGTTTCACTTCAAGCATCAACGGCCTGACTCAGGCTGCACGTAACGCTAACGACGGTATCTCAGCTGCGCAGACCACTGAAGGCGCACTGTCAGAAATCAACAACAACTTACAGCGTATCCGTGAACTGACTGTACAGTCTCAGAACGGCACCAACTCCGATTCTGACCAGACTTCAATCCAGGACGAAATCAAATCTCGTCTGGACGAAATTGACCGCGTATCAGGTCAGACCCAGTTCAACGGCGTGAACGTGCTGGCGAAAAACGGTTCAATGAAAATTCAGGTAGGTTCTAACGATGGCGAAACCATCTCTATCGACCTGCAGAAAATCGACTCCTCTTCTCTGGGCCTGAAAGGCTTCTCAGTAGACAGCAACTCGCTGAAACTGAGCGACGATATCACCACCATCGGCGATGCTTCTTCTTCTGGCACCGCAATGAAAGATGTGGACCTGAGCTCAGTCGCAAGCGCACTGAAAACCGATGCCAGCAACCTGTCTCTGCACAGCGTACTGGACAGCAACGGTGACGCGACTTCTACCTATGTCGTGAGCAACGGTACTGATAACTACTCTGTATCTGTTGGTTCAGGCGGCGCAGTTAAACTGAACACCACCGAAGTGGATTACGAAGATACTGCAAACGGCGTATCTTCAGGCGTAATGTCTGGTCAGCCAATCAAAGTCGGCGCAGACGCCAGCGGCGGCGCAGTGGGCTTCGTTTCTGTACAGGGCAAAGACTACTCTGTAGCAGCTTCTGCTATCGTTAACGGCGGCGCAACCGCGACCACCGGTAAGAGCGACATCGACGACATCGCAGATGCAGACAATTCTAACCTGTACACCGGTGTGGCCACCAGCGATCCACTGGCGCTGCTGGACAAAGCGATTTCTCAGGTTGATACCTTCCGTTCAAGCCTGGGTGCGGTACAGAACCGTCTGGACTCTGCTATCACCAACCTGAACAACACCACCACCAACCTGTCTGAAGCGCAGTCGCGTATTCAGGATGCGGACTACGCGACCGAAGTGTCGAACATGTCGAAAGCGCAGATCATCCAGCAGGCAGGTAACTCCGTGTTGGCGAAAGCGAACCAGGTTCCACAGCAGGTTCTGTCACTGCTGCAGGGCTAATCGGTCCCGTAATCCCGTCTGGCTCTGAGTTATTTCAAGTAACAGGCGGGAAATAAAAACAGGCACAGTGTGGTGTGATCATCGAATAGTATTTTTATTCAATGAGAAGCCTGCTGTGCCTGTTTTCGCTATAACAATTTCTTACTCAGGTAATATGTAACCTAGTGCTTGTAATTTCTCATACACCCAGTTCCGGTTATTTTTCCCTGATTTAATATTCTGCAGTTTTATTTCTTCACTGCTATGACGTTGACTGGCCATTTCGTAGACCTCATCAATCAGAGCATAGGGGACGCACAGCACACCATCTGCATCACCTATGACCAGGTCGCCAGCTTCAATCACCATGCCATTAAGTGATACAGGCACATTCACTTCACCCGGACCATCCTTATAAGGTCCTCGATGTGTAATACCGGCAGCATATACGGGAAAATCATTCTGACGAATACTTTGGCTATCACGAATAGCACCATGAATAACCACACCGGCAACCCCCTTTTTTGCGGCGTAAGTCAGCATTAACTCACCTACAATGGCATTGGTTAAATCCCCTCCGGCATCCACGACAATAACATCACCGGGCTCTGCAATGTTCAGAGCATAGTGTACCAACAGATTATCCCCAGGCCGGCATTTCACTGTCAAAGCTGCGCCAGACATATATCCACCAGCATGATAAGGGCGTAGGTGTGTCCCTCCCGCGCTCAGGCGATACATAGCATCGCTAATATTCGCCACAGGCAAATCGCGATAAAGTGCAATCTGTTGTGCGCTGGGCTTATTTTTTCTTTTTAAGATCTGTAAGCCGCTCATAAATTATCCTGTGTGTGTGCTAAAAACGTCTTCATTAAGCCTGGCTTCTTTAACTGCACCATAGCCAATCAACCAGTGATCAAGGATTTTTTGGTAGGTGCCATCTTGAATCAACGAATTCAGTGCTGCCTGAACCGCTTTTTCATTAGGCGATCCCTTTGGGAAACCAATCGACATCGGTGGCTCGTTTACGTTAATTTCACCTGTTATTGCCAGGTTTTTTATCTTATCTGCCTGCCATGCCAGGCCTTCCCAGGGACCGTAATAGAAAGGGATTCTGTTACTTAATACGGCAACGATACCATCAGGACGGCTGGGAAATACTGCGACGGCGATCGCTGACTTTCCTTCGCTAACACATATTTTGCTTGCATCGTTGAGTAATCCAATCTGTGCTGTGCCCACTCCAGCGCCTACCGTTTGACCACAAAGTGCATTTAAGCTTTTGAATGGTGCGATATCACTGTCTTTACGAGAGATAACCGCCTGGCGGGAACTATCGAAATAACTTAAAAAATCAATTTGAGCAAAACGCGTCTTACTGGGCCTTATATTAGAAAGCACCATGTCAAAACGACCGGTTTTTAAACCGGGAATGACATTGTTAAAGCCGCCACTGTCTTTCCAGATGACTTTCAATCCAAGTCGTTGGCCGATGGCATTCATGAGATCAACATCCCGGCCTGAGAGCGTTTTGTTATCGTCTAACAGAAATGTGGTGGGTGGGGTGTTGGGGTTCGTTCCCGCGATAAAATATCCTTTTTGTATCGTCTCAGTAGGTAATAATTTCTGGATGTTGGTGTCGGGTTTTACCTGAAAGTTAAATTTCGCCGGAACCCCGGTGTCATCCTCAGCTTGCACTGAAGTAGATGAAATAGCGAGAGCAATTAATGTGCTTAGAAGTATATTTCTGGTGGGTGGTTTTGAATTTAACATATCGATCCTGGTGTTAACATGTTGTTATTTAAATGAGGAAAAATCATATTCAGAATACCAAACTGGAAATACGTGACATAATGAGATATCAGCATATTCTTATACGAATTATTCATTCCACAATGAAATAACGCAGCGTTGTTAATGTTGTATTGAAAATCGATGGTTTCTTTATAATACCCGAGTGGAATAAATATCTACTGTTGTAGGGCGAATATTAAAGCGAGTGTTACCAGGAAGGATGGGTGGAGGATGATTAAATGGCTAAGCAAATCAAAATACTGGACGTGATTATTGAACGGGTGCCACCGATGTCTGAACATCAAGTGGCCCCCTGAATCAACGTGACTTACTCTTTATCGCGAACTTTTTTAACCTGATCCGTGGTGACTGCGGGAGCATTGTTACTCCAGCCGCCACGAATAAAGGTAGCCAGTTCGGCGACCTGTTCATCTGTCAGGCGTGATGCAAAGCCTGGCATGAACAGCACAGAGGGCGAGCGTGTGGTTGAAGGTGTCTGTGCCCCTTTCAGAATCGTGCCAATAAGGGCATTGGGATTATCAGCCCGAACAAGATCTGACCCATTCAGATGCGGGAAAATACCTTTTGCACCATTACCATCAGTCCAGTGACAGGCTTCGCAGTTGTTGAGGTAAAGCAACTGCCCTGAACTGAGGTTTTTACCTTCGGTCAGAATTTTAGTTGTTTCACTCGAAGCCTGGATGGCATCAGGCTTTTTATTGCCGACAGGCTTATCGTCCGGTAACGATTTGAGATAGTGCGCAATCGCCATCAGATCTGCATCAGACATATATTGCATACTATGCTGAACAACGCTGGTCATTTCACCGCCTACGGCAGCGAAATCGTTACGACCGGAGCCCAGATAATCAGCAATATCTTTATCTTTCCAGCCGTCCATGTGACGAAGGGAAGGAACCGGCCAGCCATTAAGATCCCCGCCTGCGAGGAATGTGCTATCGCTATCGTTCAGGCTTTTCTCCTGCATTGCGATACCGCGAGGCGTGTGGCAACTGCCACAGTGACCTAATGTTTCTACCAGATATTTTCCACGATTAATCTCTTCGTTGGCCGGGGAGGCAGCCTGAAAATCTTTGTCATCGGTGAAGACATAGTTCCAGAAACGCATTCCCCAGCGCTGACTAAATGGAAAACTTAAATCAGTTGCGGGTGCCGCACGATCAACCGGGGCCACGCCCTGCATGAAGTAGGTATAGAGCGCATGAATATCTGCATCCGTTATGCCTCTGTAATCTGGATATGGCATCGCTGGGTAGAGATAAGCTCCATCGGCACGTATACCTTTTCTCACTGCATCCGCGAACTGTTTTTCTGAATAGTTACCAATACCCGCGGTTTTGGATGGGGTAATATTCGTAGAGAAAATGGTTCCTAGCCCACTGACAATTTTATATCCACCAGCAAAAGGTTTACCGCCACTGGCAGTATGGCAAGCCGTGCAGTCACCAGCACGGGCCAGATAAGCGCCTTTTGCGATTAAATCCTGCGGGTTCTGATCTGCATTCGCCATTGCCGCCCAGGATAACGGGAGTGTTAATAATAAAATTTTCGCAATATGCTTCATTATTTCACCTATACCTGTACCAATGGACCCGGCTGGCCAATATATTGTTCTTTGATAGCCTTTGCTGACCAGTAGGCCAAAGCACCCACCAGTGCTGTTGGGTTTGCCTGGAAGTTTTGTGGGAAGGCGCAGGCTCCTTGCACAAACACATTGTGAACATCCCAGCTTTGCAGATAACGATTGACCACCGATGTTTTAGGATCGTCGCCCATTACCGCGCCACCCGTATTATGGGTTGAGCTATAGGCTGGTGAAATATTAAAATGACTGTCAAAGTTCGCGATACTTTCTGTATAACTATCCGGATTTAGATGTTTAACGATATCCATCATTTTATCACGGAGGTAGCGCATTAATTTGATATCGTTATGCACAAAATCATACGTCATACGCAATAGTGGCAGTCCATACTGGTCGGTATAATTCGGGTCGAGATCAAGGAAGTTACCGCGCGTTGACATGTTTGATACTGTCATCTTCATGCCCATTGAATGACCGTAACTTTCTTTAATGCCTTTTTTCCAGCCTGCACCCCACTTATCCGTGCCACCCTTCAAAGCACTGGCCATCGGCGTTCCCGTGGCCTGAGAGCTGTGCATTTTAGCACCGCCAATAAAGCCCAGTTGTGAGGCATCAAAATTACCTGGCCCAAAGTCATTGAACATGACTCCGGTGGGTCCGGCCGTTGCGAAAGGATTGAAGTCTAATTTGTCATAAAAGAGGGTAAAGCCGCCACCATATTGATAAGCATAATTTCGACCAACAACACCTTCTTCGGTGATGGGGTTATAAGGCTTTCCGATCTTAGAATTAAGCAGTAAGCGTACGTTGTTCAGCGCAAAGGAGGCCAGAATAACAATTTTAGCCGGCTGGAAAACCTCATTTCCTTCAGCATCTATATAGGTTACGCCCGTCGCTGTTTTGCCATCAGCGTGTTTTTCGACGCGGATAACATGAGCATGGGTTTTATAATCAAAATTCGGATACAAATTGAGTGCATCCAGAATAGTGGTTTGCGGTGAAGCTTTAGAATAATTGATACAAGAATAGAACTGGCAAAAGCCGCAATAGTTACAAGGCGCAATTTGCTGACGGTACGGATTGGTCCATGCTTCTGAAACTGCCGCAGAAGGGTTAGAGAAGGGGTGATAGCCCAATTCAGTCGCCGCTTTTCTGAACATCGAACTCTGCAGGCTATCCTCTAATGCTTTTGTCGGGAAGGGGTTCGAGCGTGGGCCTTCAAAGGGGTCGCCGCCAGGCAAAATCTTGCCATTGAGATTACCCGTCGTCCCTGAGGTGCCGCAGACTTTATCAAAGAAGTCAAAATGAGGTTCAATTTCATCCCAGGTGAACGGGAAGTCCATGATCCGTAACTCTTCGTCCAACTGGCCTTTATCATAGTGCGTATCCGCAAAGGTTTTCAGTTTCAGGTCGTTTGGCGTAGGCCGGATGAGCATGGCTGTCCAGTGCAGCCCTGCGCCACCAACACCATCTCCCAGACGAAAAGCACCTAATTCACGCATAGGTAAAGCCGTTTCACCGGCATTGTGCCTGACCGTAAAAGCATCCTGAGACGGTTTCTGCATCAGGACATGGCGTTTGGTATTGGCCAGCTCATCGGCGGGGTTTGGGTATCCCCATTCAGAAGCGGGACGATCGGCTCCGCGTTCCAGTGCCCGAACTTTAAGACCTGCTTTCGCTAACTCAATACTCATAATTGCGCCGGTCCATCCCAGTCCGACGACTACGACATCAACTGCATCATTAACTTTTTTCATATTTTATTTCCAGGCCTTAAGCCTGATCGCCCTTAACAGAAACCGGACCTAATGGATATTTAATGTTATGCATGCGAATCCACTGCGGGAAACTTGCACGTGCACCGGGGAAACCGATCATTTTCCAGGCCGCCATATCTTTATTACCCCCATATTGGGGATCGGACAGATAACCTTCTTTAACATTCTCAAGGACGCGCGTAAGGAAGAAAGATGAATTAAGATCATTCTCCCCAAATTGTTTGAAGTCTACGTTACCCTTCTCAAGTGCGGATATAACATCATTTCGCTGCTGGTTACTGAGAGCAGTAAATGATTTACTGTACTTTTCATGGGTAAACTTATTGGTCAGTTCAATGCCCTTACGATAAAGCACTTGTAAGTTAAACGGCATCTGATATCCGAAAAGGTGACTGGCCTGGCTATTAAATGGACCTTTCATATACCAGTCGTGGCCGAGGCCGTACGAGGTAAGTAATTGCTTATCAAGAAAAACAGGAACGTGCGTTTCAAGTGCACCTGGCCCATTTTCATCAGAAGGAATAAGGCGGTCACATAATGACAGAATGAACTTCCATTCATCAGCAGTAAAAAAGTTTGGTTGATAACTTGCCAAATCCTGTAAAGGCGCAGATACGGCTGCAAATACATTTGATGTTCCATATTTTACAGAAAGTGCGCCGATCGCGACAAAGGTTCCACTCAGGAAACGCCTTCGGGTCAAACCATAGTTACTCATTTTCCCTCACATATAAACCAATATAAACGACATGTTTATAATTATTAATAATCATAAAAATAAAGCAGGGGATTACCCCCGTATGAATTAACGAGATTTAAAACAGCGATGAATGCTCTGGTGTTTTATTCTGATTTTAACGACAGAATAAAATCTCGCATGGTCTTTTCGGCAGCAGTCTGTTGATCGTTACGCCAGGACAACCACACTTCAGAATGGCGTGAAGAGGGCCATAGTGGACGAAAACAAACATTGGAAAATCCAATTTTTTTTGCAGATGTAGGCACCAGGGCGATACCCATACCCGCATTCACCAGCGCCAGAATACTGTGTGTTTGCCCAAGGTATTGAATGAATTTTGGTGGTGGATTGATATCCGCCAGCAGATCTAATGTTAATTCGTAAAAATACCTTCCATCATCAGGAGAGTAACTGATAAATGACTGATGGCGTAAATCCGACAGTGTAATTTTTTCGCACGCACTCAATGCATGATCCCGGGGCATGGCAAGTACCACCGGTTCCCGATGAAAACGACTATGGGACAGATAACTCTTTGACATAATCGTCGGCCGCATCAGCGCCAGAGAGATAGTCCCGGCACTCAACTCTGCAACCTGTTTGGCTGAAATCATCTCTTTAAGCGTGATCTCAATATCAGGCAGGTGAATGTTGGCCTGATGAATAATATGAGGCAGAAGACTATAACCAGACACCGCAGTAAATCCGAGGGTGACATGGCCAGCACAACCACTTTGGATTTTCTGTGCTTTTTTTACTGACTGTTCAGCCATCGCCAGCATATTTATCGCAGATGCAAGAAAATCCTCACCGGCTTCTGTCAGGCGTACCATTCGACTGTTACGTTCAAACAACCGCACGCCCAGCGCTTCTTCCAGCAGTTGTATTTGCCGGCTTAACGGTGGTTGAGTCATAAAAAGACGCGCAGCAGCTCGCCCAAAGTGCAGCTCTTCAGCTAACGTGATAAAACAACGTAACTGATTAAAATCACCAATCATTTACTACATCACCCAGAGATATTTCGCCTGGTAATATAGTGGATATACCGGCGCGATAGCAAAACCAATTTTTTACAAAATTCCCTCTTTGCCGTAACTTTTGCTGACAATGCGGGGGATATCCTGGCGTAAGGCATTGTCAGTACTGGATCATGACGATTTGTGAATCGAACGATTCATTTTAAGTATCATGTGAATATTGGCAGATCAGGTTATGGCCCACGGGAAAAAACAATGCTGAAAATGAGCAGACAACGCGTCCGGGTTGTAGCATGCAGGCGTGCTACTTTTAACACTGCTTTGATATAAATGGCAGAGTGTTTCGGTTAAATTACCCGGCTAAAGTTAAAATAATAAATAACGCAGGGTTAATGCCGAGAGCATGGAATCCTGACCGGACAGGCTATCTTTTAATCCCTTCACAGTCGGTGGTTTCCCCCAACATTCATCCCCCGGTATAACCCCGATTGCCCCCTGACTTTGGCCGATTGGCGTGCATCAAGACGCTTAAAATGGTGTTTTCCCTCTGTTATGTGGTTTAACACCAGGAGCAATGATTTCTCATGTCTCAGCCACCCCTTGTTTCCCTGATTATCCTCTGTTCTCATCCCCACTGGCTCGATCAAGCCCTGGCGTGCGCGCGGGCGCAAAGCTACCCGAATTGCGAAATCGTGGTGGTGGATAGCAGTGAAAAAACCTTTGTCCGTGAGGTGGTCGAGCCGTTTTTGGCCCAGCCGGGACACGCGATGCGCTACTACGCTTATCGGGAGGCGGCAGACAAGGTCTATGATTTTGCGCTGCGCCAGAGTGAAGGCGACTATGTTAAATTCCTTGCCAGTGCGGACCTGTTGGTGCCCGAAGCCATAGCACTAAGCGTGCAGGCACTGGAGCAACATCCTGACTGTAATGTCTTGATCTCACGCCGCCAGCGTATCGATCCTACCGGTGCGCCGTTAGCGGATATCCTCTCTAACTCACCGGTGGTGGATGAAGACAGTCTGATTGCCGGGGCCGATCTGTTAGCGTTCCAGTCAACGCTGCACTTTAACCTGTTGGGGGAGCTGAGTGCTTCGGTGATCCGCCGCGCCGCGCTGCAACCTTTACAACCGGACCTATTCACCCTCGTTGACTCACCGCTGTTTGAAGTAAGTGCGCTGGCGCTGTATGCGCGTCTGGCGGATGCTTCACCGTTTATCTGGCTGCAAGCGCCGCTTTGCCAGATTCGCGTGTCAGATGTGTGGCAACAGCCGGGCCAGCGCGAAGGCATCGGGGAAGTCCGGGCTGAGCGTGCCGTCGTGCATGGCTGGCTGCGTCAGCGAGCCACGGGGGGAAAACCGCATCTGCATCTGGTGCAGGTTGCCGCGCTGGCGCAACCTACGCACTGGCGCGAACAAAACCTCAGCATGCAGCACTTCGCAAACTATAACCTCAGCCAGCGCGATCGCTGGCTGGCACAGCGCACCCTCGCACCCTATCAACACGCCTGGCTACAGCAGCAGCAGCGAGAGGAGATCAGCGTCGCGGTGATAATCAACACGCCAGAGGGCAGTGAAGCCGCGCTCCAGCAGACGCTGGCCTCCATTCAGCAGTCGGCGCAAACCGGCTGCTGTTTTGTCCCCTTGACGCTGGGTTGTGTGACGCAGTCTGGGGTTGAACACATCGAGACAGACGTAGCGCAGCGTATTGCCACGCTGAACGCGATCCTGCCCACGCGTGAAGAAGCCTGGTTTATCTTCCTTCAGGCGGGGGATCGTTTCCTCTCTTCCGGTGTGGTGGCGTTGAGCAACGTATTGCCACAGGCTGAATCTTGCTATGCGCTGTATGCGGATGGTTTCTTCCCGCTGGAGGGCAAACCGCTGGGGATGGCGTTCCGCCCGGACTTTAACCTCGATCTGATCCTCAGCGCTCCCCGGACGATGGCCAGCCACTGGCTGTTCCGGCGTGAGCTGCTGGCCGCCGCTGGAGGGCTAGACCCGGCTTATCCGCAGGCCGCCGAGTACGATCTGATCCTGAAACTGATTGCCACCCAGGGCGGAAGTGGTATCGGGCATCTTGCCGAACCGCTGCTGGAAGCGCCGCTCTCTACGCGCAACAGCGAGCAGGACCATCAGGTGCTGCGTAACCATTTGCAGCAGCGCGGCTACCCTGATGCGCAAATCAGCGGCGATCGCTATCAAAACCACTGCATTAATTACCAGCACGGCCAGCAGCCGAAAGTCAGCCTGATTATCCTTGCCAACTGGCACTTAGCGTCGCTGATCACCTGCGTCACCTCGCTGCTGGAGAAAACCGATTATCTGCATTACGAAATGCTGGTGGTTGCCGATAACCAGGCCTCGCCAGAGCGCAGTCAGTGGCTGGCGGATCTGGCGAGCATTGATCCACAACGTATCCGTATCCTGTATGCCGAGGGTGAATTTCAGCGCAGTGCTATGGCGAACCTCGCGGCGCAGCAGGCGCAGGGTGAGTACCTGGCGTTTATCCACAGTGAACTGGCGATGATCGAGGGGGACTGGCTGGCGCAGCTGCTCAATCATGCCCAGCGGCCGGAAGTGGGTATTGTGGGCGGCAAACAGTTGGCGGCGGGCAATAAGATCCGCCATGCAGGCTATATTCTTGGGGTGAATGGCGCGGCAACCGAGGCGTTTCGTGGGCAAAATGATGGTGAGGCCAGCTTTATGGGACGTCATCAGCAGGATCAAAACCTCAGTGCGGTCTCTGCCGACTTTATGCTGGTGCGGCGGGAACTGTTCGCCTCTTTAGGCGGATTTGACACCGGGATCGCGCAGTTTGATGACGTCGACTTCTGCCTACGCAGTCGCGAGGCCGGGTATTTAACCGTATGGACTCCACGCAGTCGCGCCTACCGTCCGGCAGCGCGCCATAATCCTTATGCCAGCCAGTCGCTGTTGTCGGCCAAACAGCAGAAGCAGGAGCATGATGCGGTGATGTACCGGCGTTGGGCACCGCAGATCATCCACGATCCGGCGTTTAACGCGAACCTCTCGGTGCGCAGCCGTCAGTTTGAAATGAGCAGCGACAGCGCCCTGAACTGGGACCCGCTTAATCGTCCTGGATTGCCGAAGTTTATGGTGAGTCCGGGAGACCGCTTTGGATGTGGTTACTACCGCATGATTACCCCGCTGGAGGCGATGCAGGAGGAGGGGCGCGGCGAAGGGAAACTGATTGATCGCTTGCCAACCCACGTTGAACTGGCGCGCTATCAGCCCGATACCCTGATCGTCCAGCGTCGTTACAGCGAGTCGTTCCAGGAGTGGATGGGCCAGGTCCGGGCCATTTCGCAAACCTATCGCGTGTTCGAGTTAGATGACTATCTCATCAATCTGCCGCTGAAAAACCATCACCGCAAAGACTTCACCGCTGATACCAACCGGCTATTGCGTAAGACGCTGCGCTTCTTTGATCGCTTCGTAGTCTCCACCTCGCCGCTAGCTGAGGCGCTGGCCGACATGCACAGCAACATTCGGGTGGTGAATAACCGCCTGCCGGTGGCGTGGTGGGGATCGTTACACAGCCTGCGTAACCAGGGACGCAAGCCACGCATCGGCTGGGCAGGGGGGTCCAGTCACACTGGCGATCTGGAGATGATTGCCGATGTGGTGAAAGCCTTTGCCGGTGAGGTCGAGTGGGTGTTTCTCGGCATGTGTCCGCCTAAATTACGGCCTTACGTGCATGAACTGCACGCCGCGGTAGATATTCGCCTCTATCCGCAGAAACTGGCTTCGCTCAATCTCGACCTGGCGCTGGCACCGGTGGAAGACAACCTGTTCAACGCCTGTAAGAGTAACCTGCGCCTGATGGAGTATGGTGCCTGTGCGATTCCGGTGGTGTGCAGTGATGTGGCCTGTTATCAAGGTGATTTGCCGGTAACGCGCGTGAAAAACCGCTTCAGTGACTGGCGCAATGCGATTCGCATGCACCTGGATGACAGCGCAGCCAGTGAGAAAATGGGCCTGGCCCTACAGCAGGCGATTCATCAGCAGTGGATGTTAACCGGCAACAACGTGGTGGAATGGGCGCAAGCCTGGACGTCGGAGTAGTGAAACAGGGGCAGCCTGCGGGCTGCCCAAAGGGTTATAGCGGGAGGTTACACACGCCGTACAGTGCCGGAGGCAGTGCGGCTTTGTTATCCGGTGAGCCCAGCAGTAACAGATGCTCGGCGTTATAACCGGCGGCAACCCCCAGCGCCAGATCGCGCAGAGCAATCGGTTGACCGGAACAGACATTAAACGCACCGCAGGCCTGCTGCATCAGCGCATTCACGATCATGCCCGCAGCCTGTTTGACGTCCAGATAGTCGCGCTGAATATCGGGGTAATCAATCGTGGCCGTCTCCCCCCTGGCAAACCGCTCATGCAGGTAGCTGACTAAGCGTCCGGACTTTTCGTTTTCCCCAAACAGATAGAACAGACGATACCAGGCAAAGCGGGTCTCACTGCGCGAGAATAGCTGTTGCAACAGCGAATAGGTGGCGGCTTTGCTGGTGCCATAGAGTGAATTAGCGCGCAGTGGCGAGTCGACGGTCAGGGGTGAACTGTCATGGCTGTATTCAAAGCAGGTGCCAATCCCGGCAAAGTGCTGCACCCCTTCCGCGATACAGGCCTGCGCCAGATTGAGCGTACCCTGCATGCACTCCAGATTCGCCGGGGTGTTGAGATAGTCTTTGGGATCGACGTACCAGGCCGCATGCAGCACAGTATCAATGCCTTGCAACTGTGTGCGCCACCACGCAACCGACTTATCAAACAGCGAGTCGGTCACCAGGGTCTGCACAATTTTTGCCTCTCCCGCCAGCGCGAGCGGCGTCGGGCGGCGCACCACCAGCGTAAGTTTCACATCCTGTTGCAGCAGTTGTTGCACCAGCGCCTGGCCGACAAACCCATTCGCGCCGGTGAGCAGAATATGTCTGGTCATGGCTGTGCCTCGCGCTGCGCCAGAAACGGCTGTGATTGATCCTTCTCACTGATCACCGTGGGCGCGATCGGCCATTCAATCCCAAAGGCCGGATCGTTCCAGGCGTAGCACTCTTCAGACTGCGGGGCATAGCCTTGTGAAACCTGGTAGAACAGGGTGGCATTATCGGTCAGCGTGATCAGGCCATGCAGGCAGCCAGCGGGGATATAGAACGCATTTTGCTGCTCGCTGCACAGCGTGACGCCATGCCATTGCAGGTAGCTGGGCGAATCGGGGCGCATATCCACTGCAACATCAAACACTTGCCCATGCAGTGCTCGTACCACTTTGACTTCGCCGTGGGGATCGCGCTGGCGATGCAGGCCGCGTAGCGTGCCGCGCTGAGGGTTCTGCAACAGGTTGCTCTGCGGGAAGTCGCCATGCAGACCGGCAGCGATAAAATCCTGCTGGCAGAACAGGCGGGTGTACGCCCCGCGCTGATCGCGAAAAGCGCGGGATTGCAGGACAAAGGCGCCGGCAATCGGGGTGGGGATCAGTTCCATCAGGTTATCTCACTGGTCAGTCGTAAGTTGTTGGTAATCATTCAGCTGTTGCAGGCTAAACGCGCGCATATCCCGCTGTTGGCCTGCGTGTTGATACCACGCATGGGTCAGACGCAGGGTGTCACCGATCGACAGCGCAGAGCGCCAGCCGAGCGTGCGGTCAGCCAGCGTGGAGTCGAGATAAAGATGAGGGGATTCATGATAGTGGGCCGCCACGGTCTCCACCGTCTGTGGGGTCTCTGCTGCCAGCCGATTCAGCGCCGCGATCAGGTCGTGGGTGGTGAGCTGGTCACTCTCGCGCGGGCCAAAGTTAAGTGCCACCGGGTAATCAACCGGATGGCGGTGCAGATATTCTGCATACAGCAGGTAACCACGCACCGATTCCAGCACGTGCTGCCAAGGCCGTACCGCCTGCGGATAGCGCAATGCCAGCGGCTGGTTCTGTTGGCGGGCGCGATAATAGTCAGGAATCAGTCGCTCTTCGGCCCAGTCACCCCCGCCAATCACATTGCCTGCGCGCGCGGTGGCGAGGGCAACGCCGCTGTGGCGAAAGTAGCTGTCGCGGTAGGACGCGCACAGCAGTTCAGTCATGGCTTTGGAGGCGCTGTAAGGATCGTGCCCCCCCAGTGCATCCTGTTCGGTAAACGCCACCACTTTATCTTTCTCATGGCGATACACTTTATCCGTGGTGATCACCACCACGGTTTTTACGCTGGGGAGCTGACGCAGCGCCTCCAGCACATTGGCGCTGCCGCTGACGTTGCACTGCCAGGTGTAGTTGGGATCGCGATAGGCGTGGTTGACCAGCGGTTGTGCCGCGAGGTGAAACACAATCTCTGCTTCGCTCTCAAGGATGCGCGCAGTTAACGCCTGCGCATCGCGGATATCGCAGTGGTGCTGTGTCAGGCCCGTCATGGCCACCCGGTGAAAGTGCGCATCAGGGTGTGGGTTCTCCAGCGAGATGCCGTAAACCTGCGCCCCCATAGAGGTCAGCCACAGCGTGAGCCACGAGCCTTTAAAGCCGTTGTGCCCGGTGACCAGCACGCGTTTGTTGTGCCAGAAAGCGCGGTCTACCATAGCTTCCATGGTGCTTTTCCTCCCTGCCACAGCTCTTCGAGATAGACTTTTTCCCGCAGCGTGTCCATCGGTTGCCAGAAGCCGTTATGCATATAGCCTGCGAGTTGACCACTGTTCGCCAGCGTTTCTAAGGGCCCGGTTTCCCACACGGTGCTGTCATCTTCAATCAGGTCGATGACCGAAGGGTCGAGAATAAAGAAGCCGCCGTTGATGCGTGCGGAGGGATCGCGCGGTTTTTCCGAGAAGTTGGTGACCCGGAATCCGTCGGAGTGCAGCGTGCCAAAGCGAGCGGGTGGGATCACGGTACACATGGTGGCTTTCAGGCCGTGAGACAGGTGGAAATCCAGCTCTTCACGCAGGTTGATATCGCCTACGCCGTCGCCATAGGTCAGCATAAATGGCTCGTCTGGCGGCAAATACGATTTTATGCGTTTGATTCTGCCGCCGGTCATGGCCCCGATACCGGTATCGACAATCGTCACTTTCCAGTCAGGCGCAGCGCAGTGGTGGTACTCCACCGTGTGTTTCGCCAGATCAACGGTAATATCGTTGTGATGCAGCACGATATTGGCGAAATACTCTTTGATCTGATAGCCCTTATAGCCCACGCACACGATAAATTCGTTAAAGCCGTGATGGGAGTAAATGTTCATGATGTGCCACAGAATCGGCTTATCCCCAATTTCGACCAGCGGTTTGGGGCGAATAACGGTCTCTTCTGAGAGGCGGGAGCCTAATCCGCCCGCGAGGATAACGACTTTCATAAAAATAACCCTGAGTAAGAGAAGTTAAACACCACGCTGATAAACGCCGGATGACGTTACGCTATGCACCGTGCCAAAAAGGTTTTTGGGAATATTGTTGTTGCAGGTGGCTGTCACGTCGCGCAGCAGCAGGAAGCTGCCGAGGCGCTCCTGACAAAACGCCAGCGCCCGCTTTTGATAGGGATCGGCTACATTCACCGGTTGATGCTGGGCGATAAAGGCAGTGGCGACCTTTTCCAGCGCGCTGAACGTCTCTTGCCACCAGCTCAGGGGATAGGTTCCCAGCTCAATACCGCCAATCACCAGCCACGGGCACTGTAAAAAGGTGTGGCTTTCGGCTGCCGTCAGCACGCCCAGATCTACCGCCAGCGCGGTATAACGCAGCAGGTCAGCAATGTGGTGACACTCGACATATTGCTGATAGAGGGAACCGACCTGTAATAAAGAGGAGAACAACAGGCTCTGCCCTGGCTCTGGATCTGCCGACGGCACAAGGGATGCGGCCTCAGCCACCGAGAGTTCATGGGTGCCGCCATACACGTTTGAAGGGCGACCATAGCGCTCGCGCGTGACGAACTTGCGGTATTGCCACAGGGTCACGCATTCATCACTTTGCGCGGTTGTCTGTAACAAGTGGTTGATCACCATCGGGCCAAAACCGCCAGAGAGTTTCTGGTGTAACGTCTGACCTTCCGGGATCAGGTCGTAGCCGTAATGGATCTTTCTCCCGTCGGGATTAACAGGGGGAGTGGCATTCAGCCAGATAATTTCTGCCTCAGCAGGCAGGGAAAAGCAGGGTAATTCCTGATGGCATATGACGTAAATGGGCATTAGCTGCGTCCGCACACACGAGATTAAGTGAAAAAGCTTAAAGGGCGGTTGGCGTTTCAATACGCCAATAAACCGCCTTTTTAGCGGCTATTTGGTGGGATATTGCAAAGAGGCCAACAGCGCCTGGAGCGAAAGCCCGGCGCGGTCTTTGTCTGACAGCTGCGGCGTGCTGACGGGCCAGGCGATGTCCACGTCAGCATCTGCCCAGTGCAGGCAGGCTTCATCTTGCGGGCAGTAGTAGTCGGTGCACTTGTATTCGAAATCCGCCTGATCGCTTAACACCACAAAGCCGTGGGCAAAGCCCGGCGGGATCCACAGCTGCGCCCGGTTCTCGGCGGAGAGCACCGCACCGGCCCATTGGCCCAGCGTGGCGGATTCAGGGCGGACATCCACCGCCACATCAAATACCGCGCCGTGCACCACGCGCACCAGCTTGCCCTGCGGGCGGGTGCGCTGGAAGTGCATGCCGCGCAGCACGTGCCGGTGGGATCGGGAGAAGTTATCCTGCACAAAGCACAGGTCTGTTTCGAGCAGCTGCTGGTAGCGCTGCTGTTCAAAGGTTTCGAGGAAGAATCCGCGATCGTCGCTAAAGACCCGAGGTTCGATCAGCTTAATCTCGGGCAAATCCAGGGCGCTAACCTTCATGAGGCCTCCTCTGGCAGCAGTTGCAGGTACTCGCCGTACTGGGTTTTGCTGAACAGGTGGGCGCGCTGGAGTAAGTCTTCGGCGCTGATCCAGCCTTTGCGCCAGGCGATCTCTTCCAGACAGGCGACCTTAAAGCCCTGGCGCTTTTCAATGGTGTGGATGAAATGCGAGGCTTCCAGCAGGCTGTCATGGGTGCCGGTATCCAGCCAGGCAAAACCGCGCCCAAGCAGTTCCACGTTGAGTAACCCTTGAGCCAGATACATCTGATTCAGTGTGGTGATCTCCAGCTCGCCGCGTGGGGAGGGCTGCACCTGTTTTGCCATCTCACAGACGTGCTCATCATAGAAATAGAGGCCGGTTACAGCATAACGAGACTGCGGATTCTGCGGTTTCTCTTCAATGGAGATGGCGCGTTTGTGCTGGTCAAAGGCCACCACGCCAAACCGCTCAGGGTCCATCACCTGGTAGCCGAACACGGTCGCACCTTCACGGCGTTTACTGACCTCTTCCAGCTTTTTGCCGAAGCTTTGGCCGAAGAAGATGTTGTCACCCAGCACCAGGGCCGCGCGGTCGCCCGCCAAAAACTGCTCACCAATGATAAATGCCTGCGCCAGACCTTCGGGTTTGGGCTGCACGGCATACTGCAAATGCAGGCCAAATGCACTGCCGTCCCCCAGCAGACGCTGGAATGAAGGCAGATCTTCCGGGGTGGCAATCAGCAAAATGTCGCGGATGCCTGCCAGCATCAGCACGGAAAGTGGATAGTAAATCATTGGTTTGTCATAGACCGGGAGCAGTTGTTTCGAGACTCCGCAGGTAATGGGGTAGAGGCGCGAACCGCTGCCACCCGCCAGGATAATGCCCTTCATGGCTAGCCTTAATATCAGAGACGCTGCTGGTGCAGCACAATGCCGCCAGAATACGCAGAGCTGGGCCAGGGCAAAGCCGGGAATAAGCATACAAAAGGGCTTTTTTGCGAAATTGCGCCGCGCTTATCCCCGCAGATTTATCTGCCGTGTCGGCACACAATCCTGAAATAACCTCTGTTTTTCCTGTCTATTCCGTCAATTAAACACCCTACAGGACGGGATAATCTTGCCGATAACTTAATTAACGCAGGGTAGTCAACGTGAACGATCTCTATACCGCCGAAGGCGTGATGGATAAGCATTCGCTCTGGCAGCGTTACGTTCCGCTGGTGCGTCATGAAGCATTGCGCATGCAGGTTCGTTTACCTGCCAGCGTTGAGCTTGACGATCTGCTGCAGGCTGGGGGTATTGGACTTCTCAATGCCGTAGAGCGCTTCGATGCCTTGCAAGGCACAGCCTTTACCACCTATGCCGTGCAGCGCATTCGTGGGGCGATGTTGGATGAGCTACGCAGCCGTGACTGGGCACCGCGCAGTGTGCGACGTAATGCACGCGAGGTGGCTGGCGCACTGCACCAGGTGGAACAGACGTTGGGGCGTGCTGCCACCGAACTGGAAGTAGCGCAGCAACTGCAGCTTTCGCTGGAGGAGTATCGGCAGATTCTGCTCGATACCAATAACAGCCAGCTTTTTTCCTACGATGAGTATCGGGAAGAACACGGCGACAGTGCGGAACTGGTGACGGAAGGGCACGAAGAGGCCAATCCGCTTCATCAGTTAATGGAAGGGAATCTACGTGAGCGCGTAATTGAAGCGATTGAGGCACTGCCTGAACGTGAAAAATTGGTGCTGACACTGTACTACCAGGAGGAGCTGAACCTGAAAGAGATTGGCGCAGTGCTGGATGTGGGTGAATCCCGCGTTAGCCAACTGCACAGTCAGGCGATCAAACGCCTGCGCGGCCGCTTAACCGGCGCGCGCTGACAGACTCTACTTCTGGCGGCCTAAAAATAATAATCCGGGGACTCAGCAATGGGAGCCAAATCCAAAGCCAGACCGTTAAGTCGTTATCTTAAAGACTATAAGCACAGCCAGACGAACTGCTCACATTGTGGCAAGGTACTTGATCGCATGGCGTTGGTGTTTCGTGGCCAGATCATCAATAAAGAAGCCATTGCCAGAATGGATCAGATGATTGATGAGCAACTCTGGTTCAAGCTGCAACCTGAACTGACCGCGTTGTGTCGCTTCTGTAGCGATATCTTCTGCAACAGTCAGCCTGACTACTTCGATATTATGGCGTTTAAACAGTACCTGTTTGAGCAAACCGACATGAACCACAGTACGGTGCGTGAATACGTGGTGCGGTTACGCCGCCTGGACGATGCCTTGAAGGCGCAACACTTCCCGGCAGAGAGGCTAAAAGGGGATGTCTGGTCAGAATGCCTGGAAAGCCATCTGCCTGATGCGGGGACCAATAACTATCGCATTGCGCTACGCAAATACGATCAGTTTCTCGGCTGGCGTCGCCATGCGCTCCCTGAGCCACGCGTTGCCTGATTTTTCTGGGCTGGATCACACCATCTGTCAACGGTTTAAGCGTGATCCTTAGGCCAACTTCTGCAACACTGTAAGGATGACTGAATGACGCCTGATGGAGGCTCCGTTGTCCTTACACTTACTGCACCAATTTCCTCGCATTGAACTGCTCGGCGCGCCGACGCCGCTGGAGCATCTTCCTCGTCTTTCCGGCTATGTCGGGCGCGATATTTTTATCAAGCGTGACGATGTTACGCCGGTGGCTCTGGGCGGTAATAAACTGCGTAAGCTGGAATTCCTTGCGGCAGATGCGCTGCGTGAAGGTGCTGATGTGCTGATCACTGCCGGTGCGATTCAGTCGAACCATGTACGCCAGACGGCGGCGGTTGCGGCCAGACTGGGCCTGAAGTGCCTGGCGCTGTTGGAGAATCCCATTGGCACCGACGCGGAAAACTACCTCACCAACGGCAACCGGCTGATGCTGGATCTGTTTAATGTTGAAGTGGTGATGGTGGATGCGCTGGATAATCCGGCGGCGCAGCTGGCTGAGCAGGCGCTGCTGCTGGAAGCGCAAGGTTTCCGCCCCTATGTGGTGCCGGTTGGTGGCTCGAATCTGCTGGGTGCGCTGGGCTATGTCGAGTGCGCGCAAGAAATTGCTCACCAGAGTGAAGGCGTGGTTGACTTTGCCGCGGTAGTGGTCGCTTCAGGCAGCGCGGGCACCCATGCCGGTTTAGCCGTGGGGCTGGAGCATCTGCTGCCAGAGACTGAACTGGTCGGCGTGACGGTTTCGCGTAAAGTGGCCGATCAACTGCCGGTGGTGGAGCGTTTGCGTCAGCCACTGGCTAGCCAGTTAGAGCTCACAGCAAATGCGCCTGTAACGCTGTGGGATGACTATTTTGCGCCACGTTACGGCGAACCCAATGAAGAAGGTATGGAGGCGGTGAAATTGTTAGCCCGTCTGGAAGGGATTCTGTTGGACCCGGTTTATACCGGAAAAGCCATGGCTGGCCTGCTTGATGGTATTACGCAGAACCGTTTCCGCCGTGAAGGACCGCTGCTGTTCGTCCACACCGGCGGTGCTCCGGCGCTGTTTGCTTACCATCCGTTAGTGTAATGCTGGTTTGACCCATAACAACATCTCTCACAAACTGGAGTTAACATGACTTTTTCACAACTGCGTCGCCAACTGGTGACGGGCATGATGGCAGTCGCGCTGGTGGCCGGTCTCAGCGCGCCAGCGTTTGCGGCAGAAGATTTGCTAAAGGCAGTTAAAGATCGCGGTACGCTGCGCGTTGGTCTGGAAGGGACTTATCCCCCATTCAGTTTTCAGGATGAAAGCGGCAAGCTCACCGGCTTTGAGGTGGAGTTTGCCCAGCAGTTAGCCCAGCATCTTGGCGTGAAGGCGGATCTCAAGCCGACCAAATGGGATGGGATGTTAGCGGCGCTGGACTCGAAGCGTATTGATGTGGTGATCAATCAGGTGACCATCTCCCCGGAACGTGAGAAGAAATATGACTTCTCTACACCGTATACCATTTCAGGCGTGCAGGCGCTGACCCTGAAAAAGAATGCGGCCAGCATTACTAAGCCAGAAGATTTGGCCGGTAAAAAAGTGGGCGTTGGTTTAGGTTCAAACTATGAACAGTGGCTGCGCGATAATGTGAAGGGCGTAGACATTCGTACTTATGACGACGACCCGACTAAATATCAAGATCTGCGTTCTGGCCGCGTGGATGCCATTCTGGTTGACCGCCTGGCAGCCCTTGATCTGGTGAAAAAAACCGGTGATACCATGGCGGTTGCCGGCCCAGCCTTCTCTAAACTGGAGTCAGGCGTTGCGCTGCGCAAGGGCAATCAGGACCTGCTGGATGCCATCAACAAAGCCATTGCTGAGATGCAGCAAGATGGATCGCTGAAAAAAATCTCTGAAAAATGGTTTGATGCGGACGTTACTAAATAATGCAAGAAAGCCTGCAACTGGTGCTGAATTCAGCACCATTTTTACTGAAAGGGGCGCTGTTCACGCTACAGCTGAGTATCGGCGGGATGTTCTTTGGCCTGGTACTCGGCTTTGCGCTGGCATTGATGCGCCTGTCGCACTTCTGGCCGTTGAACTGGCTGGCGCGTATCTACGTGTCGATCTTTCGTGGCACGCCGCTGATCGCGCAGCTGTTTATGATTTACTACGGCCTGCCACAGTTCGGCATTGAACTCGATCCCATCCCTTCGGCCATGATTGGCCTGTCGCTGAACACGGCGGCTTATGCGTCTGAATCGCTGCGCGGTGCCATTGCGGCGATTGAGCGCGGCCAGTGGGAAGCGGCGGCCAGTATTGGCATGACGCGCTGGCAAACGCTGCGCCGCGTCATCCTGCCACAGGCGGCACGTACCGCGCTGCCCCCGTTGGGGAACAGTTTTATCAGCCTGGTGAAAGACACCTCGCTGGCGGCGACCATTCAGGTGCCAGAACTGTTCCGTCAGGCACAGTTGATCACTTCGCGCACCTTCGAAGTGTTCACCATGTACCTGGCCGCCTCGGCGATTTACTGGGTGATGGCGACCCTGCTGTCTGCGTTGCAAAACCGTCTGGAGCGTCACGTTAATCGCCAGGATGAGGAGGGGAAATGAGTGCCATTGAAGTACGTCGCCTAGTTAAGCAGTTTAACGGGCAAACGGTGCTGCACGGCATCGATTTGGATGTGGCACCTGGTGAAGTGGTGGCCATTATCGGCCCCAGCGGCTCAGGCAAAACCACCTTGCTGCGCAGCATTAACCTGCTGGAAACCCCGGAGAGTGGCACGGTGAAGGTCGGCGAGATCACCATTGATACCGCTCAGCCGCTGGCGCGTCAGAAAGAGCAGGTGCGCCAACTGCGTCAGCAGGTGGGCTTTGTGTTTCAGAACTTCAATCTGTTTCCGCACCGCTCGGTGCTGGAGAACATCATTGAAGGGCCGGTGATCGTAAAGGGGGAGCCAAAGGCGGAAGCGGTCGCCCGTGCGCGCACCTTACTGGAAAAAGTGGGACTACAGGGCAAAGAAGCGAGTTTCCCGCGCCGTCTGTCTGGAGGGCAACAGCAGCGTGTGGCGATTGCTCGCGCGTTAGCCATGCAACCCCAGGTCATTTTGTTTGATGAACCCACTTCAGCACTCGATCCGGAACTGGTGGGGGAAGTGTTGAACACCATTCGTGCGCTAGCTGAAGAGAAGCGCACCATGGTGATTGTGACCCATGAAATGAGCTTTGCCCGCGATGTCGCGGACCGGGCCATCTTCATGGATCAGGGACGCATCGTGGAGCAGGGACCGGCCAAAATGCTGTTTAGTCAGCCGCAGCAGGCGCGAACCCGCCAGTTCCTCGATAAGTTTCTCAATGCCTGAATCGTTGCGCTGCCAGAGTTGCTGGCAGCGCACACCGGACACCGCTAGACGCGGTGATCCGCCATCTGACGCACAAACTCTTGTACCCACTGCATCCGCACTTTACGGTCCGGCAGGTCGCGCGTGAAGCGTAAACGGGTTGGCCCATCCAGCTTCCACTGTTTGTGATCTTTTTGCAGCAGGCCAATCAGCCACACCGGGTCTACCTGATTTTGCGGGGCGAAATCGAAGAAACCGCCTTTCTCGCTGGCTTCAATCTTTCTCACACCCAATTCGCGCGCCTGTAAACGCAGGGCGGCGACGTCCAGCAGATTACGTGCGGCATCCGGCAGCAGACCGAAACGATCGATCATCTCTACTTTGAGCTCTTGCAGTTCATCTTCATGGCTGGCGCTGGCGATGCGCTTGTAGAGCGACAAACGGGTATTCACATCAGGGATAAAATCATCCGGCAGCAGGGCAGGCATTCTCAGCTCTATCTCGGTTTGATTGCTGGTCAGGTCTTCCAGTGAAGGCTCGCGTCCGGCTTTTAGCGCGTCCACCGCATTCTCCAGCAGCTCCATATACAGCGAGAAGCCGAGGGTCTCCATCTGCCCGCTCTGTTCGTCACCCAACAACTCACCGGCACCGCGGATCTCCAGGTCATGGGTTGCTAGCGCAAAACCCGCACCCAAATCTTCCAGTGAGGCAATGGCTTCGAGGCGTTTTTGCGCATCGGTGGTCATCGCTTTCGGATGCGGTGTTAACAGCCATGCATAAGCCTGATGATGCGAACGGCCTACGCGGCCACGCAACTGGTGGAGCTGCGCCAGGCCGAAATGGTCAGCACGCTCAATGATGATGGTGTTGGCGGTGGGAATATCGATACCGGTTTCGATGATGGTGGTACACACCAGCACGTTGAAACGCTGGTGATGGAAATCATTCATCACCCGTTCCAGTTCACGTTCGCGCATCTGGCCGTGACCAATCGCCACGCGCGCCTCGGGCACCAGTTCGGCCAGCCGCTGTGCGGTTTTCTCGATATTTTCCACGTCATTGAACAGGTAATACACCTGACCACCGCGCAGAATTTCACGCAGAATCGCCTCACGCACCACCAGTTTGTCGTATTCGCGCACGAAGGTCTTCACTGCCAGACGGCGTGCAGGTGGCGTAGCAATAATCGACAGATCGCGCATCCCGCTCATGGCCATGTTCAGGGTACGCGGGATTGGCGTGGCGGTGAGCGTCAGAATGTCTACGTCGGCACGCATCGCTTTGATGCGCTCTTTATGACGCACGCCGAAACGGTGCTCTTCATCAACAATCAACAGCCCCAAATCGCGCCATTTCAGGTCGCTCATCAACAGCTTGTGCGTCCCGATGAGAATATCCACTTTACCTTCGCTGGCCTCCTGCAATACCTGAGCCTGCTCTTTGGCAGTACGGAAGCGGGAGAGCATCTCAATGCGGACGGGCCAGTTAGCGAAACGATCGCGGAAGTTATCGTAGTGCTGCTGCGCCAGCAGCGTGGTCGGCACCAGCACCGCCACCTGCTTGTGGTTTTCCACGGCGAGGAAAGCGGCACGCATCGCCACTTCCGTTTTACCGAAGCCCACATCACCACAGACCAGACGATCCATCGCCAGCGGTTGGCACATGTCGCTCAGTACCGCGTTAATGGCCTGGGCCTGATCGACGGTGGTTTCAAACGGGAAACTTTCACAAAACAGCTGATACTGGTCACGGTCGTGCTTAAACGCAAAACCGGTTTTGGCCGCGCGCTGGGCGTAGATGTCTAACAGCTCGGCGGCCACGTCACGCACTTTTTCGGCCGCTTTCTGCCGTGCACGTGACCAGGCATCGGTGCCTAATTTATGCAGCGGCGCGTTTTCATCGGCTCCGCCCGCATAGCGGCTGATCAGATGCAGTGAGGACACCGGGACATACAGTTTGGCATCGCCCGCATAGGAGAGCATCAGGTATTCGGCGGTGATGCCACCGGTTTCCAGCGTGGTCAGCCCAATGTAGCGGCCTACGCCGTGCTCAAGGTGCACCACGGGCTGGCCGGGATGCAGCTCGGCCAGGTTGCGGATCAGGACATCAGGATTGATGGTACGGCGGCTATCCTGGCGGCGACGGCTGACGCGCGCCCCGAGCAGATCGCTTTCGCAAATCAGTGCCCAGTTGCGCTGGCTATCGATAAATCCGCGTTCGCTGGCCCCGACCATCAGTGCGAAACGCTGTTGACGTGCCTGCTCCAGCTGCTGTTCGGCCTGCGGTTTAATTTTCAGGCGGTTCAGCAATTCCTGCAAACTCTCACGGCGTCCTTCGCTCTCCACCGAGAACACCACCGAACCGGCAAAGCCTTCAAGGAACTGACGCAGCAGGTCCAACGGAGACTTGGCCTGCGCCTGCACGGTCAGTTCTGGCAACGGTTGATAGCCAAGGTTGCGGTTAGCCGCCCGGTCGGGCAGCGTTTCGCTGCTAAGCTGCACACGCGGCCACTGTTTTAATTCGCCAAACAGTGCATCCGGGCGCAGCCAGAGTTGCACCGGCTCCAGCAGTGGGCGCATGGGATCGATACGACGGTTTTCGTAACGCGCTTCGACGTCTTGCCAGAAACGCTGTGCGCCTGCTTCCAGGTCGCCGCTGCTCAGCAGTAAAGCATTGTCAGGCAGATAGCTAAACAGCGGTTCCAGTGGCTGATCAAAGAACAGTGGCAGCCAGTACTCAATCCCGGCGGGGAAGGTGTTTTTACTCACCTGTTGATAGATATGCTCCGGCTCGCGGCGCACATCGAAATATTCACGCCAGCGGGTACGAAAACGCTCAATGGCGGCTTTATCGCTCGGGAATTCGTGTGCGGGCAGCAGATTAATTTCTGCCACCTCTTCCAGGGTGCGCTGGGTATCGGTATCAAACAGGCGCAGGGTATCGATTTCATCATCGAAGAAATCAATGCGATACGGCTGCTCACTGCCCATCGGGTAGAGATCGAGCAGTGCGCCGCGCGTGGCATATTCGCCATGTTCCATCACCTGGTCCACGTGGCGATAGCCCGCTTGCTCCAGCCGGTCACGCAGGCGGTCGCGGGAGAGTTTTTCACCGCGTTTCATCACCAGCGCATGGCCGTGCAGGAAGGTATGTGGGCAGACGCGCTGCATCAGCGTATTCACCGGCAGAATCAGCAGGCCACGCTTCAGCGTCGGCAATTGATAGAGAATCGACAGGCGGGCAGAGATAATATCCTGATGGGGCGAAAAACTGTCATAGGGCAGGGTTTCCCAGTCCGGCAAATGGTTCACTGTAAGGTCAGTAAACTGCCGAATCTCATCCTGCAACCGCAGCGCCGTTTGCATATCCGGGGTGATTAACACCACGGGGCCGGTGTGACGTTCAGTGATGCTGGCGCACTCTACCGCGTGTGCGGCACCAATCAGTTCTCCGAGTTGGCGGTGATCGCCAGGTTTGACGGGCAGGTCGTAGCGGGTTGGTTCGGACATGGGATCTCGTGCTGTTCTCCATTTTTACCAGGGCGTCATGATTCCACATTCCGCCCTGGGGGTCATCACTTAGTGCGGATTTTTCCGCATTACGCTCTCCTTAGCGGGGTTAGCGGGGTTAGCGGGGTTCGCGGTAGTACATTCGCGGTCGATCGATGTTGGCCCAGCTCAGCTCTTTCTCCAGGTGATAGCTGTGATTGCCATCATCCCATTTGACGTAATAGGCCGCCGGGGCATCGCCTTGATCGAACACATTGAGAATTTCACCCTTTACTTCACCGGTTTTATGTTTCACCAGACTGCCTTTGGGAAATTTTGTCATACTCCCTCCTTCAGTAACTGGACATACAGTAAGTATAGCTGCCTGACTGCACAAACAGCGCTCAGCAATCGGTTGATTGAGGTTTCCTAAACAGGGCGGCTCCTTTATCATCCCGGTACTTATTGAGGAAAGCTTAAGACGGACGCTATGCATCAACCTGTTGCGCTTTATATTGGTCTTCGCTACATGCGCGGACGAGCATCGGACCGTTTTGGTCGCTTTGTTTCCTGGTTATCCACTATTGGTATTACGCTTGGCGTTCTGGCACTGGTGACGGTGCTCTCCGTAATGAACGGCTTCGAAAAAGAGCTGGAGGGCAACATTCTCGGCTTAATGCCGCAGGCGCTGGTGACCAGCGACAAAGGCAGCATCGATCCGCAACAACAACCGTATCAAAATATGGGGCTGCAAGGTGCGAGCCGTGTCGCGCCGTTAACAACGGCTGACGTGGTACTGCAAAGTGCGCACAACGTCTCTGTCGGGGTGATGTTAGGCATTAACCCGGACGAACAAGACCCGCTTACCCCCTATCTGGTGAATACGTCACAGTCGGTACTGCAACCTAATGGCTGGAACGTGATTCTGGGCGAAGAGCTGGCGAGCCAACTGGGGGTGAAAAAAGGGGACCAGGTGCGCCTGATGGTGCCTTCGGTGAGCCAGTTCACGCCGGTAGGGCGTGTGCCAAGCCAGCGCCTGTTCACCGTGGCGGGCACCTATGCCGCCAACAGTGAAGTGGATAGCTATCAGATTTTGGTCAATCTCCAGGATGCTTCGCGCGTCATGCGCTACCCGCTGGGTAATATCACCGGCTGGCGTTTGTGGCTGCAAAAACCACTGGACGTTGACAGCCTGAGCCAGCAGAAATTGCCCGCAGGCCTGCAATGGAAAGACTGGCGCGAGCGCAAAGGCGACCTGTTCCAGGCGGTGGGCATGGAGAAAAATATGATGGGGCTGCTGCTGAGCCTGATCGTTGCGGTGGCCGCATTTAACATTATTACGTCCCTTGGCCTGTTGATCATGGAAAAACAGGGCGAGGTGGCGATCCTGCAAACGCTGGGACTGACACGCCGTCAGATCCTGCTGCTGTTTATGGTTCAGGGTGCGGGGGCCGGTATTATCGGTGCCTTACTGGGGACCGGACTGGGTGTGCTGCTGGCCAGCCAGTTAAATAACCTGATGCCAGTGATTGGCCTGTTCCTGGATGGTGCCGCACTGCCGGTGGATATCAACGTCTGGCAGGTGGTCACTATTGCGCTGGCGGCAATGGCCGTTGCGCTGCTTTCTACGCTCTATCCTTCATGGCGCGCTGCCGCCATTCAACCCGCTGAGGCTCTACGTTATGAGTAATACCCCCTTGTTGCAGTGTCGCGACCTGTGCAAAAGCTATCAGGAAGGAAGCGTACAGACCGATGTGCTGCGCAGCGTGGCCTTTTCGGTGCAGCCTGGTGAAATGATGGCGATTGTCGGGAGCTCCGGCTCCGGGAAAAGTACCTTATTGCATCTGTTAGGCGGACTGGATACGCCTACCTCCGGTGATGTGGTGTTTGATGGTCAGTCGATGAATGCGCTTTCTTCTTCGGCTAAGGCCGATCTGCGTAACCGTGAGCTGGGCTTTATCTATCAGTTCCACCATCTGTTACCGGATTTTAGCGCGCTGGAAAACGTCGCAATGCCGTTAATGATTGGCAGAAAGAGCAAAACCGAAGCGCAACAGCGGGCGCGTGAAATGCTGGCCGCCGTCGGGTTGGAACACCGTGGCCATCATCGTCCTTCTGAGCTTTCCGGCGGCGAACGTCAGCGCGTGGCGATTGCCCGTGCGCTGGTCAATCGTCCGCGTCTGGTGATGGCCGATGAACCCACCGGTAACCTTGATGCGCGTAACGCCGATGCCATCTTCTCGCTGCTGGGCGATCTCAACCAGCGTGAAGGCACCGCATTTTTAGTGGTGACTCACGACCTCCATCTGGCACAGCGCATGTCGCGTCAGATGGAGATGCGTGACGGGCAGCTTAGCGCTGAGTCAACCCTGACGGGAGTGCGCTAATGGGGTCTTCTCTCTCCCTGCTGCTGGGGTTGCGCTTCAGTCGTGGGCGCAAACGGGGTGGTATGGTTTCCCTGATTTCGGTGATCTCCACCGTGGGGATTGCGCTGGGTGTGGCGGTGTTAATTATTGGCCTGAGTGCGATGAATGGCTTCGAACGTGAGCTGAACAGTCGCATTCTGGCGGTGGTGCCGCACGGTGAAATCAGCGCGGTTGAACAGCCGTTTCGTCACTGGCAGCCGCTGATTGCACCGGTTGAGAAAGTACCGGGTATTGCGGCGGCAGCACCCTACATCACCTTTACTGGCCTGATCGACAGCGGCAGCAAATTACAGGCGCTACAGGTGCGCGGTGTGGATGTGGCCCAGGAGCCGCGTTTAAGTGCGCTGCCGCAGTTTGTGCAGGGCAACGCCTGGTCACAATTCAGCGCCGGTAAGCAGCAGATCATTCTCGGTGGCGGTATCGCCAAAGCCCTTAACGTCAAACAGGGTGACTGGATAACCATCCTGATCCCCAACAATGACGGCGCGAATAAGCTGCTGCAACCCAAGCGGATTCGTTTGCAGGTGGAAGGAATCTTGCAGCTCAGCGGCATGCTCGATCACAGCCTGGCGCTGGTCCCCCTGGAGGATGCGCAAAGCTACCTCGATATGGGGGATGCGGTAAGCGGCATTGCACTGAAAATGAGCGATCCGTTCCAGGCGCAAAAGCTGGTCCGTACGGCGGGTGAAGCCACCGGGTCCTATGTGTACATTCGCAGCTGGATTGGCACCTACGGCTACATGTACCGCGATATTCAAATGATTCGCGCCATCATGTATCTGGCGATGGTGCTGGTGATTGGCGTGGCCTGCTTCAACATTGTTTCCACGCTGGTGATGGCAGTGAAGGATAAAAGCAGTGATATCGCGGTGTTGCGTACCCTGGGAGCCAAAGACAGACTTATCCGTGCCATTTTTATCTGGTACGGTTTGCTAGCCGGTCTGCTGGGCAGCGTAAGCGGGGTCGTGGTGGGTGTGTTAGTGTCACTGAATCTGACGCATCTGGTGCAGGGCATTGAACATCTGACCGGGCGGCATTTACTGGCGGGCGATATCTACTTTATCGATTTCCTGCCCACCGAGCTGCACTGGCTGGATGTGGTGATTGTGCTCGCCACCTCGATTGTGCTGAGCCTGCTGGCCAGTTGGTATCCGGCGCGACGCGCCAGTCGGATTGATCCGGCGCGCGTACTAAGCGGACAGTAATACAGGAGTTGATATGCGAACACCCCGACGTCGCCTGCGCCTTGCGCGCTACAAGAAAAACCGACGTAAGGTACAACAGCGCTTTCGCCAGCGTATTTTCGAACGCGACCGTGAAGCAGATTTAGCAGAACATCCATTGCCTTTTGTGGTGGTGTTAACTGGCGCAGGAATCTCTGCCGAGTCTGGCATCCGCACTTTCCGTGCCGATGACGGCCTGTGGGAAGAGCACCGGGTGGAGGATGTCGCCACGCCGGAAGGGTTCCGGCGCGATCCGGCGCTGGTGCAGGCGTTTTATAACGCACGCCGCCGCCAGTTGCAGCAGCCAGAGGTTCAACCGAATGCCGCACATCTGGCGTTAGCTGAACTGGAGCAAGTGTTAGGCGATCACCTCTTGCTGGTGACGCAGAACATCGACAACCTGCATGAGCGTGCCGGGAGCCAGCGCGTGCTGCATATGCACGGTGAGTTGCTGAAACTGCGCTGTGTGTCCAGTGGTCAGGTGGTGGAGTGGACCGAAGATGTCACGCCGGAACACCGCTGCACCTGCTGCCAGTTCCCGTCGGTGTTGCGCCCGCACGTGGTGTGGTTTGGCGAAATGCCACTGGGCATGGAAGAGATTTATCAGGCGCTGAATGAGGCGGATATTTTTATCGCTATCGGTACTTCGGGCCATGTCTATCCGGCAGCGGGCTTCGTCCATGAAGCCAAAGTACAGGGGGCACATACCGTCGAGCTCAACCTTGAGCCGAGTCAGGTGGGTAATGAGTTTGCTGAGCGCCATTACGGGCTGGCAAGCGAAGTCGTCCCTGACTTTGTGCGCAAGCTTCAGCGTTATCAGGCTGGTCAGCTATTTTGATTCGTGCCTGACGCTACGGGGTGGTGTGGGGCGTAAACCGTGGCAGGGGCTTTGATGATGACAAAGTTGCTCTGCGTCAGTTTACTCCCGGTGAGTTCTGCCAGCGGCGTCTGTTGCTGGTAGTCCACCACTACCCGTGGTGGCGATCCCTGTGTGGTTTCCAGTAACGTAACGCTGGTCGCCTGGGTAGTGGGGGCGATGCCTGTGACCGGGAAGGGCGTTCCGTCTGCCATGTTGTCCCAGTAATTATCCACGTGGTAATAGCCCACCAGCGCAATAAACTTCTCCCCTCGTTGTGTAATTCCCTCAACGTTATTAATTTGCCGGGTGGCAACGTAATTAAAACTTTCTGTACGTTCGGCACCTTGCCGCCAGATGCTGGCGCTTAACGAACCCAGACCATGCAAAGTGATCTGGTGTTGACGTGCCAGCCGCAGAAGGTTTTCCGTATTGTAGTGACGCGCTTCAGCGGTCATCGGGGGATTAAATTGTGTGCTCTGAGTCGCAGCGTCAACATGTAACTGCAACTGAGAGGTGAATTCGCCGCGCTGATTGAACTGCCTGATATCCCAATGGTGGATTTCCGGCAGTAAGTCCTCGAGAAACAGATGACGGACACCTGATTCATGCAGCAACGCCATATTGTCGATAATAAACTGCAGGGCGGCGCGCTGGTGGTGGGCCTCCCCGATAATTAATCCACGTCCTTGTTGCAGGGCTGTGCGGATAACCTGCTGTTCTGTCAGCACTGTATTAGCAATGGTAGAGTAGCCCATCCGCTGAGAACTGGCTTTCCATGTGGCTGAGTGCTGCCGATAATCTTCATTGGTTTTTTCCGACTGACTAAGCATCGCCTGATTAATCGCTAACGTCTGTTCTGGTGTATTGATGCCAAAGTGATCTTTTATTTGCGTGACCATCGCCTGAATAAATCCAGCGGGCTTATCCCGGTACAGGTTATAAAGTCGGTGTGTCCATGCCCCTTCGGCATGTTTACGCATAATGGACTCGGCCTCTGGGCCACCGATGTATAACGGCTGTAGGTCGGCTGGCACATCCGCAATCGGGGTAAAATCCTGCGGCAACTTTGACAGCTGGTTTTTGAGTTGACGTAATCGCTTTTTTGTCACCTGCTGCTGGCTACGCAGGACGAAATCCATGATTTCGGCATCGGCTAAATGCCCCTGTTTGCTGGAGAGAAAACGCAAGATGTCCGCATCAGCAGGATGATGAACCCGAATTTTTTGCATCATGACGCGAAACTCTTCGTCATCAAGCCCAAAACTGGCTTTGATAAACACCAGGCGATGGTCGTTCTCTGGTGCGCCGCCTGGCAGCCCTTGCGGCAGTACAATCCAGCGCCGCGTTTGCAGTATTACGCTTTTTTGATCACCGCGATTGCGCGGAGAATAAATTATGCGCTGACCGGCTTCAGTGGCCGTTTTAAACCAACGCCCCTCACTCTCAAGGTATTGCTGGCCCTGGCTATCCTGCCAGATGGCCGGTTCCCGACCTCGAGCCAACACCAGCCCTTGAGGTTTTCGTTGGCTAACGGCAAGGTGCGTTAAGCTGGGATCAGGCAGTGGTGTACGGGGTACACGCAAAGCGGCGTTTTTACTGCCGCCCGTTACGCCGTCTGCCACTGCAGATAGCGCATCGACCAACGCGAAAACCCCTTCCTCCGTTCGGCTATGTTGAAACGCCTCTCCTGCAATTGCGCTGTGCGCGGCGACCCGGCTGATGGTCAGGCTGAGCACCGCAGCAGAAGGCAGTAAAGGCGTAATCAACGACAGCAGGGAAGAGACAATATTTTGCCCCAGTTGCGCACTGGACAGTCGATCGGCTAAGGCGGTGGTTCGTGCAAAAGCAGCGACTTCCGCCTGGGCGATGGCGAGCCGGGTGCTCCAGAGGTGTTGATACAAATCCGTACGAATAATCTCGGGATCAAAACCGCGCCGGTCATGCGTATGGCCCAGCATTCTTTGTCGATCGTGATTTCCCTGTGGCATGCGCTCCGCCAGATGCTGCCGCATCCCAGGAACGGCAAGTAACTCTTGCAGCAGCGTCTGCACGGTTTTCTCACCACCGCGGGCACCACGAAACATTTTTCCATCTGGCGCATTCGGAATAAACATCACCGGATCACGCAGATCGGGCTGGGCAAACAGCAGCACTTCTGCCACCGGCGTTCGACCCAGTTTAAACTGCCACACATCCACCGGCTGGCCCTGTAGTTTTGGCCGCGTAGCAGGATCGGGATGTTCAAGCACGGTGAGCACCTTTTCCAGCGCATCATGCTGTAAGGCGCGGGGTGGATCAGCGAGGCCCTGGTTGATATAGCAGGTCAACGCCATCGTCTTTAAGCCCGCTGCAATCAACGCCAGGGTTTCTGGCTGCCACTGACGGAACAGTGACTGACTAAAATATTTGGCGACATCAGCACGCCTGATCAGGTCGATGAGCTGGTCAGGACTTAAGCCGCCAGCGTTCCAGGCTCTGCGACTGTGGCCTTTCTCCAGCCAGCCGATGTTTTGCAGCGACCATTCAGTCAGTGTCAGCGTCTCTGTCTGGCTGATGGCTTTGCTGATGCTGCCTAAAACGCTGGTGCCGGCGGTGACAGTGGTAATGCTTAATGTAGCATTGTGGGCGGATAACGTGACGTTATGTTGTTGCGCTGCAAGCCGTTCTAATCGGTGGCTGGCAAATGCCTCAATCGTGGTGGCGCTAACGCGAGCAGGCAGCGACGCGAGCGTTGCGCGCGCAGGTATGCCGCGGAGTTGCTTAAGACTTTGCAGCCAGGCTTTACGCCGAGGTGCCTCTGCGGCGCGATTAAACCAGTTGTACAAAGCCAGTTCGTCGCGCTGCTGAGTGTAATGGGCGATGATCTCCCCCAGATCAAGCCGGGCAACGGTAGGCTTAGCGGCTTCATCAAGCCGGGTGATGTGTTCGCTCAGGGTCAGATTCGCATTAACCGGTTGCATGGCTGCACTGATGGTGTACTGCAATTGTGCGATGTGCTGTTCGGCGAAATCTGTCACCAGCTGGTGGGCAGGCGGTGATGAGCAAGGTTGCAGCGTCATTCCCCACATCACTTCGCCTTGTTCGCTCAAAGCCTGCTGTAACTCAGTGGATGAGGCGTAATAGCCCAGTGGCAAGCCGGGCTGCCAGAGCAGCAGTTTTCCCCCCTGCTCCTGAGTGAGGGCGATTTTCCCTGGCAGGGGTTGGGCAGGGCGGGCAGTGCCGTGTTCGGGGAAAATCTGAAAAGCCTGAGATGTGCGGGTACAGAGATGATTAAGCCGTGCTAACCATGATGAATTCAGTTTTCCCAGCTTCACCAGCATACGCATTTCTACTGCCATCACATCCAGAAGGCTTTGAACCAGCGCGGTGCTGGCAGCTTGCTGGGGATGAAAAAAGGCCCGAGTCTGTTCGGCAAAATGCGAAATAAAGTCCCGCTTCCCCAGGGTGAGAAAATCAATCGGGACGGGGGACGATGAAAGATTAGCGTGAGCCGTTCCCGGCAGGGGTAGCCGGTTGATAAGGGATTGACGAAAATTTTGCGCCTGTTTTAGCTGCAGTAGCAGGGCATCGAAATGCGGGTTTACGGCCTGAACAGTGGCACAAGGGGGCGTAGTGGCTGTTTCAGGTGTGGCCGGTTTAACAGGGGATACTATCACGGGCGGTGTCAGATGAGTCAGGGGGAGGACAGTCGACATTTATGCTCCGGAGGTTACACGAGGAGAAGCCAGGCCAGGCTCGGCTTTTACCAGCAGGAAATTACACTGGTTTAATGAAGGGGCATCCAGTTCAGGGATTACCGTGTTGCGTTGGTAATCGACAATCAATCTGCTCTGGTTTCCTGAACGCGCGGCGATAACAGCAACACTGGTTGCCCGGGTAGTGGGTGCCAGCCCAGTGACGCTAAACTCAGCTGCGTCGGTATGCCACGAATCTATGTGCTCAAGATCCACCAGCGCCACGAACTTTTCTCCCGGTGCGATGACCTGGTTAATCTGCTGTGCGGCAATAAAATTAAACCGATTACAGCGTGCTGCGCTGCTGTGGTCGGAAGCTATCGCCAGTAGCCCTAACCCATGTAGCGTTATTCCCTGCTGGTAAGCACTCAGCATGACCTGTTGCTCATCATTCCGGCTCTCTTTGAGGCGATCACTCAGCCGATAGCGACGATGGATCATCAGGTAATCCAGCAATTTTTGGTCTAACCGGCCTTGCTGATTAAATTGCTGCAATTCAGCCCCCCAGACTTCGGGGATCAGTGATGCCATGAAGAGATGCTTTACCCCTTGTGACTTCAACTGCGGCATCGCGTGGATGAGCAAGGCCAGCGCGCTATTTTCCGTCTGTCGCTGGCCGAAAACGATGCCCTGGCTCCGCTGTAACGCCATATCAATCATCTGATGTTCGCTGGGTGGATGAAAAAACAGAGGACCAAAGGGCTGCCGCTCAGCGCTGGCTTGCCATGCCTGCGACTGTTGCTGATAGTGTTGATCCAGCAAGTCGTTACGTTGCTTTTGTGCGCGTTGTATCTGGCGCATTTTTGCCGGGGTGGATATCGCGTAGTGATTTTTCACTTCGGCTATCAGTTTTGCCAGTGAGGCTGGCTGCGTATCGGGATACTGTACTTTTAGTCTAGAGATGTCATTTTGCTGGTGAAATTTACTTAACAGCAAACCGGTGTTTTTCACCCGGTGAATAGCGGTAAACGGTGAGGAGCTAACGGCGGGTACAGCGCTGGGTATTGCGGAGGAAAAATGCTGTTGTAATTGCTGGATTCGCTGTTGCAACAGGTTTTTCTGGCTTTCAGCGACCATGCTGAGTATTTCTACATCACCGTAGTTACCCTGTCGACTTTGCAGAAATCTATCGCGCCCCGCAGCGGTCGGATAGCGTTGGTTGAGGAAGGCGATAAAGGCGGAGAATTCTTCTTCATCCAGTGCGTGGCTATCCTTAATAAACAGCAGTCTGGGGTCGATTTTTCCATCTTCACTGACTACCCACTCATGCCCGACATAATAAACCGGATACATATCGCCCCGATTACGCGGATGATAAATCATCCGGCCATTGAAGCTGACTTTGCTTTTGAACCATAAGCCGGTGATGTTGAGATATTGTTGTCCCTGTTGGTTTTGCCACACGGGTCCTTCGCTCGCCGCCGTGGCGACCAGCCCTGCGGGGGCAGAGCCTCCTAATGTTAATGGCACTAACGAGGGATTGGGTGCGCGTGACATTTTACGCGGTGACAGGCGGTTTTTTAATACGCCAGGAGCGCCATCAGCCACAGCGGTCAGTGCATCTACCAATGAAAATATGCCTTCCTCCGTGCGACCACGCCTGAAGTCCTCGATGGCGAAGTGGGTATGCAAGGCAACCCGAGCCAGCGTCAGAGAAATAATGGCCGGTGTCGGGAGCAAAGGTGTCACCAGTGAGGCTATTAACATAGAGATTTGTTTCGCTAGTTGGATAGATGAAGTCCGGTCAGCCTCAGAGGTGGAGCGGGCAAATGCAGGAATTTCAGCCTGAATGGTTGCGATACGGGTATCCCACAGGTGCTGATAGAAATCACCGGATACTTTTTGTACCTCGAACTGTTGGGGCCTAAAGTGGTGCTTTTCTATTGCCGCGCGATCGTCAGTGCCGACGGCCATGCGTTTACTCAAATGATCCCGCATACCTTTTACTGCCATGACGGTATGCAATAATCGAGTCAGGCTTCTGTTTTTCCCACCCGCGGTGCGACAGACAATGCCATCCGGAGATCGCGGAATATAAATCACGGGTTCTACAAACCCAGGATGGCAGAAAATCAGGGTTTCAGAGATCGGTGTATTCCCGACCTTTAGCTGCCAGATTTCTACTTCCTTTTGGTTATTCCGGGGGCGTGTTGCGGGATCAGGGAAGTCAATGGCGGTGATGATTTTATCCAGCGCGCGTTCGTCCATGGTCCGGTTGGCGGCGGGCAGCATACTTTGGCGAATATAATCGGTATACGCCATGGAGCGAAAGCCTGCGGCGACTAACGGTACCACCTCGGGTTGCAACTCGCGTGTAATGTGTTGCTTATAATGTTTCGCTACATCTGCTGCACGAATCAATGCAATCACCTGAAGCGGTGTGAGTCTGCCGCAATCCCAGACTTTGCGTGAGTGCCCTCGATCAAGCCAGCCAATATTCTGCAGCGACCACTCAGTGAGTGACATCTCCTGGGTCTGGACGATAGGACGGCCCGAATGGCCTAATACACTGGTGCTGGCCACCACCGTATTAATGCGTAACTCTGCCTGGTCGGCATCCAGTGACGTATTGAAGAGTCGCAAGGCGGCTTCCTCAACCCGTTTTTTGGCAAACAGCCTGATCCCTTCCGCGCTGACGCGGCCTTGCACACGTGGCAGTGCATGGCGAGAGGGGATTGCATGCAGCTGCTGTAATGTTTTTAGCCAGTTTTTGCGCCGTTCTCCGCCATCTGGCGCATTGAACCAGCGGCGAAGTGAATACTCAGCAGAAATTTCTGTCAATGCGGTGGTCAGGCGGCTCAGATCGAGCCAGATATAGGCAGGCCTTGCGGCTGCATTGAGTTGTGCGATTTTCTTTTTTAGTGTCAATGGCGCCTGGTCGGGATGAATAAGTCGCGAGAGCGTGTTACGCAACTGCTCGACGTGCAACAGGATTAAATCTTCGACGAGCACCAACGCCGGATGTTGCTCAATGGCCTGCAATCTGAATCCCCAGGGGGCAAGATCGTGCTGATCCAAATAGCGCGAGAGTTGGCGAGAATGATTGAAAAACTGCGTTGCTTCACCGGGATGCCACAGCATCAGGCGACCTGGATGTGACAACGAGGGGCGCTCCGTCAGTGCGAGGTATCCGGTTAAAACGGCACTCTGTTCGGCCTGTTCCTGATGCGTCACAAGGTGATAAACACCCGGCCAACAGGGTTGATCCGTATGGGGTTTTAGTGCGGGTAAACGGTTAACGATCTTGCTGTAACGCAGGTAAGATAGATCGATTTTTTCCCGCAGCCTGACTTCGCTTTGCAATGTCGTTAATAAGCTTTCTGCCAGTTTCCAGCCGGCCTGACCCGGGCGTTTGCTCAACCGTGACCTGAGCTCAGCAGCATAATGCTCGACAAATTGCATCGCTGAAGTCTGTTCATACAGCGCAGCGAGCTGTGCTCGGGACGCGGGAGAAGTAAAGTCGTGCAGGATCTCCCCCGCATTGTCCGCTTTGCGCTGGTAAAAAACACAATCCCGCGCGTAAACACCAGGAAACTCTTCCCCTAGCAGGCGTCTTGCCACCAGCTCTGTCAGCAGCATGTCGCGTGATGCTGTGCCATTATGCGCAGGTAAATGTATGCCAACAGCAAGTGGGGCAACATCCGCAGGTAGGGGGGGGAAATGCCGCCCAATGGCTTGTTCAACCCGCTGGTTAATCATGGCCGCGGGAACCGGTAACTGTGCAGCAAGTTGCATTCTGTCGTGCTGTTCTTGCTGTAAACGGTTAAGAATGTCCCCCGGACGGGTAACGTTGGCGTTATGGCTACGCAGATGTGTTGCGGCGAAATCAAGACGCGGTTTCGCGAGCGGAGTGTTGCGCCTGATGCCCTGTGACCCTTTGGCAGGGGGGCGGTGAGCCAGGGTGTTATTTTTGTGTGATGTCCTAGTGGAGTCAGACCAGGTTGGGAGAGAAAACCTGGCAGTCTGGCCTGGATTCGCGAGAATTGGCATTGCATCTCCTGGTAAAGAGGGGAAAAGTGAAACATTGAAAGCGGGCACTCCGGTGCCGACGGGAGTTGTGTTTCATCACATTTGCAGAAGTTCTGTGATCTTTTCTGCTTAAAACGTATCCCTGACACATTCACAGACGGGTTATTTGCCCTTAATCGTTTTTTTGCAGTTAAACCGGCGTGATAAAAGGTGTATTTTCAAACGGATGCTCTGAAAACTTACGATCAACGGCCTGTTGATCGGCGCGGAACAAGGAACCTGCATGAAACAGTTACTCGATCGATTTCTTAGTTATGTTGCGGTAGAAACGCAGTCTGATCCGCACTCAAAGCAGGCACCCAGCAGCGAGAATCAGTGGGTGCTGGCGCGCCAGTTGCAGAAAGAACTGGAGGAGATTGGCTGTGTGGATGTCACGCTGAGTGAGCACTGTGTGGTGATGGGCACGTTACCGGCTAACGTTGACTGGCCAACGCCGGTGATTGGCTTTATCTCGCATATGGATACCTCGCCGGATTTCACTGCGGTTAATGTGAAACCGCAAATCATTGAGAATTACCAGGGGGGCGACATTGCACTCGGCACCAGCGGTGAAATTCTGTCGCCCGCGGTGTTCCCGGTGCTGAACCGACTGCATGGACACCGTTTGATCACCACTGATGGCACCACGCTGCTCGGTGCGGATGATAAAGCCGGGATAGCGGAAATCATGACCGCGCTGGCCACGCTGGCGCAGAGTGAGATTCCACACGGTGCTATTCGCGTTGCATTCACCCCGGATGAAGAGATCGGACGCGGCGCAGCGAACTTTGACGTCGAAGCGTTTGCCGCCGACTGGGCCTACACCATGGACGGCAGCGACCTCGGTGAATTTGAATATGAAAACTTCAACGCCGCTTCCGCTAAAGTGCATATCACCGGTAACAACGTGCACCCTGGCACCGCGAAAGGGGTGATGGTCAATGCGCTGGATCTTGCGACGCGTTTTCATGCGGCAGTCCCTGCGCAAGAAAAGCCGCAGTTTACTGACGGTTATGAAGGTTTCTATCACCTCAACAGCCTGAGCGGCAGCGTTGAGCACGCCGAACTCTTTTACATCATCCGTGATTTTGACCGTGACAGCTTTGCGGCGCGCAAAGCCAAATTCCAGCAAATCACTGACCAACTGAATACCGGCCTACCGGCGGGATGTTCGGTGGTGCTGAAGCTCAGCGACAGCTATTTCAACATGCGTGAGAAAGTGGAACCCTATCCTCACATTATTGAGCTTGCGCTTCAGGCAATGCGTGATTGCGGCATTGAGCCGAAAGTGAAGCCGATTCGTGGCGGCACCGATGGCTCACTGCTGTCCTGGAAAGGATTGCCGTGCCCGAATATCTTCACCGGCGGCTATAACTACCATGGCAAACACGAGTTCGCTTCACTGGATGTGATGGAGCAGAGCGTCAAAGTCATTTTGCGTCTGGCAGAGTTGGCGGCGCAGAAGAAGAGCCACTGAGAATACGTTTTGCGTCGTACCCTCAAGTACGGCGCAAAACCACGCCTGGGGGATTATCACGGAATTCCCCCTACGCGCGTCGTTGTTTGCTTCAACAAATCAGGAAGTCACATTTTCCCGTGGTTCTGATCTGTTCCTGAGCCTCCTGATAAATAATGTCCAGCAGACGTAATATCTCCGGACTTAACGGCTCTGGGGCGGGTGAGCAGCCTTCGGCAATTAACTTTCTCATTTTCCTGCGATAGCGTTTAGGGCTGATCGGACTTCGGTTGTCAATATTCTTCATAATTTACCTGACTTTAATATTAACGTTACATCACCGTTCATAGCGTAAACGGACGCCATATGCGGGGCAAGCGGGATTTTCTTACGTTCACAATAATTCATCATTCGACAAAACAGTTCGTCAAAACGTGGTGTAATTAATTTTAAAAACTCTAACGTGTCATTGTATAGCTGGCAGGTGTAGAGAGAATTTGAAAAGTAGAGGTGTTTTCCTGCTACGACGCGCGGCTTATGAAACACTACGCAAACCGGCCCCTCATTCATCACGATGACATTCGGTGCAGGGGTGGCCCTGAAGGCGAACGTCGCCATGATAAAGGCGGCAGCACTGGCTACGTAGCCTTTGAAAACCAGTATGACCTGTCGATGTGGATGACAGCGTTTAATCGCTTCTGTCAGACGGAGCGTAGTTTCAATTGCACCGCCAGCATTATGATAAAAGCGAATGATAACCTTGCTATGCTCGGTATTTTCACTGAGAGAAGCAATAGCATTATCTACACGCGCATCATTAATACGAATGTTACCTTCAATCAAATAGTGTTGCGTTGTGTTCTGATTCCTGGACCACATCTGTTTTTCCTGTGAGATTGTGTTAGCTGTTCGCTTAATTAAGAACTGCGTTTATTAGCGGATTTCAGGGTTTTTAATTAACTGTTTTCCTAATTTAAAATTTATTGTGCTTTTATCGTCTGTGTTTTTTTTACCACGAGAATGGGTTAACTTCACTTATCTCTCTTCCACTTTGCGATCCCTCTCGAAACCCTCGCGGTTGCGATCGCATTTTATTCGCTTCTCCGGGCAAACGCCCCGCTCAGGTAGATTCACCAAGCCGTCACTGGTCAGTCACGGTTCTGTCATTTCACTGCTGCAAGCTAACCGCCATTACGCAGCATCCCGTGCTGCATTACTCCACCCGAAAACCGATGGAGATTTGTCAGTGATGGAGATATCCAGACATCCGACCACTGTGTACCAGGCCGTTGCGGCGCAACTAGAACAAACGCTGCACGATCGTTATCGCAGCGGTGACTATTTGCCTTCTGAGCAACAACTGGCCGATCACTATGAAGTTAACCGACACACGCTGCGCCGTGCTGTTGATGAGCTGGTGAAAAAAGGTCTGCTCCAGCGCCGTCACGGCGTCGGGATTTTGGTGCTGATGCGGCCGTTTGATTACCCACTGCACGCTCAGGCGCGTTTCAGCCAGAACCTGCTGGAGCAGGGCAGTTGCCCAACCAGTGAGCGTCTGTTGGCTGTGTTGCGCCCCGCCAGTAGCGATATTGCCAGCGCGTTAGGGGTATCTGAGGGCAGTGAGATCATCCATTTGCGTACGCTGCGCCGGGTCAATGGCATTCCGGTCAGCGTGATCAATCACTACCTCGGCAATCTCGACCACTGGGAAACACTCCAGCGTTTTCAGCATGGCTCGCTGCACGACTTCCTGCGGCAGCAGTTGGATCTGCCACTCCAGCGTAGCCAGACCCGTATCAGTACCCGCCGTGCACAGGCTAAAGAGTGCCAGCAGCTAGAAATTGCCCTGCATGCGCCACTGCTTTGTGTGCGCACCCTGAATAAAAACGCGCACGGCTTGCCGGTGGAGTACTCCATCAGCCTGACGCGCGGTGACATGATTGAACTGACCCTGGAGCATTAATGGAACAGCACACCGCCCGCCAGCATTGGCTCTCTGTACTGTCACACAGTACGGCAGAGCAGTTGGATGCCCATTGGCAAACGCTGGAACTGAAACCTGATTTCACCCTGGTACGCCCGGCTGAAATTGGCCTGACTCGCCTTCAGGCGCGCGCCGGTGCCACCGGTCAGCGTTTTATTATGGGCGATGCCACGTTGACGCGTGCCGTCGTGGTGCTGGCCGACGGCACCCTGGGCTACAGCTACATTTTAGGCCGTGATAAAGCCCATGCAGAGCGCTGTGCGCTGCTGGATGCGCTGCTACAGCAGGCGGAAACCCGTGGGCTGCTGATGGAAAAAATTGTTACGCCGCTGGCGGCACTTCAGGCGGAGCAGCGTCAGCTACGCGCTCGCGAAGTAGCTAGCAGCAAAGTGGATTTCTTTACCCTGGTTCGTGGAGATAATTAATGACATTACTGGCAAGTTTTAACCATCCGGTGGCTGATGCCCAACGTGCTTTTCGTCGTATTCTCAAAGCGATGAGCGAACCCGGGGTGATGGTCTCTTTGCCGCTCCAGCAGGGATGGGGCGCATTGTCCCCGGCCGCCACGGCGGTGCTGTTAACGTTGGTGGATCAGGAAAGCTCGTTATGGATCGACCCGGCGGTAGACAACGATCAGCTGCGCGATAACGTCCGTTTTCATACCGGTGCGCCGATCACCGACAGCACCGATGCCCTGTTCGCGCTCAGCCATCATCAGGCCGCGCCCATCCCAACGCGCTTTGCAGCGGGGGACAACCTCTCTCCGGAAAAAAGCACTACGCTTATCGTGGAAGTGCCCTCACTGAATGGCGGGCTGACCCTGCGCCTGAGTGGTCCCGGCCTGCGCGAAGTCAGAGCTATAGCCCCACAGTTACCCGAAAGCGTGATTGAGTACCTGCGCAACCGCCCCCATCCGTTCCCGCAGGGGGTTGACCTGATCTTCACCTGTGGTGAAGCGATGATGGCCCTGCCACGCACCACTGACGTGGAGGTGTGCTGATGTATGTTGCGGTCAAGGGGGGCGAAAAGGCGATTGCCAACGCCCACCAGTTGCAGGCAGATTTACGGCGCGGTGAGCGCCAGGTTGATGAACTGGGTTGTGATCAAATCGAACAGCAATTAGGGCTGGCGGTCGATCGCGTGATGACCGAAGGTGGCATTTTCGACCCACAACTGGCCGCGCTGGCGATCAAACAAGCCAGCGGCGATCTGGTCGAGGCGATTTTCCTGCTGCGCGCCTACCGCACGACGCTGCCACGTCTGGCAGACAGTTTGCCGCTTCCAACCGGTGAGATGCGCATTGAGCGACGTATCTCGGCCATCTATAAAGATCTGCCCGGTGGGCAAGTGCTGGGACCCACTTACGATTACAGCCACCGCCTGCTGGATTTCACGCTGCTTGCCAACGGCGAAGCCCCGGTATCCCCCCAGGACAGAGACGCGCTGGCACAATCTTGCCCTCACGTGTTCACCATGATGAGCAAAGAGGAGCTGGCGGTTGCCGAACAGGATGATGGCAGCGAACCGCGTGATATTACGCGGGAGCCGCTGGATTTTCCTGCCGAACGTTCAGCCCGGCTGCAACAGTTAGTACGGGGCGATGAAGGCTTTCTGCTGGCGTTGGGCTACTCAACCCAGCGCGGCTATGGCCGCACCCACCCGTTTGCTGGTGAGATCCGCACGGGGTATCTCAGCGTGTCAATCTGCCCGGAAGAGCTAGGTTTTGCCTTTGAGATCGGTGAGATCCTGCTGACGGAATGCGAAATGGTGAATGGCATCACTCATCAGGAGAGCCAGCCGCCTAAGTTTACGCGGGGTTATGGCCTGGTGTTTGGGCGCGCAGAGCGCAAAGCCATGGCGATGGCGTTGGTCGATCGCGCTTTACAGACCCGCGAATACGCTGAGCGCATCACCAGCCCGGCGCAGGATGAAGAGTTTGTGCTGTCTCATGCCGATAACGTCGAGGCCGCAGGCTTCGTCTCTCACCTTAAATTACCGCACTACGTCGATTTCCAGGCCGAACTGGAGTTGCTGAAAAAGCTGCGTCAGGAGTATGAGGAACGCCAACATGGCTGAGTTACAGGGCTACAACAATGGCTATCTGGATGAGCAGACCAAGCGCAGTATTCGCCGGGCGATTATGAAAGCGGTGGCGATCCCGGGCTATCAGGTGCCGTTTGCCGGACGAGAAATGCCGATGCCCTATGGCTGGGGAACCGGGGGGATTCAGATCACCGCCAGTATTATTGGCGATGGAGACGTGCTAAAGGTGATTGACCAGGGCGCAGATGACACCACCAATGCGGTGTCAATTCGCCGCTTCTTCCAGCGCGTCAGCGGCGCGGCGACCACTGAGCGCACGCGGGATGCTACGCTGATCCAGACGCGTCACCGCATCCCGGAGACCCCGCTCGAAGAGGATCAGGTGCTGGTGTTTCAGGTGCCGATCCCAGAGCCGTTGCGCTTTATAGAACCGCGTGAAACCGAGACGCGCACGATGCACGCGCTGGAGGAGTACGGCGTAATGCAGGTGAAACTCTATGAAGATATTGCCCGTTATGGTCACATCGCCACCACCTACGCGTATCCGGTCAAAGTGAACGATCGCTATGTGATGGACCCTTCGCCGATCCCGAAATTTGATAATCCCAAAATGCACATGATGCCCGCACTGCAACTGTTTGGTGCCGGGCGAGAAAAACGCATTTACGCGTTGCCGCCTTATACCAAAGTGGAAAGTCTCGATTTCGACGACCATCCCTTCACCCTGCAACAGTGGGAAGAACCTTGCGCACTGTGCGGCTCGCGCCACAGTTATCTGGATGAAGTGGTAATGGATGACCAGGGCACGCGCATGTTTGTGTGCTCCGATACCGATTTTTGCCATCAGCAGCAGGAACAGAAAAATGCACAATGAACAACCGCTGCTCGCCGTCAATAACCTGACCCACTTATACGCACCGGGCAAAGGCTTTGAACAGGTCAGTTTCGATCTCTATCCCGGCGAGGTGTTAGGCATTGTTGGGGAGTCGGGTTCCGGCAAAACCACGCTGCTCAAAAGCCTCTCGGCACGTCTCATACCGCAGCAAGGCACGATTCACTACCAGGGTAACGATCTCTATCAGCAGGATGAAAGCGCACGCCGTCGTTTGCTGCGTACCGAATGGGGCGTGGTGCATCAACATGCGCTGGATGGCCTGCGCCCGCAGGTGACAGCGGGCGGCAATATTGGCGAACGGCTGATGGCCATTGGTCAGCGCCACTATGGCGAGATTCGGGCGACCGCCGCGCACTGGTTGCAGGAAGTGGAAATTGCCGCCAACCGTATTGACGATCTGCCCACGACATTTTCTGGCGGGATGCAGCAGCGCCTGCAAATCGCCCGCAATCTGGTGACTCAGCCCAAACTGGTGTTTATGGATGAGCCGACCGGCGGACTGGATGTTTCGGTGCAGGCGCGTTTACTCGATTTGCTGCGTACCCTGGTGCGGGAACTTAACCTCGCGGTGGTGATTGTGACGCACGATCTCGGCGTGGCGCGGTTACTCGCCCATCGGCTACTGGTAATGAAGCAAGGACGCGTTGTGGAAAATGGACTGACCGACCGCGTGCTGGACGATCCCCATCACCCTTATACCCAACTGCTGGTCTCTTCAGTGCTTAATTAACGGGGCTTTTTATGAAAACACAACTGCGGGTAGAAAAGCTGTGCAAGACCTTTGTGTTACATAACCAGAACGGTGTGATGCTGCCAGTATTACAGAATGCCTCGCTGGAAGTGGCTGCCGGTGAATGTGTGGTGCTGCATGGTCGTTCCGGCAGTGGTAAATCGACCCTGCTGCGCGCGCTGTACGGTAACTATCAGGCCAACAGTGGCCATATCTGGTTGCAGCATCAGGGGGAGTGGGTCGATATGGCGCAGGCTCCGGCGCGGCAGATCATCGCGATCCGTCGCCATACAGTTGGCTGGGTCAGCCAGTTTCTCCGCGTGATCCCTCGCGTCACCACGCTGGACATTGTGATGCAGCCGCTGCTGGAAAGAGGCGTCGAGCGCGCCTTTTGTGAGAAGCGAGCCAAAGAGCTGCTGACGCGACTGAATGTGCCAGAACGTTTGTGGGCGCTGGCACCGTCGACCTTTTCCGGTGGTGAGCAGCAGCGCGTCAATATTGCGCGCGGGTTTATCGCCGACTATCCGGTTTTGCTGTTGGATGAACCCACGGCTTCACTCGACAGCGCCAATAGTGCAGCGGTCGTCGAACTGATTGAACAGGCGCGTGCTCGCGGCACCGCCATTGTTGGTATTTTTCATGATGAAGGCGTGCGTGAACGGGTGGCGGATCGCCTGCACGTCATGCTGCCGGTGAATGCAGGAGTAGCAGTATGATTATCAATAATGTGGCTTTGGTGCTGGCGGATGAAGTGGTCAATGGATCACTCGAAATGCGGGATGGGCGCATTGCCAGTTTTAGCGAGAGCACCAGCCGCTCCCCGGCCGCCCTGGATGGCGCAGGCGCATACCTGTTGCCCGGCCTGGTTGAACTGCACACCGACAACCTGGATAAATTCTTTACCCCACGCCCTAAAGTTGACTGGCCAGCCCACTCGGCGATGAGCAGCCATGATGCGCTGATGGTCGCCAGCGGTATTACCACAGTGCTGGATGCGATTGGCGTCGGTGATGTGCGCGATGGCGGCCACCGCCGGGAAAACCTCGATAAGATGATCGATGCCATCCGTGACAGTAACCGCAAAGGGCTGAACCGGGCGGACCACCTGCTGCATTTACGTTGTGAACTGCCGCACTTCAGCACCTTACCGCTGTTTGAAGGCTTGATGAGTACGCCGGAACTGGCACTGGTCTCCCTGATGGATCACTCACCAGGCCAGCGGCAGTATGCCTCGCTGGAGAAATACCGCGATTACTACCAGGGCAAATATCATTTGAACGATGAGCAGATGGATGCGTTCGAGCGAGAGCAACTGGCGTTTGCCGCCGAATGGTCGCAGCCCAATCGCCAGGCGATTGCGGGTTTGTGTCGACAAAAAGGCATTGCCATTGCCAGCCACGATGACGCCACCGCGGCGCATGTGGCCGAATCCCATCAGGTAGGCAGCCAAATTGCGGAGTTTCCTACCACGCTGGAGGCGGCACGTGCTTCGCGCGCCTGCGGCATGCAGATTCTGATGGGCGCGCCGAACATCGTGCGCGGAGGATCGCACTCCGGCAACGTCGCGGCATGGCAACTGGCCGCTGAAGGACTGCTGGATATCCTTTCATCGGATTACTATCCCGCCAGCCTGCTGGATGCGGCATTCCGTCTGGCGGCAGATGAACACAATGGGCTGAGCCTGGCAGACGCGGTTGCTCTGGTCACGCGTAACCCGGCTCGGGCGCTGGGGTTAAACGATCGCGGGGTGATTGCCGAAGGATTACGTGCGGACCTGGTGCTGGTCCATACCGATCATGGTCATCCACACATTCGCCATGTGTGGAATCAGGGCAGGCAGGTGTACTGATGGCGCGCCTGATCTGGCTTACCGGGCCGTCTGGCGCGGGCAAAGATTCACTGCTCAACGCCTTGCGGGAAGTGCCCCCAGCCAGACTCTTGATCGCCCATCGTTACATTACCCGTGCTGCCGATGCGGGCGGGGAAAATCACATCGCCCTGACGCCCGCTGAATTTAGCCTGCGCGCTGCCAGCAATCTGTTTGCACTGCGCTGGGAGGCGCACGGTCATCAGTATGGCATTGGTGTGGAAGTGGATTTGTGGCTCCAGCGCGGGCTGGACGTGCTGGTTAACGGTTCCCGATTGCACTTGCCCGAGGCGCAGGCGCGCTACGGCGAACAGCTGGTGCCGGTTTGTCTGACGGTATCAGCACCGGTTTTGGCGGCGCGCCTGCAACAGCGTGGCCGGGAAACGGCGGAAGAGATTGCCCGACGGCTGGCGCGTGCCGCACAGCCGCTGCCGCCGGGCTGCTATCAACTGAACAACGATGGCGCACTGAGTGACACCGTGCTTCAACTGCGCCAGCTTCTGGAGGGTTCGGGATGCAACTGACTTTTCTCGGTACTGGCGGTGTGACGGGGGCACCGGTGCCCGGCTGCGACTGTCTGGCCTGTTTACGGGCGCTGAGCGATCGTCGCTGGCACCGCGCACCCTGTAGTGCGCTGATTGAGACCGGGAAGGAGCGTATCTTGCTCGATGCCGGACTGCCGCAGTTGGCACAGCGTTTTCCGCCAGGCAGCCTGTCACGCATTCTGCTGACCCACTACCACATGGACCATGTGCAGGGGCTGTTCGCCCTGCGCTGGGGAGTGGGGCACCCCATCCCGGTGTGGGGGCCGCCGGATGAGAAGGGCTGTGATGATCTGTATAAGCATCCGGGCCTGCTGGATTTCCGCCCCTCATTAACCCCTTTCGTGCCGCACGCCTTTGGTGAATTGCAGGTGACGCCGCTGCCGCTGCAACACTCGAAGCTCACGCACGGCTACCTGTTTAACTGGCAAGGCGCGCGGCTCGCGTGGCTGTGTGATACCTGTGGATTGCCGCCTGACACCGCTGACTTCCTGCGCGGGCAGCGCATTGAACACCTGGTGATTGACTGTAATGACCCGCCACGCGAAGCGGCAGGCAATCATAACGATATGACGCGGGCACTGGCGATCATTGAGCGGCTCCAGCCACGGTTTGCCTGGCTGACCCACCTTAGTCACGAAATGGACAACTGGCTACAGGATAACTCCCTACCTGACAACGTACTGCCCGCGCGGGATGGTATGACGCTGTCATTGGGGGTGGTGCACCCTGTCACAGTTTGATCACTGGAGTGTCATTCAGCTTTCATCCCGCTTGCCCGTAATAGGCCTCAATTTCAGACTACCGTAAACGGATGAATGAGTATGGCGCAGGCAATATTAAAAACGGCTTTTGATAACCCTCAGCCGTTTAGCCCCAGAGGGCATAAGATGCTGTCGGTCCAGGGATTGTGCAAGGCGTATGGTGAAAACCGCGTGCTGGATGACGTCAGTTTCGATCTTCATGCGGGTGAGTTGGTGGCAGTGATTGGCCGTTCCGGCGCAGGAAAATCGACGCTGCTGCACATGTTGAATGGCACCATCAGTACCTCGCAGGGTGCCATTTACAACCTCAGCAATCGCGATCAGCCGCAGGATGTGGCCCAGTTAAACCGCAGCCAGATGCGGGCATGGCGCAGTGAGTGCGGCATGATCTTTCAGGATTTCTGTCTGGTCCCCCGGTTGGATGTGATAACCAACGTGCTGCTGGGACGACTGAGTCAGACCTCGACCTTTAAGTCCTTCTTCAAAGTGTTTCCCGATACTGACCGCGCCCGTGCCATCGAACTGTTGCAGTGGATGAACATGTTACCCCAGGCGCTGCAAAGGGCGGAAAACCTCTCGGGTGGTCAGATGCAGCGCGTTGCCATCTGCCGCGCACTGATGCAGAACCCAAAAATTTTGCTGGCGGATGAGCCGGTTGCTTCCCTCGACCCGAAAAATACCAGGCGCATCATGGATGTGCTGCGTCAGGTCAGCGAGCAGGGCATCAGCGTGATGGTCAACCTGCACTCAATTGAACTGGTCAGGCAGTATTGTACCCGCGTGATTGGTATCCAGCGCGGCAAAGTCCTGTTCGACGGACACCCTTCAGACCTTACCGACAGCCTGTTACATGCGCTGTACGGTGATGAAATCAACCAGCTCCATTAACGCCTACGACAAGAGAACAACCTCGAATGAAACTGACAACATTAGCTTTATTGACTGGCGCTCTGGTGACTTTTGGCGCGCACGCAGCAGATGCTCCAAAGACGTTGAATCTGGGGATTCTGGGCGGTCAAAATGCCACCCAGCAGATTGGTGATAATCAGTGTGTGAAAGATTTCTTTGATAAAGAGCTGAATGTCGATACCAAACTCAACAACTCTTCTGACTACTCTGGCGTGATTCAGGGTCTGTTAGGTAAAAAAATCGACATGGTACTGAGCATGTCTCCTGCTTCTTATGCTTCGGTTTACCTCCAGGATCCAAAGGCGGTGGACGTTGTGGGTCTGGTGGTTGATGACAAAGATCAGTCGCGCGGCTATCACTCGGTGGTGATTGTTAAAGCCGACAGCCCGTATAAAAAGCTGGAAGATCTGAAAGGTAAATCGTTTGGTATGGCGGATCCAGATTCAACCTCGGGCTTCCTGATGCCTAACCAGGCGTTTAAGAAAGAGTTTGGTGGCAGCGTAGACGATAAATATAACGGCACGTTCTCCAGCGTGACCTTCTCAGGCGGCCACGAGCAGGACATTCTCGGCGTCTTAAATGGTCAGTTTGAAGGCGCGGTGACCTGGACTTCACTGGTGGGTGATTACAACAAGGGTTACACCTCAGGGGCTTTCACCCGCATGATGCGTATGGACCAGCCTGACCTGATGAAAAAAATCCGCATTATCTGGTCTTCACCGCTGATTCCTAACGGTCCGATTCTGGTGAGTAACAACCTGCCACCGGCATTTAAAGCGAAGCTGGTTCAGGCCATTAAAGACCTGGATAAGAACGATCACGCGTGCTTCATGAAAGCCGTGGGCGGCGCACAGCATATCGGTCCAGCGACCGTGGCGGATTATCAGAACATTATTGATATGAAGCGTGACCTGATGAAAGACAGCCGCAGCTAATTTCCTTCATCCCTTTCCCTCACCCCAACCCTCCCCCATAAACGGGAGAGGGAGCTGAGTGGTGCATGCATCTGTCCCCTCTCCCACTTGTGGGAGAGGGCTAGGGTGAGGGGGACCTTAAAACCAGAGAAGACACTCTTGACTGATTTCGAACGCTATTATCAACGTATCCGTAGCCAGCAGAAACGTGATTCTCTGCTGTGGTCGTTACTGCTGGTGGCCCTGTACCTGGCGGCGGGGAAGGTGGCGGAGTTCAACCTCCTCACCATTTGGCAATCATTGCCGCACTTTTTTGATTACCTGTATGAAATCATGCCGGTCTTGCACCTGCCGCTGCTGTTTGCCGATGGCAAAACGGAAGGCTCACTGGCCTACTGGGGCTATCGCCTGCATTTCCAACTGCCGCTGATTTGGGAAACCATTCAACTGGCGCTGGCTTCCACCATCATTTCCGTCTTTATCGCGGGGATACTTGCATTTTTCGCGGCCGATAATACCCAATCTCCCCCGGGCCTTCGGTTCGCCATTCGCTCACTGGTGGCTTTTCTGCGTACCATGCCGGAACTGGCATGGGCGGTGATGTTCGTCATGGCGTTTGGCATTGGTGCGATTCCAGGATTTCTGGCTTTAGCGCTGCACACCGTGGGCAGCCTGACCAAATTGTTCTATGAGGCAATCGAAAGCGCGTCTGACAAGCCGGTGCGTGGGCTGGCTGCCTGTGGCGCCTCACGTCTGCAACGGATGCGCTTTGCTTTTTGGCCGCAGGTAAAACCGCTGTTTCTCTCCTACAGCTTTATGCGCCTTGAAATCAACTTCCGCTCATCGACCATTCTCGGGCTGGTGGGGGCAGGGGGCATCGGTCAGGAGCTGATGACCAATATCAAACTCGACCGTTTTGATCAGGTGAGCATCACCATGCTGCTGATCATTATTGTGGTTTCACTGCTGGATACGCTGTCTGGCTGGTTACGCCGTCGCGTAGTTGAGGGTTAAACAATGATGACGCTGGTCCCCGATCTCGACAAAATTAAACAGGAGCATGCCGCGCTGTTCAGCGCCCAGTCGCGCTATCTGCGCCGCCTGGCCATAGTGGCATTAGCGATTACTGTTTACTATCTGCTGTTCTTTCTCTATTTCGGCATTCCGTGGGCGCGTGCTGCGCAAGGTATGGAGCAGCTCGGGCACTATTTTGTCCGCATGTTTATCTGGCAGGATGTCGCTAACTGGCCGTTTGCTTATTACTTCTCGCAGATCGGTATTACCCTGGCGATCGTCTTCTCCGGAACCCTTACCGCCTCACTGCTGGCGTTGCCTCTCTCGTTTTTTGCGGCACGCAACGTGATGCATGAGCCTGCCTTGCGCCCGGTGGCCTTAGTGGTGCGGCGTCTGCTGGATATTTTACGCGGCATCGATATGGCGATTTGGGGGCTGATTTTCGTGCGTGCGGTGGGGATGGGGCCACTGGCCGGCGCGTTGGCGATCATCATGCAGGATGTTGGCCTGCTGGGGAAACTGTATGCTGAAGGCCATGAAGCGGTAGAGCGTTCTCCCAGTCGTGGACTTGGGGCGGTGGGCGCAAACAGCCTGCAAAAGCACCGTTTTGGCATTTTTACCCAGTCATTCCCCAGCTTTCTCGCCCTGAGTCTGTATCAGATTGAGTCCAACACCCGTTCAGCGGCGGTGCTGGGGTTTGTTGGTGCGGGCGGTGTCGGGCTGGTCTATGCCGAAAATATGCGGTTATGGAACTGGGATGTCGTCACCTTTATTACCCTGGTGCTGGTGGTGGTGGTCATGACGATGGACGTGATCTCCAGTCGTCTGCGCAAGCGTTACATTACCGGTAAGCCGGTGCCGTTATGGCAACCGCACAGCGTCGATTAAAAAACCTTCCCATTGCGTCGCACGCAGGTCAAAACGGCCTGCGTGATGCCCCCCTCAGCCCGACGCAAACGATTAAATCCGTTGCACATTTACCGGGCGATGCACCATAATCGCGCTTTCATTTGGTTCAGAGGATTCTGAATCAGGATACGCAACCGTTTTCGTTGCAAGCGCTGTAATGGCATAGCGCTTGCTATGCTATCAGGGAGTTATACCGGGAGAGTCGCAACGGACAGCAGCGCTTACCCCATGATGTGGGTTCTCCCCGCGCGATAGCCGAGGCGAGCATACCGTCCCGGCGTCGTTTTTTAGCGCAAAACAATAATGCGTATGCATATTCCCTATTGGCAAGAGAGAAAGCACCTGTGTGCCGTCTCCTCGAATGAGAGATGATGATGTTAGATAAACTATTCCAGCTTAAAGCGCACAACACCACGGTGCGTACTGAAGTGATTGCCGGGCTGACCACCTTCCTGGCGATGGCGTATATCCTGTTTGTTAACCCGTCGATCCTGAGCGCAACCGGGATGGATAAAGGTTCAGTGTTTGTCGCCACCTGTCTCGCGGCGGCGATTGGCTCGCTGCTGATGGGCTTAATTGCCAACTATCCTATCGCGCTGGCACCGGGTATGGGCCTTAATGCCTTCTTTACCTACACGGTGGTGCTGCACATGGGCTACAGCTGGCAGATCGCGCTGGGTGCGGTATTCCTCTCCGCTGTGCTGTTCTTTGCCCTGTCGATTTTCAAAATTCGCGAATGGATCATTGCCAGTATTCCACTGCCGCTGCGTGCCGGTATTGCCGCAGGCATCGGTCTGTTCCTGGCGCTGATTGCCCTGGAAGGAGCGGGCGTGGTGGTAGATAACCCAGCGACCCTGGTCGGAATGGGCGATCTCACCAAGCCGGGTCCACTGATGGCGATCCTCGGTTTCCTGATCATTGTGGTACTGGAAGCACGTCGTGTGACCGGCGCGGTGTTGATCGGTATTCTGGTGATTACTATTCTGTCGATGCTGCTGGGTCTGACCCCGTTTGCGGGCGTGTTCTCTGCACCGCCTTCACTGGCACCGACTTTCCTGCAGCTGGATATTAAAGGCGCACTGAACGTTGGCCTGGTGAGCGTGGTATTTGCCTTCCTGTTTGTGGATGTGTTCGATAATACCGGCACCCTGCTGGGCGTGACCAAGCGTGCAGGACTGGCGGATGAGCAGGGCAACCTGCCAAAAATGGGCCGTGCTCTGGTAGCAGACAGTGCGGCTGCGCTGTTCGGTTCACTGTTAGGCACCTCAACCACCACCAGCTACGTAGAATCTGCCGCCGGTGTGAGTGCCGGTGGACGTACCGGCCTGACAGCGGTAGTCGTGGCGATTCTGTTCCTGCTGAGCCTGTTCTTCTCGCCGCTGGCCTCTAGCGTACCCGCTTATGCGACCGCGCCTGCACTGCTGTTTGTGGCAGTACTGATGACTTCCGGTCTGGCGGAAATCGACTGGAAAGATATCACCACCGCCGCGCCAGTGACCGTTACCGCATTGACCATGCCGTTGACCTACTCAATTGCCAACGGTATCGCTTTCGGTTTCATCACCTGGACCGTGGTTAAATTGCTGACCGGTCGCCTGAAAGAGATCAACATCGCACTGGTGATTTTATCGCTGCTGTTTGTGATTAAATTGGGTTGGTTGAGCGCCTGATTCGCAGCCCCTCCCGCGTTTCAAGAAACCGAATGCCCCTGGGTATTCGGTTTTTTTTTTGCGTTGAACTGGCTACCACTCCCCGAACACCGTCACTGCCTGAGGCTGCTGGACTTAAGCTATCTTAATGTGATGCAATAGATTTTCGCATGGATCTTCTCACAGGAGCGACGATGAGAATTGGTGAGCTTTCAGCCAGCACGGGTATCAGCGAAAGGATGCTGCGCTACTATGAACAGGAAAAGTTACTCAGCCCGAAACGCAGTGCCGCCGGTTATCGTGAATATTCTCTGGCAGATAAAGAGAGAGTTGAGCGTATTCGCTTATTAAATAGCAGTGGGGTTAAAATTGAGAGCATACGGCTGCTGTTGCCCTGCATGCTTGACGACGGAAATGGCTTCTCACCCTGCAAAATCGCCATAGACATTCTGCAACAGGAAGTGCAGAAGCTAGAAGCCAAACTACAAGAGTTCACAGAAAGTAAGAGAATTGTCGAAGATTTCCTGAACACAATTGAGTAATCCCGCATAGATTCCTGTCCCTGGCCAAATGAATGAGCCTAGTAATAACCCTGACAGCACTGTCAGGGTCAATAATTATTTTCCTGAAAAAATAAAATATACATATTCGATAAAGTTATTTGACCAAGAATAACCTGTTGCCGCACTGTAAAAGCGTCTTAATCACCTCTGTAAATATAAATAATTTGTCGTAAACATTGGTTTTTTCGGGTTTTAATAGCGCCATCATAAAATTGTCAGATGGTAGGTTTTCAATCCTGAAAGGGAATTCCAGATGAAATCTCATTCGCAATGTTTAAAAGAAAAATCGTTGGATATTCTACAGGAAGTCGTGAGGCTGATAGAAGATAAAGTAAGAGTAGAACATCACTCTCGCTTAGGAAATAACGTCTGGATACGTTACGGTTCAAAATTAATAAATGCAGATGTTGGTGATATGACTTTTATCGGCTTTAACTGTCATATTGAAAACACCTGGATTGGAAACCATTGTCAGATTGCTACGGGAGTTCACATTGGCAGCTTCTCATCACTGCCAACAATCATTGAGGATAATGTGTGGATTGGCGCCAGAGCCTGGATTGCCCCCGGTGTGAGAATCGGACGTGGTGCAGTCATCGGTGCCGGAGCGTGGATCACAAATAACATTGAGGAAAACACTATTGTAACAGGCAGGAATCAAATTAAAAAAAAGAATAGAGAATATATCACGGATAGCTCACCTTCGTTTTCAGATATTTTGAGGATGAAACTATCAAGGCCATCAAATCCTGTTTCTGCCGAAGCTTTAAAATATTTCCATGAGACTGAAACCTGTTATCTCGATGTTGATCTTACTCTATTAGGTGGGTGTGAAATCGAGTCCGAAGTGATAATGATGGGGCGTCAGAAGGGGCCTTCTGACCAGGGAGGCATCAGCGTTGGACGATACACGAGGATTCAGCGAAAATCAGTATTAGAAGGCGCTGGAGGGATCGAAATTGGTCACAACACATTAATTGGAGAAGATAGCCTGCTGATTTCCAACACTCACGATTTTACCTTTCAGTCTCTACCCTGGAAAGCAGCAAAAGTCATTATTGGCAACAATGTGATCATTGGAAAAGGAAGTACTCTGGTAGGTCCGGCAACCATACCTGATAACAGCGTAGTTATGCCTGGTTCGTTGATTGTCGGTAAAAACTATCGTGAGCGTTATATTTTTGGCTTATTTAATTAAATATAAGGGATAAGAATATATGCACCTTCTCTTTGCTCCAAATTCAACGGGCTCAGGGCATAACATGCGTACCCTGGCAATTATAAAACAAGTCAGAGTGGTGGATCCGCAGGCGAAAATCACTGTAGTGCTATTATCTTTAAAAAATATATTTTATAAGTTATATAAACAGGAAGGCTGTAAAGTTGTTATTTTGAGTAATGAGATCAGTGATCACTCAAAAGTTAGCCATTTGAGTAAGAAAATGAATTGGGAAAGCTACATCGATGGTTATATTTCCTCTGCTTTTCTCAATGGCGGATTAATCTTAAAATATACTGCCCTTTACATTAAATATCAGCCAGATCTTATCGTTAGCGATTACAATTTATCGGCATCCGCAGCAGCACATATTGCCAACTTCCCGCACGCACTGGTGACGGAGCGCTACGACTTCACGTTGTTTCAAATCAGTAACCGTGAACTTAACAGTGCCGGGTTTACGCTAAACAAAACTGAAATTTCAGATGCACGTGCGTCATTGCATCGTATTTTTAGCGGCATCATAAACTCGGCACGCATCATCCTTACTGATAAACCTTATATCGCAAGCCTTGATAAAGATACCGCACTGGAAAGTGCGTCAAAAGAGGGAAAAGTCAGATTCGTTGGCCCAATGACCAGAGAAATAAATACGGCAGATGAATCAATTGATCCCGAATATTTCACTCGCCTCGGATTGAATATCTCCATAAAAGATAAGCTGATTGTAGCTTCAGTTGGAGGTACAACCATGTTTATCGATAATAAGCAGAAATTAATTGATCGCTACATTTCCCTCTATGAGCAACTCAGTAAAGAAATAGATTCACTCAAAATGGTGCTAATCTCCCGTGAAAAAATAACCTGCCCAGCGGGCATCACCGTATTTGACTATATTCCAGATTGGCTACCCTTACTCAAGCGCGCCGATTTACTGCTCTCGGCTCCTGGTTGGATCACCGTAACTGAAGTGGCTTTAGTTCGCGTACCGGTGATTTATATTTTGGCTGATAAAAGTGAGTACCATGAGTTCGAAGCAAGTAAGAGACTGAAGATTATAGGTTTTGAAAGTCTGGTTAACCCGCCTTTGCCGCTATTAGTACAACGTGTAAGGCAAAAACTACGGCAGAAGCGCAAAATAAAATTCCAACCTTATGATGCATTAGCACCATTTTCTAATGGTGCTAATGCTGCGGCCCAATATTTGCTGCGATCGGCTCTGCCTGTTAATAATAATTCCTTACCGGCACCCGCTGATGCAAAGGTTACGCGGATGTTGTTATCCAATACCGGTTCTACCACCGTACTGCTTGAATCACTTTTTGATACGAAAATTAGTGTTGAGGTTCTGGTTCAGCACAAACAGTTTCAATTATCCAAAATTGAGCAACAAACGTTACAGCCGTTTTTTGATTTACAGCATGGCGAGCTAACGCGACGTGAGTCCCGCTTGTTCAGTCAACAAGGGGATCTCTTGTGTCAGGCTACCGTATTTTACCAGTCTGAAACAGCAGTCAACATCCCGACACAACAGGATATTACGCCCCTTGGAAAAATGCTGATGAGTAATAGCATCAGACAGCATCGCCATATTATCTCGACTGGCACAACAGTCTGGCTGTCTGCGCAAGGGCAACGTGCCTGTGCTTTTAAGGAATACATCATTAATTGCGAGGGGGAAAAAAATATCTACGTACGCGAAGAATTTAATCCGGAATTTATTGCTTTGCTACCGCAGGCCGCAGTGGCTTGATTTTCTACAAGGAGTTGGAAGATGACCACATTACAGCATTTTATTGATCACAATCTGCTTGACTCGCCTTACGGTATTCCTGCCGTACTGGGAAGAACCAAGCATGAACAGTTGACTGATGGCTACCTGCTACGCGATGTTGCGCTGGGTGTTATCACGCTTTACGAACGTGGACAGCCTGTGCAGGCTGCAACGTTATTTACCACCCGCTTTAATCGCTACCACGATGACGAACACAGCGGCTATCACGAGCTCTTAGATAGCACAGGCGTGGTAAATATTATCGGGCAGGTACGAAACAGTAAAAATCAGGCACTGGCACTATTAGCTGAGTTTATCAATAACACGCTGATTGTACGCACTACACCTGCGGAGATTTATGAACAGCGACTTAATCATCTTTTGGATTGTCTTGAGCAGCACGGATGGCCGGAGACGCTCAGTCGTGATAGCCAGCGTGTGATTGACAGTACCCGTAAGCTTTCTACCATTGCGGTATTGGCCATTGTCTGGAGCTTTATAGCCCAGCAAAACGGAACAAAAGAAACCCAGGTTAATCGAGATCGTTTGGTTAGACAGCTTCTCGCATTTCGAACCCAACCAGGCTTTGCCGCCCGACTTGATACGCATGGAGCACCTGATTTAAATCATGGTTATCTGCTGGCAAGCAGTGCCTTGGCTGCCAGTGCCTGGAACGCATTGGCACAAAGCGGTGTTGCTGAAGCACAGCAGCAGAGCCATGGAATTCTCCAGCATATTGCTCGCCATCATCAACACGTAGGTAATCATGGATTCTGGGATCGCATTAACGGCGATGGTCGAGTAGAGGTTGATGCTATCGGGTTCGCCGTGGGGACGTTGCTATCACCTTTTCCAGTCAAAAATATGCGTGATCACGCACTGGCTTTGTTTGCCAGCAAAGGCTGGTTGAAGCAGCAGCATGATGATGAGATTGCTAAACTGGCAGATCAACTTGAAACAGAGCTTTCTCGCTACAGTGATGCGGAGCAGGGCGGGATATTTCAGGGACAGGGAAGCTGGTTTTCCACGCCATCGGATGCAACAGTGCCACTGGCGCGTCACGTTATGGTACGTCAGCCGCGTAAAGGCAGTTTTAGCGTGGGTAACACGTCCTATATTCCCTTCAGTGAGAAGCATGCTGATACTCAGCTTCTGGCATTTTTAGCGGAAGCCTCCGGGCAACAGAATCCATATACAGATCAAAGCGCTGACGTACTGGAAACCAGCGCAGTGCGGCAAAATTTGTTTCCCGCCACGCAAGGTACACTAACGCCAGGTGTGATTGATTTACCTGCCTACCTAAACTGGTCACGTCAGACCGCGTCGGGCTATGGTTTTGGACTGACACCTTATCGATCCCCCTTAGGCCTGCGTTCGGATATCACTCCACAAATCTTCTCTGCACTGCATGTAGTTTCAGATTTTAGCGTTCTGGGCATCGATGTTGAGCATGAAGATGCCTTGATTGCTGGCATTCAAAGTGCGCAAAACAGGGACGGTGGTTTTTCTGAACAACCCGGTTTACCTTCCGAAGTATTCACAACTTACTGTGCGGCACTGACGGGCGTTATTTTGCAACGACCCGAATTCAATATTCCTGCCTGCATTGATTTCGTCAATCGCAGCCAACATGCGGATGGTGGCTTCGGCAATACGCCGGGCTACGTGAGTGATGTGTGGCATACCAACCTTGCCGTACTAACTCTGGTGGGGCTGGGACACCAAATTGCCCGACGCTCCTCCCTCGTCAACTATCTCCTGAATTGCCGTAACCGTGATGGTGGGTATGGCAATCAGCCCGGTCTGACGTCAGACGTATTTGCGACTTTTCGGGCTGTAAGTACGCTACTGGCATTAGGGCTCGTGCCGCCACAGGCCGATGTTACCCGTTCATGGATTAAAGCGTTGCAAACGGAAGATGGAGGATTTCGTTATCGCGAACAGGGCGCTGAGAGTTTTGTCGGCAGTTATCACGCAATTGCAGCGCTATATATTTTGCACGATTTTCCCGTATCCAGAGAGCAATGCATACGCTGGATAAGTGCGCGGCAAAGTGCGGATGGCGGCTTTGCCAGAAAACCGCAGCTTCCATCCGAAACCACAGATGAAGGATTTATTGCTATTCAGGCACTGCACATGTTGGAGGGGAAACTCAATCCATGGTGGGCAACATTAATTACCTGATTTAGCTGAAAGACGAAATAGCCCTGTCTGGCATTATTCAAAAGGATTGTTATGAAAGCATCAATTGGTTCATCAACGGTGGCTTGGTTGTCATTTGCCACTATGTTTGTTATCGGCACAGATACGTTTATTGTTGCGCCTTTATTACCCACACTCAGCGGATTATTTCAAATTGATCCCGCTATTTCGGGCTGGATGGTGAGCGCCTATGCTTTAGGCTATGCATGCTTTGCGTTAATTTCAGGGCCTGTGTCTGATTTCGCCAATCGGCGTACGGTATTACTGCTCGGTTTGATTGCCTTTAGTCTGACCACCGCACTCTGTGGTTTTGCTACTGGTTTTTGGTCGATGATCATATTCCGTTTTCTCGCTGGCGTCAGTGCGGCATTTGTTTCCCCGCAAATTTGGGCCTCTATTCCGCTGCTGGTGCCACGTGAGAGCATAATCAAAACGATGGGAGCGGCGACTGCGGGCCTGGCTATTGCCCAAATTGTTGGTATACCGGTGGGGAGTTACCTGGCGATTCTGTCATGGAAATATGCTTTCTGGGCATTAGGTGGTGCTTCCTTGCTTTTGTTGTTCCTGCTGGCGGGGCTATTTCCTTCACTGCCTGGAAACCGTGGTCAGCAGGCATTTTCTTTTACGTCTTCCTATCGCCATATTTTGCAAAACTCGACGCTAAAAGCCTATCTGTTAGGTTATTTGATTTTTCAAACCGGAAATTTTGAAGCCATATCTTTCTTCGGTTCATGGCTATTTAAAGACTTTGGATTAGACGTAACGGCGATTGGTCGTTCGATGATTGCAATTGGGGTAGGGAATGCGATTGGGTCGCTATGGGGAACGCGGCTGGTAAAATATATTGGACTGCCCCGTTCTTTATTGATCTCATTCCTGCTGTTAGTGGTGCTTTACGCGTTAACACCATTTGCTTCAACGCAAACCAGTGCAGTAGCCATTTTGACCATTATTATGATGGTGGCTGGTTTCGCTTTTGCACTGTTCATGGGGACGTTGCAGTCGCAAGCGGATGGCGCTCGGGGCACCGTTTCTTCACTGGCAAATGCTTGTATGTATATTGGTGCTACCCTTGGCGGTATTGTGGGCGGTCAGTTGCTCCAGCGGTTTGCAGGGTTTAGTGGTGTGGCAACGTTCACCGTGATTTGCTACCTCTTATCTTTCTTTATTTACAACTCGGCTGGTGCGTTTAAAGCCAGAGCGACTCAAGCGAACTAATAAGGGCGAAATAATGAGTTATTTATATGATGCTGATTTGTTAGATGCTATTCCGTCATTTGGTGTATTTGACTTGCACAATCCGGCAGAAACACGCCGCAAACTGATTGAAATTGGTAAAACGCGACCTGCGCCAGATGCAAGCGGTGTTATTGTCGAGGATTTTTATATTCCCGGTAGCGAATCAGGCCAGCAGATAAAAGTCCGCAGTTATCGAGCAGAACAACATCGCGATGCAACGCTTCCTGTGATCTTAAATATTCACGGTGGTGGTTTTGTTATCGGTCGTATTGAGGTGGATGATGCTACCTGTATCGACCTTGCCCGAAAACTCCCGGTAAATCTGATTTCCGTTGAATATCGCCTGGCACCAGAACATCCTTATCCAGCCCCACTTGAAGATTGTTATTCAGCGCTGGTGTGGGTCAGCGAGCAACATCAAACGCTAAAAATTGATAATCGCAGAATTATCGTACATGGAGTGAGTGCAGGTGGAGGATTAGCCGCTGCACTCACGCTGTTGAGTCGCGATCGCGGTGGGCCAGGAATCTACTATCAATATTTGGATTTGCCAGAGCTGGACGATCGTCTCAACAGTGTGAGTATGCAAAAATTCCACGACGTTCCAGGCTGGAATACACCGAATGCGGCATTGAGCTGGCGGCATTATCTGGGTGAACTGTATGGTTCACAGGAAATACCTGAATATGCTGCTCCATCTCGCGCACAGAATTTACAGGGATTACCGCCCGCCTACATTGGTGTATTTGAGTACGACCCGCTGCGTAGTGAAGCTGTCAATTATGCAGAGAAATTGTTTGCCGCTGATGTTCCTACCGAGTTGCATGTTTATGCTGGCGCTTACCATCTGGCTTATCTGATTCCACACGCGCAGATTTCGCAACGGCGAAACGCGGACCGGGTGACGATTTTAAAAAGAGTGTTGAATATAAGCTAACGCTGCCGGGCTGGCACATTTGCTGCCAGCCCGGCTAATTAACTCAACGGAACGGGGGTTCGTTAAAGGTACGCAGTTTGCGTGAGTGCAGTTTGTCCCCCTCGGCGCGCAGCAGTTCTACCGCACGAATACCGATTTGCAAATGCTCGGAAATCGCGCCTTCATAGAACCGGTTCGCCTGGCCGGGCAGCTTGATCTCGCCGTGCAGCGGTTTGTCCGATACGCACAGCAAGGTGCCGTAAGGGACGCGGAAGCGATAGCCCTGAGCGGCAATGGTGGCGCTCTCCATATCCACGGCGACCGCACGGCTCAAATTAAAGCGCAGGGCAGAGGCGGAGTAGCGCAGCTCCCAGTTGCGGTCATCGGTGGTGACGACCGTACCGGTGCGCAGCCGCTGTTTAACCTCTTCGCCGGGCATACCGCTAACGGCTTTAGTTGCGTCATACAGGGCGCGCTGGACTTCTGCGATACTCGGCACGGGGATATCCGGTGGCAACACGCTATCCAGAACGTGATCGTCACGCAGATAGGCATGGGCCAGCACATAATCGCCGATGGTCTGGCTTTCGCGCAGGCCACCACAGTGACCAATCATCAGCCAGGCATTCGGGCGCAGTACCGCCAGATGGTCGCAGATGGTTTTCGCATTCGACGGGCCAACGCCAATATTGATCAGCGTAATCCCGCGACGGCCAGGGGCGGTGAGGTGCCAGGCGGGCATCTGGTGTTTTTTCCACGCCAGGTCAGAAAGCATCGCATCACTGTCTGGGGTAGCAGGATCAATCACCACCTGACCGGCGCACACCAGGCTGTCATAGGGGGTTGCGGGATCGCGTACCTGCTCAATCGCCCAACTGACAAACTCGTCAACGTAGCGGGTGTAGTTGGTAAACAGCACAAACGGCTGGAAATATTGCACTTCAGTGCCGGTGTAGTGACGCAGGCGAGCCAGAGAGAAATCGGTGCGTAAAGCATCAAAATGACACAGCGGGAATTCAGTATCAGGATGGAACAGACCATCCGCCGTCTCGTCCCCAATCAACGACAGTTCCGTGGTGGGGAAGTGGCGGGCGATACCCGCGCTCATGGTGCGGTCCAACGTCAGGTCGGAGCCGTCAATCACGTACGGGTAGGGGATCTCCTGCTTAGAAGGGCCAACGCTAATTTCGATCTGGTACTCTTTTTCCAGCATCGCTAACTGCTCGCTGAGATAAGGACGTAACAGTTTAGGGCGCGTCAGTGTGGTGCTGTAACTGCCCGTATGCGTGAAACGCCCCCAGGCGCGGGTACGGTTCTGCTGCGGGCCTTCACCTAGCCAGGTGATACGCAGCTCCGGGTAAACAAACAGCCCCGCAGCACGTTGCGCCTCATCGGGTAAGGTTCCCTGTTCAGTAAAGGTCTTGATGGCACCGCGCAGTGCAGCCACCGCGTTATCATACAAGCGTTCCAGTTCATCCAGCGCCTGCTGGCTGTTGAGATGTTGCCGGGTTCCAGGCATAGGTGACTCCTTGCAGTTCAGTGGCTTTTTAACAGCTTATCTGGTTTCCCTGTAAGACGAAAAAAAGTTTGTAATCAGGATTTAATAGTGCTGGAAATTATTTGCCAGTTTGCCTGCGGACTATCATGATTAGAACTCACTTCCCATCTTTCTGATGATTTGGTTATTCCCTTGCAAAATCCTGGTGTAGCAGTGGTACGCGCGATCAAGCGCACGGCCTGGTATCCGAAACGCCGTAGCTTTCGTACGTTGATGTGGCGCGAAATCACGCCGCTGGCAGTGCCTATTTTTATGGAAAACTTGTGCGTCATGCTCATGGGGGTGCTCAGTACCTTCCTCGTGAGCTGGCTTGGCAAGGAAGCGATGGCCGGGGTGGGGTTGGCCGACAGCTTCAACATGGTGATTATCTCGTTCTTTGCCGCGATAGACCTGGGAACCACCGTGGTGGTGGCCTTTAGTCTGGCAAAACGTAACGGGAAGCGCGCCAGGGCAGCCGCACGCCAGTCGCTGGGGTTGATGACGGTGCTGTCTGTGCTGCTGGTGGTCGGCATTGAAGTCTGGGGCCATCTCATCATCGATGGCATTGCGGGCAGCGCCGATCCCCAGGTAAAAGCGTTGGCGCTGAGTTATCTGCAAACCTCGGCGCTGAGCTATCCTGCTGCGGCAATCGCGTTGATTGGCAGCGGGGCACTGCGTGGCGCAGGCAACACCAAAATCCCTATGCTGATCAACGGCGGCATGAACATCCTCAATATTGCCATCAGTAGCGTGTTGATTTACGGCTGCCTGGGGTGGCACGGGCTGGGATTTGTCGGCGCGGGGCTGGGGCTCACCATTTCGCGCTATATCGGGGCGATTGCGGTGATCGCCGTGTTGATGGCCGGGGTGAACTCCTCGCTGCGTATTACGCTGCGCAGCTATTTTCGCCGTTGGGACATCAATATTCTGCGTGAAGTGCTGGGCATCGGCGTGCCTGCCAGCATCGAGTCGGTGCTGTTTAACGGTGGTAAACTCCTGACGCAGGTGTTTGTCGCAGGCATGGGCACCAGTGAAATTGCCGGTAACTTCATTGCCTTCTCAGTGGCTTCACTGATCAACTTACCCGGTAATGCGCTGGGGTCCGCCTCTACCATTATCACCGGCAAGCGCCTTGGCAAAGGTCAGGTGTTCCAGGCTCGTCGCCAAATCATGCACGTCTTCTGGCTGGCAAACCTGTTCCTGTGTGTGTTGGCGTTTACCACGGTGCCGCTCTCCGGCCTGCTGGCGCGGTTCTACAGCCGCGATCCCGAAGTGATTACGGTGACACAGCATCTTATCTGGCTTAACGCCGCCTTTATGCCGTTCTGGGCGGCATCCTGGGTGCTGCCCGCAGGGCTAAAAGGCGCGCGTGATGCCCGCTACACCATGTACGTCTCGATGTTCAGCATGTGGGGCATGCGCGTGGTAGCGGGCTACCTGCTGGGGATTCAGTTCGGCATGGGGGTGTATGGCGTCTGGCTCGGGATGTTCTTTGACTGGGCGGTGCGCGGCGTCTGTTTCTGGTGGCGGTTAACCAGCGGTAAATGGCTCAATAACTACCGAAAGATGGTGGCAAAAAAGGCGTAAAATGCAGGGGCGTAGCAGCAGGCTGCGCCCTTATGCTTTTGTTGAATAAGTAAAAGCTATTAGTTCCTCCCTTCTGACTTATGTCATGGTTTACCCCGCAGTCGCTGATCAAATTACCTTATAACTCAAGCTGTTTTGAACTGTCCGTCACTTCACTAAGAGGTCGATTGGTATGGAAAACTGCACGCCGGTATTTGCCGTAAACGATCTTACTGTTGCTCTGCCGAAGGGGATGGATCGCCTGAATGCGGTGGAGAATCTTAGCTTCTCGCTGTATGCCGGGGAAATCCTGTGCATTATTGGCGAGTCCGGTTCGGGTAAATCGGTCACGGCCCATGCTGCCATGGGGCTGCTACCAGCGGCGTTACGCATCCAGAGCGGCACCATTACCCTGCATGGCAACGATTTACTGCAAATGACACCGCAGCAACTGCGGCAGCGCCAGGGAAAATCGCTGGCGATTATCTTCCAGGACCCGCTCTCTGCACTGAACCCGCTAATGACCGTGGGTGCTCAAATCCGTGAAGTTCTCCAGGCGCACAATGTGGGTGACCGCGCCAGCCAGAGTGACAAAGTGTTGTCGTTACTGGAGGAAGTTGGCTTGCCTGAACCGCGCCAAATGCAGCACCAGTATCCTTTTCGCCTTTCTGGCGGCCAGCGCCAACGCGTGATGATTGCGATGGCGCTGGCCCTCGACCCCGATGTCCTGATTGCCGATGAACCTACCACCGCGTTGGATGTCACCACTCAGGCGCAAATATTGCAGCTGATTCGCCGTTTGCAGCAGCGGAAAAACATGAGCGTGCTGTTTATCACCCATGATTTTGGCGTGGTTGAAGAGATTGCCGACCGGGTGATCGTGATGGAAAGGGGCCACATGGTGGAGTCCGGTGTGGCTGAGCAGGTCTTGCATCAGCCGCGTCATCCCTATGCGCGCAAGCTGGTGGCGGCCGTACCGCGCCTGCGCCAGGAAACGCAGTGCCTGCCGGAGAGTGCGCCTGAGGTGCTGCGCGTCACCAATCTGTGTAAAACCTATCGCAGCAAAGGTGGCTGGCGCGCGGCACGTAAAGTGCAGGCGTTAAATCAGGTTAGTTTTAGCCTGAAAAAAGGGGAAACGCTGGGCATTGTCGGCGAGTCCGGTTCCGGCAAATCTTCACTTGGGCGCGTGCTGTTGCGCCTCTTACCTGCTGACAGCGGAGAAGTGCTGTTCGACGGGCGCGATATTCTGCAACTGAGCGAACAGGCTTTTCGGCCGCTGCGCCGCTGGATCCAGATGGTTTTCCAGGACCCGTTTGCCTCGCTCAATCCGCGCCACACCATCGAAACGATCCTCACCGCCGGGCCGCGTGCGCTCGGGGGAATGAGTGCTGAAGAGATCCAACGCAAAGCCAGGCAATTACTGCGCCTGGTGGGGCTGGAGCCAGGCGTGCTGGATCGCTATCCCCATGAATTTTCCGGCGGACAGCGGCAGCGTATTGGTATCGCCCGTGCCCTGATGTTTGACCCGTTGCTGCTGGTTGCTGATGAGTCGGTCTCTGCGTTGGATGTTTCGGTACAGGCGCAGGTTCTGACGCTGTTGCAGGAGATCCAGGTCAAAACGCAGGTCGCGATGATCTTTATTACCCATGATCTGCGGGTTGCCAGTCAGATTTGCCATCAGGTTGCGGTGCTTTATCAGGGGCAAATTGTTGAACAGGGAACGCCGCAACAGGTCTTCCGTCAGCCGCAGCACAGCTACACGGCAAAACTGGTGGCCGCGATCCCCGGCCACGCAGGCGGCTGAAGGACTGCCACTGAGTCTTAACCTCTTTCTACGTGTTTTTCCCGTTTTCAGCGCGTTCACATGACGAAATTACGATCGGTTTTGATCGGTGTATTCACCTGAGGAAAGAGAATGGACGAGAGCTATACCGATAACTTACCCCCGCTTTCCCGGCGGCAAACCCTGAAATTGCTGGCCGCAGGCACCGCCGCCGTGGCGTTACCAGGCCTGTTTGGTAGCCGGGTTGCTGCCGCCGCAATGAGCAGCAGTGGTGGGCAGATGGTCGTGGGTTTTTCGCAAGAACCCACGGTATTTAATCCCCTGATGCCACACATTGAGGTGGATGACGGACTGCACTTTAGCCTGTTTGATCAGCTGTTTGGCGTTGATGAACAGGGCCATTTCTTCCCGAAACTGGCGCTTGAGGTGCCTACGGTCGAGAATGGCGGTATCTCTCAGGATGGCCTGCAGTTTCACCTGAAACTGCGGGATAACGTCAAATGGCATGATGGTCACCCCTTCAGCGCAGAGGATGTCAAATTCACACTGGCACTGCTGGTGGACAGTCATTTCCGCAGCACCAGTCGTACGGGGCACGAGTTAGTGCGCGATGTCACGGTCATTTCTCCCACGGAAATCCGTTGGCGCATGGAAAAAGCCTTTGCGCCGTACACTTCGATTCTCGCGGCCACCTTTATTATTCCGCAACATGCTTTCACGGGCGTTGCCGATAAAAATACGGCGCCGTTCAATAATGCGCCGATTGGCACTGGACCGTTCCGCTGGCAGCAACGTGTACCCGGTGATCATATTGAACTGGTGGCGAATAAAGACTATTTCCTGGAGGGACCGCGCATCGAACGTCTGGTGTATAAGTACGTGCCGGACCTGAATGTCATGTATACCCAGTTTGTGGCCGGGGATCTGGACGTGGTTGGACTGCAGTGGATCTCCGCCGATCACTATGCCGAAGCGAAAAAATTGCCGGGCAAAGTGGTGGATGTCTTCCAGAGTGCCACCATCGAAAACTTCGCCTTCAATTTAGGCAAACCGCAGTTTCAGGAGTTGGCGGTGCGGCAGGCAATTTATTATGCCATCGACAAACAGACGATTATCGATGCGCTCTATTACAGCCTCCCGAAGCCGACAGAAACCTACATGCCGATGCAGTCGTTTTATTTTAATCCTGACCTGCCGAAACATGAATTTAGCCTGGAGAAAGCGGCGGCCTTGCTTGATCAAGCCGGATGGAAACCCGGCGCAGGGGGCATTCGCGAGAAAAATGGCGTGCGGCTCTCGTTCGCTAACTCCACCACGGCAGGCAACCACCTGCGCGAGCAGATGCAGCAATATTTGCAGCAGAGCTTCCAGCAGATCGGCATTGAGATGAAAATCGCGAATTTGCCCCCTGCCGTGATGTGGGGGGACTACTGGATGAAGTCCGAATATGACACGGCGATTGTCGGCCTCAATTTCCTCACCGGATCGGACCCGGATACGGCCGACTATCTGCGCTCTGATGCCATCCCGGTGCAGGGGGGCGCAGGTCAGAATGTCTTCCAGTATAAAAGCCCGCAGGTCGATCAATGGCTGGCGCAGGGGGCTGCGGAGTTCTCTCCTGAAGCGCGTAAAGCGGTCTACTTCAAGATTCAGCAGCAGGTACGGCGGGATATGCCATTTCTGAATCTGTTTACCTTTGCCAACGTTCGTGGTCATAAGCAGGGCGCTGAAAACATCACGCCTAACATCAATGTGCGTATCGATAGCTGGAACGTCAACCGTTGGGGCTGGCAGAAAGCCTGACCCATAAACCGGCGGGCCAGGCGGCTCGCCAGGGAGGATTCTGATGGTGACTTTTCTGATACGGCGCGGTGGTCAGAGCCTGATCCTACTGCTGCTGGTCTCTCTGATTGGTTTTTCCGCGTTGAATCTCGCCCCAGGCGGGCCGCTTTCACAATACGCGCTGACGCCGGGGATGACGCAGGAGGCGTTACAGCGGCTAAGCCATCAAATGGGCTTAGATCGCCCCTTACCGGTGCAGTATTTTGACTGGCTGATGCATCTGCTGCGTGGCGACTGGGGCCGCTCCTACCGTGACGGCCAGCCCGTGCTGAGCATTATCTTTTCTCATCTGCCAGCCACATTATTGCTGATGGTGAGTGCCATGGTGTTGTCGATCGCGATTGGGGTATGGAGTGGGATCCGCAGTGCCGTGAAGCGCGACAGCCTGTTTGATCGCGTTTCGACGCTGAGCTCCATGGTGGCACTGTCGATTCCCACGTTCTGGTTTGGTCTGGTCGCAATCTACTTTTTCTCGCTAAAACTGCAATGGCTGCCCGCAGGCAACATGTACACCGTGGGGGATGGATCGGCACTGGATATCCTGCGCCATCTGATTTTACCGGTGTTGGTGCTGACATTTGTCGACGTTGCCATCTGGAGCCGTTATATGCGTTCGGCCACGCTGGAGGTGATGCAGCAAGAGTTCATCAAAACCGCCCGTGCCAAAGGGCTCACGCCGCGTCGCGTGCTGCTAAAACATGTGGTGGGTAACGCACTGCTGCCGATGATTGCGCTGGCGGGGATGCAGCTGCCGACCATTTTAGGCGGTGCCCTGGTGGCCGAAACGGTGTTTACCTGGCCGGGGATGGGGCGGTTATTTCTCGATAGCCTTGGCTACAGCGACTACCCGGTGGTGATGGGCCTGCTGATGTGTTCAGCCATTCTGGTGCTGTTGGGTAATTTACTGGCTGATGTGGTGACGGCGCTGGTTGACCCGCGCATTCGCCCTGTCTGAGGAGACAACATGACCTCTTCCGTACTGACCCCGCCACGTGCCCACGCCCGCTGGTGGCACAACCGTACCCTGCAACGCTTCCTGCATCAGCGTCTGGCATGTTGCAGTCTCGTGGTGATCCTGGTGATGGCGCTGGCCTGCGCGTGCGGCCCGTGGCTGCTGCCGTTCGATGACTTGCATATCGATTTACGCGCTCGCTTTGCGCCGCCGCTGAGCGGCTGGCATCTGCTTGGCACCGATCCCCTGGGACGAGATTTACTGGCGCGGTTGCTGATGGCAGGCCGCATCTCGCTGCTGATTGGCTTCTGCGCGATGCTGCTCAGTATGCTGGTGGGCACGGTTGTCGGCATTACCGCAGGCTATTACGGCGGCAAAATCGGCGCGTTATTGATGCGCGTGGTCGATGCGTTTTTGGCCTTCCCCAGCGTGTTTCTGCTGCTGGCGCTGGCCGCATTTATTAAGCCCAGCCCGATGATGATCACGGTGATTATCGCCGTAACCAGTTGGATGGAAGTGGCGCGCATTGTGGAGACTGAAGTGCGATCCCTGCGTGAGCGCGAATATATTCTGGCGGCAAAAATGCTTGGGCTGTCTGGCCGTTGGATCATGTTTCGTGAGCTGCTGCCCAATGTGGTGGGGCCGATCATTGTAGCGGCGACCTTGACCGTTGCGCGCGCCATTCTGCTGGAGGCCTATATCAGTTTTCTGGGTTACGGTATTCAGCCGCCGCTGCCGAGCTGGGGCAATATGCTGAACGGGGCGCAGCAATATCTGCTTAGTGCGCCGTGGCTGGCGCTGGTGCCAGGTGTGGCGATCACGCTGGCGGTAGCCAGTTTTAACTTCATCGGCGATGGGCTCCGCGATGCGTTAGACAGTCGCAGCCAGCGCCCTTAGCAGGATTTCTGCATTGGAGCGCAGAAATAGTGGGTTCTGTTTTGCCCGACAACAGGGTTTACTGCGGTTATCAACTTTTCGAGGAGACGAACATGAAAACACTACTCAAAAACTGGTTTGACAGTCTGCTGGTCACGCATGTGCGCGATGACGGGCACGATGCTGAAGCTGTGTTAGATATTGAGTTGTTAATTCCGATTAGCCAACTTTATGGATTTGAGTATTATCCGGCGGTTCATCGCTATCATGAAAGATGATGACTGTTTAAGCATACCTGACCGCTGAAAGGCCCGCTCTCTGAGATGCGGGCCTTTTTTTATTCCTGTTTTTTCCCGCCAGTCGCTTAGCGAAAAACCTACCGAATCTCACCGTTTCATTACGTTCATTTCTCAATGTATGCGAAGTGTGTTTTTCTCGTAAAGAAATGTATTTATTTCGGCAGCGGTGCGTGATAAAACAGGAATATAAATGATAATCATTATTCTTATCATTTTAAGTCACCGGTCTGTGGTTTTGAGCTGATGCGTTGCATCGGTGCCAACAAGGCTGTGTGGAACTGAAAAAAAAACAATAAATTTGATGCGCATCGAAAATGGAAAAAAATCGGAATTTACCTTTCAGTAGCTTTAACTCTTTAACCTTGTTTACTGGCCTGGCGATTGGTATGACGCCAGCCGCCGCCGCGCTCGCTGCTGACGCTAGCGCTAAAAACCAGGACAGTACCCTGGTGGTAGAGGCGGCAACGCCTTCACTGTATGCACCGACCCACTCTTCGGACCCGAAGTTTACCCGCCCATTAGTGGATACCACCCGTACCATCACCGTGGTGCCAGAGCAGGTCATTAAAGATCAGGGCGTCAATAACCTGACCGACGCGTTGAAAAACGTGCCAGGCGTTGGGGCGTTCTATGCCGGGGAGAACGGCAGTTCTACTACCGGTGATGCGGTTTATATGCGCGGTATTGATACCTCCAACAGCATTTACGTTGATGGCGTGCGCGATATCGGCAGCGTAACGCGCGATACCTTTAACACCGAAAGTATTGAAGTGATCAAAGGCCCGGCTGGCACCGACTATGGTCGTAGTGCGCCGAGCGGCTCCATCAACATGATCAGCAAGCAGCCAACGCTGGATAACAGCCTGGATGCTTCCATTAGCGCGGGCAGCGCCTGGTTCCGTCGCGGCCTGCTGGATTACAACCAGGCCATCAACGACAACACCGCATTCCGTCTTAATCTGATGGGGCAGAAGTCCCATGATGCCGGCCGTGGTGATGTCTCTAACGAACGCTACGGTGTCGCACCGTCCATCGCCTTTGGTCTGGATACCGCGACGCGCCTGTATGTGGATTACCTGCATGTGCATCAGCACAATACGCCAGATGGCGGTGTTCCAACCGTGGGACTGCCGGGCTACACCGCGCCTTCTGCTGGCACCGCAGCGCTGGGCAGCTCAGGCAAAGTTAACTCGCACAACTTCTACGGCACCGACTCTGATTTTGATAATTCAGATACGGATACCGCCACGATTCGCTTCGAGCACGACCTGACGCCAGACACCACCATTCGTAACATCACCCGTTGGTCGCGCATTAAACAGCAATACATGCTGAGCGCATTTATGGGCGGTGCGACCAATATCACCCAGCCTGATCCCAACAACGTGGATAGCTGGACCTTCTCGCGCAACATGAACCTGAAGGATGTCAGCAACCGTATCCTGACCAACCAGACCAACATCACGTCAAAATTCACGACCGCGGGTATTGGTCATGATGTGAGTGCAGGGGTTGAGTTTACGCGTGAGAACCAGACCAACTACGGCGTCAATGCGATTACCGCACCGGCGGTGAATATTTATCACCCGGTCACGGACTTTACCGTGGGTGGTTTGACGCGTAACGGTGCTAACGCCAACGGCCAGACCGATACGGCGGGGATCTATGCGTTTGATACGCTGCAACTGACGCAGGACTTTGAGCTGAATGGCGGCATTCGTCTCGACAGTTACCACACCGAATATGACAGCGCCACCGCTTGTGGTGGTACGGGTCGCGGTGCGCTGGCGTGTCCGGCTGGCGTGGCAATCAACACACCGGTCACTACCGTTGATACGGCGAAGTCCGGTAACCTTGTGAACTGGAAAGCGGGTGCGTTGTATCACCTGACGCGTAACGGCAACGTCTATGTTAACTACGCGGTTTCTCAGCAACCACCGGGTGGCAGCACCTTTGCCTTGGCCGCCAGCGGCTCTGGCAACAGCGCCAACCGTACTGACTTCCAGCCACAGCGTGCTAAAACCAGCGAAGTGGGCACCAAATGGCAGGTACTGGATAAGCGCCTGCTGCTGAACGCCACGCTGTTCCGTACTGACATCACCAACGAAGTCACTACCAACGACGATGGCACCTACTCCCAGTACGGCCGTAAGCGTGTTGAAGGTTATGAACTCTCGGCGCAGGGTAACATCACGCCAGACTGGCAGATTATCGCCGGGTACACTTTACAGCATGCGACAGTGCAAGAGGGGGCTAACACGGCTCAGGACGGCACCGATGGCCTGCCATACACGCCAAAACACGCCTTCTCACTGTGGACGCAGTATCAGGTCACGGACGCCCTTTCTGCCGGTGCAGGCGCGCGCTATGTGGGCAGCATGCATCGTGGTACGGATGGCGCAGTGGGTACACCAGCGTACACCGAAGGCTACTGGGTGGCGGATGCCAAACTGGGCTACAAGGTGAACAACAACCTGGACCTGCAGCTCAACGTCTACAACGTGTTTGATACCAACTACGTTGCCTCAATTAACAAGAGCGGCTACCGTTATCATCCGGGTGAGCCACGTACGTTCCTGTTAACGGCTAACGTACACTTCTGATAGCACACCGGTGGGGCATTATAGCCCCACCTTTTATTTGCGAGACTTTCGTTATGATGTATCACATTCCTGCTGTGCTCTCCGCCGAAGAAGTGGCTAACTTCCGCCAGCATATGCAACAAGCCAGTTGGATTGATGGTCGTGCGACGGTGGGTAACCAGGGCGCACAGGTCAAAAACAACCAGCAAATCGATACCCGTACACCGTTATACGACGCGCTGCAAAAATCCGTATTGCAGGCGTTAAATAACAGCCCACTGTTCTTTGCCGCTGCGCTGCCACGCACCATCTCCACCCCGTTGTTTAATCGCTATGAACAGGGTGAAACCTACGGTTTTCACGTTGATGGCGCGGTGCGTAATAATGGCGCAGCGGGCTGGATGCGCACCGATCTCTCCGCCACGCTGTTTCTGAGCGAGCCAGACAGCTACGAAGGCGGCGAGTTGGTGATTGAAGACACCTATGGGCAGCATAAAGTGAAGTTACCGGCGGGCGATCTGGTGCTTTACCCTTCGAGCAGCCTGCACTGCGTCACCCCCGTGACTCAGGGCGCGCGTGTGGCTTCATTTCTCTGGATCCAGTCGATGATCCGCGATGACAAGCAGCGTGCGATGTTGTTTGAGTTGGATCGTAATATTCAGGGATTGAAGGGGAAATTTGGCGAAAGCGAAGAGATCTTGTCACTGCTGAATATGTATCACAACCTGCTGCGCAGCTGGAGCGAGTTGTAAGGCGGCGGGCCGCAGCCCACCGCACAGGATTAACCCTGAACCTGTACCGCAGCCGCGCTGGCAACGGCGCGCTGGATAGCTTCATCGGTATCTGCGCCGGTTGCCAGCGCGACACCCAGACGACGCTGGCCTTCAATGGCAGGCTTGCCAAACAGACGCAGTTGCAGACCGGCTCCGGTCAGTGCCTGTTCCAGGCCAGAGAACTGCACGTTTTCGCTGTGCAACTGGGGCAGGATCACCGCTGAAGCGGCAGGGCCATACTGACGAATCCCGCCGACCGGCAGGCCGAGGAAGGCGCGCACATGCAGAGCAAACTCTGACAGATCTTGTGAAATCAGCGTAACCATGCCGGTATCGTGTGGGCGTGGAGAGACTTCACTGAAAATCACCTCGTCGCCGCAGACAAACAGCTCAACGCCAAACAGGCCAAAGCCGCCAAGGGCTTTAACCACTTTTTCTGCGATGGCTTCTGCACGCTGCAACGCCAGGGCGCTCATCTGCTGTGGCTGCCAGGATTCGCGGTAGTCGCCATCTTCCTGACGGTGGCCGATTGGCGCACAGAAGTGAATGCCGTCGACGGCATTGATGGTCAGCAAGGTAATCTCGAAATCAAACTTCACCACGCCTTCAACAATCACGCGTCCCGCTCCGGCACGTCCGCCTTGTTGAGCATATTCCCAGGCGCTTTCCAGCTGGCTGGCTTCACGGATAAAACTCTGCCCCTTGCCAGACGAGCTCATTACCGGCTTCACGATGCACGGGAAACCCATCGCCTCAGCGGCGGCAATGAAATTCTCTTTGCTGTCAGCAAACTGATAGGTAGAGGTTGGCAGCGCCAACTCTTCGGCGGCCAGACGACGGATGCCTTCGCGGTTCATGGTCAGGCGTGCAGCGCGTGCGGTTGGCACAACACGTTGGCCCTGTTGCTCCAGTTCCAGCAGCTTTTCGGTGGCAATGGCTTCAATTTCGGGTACGACGAAATCCGGTTTTTCGGCAGCGATGACCGCCGCCAGCGCTTCGCCATCCAACATATTGATGACGTGGCTACGGTGGGCAACATGCATTGCCGGGGCATCGGCGTAGCGATCCACTGCAATCACTTCCACACCTAAACGTTGGCACTCCAGCGCCACTTCTTTACCCAGCTCACCCGAGCCTAATAACATCACACGCGTCGCCGCCGGACGCAGCGCAGTTCCAAGAATCGTCATAAGTTCACCTGTCAGTCAAATTGCGCGCGCAGTATATACGAAAACGTTTGCGTTCTCATCCTTAGCGACGTAGCTCACGCGAAATGTGCGCTTTGCCCACGGAGTTAGTGTTGCGGCTTGGCTTCTGACGCAGTAAATGCCACGCTTAAGAAAATTTCTTCAGGGAGAAGAGCATCATGGCACCTCCAGTGGCAAAAAAAGTCCCGTACGAACTCCACCTGCACGGTGAAACCCGCATTGACGATTATTACTGGCTGCGGGACGACAAACGTGAAGACCCGGAAATTCTCGATCACCTGCGCGCTGAGAACAGCTACGGCAAACAGGTTCTGGCAACGCAGCAGCCGCTGCAAAATCGGGTGCTGAAGGAGATTATCGATCGCCTGCCGCCGCAGGATCACTCGGTGCCCTATGTGAAGAATGGTTACCGCTATCAGAGCCGTTATGAGCAGGGCGATGAGTATGCGGCGTTCTATCGCCAGCCCGCCGCCAGCGCTGAGTCCGACGAGTGGACACTGCTGCTGGACTCCAACCAGCGTGCCTCGCACAGTGAGTTTTACACTCTGGGTAGCCTGCACGTTAGCCCGGATAACCAGGTCATTGCGTTGGCGGAAGATTTTCTGTCCCGCCGCCAGTTTGGCATTCGTTTTCGCAACCTGGAGAGTGGGAGCTGGTATCCCGAAGTGTTAAGCGATGCCTCCTCCAGCTTTGCCTGGGCGAATGACTCGCGCACCCTCTACTACGTGCGCAAACATGAGCAGACGCTGTTGCCCTATCAGGTGTGGCGACATGAACTCGGCTCGCCGCAAAGTAGCGATCAGCTGGTGTATGAAGAAGAGGACGACACCTTTTACGTCAGCCTGCATAAAACCACCTCAGAACACTTTATTCTGATTGCGCTCTACAGCACCACCTCCAGCGAAATTCAGCTGATTGATGCGGAGTACCCGGATGCGCAGCCACAGGTGTTCTGCCCACGCCGCCGCGATCACGAATACAGCCTCGATCACTACGATCATCACTTCTATATTCGATCCAACCGTGAAGGTAAGAACTTCGGTCTGTATCGCACCCGCTGGCTGGCGGAAAACCGCTGGGAAGCGCTGATTGCCCCGCGCGATAACGTGGTACTGGAAGACTTCCAGCTGTTCCGCCACTGGTACGTGGTGGAAGAGCGTCAGCGCGGGTTGACCAGCCTGCGCCGTATTAACTGGCAAACCGGGGAAGAGGTGGGTCTCGCCTTTGACGACCCGACTTACGTCACCTGGCTGGCCTACAATCCCACGCCGGAGAGCGATAAGCTGCGTTATGGCTACTCCTCCATGACCATGCCCTCAACGCTGTTTGAACTGGATATGGCAACCGGTGAGCGAGTCATCCTCAAACAGACGCGGGTCGGCAACTTCAACAGTGATGATTACAAAAGTGAACACCACTGGATTACGGTGCGTGATGGTACCGAAGTGCCGGTTTCGCTGGTTTATCATCGCCAGCATTTCCAACAGGGCAAAAACCCGATGCTGGTGTACGGCTACGGTGCCTACGGCAGCAGCATGGATGCGGATTTCAGCACCAGCCGTCTCAGCCTGCTCGATCGTGGTTTTATTTATGTGCTGGTGAATGTCCGTGGTGGTGGGGAACTCGGGCAGCAGTGGTACGACGATGGCCGTCTGTACAACAAGCAAAACAGTTTTAACGACTTTATTGATGTGACGCAGGCGCTGGTGGCGCAGGGTTACGGTGCGCCGGATCAGCTCTATGCGATGGGCGGCAGCGCGGGCGGTTTGCTGATGGGCGCGGTGATCAACCAGGCCCCGGAGCTGTTTAACGGCGTGGTGGCGCAGGTGCCGTTTGTTGACGTGCTCACCACCATGCTGGATGAGAGTATTCCGCTCACCACCGGGGAATATGATGAGTGGGGCAACCCCGAGCAGGAGTCCTTCTATCGCTACATCCGCCAGTACAGCCCGTATGACAACATCGAGGCAAAAGCCTATCCGCATCTGCTGGTGACCACCGGGTTACATGATTCTCAGGTGCAATACTGGGAGCCTGCCAAGTGGGTGGCGAAGCTGCGTGAATTGAAAACCGATGACAATCTGTTGCTGCTGTGCACCGATATGGATTCCGGTCACGGCGGAAAATCGGGGCGTTTCAAAGCGTATGAAGGCGTCGCGATGGAGTTCACCTTCCTGATTGCGCTGGCGCAGGGTGTGCTGAGCGGCACCAGCGCCTGACAGCAAAAACCGCCCGAAGGGGCGGTTACTCTTCCGTTTTACTGAGGTGTTTGCGTAGCGCCTGACGCAACGGCGGGCGCAAATCACTGACGTTATCCAGCATCCAACGCAGGTAGCCCGGATCTTTGCGGGCCACCACGGCAATGCTTTGACCGCGATACTTGCCAAACGGCAGCACGTCACCCTGAGCGGCCGCAGGTTGGCTGCGCGTGACCAGCTGTTGTGCATCCCAACCCGAGGTTTCCAGAATGCGGATCAGCAGGGCGGCGGTGACATAGCAGTCATACAGCGCGCGGTGAGCATGGAGATCCGCCGGGGGAGTGACGTCGAGTTTCAGGCTGTGGCGCAGCGCCTGGTTACCGTATTTAATCCCCGGCCAGAGCTGACGCGCCAGCATCATGGTACAAATCCATTCACCGGGCATTTCAGGCAACATGCGACGGTCAAAACTGGCGTTATGCGCGACATAAAAGGCGCTGCCATGATAGCGGGGGATTACCACTTCAATCGGCGGTTTGCCTGCCACCATCGCTTCAGTGATTCTGTGTACCGCCATCGCTTCCCGGCTGATAGGGCGGTCGGGTAGCACCAGATCGCTCATTGGGTTAATGATGCGCCCATCAATCACATCCACAGAGGCAACTTCAACCACGCCACCCTGTAAACCGCAGGTTTCGGTATCAATAATGCGGAACATGGCTTACTTCTGCTTCGGTTCGTAAGGAAGACGCGATAAGGAGAGGGAGGCCTGGCGGTAGTGCATCAGACGCTGACGAAACCATTCCCGTAGTGCCGCAGGCTGATCGTTTTCGACCTGTTCGGCAATTACCGGCATATTGTATCGTTCTTTGAATGCCACCCCGGCCGCAGCCAGATCGACATTCACTTTATCTTTCTCTTCCTGGGACAAAAGGGCGAGATTGAGGTTCATGCTGTTCTCCTGATATTGAACGGCAAAAGTAATGGTTTCCCGAGCCGGGATCAAGCGCTGTGCACCGCATTGTGTGCCCTCGACACCGCTTAACGGGGAGCGTATGCTGGCCGCCATTGATAATGAGGCCATTTTTATAAGCCGAAGAGGAAGCCGGTTGACCACCTTATGGATTGTGCTGCGAGCGCTGCACTTTTTAGCGCTGATTTTGCTGGTGGGCAGTGCATTCTACACTGCCTTGCTTGCCCCGGTGCGTTTGCGTCCCTGGCTGGCGCAGCGTTTGCGCCCGCTGCTGCTTAGCTGTAGTGCGATAAGCGTAGCGAGTGCCGTTGCGATGGCGCTGGTACAAACCGCACTGATGAGCGGGGACTGGCGCAGTATCGGTGATATATCGGTGTGGCAGGCGGTGCGGTCAACGCGTTTTGGTCTCGCCTGGCAGTGGGAAATCGGTTTCAGTTTGCTTGGGCTGCTGGTGTGGCGACTGCGTGGATTACCGCGTCAGCAAGGTTTGCTGGTGGCGGGACTGCTCCAGCTGATGCCGTTGGCGTGGATTGGTCATGCGGCCATGCACGATGGTTTGTTAGGGATTTTCCACCAGATGAACCAGACGCTGCATTTGGTGAGCGTCTCTTTCTGGGCCGGTGGCCTGTTGCCGCTGCTGCTGTTGATGCGTGATGCGCGACACATGGAAAAGCGCATCGATGCCATTCGTGCCATGATGCGCTTCTCGCGTTATGGTCATCTGGCCGTGGCAATGGCGCTTTGTACCGGTACCATCGATACCATGTTGATCGTCGGTCCGCCGTTCCTCTGGACGTTTAATAGCTACATCGCGCTGCTGCTGTTGAAGATTTTACTGGTCAGCCTGATGGTGTCGATTGCGGTGTATAACCGTTATTACCTGGTGCCGCAATTCCACGAGGCTGGCAGCCGTAGCCCGCAACTTTTTTTACGCCTGACGCAATATGAATTGCTGTTGTCGTTAGGCGTGGTAGGTCTGGTGAGTGTGTTTGCCACTCTGACGCCGACCTGAGATTTCACTGGTACGTTTTAAGAAGGAAAGCTGTTTTGCTGAAGAAAGCCCTCCCTGCAATCCTGTTACTTTCGCTGTGTGGTCAGGCCATGGCCGCTGAGATCATCACCGTGAGTCGTTTTGAGATTGGCAAAGACAAATGGCCGTTGACGCGCGAAGAGATCATGCTGAGCTGCGAGAAAAGCGGTGCGATGTTCGCCATTAATGATGGCACCCTGGTGCAATACCCACTAAATGACCTAGCCGAAGCCCAGGTTAAGTCGCACCAGTCCAACGGCAAGCCGATCAGCATTATCCAGCGCGATGATCCCAATCATCCCTGCCAGAAAATGAGCCTGCAACCGCTGATCGAACGCACTCAGAAGCTGTGCGCTAACTAAGTTTCCTCTATCCCGGTGTGGCACGCCAGCCACACCGTTTCAACCTCAGATTTCTGCCATTGCGATCACAAATCGTTCAGCTTTCCCCCTCACACCACGCCCATTGCTGGCAAAACCCCGCAGCTGTTCTACCCTTAAATAACCAGGCGTAACCGCCTGCATTAATGCCAACTTTTAGCGCACGGCTCTCCAAGAGCCATTTCCCTGGACCGAATACAGGAATCGTATTCGGTCTTTTTTTTCTCACCGCTCAACATCAATAACTTATCAAATTATCAATGAGTTATTTACCATCCTGTTACACTGAGTTCTACCTTGGTGTCATTTCCGCCGCCACTTTGTCGCCATTTTTGGCGTCCGTAGTGGGCAGAGGATTACAGTGAATCGAATCTTTGAGATGACCAGGCGAGAAGTGGGCATAACGCATGGTTACGCTCATGTCCGAGTGCCCAAGGATGCACCGCAGTACCACTATGTTACCACCGGCCATCATAATGCGGCATACGAAACTATGGCGCAGCACGTGGCTCATTTCGAGCTGTATGGTTTTCAGCAGTTGCGTGCACTCAATCAGCGTGGAACTGAGCAGTACCATCAGCGCGTCGGTCGCTGCTTCATGCTCCATTACCTCACCGTCAGGGGATAAGCTGTGTAGCGCATCGGCTGATGTAGTAGAGGGGGGATTATCATAAGGGAAAATGCTAAGCACAAAGCCGGTATCAAGTTCGCCACCGAGGTACAACACGAGCACCTTATAACCCACAGGCAGCGCATTCCACGAACGGGTTTATCCAGCAAGAGCGGTGAGCCAATTAAGCCAGCCGGTTGTGTTTTTTCCTGAACCCACACGGCATAACTCGCCGTCCAGTTTTACGACGGACACGGTTCCGATATGAATCAGGTTGTGCAACGGGCGCAGAATTTCGGAGAGTTGTTCGTTCATGTAATTATAATGATGATTTCATCATAACTCCTGCAATCAGTAATCGCTTACTCATTCACTAGCGAATAACACCTAATTATAAAGAGTATTTATTCAAAACTTCTTGATGGTTCTTTAGTGTGTCTGGTAATTTTAATCTCCGCACAGGATGATGATAAACTCATGGAGGCAAAGAAAATGGGGAAATATACTAGATATGACTTTACTATTTCAATAGTCATGAATGATGGGAAGGGCTCTAATAGTTACAGCTGTAAACTACCTTACAAGTTATCTACAATTCATGAAGATAATCTATGTATTACTGGCAGGGAGATATCAATATCAGGCAGCCGGAAGAAAAATTTGAATGTGGATGAGGTGTTTAATTCTCATAACAGTGAAGTGCATAATCAGATAATAAAATCCTTGTGTTATTACTTCTTGCTAAATAAAAAAGTGGTTAAAATCAATTCTGTTGAGGTGGTTGATTTTAAAGGGAAAAGGAAAAAATTTAACTCCAGACAAATAAATCAAGCATCCGAAAATAATATTTCAATAAGCAACCTTTCATCACTATCTTTAAATTGTGTTCATGTGGTTTTTGAAAACTCTGAAAGAGGTCGGTCGTATTATAGAGCATTAACACACCTAATAGGTGCAGCGTGTGAAAGTAATATTAATGATTCTTTTGAAAAAACGTGGAAAGCTTTCAACACACTTTATAAGACTATCACAGGTAAACATAAAGATCATGACTGTCACGTCGATTTAAGGGCGAAGATTTTAGAGAGGCCAGATTTATTCCCTCTATCAGTTAATTATTGCAATACTCTCTCTGAGGATCAGATTAGAGACAGAATTCGATGGGTCGCTATGATCCAAAATGATTATAAAGATGAGGGTCAGGCTAAGAATTTCAAATGTTTCGTTAAACGATATTCTGACTACAGAATTATGAATATAATGAAAAAGACACTATCCGTGAGAGAGGTTTTTTTAAAAAACAAAGGTTTTTATGATGAAGTTGAGCAGCATATTGAAAGTAATATTTTAGCGGGCACTATTAATGATCCTGAAATCGTAACCTTGCTATGCATAAAGTATATGTATTTTACAAGGAATAAGTCTATGCATGGCGAGCATTTTGACTCAGGATTTCGATTGTTGATAGATAATTTACAACAAAAAAATACCGAGTGGTTAAAAGACTTGCTAACCCTATTAATCATCGACATGTTTAATTCGCATAGTAGTTTCTAGTTGCGTCCAGTATTTGGGGGGGTAAATAATCCCCTCAATCCCCTGAGGAACATTTTCATTTATCCGTAGCAGAAGCCGTGCATAATACTGAACCTTTCTTCTACTTCGTGACTGACGATCCCGAAACTCATAATGATGCACCCGCATCATGAATTGTACTTCCCGGCAACCTCGATAACCGCCTCATTTGTGGTTGCCCGCGTATTAAAATATTTTTTCGTGCGCAGTTTGGTTAACTCGTTAGCGCACCTAATAAAGCTTTGCTGAATTAGGCGACGATGTTGTTGCGCCGTAAATATTACCAGAACGGCGCGCACACGGTAGGCAATACGGTATGCCAAATAGATCGGAAATTTCCGAAACCTGTTTTGCACGGGCCCAACGGCAAGACAGATGGCATCAATATTCTTCAGCTTAGCGAAGTGACTACTCAGAATGCTTTTTGATATTAAGAAAGCTAGCCGAGATGATTTACTGAGTGCTCACCGAGCACCACCGCAGATGATAGGCATTATCTCGGATAGCATCGGTGGGTTTAGTAACTCTGTAGAAGGGGCGCAAGTGTTTGTACGTAATGAAATAACACCGCTTTAGGAGAGAATTAAGGAGGGTTATGGACCGATAAGGGGGGGCATTAAATTCTCAGAATATAGTATTATCTGTTTGAAGTTAGTTCTCGCCCAAGCAATGGGCGAGTGTTTTATAGTTTGAAAAATTTATTCGTTGGGGAGAGTTCAAGGATTGTATTTTCTAAAACAAACTTTTCGGGTAAAAGTTTCAATTTGTCATTAAGTATAGATATTATTACCTGAATATCTTTTTTTGAAGAGTGATTAAATAATGTGCTCAGCTTATCCTCGTCAATAGATTCTAAGTAATCCTGTAAAGTAAACTCTGGTAGCTTCACGTTAAGGGTTCTTAAATATTCAACAAAAGATATATCGAAAGCCATAGCCTCAGCTCTAGGAGTTCCATCACCTGTATTTTTATCAGAATTTACAACTGAAAACCGCAAGTCATTCTTTGCGTCAATATCCACATTTAAAAAGTTTGAGTGTGTTTTAAACAGTTTGCGCGTCAATTTTGAAAAATAAAAGTTAAAATCATCAATGTTGTTCTTTAATCCACATGTCAGTAACTCTACTCTATCTTTTGTTTTTTGCAAAAGTATATCCAAACGACGGTTTTCTCTATTCAAGAATTTCGCCTCGTCAAAAACATATGCGAGTCTCCCGCGTTCTTCGCTAAGCGACTGAATTTCTTTTTCTACTAAAATTAAGCCTGTCAATTGCCCTTCACTAGAAAGTTTTTTATTTCTTTTTTTTCTTTTTCGATGTTTTCGATTAATATTTCTCTTTTTAGCTTTAATTCCCTAGAAAGAATTTCATTGCGTTTTTCGGATTGAATTGCTTTTTCTCTAAAGATGGCATTATGAAATAAAATGGTTTCCTCTAAGCTTTTTGTTACTGATGGAATATAACCAATTGCCTCTGTATAAATATCATTGACTAAGTCAATGTCAATATTTACTTGATTTTCGCGATACTTTTCAATAGTGCGATTGTTATAAACCAATCTTGTTTCGAGCGACGCTACTTCGTTCGATATTGAAGATGTTTGCTTCCTTAACTCGCGAAGCTGCTCAAGCACTTTTCCTTGTATTGCAGTTAAATCTATTTCACTCTCTTCATTATTATAATATTCAATTTGAGAATCAATATTTTTTATAGAATCACTAATTTCAATCAAATCTCTTCCATTTAAGATTGCATCTGAACGCCGAGTGTTTCTATCCATCTCATTTTTGATATTTATTTCTTCTCTGAGATGCTTAAGTCCTGCAAATCCGAACAATGTTGAGTAAATTATTGTGTAGTCGGTAATTGATGTATGAACATCAAGGTAATTTAAAGAGTTATTTGATGTTAATCTATTTGTGCGAGTGAACTTGCTTCTTATTGTATTAAATGAAGGTTGTTCTTGAGTGTAATTAAAAATAGACTTGGCAACTTCTTTCTTATAACCACTAACAGATGTGACATGAGTATCATTAATCCAGCCTTCGGTTTTAACTACAATTCTGTTTTTTTGTTGTTGTTCGTAAATAAACCTCTTTAAAGTGTGAGTTATTGAGTCTTTTATTTTAAGCTCAAATAAAACATCCTCCTTAAGAATGAATCTCTTAACATCAAGGTTCTCACTCTTATTGTCAGGGTCTTTCCATAAGTAAGCAGCATCTGAGCCCAAACAAAAACTTATTGCACGCAAAACCGTGCTTTTTCCAATCTGGTTACCGTTAATGCCTGAGTTAGTTATAATGTTTAATCCAGATTTGAATTTCACTTCCCTTACTACTATATTGTTGTGAAATACTTTCAATGAAACTAACTGCATAGTGTTAGCTCCCCCTTCTTATTTAAATTCACAAGGCCAATAATGAATAGCCAGTCAAGAGCATATATAAAATATGGATATGAAATATTTCCATGAAGGCTTTCATAGTCATCATGTAAACTTATTATGTTTTTTGAAGCATAAATATTACTTTTAAAAACATCGATTATTTTTGCACCTATGACATAAAGGCTTTTCTCCGGGTATTGTAAGTTATTTATCATTTTGTAGGCTCCTCAAGGATCATACACCCAATAAAGCCATAACAGGCTAGTAATTCCTTAGCTGCCATTAAACTTTCCTTAGTGCATAAAATCCCGATGTCAGCTATAGAAAATAGTGCTTCGCTAACTTCGAGATATATTTCGTCTGCGTGTTTACTTATAATTCTCTGCACTTCATCCTTATTTGAAATTGAAACTTTATTTTGCATTAACAATCTCAACTTAACGGACTTATAAGCTTTATTTATTGTCCATTGTATAGCTCCCTTAGCACCAGGTTCTGCATCATCGACAATTGATAATGATTCTTCAACTAATGCCATGAACTCACTATTTCTTCTAATGTCATCAGAAATATAATTCAAACAATTGAATAATAACTTTTCTTCAATTTCAGGGGATTTTTCAAGCAAGATATTGGGGTCAAACTTTGGTTTATGATGCTGGACAATTTGTAAAAGTAAAGGAGTCAAGACAGAGGGCAATTGTGCCAACTGCGCAGCCATATTGATGGTGACTGTGCCATTGCCAGAATTGTTTACAGCGACTGAATCGTTGTCTGCTCTTACGCTAGCCACTATGAACGGTCTCTCTTGATAGTTACAGAACCATTTCCAGAGTTATTTATAGCATTAGAATTATTACTAGCCTTTACTATTGATTTTGAATGTAACTTGCTTTGCTTCTCAATAATATGACAAGCGATAAAGCACAAAGTTAAGAATGCAGAAATAATAGTCGAGATAATAAAGGAGTAAAAAACTTGGTTGGCATCTAAATTATTAAATGCGGCAGAAGTTATCCACTGTTTTGTAACCGATAAAAACAGCAATGCAGCAAGCCCTGCCAATCCTGCACCGTACTTAAAAGTTATCCTTAGAAAGCTTATCATTTGAATGTCCAGAGAAATTAAGGAATCTAAAGGATAATGCATCTATATCTCTCATTACTAGTGCTTCTCTAAAAAAAATTGAATTCACGGAATGCCACCACACTTCTGAACTCAATGTTATCCCCGCCACGCTTACCCGCTTTATGCATTACTTTTCATGCAGGTACTGATCTGCCCCCAGTATTAGATACAACCTTCAGTTAGTAATGTCAGTTGGTTTTACTTCATGTTTCCCGTTTCGCCAACCTGCTGCAAATTCAGACAGCGTCTGGTATTTCAGCGATAAGTTGAGGTCTGGACTCGCTGTAGTTCTGCTGCCAGTCATTAATAATTTTCCGGGCATGAAGAATATCGCTGAACCAGCGCTCATTCAGGCATTCATCCCGAAAGCGGCGGTGATCGTCAGACACTACTTCGTGAAATCATCCAAACAGGTTAGGCAATGAATCGGGCGGCCACTGGCAAGTGCATCCATGATAAAATCTATCGACCATGTCAGCTTCGGCGCATCCGGGCGCAGAAGCAGAAGCAGAAGCTGTTCAGTCGTCAGACTCTTACGGCACCGCCTGCGTTTTGCACCCAGACCGTGATGTGATAGATGCGGTAAACCCGTTTGTAGTTGACGTGAAGGTCCTCTTGCCGTAATAACTGCCAGATGTGGCGGTAACGAAATAGACGGCATTCAAGTGCCAGCATCTGTGATGCGTAGAGACAGTTGTGCGCCTGCAGCCGGACACTGAGCCCGATAACCGTAGGTTGAAAGGGACAAACCGGCCAGACTGAAGTCTCGGCGTTGCGACAGACACGTTGTCTCACACATGACTTCCGCGGCTTCCCACTTCTGATCTGTCGTCAGAACTGTCGGCCCAGAGCCATCTGAATCGCCTGATTATACAGCATGGCTTCAGCGAGAAGTTTCTTGAGACGAACGCTTTCCTCTTCAAGTGACTTGAGCCGCTTCACTTCGGATACTTCCATGCCGCCGAACTTCTTACGCTAGGTTTAAAAGGTGGCGTCTGAAATGGCATGTTTGCGGCAGATTTCCCGGGCCGAAGCCCCGGTTCCAGCCTCGCGTAGAATACTAATGACCTGTTCGTCGGTAAATCGCCTCTTCGTGGGGATGTCCTCATGTGGCTTAAGAAGACATTACTAACATCACGGTGTATAAATCAACGGGGGTAGGTTAGATGGCAACGATCTTAGAGCGGAGAAAATAGTTGCTGCAGTCAGGAAATCCCCGTGCCGTTTTTTAGTGGAGTAATAATGGCGGCCACAATTTCAACTGGCCGCCATTGTAACTAACCTCGCGCTTCTCGACCTTCTTCGTCTTCAGAAACGCGGTAACGCCAGTATTTATCTGGCTTGACCCAAACGATATCATTACCACTATCTTTACGGAATTGGTTGATGACTGAAGTTGACAGAGCGATATTTCCATCAGAGTTTTCTTTCAGAAAAGACTCATTGTCAAGCTTAACCAAATAATCAACCACTTCTTGCTGATAAAGGCATCCACTTTGAGCTAATGCCTCGACCATCCAATTAGAAACATCTTTTGCAAACATCTTATAAGCGTTTGGGTTTATGGCTTTGGGATATGAATCTCTAAAGATTCTTCTGCAAAAAAACCACTTTCAAGTTTTTTACCAGCAAACCATTGACATCTATAACTGTTCCTATAACCGATCGGAGCTTGATTGGTCTCAAATGAGTGTACCGTCATAACGGGGCCACCTGATTTCAATACGACCTTTTCTCCTGGCTTATATTTATCCGACATATAGTTACCTTATGAGTTTTAAAATGGCACTCACCGACATTCAAAAATGTTCTGTCGTGAGTACCTCATCGATTTGATCGCCATACAAGCGGCCATTCGAACGCGGTACAGCGAAAAGACCGCTCGGACATCAGGAAATGAGAACCTAACAAAACCTGACATCCAAGACAGAATCGCTGAACTGGAGGCTGATCGCAACGATCAAGTAAAAATTGATGCTGCATATATGTTGCGTCGTCTTGTTTAGATTGACCAGATGGATGTTCTTGGCATCCTGAGAGATTACGCTGGAATCAAGGCGGTAAGCGGATGTCTTAAGGTATGGCAGACTACACTGTTTGGAATGGATGTCGCTAAGATGGTAGAAGATTCAGCCGATTTGCTGAAGAATATAACGTGGCCGGGTAACTGGCGAAATTTTTCCGGGTAGTGGGTCTTTGTTTATAGGGAGGTCGCTATTCCAGTGGCGGAAATTATCTCGCGGGCGCAGTCACTCATCACGCAGGGCATCATTGGAAAGCGAAAGTGCGCTAGCTACAGCGACATGAGAGCTGCCAGGGCGCGGCTGAGTTCAATGTGTTTGAGTACATCAGCGCTGCGCGCAATCATCTGGGCATGAACCCGGCTGAAGCTGAGCAGTTCACCATAACCGAGTTTGAACTAATGCTGGCACAGAAATTCCCGGATTAGATCGTCCTCAGCCACGAAGAGTATGCTCCGGAGGCAGATGACTATCATGCGTGCAAGGCGTGGCGTACGGTGTGTGAAAACATTAATGTGATGCATGGAAATGCATAATTTTGATGTTAAGATGTTTCTGATTGCAATCATAAGGAAGATGAAAATGAGAAGTGTCTTGTTTGCAGTGCTTGGGGCGGTTGCCCTTACTGGATGTACCTCACCAATTTATAATTATGCACCACAAGCTAAAAGCTTTAGCATCCCACCACTAAATACATCGACAACGACGTATGTCGGTGAGGAGATGGTTAAACAGGGAATTGATTCTAGTAGTGATGCTATTCATTTTGAACAACCGACCCAAATTGGCAATACCTTCTACTATATAATCCCTGCTGGAGATTACGCTAAGGTAGGGCAAGAAAACGGTTCTGAATTTTATAGTGGAATAAATAGTCGCACTGGAACAATCATTCCCAATAGGCCGATGATTAACGATCCAGTTAAAAATATCCAAGTCAAAAATAGTGGTGAAATCTGCATTATTACTATCTTTAACGCAACTAAGTGTGATAGTGGAAAAATTTTCAGTAAAGTAAAGCTTAACTCATCAGCGCAAAGCTCATTCCAGCAAACATTGCTTTATAATGGTAAGGTTGGGAGTAAAATTAACATCGGATATAGAGAATATTCAGGTGGTTTAGCAAGACCGGCATTCTCGAATGAGGTTGAGTATGACCTATCTGATTCAAAAACTATTCGCTACAAGGGCGCGATTCTTGAAATCACAGATGCGAACAACCAATCAATAACTTTCAAGTTAACTAAGAACTTCAATACGCAATAATTTTTTATCAGGGGGCTGAGTTTTTCTGCTCCCTTCTTAAAGGTGTTTTTATTGATTTTAAATTAAAATCTTAATGGGGGTGAGGAAATGAAAATAATTATATTACTGATAGCGTTAATCTCTTTTGGTGCTAGTGCATCAACTACCTACACTAAAGAACAACTTAACGATATGGATGCTGCCGATCAGCTTCCAGAACAAGAGCCTCCAGTGACAAAAGGAGTTGAGCAGGTTGATTTCACCACATGTAAAAGTGATGCGAATAACGTATTAAATAAAGTGGCGGACTACTATCCTGCAAAGGAAGTGGTAAATACTAGCGCTCTCTATGTTGTAAAAATGTGGGCGAATGATGGTGTTATCACGGTTACTTGTTCTGAACCTGACAGTAAAAAAATCATAACTCAGTCATCTTATCGATGATTGTGGAGGGATTATAATATTTGAGTTATCTCGCAATCCTGAAGGTTATTATCTCTGGCAAGAAAATTTTACTGTTCTGAATGGTATGGGGGCTTCGATGGAAAAAATCGAAGCCTGCGTGACCCACAATTAGCGAACAATTCCTTAAATGGGAGGTAGGATGGGAAAGGCTTTATCACTATTTATAACCTTGCACTACAACTTTTGCTGTTCAGGCGCAAACAATGCCCTCTGATGTAAAATCTTTTCAGGCAGCTGCTGAGGATTGTCAGCACTTTTCCGGTGAGTGGGACAGTGAATTGCCGCTAAACCGCCTGCGGGAAATTGAACGTGCTGTTGATAAAAATTGTGGCGAAGCCAGAAAACAACAGAATCAGCTAAAAGCAAAGTATCAAGGAAATAAAGAGATAGAAACGCTTATTGCTGAATATGACATTTAAATCAGTGCTCAGGGTAAATGGTTTGGCTGCGATTATCATGCACCAAACCTGCTGAATTAATTCAACAGCAATATCAAGGCATCTTTGATAGTCACCAGCCTCAAATGACACAATTGGCTAAAACTTTACTTTAACAAGGGCTGTCATAGCTACCCATCATTTGTCAGGTCACATACGTGCGTAATACTTCACTTTAATAATCATAGAGATATTAAACTGTTAGCTTGCTAATGATAACAATGGCAATTAATGTTAAAACTGACTCGGAAAAATCTGAGATGATTTATCTCGCCCCTTCAAGAGCTAAGCCATTACGAGTGCCGGAGATAAGCGCCGGGTGGGGCGCATGCTTTTTAAATCTGTCATTTATGAACATAAACGGCAGCGTTAGCCTCAAAGTGCTCACCATCGTTTTATTAACCAGATATTTTTGGCCGTATTACCCAGTTATATTTTCCTTGTAGCGTAATTTTCATCACAGCCTCTATTATTAATTAAGAAGCGCAAAGGTATCGGCCAGTTAACTTTGACGCTGATCCCGCGCCAACAAATAAAACGAGTGATGCGGTGTCCATTTCAAGGTTATCCTCTTCTTCATTAGCCGATTCCCATTCATCATACTTTGTCATTTCAATACGTCGAGGTTCTTGCTATTCATGCATCTCGCCATGGGGAAGGTGGGACCGGTAAAGACCGCTGGCATCTCAGTGACCTGAAATCTCTTCGGCACCATAACACCAGGTTAAAAAACCACCGCAGCATCAGCCGACAGGTACAACCTATCTCAGCAACAAGCACAACCCGCTGGCGGTTTATGATTGCCAGGAAAATAATAAGCTTATGACTACATATCGTATCCGCGTTGGTTTCCACAACCCCTCAGCGTTAACACTGCGCCAGCTTGATGATCATCTGGCTGAGCATCGCTTTTGTAAAACCCGCGAGCGAGACGCTACTTTTCGCTACTTCCTTGAGTATGAGTATCACGCACCCGATGCCGACTACTGTACGGTATGTTCCCTGGCCTATAACGAGGCTTGCAAGGTGCGTAAGTGTCCACTGGTACTGGTGGAGGAAAAGGCAGACAGCTGAGTTGCGAAAACTCCCTGACTCCAAAACAGCCCGCTTTCTAAGACACACTCTGACATATCCTGGTATGTACACACATTCCCACTTTCCCTGCCTCCATGACGTAAAAATCTGATTTTTAAGATCATTTAAGAATAAAAAGTAGATTTTATATTCTCTTAAAATCAATCCATGGCTGGTGTTTTCTATTTTTCCTTCGGAGTAATCTTAAAAGAATGTAAAAAACAGGGTGATTGTGTTTAAAAATAATTCTTTATGTTTGATAATGTTTTGTCTGTTAATTTTGCCAAAATTGAAAAAGAACCAGCATTGGGTAGAATGATGCTGCTGATGGAGCAGGGTGGTTACAGATAAGGGATTATTGGGGATTGTAGCGATCTCCCAAGGGCGGTAGCGTGCCAAAACGATCGTAAATAGTTGTTTTAGATCGTTTGTTTCTCATCTCTTATTTAGTCTTCCGAAAGAACTATTGGCTGCTTACTTAACAATCATTCGGTAGATTTTAAAATCACCTGAATACAAAATTTAAGTTTAGATGTTACTCGAACAGCTAACTGATCAGTTTGATTTAAGTTATGTAAGCTTTTCTTAGCCTTAACTTTCTACTGACTGTAAATTTATGTATAGCTTACGGTGGGTGACGAATACATCTCTGGTCGTTGCAGCACATTCAGTGCGCCAAAACAGCATATCTGGCCGCAATGCCACGAAAGTGATGCTGAGACTAAGAGAAATCTGGCGTATTTCGAACCACCCAAAACTGCTGCCATCTCCTACCCGTTGTCATTAAAACCACACAGTTCACTCCTGATCAGGGAATGATGCTGTTATCTGCATAGCATTGAATGGAAAGTAAAAATCATGACGATTAAACAAAAACTCCCTCTGTTGTTTTCCCTGCTTTGTGTTCTGGTGGTTGCCGGATGTAAAGCGCCCCCTCCGCCGTTAACCGATGACTCCATTGTGAGCAGCACCGTTGATGGCGTCACGTTGAGCTACCGCCACGCCATCACACCGCCTGCCCAGTTTGAACCTGTTAACAAACCCTATCGGGCGCTGTACGACGCCTCAGTAATGAGCAAGCCAGGTTTTAACGGCAACCTGGTTAAACACCTGGAAAACGGCCAGAGCTACACCGTGTTAGGAACCGTTGAAAATAACTGGTTTGCGATTGCCGAAGGGGATAGCGATCAGTTGGTCGGCTATGTGCCATTGCGAGCTGGGGTTGCTGCAGATCGTTATGACGCGACTGTTCGAGCGGATTCACGTCGTGTACGTCGTGCTCCTGCTAAGAAAACCTGTGTTTCCGTGGACGGTGACAGCAAAGCGTGCCGCAACAGCAACAACGGTACCTGGATTCTTAACTAAAGTACGGCAGGGATGAACGATGACGACGAAAACGCCTTTATCGCGCTTTATCAGCTGGATGCTCATTCCTCTCGCGCTCATCCTGCTGGCAGGGTGTGGTGCTACCTCCTCAGAGACGGCTTCTCGCTATCAGCTGAAATTTCAGGCGCATCCCCAAATTAACGACAGCGCACCTTTGAAGGTGCGCGTTTTGCTACTGAAATCCGATGCGAACTTCATGTCGGCCGATTTTTACTCGCTGCAAAACAGACCTGACGCTGTGCTGGGCAATGACTTGCTTAACGCCGATCAGTTCTTCCTGATGCCCGGTCAACTCAATAAACGCCTGCGCGGGCAGACCCAGCCTGGCGCACGCTACATCGGCATCATGGCGGAATATCAAACCCTTGATGGCAAAAAATGGCGTCTGTCGCTGCCGTTGCCCGATCCTTCACAGGGCAGTGCCTGGAAATTCTGGCAGAGCAACAGCGGTGAGCTGAACGCAGAGATCATCGCCGACATCAGCGGCATACGTACCCTCAGCCCGCAAAATTAAATCAACAAACGGATATCAGAAATGTCGAAAACAGCCAGGGTTGTATGGACGGAAGGCATGTTTCTTCGTCCACACCATTTCCAACAGGCCGAAAATTACCAGTTAAACCAGCAGCGTATCCGGGGCGAGGCGCAGCATAGCTGGAACTATGGTTTCTACACGCTGAAATTTGATGAAGAGCAGTTAAAACGCGGCACCCTGGCACTGGACACCGTCTGCGGCGTCTTTCCTGACGGCACGTTGTTCTCGCTAGAACGAGGCCAGGCGGCACCCGCACCGGTGGTGATAGCACCGCAGCATCTTGGTCAACAGCTGGTTCTGGCACTGCCCGCGCAGCGCGGTGGGCGAGATGAGGTGATCTTCAGCGAACAAAAAGAGTCGCTGGCACGCTATGTAAGCTTCGAGCAAGAAGTGGCCGATCATAATGAGATGTCCCTTGGCGATGCGACAGTCCAGTTCGGTCAGTTGCGTATGCGCATCATGTTAGAAAGCGAGTTGACGGCGGAGTGGGTTTCCCTGCCGCTCGCCAAAGTCACCGATTTGACAAAAGAGAAGCATCTTGTCTTCCACGGCGAATATATCCCGCCCTGCCTGCATCAAGGTGCGGTTGAAAAACTCCATGACTTCGTCAACAACTTGCTGAAGCTGATGGCAGCGCGCAATGAAGCGATTGCCTTCAAGCTGCGTGAAGCGGGCCGTATGACCAACAACGATACGCTGGATTTCATGCTGCTGGCCTTTATGAATCGCGCCAGGGCGGAGTTCACGCACCTGGCCGAGCGCAAAAAGCTGCATCCTGAGGTGGTTTACGGCTATTTATGCGGGCTGGCCGGGGAATTGATGACCTGGAGCGAAAGCCGTCTGTTAAAAAGCGGATTGCTGCCTCCGTACAATCACGACGATCTGGCAGGTTGTTTTGGCCGCGTCGCGTGGTTACTGCAACAACAGCTTTCTCAGGTTATCGAGCAAGATGCCTTGGCGATTGAGCTGGATAATCGCTCGCATGGATTGTACAGCGGCTACATTCCAGACAGCCCAGCCATTCGCAAGGGCAATTTTGTGTTGGGGGTTAAATCTAGCCAACCCAATGCCAACCTGGCAACGCAGTTTCCAGCGCGCAGCAAAGTGGCTTCGGTGCACAAAATCCGCGATCTGGTGCAGTTACAGCTGCCGGGGATCGCACTGCATGTAATGCCAAGTTCACCACCGCAGATCCCATGGAACGCCGGGTACACCTATTTCCAGCTGGAACAGGGCGGCGACTTGTGGGATGACCTGGAACAAACCGGGGCAATTGCACTGCACCTCGCAGGGCAAAATGGCGATCTGGAAATTCAGCTCTGGTCGATTCGCGCAACTTCAGCCTGATTCAACGGACATTTTCATCATGCAGGAACACGTTTATCACGGCAGCGACGCCGTATCCTCTTCGCAATGGCAGGATAACTCTCTGCTGGCTGCTGCTAACCCGCTGCTGAATGCGATCCCGCAAATTCGTCACTCGGTGGAGCACGCTTCGCCGGATGCGCTGCGACAGAAGCTGATCGCTGAGATCCAGCGTTTTGAAGTGCGCAGCCAACAGGCCGGGCATGCCTATGAAACCATTATCGGCGCGCGCTATTGTTTGTGTACGGCTCTGGATGAGGCGGCAGCATTAACGCCGTGGGGCGGCAATAATGTCTGGCCTGCCAGCGGGTTGCTGGTGACCTTCCATAATGAGACCTGGGGAGGGGAGAAGTTTTTCCAGCTGTTGGCAAAACTGTCGCAAAAGCCGCGCGATCATCTGTTCCTGCTGGAGTTGATCTACTTCTGTCTGATGTTGGGCTTTGAAGGACGTTATCGCGTTGTCGACAATGGCCGCACCCAGCTTGAAACCATCCGCCAGCGCCTGCAGCAAATGATCGCTTCTGTGCGTGGTTCTTACGCTGCGCCTTTATCGCCACACTGTTTCGATCAGGCAACACAACGCACACTCTGGCGGCCCAGCATTCCGCTCTGGGCATGGGGTGCGGTGAGCGGATTGGTTGGCTGCCTGCTCTTTATTGGCTTCAACTGGCGTCTCGGTGATGCCACCACCCCGGTGCTGGCTTCGGTGTATCAGAGCAGTGTGCCGCAGGTCACTATCAGTAATCGTGCCGCTCCGGCACCTGCCGCCCTCGATTTGAAGCGCTTCCTGCAACCTGAAATCGCGCAGGGGCTGGTTGCCGTTAAAGATGAAGCCGATCGCAGTGTTATCACCTTGAAAGGGGATGGGCTGTTCGCTTCTGGAGCCACCACGGTACGCGGTAACTATCAGCCCGTTATCCAGAGAATCGCCAGCGCCATGAACGGCGTCAACGGACGGATCGTGGTGGCCGGGTACAGCGACAATGTGCCGATTCGCAGTGCGCGTTTTGCTTCAAACTATGAGCTCTCTCTTGAGCGAGCGCAGTCCGTGCAGCAATTGTTACAGCAGTATTTGCAGCAGCCACAACGTGTGAAAGCGGAAGGGCGCGGCGATGCGAATCCTCTGGTGCCAAATAACTCAGCGGCCAACCGCGCTCGCAACCGCCGTGTTGAAATTACACTGCTGGTTGCTCCGGGGAACACGCAGGCGCAACTCAACGGACTGTCGCAAGGAAATTAACGGATGCTTAACGTGCTATTTGCCATCCTCTCCAGCCGGGTGCTGTGGGGTTTTATTGGTATCACCGCTCTTTCTTTTATTATCTGGGTGATTGGTCCGGTGTTCTCCATTAGCGATGCCAGACCGCTGGAGCCGGAAACCAACCGCCAAGTCAGTATTCTTTTGCTGTATGTCGTATGGGGATTGGGGCAGTTAATCCCACGTCTGCATGCTGCGTGGGTCAACCGCAAAATGGTCGACACCCTGGCGCAGCACAAAGAAGAGGCGATAGACAGCAGCAAACGCCTGACGGATGAAGAGCAGCAGCTGAATGAGCGTTTCAACGAAGCCTCTCAACTGCTGAAACAAGCCCACTTTGATAACGCCTCTGGCCGTAAGAAGCCGTTCTGGCTGCGCCGTTTCAGCCGTCAGTACCTTTATCAGTTGCCATGGTATGTGATCATCGGTGCGCCGGGTGCAGGTAAAACCACTGCGCTGGTGAACTCGGGCCTGCATTTCCCCCTCGCCAGCCATTTTGGCAAGAACGCGCTGCGTGGTATTGGCGGTACACGAAACTGTGACTGGTGGTTCACCAATGAAGCGGTGCTGCTGGATACTGCGGGCCGCTACACCACCCAGGAGAGCCAGCGAGAGCGTGATGCCAGTGAATGGGGGAAATTCATCTCACTGCTGAAGAAATTCCGTGCTCGCCAGCCGATTAACGGGGCGATCATCACCATCAGCGTACAAGATCTGCTGACACAGAGCCCTGAGCAGCGCCAGCAACAGGCCAGAGCCCTGCGTCAGCGCTTGCTCGAACTGTATGAGCAACTGGGCATTCGCTTCCCGGTGTATGTTCTGGTGACCAAAACTGACCTGCTACAGGGCTTCACCGACTACTTCAGCCGTTTTGATAAGTCACTGCGAGACCAGATCTGGGGCTTCACCTTCCCCTGGGAGCAGGTGAAGCAGGGCCAATTTGATTTGGCGCTGGCCTTTGAGCAGGAGTACGCGCTGTTGCAACAGCGTCTGGATGCCGGCTTAAGTGATGTCATGATCGGTGAGCGTGATAACAAAGCGCGCGCCGGGAGTTATCTGTTCCCGCAAGAGTTCATGGCGCTGCGCCCGTTGCTGCGTGATTACCTGTTGCAGGTCTTTGCCCATTCAGGTTTCGAAACCCCGCTGGCCACCCGAGGCATCTACTTTGCCAGCGGTACCCAGGAGGGGCTGCCGTTTGACAAAGTCATGGGTGAACTGAATCGCGCATTGAATCTGCCATCACGCGTTACTCAAGAGGGCGATGCGGTACCGCCGGTTAAAGGTCAAAGCTTCTTCCTGCGTGATCTGCTGGAAAAAGTGGTGTTTGAGGAGTCCAGCCTGGCGGGGAGTAATCGCTGGTGGGAACTGCGTAACCGGGTAATACACTGGTCCGGTTATCTGGTGATGAGTGCGGTGCTGATTATCGCCACTGTCCTCTGGTACACCAGCTACAGCCTTAATCGCAGCTATCTGAATGAAGTCTCTGCCCGGGTTCCACAGGTGAACCAACAAGGTAGCGCATTGCAGATGGGCCAGGCGCGCGATCTGTTTGCGTTGTTGCCTTATCTCAACGGTTTACTGCATCTGCCAGACAGCGCGGAGTTTGATATTCATCATCCGCCATTGACGCGCCGTATGGGGCTGTATCGCGGCAACGAAGTGGCTGATGCAAGCAGTGAGCTTTACCAGAAAGCGTTGAAGCAATTACTGCTGCCGCAGGTGGCGCAACAAATCACTAACTGGTTGCGTAACGACAACGGCAGCGACGCTGATTACAGCTATGAGGCACTGAAGGCCTATCAAATGCTGTATCAGCCAAAACACTATGACGGCAAGTTCCTGCAAACCTGGGTGATGCTCAACCTACAACGCAATTTACCGCAGGACGTGACCCGTGAGCAGATGGGTCAGCTTGAGTGGCACCTGACGCAACTGCTTGAAACCCAGATTCAGTCATCACCTTATGCCAAAGATGATGCCTTGATCGGGCGTGAGCAGGCGATGGTCGCGCGGATGCCGCTCGCTGAGCGCGTATATGGCCGCATGAAACGGCTGATGGAGCATGACAGCAGCCTGCAACCTGTCTCGCTGGCCGCGTTAGGGGGCGCGCAAAGCGACCTGGTGTTTAGCCGTAAAAGCGGTAAATCACTTAACGATGGCGTACCTGGCCTGTTTACTCCGGCGGGCTACTGGGGAAAGTTCACAGCGCAGATCGACAGCGTCTCTGACGGTCTGCACAGTGAGGATCGCTGGGTGCTAGGGAGCGCAACTCAGGATGGCGATAAAACCCAGACGCGCAGTGCGGTACGTCAGCTCTACATTGATGACTATATTCGCCAGTGGGATGCGCTGCTCAGCGATCTACAACTGAATAATATTGGCAATTTAGCCCAACGGGTGAACAGCGCTCGTTTGCTGTCGGGAAATACTTCCCCGTTGCGTACTTTGGTCACGAATCTCAGCCCGTATCTTCAGTTAGCCAAGGTAGAGCCCGCCAGTAAAACCGACGCGGGCAGTAAGCCGGATAGCAGCGCCAGTTCGACGTTGCGTTCACTGTTTAGCAACAATAGCGCCGCAGTGCCGACTGCGGCAGCCTCTCCGGAACAGCAGGTGAATCAACATTTCTCCGCGCTGCTGGATCTCGCGCATCCTGTGGGACAAGGGAAGAGCATCGCCTTTGATGACTTTCTCAAACAGATTGACGATCTCTACCGCTATTTGACCGCCGTTCAGGATGCGGCGAACAGCGGCCTGCCTGCACCGGGGGGGGATGCCATTACCCGATTACAAGCGGGAGCGGGTCGTTTGCCGGGTTCACTGCAAGGCATGTTCTCTAGTCTCGCCGTGGGTGCCAGCGCCGATACGCAGCAGCGCGATATGGATAACGTGCGTAAACGGATTGAAGTGGAAGTGGGTGGCTTTTGTCGCCAGGCCATCGCCGGGCGTTATCCGCTGGTCAAAGGCGCGCGTAATGAAGTCACTCCGGACGATCTGGCGCGAATGTTTGCGCCAGGCAGCGGCCTGATGGACAGCTTCTTCCGCGATAATCTGGCTGGAAAAGTCGATACCACACAAAGCCGCTGGCGCTTTACGCCGGGCATTGATGGCAAAACGTTACCCGGCGGTGAGGCGTTATTGCGTCCCTTCCAACAGGCGCAAAATATCCGGGATGCTTTCTTTGCTAATGGTGCAACCACGCCGGCATTTCGTGTCACGGTCCGTACCGTGCGCATGGACAATGACATTCTTTCCATGACATTGGATGTGGATGGTCAACTGTTGCGTTATAGCCATGGCCCGCAGGCGCAGCAGCTGATGAGCTGGCCTGGCAGCGGCGGCACCAGTCAGGTGCGTTTGTCCCTCGGCTTGGCTAACGGCACAACCTCGACGTTGGTCACCAACGGGGCCTGGGCGTTGAACCGTTTCTTTGATCGGGCGCAGCTGGCTGCGGGCAGCAGTAGCCTCAGTCGGCTCGCGACTTTCACGGTGGATGGACATCATCTGACGCTGGAGTTCACGCCAAACAGCATCCGTAATCCATTCCAGCTTCCGGCCTTTGGCTGTCCTTGAGGAGAAGACGATGAATCAGCCTCCTTTTATTAGCTGGTATGGAAAATTGCCCTCGGCAGGTGACTTTTTGCAGCGCCGCTTTCCTTCAGTGCTGAAGAATCAGTGGAGCCAGTGGTTTCAGGTTGGTATGCAGCAGCGGCAGGTTGAACAACCCTCGCTGCCGTTTATGCAGGCGGTGGCCTGGAATTTTATCGTGCCACCGATGATCGGCAGCCAACTGGTGCAGATGGGCTGCGTGGTGCCATCGCAGGATAGCGTGGGTCGCCTCTGGCCTTTAACGGCGCTGTGCAGTTTTGCGCCGAACAGCTGGTCACAGCAGCAGTTACTTTCTGCGGGTCACTGGTATCGTCAGCTTTCTCAGTTGCTGGTTGAGGCTGTGCGTCACCGGCACAGTCCGGAACAGCTCGATAGCGATCTGCTCGCATTAGCGCCCCTGCCGGAGCCGTCATCGGTCATTCTGAGTAGTGAAAATGCCATGCCACTCAGTTGGCCGCTGGTGGCACAGAACTTTTCTCCGCGCCATTACAGCAGTTTCTGGTGGAGCAGCCAGACCGATGGCACACCACTCCATACCCATGTGCACAGCGGTAATTTCACCAGCCAGCTGTTTTCGCTGCTGTTTGAATCGTCCAGTGACGCAGCACCTGGGCGTAAAGGCATCTACAAACCCATGTTTGAATGATCTGAGAGACCCCGCTTATGACGATTGAAGCCTTACTGGCTCCTGTCAGTGAAGAGATGCCCTGCGGCATTAATCTGGAATATGACAATGACTTCCAGGCGATGGAACAAGCCGGGCAGGGCAAAGCCGAGCAGCAGTTTGGTAGCACCATCATCCCGGCTGAGCCAGCGGACTGGAACCGCGTGGCAAAGCTGGCGGAAAAGCTGCTGACACAAAGTAAAGATCTGCGTGTGATGCTGGCACTGACCCGCGCATGGACACAGCTGAAAGGATTACCGGGCTGTGCCATGGGGCTGCAATTGATTAACCAGACGTTGCAGCAGTATTGGGATCAGGTACATCCACTGCTGATGGTGGATGGAGAGGATGACAGCTGGTTCCGCATTAATGCCTTTGCCCAACTGGGTGATAGCACCGCACTGAGCCTGGCGATTCGCAATGCGCCATTACTGCGTAGTGCGGCGGATGTTTTGAGCCTGCGTGATGCGGCTGCGTTACTGGATGGCAGTAAAACCGAGCTGGATGAGTTTCCCGGTGGACGACCGCGTTTGCTGGATGAGCTGACCCGAGCCGAGCAGCCTGGCGTTACCGCCCTGGCGCAGATTCTTCCGGCGCTGGAGAGTATTCATGCTCTGGTAACCGAAAAACTGGGTGCTGGCGCGATGCCGGAAATGAAGCAGCTGTTTCGCACCCTGAATACCGTTCAGCAGGAAAATCAGGCAACTGATCTCTCTGCTTTGATCCCTCAGGCAGAACAAGGCACTGAAGCGGAGCCGGTATCCCAGGCACCCGCAGCGGCTGCTCCTCGTGCTGCCGTACAAGACTGGCGTAGCGCAACGCTCTCAAGCCGTGACGATGCGCAACTGATGCTGGAAAAAGTAAAACAGTATTTTATCCAACATGAGCCGGGTCATCCGGCTCCACTGATGGTGGAACGTGTTCAGCGCATGATGACGCTGGACTTTATGGAAATGGTTCGTGATCTGGCCCCGGATGGTGTCCATCAGCTGGAAACCTTATTTGGCCGCCGTAACGGCTGACCATTCTGCATTGGGCGGAGGGGTTTTTGTCCTCCGTCTTTGACTTACCGCGCTACTTCCTGGAGAACAACATGGCAGGTAATACCTCTCGCAGCGGGCAGAAATTTATCTCCCGTAACCGCGCGCCTCGTGTGCAAATTGAATATGACGTAGAGATCTATGGTGCCGAGCGCAAGATCCAACTGCCCTTTGTGATGGGTGTGATGGCGGATCTGGTGGGCAAACCCGTTGATGCTCAGCCCGCGGTTGATGAACGTAAGTTCCTCGAAATCGACATCGATAACTTTGATGAGCGAATGAAAGCGCTGAAACCGCGCGTAGCGTTTAACACAGAAAACACGCTGACCGGTGAAGGACGCCTCAATGTTGATTTGACCTTTAACAGCATGGATGACTTTGCGCCAGATGCGATTGCCCGCAAAGTGGAGCCGCTGCGCCAGTTGTTGGAAGCGCGCACTCAGCTGTCGAACTTGCTGACCTATATGGACGGTAAGAACGGCGCAGAAGAGCTGATCAACAAAATTTTGCAGGATCCTACGCTGCTGAAGTCATTGACGCACTTGCCGCAGGCGGATGCGACTCACCATGAAGAGAAAGGGGAGGAGTAAGCCATGAGCCAGTCATCCCAGTTACAAAATGAAAATGCAGCAGCGTTTAGCCAGGACGAGTTCAGCGCATTACTGAATAAAGAGTTTCGTCCGGCGACCGATCAGGCGCGTTCAGCGGTAGAGCACGCGGTGAAAACCCTGGCGCATCAGGCGCTGGAAAATACGGTTACCGTCTCGGATGATGCTTATCGCACCATCCAGTCTCTGATCGCCGAAATTGACGAGAAGCTGTCGAAGCAGGTGAATCAAATCCTGCACCATGAAGAGTTTCAGAAACTGGAAGGGGCATGGCGCGGCCTGCAACATCTGGTGAATAACACTGAAACGGATGAGATGCTGAAAATTCGCTTTATGAGCATCTCCAAGCAGGAGCTGGGCCGCACGCTGAAACGCTTTAAGGGCGTGGGCTGGGACCAGAGCCCGCTGTTTAAGAAAATCTACGAAGAAGAGTATGGCCAGTTTGGTGGCGAACCCTTTGGTTGCCTGGTCGGCGACTACTTCTTCGACCACAGCCCGCAAGACGTTGAGATGTTGACTGAGCTGGCGCGCATTGGTGCGGCATCACACTGTCCGTTCATTTCTGGCACCGCCCCTTCGGTGATGCAGATGGAGAGCTGGCAGGAGCTGGCGAACCCACGCGATCTGACCAAAATCTTCCAGACTGCGGAATATGCAGCGTGGCGCAGCCTGCGTGAATCGGAAGATGCACGTTATCTCGGCCTGGTAATGCCGCGTTTCCTCGCACGTCTGCCTTACGGCGCACGCACTAATCCGGTAGACAGCTTCGATTTTGAAGAAGAGACCGACGGTGCAACGCACAGCCATTACACCTGGGCGAATGCTGCCTATGCCATGGCGACCAACATTAACCGTTCGTTTAAAGAGTTTGGCTGGTGTACGTCGATTCGCGGTGTGGAATCGGGTGGTGCGGTAGAGAATCTGCCTTGCCATACCTTCCCGAGCGATGACGGCGGCGTAGACATGAAGTGTCCGACGGAGATTGCGATTAGCGATCGTCGTGAAGCTGAGTTGGCGAAAAATGGTTTCATGCCGTTAATTCACCGTAAAAACTCAGACTTTGCTGCCTTTATTGGTGCACAGTCACTGCAGAAACCGGCTGAATATCATGACCCGGATGCGACCGCCAATGCGCGTCTTGCTGCTCGTCTGCCTTACTTGTTCGCGTGCTGCCGTTTCGCACATTATCTGAAATGCATCGTGCGTGACAAAATTGGTTCGTTCCGTGAACGTGCGGATATGGAACGCTGGCTGAATGACTGGGTAATGAATTACGTCGATGGCGACCCGGTTAACTCCTCGCAGGAAACCAAGTCACGTAAACCGCTGGCGGCGGCTGAAGTGAAAGTGGAAGAGCTGGAAGATAATCCTGGCTATTATGCGGCGAAATTCTTCTTGCGCCCGCACTATCAGCTGGAAGGTCTGACGGTTTCACTGCGTCTGGTTTCTAAACTGCCGTCACTGAAATCCAACGAAGCATAATCTGCATTGAGCCAGGAAATAACCTGGCTCAAAACAAGTTCACTATTAGTGGAAATATTTACCTGAATCGTTAATTAATATTTCATCGAGGGCTTTTGCAAAAGAAGATATTTGTACTTTTGCTTTTGTTTTTTTCTGGTATAGTGAGCCCCGGTTAAGTCGATGCACAGATAAAAATAATTCACTGGCGGTAATAAGCCAGAAACCAAGCTAAAACAGCAAACCTGCGATAAACATCAGCACGACAGCCACTGCAAACAGGAACAGGAATTTTCCTACCACTAATGTCAGGATGACAGAGAGGACATAGTCCACCATCGCCAGAAACAGCGCCTTCTGCACCAGCATTAAAATGACTGCAGGGATGAGTATAACTAACAGGATGTAGAGCAGAGATTTAAGGATGCGTCTTAGATAATTATTTCCCATATACAGAGTCCTTGTTGATGTGATTAATACAGCCATGTCTGGTGCATATATCGGGCGGGTAAATTCAATCACAGCAGAAAGTAGAAAATCAAGATTTGATTGTTGCATTTCGATGGAACAATCATCACCTCTGAACGGTCCATGTAGCGGATTTTTCAGAAGCAAGGCAGAGGTAAAATATGGATGGTTTTATTGAGCCCCATGCTTTCCTGTATGCCATATCGATGCTTGCCACAAGCAATAATGTTCATTAAACAAGAGTAGATAATTATGGCTATTGATATGTACCTGAAGGTTGACGGCGTAACCGGTGAATCGACTGACTCGAACCACACGGGTTGGATCGACATCAGTTCTTTCTCCTGGGGCGCGACTCAGCCGAATAACACCACTACCGGCGGCGGCGGCGGTGCAGGTAAAGTGAAGTTTGACGATCTGAGCGTTAACGCCAAGATTGACAAAGCAACCACAGCGATGCTGAAGAAGTGTGCTACTGGTGCCCACATCAGTGAGATCCAGGTTTCTATCTGTAAAGCAGGTGGCACTCAGGTTGAGTACACCCGTATCACCCTGACCGATGTACTGATCTCCAACGTACATTACAGCGGTGCAGCAGCAGATGACACCGTTGGTATCACTTATGCCTTCCAGGCTGCAAAAGTGAAACAGCAGTACTGGGAGCAGAGCACTTCTGGTACCAAAGGCGCAGAAAGCAGCGCTGGCTGGAACATCAAGACCAACACCGAAGCATCTTGATTTTAAAGCCCCCAACTGGGGGCTTTTCCTGTTGTTAAGATGCAGGTTAAGTTTGGCTTTGCTTTATAGAGGCCATAAGAATTCGGGTTGTATGAAAAGGTGCTCGTAGTGATTGTGTCAGAACCGGATTTACATGCTTTATGGCAAGTAACATCTGTCCATGTGAACCAGGATTCAGAGAGAACCGCTCACTATGGGCCTAACGATCCTAGGCTGAAAGGGCGTTTCTTTTCGCTCAGTAATGAAAAAATTGATAGTGACCTTCCCGGGCTTACGAATTGTACTCAACCCACAGTGCAGATAAAAAAATCATCGTTGGATAACTGGATTAGCTCTGCTACAGGAAGTGAAAGTGCAGTAACAAGTAAGAGCTATAGACTGCTGGAAAATGGCAGCTCAGAGATAAAAAATATCACTTTAGTCTGCAAGTCAGGAAGCTTCAACGGTGGGAGTAGTGGTACTAATGAAAATGCGACGCTCGCGTATGTCACCGACAAGAAAATATATATAAATTGGGGTGACTTCACTGTTCTTGAGCTTGCTCCGGTTAGCAAGAATGAGATTAAACCCTCATTTAACTGTAGTCGGGCTGTACAGCAAAGTGAAAAAGCGATCTGTTCAAACTATAAGCTAGCATCGTTCGATGAAAGTCTTGCACAACTTTGGAAGATAGAAAGTGCAGAAGCCAGGGACATTAATGATCCTGACATCATTCAAAAATTGAAAACCACGCAAATGCAGTGGGTTAAACAGAGCAACCTCTGTGGGGATGATGCTGGCTGTCTTGCGAACAGTATGAATAAAAGAATGGATGAGATTATTGCCCTCGTTGGTGATTGAATGTGATGAATATTGAAGCATACTCAATTGATTTTTTTAGGTTTTTTAGTTGTAAGCAGTAGTGGCCCTATTAGGCAACTCTGAATTTTTCAGAAGAAAATCGGGAAGATACTTACCTTCAATCAAAATAATGCATATAGGAGTATCAAATGAACATGCAATCTACTCTTGAACCCGGTTTTTGTGTAGTACAACGTCCAGGAAGTTTAACAGAACAAGCTGTTTCAATTTTTGGCTATCACAATGCTCCTGCAACCCAGCTATTTCTAAGGATGAACGCAGAAATTTCATGGGCAAAGCCAGGACAGATGCTAATCATAGCTGATCCAAATGGGAATAATTCTCACCAAGCAATTTCGACCTTACAGAATGCTAAAAGAATCGCTAATAATAGTTTAGGGACTATGTCAGGGGATGAAGCCAGTTTTTTTCACCGACACTACGCAACTATTGCTGCGGTGACGAATTACATGGACAAAGCATTCAATGTGGCTGGAGATGCTGGTGAGCGTTACTATAATGAAATCACCCGAAAACTTATTCAAATTGAAACAACATATCGTAATCATTTTGTCACCAGAAATCTCCTTATAGGTGAGCAGTTCTTAGTCGAACGACGGCAGCTTTTTGCTCAACTTGAATCGCTACTTAATAAATTTTCTCGTCTTACATTAAAGTTATTACCTTACCAGAAGTTAAAACATGCACTGAACCTTTCTAGTCGCTCTATTGTTCATGATTGGCGCAGTGCTGGTGTTGGACCAATTAGAGGCTATGCTACTTTCATTGAACGTTCTGCTAAAATGGCCCGTTTTATGAAAAAAGGTGGTTGGGTAGCCATAGGGATTGCTGGGTTGAATACCACAAATGAAGTATATAACGCCTGTACAACAGGAAGAGAGAGTGAGTGTTATAAAGTAGCAATTAGAGAATATTCAAAATTTGGCATGAGCACAGCTGGTGCTATAGCTGGTGGTAAATTAGGTAGTGTATTAGGAACGTCTTTATGTATAGCTCTCGGGGTTCCAACCGGAGGGGCAGGTATGCTTGCATGTGGCATTGTTGGTGCCGCGGCTGGAGGAATATTAGGTGGTATGTATTCTGGTCAAGCAACTGATATCGTTATGGATAGGCTGCTATGACATCCATATTACTATTAGCAATTGTCAATTCATTATCGCTGGCAATCTTTTTGTGCATCCACTACCTGATGGTCATGAAATTTAAGCATATTGAAGATAAATACGCCGTTCTCTTCGATGATTACACACAGCAAGGATTCTTCCTTGACCGGATCGCGTTAGCTTCAAGATTCTTGAGCCATCACTTTGTGGACTTTAAAATCCTCTTTTTCATCCGTCTCTATCGAGGCGTGAAAATGAAGGAGAAAAGAAATAAGTATGTGGATGAAGCTTGCTATAGGTTTATGCAGGATAAACCCAAGTCAGAAGTGCAATGGATGCTAGATCTTTATAAGTACCACCTTTTCTCACTCTGTGTAGGAGGGCTATTTTTTCTTTCTGGTACTGCGCTTATGTTACTTGAAATAATGTGATGTGGTTTTTTTGGATGAGATTAAAACAATCGAATTTTTTGCATAATTTACAGCTACAAAAAGAGTTATATATTACAGAGGAATATCCAGAATAATTATATCGTTCTATAAAATGATCAGCAGCGTCTTACAATCAAGTCTCTCACGCCCTCTGAGCTGAGTGGTAATACGCTGCATCTACACAACCCATCGTCCCACAAACACATTTATCTCCGTATCAATACCTCGGCGGTTTTAATAAAAAACCGCCGAGGTATTGATGCCGCACAGACCTGAACAGGAACCCGTTATGCGATTTACCATTATAACGACCAAACCCGGCCCGCAGCCGCCGCAGATGATTTGTGATTTCTACCCGCCGGGCGGCACGATTGGACGGGGCAGCAACACCCTTGAGTTGCCGGATGAAAGCCGGATGATCTCGCGTTTGCAGGCGTTGGTACATACCTCTGCCAGTGGCGAATGCAGTATTTCCGAACGCGGACGTGTGACCCATTTCGTGCTCAATAATATCCCACTGGGAGAAGAGCAGCAGGCCGAGCTGCGTGCTGGCGATGAACTGCGTATCGGTGAATATGTGATACTGGTCAGCGAGCTAGGACAACAGCCGGTAGCAGCCAAGCCGACGCCAGTTACGCGTCCAGCCGCACCGGTGCAGCCTGTTGCGCCGGTAGTGGAAGAAGAAGATAAGCCCGCGCCGATCCCGGCAGAAATCTGGGATACGCTGGTGGATGAGTTTTCCATCTCCGATAACCTCTCCAGCAATCGTCAGCCCAAACCCCAGGCCTTGCCCGAGCCAGCGGTAACTGCTGCTAAAACGCCAGAGTTCGTCAATCCGTTCGCGCAACCGGCCGCTTCCGATCGTAACCCGGAAGACCCGCTGGCACAGATCGTGGCCAGCGATGAAATGACTAAACAGCTGCATCGCAGCACCGACCCGACTCAACTGTTTGCGGAAGAGAGCCTGTTTGAAGGGGAGAGCATTTTTGCGGATGTCACGCCTTCGGCATTAACGCGTCCTACCGGTGAACAGAAGGTGACGCCCGTAGTCAGCGAGGCAAAAACAGAAGAGGACCCACTGGCACTCTTCGGCGCTGAGTTACAGCAGGTTCCGACGGCGTTGAGCACCGATGATCCGTTGGGAATATTGGCCCAAGGCGCGAAACCCCTCAGCACTATCGCGCCAGCAGCCACACCGGAAATGGTTGAGGAAACCCCTGAAAATCAGGCTCCTGCCACTGTAGCCTTGAGCAAAACACCCAACCAGAGCGACCCGCTGAATCTGTTTGGCACCGAAACAGTCGAAGACGGTAATGCAGCAACACCCGTTGCCCACGCAGAGGAAGAGAGCCTGCTGAGCCTGCTTTCCAACGACACGGCTGAGGAAACCCCTGATCCGCTGCTGGCTGCCCTGGCTGAAGCAGAAAAACATCTGCCGCCACATGCGCGAGAAGCGAAACCACAGGCTGAACCTGCTATACCGGCAGAGAAAGAAGCTGACAGTGAACTGGCCGATCTCGCTTCATCACCGCTGTTTGCTGAACTGCCATCCAGCCAGCCGGTCAGCGAAGCACCACGCAATGATTACGCCGGAATTACGCTGCCAACGCCGCAGACCGTCACGCGCACGGTCACACCGCCGCCGAAAGGGCGCTTACGTATTGATCCGGTCGATTACGGTGCCGCACGCGCAGAGCAAAACACCGCACCACAGACCAACGACAGCCGTTTAAATGGCGAGCTGCTGGATGCGCTGATCGAGGGAATGGGGCTCAAAGATCTCCAGCCCGTACCGCAGTTTGATAAAGCACAAATGCATCAGCTCGGACAAATGCTGGGCATGTTCTCACAAGGCACGGTGGCTCTGCTCTCATCTCGCTCCATCCTCAAGCGTGGGGTGAAAGCGGAAATGACGGTCATTCTCGATGAAGCCAACAACCCGTTTAAATTACTGCCATCAGGCAAATCTGTCCTGATGCAGATGTATGGCAGCCGGATGCCGGGCTTTATGGCCCCGAACCAGTCCGTGCGTGACGCGCTGGTCGATTTGCAGGCGCACCAGCTCGGGATGATCGCCGGTATTCGCGCCATTATCGCCGCTATGTTGCAGTCGTTTAATCCTGAACAGTTGGAAGCCGAAGCCAAAGAAGAGGGACTGACCTCACGCATTGGCTTCGCCAGCAGCCGTAAAGCTGCTCTGTGGGAACATTTCACCCAACGCTATAAAGCCACTGCGGGCGAAATCGAAGATGACTTTCATACCCTGTTCGGCGAAGCCTTTTTGCACGCCTACGACATGGAAGTTAACCAGTATAAAGACTCTCAGAACGCATCGGACACATGATAAATATTACAACTGCCTCGATCTCAAAACAGGGCGACCGCGCCTCTAATCAAGACCACATCGGCGATCGCATCGGCGAACGTGCAGCCTGCTTCGTCGTCTGTGATGGCGTAGCCGGCCTGCCCGGTGGCGAAGTTGCCTCACTGATTGCGCGTAACGCCATTGTGAATGCCTTTGACGCCAGCCAGCCGCTGGACGCCCAGCGCATTCGCACCTTTGTGGCGGATGCGCAACAGGCTATCCGCCATGAGCAACAGCAAAACCAGCAGAATCGGCGCATGAGCACCACGCTGGTGGGGCTGTTTCTTGACCGCGACCATGAGCTGGCCTACTGGGCACATGCGGGCGACAGCCGTTTGTATCTGTTCCGCCGTGGCTATATTCGTGAGGTGACAACCGACCACAGCCTGGTTCAACGCATGCGTGATGCCGGACATGCCACTGAAGGCATCAACAGCAACATGCTCTATTTTGCCCTCGGCATGGAAGATGAAGGGCGAGACGCCAGCTATAGCGAAGTGGTGCCGATTGAAGATGGCGATGCCTTCTTACTCTGCACGGATGGCTTCTGGCATGACATTGATGAGCGCCAGATGGAGCAGTCTCTGCACATGGTTAACACCCCGGAAGAGTGGCTGACGCTGATGCAGCAGATCATTGCCAGCCAGCCGCGCACCAACGGCGAGCGACAGGACAACTTCAGCGCACAGGCGGTGTGGGTGGGTTCACCCCAGGACACCACGTTATTGCACTCACTGGCTGAAACCGCTCAGTTTATCCCCGCCCGGGGCTGATTGACGTATCTCTCAAGGACAAACATGAAATACTGGATCTCAGGTGCGCTGGCACTCTGTTTTGCTACGGGTGCTGCGGCAGAAGGCGTTCAACTGGTCTCTTCGCCGGCGCTGAAACTCGATTTTTGGGTTGATAACATCAAAAACACCGATGTTGCCAGCTGGTGCCGTGCCGAATTACCGCTGCGCGTGGTTTCTCATGAAAGCCGCGATCCCCATGTGCTGGATGACTATCTGCCACGTCTGGCGAGCCTCTTAAGCTCACAGTGCCCAACGCTGAACACCCTGAAGTGGCAAATGAACGACGGCCAGGGTGAAACACTGGCTTCAGGTGAAGCCTTGAAAAGTAACAAATGGGCGGTGATGGTCGATCAGCCTGCGCCGCCAGAACCGACGCCTGCCGCACCGTTGTCCCCCCCGGCAGACACCACAGCATGGCAGCAGTTTGACTTGCTGAACGGCTGCCATTTCCGCACCTACTGGATGGATGACAGCGCCAGCTCAGCCCTGTTCGTGCCAGGCAAGTCAGGCATGAAATGTGGTGATGATGGCTGGCTGACTGGACAAAGTAACATCACGCTGATGGGTTCTGGCGCGGCAAAAAGCAGTCGCATCACCTTCCTGGCAGGGTTCCCTGTCAGCGGATTGAAGCGAACTGACAGTGCCCTTCACATCACCACGGTCAACAATCAACGCATGGTGTTGAGTAACGATAAATCACCGCAAAGCTGGCTGATTTTACCCTGGCAGCCCCAGCAGCATAGCTGGAGCAGTGCGGGCAGTCTGGCGGTACAGATGAATCCACAGGAAGCGGCCGACCCGGATGCGGTAAAAGCCCGTCTGGCTGAAGTGCGTAACGCCTGGAACGGCTACCTCAGCAACGGCGATAAACTGCCCGTGGCGCTGATCGCTAACCTGTCACCTCAGTTGCAGGACCCGACCGCCGGGGCATTTCGCACCGTTACCCAGGAGCAAAAATGAACTCACTGACGCAATGGATAGGCGGGAGAACGCTGGCTGAAACGCTGGCGGAAGCGCAACAGCAGGTGCGCCAGAACCCGGCCAGTGCTGACCCGCGAGCGGCACTGGTCCAGCTAATGTGCCTTAACGGTGACTGGGAGCGTGCGCGTACCCAGCTTAAATCCTGGCTGGCGTTAGCACCGCAGGCTGCGCCCACGGTCACGTTGCTGGATCAGTGTATTGCCGGGGAAATCAGCCGTGCCGGGGTATTTGCCGGGCAGGAACAGCCACGTCTGCCGGGTGAAGAGTTTCACTGGGTCTCGCAACTGCACCTGGGGTTACAGGCGCAAATTGCCGGTGACAGGCAAACCGCCGAATCCCTGCGTGCAGCGGCACTGGACGCTGCACCGTTAACCACCGCAACCCTCTACCTGCAAGGGCAGGCGGAGCCGGTTCACGTAGCCTGGCTGAGTGACGGTGATGGCCGGTTTGGCCCGGTGTGTGAAACGCTGGTCAATGGTCATTACTACTGGCTGCCGTTTGCCGCGATTGCCGAAATTGAGTTTCAGGCACCGGCCAGCGTCACCGACCTGGTGTGGCGTCATAGCCGGATTCAGCTGGTGGATGGTAGCGAGCAAGTCTGCCAGATCCCGGTGCGCTACCCGTTTGATAACCAGACTTCAGACGCGGAACGTAGGGGGCAAATGACCGAATGGCAGACCGAAGATGAACAGCTCTGGACAGGCCGTGGACAGAAAAGCTGGCTCGATGCGGAGCAGGATTTCCCGCTGCTGACGTTGAGCAAAGTGGTGTTCAGCACCGGAGATGTGGCGGATGCATAAGCCTCAGGACAGCCTTGAGCTGCTCTATGGGGGCGTGCGCCAGCGCAAAAAGCGTGAAACGGTCACGGCACGCGATCGGCTACAGCCTTCGTTGCTGGATCGCCTCACTGATGATGCTCCGCACCTGAGCGAAGAATCCGCAGGGCAGCAAGCCATCTCCCACACCACGCTGCGCCGCAACGTGCTGCGTGACCTGCAATGGCTGTTTAACACCATCAACCTGAATGGACAGCAGGACCTCGATGAGTGGCCGCAGGTAGAAAAATCGGTGCTCAACTTTGGCGTCGCGCCACTGGCCGGTCGCAGCGTCTCGGAGATTAACTGGAGCGACATGCAAAACAATCTCACCCAGGCGATTGTGCGGTTTGAACCGCGCATCATGCCTGAAGGGTTGGAAGTGCGCTGCGTGTCGGATACCACCAGTTTGACGCTGCACAATCTGGTCTCGATCGAGATCCGTGGCCGCCTGTGGTGCGTTCCCTGGCCACTGGAGTTTTTGTTCCGCTCCGATGTCGACCTGGAAAGCGGCTCCTTCGACTTAAAAGATGTTGGCGTGGCGTAGAGGTAAATCATGGATACAAAACTGCTCGATTACTATAACCGCGAGCTGGCGTGGCTGCGCGAAATGGGTGCCGAATTTGCCGAGCGCTATCCCAAAGTCGCCGGACGTCTTGGGATGCGCGGTATTGACGTAGCGGACCCCTACACGGAGCGGTTGATGGAAGGGTTCGCCTTTCTGACCTCACGCGTGCAGTTGAAAATGGATGCGGAGTTTCCGCGCTTCTCGCAGCATTTGCTGGAGATGATCGCCCCCAACTACCTCGCCCCGATGCCCTCCATGGCGATTGCTGAACTGCATCCGGACATGAGCAAAGGAGATGTCGGCAATGGTTTCTGTGTGGCGCGGGGTACGCGTTTAGAAAACGTCGCGCTGAAACAGAAAGGCGTCTACTGTGCCTTTACCACAGCCCAGGACGTTGTGCTGCATCCGCTGTCGATTCAACACGTTGAGCTGGGTGGTGTTCCGGTGGATGCTCCCCTGAGCCGGATGGGGATTGATACCCGTGAAGCGGCCAGCGCGTTGCGAATTCGTCTGGCCTGTGATGAAAAAGTCCAGTTACAGCATTTGCGGGCCGATGACCTGATGTTTTGTCTGTGTGGACCGGACATTGAAGCCAGTGGGCTGTTGGAACTGCTACTGGCGCATGGTATCGGCCAGTATTGCCAGACGCGGGAAGAAGAACCACAGCAGCTCCTGCTGGCCGATGATGCGTTACGTCAGGAAGGCTTTGCGCCAGAACAGGCGCTGTTGCCCGATGAAATGCGCAATTTCAGTGGCTACCGCCTGATGCAAGAGTACTTCGCGTTTCCCCAACGTTTTCAGTTCATCAGCCTGCACGGCCTCAAGCCCTTACAGCGCATCAGCCCGCAGGCGCGTGAGTTCGACATTATTATCCTGCTGGATAAGCGCGAAGTCGCGCTGGAACGCGTAGTCGATGCATCGCACCTGGCGCTGAACTGTACTCCGGTCATCAATTTGTTCCCGCAGCAAGCCCGGCGCGAGCGCTTCAATGAAAGCCGCAATGAGTATCACCTGGTGGTGGATGCGCTTAAGCCACTGGATTTTGAGATTTTCAGCGTTGATCGACTGGTTGCCAGCGGCCATAACGTTGAGCGGGAATTCCGGCCATTCTGGAGTAGTTACAGCCGTGATGAGGGCAACTACGGGGCCTACTTTGCGGTGCGTCGTGAGTCACGTCGTCTGTCTGAACAAGCGCACCGTTACGGCACCCGCACCGGCTATGTGGGATCGGAAGTGTTTGTCTCACTGGTAGATGAAGCGCAATCGCCCTGGGCTGACGGTCTGGAGACATTCAGCGCAGAAGTGATGTGTACCAACCGTGATTTACCGCTATTACTGGCGCAACCCGATCGCGCCAGCTTCGCGCTGCCCAGTTCCATGCCGGTGGCGAACACCACCTTACGCAAAGGGCCGACCATGCCACGGCCCTCGCTGGCAGAAGGCTACTCAACCTGGCGGTTAATCAGTCACTTGCAGATGAACTATCTGAGTTTGCTGGAGCAGGAGGAGGGGAAAGCCTCCGGGGTGTTGCGTCAGATGCTGGGGCTGTATGCCAACCTGGCGGAAGCGCAAATCGCCCGGCAAATTGAAGGCATTCGTCGTTGCACATTGCGCCCGGTGAATCGCCGCGTGCCTGAGCCGGGGCCAATTGTTTTCGCCCGAGGCATCAGCATTGAGCTACAGGTGGATGAGCAAGCCTTTTCGGGTATCAGTCCGTGGGTGCTAGGCAGCGTGCTTGATCAGGTCTTCTCGCGGCTGGTCTCTATCAACAGTTTTACCGAACTGAGCATGACGAGCCAGCAACGTGGTCAGGTGGGTATCTGGCGCAGGCGCAGCGGTAAGAGGAGCCTGCTATGAGTAAAGATGCGATGCAGATTCGTGCCCTGAATCGCCTCCCGCCGGATTTCTGGCCTCAGCGGCACGCGGCACCGTGGCGCTACGACCTGTTCCAGCTGTTGCGCCGCATCGATGCACAAGGCGGGCTACGCTATCCGCTAGGCCGGGCACCGCTGCCACGGCATGAGCCGATTCGTCTCGGCCAGCAACCGTCACTGGCGTTTGCGCCAGCCACACTGGCGGCGGTCAACCAGCGTGATGGGAGCGCGTTGCAGGATATCAGCATCTTTAGCTTTGGCCTGTTTGGACCGAATGGCCCGCTGCCGCTGCACATGACGGAATATGCGCGTGAACGGCAAACGCATCACCAGGATCACAGCCTGACGGCGTTTGCGGATATCTTCCATCATCGTCTCACACTGCTGTTCTATCGGGCGTGGGCCGATGCGCAACCCACGGTGTCACTGGATCGACCTGACGATCGTCGCTTCGAAAACTATCTCGCCTGCTTAATTGGTATGGGGCAACCGGGGCAGTTAGACCAGAGTGACCTGAGTAGCCATGCCCGTTTTAGTGTGGCAGGGCACCTCAGCCGCCAGGCGCACAACCGTGAAGGTCTGGAAAAGAGCCTGCGCCATTTCTTCCAGGTGCCGGTCACGGTACTTGAAAACGTACCGCACTGGATGGCGCTGGAAACCAATGACCAGGCGCAGTTGCGCGGGCGACGCGGGGTGTCACGGTTGGGGGAGAATGCCTTTCTCGGGAAAGCGATACACGATCGGCAGCACAAAATTCGCATCGAAATCGGGCCGCTCTCCCATGAGGATTACGGGCGTTTTCTGCCGCAGGGCGATAAATCGCGGCAGTTGCGTGACTGGCTGCGCCAGTACCTCGGTATCGAGTTTCTCTGGGATGTTCGCCTGACGCTGGCCGCCAGTGCGGTTAGTGGCGTGCAACTCGGAGGGGCGCAGCAACTTGGGTACAGCAGTTGGCTGGGGCAGCAGTCACAGGATAAAGATCGTGGCGATTTGCTGTATCAACCGGAACAAATCAGTGCCTCACACGCCGCATAACATCATCATTTATTCCAATTAAAAACGAGACCTTACATGTCAGAAATCAGCCGTGCCGTTCTGTTCGGCAAACTTGATAGCTTACTGTTTCGCGCTCTGGAGAGTGCCACCGCGTTTTGCAAACTGCGCGGCAATCCGTATGTAGAGCTGGTGCACTGGTTACATCAGTTGCTTCAGCAGCCGGAGGGTGACCTACAGCTTGTGATTCGCCATTTTCAGCTTGATGAAGCAGCACTTACCCGTGATGTGGTGGCGGCACTTGAGCGCCTGCCGCGCGGGGCTACAGCCATTTCCGATCTCTCTTCCCATATCGACAGTGCCGTAGAGCGCGCCTGGGTAAACAGCTCACTGCAGTACAACAGCGGCAAAATCCGGGGCGGCCACCTGCTGCTCGGCATCCTGAACACCTATAGCCTGTCCAGCCAACTAACGGCGATTTCGGCTGAATTTAACCGTATCAATGCAGCGCAGTTGGCGGCGCAGTTTGCCACGCTGCTGGCGAGTAGTTCGGAGTCCGCAGAAGCGGCTACCGCCAGTAATGAACCTTCAGCCAACGTTCCTCAGAGCGAAAGTGCCCTGGCGCGCTATGGCCAGGATCTCACGGCTCAGGCACGCAGCGGAAAAATCGATCCGGTGGTAGGGCGCGATGATGAGATCCGCCAGATGATCGATATCCTGATGCGTCGCCGTCAGAATAACCCGCTACTTACGGGAGAAGCCGGTGTGGGTAAAACCGCAGTGGTAGAGGGATTGGCATTGCGCATTGCGGCTGGTGAAGTCCCGCCACCGTTGCAAGAGGTGCAACTGTGGCTACTGGACATTGGCCTGTTGCAGGCTGGCGCAGGCATGAAAGGGGAGTTTGAGGCGCGTCTGCAAAGCCTGATTAACGAAGTGCAATCAAGCCCGGTCCCGGTGATTCTGTTTATCGATGAGATCCATACCCTGGTGGGGGCGGGTGGTCAACAGGGCACGGGAGATGCCGCCAATCTGATGAAGCCCGCACTGGCACGTGGCCAACTGCGTACCATTGGCGCCACCACCTGGGCTGAATATAAAAAGTATATTGAGAAAGATCCGGCACTGACGCGACGTTTCCAGACCGTGCAGGTGCAAGAGCCTGATGAAGAGAAGGCGGTGCTGATGTTACGCAGCACCGTGGCCGCGCTGGAGAAACATCACCGCGTGTTGTTGTTAGATGAAGCGGTTACGGCAGCGGTACGCTTATCCCATCGTTACATTCCGGCGCGTCAACTGCCGGATAAAGCCGTTGCGCTGTTGGATACCGCCTGTGCGCGTGTGGCAGTCAGCCAGAGCGCACGTCCGGCGCAGTTAGAAGCTTGTGACAGGCAGATTGCCGCCCTGGATGTCGAGCTTGATATTGCCACGCGTGAAGCGCGAGTGGGCTGTGGTGATGCCGGGCGTATTGCGCAGTTGCAGCAAGCGCGCATTGAGGTTGTGGATGAGCAAGCGGCACTCGAGCAGCGCTGGCAGCAGGAGCGCGATGAGGTGGATGCAATCATCGCCCTGCGCGCGTCACTGACCGAGCAGGAAGATGAAGCCGTGCAACAACAGTTACGCACCGCCCAACAGGCGCTGGCTGAACTTCAGGGTGAAACGCCGCTGCTGTTTGCCGCTGTGGATGCCACCGTGGTGGGCGCGGTCGTCGCCGACTGGACCGGTATTCCAGTGGGTCGCATGTTGAAAAACGAAATTGATGCGGTGTTGCAACTGGCGGATACGCTCAACAGCCGGGTGATTGGGCAGCGTCATGCGCTGGAGTCTATCGCCCGCAGAGTACAGACTTCACGCGCGCGGTTGGACGATCCGAATAAACCGGTCGGCGTATTTATGCTGTGCGGCCCTTCCGGTGTGGGTAAAACCGAGACGGCGCTGGCGCTGGCGGAAAGCCTGTATGGCGGTGAGCAGAACGTCATCACCATCAACATGAGTGAGTTCCAGGAGGCGCACACGGTTTCAACGCTGAAAGGCGCACCGCCAGGCTACGTAGGATATGGCGAGGGCGGCGTATTGACCGAAGCCGTACGGCGTCGCCCCTACAGCGTGGTGTTGCTGGATGAGATCGAGAAGGCCCACCCGGATGTACATGAAATCTTCTTCCAGGTCTTTGATAAAGGCTGGATGGAAGATGGTGAAGGGCGGCGTATCGATTTCCGTAACACGCTGATTATTCTCACTTCAAACGTAGGAACTTCTCTGGTCAGTGCGCTCTGTGCCGACCCAGAGCTGATGCCAGAGCCAGAAGCGCTGTCTCAGGCGCTGCGCACACCGTTGCTTGAGGTGTTCCCTCCCGCGTTACTCGGACGCTTGCTGGTGGTGCCTTATTACCCGCTGAGCGACAGCATGCTGGCTGACATTGTGCGACTGCAGTTAGGGCGCATAACCCGACGCTTGCAGGAGAACCACAACGTAGAGGCGCATATTGATGAGGCGGTGATTTCGCAAATTGTCTCGCGCTGTACCGAAGTGGAATCTGGCGGTCGTATGATCGATGCCATTCTTACCAATACTCTGTTGCCACAGATGAGCCGCTTATTGCTCAGTGCTGCGGTGCAGGCAACTACCTATCGCCAGCTACATGTCACGCTGCAGCAGGGCGAGTTTCACTGTCAGTTTGAGGCCTGAGGCCTGTAGCCAGAAGAGATTTGTCTACTATGTCAGAAATCGATAATAAAAAAGCACGGCCTAACGCACTGCCGGTGGGCTACCGCTTCAACGAGTTTGAGATCAAAGAGGTGATTGGCGGCGGTGGGTTTGGCATCGTCTATCGCGCCTGGGATCATCAACTGGAACGCACCATTGCGATCAAAGAGTTTATGCCAGCCTCATTGGCTGTGCGCAGCGATAACCTGAACCTGGTGTTGCGCAGTGAGCGCTTCAGCAAATCTTTCCATGCCGGATTAAACAGCTTCATTCAGGAAGCGCGTTTGCTGGCGCGCTTTAACCACCCAAACATGCTACATGTGATGCGCTTCTGGGTGCAGAACGATACCGCTTACATGGGTACCCAGTTTTACAGCGGGACAACGTTGTCACAGCTGGCGCAGGAGCGACCAGAGGTCATCAATGAAGCCTTTATTCGCGATATGCTGCCACCGCTGATTGGCGCTATCCGCGTGATTCACTCTGAGGGCTATCTGCACCGCGACATCTCGCTGGATAACATTCAGATTCAGGCCAATATGCGCCCGGTATTGCTCGATTTTGGTTCCGCCCGCAAGGCGATTGGCAACCTGAACGATGAAACTGAAACCATGTTGAAGCCGGGTTTCGCGCCGATTGAACAATACAGTGATAACAATGAGAGTGAGCAGGGCGCATGGACCGATATCTATGCGCTGGGTGCGGTGCTGCATACCTTGATTACCGGCACACCACCGCCAGTGAGCGTGGTACGCAGTATCGAAGATAACTATCAGCCGTTAGCCCAGCGTCGCCCAGAGGGTTACTCACTGCCGCTGTTACACGCCATCGATCAGATGCTGGCGCTCTATCCCGCCGGGCGTCCGCAGGATATGGATCAGCTGGCGCATCTGCTCCAGTTAAGTGACGGCGATATTCATGAAAGCCTGTTGGCGCGTCCCGGTGGATTGGGCACCATGCTGGTGCCGGTGAAAGAGGAAGAACCCGCAGAGGCGCAGCCAGAGAAAACCGAACCCTGGCGGCGTTGGCTGTGGCCAGGGCTGGTTGCCGCTGGCGTGGTGGTTGGCGTGGGCATTGGTGCCCTGATGGCCGGAGGTGGCAAGTCAGCACCGGAGCCGACGGCAGCAGCCTCAGTGAGTGCACCAGCAGCAAGTTCACTGGCGGCTACACCGGTTGCGGCTGAAGTGCCACCACCACCGGCGAAGCCTATGGCGCAAGTCTATGTGCGGATGCAGCAAGGCGACGCGCTGTTACTCAACGGTGAGAAGCAGTCAGCGACCCCAGCGACCAACGGTTTCGCCCAGTTGCAACTGCCACGCGGTGATTACCTGATTGCAGTGACGCACGACAGCGCCACCCGGCAACAGAAACTGACCATTAATCAGGAAGGTGTCTGGATCGTCACGCCGCAATAAGTCTCGTTATCACGCAGCACCTCAGGGTGCTGCGATTTTCTTGCTTAACACATCACGATAAAAGCAGATCTCAATCTGTATAAAACCTGCCCCCACGCTAACGCCATTCGGCGCTATGGCTCATCGCAAAAGCCTCAGTGTGCGTAAACACGTTTATTTGAAAATAGCACCTGAACCCGCTGATTATTGTTACCTTCCGGACATTCGCTGTGTTTAATCGTATTTAATCTGCAAGGAATCTCATGATTGATTTAAGAAAATCTGAAGCTGAACTGACTGCCTATGCGCAGCGCTATCTGCACGCTATTCCCGTATTACCTGGCCAAAGTGAGCCTTCACTGGCGTATCTGCCTCAACCGTTGACATTTTCAGGCGCACCCTGGATGCAATCCGTTCCACAATCGATCAGTGAGGCACAAGCGCTGGACAAGGCCCAGGGTGCGCTGCTCGGTCTGGCGATTGCGGATGCGGTAGGGACTACGCTGGAGTTTTTACCGCGCGATAAACAACATGTCCATGACATGGTAGGAGGAGGGCCGTTTAACCTGCAAGTCGGCGAGTGGACAGACGATACCTCCATGGCGCTGTGTCTGGCGCAAACTTACCTCGAAGCCGGTGATTGTGATATCACGCTATTTCGTCAAAAACTGGTGAGTTGGTATAAGCATGGCACGAACAGCGTTAACGGCGTCTGTTTTGATATCGGCAATGCAACACGCCATGCGCTAGATCAGTTCATCTTACAGGGGCCGGATTGGGCCGGGAATACGGCAGCGGGAACGGCCGGAAATGCGGCGATCATTCGCCATGCGCCTACTGCTATTTTCCGCCGCAAATCTTTTATTGCTGGCTGGAATGATGCGCGCTTACAAAGCATTGCCACACACGGTGCCACGGAGTCGATCAGCGGCTGCCAACTGTTTAACGTTATTTTGCATCATCTACTCAATGGGCAGAATAAACAGCAAAGCTTTGCGCCACATTCAATGCCCGCAGCGCTGCGCGTCACGCTGATCAATGCCGGTGAGTACAAACAGAAATCCCGCGATCAGATTCGCTCTTCCGGGTATGTGATTGATACGCTTGAAGCTGCACTATGGGCAGTCTGGCAGACGGACAACTTCAAAGATGCAGTGCTACTGGCGGCGAATCTGGCTGATGATGCCGATAGCGTAGCCGCAACGGCCGGGCAGTTGGCTGGAGCTCTGTATGGGTTATCCGGTATCCCAACAGAGTGGGTTAAAAAAGTCGCTCAGAGAGAGGAAATACTTTCACTCGCTGAGCAACTGTTCTCACGTGCTCCGTAGTGAAGGGCAAATAACCGCTGGGCAGGATCAGGCTGATCCTGGTATAAAAACGCCTGAAAGCAGGGAGATAATCATGAACAGTGACACCGCATTAGATTATGTTGAGCGTGCATTACGCCTGGCACAAAAAAGAGCGGCAATGATTAAAACCATCACCGGCGGTGTAGCACTTGAGCCGATGTATGACTCTATTGTGAATCAGCTTATTTTCCTCAGAGCACTGTTGTCAGGTCAGGAGAAAGATAAAAGTAAAATCCATACGATGACCATGGGCATCTATGCCGCCAAAGAGTTTGCCGAAACCGACCCAATCTTTGCCGATCGCCTGTTCAGCGCCAGTTTTATTGCCGATCAGATCGGCAGAGGATTAAAAGTCAGATTACCGCATACGCTGGAAGAGGGTTATGAAGACGAACAGCATCAGTTACGGGAAGCCTTTCCCGATGATTTTGACGTCTGACCTTCACTGATTACGTCGTTTTAGTCGCCGCCAGACCGGGGTTTTCCCTTCAGAGGCCAGAATCTGTCCTGGGCAAAAACGCCCAATCTGACCCGTGCCGCTTACCGGGGCATTCCAGACGAGATGTCTTGCAAACTCAGACGATAAAATGCGCAAATAACTCTTTGAAAATAGGTGTTTTTGCTTGTCGCGCCGCGCAGAGCAGGCCTTTCAGGCTTGTCACCCGGTTGAGCAAAAAGTTAACATAGGTACATGCAAACTTTGCACCTTTGAGCCATTTTCTGACGAAAGTCATCAGTTAAAGCGCAGATACGCCACTCTATTCAGGATGAATAAAGATCATGTTCGATCGCATTAGTGCCACGCTGCCGACAGGGGCTGAATCCCTGTTATTCTGGCAATTGCAGGGCGATGAAATCGTCTCCCGCTCCTTTACTTTCTCGCTGAGCCTGCTCAGTACCGAGGCCCGGATTGACCGGAGCACGCTGCTGGGCAAGCCGGTCACCATCAATATCCCGACGCAGAACCTGCAAAACCCCACGCGTTATCTTAACGGCAAGGTGACTGGAATACGTGTCAACAGCGCGGACGTCAATGGTGCGCGCTATGTACACTATCAGCTTGAGGTGGAGTCCGATTTGTGGCCGCTGAAGCGAGACCGCAACCAGCGCATTTTCCAGAATCAGCGCGTGCCGGACATCGTTGCCAGCGTGCTGCGCGACTATGGCGTCAATCTGGAAGACCGACTGACCGGTAGCTACCGCGTGTGGGAATACTGTGTGCAGTATCAGGAGTCGAGCTATGACTTCATCTCACGGCTGATGGAGCTGGAGGGTATTTACTACTTCTTTGAACACAGCGCGGACAAACACACGCTGGTGCTGGTGGATGCGCCCGCCACACACAAAACGTTCACCGGCTATGAAACCATTGCTTATCACGCCACGCCCTCCGGCGGTTCAACCAGCGAGCAGGGTATTGGCCAGTGGGCGATCTCTGAACGGGTAACCCCAGGGCTGTACAGCACGGATGACTACGACTTCCGCAAACCGTATGCGTGGATGCTGCAAGCGCGACAGAACCCCGTATCACCACAGCCAGGCAACATCGATTATTACGAATGGCCGGGCCACTTTGTCGATCACTCACACGCAGAGCATTACGCGCAGGTCCGTCAGGAGGAGTGGCAGGCTGAGCATCAGCGGGTTGATGCCACGGCGACAGCGCTGGGTGTTGTGCCGGGCTGCACGTTTGAGTTAACCACACCGCCGTTTGCCAGTGATGCCGGAAACTATCTGGTGATGAGCGCACGCTATCAGTTCCAGGAGAACAGCTACAGCAGCGGTAATGCGGAAAGCGTACACCGCATCGATTTTGTCGTGATCCCGGCGGAGACCCAGTTCCGCCCGGCACAGCGCACGCCATGGCCGCGCACCCATGGTCCGCAGACGGCTCGCGTCATGGGGCCGGAAGGCCAGTCAATCTGGACCGATCAATATGGCCGGGTAAAGGTGAAATTCCACTGGGACCGCCTGGGCAAAGAAGATGATACCAGTTCATGCTGGGTGCGTGTTTCCAGTGCCTGGGCTGGTCAGGGCTTCGGTGGGATTCAAATTCCCCGCGTGCAGGATGAGGTAGTGGTGGATTTTGTCAACGGCGATCCCGACCGCCCAATCATTACCGGACGCGTCTATAACGACGCGAAAATGCCGCCGTGGGCGCTGCCAGCCGCAGCCACGCAGATGGGCTTCCTGAGCCGCAGTAAAGATGGCACGCCGGAAAATGCCAATGCGTTGCGCTTTGAGGATAAGAAAGGCGAAGAGCAGCTGTGGGTGCAGGCCGAACGCGACATGGACGTCAACGTTAAGCAGAACTCCAGCCGGGGTGTGGGGGGCAATGAATCCCACTTCGTCGCGGGTGATGCGCTATGGCGTATTGCATCCAACAGAAAGGAAGCCGTACAGGGCGATGATACGCACCTGACTGGCGGCAATCGCTTAGATGAGAGTGTCGGTGTTCATGTGATCGGCTCCAGTGCTGGGCTGCGTCTGCAGTGTGGCGATAGCGTGCTGGAGATGACGCCGGATGGTACTTTCAATCTTTATGGTAAAGCCTTTAATTTGCGCGTGGACGGCAACGGCAACATCACCACTAACGGCGGTGAATTAAAAATCAATGGTGACTCTCCGCCAGAACCGCCGAAAGTGCCCGGTGAAGCTGCGCACAAGGCAAGCAACGAGCAGGCGGTTAAAGACCTGTTCCCTTCAGACGAAGAGTAACAGATACCGCCGTCATCTGAGTGTGACGGCGGGTTATCTGTGAGCCATTGTCTCGCCGTTTAGTATTGAGCGTAATAATTATCATTTCCTTCTCATGTAGATCTTAACCACTTATGAAAGCAAAACACCTGCTGACCTCGCTTGCCCTGGCATTGACCGCCGCGCTGCCTGCACTGGCTTCCGCCACGACCTATCCCCTCACCGTCACCGATATTGACCAACATCAGGTGACTATTGAGCACGAGCCACAACGGATTATTTTGCAGGATGGGCGCGATATTCTTAGCCTGGCGCTGCTGGATCGTGATGACCCGTTCAAGCGCGTGGTGGCCTGGAATAACTTGCCGAAAAAGCAGGACAGTGAAACCTGGGATCTGCTGCGCAAAAAATGGCCGGAAGCGGAAAAAATCCTTGATATGGGCTTCTCCGACCAGGGTGAGGTCAATCTGGAAACGGTGATTGCCCGCCATCCAGACCTGATGATTGCTCAGCTGCGTGCTAAACCTGCGCTGGAGCAAACCGGTGTGTTACGCCAACTGGCGGCGCTGAAAATTCCGGTGCTGTTCGTGGATGATGAACTGCACGCGGTGAAAGATACTGCGGCCAGTATCCGCCTGTTAGGCAAAGTCCTGAATCAGGAAGCGAATGCCAACGCCTATGCTGACTACTATGACCAGCATCTGCAGCGGATTACCCAGACCGCCGAACAGGCGAGTAAAAAACCGCTGGTGTTTATCGAACCGATCGCCGGGATTACTGAAGATGCCTGCTGCTTCACCCATTCCCACAGCGGTTGGGGTGGTTTGGTCGAAGCCGCAGGGGGGAAAAATATCGGTTCTGAACTGCTGCCAGGTGCCGTGGGCTTTATTTCGCCTGAAAAGATTATCAGCCTGAACCCGGATTTCTACATCATGACCGGTTCTAAGCGCGGCGGCAAAGGCAGCGGTGTCCTGCCATTTGGCTACAACACCGACAGCAGCGCCATCAAAGCCACCTTTGAACGCCTAAGCCAGCGTAATGGGGTGAAAGAGGTCCCTGCGGTGAAACAGGGCCACGTCTTTGGCCTCTATCACCATTTCTATAACCATCCTTACAACATTGTTGGGCTGGAGTTGCTGAGCAAAGCGTTTTACCCGCAGCAGATGGCCGATGTCGATCCGCTGGCGGATTATCACTACATCATTCGTACGTTTACCCACCTGCCTGACGCACCGATTAACCTGAGCTATTCGGTGGCATCAAAACCATAACATCGTTCCACCCGGCAAATTCGGGTGGTGAAGCTCTGGTACCATTTTTCCCTGCCAAGACGCTGCGCCATAAGATGGGCAGCGTTTTTTTTCCAATTCTGAATATCTTCCACTGTCTGCCAGTAAGAAACGGTAATGCCGAGGGTTTCACGCGCTGATTCCACACCAAGGAACCCCGGCTGTTGCTGGGCCAACTGCACCATTTGCTGTGCCATGTCGCCATAGCCTTCATCGGTTTCGGTGCGCGTTGAGGTAAAAATCACCGCGTAATAGGGAGGGGTAGGGAGCTGCAGCATAGCAAATTCAACATCCTGTTTAGCAAATGAGAATTAGCTTTACCACATGTTGTGCAAGGTTAATAGTCGCTGTTAACGTCCTGGGCAGCCGAGCGTAGGATTCGCCATAAGATGAAAGCACACAGTGCAATCACACCGCCGATAATGGCAATCCACATGGTTTGTTCTCCCGAAACCGAATGTTGTACCGGCATTGAGTGCGGTTACGTTTGAAGGCTAAGTATAACGATTGGTTATTGCAGTGTATGACTGCGCCAAAACAAAGCGTTACAAGCCTTGTCCCGATGTGGAACGGAATTATGCCTTCAGGGGCTGTAACGCCCGGTAAACAAGGCGACGATCTTCTATACTTGATCTCGTTACCGACTGCGATAATCACGGGATCGGATATGAATTATCAATTTCTGCGGGGAGAAAACTGGCGACATATTTGGGTGGTCGGTGACCTTCACGGCTGTCGTGCACAGCTTGATGCCGCACTTCAGGCCAGACATTTTGATACAGATGAAGATCTGCTGATTTCGGTAGGTGACCTGATTGATCGCGGGCCAGACAGCCCAGGCTGCCTGGAATTACTGCAACAGCCTTGGTTCCGTGCAGTGCGGGGGAATCATGAAGAGATGGCGCTGGCAGCGATTAACCACAACGAAATTTTGCACTGGATGATGAACGGGGGCGAGTGGTTCTGGCAACTGCAGGGCAGTGCCTTGATCAGTACGCGGCATGCCCTGAAACGCTGTGCTGAATTACCGCTGGTGCTGCACCTGCAACGTGAAAATGACATCGTGGTGATTGCTCATGCGGATTATCCCGCCAGCCACTATGCATGGGAACACGAACTCGACTGGCAGCAGGTGATGTGGGGACGCAATCGCATTAACCATCTGATGCAGGGAGAGGGTGAGGGGATAGCCGGGGCGCAGGCTTTTTACTTTGGCCATACGCCGCTCCAGCGGCCGCTGCATCGCGCCAATTTGCATTACATCGATACTGGCGCAGTTTTTGGCAACGGCCTGACGCTGGAACAGCTGCAGTAAAGGTCAGCGGAAGAGTCGTCCATCGCGCACTAATTCACGCGGATAGCTGTTTTTAATGCGGCTGTTAACGCGTTTTGCCAACCCTAACGGCTGCTGATGCAGCGTTACCACCATTTCATCCAGCGGAGGCGTGTTCTCCGGGTGGATATCGCGTCCACGGAACCACTCTTCCGCTTCTGCTTCGGTCAGGCCATAACAGTTGTCCGCACTGCCCGATGCCAGCGCCACAACCGCTTCATGCTGCCAGCGGTATCCCTTCGCGAAGGTTTCCGCTAACCGCAGACCAATACGGGAAAAACGGACTTTGTTCAGCAACGGCTCGGCTTCCCGTGGGAACAACCACAGCTCTTTATCCCGCTCCCACAGCGCTAAGTTGTCTGGCCAGGCGAGACCGACCTGTTTGGCGGCAGCGTAAACTTCCGCCTGCAATTTGCGCGTTGCCGGGAAGAAAGGCAGTTTGCCCAGCTTATACGTTGGCGCGGGGAGAGCCGCGACTTCCGCCGTTTTACGTAACCGCGCGACGAAGAAACCTTCACTGTCGAACAGCTGTGGGAAGACGTGCAGGAAGCCTTCCGGCGTCACGGCTTTTTCCGCGCCGGTGAACAGGTCATCCAGCGGTTCGATGCTCACGGCATCGGGGTATTCAGCCAGCAGCCAGGCGACAACCTGCTGATTTTCAATCTGATTCAGCGTACAGGTTGAGTAAATTAACGTGCCACCCGGTTTTAAAGCGTGGAATGCGCTGGCGATCAGATCGCGCTGCGTGGCTGCAATCTCGTGCGTGCTCTCCAGCGACCAGTTTTTTAATGCATCCTGATCTTTACGCATCACGCCTTCACCGGAGCAGGGGGCATCCAGCAGAATGGCATCAAACTGTTGCGGTAACGCTGCGCCAAAAACGCGGGCGTCAAAATGGGTTAACGCGCAGTTACTGACGCCGCAGCGGCTGATGTTGGCATGTAACACTTTCACCCGACTGGCGGAGTACTCATTGGCCACAATCAGCCCCTGGTTATTCATCTTTGCCGCAATCTGGGTGGTTTTAGAGCCAGGCGCGGCCGCCATATCCATTACCTGAGTGGGTTCAGGGCAACTGGCAAACAGTGCGCTGACCGGTAACATGGAGCTGGCTTCCTGAATATAGAACAGCCCGGAGAGGTGTTCAGCCACGCTGCCTAATGGCAGGCTCTCATCTTCACGCTCGATCCAGAAGCCTTCTGCACACCACGGAATCGGGGTTAAACGCCAGCCGTAATGGGCGGTTTGTGCTAAGAAGTCCACTACGCTGATCTTCAACGTATTGATACGTAAGCTGCGGCGTAAAGGCTGGAAGCAAATGGCGTTAAAACGTGCGAATTCAGCCTCATCAGGCAGAGCCTGACGCATCAGGGTGAGGAAATCAGGGGGAAAGCGTAAAGACGAATCAGCCACAGCAAGGTTCCAGTCAGGACAAAGGCGGCAAGTTTATCATGTCAGCTAACGCCCGGGCAGAGAATCTGCCCGGGAACATCAGGAAGGATCAGTTTTGATGCGGATCGGGGATGGCGGTGCCCCAACTGCGCCACTCTTTCGGTGCTTCATCCTGCAACAGGAAGTGCTTATTCGGCGAAGCCTGTGGTGCCAGCGGCACTGTCGGCGGCGTTGCAAACTGAATGCCGCCACGGATGAACTGCTGGAATGTCCCGGTTTTCACCACGCCGCCAATCAGACCAAAGTTAAGGTCGTAACCGGACGCCAGCCAGAACACCGAGTTGTTACGCACCAGATGCTGATACTTCTTGCTGATACGCAACGCAACCTGCACCCGGTCCGCCATGTTGCCCAGTGACGTCCCGGTGACAGTTCCGACTTCCACGCCACGGAACAGCACTGGCGTACCCAGCGAAAGCGATCCGGCTTCGGTAGCATCCACATAGATATTCAGCCCGTTCAGGTAGCGCGCATCGGTGATGGTGCTCTCCTGAAGATAGAAGTTACGTTCCTGTCCGCCCTTACCTGGGTCGACATTCACGTACGGCTGTAACAGGCTCTCCAGATGATTCACTCCCGTCGGCGAGATCTCGGGTGCCACCACGGAGAAGCTGCTGCCACTGCGGGCAAAGTCCTGCACGTATTCGGGATACAGCACGGCTTTGGCAATCACCTGGTTGTTATCGCTGCTGAGCGCCAGGGATTCGACCTGGCCCACGTTGATACCCAGATAACGAATCGGCATTCCGGCAGAGAGTTTGCTGCCGTCATAGGTGTGCAGCGTAATCTGGCTGCCCACCGCACGCGCAGCGGTTTCCGAGGAGTAGAGCACCCGTTTGGCATTGCGCGCGACCTGGGCACCTTTGAGGTTGTCAAAACTGATGGCACCGCGTAATGCCCGGTTAATGGGCGAGGCCTGAACCGTCAGGCCGCTGCCGTTGAGCTGCACTTTGGCTCCGCCTTCAGCCCAGAATACGCTCTCTGAGGTCAGTAATTTACGGTACTCAGGGCGGATATGCACCGCGATATCAAAGGCATCTGCCCGTGGCGTGACGTTCACCACTTCACCCACCTCAAATTTACGGTACAGCACCACAGAACCGGCCTGCACATCTGGCAGGCTGGCTGCGGTCAGCATCAGCGTAGTGCCAGGCTTATCGCCAGTAATGCCTTCCTGCGCTTTTTCGGCATCGGCGTACAGCGGATATTCGGCTTTGCTGCCACCGAGGCTGCCGGGATCAAGGCGGATGCCGCCGTTGACCCATTCGCTGGCGCTGGCACCGAGCACCTGCATGCCATCGAGGCCAAATTTCACATTCAGGCGGCTGTTAACGATAAATTTACTGTCGCCATGGACCAACTGGCGATATTGCGACTGAACCGCGACCACGAAGTGAATGCCATCTGCCGCCAGTTCGCGGGAAATAACCTGCCCAATTTGCATCCCGTGCAGCATCAGCGGTTGTCCGGCATCAATACCGAAGCTGTCTGGCGCGGTGAGTTTAACCGTCAACACATCCGGCTGCTGCAATAATGATTCATCTGCTGCCAGCACCGTAAAGTGGTCCTGCGCCGGGCCTTCGCCGGGCACCAGTACCAGCGTGTTCCCGGTTAGCAGGCTGCTGAGGCTGGTATCCGTCAGGCTGATTTTCGGGCTGTGCATTTCAATGCGCGTACCGCTACGCATTAAGTCGGTGACGGAAGGATCAATTGTCAATTCACCGCTGACTTTACCGCCCGGTAACAGATTGAGTTTGGTCAAGGTGCCCACTTCCAGCCCCTGATAGAGCAGTGGCGTGCGTCCCGCTTTGAGATTATTACCATTTGGCAGATCGAGGGTAATGTTCACCCCGCGCTGGCTATGGGAGAGATCAGGGTAGAGCGTGTAGTTTTGATCCGCCTTGGCAGGCTGGCCATCAGAGGGGGAGTCAAAGGCAATCGCCCCATTGACCAGCGCCGACAGGCTCTCCAGCTGGACTTTAGCGCCGCTCAGACTGACATCGGCATTCAGCCCGGAGACGTTCCAGAAACGGCTGTTGCTCTTCACCAGGTTAGTAAAGCGGCGATCAACCAGCACATCCACCGTCACACCGTTGCTGCCGTTGTTGATGCTGTAGTCATAGACGCGGCCCACCGGAATCTTACGGTAGTACACCAGAGAACCGGTATTGAGCGATCCCAAATCCGGGGCGTGTAGGTGCACCAGCAGCTCACCGGTATTCACGCGATACTTCGGCTGGGTATCCAGCGCGGTGAAGGTTTCACGCGGGTTACCTTTACCGGGCATCATACCGATGTAGTTACCGCCCACCAGCGCGTCCAGCCCGGAGACCCCCGCCAAAGACGCTTTCGGTGTGACCAGCCAGAACTGGGTATTGTCGCGCAGCGCCTCACGCATATCGCTCTTAATACTGGCCTTGATCTGAATGCTGCGATAGTCATCACTCAGCACAATGCCTTGCACCGTGCCCACTTCCACCCCCTGATAGCGAATCGGGGTGCGGCCCGGCACAATGCCGTCCGCGGTCTGGAAGTTGATGGTTATCACCGTTCCGCGATCCTGGTAATTAGTCCAGAGCAGCCAGCCTGCGATAAGCATCGCAATCACAGGCAGCAGCCAGAAGGGCGAAACCTTACGCTTATTGCGCACGTTAGCGCTAGTCGGTGTAGTCGGCGTTTCCTGTTGCATGTGCATCCCAAATCAGTCGGCTGTCAAGCCATTCAACAGCCAGAATCGTCAGGATCACTGCTGAGCCAAAGTAAAACGCAGCAGGTCCCATGGTAAAAGCCAGTAGCTGGTCACGGTTAACCAGCGACATGGTAAGCGAAATGACAAACAGATCCAGCATTGACCAGCGTCCCACCCAGGTCACCACGCGCAGAAGTCGGATGCGGGTTTTTAACCCCTGTTCACAGCGGAAATGAATGCTGATTAACAGCGTCAGCATCACCAGTACTTTGGTAAACGGCACCAGAATACTGGCAATAAAGACCACAGCGGCAACGGGTACGTTGCCGTTAGCCAGCGAAAGAATACCCGAGAGGATAGTGTCATCGCGGCGAGCGCCGTTGACATACACGATCGAGATGGGCATCAGATTCGCCGGGATCAGTAGCACAATGGACGCGATCAGGGCCGCCCAGGATTTTTGCAGACTGTGTCGGCGGCGAAAATCCAACGGGGTATGGCAGCGCGGACAACGGCCGCGATCGTCCGGGATGCTGGTATGATGACAATTAAGGCACACCTGAAGCTTTTCCACCGGTACGTTGGCGGGCGCCTGCGGGTAAAAACGCTCCCAAAGTTGTTCCACGTTGAGATGAATCAGCGTCAGCAGGCTCAGTAAGGTGAGGGCAATAAACGCAACCAGCCCATAGCCGGCATCCAAATCGGCGTAGTCCTGGACTTTGATCGAGGCAATGGCGACACCCACCAGATAGATATCCAGCATCACCCACTCTTTGAGCTTATCCAGCATCAGCAACACCGGGCGCAGGTTCATGCCCAGCCGTTCACCCAGCCACAGATAGAGAATCGAGGCGACCAGCGTAACCGGGGCACCCACCGCACAAAATGCCACCATTGAGGCGGTCAGCACATTGCCCTGTTGTGTCATTTGAATGATACCTTCAATGACACTGGCGTTAATGCGTTGACCTAACAGGCGAATATCCACCAGCGGCAGGGAAAAGGCGAACGGCATCAACACGATCATTGCCACGGCCATGGCGGTTAGCCCGGTCATCGACCAGTCACGGCCGCTGGAAATCTTTGCCTGGCAGCGTGGACAGTAGCAGGACTGATGGGATTTAACATCCGGTAAGGAAAAAAGGGTATCGCATTGCGGGCAACGCTGATAACGTGCGGGGGGCAACGCTTCGGTGATGGCTTGAATTTTCATAAAGAGTGCGATCTCAGCCCATTGCTCGTGACGGATTCTGGTTTACATCAGCCACAATCCATAATGAAGCGACGTTGCAACTGGTGCTCGGCTTTCTGGGCCATAGACAGATAAGGGTATAGTAACTAACGGATTGATTCACCTTGTTGCCCTGGATTTTTAGTGCTTATTTTTAACAGGCGAAGAGAGCAAGGCCTCTTTTGATACTGGTTATGGTTGAATAATGAACAAAACTGATTTTTATGCGGATTTGAACCGCGACATGCGGGCGTTACTCTCTGGTGAAACTGCCTTCCTGGCCGCACTGGGTAACTTCAGCGCGCTGGTCTACGAACGTCTCGATGGTTTGAACTGGGTCGGTTTTTATCTGCTGACGGAAGCAGACACGCTGGTACTCGGCCCCTTCCAGGGGAAAATTGCCTGTGTGCGCATTCCTGTCGGCAAAGGCGTGTGTGGTACCGCCATTGCCGAAGAGCGCGTACAGCGCGTCGATGATGTTCATGCCTTCCCTGGGCATATCGCCTGTGACGCGGCAAGCAATGCAGAAATCGTTATTCCACTGAAGGTTAACGGTCAGTGGATCGGTGTGCTGGACATCGACAGTACCGTGTTTAACCGCTTCAACGAAGAAGATGAAGCGGGGCTGGTCGAACTGACTGATGGGCTTTGTGAAGTGCTGGCGAACAGCGACCTCGAAAAATTTATTCAGCTGACGCGCAGCTAATCGACTGGAACACATAGCATTTATCGGGCGTGTCATTATAATGTCGCCTGTTCATGCCAGCTCCGGTCGGCAAACCCGTTGTAATCAGGAAATTTCATGGAAAATCAACCTAAGTTGAACAGTAGTAAAGAAGTGATTGCCTTTCTTGCGGAACGTTTTCCGCAATGCTTTAGCGCTGAAGGCGAAGCCCGTCCTCTGAAAATCGGGATCTTCCAGGATCTGGTCGAGCGTGTTCAGGGTGAAATGAGCCTGAGCAAGACGCAGTTGCGTTCCGCTTTGCGCCTTTATACCTCTAGCTGGCGTTACCTTTACGGCGTTAAAGCCGGTGCAATCCGTGTTGACCTGGATGGCAACGCCTGTGGCGTTCTGGATGAGCAGCATGTTGAGCATGCGCGCAAACAGTTAGAAGAAGCGAAAGCTCGCGTGCAGGCACAGCGTGATCAGCAGAAAGCGGCAAAACGCGAAGCCGCAGGTGAAGAGGGCGAACGTCGTCCAGCAAAACCTGCACCGCGCCGCCCGGCTAATCCAGACGCACCACGTCAACCACGTGCTAAAACGCAGCGTGACAGTGCACCAGCGCGTAAACCGGCTCCACGTGCGGAGCGGCCTAAGCCAATCACTGACACCTCAACTTTGCAACCCGGTCAAAATATTAAAGTTACAGCGGGTAAAGGTGCAATGGATGCTACCGTCCTTGAAGTTTCAAAAGACGGTGTTCGGGTGCAACTCGCATCTGGCATGGCAATGATTGTACGCGCAGAACATTTGCAGTTCTGATACGGAGGCTGATCGCGGCATGAACACCTTTTTTAAGATCGGTATGATCGCGGGCCTGCTGTTAGCAGGCCCAACTTTCGGCGCGGAAACCCAGATTACGCGCGCGAACCAGATTCCCCAGATCCACGAAGATGCGCAGGACCCCACGGTCAGCGAACGTGTCACTTCACGCTTCACGCGCTCTCACTATCGCCAGTTTGATCTCGATGCCACTTTCTCGGCGCGCATCTTTGATCGCTATCTGAATATGCTGGATTACAATCACAACGTTTTCCTCGCTTCAGACGTCGCGCAATTTGCCGATAAGAAAGGCACTCTGGGCGATGAGTATCGCAGTGGCAAACTGGACGTGTTCTACGATTTATACAATCTTTCGCAGAAACGCCGTTTTGAGCGCTATCAGTACGCCCTGAGCGTGCTGAGCCAACCAATGAATTTCTCCAGCAATGCCACTATCGACATCGATCGCGCTAAAGCCCCCTGGCCGAAAGATGAGGCAGAGCTGAATGCCTTGTGGCAGGCTCGCGTCACCTATGACGAACTGAACCTGAAACTGACCGGCAAGAGCGAGCAGGAAATCCGCGATATCCTGACCAAGCGCTATAACTTTGCCATCCGCCGTCTTACGCAAAGCACCAGCGAAGATGTGTTCCAGTTGGCGATGAATGCGTTTGCGCATGAAATTGATCCGCATACCAACTACCTCTCGCCACGCAGTACCGATCAGTTCAACACTGAAATGAGCCTCTCGCTGGAGGGAATCGGTGCGGTTCTGCAAATGGACGACGACTACACCGTGATTAACTCCATGGTGGCTGGCGGTCCAGCGGCGAAAAGCAAAACCATCACCGTTGGCGATCGTATCGTCGGTGTGGGTCAGCCGGGCAAACCTATTGAAGATGTGATTGGCTGGCGTCTTGATGACGTGGTCGACAAAATCAAAGGCCCGAAAGGCAGCAAAGTGCGTCTGGAAATTTTGCCTGCGGGCAAAGGCTCCAAAACCCGCATCGTCACGCTGACGCGTGAAAAAATCCGTCTGGAAGACCGCGCAGTGCAGATGTCTGTCCATAACGTTGGCAAACAAAAAGTCGGCGTGCTGGATATTCCTGGCTTCTACGTAGGTTTAACGGATGACGTAAAAGTTCAGCTGCAAAAACTGCAGAAGCAAAACGTCGACAGCATTGTGATTGACTTGCGTACCAACGGCGGCGGTGCGTTAACCGAAGCGGTAGGATTGTCTGGTCTGTTCATTCCGAGCGGCCCAGTGGTGCAGGTGCGCGATAACAATGGTCGTATCCGTCAGGACAGCGACAACGACGGCATTGTCTACTACAAAGGCCCGCTGGTGGTGCTGGTTGACCGTTTCAGTGCTTCGGCGTCTGAGATCTTCGCGGCCGCGATGCAGGACTATGGCCGTGCGCTGATTGTTGGCGAGCCGACCTTTGGTAAAGGCACCGTACAGCAATACCGTTCGCTTAACCGCATCTACGATCAGATGCTGCGTCCTGAATGGCCAGCCCTGGGCTCGGTGCAGTACACCATTCAGAAATTCTACCGCATCAATGGCGGCAGTACTCAGCGCAAAGGCGTCACGCCGGACCTGATTATGCCGACTGGGGTAGAAGCGGCGAAAACGGGCGAGAAGTTCGAAGACAACGCTCTGCCGTGGGACAGCATCACGGCTGCCAGCTACACCAAAACCGGTGACATCAAACCGTATATCCCGGCGCTGGTGAAAGATCACGATGAGCGTATCGCCAAAGATCGTGAATTCCAGTACATCATGAAAGATATCGCGCGCTACGATGCGATCAAAGACAAGCTGAACATCGTTTCCCTCAACCTGGCCCAGCGTCAGAAAGAGAATCAGGAAGATGATGCGCTGCGTCTGGAACGCATCAATGCCCGTTATCAGGCAGAAGGCAAAGCGCCACTGAAGAGTCTGGATGCGTTGCCGAAAGATTACAAAGAGCCGGACCCGTATCTTGATGAAACGGTGAAGATTGCCAATGACCTGGCGCAGCTTGAAACGGCTCAGCCTGAAGCTGCGGCAGCCACAGACAAGTAATCTGTCTCATGAGAGAAAAGCATCGCCTCGGCGGTGCTTTTTTTTTGCCTGTGTCATACTTGAGGTAAATTTATACGTCACGCGAGGCGGAAAAATACCAGGACACTTCTGAGTGTAAAGTTATGTCTTTTTAGGCACTTAAACGTTAAGGTCGCTTGAAAAGCACGACAATGCTCTTAGGATATGTATCCGCGTATAATCGCGTGAACTACTGAGGAAGATTAACGTTTATGATGCGTATTGCTCTTTTCCTGCTAACCAACCTGGCTGTGATGTTGGTTTTCGGGCTGATTCTCAGCCTGACAGGAATACAGTCAAGCAGTGTTCAGGGCCTGATGATTATGGCAGGCCTGTTTGGCTTCGGCGGTGCGTTTGTTTCACTGCTGATGTCTAAATGGATGGCGCTACGTTCGGTGGGCGGTGAAGTGATTGAACAACCGCGTAACGAAACCGAGCGCTGGTTGATGGATACGGTGGCCCGCCAGTCGCAGCAGGCCGGATTTAAAATGCCGCAGGTGGCGATTTATCACGCCCCGGATATTAATGCCTTTGCTACTGGCGCTCGTCGTGATGCCTCGCTGGTTGCGGTTTCTACCGGGCTGTTGCAAAACATGAACCGTGATGAAGCCGAAGCCGTGCTGGCGCACGAAATCAGCCACATCGCCAATGGCGACATGGTAACGATGACGCTGATCCAGGGGATCGTGAATACCTTTGTGATCTTTATTTCACGTATCCTGGCACAGATTGCAGCAGGCTTTATGTCGGGCAACCGCGACGGTGAAGAGAACAGCAACGGTAACCCGCTGGTCTATTTTGCCGTAGCCACCGTACTGGAACTGGTCTTCGGTATTCTTGCCAGCGTCATCACCATGTGGTTCTCGCGCCACCGTGAGTTCCACGCAGATGCCGGTTCAGCGCGTCTTGTCGGCCGTGAGAAGATGATTGCAGCGTTACAGCGGTTGAAAACCAGCTACGAACCGCAGGAGCCAGGTAACATGATGGCATTCTGTATCAACGGCAAGAACAAGTCGCTGACCGAACTTTTTATGTCGCATCCGCCGTTGGATAAACGCATTGAAGCGTTACGCAGCGGCCAGTATCTGAAATAACGCCGTTCTGAAACACAAAAAGCGCCACAAGTGGCGCTTTTTTTATCGCTGCAATCAGGTCAGACAGGGCGTTCCTGCGTCATGCGCGACATGCTCACCACCGCTGCGACACTGGCAAAAACCCCAGCCAGAATCAGTGCCGCATGGGTGCCATGGGTATTGAACAGATTAAACATCAACGCAACCAGCGCGGCGCCACTGCTTTGTCCCAACAGGCGTGCGGTCCCCAGCATTCCGCTGGCACCACCGCTGCGCTGGCGGGGTGCCGAGCTGATAATCGTATGGTTGTTTGGCGACTGAAACAGACCAAAACCTGCGCCGCAGAGCGCCATACGCCAGACGATATCAATACTTGAAGGGTTGTGTGGCAAGAGGGCAAGCAGGAACAGGCCTGCCGCAAACATCGCCAGCCCCAAACCGCCTAACAGCCCGCTGTGTACGCGGCCAATCAGCCTACCGGCGATGGGCGCAAATGCCATGGTTGCCAGCGGCCAGGGCGTTAGCAGAAGCCCTGTTGCCACCTCGTCACGGCCTAGCCCGTTTTGCAGGAAGAACGGCAGGGACACCATCGCCAGCATTTGGGCGCAGAACGAGCAAATGGACGTGCACAGTGACAGGCTGAAAATAGGAATACGCAGCAGATCAACCGGTAACAGGGGCACCGGCAGAGTAAGCTGGCGACGAATAAACACCCACCCGACAATCACAAAGGCAATGATTTCTGCCCCCACCAGCATCCCGGACTGCCCTTGAGAGAACCCACTCAACGCCGAAATCAGCAGGCCAAAGAACAGCGCATTCATCACCGCACTAAGGGGATCAAATTTCTGTTTTTGCGCTTTTTGTGGATTATCCGGCAGAAAACGCAGCGCCAGCCACAGGGCGACAATGCCAATCGGCACGTTAATTAAAAACAGCCACTGCCAGCTCGCCACAGAGAGAATAGCGGCTGCGACAGTCGGCCCGGCAGCGGTAGACACGGCAACAATTAATGAGTTAATTGCCATGCCTCGCCCGAGGTAGCGCTGCGGATAAATAATGCGTATCAGGGCCGTATTCACGCTCATCAGCGCTGCGCCGCCAAACCCTTGCAAGATACGGGCGACGGTGAGGACATCCAGCGTGCTGGAGAGCGCACAAAATAGCGAAGTGGCAATAAACAGGCCAAGGCCAACCTGATACACGCGGCGGTAACCGAGCATGTCGCCCAGAAAAGAAAGGGTTAGCAGCGAAATCACAATCGCGATTTGGTAAGCGTTAACAATCCAAATCGATTCTGCCGGGCTGGCATTCAGGTCACGCGCAATGGTCGGTAAGGCCACGTTAGCAATGACGCCATCCAGTACCGCCATAGTGATGCCCAACGCAATGGTCAGAATGGCACCGTAACGCTGTGGGACGGGTAATCCATCTTGCTTTGAAGAGAGAGAAGACATAGTGGAGTAAGTAAAGGGAGTGAATATTACAATGCTAATGAAATTGCGGGCTGAAAGCACTGACTGTTTAACAGAAAATGTATCTTAAAATATGTTTTAGCCGGGATAAGCACGGGAGTTGTGCTCCCGTGCTGTGAAATCAGTTATCGATGACTTCTCCGCTTTTCTTCAGCAATGGACACTCGCTCACGCCAATCACGCCGCTGTCGCTGTGCAGATACTGGGCAGTAATGACGCCACGAGCGGTCAGGTAGCGGCACTGTAGCCCCAGGCCTGCAACGTTTTTGCTGCTGCCGGTCAGAACGCCGTAGCCGGTAAACAACATCGCCAGCCAAATCACCGCCAGTAACATAATGGCACGAATAATCAGTTTCATTTTTATCTCCCTGTGATACACCACGCAGCAGCACCTGTGCGCCAGTGGGTGGTGAGTGCATAGCTTGCCGCGCTTCGCTGCCACTTTCGATCAGACTCTACTGAAAGCTGGCGAAATATCCCGGCAAGATTACCATTTTTTTATCCAACGGGTAGAATGCGGGCTGGCATTTAATCTGTTATTTGAGGCAGTTATGAGTGATTTTTCAAACGATCCAGCACTGTTGTTAAACTATGCCCTGGTGGGTGTGCTGTTTCTGTCAGGGCTGTTTATCTGGTTCTTTGTTAACCGCTCCAGTGTGCGTGCCAGTGAGCAGATCCACTTGCTGGAACAACTGCTTGAAGAGCAGAAGCAGCAGAACCGCTTGTTGCGCCAGTGGGTAGATGAAAAACAGGGCAAAGGCAGCGAGGTTGCTGAGCCGGAAGAAGAAGAAGACATTATCCGCCTTATCCCCGAACGTTAATCCGCAAAAGGAGGGCTCATGGCCTGGCAAAACCCCTGGTACGATGCGAGTAAGTCCCATCATACGCCTGAAGGATTTCGCAACCCGGAGCCCGAAACGCGCCAGCCGGGAGATCTGGACCGCTGGCGTAAAGAGCGCAAAGCGCAGGGGCTGCCGCGACCGCCACAGCAAGGCTATGAGCAATTTACTGCGCAGTGGTGGCAGCAGGCCGACCTCAGCGGAAGTGACAACCGGATCTGGTGGTTGGGCCACGCGGCAATGCTGCTGCGTGTCAATCAGCGCTATATTCTGATTGACCCTGCGCTCTCGAAGCGGGCTTCGCCGGTGCGTTTTGCTGGCCCGCAGCGTAAGACGCCAGCGCCGTTACAGATTCGCCAGCTGCCGCAGCTCGATTATGTGTTGATCTCTCACAGCCACTACGATCATCTCGATCGGCCCACCGTGCGTAAAATCGTCGCACGCTTTCCGCAGGCGACGTTTATTGTGCCATTAGGGCTGGCCCCCTGGTGTAAGCGTCAGGGCATTCGCCACGTAACACAACTCGACTGGTGGGATTCAACCCGCGCAGATGGCATTGAGTTTCATGCTGTACCGGCGAAGCACTGGAGTATGCGTACGTTCCACGATCGTAACCGTTCCCTGTGGTGTGGCTGGGTCATAGTGACATCAACCACCCGATTCTGGTTCTCAGGTGACAGCGGCTACAGTGAGAATCTGTATGAGATTCCGCGTCGACTTGGCCCGTTCAATGTGGCAGCACTGCCGAATGGTGCCTATGCCCCAAAATGGTTCATGAACAGCCAGCATATGGACCCCGACCAGGCTGTGAAGCTGTGGCGACATATGGCGCAGCCTTTAACCGTCCCGATCCACTGGGGCGTATTTGAACTGGCAGATGAATCACTGGATGAGCCACCCAAAGACCTGGCACGCGCGATAGCCGCTTCAGGCGAGGACAACGGCCAGTTCAGCCCATGGCGCATTGGGGAGGGTCGCCCGCTGCCCTAGGATAAATCCTGGGCGAAAAGTGCGGTATACACGCTTTATTTCCGCGAGTGATTAATTCGGTCCGTACTCGCATTTTTGATATTTACTGAAAAATAACCCTGCATTGAATTGGGGCAGGGTTATTATTTTTTCCTTTTTTTGGTGCAAAACAACATATACCGGATGTTAACGACTTCTCGCTGTACATAAATAAAGCAGTTGCTTTAAGTATGAAAATGCAAAACTTTGATAGAGATCAATCTTGATGCCATATTTTTGCAATCTTTTTTATATAACCTTTATTTTTATTGTTATATAGCTGGACGCCTGGCAGAAAAGGGACTAGGTTTACCCACTGGAGCGCAAATCTGCTGTTAACAACGTGTCCACAGCGAGTTCGCGACGCATTGTTTCGTACCATTGGGAACATTCAGTGGATTTTATCCAGTGAAAGTGTGCGGCATCTCCATCGGTAGTTAAAAATGGCTTGCCAATGAATTGCGGATATGTGATAACAATTCTTGGGTCAAACGAGGTACAGTTCTGTATATGTATGGCATCTTCAGTAAAGAAGTTACGAGTAAAGACGTTGACGTTGAATTCCGCTTCCTTGCCGAACCTTAATTAGTGCCTCATTCAGTAACGTCTCTGGTTTCTCTAGTACGTGGCCTTCGGGCTAAATAAACATTTTAAGGAATTTGCAAAATGGCAAAGATTAAAGGTCAGGTTAAGTGGTTCAACGAGTCTAAAGGTTTTGGTTTCATTACTCCTGCTGACGGCAGCAAAGACGTGTTCGTACACTTCTCTGCAATCCAGGGTAACGGCTTCAAAACTCTGGCTGAAGGCCAGAACGTTGAGTTCGAAATCCAGGACGGCCAGAAAGGCCCAGCAGCAGTTAACGTAACTGCTATCTGATTTCGAGTCACTTACTGGCGCTCTGCGCCTGTGAACCGAATCTTAAGCCCCGGCTATTGTGCCGGGGCTTTGTTTTTCTTCCTGTCGGTTCACGAACAGCGTACACTGCGCCGCGTTATGAAATAGCTGGAGCTTCCTGTGTCGCTGATCTGTCCTCTCTGTCACCTCTCTTTATCCGCTGAAAAAAATAGCTGGCGCTGTGCCCAGGGCCACCAGTTTGATCGCGCCCGCGAAGGGTACGTCAATCTGCTTCCGGTACAGCATAAAGGGTCACGTGAACCCGGCGACAGCGCAGAAATGATGCAGGCGCGACGTGCCTTCCTCGCCGCAGGGCACTATCAGCCGCTGCGTGATGGCGTAGCTGAGTTGCTGGCTGCACGGGCCACCACGCCGCAGCCACAGCTGCTGGATATCGGCTGCGGTGAAGGCTACTACACCGATGCGATGGCCACCGCACTCCAGCCGTTACATGGGCAAGTCTACGGATTAGATGTGGCGAAAATTGCCGTGCGCCTCGCCGCGAAGCGCTATGCTCAGGTGTTGTTCTGTGTGGCCTCCAGCCAGCGTCTGCCTTTTGCTGATGCATCGCTGGATGCAGTGGTACGCATTTATGCGCCCTGCAATGAGGCTGAACTGCAACGGGTGATTAAGCCAGGGGGATGGTTACTGACCGTGACGCCAGGCCCGCACCATCTGCAACAGTTCAAGGCCTTGATCTATCGTGAAGTGAAACTGCATGAGCCGGAGAGTAAGTGCTACGCGGGCTTTACCCAGGTTGAACAGCAGTCGCTGGGTTATCCAATGACGTTGAACAGCGCCGATGCCACCACGTTATTACAAATGACGCCGTTTGCCTGGCGCGCCAGTGAAGATGTCTGGCAGCAATTACGCGCAGCAACGTCATTCGAATGTGATGCGGATTTCACCCTGACGCTGTGGCAGCGTGACTAACGAATCTCCATCAGGGTTTGCCAGATGCGCTCTAAATCGTCTATCTGGCGAACTCTGACCAACAGGCGGCGCTGTTCCAGCTGGATCACTAATACGCCGTCTTCGCTGAGTTTCATATCCTGGATGCGTGTATAGGCGATCCATACCCCGGCATAAAACAGCCCCTGATCTTTTAACCATAAACGCGGGCGGCGGATCCAGAATACCCAGAGTGCCAACGCACACAGGACCATCAGCAGGGTGGTGGTGAGTTGCGGACCATGCTGAGACAGGTTATTCCACAGCACAATCGCCAGCAGGCCAATAAAGATGAGGCCATCGAGCGGTTGTCGGCGGCGCAAATCAACCCGTAAACGCACCACGCCGTAGCGGCGCGGCAAAACCAGTTCGTCATAAATAATAAACAGCGCCATGAGTGCGATTAGCGCGGCAATAATGAGTTGCGTGATATCCATATGATCTTTCCTGTGCAGCAAAAACAAAATAGCCGGGCAGAGCGCCCGGCTATAAAGATTACAGGCCGAGTAAGCCGGACCAGTAACCGAAAATACCAATGACAAAGAAGCCCATGATAATCCACAGCGCGTTAACCTTGCGCCGCAGCAGCCACATACAGGCAAAGGTCAGCAGGAGCGGAACCACGCCGGGCATCAGCTGATCGAGAATGGTCTGCACGGTGGTCACCGTGGTTTTCCCGGTCTGGTCAGTAATGCGCGACACTTCCAGCGGAATGTTGACGTGCGTCCACTTGTTAACCAGCGCCCCCATAACAAACAGGCCGAGGATCGATGCCCCCTCAGTCAGTTTCTGCAGGAAGCCGCCACCCATATCACTCACGATATCGATGCCTTTGCGGTAGCCGTAAGCCACGCCGTAATAGCGCGTCAGCAGGCGAACCAGGTTAAACAGCACAAAGAACAGAATCGGCCCGAGAATACTGCCACTCATGGCAATCCCCGCTCCAAGTGCGGCGAAAACCGGACGGGCGGTACCCCAAAATATCGGATCACCCACGCCTGCCAGCGGCCCCATCAGCCCGACTTTGATACCGTTGATGGCCGCATCGTCGATCGCCGCTCCGTTGGCCCGCTGCTCTTCCATTGCCATGGTAACGCCCAGCACCGGGGCTGCAACAAAGGGATGGGTATTGAAGAACTCCAGATGCCGTTTAATCGCCTGCTTGCGGTCATCATTATTCTCGGGGTACAGGCGACGAATCACCGGCACCATGGAGAAGCAGAACCCCAACGCCTGCATACGTTCAAAGTTCCATGAACCCTGAAACAGATTAGAGCGTAAAAACACACCGCGAATATCGGACTGGGTGAGCTTTTTAGCTGAATTTGTTGTATCAACCATGTTCGTCACCTTTCCTTAATCAAGTTCGTTATCAAGATCGTTATGAGCAGGACCGGCAGCCACAGCACCGGCAACGCGGTTATATTTAGGGCTAAGCTGGATATACAGAATAGCCATGACGACGCCAATCACGCCCAGTGCCACCAGGTTGAAGCTGGTAAAGGCGGCGGTAACAAAGCCGAGGTAGAAGAATGGCATCAGGTAGCCTGCGCGCATCATATTAATGACCATCGCATAACCGACGACCACAATCATGCCACCGGCGATATTCAGGCCATTAGTGACCACTTCTGGAATAGAACTTAACAGGGTATGCACCGCGCTAGTCCCGACTGAAATGGCAACAATCAGGGCTGGAATAGCGATACGCATGGCTTGTAATACTAGCGCAGAAACGTGGATCCAGGTGATGGCGTTGAGATTACCTTTATCCGCCGCCTTATCCGCGGCGTGCTGGAACGCTACGGTAATAGTACGGACGATAATGGTCAGTACCTGGCCGGCCGCGGCCAGCGGGATGGCAAGGGCAATACCGGCCCCGACACTCTGCCCACCGGCAATAACCAGAATGGTGGAGATGATGGAGGCGAGGGCGGCGTCTGGCGCAACGGCTGCACCGATATTCATCCAACCCAGGGCGATCATTTCCAGCGTACCGCCGATAATAATCCCGGTCTGGAGATCGCCCAATACCGCGCCAATTAACGTACAAGCCACCAGCGGGCGGTGAAACTGAAATTCGTCAAGAATTGATCCCATACCTGCAATACAGGCAACGATAAATATCAAGACAATTTGTAGTGAGGTTATTTCCATTAGCATGTCCTCAGCAGTGAGCGAAGCATAATGTCCGCGTGTCAGGCCTGAACTTTGGCAATCAGGTCCATCATTTTAAGTTGTGGATCGCTTGAAACTTTACGAACTTCGAGTTCAATTCCCCGATCGTTAAGTTGACGGAAGGCGGCAATATCTTTTTCATCGATGGACACCGCATTATTGACCTGGGTTTTCCCCTGACGAAATGCCATGCCACCAATATTGACGGTTTTAATCGCGACGCCCTGTTCGACTAAACGCAGCACATCAGTGGGATTGGTGAACAGCAACATCACCCGGTCAGAACCATATTTCGGGTTATTCCAGACGCGCACCATTTTATCCACATCCACCACATGGGCCGTGACGCCTGGCGGGGCAACCTGGGTTAACAAGGTTTTACGTACCTGGTCGTTAGCCACTTCATCACTGACCACAATGATGCGTGAAACGTTGGTCTCTTTGGTCCAGCGGGTGGCCACCTGGCCGTGAATCAGGCGGTCATCGATGCGCGCGAGGCCAATTTTCATGTGCTCACCGGCCGCTAAAGGTGGGGCTGGTTGCGCAGTGACAGGGGCTTTAACCGGTGGGCTAACCGGGGCTGCAACCTCGGTTTTCAACGGTTTGACACCTTCACGCCCGGTCTCCACCGCCAGGGCAATCAGTTCGGCAAAGGTAGGGTTGTCATCACGTGCCATCAGGGTTTCCACCAACATCGGAATGTTAACCCCGGCAATCACATCGTAATGCTCTTTATCGACCACAATACGGCTAGCCGCATTAAACGGACTGCCGCCCCAGGTATCAACGAGGAATAAGACGCCTTGTGATGTGTCTAGTTTTTCGAGCTGTGCCTGATATTTTTCAATCAGCGTTTCTGCGTTTTCACCCGGTACAAAGTCGATCCAGCCGACGTTGTTCTGTTCACCGAGCAACATCTCTGCGGTCTTTAGCAGTTGCTCCGCAGCCCAACCGTGGGTGCCGATGACAATAGCAATAGTCACTTGCTACCTCCATATTGAGTAAGGCCCGAAAAAAGGGGCCGGAGAGAGTAGACAGATTGTTGGAATCAATTAAGCGTAGCCTTTACCGGTTCACCTGGTGGAAAAGCAACGAATAACAAATGCCCAGCGAAGAATTAATGACTTATTTTAGAGCGCGAAAAAATAATTTATGTGATGCCAGTCGCCAAACAACACTGAAAAAAACTTAAATTTGCAGCTGTTAATCTTCTGAATTTGCAATCTTTTGTAAAAATCGTAATTTTTTTTGATCCCGGTCAGGTAACTGATACATTAAGCACTTCTATTTAATTCAGGAGTAACGGGCAGCAGCCCACTTTATGGACCGTCACCGACGTAGCTTTACCCCCTCTTTGTGCCAGCAGGCACACACGCTGATACATCTCTTCTGTCAGACCGCCCATGATCGGGTGCGTTTTCGTTCAATCCGTTCACCGTTCAGGAGTCATTGATGGAAATCCTTCTCGACCCCTCAATCTGGGCAGGTTTGTTAACGCTTATCGTGCTGGAGATTGTGCTCGGCATCGATAACCTGGTATTTATTGCCATTCTGGCAGAGAAGTTGCCGCCGAAGCAGCGTGATAAAGCCCGCCTGATTGGTTTATCGCTGGCGCTGGTCATGCGTCTGGGCCTGCTTTCTCTGATCTCCTGGATGGTCACACTGACCCGCCCGCTGTTTAGCGTCGGCATGTTCAGTTTCTCCGGCCGTGACCTGATCTTACTGGTCGGGGGTATCTTCCTGCTGTTCAAAGCCACGATGGAGCTGCATGAACGGCTGGAAAACCGTGGCATGGAGCAGCAGGGCAATCGGAACTACGCCAGTTTCTGGGCAGTAGTGATTCAGATTGTGGTGCTGGATGCGGTGTTCTCACTGGATGCGGTGATCACCGCTGTGGGTATGGTTAACCACCTCCCGGTGATGATGACGGCGGTTGTGATTGCAATGGGTATTATGCTGTTGGCGTCGAAGCCGTTAACCCGCTTCGTCAACGCGCACCCTACCGTGGTGGTGTTGTGCCTCAGCTTCCTGTTGATGATCGGTTTGTCCCTGCTGGCTGAAGGTTTCGGCTTCCATATTCCGAAAGGTTACCTGTATGCGGCGATCGGCTTCTCGATTCTGATCGAGCTGTTTAACCAGATTGCACGACGCAACTTCATTCGCCATCAGTCACATCGTCCGATGCGTGAGCGCACGGCGGAAGCCATTCTGCGCCTGATGGGCGGCCGTAAGCGCCAGCAGGCGCCAGCGGAAGAGGGAACTGCGCTGGCGGTTGAAGTGCCCCATGAGGCGTTTAAAGATGAAGAGCGCTACATGATTAACGGTGTATTAACGCTGGCTTCCCGCTCGATCCGCAGCATCATGACGCCGCGTGGCGATATTTCGTGGGTGGATGCCAGTCGTTCAGTGGATGACGTCCGTATGCAGCTGCTGGATACCCCACACAGCCTGTTCCCGGTGTGTCGCGGCGAGCTGGATGAGCTGATCGGTATTGTACGTGCTAAAGAGCTGTTGGTGGCGCTGGATCACGGTATGGATGTGGCGACCTTTGCCGCGGCCAACCCGGCGATTGTGGTGCCGGAAACGCTGGACCCCATCAATCTGTTAGGCGTACTGCGTCGCGCGAAAGGCAGTTTTGTCATCGTCACCAATGAGTTTGGTGTGGTACAGGGGCTGATTACGCCGCTGGATGTATTAGAAGCGATTGCCGGTGAGTTCCCGGACGAAGACGAAACGCCAGATATCATCGTTGATGGCGATGGCTGGCTGGTCAAGGGGGGCACCGACTTGCACTCCCTGCAGCAGCTGTTGGACTACTACGAACTGGTGAAGCCAGACGACCAGCACGCCTCACTGGCGGGTTTACTCATCGCGCAGAAAGGGCAGTTGCCGCAGGCGGGTGAAGTCATCGATATGCCACCCCTGCATTTCCAGGTGCTGGAAACCACGGACTACCGCGTAGATCTGGTGCGCGTCACGCGGGATAAACCCCACGACGAAGAGCACCACGAAGCGTAATTGTCCTCCACGGCAGCAGGGAAGCTGCCGGTTCTGACGTCGTCTCTGCTGATTTCACAAGTGTCATGACATTGTCAGCAACTTGTGGCAGGTTAAAGGGGTCTTGTTTCTCAGACTATCAAGGAGAGCACCATGCGCGACTACTCAGGATTTATGCACGAAGACGACACTTCGCTGGATGTGATGGAAGAGAGCATTATTAGCGTCAATCTACCGGGCCGCACGCACGCCAGCCTGAATCAACAGATTGCCGACAGCGCGACGGGCTGGGATCTCGCGGGTCTTGATCCTGTGACGCCACATCACCACCACTGAACACGGTTTCTGTCGCATCCGCAACAGCGCACTGGCAATGTTGTTGCGAATGCGGCTTCCCCTCTAAACGTGATGCTCTAGCTTTTCTATTTAAATCAATATCTTATAAAACTTTCATTTCTGGCACGAACTCTGCTTATCTCCTGTTATACCAAAATAAAACATTTCGTGATTTGAAAATTCATTTTGGTTATATATCGCGTCTGCCAGGTTACAGACCGGCGGGTGTGTTTCACACCGAGAAATGAGGTAATGCCATGTCCACTTCTTCTGCCCGTCAGCCGTTGCAGTTTGCCTACTGGGTGCCAAATGTGTCTGGCGGGTTGGTCATCAGCCAGATTGAACAGCGTACCCACTGGGGTGCGGAATATAACCGCCAACTGGCGAAAATTGCCGAACAGGCAGGATTTGATTACGCCCTGACGCAGATCCGCTTCACCGCCGGATATGGTGCAGAGAACCAGCATGAATCGGTGACGTTTTCTCAGGATTTATTGAGCCACACCACAAAGCTAAAAGTGATTGCGGCCCTGCTGCCCGGCCCGTGGAACCCGGTGCTGGCGGCGAAGCAAATTGCCACCATCAGCCATCTGTACGGTCCGCGCATTGCGGTCAACATTGTCAGCGGCTGGTTTCGTGGGGAATTTAAGGCGATTGGTGAACCCTGGCTGGATCATGAAGAGCGTTACCTGCGGTCGGAAGAGTTTATCCGCTGCCTGCGCGGGATCTGGCGCGAAGAGCATTTTACCTTCGCGGGAGATTTTTACCGCTTCCGTGACTACGCATTGAAGCCGAAGCCCCTCGACCCGCTGCCAGAAATCTTTCAGGGCGGCAGTTCGCGTGCGGCACGGGATATGGCAGCACGCGTATCAGACTGGTACTTCACCAATGGCAACACCCCGGAAGGCGTAGCAAAACAGGTGGCAGATATCCAGACCAAGGCCAGACAGCAGCAACATGCGGTGAAGATCGGTCTGAATGGTTTTGTGATTGCTCGGGAGACTGAAGCGCAAGCCCAGGCCGTGTTGGCAGAAATTATTGCTAAAGCCAACCCTGACGCCGTTAAGGGCTTCCAGCATGAGGTGAAAAATGCGGGCAGCGCGTCACCTGAAGGCGAGGGGAACTGGGCCGCGTCTTCGTTCGACGATCTGGTGCAGTACAACGACGGCTTTAAAACCAACCTGATTGGCACCCCTCAGCAAATTGCTGAACGCATCATGGCGTTAAAACATGCCGGTGTGGATCTGCTGCTGTTGGCGTTCCTGCATTTCCAGGAAGATGTGGCCTTTTTTGGTCGCGAAGTGATCCCGCTGGTGCGCGAGCTGGAACGTCAGGAAGAGGCGGCTGCCGTACTCTAAATTTCCCATGGCGCGCCAGCCCTGGCGCGCTGCATTCCTCCGGAAGAGAACCGACAGGTACAACCCGCTAAAAGCCTTTACTCCCCCGCCGTCATCGCTTGTAATAGCCCCTAAATACGATAATAACATCAGCCGTTTTTTAATTAAAAACCCAGCGGTTTAGTTGAGGTGATATGAGCAGCGTTAAATTTCCCCCCACCATGAGCAAAAAAGATCGGGTTGCTATTGCCGCGACAGAGGTGTTCCTGACCCACGGTTTCAGCGCCGCCACTACGGACATGATCCAGCAGGCGGCGGGCGTCTCGAAAGCCACCGTGTATGCCAGCTGGAGCAGCAAAGAGGCGCTGTTCTCAGCGGTGATTGAGCAGCAGTGTGCGCAAATGTCGCTGCGGGTACAGGCGATCCAACCGACGAAAGATAATGTGGTGCGCACCTTAAATGAACTTGGGCAGGCCTATCTGGCGATCGTCCTGTCGCCTGTCGCGCTTGCCTTGTTTCGTGTGGTCAGCGCAGAAGCGCCAAGGTTTCCGGCACTGGCCCGTACTTTCTGGCAAAGTGGCCCAGTGACGATAGCGGCAATTGTGGCAGAACGGCTGGCCGAAGCCGTCGCCGCTGGAGAGCTGGATGTACAGCGAACCGGTGTGAGCGCGGCGGCCGTGCAGTTTGTCAGCTTGCTGAAAGGCGAGGCACAGATGGAATGCCTGATGCATCCGCAATCGGTGCCTTCAGAAGCACAGGTGGAACGTTGGGTTGAGCAGGCCGTAGGCACTTTCCTGGCGGCCTTTTCTCCTGAGCGAGATTGAGGGGTTAATCAATCAGTCCGTTGGCATCATAAAACGGCCACGGGCCGGGATAATGGCCAATGGGGAGATAGTGGGTGGTGGTGCCTTGCTGCGCCACCCATCGATGCAGCAAGAGGCCCGCCGGTTCCAGCACAAAATGCGCCGGGCTCGCCGGAGTGAAATCAGGCGCGACCTGGTGCGAGGTACCGGGCGCGCTGCACACCACTTTCCCTGCCAGTTGCGAAACCATAAACCGATGCACATGGCCACACAGTACGCGTTCCACCTGCGGTGCCAGGGATAAGGTTTCCGCTAACCGCGCGCTATCACGCAGATTCTGCCGATCCATATGATCAATCCCGCTGATAAACGGATGCTGATGCAGCAGCACAATGGTAGGTTTATCCGGTTGTTGGGCTAACACCGTGCCTAACCAGTCAGCGCGTTGTGCACAAAACTCCCCCCAGGACTGACCAGGCACTGTGGTATCCAGTGCCACGATCCGCACCGGGAAGTCATCCACCACCCAGTTAATAAACTCCCCGTCCTGCGGCAGCCAGCTTTTGTCGGCAAAGGCACGGCGAAAAGCCGATCGCTCATCGTGATTGCCGGGAATGGCAAACCAGGGTAAATCCAGCTGATCGAGAAGCGCACGGGCTTCGGCATACTCTTCATCACGACCAAAATCGGTTAAATCGCCGGTGATGACCACCGCATCCGGGGCGGGGCGCAGCTGGTTCAGTTGGTCAATGCACTGCTGTAAGGCCTGTTGCGTATCCACTTTCTGATAAGAGAGGCGGCCAGCGGCTTTAATGTGCAGATCGCTGATATGGGCCAAAACGAAAGACGTGGTCAAAATGGACTCCTTATGAAAGCTGAAACAGGGATTCGGCGGCAAACGCGACGCCAACCCGTTGATCGGGACGCCACATCTGGCGCGCTGGACAGTCGACGACAATCACCTCGCCGTTGCTTAATCCCACCTGCACGCGCTGCACCGGCCCGAAAAACGTTGCCAGCAGAACGCGGCCCTGTAGCGGGGCTGTGGGGTTATCAACTAACTGCATCTCTTCTGGTCGGCACCAGAATTCACCTTGCGGTAGCGTCAGCCGGTTTACTGCACCGATAAAATTCGCCACAAACGGGGTGGCAGGATGGTGGTAGAGATCGCGCGGAGTGGCTAACTGCTCAATACGACCGTGGCGCATCACCGCGATGCGATCGCCCAACGCCATGGCCTCTTGCTGGTCATGCGTCACATACACGGCGGTAATGGCGAGTTGCTGTAACAGCTGCCCAATGTCTTCGCGCAGCTTATCGCGCAGTTTGGCATCCAGCGCGGCCAGCGGTTCGTCAAACAACAGCACCCTGGGACGCGCCGCCAGCGCACGGGCGAGTGAAACACGCTGCTTTTGTCCGCCGGAAAGTGCCTGTACCGGACGCTGGGCGAAATCAGCCAGGTCCACCATCGCCAGCATCTCGTTGACACGGGCTTCGATCTCCGCTGCGGGCAAGCGCTGTATCCGCAGGCCGTAAGCCACGTTTTGCGCCACGTTCAAATTAGGAAACAGCGCATAGTTCTGGAACACCATCCCGACATTGCGTTTTTCAATCGGCAGCGCCGTGACATTGTTCTCGCCAAACCACACTTCACCACCGGCATCGCAGCGCTCAAGGCCGCTGATGATGCGTAACGTGGTGGTCTTACCGCAGCCGGAAGGCCCCAGCAGCACCAGGGTTTCCCCGGCTTTTATCTCCAGATCCAGCGGGTGAAGCGCAAACTGGCCGGGCTGAAAACTGCGTGCGCAGTGGCGCAAGCGAATAGCGACTGGATGAGTCACAGTGAAATCTCCCGTGAACGGCGTGGGCGAGCCAAAGCATGCATCGCCAACAGCAGTGGAATAATCATGACCAGGAACAGGGTGGTATAGGCAGAACCCATCTCCAGTCGCATCGAGGCATAGCTATCCGCCAGCCCGACCGGCAAGGTTTTGGTTAACGGGGTGTGCAGCATCCAGGTAATATTGAATTCACCAATGGACAGGGTAATGACCATAAATGCCCCGGCCAGCATCCCGGAGACGGCATTGGGCACCACCACGGTGAGAAAGCGGCGCAGTGGACCGGCACCCAGGCTGGCGGCGGCCTCTTCCATTGACTTCACATCGATAGCCTTCAGCACTGCCAGTACCGGACGCACCATAAACGGCAGCGTAAACAGCACGTGACCAATAAGAATAAACAGCCAACTCTGGCGCAGTTCGCCAATTCCGCCATACACCAACAGCAGCCCCAGCGCGGTTGCCAACCCTGGAATTGCCACCGGCAACATCAGGCACTCTTCAATGATGGCGGCCCAGCGCGATGAACTTCGCAGTAATCCCCACGCGGCGGGCACGCCCAGTAGCAAAGTGACGGCCAGACAGCTCAGCGCGATAAGCAGCGAGAGCCAGAAGGTATTGGCATACATCGCCCAGACTTCCGCGATCCAACGCAGCGTCAGCCCGCTTTTCAGACCGACAAAATAGTTTTGGGTGAAGCCTGCCATCACGGACATCACCACCGGCACGATTAAAAACAGGCAGACCAGCAGCGTGAACACCAGTTGCAGGCTAAACAACCGTGAGCGATTCATAGGGAAGCTCCTGAACGCTGACCATCGAAGCGGCGAGTGACAATCAGTGCACACCAGGTCACCAGCCCCATGATGACCGAAAGCGCGGCAGCAGTAGCAAAGTTGGCGTAGTTAGTGAACTCGCCATAAATGGTTAACGGCAGCACGTTGAGATCGGTGCCCAGCGTAAAAGCGGTGCCGAAAGCCCCCATGCTGGTGGCAAAGCAGATCGCGGCGCTTGACCACAATGCCGGCGCAAGACCGGGAACAATCACATCCCAGATGATGCGCCAATGGCTGGCACCCAGAGAACGCGCGGCTTCTTCCAGACTGCGGTCGAGCTTTTCACAGGCCGCGATCAGCGTCATGACCACGCGTGGAATCGAGAAGTAGAGATAGCCGAGGAACAGCCCCATCAGGCTATAGGCAAACACCCAACGTTCGCCAAACAGTGACAGACCGAGCTGCGCAAACAGCCCCTGACGCCCGCCGAGCATGATGATGAAAAAGCCGACCACCACGCCGGGGAAGGCCAGCGGGAAGGTGATCAACGCCAGCAGCAGGCCTTTACCGGCAAACTGCTGGCGCGCAAGGAAACACGCCACAATGGCAGAAATCGCCACGGCGACCAGCGCAACTAACGCCGAGAGCGCCACGGTCACGCCAAGGCTTTCAAGGTACTGCGGTTGGCTTATGACGGTCCAGTAGGCGTTCTGGTGCGTGCTGTTATCGGGCTGGCTGCCCAGCACCACCAGCCAGCCAAACGGCAGCAGCCAGAAGGCGCAGAACACCGCGATCGCTGGCGTTAATGCCAGCAGCACGGGGCGCGGCAGCGTTTTGCGCCAACGCCCCCCCGTGAGGGAGGACGTGGTGCCCTGTTGCCAGGTCTCAGACATTACTTCACCTCACGCAGGTACTGCGCGGAGAAGGCTTTTTGCGCTTCAGCCATCTGCTGATAGTTCACGGTACGAGCGCGAGCATAGTCGCTGTCCGGCAGGAACTGCGCTTTGGCGGTGGCTGACATGGCGCTCTCACGCACCGGACGAAGCCAGGCATTCGCCCAGATCGCCTGACCGCGATCGGACAGCACATAGTCGATCACTTTTTTGCCCTGTTCGCTGTGCGGCGCGTTGTTAACCAGGCCAATCACGTACGGCACTTTGATACTGCCTTCCTGTGGGATCACAAAGACCACATTGGCTTTGTCTTTATAGCGGGCGCGATAGGCGTTGAAGTCGTAATCCAGCATGATCGGAATTTCACCGGACAACACGCGGGCATAGGCGGTCTGCTTCGGTACGATCGGCTCGTTTTTCATGAGCTGTTTAAAGTAGCTGATGCCAGGGGCGAAGTTTTGCAGGGTGCCGCCTTTTGCCAGGTTCACCGCCACCGCAGCGGCGTAGCCGACAAAAGCACTGGCCGGATCGAGATAGCCGATCATCCCTTTATACTCTGGCTTGAGCAGGTCATCCCATGAACGGGGGACGGGTGCGCTATTCAGCGCGTCCACATTGACCATAAAGCCGATGGTGCCGGAGTGCAGCGCGATCCATTTGCCATCGGGGTCTTTCATATCGGCGGGAATGCTGTCCCACACGGCGGGCTTGTAGCTCGCCAGCACGCCGGATTTTGCCGCCTCAATACCAAAAGTGACGCCGAGATAGGTGACATCAGCCACCGGATGCGCCTGCTCGGCGACGATCTGCGCCAGCGCCTGACCGGAGTTTTTATTGTCTTGCGGCACCACAATGCCGGTATCTTTGGCGATGGCTTTCAGTTGCGTCCCCCAGTCAGCCCATTCAGGCGGACAGTTGTAGCAGACGGCGGTAGAGGCCTGTGCTGAAGTCGCCAGTACAAGGCCGCCCAGCAGACAGAATGACGTCAGAGCTTTATTCATGGTGTTCCCCGGTGTTGGTCGATCAAAAGCTGTGGCGGGCGACACTTTCGCCCACGCGCAGCGTGAAATTGAGGGTGCGCGAGGTGATATCCACCCCGGCCAGTAATCCCGTCAGACACTCCATCGCCACTTCTCCCAGCTCCCGTTGTGGCTGGACCACCGAGCACAGCGCCGGGTAAACCCGTTCTCCCAGCGCAATACCATCAAAACCCACTACAGAAATTTGCTGCGGCACGCGGTAACCCAGGCGTTGCAGCGTACCGATGACGCTCAGCGCCAGCAGATCGTTGGAGCAGAGCAGGGCGGTAACATCCGGCACTGCTGTGAGCCAGCTCTGCAAACAGTGCGGCTCAGCTTCGGTGTGATGCGCCATTTCAGCCAGCGGCAGCGGCGTCAGTGCGGCCTCTTGCATCGCCTGGCAGTAACCGAGGTAGCGCAACTGCGCCCGGTCTGACTGCTGCACCGGCCCGGCGATCATCGCAATCTGGCGATGGCCCAGTTGCAGCAAGTGGCGCGTGGCCTGGTACATTGCCGCCTGGTTATCCACGCTGACGGTAACGAAATCACCCGCTGCCGGATTGTGCGCCAGTACCACCGGCAGAGGCTCCTGCGCCAGCAGCCGCAGGCAGGCACTGTTTTGTGCATCGGCCACGGTGATCACCACGCCCTCTACGCGCTGGCGCAGCAGGTTTTCCAGCACCGCACTTTCACGCTCTGCATCGTAATCGGTGGTTGATACCAGCAGGGCATAACCCTGTTCCCGTGCCACACGTTCCATGCCCTGAAGCTGCTCGCTAAACACCGGATTACTCAAGGTGGGCAGCATGACCCCGATCATGCGAGTGGACTGTGTGCGCAGCTGACGCGCCACATAGTTCGGGCGGAACCCCAGCACCTCTGATGCGGCATAAACTTTTTCCCGCGTCGCCGGACGGACCTTCTCCGGTTCGGCAAAGGCGCGTGCAGCAGTAGCGCGGGAAACACCCGCCATGCGGGCAACGCTGACCAAATCGCTCATCTTGTTACTCAGTTCTCCATGAATGAGATCGATCTCATTGGCCGCCATCCTGCCGCCAGCAGATGTCAGAATAATGACGGCAAGATGACGAACTGGATTTAGCTGGCTGGCGATATATGCCGTAGCAACCCGCCGGGTCTGGATAATGTGTAAAGAGAAGAAGATGCCGCGTTCGGAAAAACATTTCCGGGCGAAACACCGTTTCTGTTTAATTAGCGGAACATCTAAATAATTATTCTGTTTTTATCTTTTGGCGAAGTTATCACTGGACGTGACTATCTTCTCTGAATAATATCTCGCCACTGCTGGAGTAGTGAGGTGATAAAAATGAGAGCTGATGTTATCGGGGAAAAGATGCGATACGGCTTACTACTTTCAGTCCTGGTGCTTTCAGGTTGCCCTGGCCCGGGTGACAGAGTGTCGCCAACATATCCCGCTGAAGTTGAATACATTGGCGCAGAAGTGTGTATGAAGGCGAACACGTCGGTCGGAGAATATGTTTATCTGATTGAAATTCTTGGCACCACTAAGAGTGATACATTGATAAAGTTAGTCCCTGATAACCCGCAACCTGTGTGGGCACTTCCTCAGCAGTGTTTGCCAACTTTTGATTTCAAATTTAAGCCGGGTCATAGATATCACGTGGTGTATTCGATTTATAAAGATTCGACTAAATTTCGCCGCAGCATTGATACATGGTTCACCATTCCAGAGTAATGCTATGTGGTCATGTCAGGATAAGTTTATTAGTGGGGATGATTTAAAGCTGGAAGTCATTGTCGTGTCATTTATTCAACGACAAAAGAGATAATAGAATTACTCAGCAGTATTGAAAGGGGATTCATCATACCTGAACGGATCTTGTCATTAAACAAATCATAATTAATGAATAATCGCTTACCTAATCAATTATCTCGGAAATATTGAGGGTGCTAACAATGAGTTCTGATGTTTGTAAAAAACCAAAACCTGAAAAAGAAGGTTCACTGCGTTTGATAACGCTTAATGAAATTGCCATGGCAAAACGCCTCTTCGGCAATGATATTGCATGGAACCGGGTATGGATTCATTGTGATAGCTACTTCCCGTTTGGTTTTCAGTCGAAAATGTATGCAATGAGTCCTAATGGAGAGTTGTGGTTCAGGAAAGAGTCATATCAACATGACTTTTCATGTCATCTGGTTAAAGTTGAAAGTAAACATACATTTATTCACGAACTGGCACACGTATGGCAACATCAGCAAGGTCAGTTTGTTAGACTTAGGGGGCTCATGAGTTGGGCTGCAGAATATACTTATGATCTTCGGAAAAGATATTTAAAAGAATATACACTAGAGTAACAGGCGTCTATACTTGCAGATTACTGGTTTCTCATTGTATATGGTCTTGACGCTTGGATATTTGAGTCAGACTTCAGGATAGTTAGATATAGAGAAACTGACTCATATGACAAAATACCAGAGTTATATAGAAAGATTGTTTATGGGCGCTAAATTCCGCTGTTTAGTTTGCGGGTTATGTTTCACTTTAGTGGGGTGTCCTGGCCCAGGTGACAGATCTAATCCTGTTTATCCCGCTAAGCTAGAAATTAACGATGGTCACGTTTGTATCAAAGCTGAAACCTACGTGGGTGAATATATTTACCGCACAGAAATACTCAGTTCTGAAGAAAATGAAAGCGTAATAAGGTATTCAGCTCGCAGTATTCAACCAGAATGGGCCTTGACTCAGCAATGTCTTCCTACCTACGGTTTTACATTTTTACCCGGGAGAAAGTACTTAGTCGCCTATGCGGTCAGTAAAGAAGGAGTTAAGCAACATCGTATAATTGAAGCCTCTTTTACAATCCCATAGTAAATAGTGATCTAAACCAGGAGGAATGAGGGTGTTTAAAATCGGCTTAGTGATTATATCGCCCCTTTTTCTGGTTGGCTGCCCCGGTAAAGGTGATCGTGTTGATGCCTTCTATCCGGCGGATAAAGTAGATGCGGATAAACCCTGCGTATGTGCACATTCGTGACCTGAGAGAAAAGTAAACCGCCAATTGCTCAGGGATGGCATTGTTATAGGTGATACCATAGGGCTGGGACAGAACATCGAAGCAGGTCAGCGGTGAAAACTCCATTCGCCGGTAAATGCCAGTTCAAGCTGTCGTTCTCACAATAGCTCATTTGATTGGTGAACCTTAGTAGAGATGACCGGGTCCAACGCCATTGCATACAGCCATATAAAAAAGAGACTGTGTGCGAGCTGGAATGAAGACGAAGATTATCAGGGTATGCGAAGCCAAGATCATGGCAAAGGGCAGCAGCGTAGGACTGTCGTTCTACGCATTTTTTGCGAACAAACATGACGACCCAGATCTGCTTATGGAAGTTGCGCACTGGTGGATGATGGAAATGAAGCTGGACCATTTTGAAAAGGCCGAAAGGATAAAGTCACTCGTTTCAGCCATGTAGCTAATGGTGCATCCAGATTCTGGGACGAACAGCGTAGGGATGATATGGTAAATCAGTATGATCTGCGGGTACAAAAAAAGCCCCTTAGGGCTTTTGTATTATTCATTTTTCAACGCGTGCTTATTTTTTTGTCGATTTACTGGGTTTCAGCTCCGGAGTATTTCCAGGGGTATTTTTATTATCACGTCGACGTTGATCTGGTTTACCCGTTGACTCAGCAATAGGTTTTGGGCCTGGCTTAAGACTCATGATCGTTATCCTTCTATAGTTAAGAGGAAAACCCTCTAACTGTATATATCAACAGTTGAGGTAGTTATCAAGACACACAAGATGATTATTTTTTGGTCTTTTAATTTAAGTGCTGAATCATATTTGATATACATGTATAACAAATATGATTCAGGGGGTGTATGCTTGCTATCCGACTGTCTGATGAGATCGAGTCAAGGCTGGAGTCCCTTGCGAAACTGACTGGAAGAACAAAGACATTCTATGCGCGGGGGGCAATCCTTACTCATCTCGAAGATCTGGAAGATTATTACCTAGCGGCGGAAACAGCTGCGCGTACGAGTCGTGGTGATGAATCCATACATTCGTCTGAGGACGTGAGAAAGTCACTTGGTCTGGACGATTAACTATTCCGACCGGGCGCTCAAATCGTTACGTAAAATGGACAAGCAAACCGCACGCCGGATTGTGGATTTTATGAACTTACGCATTGCTGCTGCAGAAGATCCACGCCAGTCAGGGAAGCAGCTAAAAGGTCAGCCAGGTGAATTCTGGCGTTATCGGGTGGGAGATTATCGCATTTTGTGTGAGATTCGGGATGACGAGCTGGTCATTCTCGATGCCACGATTGGTCATCGACGCGAAGTTTTCGACTGAAGCCCGCTGCCCGGGCTTTTTCTTTAAGAGGGATTTTATGGAATGGTTAATTGGTGGGTTTGTTGTACTTGTTATTCTCGGTGTGATTTTTAAACCGCGTCGCTGTGATGTTTGTGGTACCGGCTTTAAGAAGAAGTATTACACCTGGACTATTGAAGGTAAAAAGCAGCATTTGTGCCCTAATTGCAATAGCAAAATGAGCAGAAGGGTCAGTAGCCAACGATTCAATGACAGATTTGGACGGTAGCTGTCCTGATGCTGGAAGGAGGATGTTATGTCTAATATGGCATAACATCCCTAACCCATAATTTTCACTTCCGCTCCTCGCTCACAGCAGACCTTCACCTCATCTAACTTACCGCCTTCACACCACAGAGCGAACATTCCCCATCTCCCTACTACATTTAATCAAGCGGGCACGGCTCTTCACCACTCAAAAACAGAGCCCAAACAGGCCCTGTCTTTTTTATTTTCAATTAAAAACAGCGCCTTACATATATTACTTCTAATCCTACGACTTACTTCACGCTGAACATATAGTCACCCTGTGTCTTATGGCCATCAACAGATAAAGCATGCCAACTCACCTGGTAGTCACCGGCTTTAAGGGCGGACGGGAGTGGAACGACCAACGTTTTTTTGTCTGAAACATCAAGCTCCGCTTTGCCGGTATCTACCGCTTTACCACTCGCATCCGTGATTTTTACGCCACTGAATGCCAGCTCTAATCCCTCGGTAAACGCCAGCGTCAGCTTTTTCGGCGAATGCTCAACGCTGCTCATATCAGCAGGTACCGATGATGTCAGATGCGCATGGGCCATGGCTTGCTGGCTGCACACAATGGCCGCAGTAAACAGGGCGGCACTGAGAAGATTTTTTGCTTTGTAAAACATAACTAACTCCTGTGACTAAAGGTCCCCGGTATGGAGACGTAAAAATTCATCGGCTCGGGTGAAAATCCCGATAGCGTGTGGAAAGCGCTGCTGCCTGATGGGAAAAATCAGCCATCAGACTCGAATCGAATGTCTTTTCAGCCACGCGAGTGAGTGCAGCCTGGGCGCACGAACCGGTGCTGATAAGTGCGCTGCTGGCCACAGCAGCCTGACAAAGGCGAAAATGCCGATGCAAATACATCATCAATATCCTTAAATTTTTGTCGCCTGAGTGATGCGCAGGCAGGAGGATTGCCCTGGTTTCAGCGCTTTGTTAACGGCAGATTCGCTCTGAATGCGCAGGCGACAGGCCTCCACCACCCAGGCGGAGAAGTTCTGGCTACATTCGCTGACAAGGCTGGCTTCGATGCCCTCAAGGAGTGAGTGCGGGAAGCGTATATGCCTGCGGCGCGTTTTGCTGGTGCTCATTTTATCCATGTTCCCTCCTTAAAAGGTCACGTTGACTTTTGCCCACCAGGTCCTGCCCGGTTCATTGACTGCCGTATTCGCCGAGTAGCCAAAGGCGCTGTTGCCGGCCAGATTGAGATGCTCGCTGTAGTTAACATCAAACAGGTTATCCACCCCGGTACTGACTTTGACGTTGGATGTGACCCGGTAGGCCAGATTAGCGGAGAACACCGCAAATCCGGCACTGCTGCCAAAGTCTTTGCCCACCACATTCCCTTCATTGACGGCAACTCGGTGCTGGCTGCTCACCAGTCGCAATAACCCGCCGCTACTCCAGTTACCCGATGCCCAGTTCAGCCCCAGCCTGGCTTCAAGAGGGGGAATTTGTGGGAGTGGTTGATGGTCGGAGGTATTTTGCGCCCAGGAATACGCCAGGCTGGCGTCGGTTTTCCAGTGGTCAGTGAGCTGATAACTGAATCCGGCTTCACCGCCCATCAAGGTGGCATTGACGTTGCTGGCCTGGCTGATGGAGGTATTCTGGGGATCATAGAGAAACAGAATATAGTCGCTGACATGGCCCAGATATGCGGAAACCCAGGCATTGAGGCGATTGCCGCTGTATTGTGCACCGATATCGAGCTGCGTGGTTTTTTCGCTTTTTACGCTGTCAAACGCGCTGACATTGCCGCCTGGCCCATAGGTGGGTGAAAACAGTTCCCAGTAGTCGGGAAAGCGTTCGGTATAACCCAGCCCGGCATAGAGCATCAGGGGCACTTCACTCAGTGTATGTTCCAGACGCACGAAGCCTGCCGGGAGCGTATCGTGTCGGCTGCTCAGGCCAGTGCCGGTAAAATTATCGACGAGGGTGTGGTCAAGTCGCCCACCGCCAATCACTTTATTCTGCGCCGATGCATACCAGGTCAGTTCACTGAAGACACCATAATCATGGAAACGGGCATCTTTCGACCAGCCGCTGTCCCCGAGGCTGCGGTGGGTATTCAACTGAGTATCTGCACCACTCTGCAACTGGAAGTCCTGCCATAGCCAGGTTCCCATCATGCGGCCGCCCACGGTTCTCCGGTCAAGCTGCATGGCCATCGGACTGCTCATATCCATCGACGAGCTGTCAGACATATCCATGGCGGTACTCATACCCGACATGGAAGTAGCGGCTGGAGAGCGAAGGGTGTAGTTGTCCATGATGTGGTTGGCATAGTTGTAGTAAGCGCTGGCCTCAAACTTATCGAACACCTCGCCGATGTTTGACTTTTCAAAGCGCACGCCCAGACTTTCCCGCTTGAACTGCGATCCATCCATGCTTCGTCCGGCGTAGCGCGCCTCTCCATTACCCCTGCCTGCGGTCAGTTCCAGCAGCGTGTCTTTATCGGGCGTCCAGCCAAGAGCAACATCTGTATTCCATTTATCCCACCGGGAAGGGACGCGGCTGCCATTTCCATCCTTATAATCACCGGAACGTGATTTATTGCCCGTCAGCCGGATATACCCCTTTTCATTGCCCAGGCTTACGTCCGCATTCTCATCAAAACGGCGATTAGACGCGGCAAGCATGCTGGCACTGCCCGTCACGCCGGGCTTATCGAACTGCGGAGGCTGACGATCAAACCGCAGCGTACCCGCTGAATTGCCCGGCCCCCAGAGCACCGTTTCCGGTCCTTTAATCAGCGTCAGGGTATCGAAACTTTCCGGCGAGATGTATGAAGTGGGGGCATCCATCCTGGCCGGGCAGGCACCCAGCATTTCACTGTTATTCGTCAGGATCCTCAGACGGGAACCAAACATGCCCCTAAATACCGGGTCGCCGTTGGTACCGCCATTGCGGATCTGTGAGAAGCCGGGGATGGTTTTGAGGTAATCAGAACCATCGCTGGCAGGCACCGGCTGTCGCGGCGTTTGAAGGTTAGTCACCACCGTCAGGGGTGAAACCACGGGTGCCGTCACGATCATCACCGGGTCTGTGGATGATACAGGCTGAGCGGGCTGTTCCTCCGCATTTTGAGCAAAGGTCATTCCCGGAAACAGGCAACCGAGCGCCACAGCAAGACTGACGACACGTAGAGAAAAATGAAACTTATACATAACTTATCCTGATTTTGGCGTGCAACATTCCTGCCCGCTGAAATATTCAGAAGGCATTCTGGCTCTGCCAGGAAAAAACAGCCCAATATCAATAACCACGGCATCGTTATTTTGAAACGCCTTACCGGACGATTCGAAATAGGCCTGAATCAGTTTAATTTGATCTTTTTCGGGCGTTATTTATCCTGCGCCTGAGCACAATGAGAAATTAACGACATACGACAACGAATAATTATCGCTGATGAAAATCAGTAAGTACTGGAAGGGGGGGCGCGTGGCTGCGCGATGCCTGGGAAGAACAGTGTGAAGAAGGTGTGTATCCGTTTTGGCGGTGGTATAGCGCTAATGAGGGAAGTCAGCCAGAGAATTGCGGCAAACAGGCACAGCATCAGGGGAAGGTGGATCAAGACAAGGCAGTATCCACAGGCAATATCGCCCATCATATCGCCTGCGCCCATCATACCTTGCATGCCTTGCATGCCTGGCATCATCGCAGTGCGCATTGACTTAGCCATATGCATGCTCGCGTGCTCGTGCCCCATCGCGTCAGGCATTGACATGTCCATTCCGGCCATATCATCCCCCTGCATCTGTCGGGCAGTAGGGCTGGTTTGAACTGCAACAGGACAATGATCGGAAGAGGGGGTTTCGACACAGACATCCATGTTTTCCATTCGCCGGTGTTCCAGCGTTTTCGACACGATCGGCGCAATAAACAGCATCAGTATCGCAAGGATTGCGATAACGGCGGGTTGTTTATTGCGACAGAGTCGAATGAGGGAAAACAAATTGTGCATCCTGCATTGCTGATTCAGATGCAGCAGTGTAAGAAAAAAACGGTCAATTGTTAATATACTTTTTGATAAAGTGAAATATCATTTCCCTGTTAACATTATTGAAACATTGCTAGTGGTGAAACCCTCACGCTTTATCTCTCATCATTAAAAACACCCTGTTAAAGGTTCCACTAATATAACCAAATGCACCACTTGTGGTTAATCGATATTGACCAGAATAAAGTGAAAGGGAATATCGGGATTATTCATCTCTATTCCCGTAATCCACGTAACAGAGGCAGGGCAGAGTAGCGCTTTTGCTTTCCGGGTAATGCGGGCCCTGAAACACAGCGTATCGAAAGAGACTTGTCAGTCAGAGAAAAGCAGCCGAACGCAGAGGCGTTTACAACTATGCCGTTGCACCCGCAACGGCACCTGAAGGCAAAATCACGCAGCCGCGGTGTGTGTCGCTGGTGCTTCTGCTGCGGTCAGCAGGGCATGGGTCAGCTTCCCGGCATCAATAGTAAACGGCAGTCGGGCGGCAACGTCAGCGGGCAGAGTAAACTTCTGCGCGATCGCGGCAACGTGCTGCGGGCTATCGTTCACGCCAAGCTGGGCCAGCGTCAGCGGGGTATGGTACTGCTGCAACAGGCGTAACAACGTCTGGCGCAACTCAGGCGCATCGCTGTCCAGCTGGCTCTGCACCGCCAGCGCAAAACCGACAATCTCGCCGTGCAGCCAGTGATGGTGAACGCCAGGTTCATGCGTGAGCAAATCGTGAATGCGATGGGAAATACCGATGCGGTCGATCTCATCCACGATGCTGTTGGCTAACCCGGCCAGGGCAATGTTGGCATCAGTTGCCCGCCGCAAGGCTGCGGTATCCAGCCCACGCTCATTATCTGCCACCGCTTGTTCACCGATGTCACGCAGGGTGTCAAAGGCGAGCTGCGCCGCATTCACTTTTAAGGTTAAACCCAGGTCGTCGGCACCGTTACGCTGATAAGGGGCAAATTCAAACCACTTTGCCAACGCATCAACAATGCCTGCGCGCAGGAAACGCACCGGGGCACGGGCAATGATCGAGCTATCCACCAGTACCCACTGTGGGAAACGGGTCAGGCGAATGTGACCGTCCTGGCCGCCTTGTGCGTTGTACAGCACCGTCACCGGGGACCAGGCCGCACAGGTTGCCGCGATAGTGGGCACGGTAATCACCGACAGATCGTCGAGTAATTTGCCGACCGCTTTGGCGCTGTCCAGCACGCGTCCGCCGCCAATACCAACGATCAGCTCCGAACGTTGACGTTGTGCCTGCTCGGCCAACCCTTCAATGGTGGGAAGGTGGCAAGGCCCGCTGAGAAAATGCACCTGCCAGTGTACCTCAGCCGCTTTCAGGCTGGCTTCTACCGCTTCCCGCGTCAGGTTCCATGCCGTTGGGCTGGTCAGAATGGTTACGCGACTCGCCAGCGGTTTTACGTATTCGCCTATACGCTGAATAATGCCCGCTTCGTGGCGATAATTGTCGGGTGCTTTAATGGCTACCATGATGTCACTCCTGTTAAGCGTCGGGCAGCGCACGTGTTCAGCTCACAGGACAGTGTGAGCCAGCCCTGAAGTTGAATTAACGGAACAGCTTAAGCGCGGCGATACGATCAAAGGCCTCGCCTAGCTCGGCATCGCTCGCCGTCAGGCTGATGCGGATATATCCTTCACCGCCGGGGCCAAAGCCAGTGCCCGGCACCACCAGCACATGTGCCTGCTGGAGCAGATGTTCAGTCAGTTGCTGGCTGGTAAAGCCCGGTGGCACTTCCAGCCAGAGGAAAAACGATCCCTGTCCGTGACGTACCGGCCAGCCAAGCTGCGCCAGACGCTGCTCTACCAGGGTACGGCGGCGTGGATACACCGCCAGATGCGGGTCGATATCACTGTCGGCAAGATTCAACGCCACGGTGGCCGCATCCTGCACGGCACCAAACACCGTGCTGTAACTGTGGGTGTGCAGCTTTTTCAGCGCCTGAATGATCGAGGCGTTACCCACCGCGAAGCCAAAACGCCAGCCCGCCATATTGAAGGTTTTCGACAGGGTATAGGTTTCCACTCCCCACTCTTTACCGCCTGGCTGGGCCAGCAGGCTGATGGGCGCGCCACCTTCACTGGCACCAATGGCGGCGTAGGCGAAATCATTCAATACCGGTAACTGGTAACGCTGCGCCCAGGCTAAGGCATCGGCAAACAGTTCCGGCGTGGCGAGCGCACCGGTGGGGTTGTGCGGATAATTCAGCACCAGCAGACCGGCATTGCGCGCCACTTCTTCCGGCACGCTGTTAAAATCCGGCACAAAATCATTCTCTGCGTTAACCGGAATTCCCCAGAACTGCGCCTGCGCTTGTTTGGCCACATTTCGGAAGGTCGGGAAGCACGGATCGGTGGCAATAATGTACTGGCCCGGATTGACCAGCGCGCGCGGCACACCGGTAATCCCGATATGGGAACCGTGAAATACGGCGATCTCGGTGTCCGGGTCCAGCGTGACGCCATACTGGCGCTGATAGAAATCCGCAATCGCCTGACGCACCTGCGGTTTGCCCCAGAACGAGGGATATTCGTGGTTTTCCGGTCGTCCTACCGCTTCTTGTAATTCGGCGATGATCGCCGCAGGCGCAGGTTGACGCGGACTGCCGCTAGAGAGGTCAATCAGCGGCTTATTACGGGTATCAATAGCAGCGGCCATTTTTTCCAGCACGCCAAACAGATTACTCGGCAGTTCATTAACTAATTCAGCAGCAGCAAATTGTGGCATGGTAAAACCTTTTAATACGTGGACAACATCGATTGCTGTCGCGAATGGAATAGGCGTTAACGCATTAAAAACCGCGCTGAGCGACAGCTGCAAGTCCAATTCAGATAATCCAAAGCGAATAAATGCATAATCAATTTGCGCACAACCATTGCGTAAATGCGCAAATAAAATCCAGGCGGGCTTATGATTTAATCCTCTTCACCTTCATAACGATGAGTAAAAAGATGAAACAGATGCTATTTCGCACCAGCCTCCTGGTGCTTTTGACGACGGCAGCGATTGCCAGCCAGGCGAATGACAATGTGACCAAAACACTGCGTATCGGTTTTAATCCTGGTCCTTATAAAGAGCAGTTTGAACAGGGCGTGGCACCCGAGCTGATTAAACAGGGCTATAAAATTGAATACAAAGATTTCAGCGATGGTATTCAGGTCAATGACGCGGTCGATAAAGGCGGTATTGAAGCCAATATTATGCAGCACCCGGTTTATCTGGCCTCGGTGAACGATCGCCTGGGCATCCATAATATCGGCATTGTCCAGGTTCCGACCCCGCCGATGGGGATCTACTCAAACAGCCAGCAGCAGGTCACTCAACCCAAAGAGGGGGCGGTGGTTTCGGTGCCGAATCAGCCCTCTAACGAGTACCGGGCAGCGCTGCTTTTGCAGGATCTTGGCTGGCTAAAAGTCGATCCTAAAAGTGATGCAGCGACCTTCTCACAGCGCAATATCACCGCCAACCCCTACCATATTGTGCTGAAAGAGATGGACAATGCGCAGCAGGTTCGCGCCTTACCCGATACCGATTTTGGCGTGATTCAGGGGAATTTTGCCGTCTCCAGCGGCTTAAAACTGGCTTCCGCGTTAAAACTGGAAAATCCACGTTCACAGTTTATTAACGTCGTCACCATTGCGGAAAAAAATAAAGACAGCCAGTGGGCGAAAGATATTGTGGCCGGTTATCACTCGGCCGCGTTTAAACACTATATTCTGAGTCATCATCAGTACGATGGCTATTTACTGCCTGATTATCTGAAATGAGTCAGCCAGCAATTGAATTTCGCGGTGTCAGCAAACAGTTCTCCCGTCAGGGGCAGCAGGTTAACGCGCTGGAAGATATTTCCCTGACCATTAATCAGGGGGATATTTTTGGCGTGATTGGCTACAGCGGGGCGGGAAAAAGCACCTTGCTCAGGCTGATCAACCGGCTGGAAGTACCGACTCAGGGCACGGTCACGCTGGCCGGGGAGACACTCAATGATGTTTCCCCACGGCGATTAAACGCGCTTAAAAAAAACATCGGCATGATATTCCAGCATTTTAATCTGCTGAATTCCCGCACGGTATTTCACAATGTCGCGATCCCGCTGATACTGCAAGGCCTGCCCAAGGCGCAAATCCGCCAACGTGTCGAGGAGTTGTTGACCTTTGTTGACCTGATTGACAAACAGCACAGCTATCCTGATGAGCTCTCCGGCGGACAGAAACAGCGCGTGGGGATTGCACGCGCGCTGGCTACCAATCCGGCTGTGCTGCTGTGTGATGAAGCCACCTCCGCGCTGGACCCGCACACCACCGTACAGATTTTACTGCTGCTCCAGGAGATCAATCGCCGTTATGGCATCACCATCGTGCTGATTACGCATGAGATGTCGGTGATCCAGAAAATTTGCCATCGCGTGGCGGTGTTCGAGCAGGGGCGAATGGTGGAAGAGGGCAGCGTGCTACAGCTGTTCTCTGCGCCACAGCACCCGGTCACGGCGCGTTTCGTCAGTGCCGTGATTCACGACCAACTGCCAGAGGCGGTGACGCAGTTCCTGGCCGCCGCCCCGCCAGGCGCGGCGTTGCGACTGGAGTTTATTGGTGAGAGCGCGCGTCAGCCGCTGATCCAGCAGGTGATGCAGGCACATGGCATTGAGGTCAATATCCTGTTTGCCAGCATGACCGAAGTGCAACAGACCATCCTCGGTTTCATGATTATCACCCTCAACGGCGAAGCCGCGGCGATTCAGGCGGCGCGTCACACTCTGCACCAGGCAGGGGTAAGGATCAGCGATGTTTGACTGGATAGATACCGTGGTGACCGGTGAACAGTACCTCCAGGCGATTCATGACACGCTGGTGATGATTGCCGTTTCGCTGGGATTTGGTGCCCTGTTCGGTGTGCCGCTGGGAATGGCGCTGGTGGTCTGTCGTCCCGGGGGCATTCACCCGGTGGCGGCGTTACATCGCCTGCTCAATCCGCTGATTAACATTGTGCGATCGCTGCCGTTTATTATCTTACTGATTGCGATTCTGCCCCTGACGCGTCTGCTGGTGCACACCACCATTGGCACGGCGGGGGCGATTGTGCCGCTGGTGTTCTACATCGCCCCGTATATTGCCCGTCTGGTCGAAAACTCACTGCTGGAAGTGGACCCCGGAATTCTGGAGTCTGCCAACGCGATGGGGGCCACGACCTGGCAAACGCTGTGGCACTTTATGTTACCGGAGGCCGCCTCTTCACTGGTGCTGGCGCTGACCACGGCCACCATCGGCCTGCTGGGGGCCACGGCGATGGCAGGAACGGTAGGCGGCGGCGGAATTGGCGACCTGGCGATCACATACGGTTATCAGCGCTTTGATGCCTTTGCCACCTTCAGCACCGCGCTGGCGTTGATTGTGCTTGTTCAACTGCTGCAATCGCTGGGTAACTGGCTGGCGCGGCGCATTCGCCGTGAATAGCGTGGAGGCTATATGAAGCCATTTCAGGATCTGGCCGTACTGCACTGGGGCACGTATCACGTTACGACGGAACAGGGCAAACTGACGGCCCTGCGACCGGTCGCGTGGGATCGTAATCCTTCGGCTATCGGCCAGTCGCTTACCGATGCGGTTCAGGGGCCAAGCCGGATCAGACGTCCGGCCGTGCGCCTGGGCTATCTGCAACAGGGGGCCGCTTCTCGCCAGCGGCGCGGACAGGAGCCGTTTGTCGAGGTCAGTTGGGAAGTGGCCCTGCAACTGGTGGCGGATGAGCTGCAACGGGTTAAAACCGCGCATGGCAATCAGGCCATCTATGGCGGCTCTTACGGCTGGTCTAGCGCCGGGCGTTTCCACCATGCACAAAGCCAGTTGCACCGCTTCCTCAATGGCTTTGGTGGCTACAGTGCCAGCACAAACACCTACAGCATTGCCGCCGGAGAGCGGGTGTTACCGCATATTCTCGGCGATCTGGATGAGTTGCAACGCCAGCATACCCACTGGTCGGTGCTGGCAGAGCACTGCGATCTGTTTGTGGCGATAGGCGGACTGCCGCTGCGGAATGCCCAGGTGAACGGCGGTGGGGCCAACGACCACTCGCTGCAACACTGGCTGGATCAATTGCAGCGCAACGGGACGCGGTTTATTAACGTCAGTCCGGTGAAAAATGATCTCGCGGCGGTACCGCAGGCCGAGTGGTTGGCGATCCGCCCTGGCAGTGATACTGCGCTGCTGCTGGCGGTGTGCCAGGTACTGATCGTAGAACAGCTTTACGATGCCGGGTTTGTCGCCAGCCACACCGTGGGCTTCGCGCATTATCGGCGGTATCTGCTGGGTGAGTTGGATGGCGTGGTGAAAGATGCCCACTGGGCGGCCCCGCTGACCGGGCTTGAGGCGACGCAGATTGAACAGCTGGCGCGGCAGATGGCCGGGCAGCGCACCATGATCAACATAGCCTGGTCGGTACAGCGCGCCCGCCAGGGCGAACAGGCTTACTGGGCACTGGTCGCCACCACGGCGCTGCTCGGGCAGATTGGCACGCCAGGCGGGGGGATTGGTTTTGGTTACGCCTCGACTAACCTCGCGGGATCGGTCCGGCGGCGCTTTTCTGGCCCGCGTCTGCCCGCAGGAGAGAACCCCATCAGAGAGCGTATTCCGGTGGCGCGGCTGGCCGATATGCTGCTTAATCCCGGCGCAAGCTATGAGTTTGATGGCAAAGTCGGTCACTACCCGGATATCCGTTTGGTCTACTGGGCGGGGGGCAATGCGTTCCATCATCATCAGGATCTTAACCGCCTTATCACCGCCTGGCAGCAGCCGGAAACCATTGTCGTGCATGAACAGTACTGGACGGCGCAGGCGCGTTTTGCCGACATTGTGTTGCCTGCCACCACTTCTCTGGAGCGGGAAGACATTGGCAGTGCCAGTAATGATGGTTTTATGATCGCCATGCGTCAGCACATTGCACCGGTGGGTGAAGCGCAGGATGACTACGCCATTTTCAGCCAGTTGGCGCAGCGGCTGGGCTTCGCCTCCGCGTTTAGCGAGGGGCGTGATGTACAGCAATGGTTACGGCACATGTATCAGCAAGCCGAGCCGCGCGCGCAGGAGGAAGGCATTACGCTGCCCACGTTTGATCAGTTCTGGCAGCAGGGCAAGCTGGAATACGCGCTCCCGGCTGATCCTCTGATTTTGCTGGCGGATTTCCGCGCGGACCCACAGCGCTTCCCGCTGGATACCCCCTCCGGGAAAATCGAACTCTACTCCGCCACCGTGGCCGCATTTGGCTATGCCGAATGTCCTGGCTATCCCTTCTGGGACCAGCAGGAGGCTCACTACCAGCAGCAGCAGGCGCAACGCTGGCCGCTGCATTTGCTCTCCAGCCAGCCACGCACCCGGCTGCACAGTCAGTACGATCACGGTTCACTCAGCAAGAGTACCAAAGTGTCTGGACGGGAGCCGCTGTGGTTGCATCCCCAGGATGCGGCGGCGCGCCGTCTGCAGGAGGGGGATGTGGTGCGGGTTTTCAACGCGCGCGGCGCACTGCTGGCGGGCGTACATATCACGGCAGATATTCGTCCTGGCGTGGTGCAGATGTCTACCGGTGCCTGGTACGATCCGCTGGATGTCCTGACGCCGGGCTCGCTCGACAAACACGGCAACCCGAATGTGCTCACGGAAGATCGCGGCAGCTCACGCTTAGGTCAGGGGTGTAGCGCCCAGAGTTGTCGGGTGGAAATAGAACGTTACGACTTGCCATTACCGGATATTACGGCCTGGCAACCGCCGACGTTTATTGCCAGGCGCGGTACAACGGATTAACTGATTTTAACGGCAATCGATAGTAATTTTAGTTCGTAGTGTTAATTCAGTGAAGCTGGCAAGGTTTATTTAACTGAATTAGCGAGATTATTCCGATGGCGAACATAAACCCCCTTAAATTGCCGGTCATTGATTTTTCCCTGCTGAATGGCAGTGCTGAACAACGGGCTGCACTGCTACAGCAGTTAAATAAGGCCGCTCGTGAGGTTGGCTTTTTCTATCTTATCCATCATGGCATTGATACTGCGCTGTCAGACGAAGTTCAACGCCTCTCCCGTGCCTTTTTTGCCTTGCCGGATGCGGATAAGCGCGCAGTGCAGATGGTTAATTCGCCGCATTTTCGCGGCTACAACTTCGCTGGTTCCGAACTGACCCGTAGCCAGCCCGACCAGCGCGAGCAGTTCGACATTGGTGCCGAGCGGGAACCGCTGCCAGCCGATGCCTCAGCGCCCGCCTGGCAGCGCTTGCAAGGCCCCAATCAGTGGCCGGAAGCGTTGCCGGAGCTGCGTCCGGTGATCACCCAGTGGCAGCAGGAGATGACTCAGGTGGCGTTGCAACTGCTGCGTGCGTTTGCGGAGTCGCTGCAACTGCCGGTCAATGCCTTCGATAATCTCTACGGCCGTGAGCCCAATGAACACATCAAGCTGATCCGCTATCCGGGTCGCGCTCACGAGGATTCACGCCAGGGCGTTGGTGCGCATAAAGATTCAGGCTTTTTAACCTTCCTGCTGCAAGACGATCAGCGGGGCTTGCAGGTGGAGGTCACGCCGGATAACTGGGTGGATGCTCTGCCGGTACCGGGGGCGTTTGTGGTGAACATCGGTGAGCTGCTGGAGTTAGCCACCAATGGTTATTTACGTGCCACCGTACACCGCGTGGTCTCTCCCGCCTCGGATGCTGAACGTCTGTCGGTGGCTTTCTTCCTCGGTGCCGAACTGGGTGCCGTGGTGCCGGTTTATCAACTGCCTGAACATCTGGCACAGCTGGCTCAGGGGCCAGCCAGTGACCCGTTGAACCCGCTGCTACGCGAAGTGGGCTGGAACTACCTGAAAGGGCGGCTGCGTTCTCACCCCACGGTGGCGCAACGTTTCTATTCCGATCTCATCACCCATTAATCCCAATAATAAGAGAACCGATCATGCGTAAATCTGCTGCTTTGTTAATCACCAGTTTGTCACTGCTTATTTCCCACAGCCTGTATGCAGCACCGCTGCGCGTTGCTGCAGATCCGGTGCCGCACTCTGAAATTCTTAACTACGTTAAAAAAATCGACCCTAAACTCGATTTAAAGATTATTGAGATGACCAACGGCGCTAACCCGAATGAACTGCTGGCGTCGGGAGACGTCGATGCCAACTATTTCCAGCACCTGCCTTATTTACACGAGCAGGAGAAAGCACTGGGTAAAAAATTCGTGGTAGCGGCAGCGGTGCATATTGAGCCATTGGGTATCTACTCACATAAATATAAAACGCTGGCAGATTTGCCGCAGGGCGCAAAAATCGCGATTCCCAATAACGCCACCAACCTGAGCCGTGGGCTGTGGTTATTACAGGATAATGGCCTCATTAAACTCAAAGGTGAACGCTCAGCGGAATCCACCCTGGTGACGCCAAAAGATATTATCGAAAACCCGAAAAACGTGAAGATTCTGGAGATCGAATCACCGCAGATCCCGCGTTCGCTGGATGACGTTGATGCGGGGATCATTAACGGCAACTACGCGCTGGAAGCGGGCCTGAGCCCGGCAAAAGACGCACTCGGGATTGAAAAGGCCAAAGATAATCCTTACGCCAACTTACTGGTGACCACCCCTGCGCTGGCAAACGATCCGCGCATCAAGCAACTGGCGAAGGATCTGACCTCGCCGCAGGTGGCAGAGTTTATTCGTACTCAGTACCACGGCTCGGTGATCCCGGTTGCAGGCAGTGCGCATGATTAGCATTCATGCGTTAAACAAACAGTATGCGGGGGCGCAAGCGCCCGCACTGGATAATGTCTCGCTCACCATTCCCGGCGGCAGTATTTATGGCATTGTTGGCCACAGTGGTGCCGGGAAGAGTACCTTGCTGCGTTCACTGAACCTGCTGGAGCAGCCGGACAGCGGGGAAATTCTGATTGATGGCGAAAACATTCAGCACCTCAGCCTGCGTCAACTGCGGCGTCAGCGCCAGCAAATCGGCATGATCTTTCAGCACTTTAACCTGATCCACTCCCGCACAGTGGCAGACAATATTGCGCTGCCGCTGGAAATTGCAGGCGTAGGGAAAGCCCAGCGGCGTGAGCGCGTTGAGGCATTGCTGGCACTGGTTGGGCTGGAGGGGCGGGGAGATGCCTGGCCGTCTCAGCTCTCCGGTGGGCAGAAACAGCGCGTGGGGATTGCCCGGGCGCTGGCCTTTGAGCCGCGCTATCTGCTGTGCGATGAAGCCACCAGCGCACTGGACCCCAGCACCACCCAATCGATTCTCGATCTGCTGGCGACACTGCAACAGCGGTTGAACATCACGGTGGTGTTAATTACCCATGACATGGCGGTGGTCAAGCGGATTTGCGACCATGCGGCGTTACTGGAACACGGGCGTTTAATCGAGAGTGGCCCACTGGCCGAGATCATGGCGCAGCCCGCTTCACGTCTCTATCAACTGTTGTTGCAGGATGGTGCCGCCGAGCGCAACTTCCTCGCGCGTTTTGCACCAGAGGGGAGAAAACAATGCGTAGCGTAGACTGGGACACGTTTCGTGACCTGATGATCAATGCCACCCTGGAAACGTTATACATGGTGGCACTGGCGGCGGTCTTCACGCTGGCGATTGGTTTGCCGGTGGGCGTAGCGCTATTCCTGACGCGCAAGCAGGGACTGTTTCCTAACCGGCTGATTGCTGGGGTGTTGAATGTGCTGGTGAATGTGGGGCGCGCGCTGCCGTTTGTGGTATTGCTGATTGCCATTATCCCCTTCACCCGTTTCATTATTGGTACCACCCTTGGCAGTACGGCCGCCGTTGTGCCGATTACGCTCGGCGCTTTTCCTTTCTTTGCCCGCATCGTGGAAAATGCGCTGGATGAGGTTGATCGCGGCCGCGTTGAAGCCGTGGTGGCGATGGGGGGAAACAGCTGGCATATCATCAGCCGGGTTCTGCTGCCGGAAGCACTGCCTTCGCTGCTTTCAGGCTCTACGCTGACCATCGTGATGCTGATTGGGTTCTCGGCCATGGCCGGAGTGATTGGCGGCGGCGGGCTGGGCGATCTGGCGATTCGCTATGGCTATCAGCGCTTTGATAATCAGATCATGGTGGGTACCGTGCTGGTATTACTGCTGATGGTGTTTGTGGTGCAAAAAGCCGGTGATCGACTGGTCGGGGCGTTGGCGCACCGGCGCTAGGCTGGCGTTGGATTGATGAGTTTTATTCATAAACCCATAGAGGTTCGCGGGGATTATCCGGCGGACCCTTCCGGTTACACTGTGGGTCTGCTGTAAGTCTGCCGGAGCGGCCGGTGGGCAGGCCTAAGTGTTTGGAAGATGATGCGAAATCAAACTGTACCGGCGTCCACGCATCCAGGTGGTGCGCTGTTTGTGGTGATCCTCAGTGCCCTGATGGCACTCACTTCTCTCTCAACCGATATTTATCTCCCTGCGATGCCGTTAATGACGGCGGATCTGCATGGCGATCCGGCGTTGACGATCACCGGTTTCTTGATGGGCTTTGCGATTGCGCAGTTGATCTGGGGGCCGATTAGCGATCGCTATGGCCGCCGTCTGCCCTTACTGCTGGGCATGTTGCTATTTATGATTGGCTCCGCAGGCTGTGCGCTCTCGACGGATATGACGCAAATCGTCTTCTGGCGCGTTTTTCAGGCGCTGGGTGCCTGCACCGGGCCAATGCTGGCGCGTGCGATGATTCGCGATCTGTTCAGTCGCAGTCGGGCGGCACATATGCTCTCTACGTTGATAATGGTGATGGCGGTCGCCCCGATTGTGGGGCCACTGCTGGGCGGCCAGATGATCCGCTTCACCTCGTGGCACGCTATCTTCTGGCTGCTAGTGGCGCTGGGTGCCGTGATTCTGCTGGCGGTGAGCCTGCTGCCCGAGACGCTGCCGGTGGAAAAGCGTGTGCAAACCTCATTGCGCGGTGCCTTCGTTAACTATGGCCGCCTGTTGCGCAATCCCGTGTTTATGCGCTACTCCCTTGGACTGGCCTTGTATTACGTGGCCGCTTATGCCTTTATTGCCGGTTCTCCGATGGTCTACATCCGCTATTTTGGCGTTGACCCGGCGGCCTACGGCTGGCTGTTTGCCGTCAACATTGTGGGCGTAATGGTGATGAGTATGGTGAACCGGCGTCTGGTCACACGATTCCCTCTGGATCGCCTGCTGAAAAGCGCCACGGCGATTGCGGCGCTGGCAACGCTGGTGCTGCTGTTGACCACGCACCTGCACTGGGGTGGGTTGCTGATGGTGGTGGTGTCGGTGTTTATCTACTTTTCCATGAACGGCATTGTGGCGGCGAGTTCAACCGCCGCCGCGCTGGACGAGGTGCCAGAGATGGTGGGGTCGGCTTCCGCGCTGATTGGTGCGCTGCAATATGGTAGTGGCATTCTATCATCACTGCTGCTGGCCTGGCGTGCTGACGTTACCCCCGCCAGCATGGTATGGCTGATTGCGCTGTTCACCTGTGCCAGCGCGTTGATGGTGAATTTTGCCGGAAAACGCCGAATGTCTACGGTGCAACAGGGCTAACTGATGCACGGGCTGCATAAGCTCATGCATTTTCCATCGTACGCTGAGCGTCATCCTGCGGCTAAGCTAGCGGCCGGATGAAATTTAAGGAGCAAGCCGCAGATGAACATTACCCGCAATGGAACCCACGCCTCAGCCCGTGGACCGGAAAGCTATTTCACGGGACAAGTGCGCATTGATGCGCCTTTTCAGGGCACCGGCTCCGCACGCATCAGCGGAGCAACCGTCACCTTTGAACCGGGTGCGCGCAACGCCTGGCACACCCATCCCCTCGGGCAGACGCTGATTGTCACCCAGGGGCAGGGATGGGTGCAGTGCGAAGGCGAACCCAAACAGACCATTAATCCCGGCGACATCGTCTGGATCCCGCAAGGTGTCCGCCACTGGCACGGCGCGACCGATCGCACGTCAATGACCCATATCGCCATCGCCGAAAGTCTGGAGGGGAATTCCATCGACTGGCTGGAACCGGTGACGGATGAAGAGTACGGGAGTTGAAAACACGTACAAATATTACGTGAGTTAACCTTCTGATTTATCGACAATATCAGAAGAAATGTCGGAAGAAATGTTTGTTTCATTCCCCGGCTTGTACAAAACGTACGCTACCCGACAGGGCTGATGCCAGGGTGAGCCACTGCCCGCTCAGCGCAATGCTGAGCGGCGAAAAGTGTTATGCTGTTTGTCTTCTGTGACGGCCAGGCTGGCGAGACGACAACCATGACTACCCCCATCGCAACACCCATTCATCCCGGCATGATGGTGATCCACGGCAACCATTCGGAAATGCTGCGTGACGTGCTGGTCAGCTGGATGAAAAACCATCCGCTGCCGGTGCTGGAAAACGAAGTGATTCTGGTACAGAGCAACGGCATCGGCCAGTGGCTGCGCCTGGCGCTGGCGCGCGATCCTGAAGAGGGCGGATGTGGTATTGCGGCCGCCCTGGATATTCAGCTCCCGGCCCGTTTTTTCTGGCAGGTGTATCGCAGCGTCCTCGGACGCGAGCAAGTGCCAGAATCTTCGCCGTTTGATAAACCGCTGTTGGTCTGGCGTTTAATGCGCCTGCTGCCACAGCTGCTGACCCAGGAGGCGTTCACCCCGCTGGCGCGCTTTCTGAAGCAGGATGACGACCAGCGTAAACTGTTCCAACTGGCGGAAAGGCTGGCCGATCTGTATGACCAGTATCAGGTGTATCGCGCCGACTGGCTGGCGGACTGGACCCAGGGGAATGATGTGCTGCATACCAGCCGGCGGGGGGCGACGCCGCTACCGGAAAGTCAGCGCTGGCAACCGTTATTGTGGCGCGCCCTGCAAGCCGATACCGGGGAAGCACTGGCTGCCACCAGCCGTGCGGCACTGCATCAGCGTTTTCTTAACGTCGCTGCGCAAGCCGATCACCAACATCGTCCGGCTGGCTTGCCGCTGCGCGTGATTGTGTTTGGTATCTCTTCACTGCCACAGCAGGCGCTGGAAGTGCTCAGCGCCATCAGCCGCTGGACGCAGGTGTTCATGTGCGTACACAACCCTTGCCAGCACTACTGGGGCGATATCATCGCGGATAAAGACCTCCTGCGTGCTGAACGCTTGCGCCACCAGCGTAAGCCGGGCATGCCGTCCCATCTTGATGAAGATGCACTGCATCAACATGCGCATCCGCTGCTGGCGGCCTGGGGTAAACAGGGGCGCGATTATATCGGCCTGCTAGAAGAACACGATCAGCGCGAGCAGTATGAATCGCGCCTTGCGGCGGAAACACAACGTATCGATCTGTTTGAAGCCACCGCAGGCAGCACGCTGTTGCAGCAGTTGCAGGATGATATCTGCGATCTCCGGCCCTTAAGCGAAAGCCGCGAAAAGTGGGCCGATTACGCGGTTGCACAGGACAACTCGATCCGCTTCCACATTGCCCACAGCCCGCAGCGGGAAGTGGAAATTCTCCATGACCAACTGCTGGCCGCCTTCACCGCCGATCCTTCGCTGCGCCCGAGTGATGTCATCGTTATGGTGCCGGATATCAACAGCTACGCGCCGCACATTCAGGCGGTGTTTGGCCTGGTGGATCGGCTGGATGCTCGCTACATCCCGTTTAGCGTTGCCGACCGTAATGCCCATCAAATCAGCCCGATTCCCGGTGCTCTGGAGCGCCTGCTGGCGCTGCCACAGTCGCGATTTGCGGTAAGCGATCTGCTCGACCTGCTGGAAGTCCCGGCGATTCGCCGCAGCTTTGCCATCAATGAAGATCAGCTTCCGCTGTTGCAGCGCTGGATCCGCAGCGCCAACGTGCGTTGGGGTCTGCACCCGGAACAGCGCAACAGCCTCGACCTGCCGCTTGCCAGCGCACAGAACAGCTGGTTCTTTGGCTTACAGCGCATGTTGCTGGGGTATGCGGTGGGAAGTGGTGCCGCCTGGCAGGATATCGAACCGCTGGATGAAGTCGGCGGGTTGGATGCACAGCTCGCAGGCCAGCTTGCGGCTTTCCTCAACGCCCTGGAGTCGAGCTGGCGTACGCTCTGTACAGAAGCGACCCCCGAGGAGTGGGGCACGCGACTGAATCAACTGCTGGAGCGCTTCTTCACGGCAGAAGACGATCAGGAAAGTTATATCCTGTTACAACTTGAAGAGGGTTTACAGCAGTGGTTAGACTCCTGTGACAGTGTCACTCTTACCACGCCGTTAACCTTACCGGTGGTGCGCGAACACTGGCTCAGCGTGCTGGATCAATCCAGCCTGGTACAACCCTTCTTCGGCGGCTCCGTGACCTTTGCCACGCTGATGCCGATGCGCGCCATTCCCTTCCGTCACGTCTGCCTGTTAGGCATGAACGACGGGGATTATCCGCGTAATCGTATCCCACTGGATTTTGACCTGATGGGCCAGGACTATCGTCCCGGTGACCGCTCCCGCCGTGAGGATGACCGCTACCTGTTCCTTGAGGCGTTGCTGTCGGCACGGGATCGGCTGAGCATCAGTTGGGTGGGACGCGGTATTCATGATAATGCCGAGCGGCCACCCTCCGTGCTGGTTGCCCAGCTGCGTGACCATCTACAGGCGGGCTGGCAAGGTGATGTGCTGTCACTACTCACCCAAGAGCATCCGCTACAGCCCTTTAGCGCCGCCTACTTTACCGAGGGCAGTGCACTATTCAGCTATGCCAATGAGTGGCGTGCGGGCTTAACCCTGGATGCAGCGCGTGAAAGCGACGTCACGCTGCCAGGGGAATATCAACTGGAGCGCAGCCTGACGCTGCGGCAGTTGGCGGATTTCCTCAGTCAACCGGTGCGCAGCTTCTTCCGCCAGCGTTTGAACATCTTCTTTGAAGCCACCGACACTACCAGCCTCGATCACGAGCCTTTTGCCATCAATGCGCTGGAGAACTGGCGCTTGCAGGATGAGCTGATCGGCGTGCAAAAACAGGCGGTGCTGGCAGGTGGTGACCCAGCAGAGGCATTACAACAGCAGCTGACGCGTATTAGTCGCCGTGGAGAGCTGGCCCCCGGCGGTTTTGGCTCGGTACTGGAGCAGGCGCTGGCGGAGCCGATGGAGGATATCTTCAAGCGTTATCGTGCCGCGCTCCATGACTGGCCGCTTCCGCTCGACAACCATCCCGTCAGCTTAACGTCACCGCCGCTTGAGGACTGGATCAGCGATCTGCGTAGCAACGGGCAGGCAACCTGCCGGGTCTTGCTGGAGAGCAGCGGATTGCTGGATGAGAAAAAGCGCAGCTACCGTTGGGCACAGCTGTTGCCGTTCTGGCTGACGCATTTAGCCGCCCATCTGGCGGTGGGACCGATGACCACCCAGGTGGTGAGTAAAAACGGGGATGTGATATTTCCGGTACTTGATATTTCCCAGGTGCAACTATACTGGCAGCAGATTGTTACTGCCTGGCAGACCGGTATGTGTCGTCCGCTGCCGCTGGCAACCCGTACCGGTTTCCAGTGGCTCAGCCTTGGCGGTGAGGTGAATACCGCTGCGGACAGTGACATCTGGCAAAAGTGTGCCGTGGGTTATGAAGAGTACGATGCGCAAAACATGAAATTTGGCGAACTTAGCCGTAGTCCGTATCTCAATCGTGCCTGGCCTGACTTTATGTCGCTGTGGTCAGCGGGCGAATTCGCCCACTGGACTGAACAACTGCTGGCACCGCTGTACCATACGCTGAAAAGCCGCAGCAGCCGTAAACAGGGAGAAGAAAAATAATGGCACTGAGTTTGCCGCAACCGCTTGAGATGCTGCGCTTTCCGTTGCGTGGCAGCCACCTGATCGAGGCCAGCGCCGGCACCGGTAAAACCTTTACCATTGCCATGCTGTATGTGCGTCTGGTGCTGGGCCACGGTGATGAACAGGGTTTTACCCGTGCTTTAACGCCACCTGAAATTCTGGTTGTCACCTTTACCGATGCCGCGACGCAGGAGCTACGAGACCGTATCCGCGCCAGATTGAGCGAAGCCGCCGAATGTTTCCGCTGTTCGCCTGACGACATTACGTCGCGCGCGGCCGGGGAAGATGTCCTCCACGATCTGCGCAATGAGTACCCGCCGGATGCCTGGCCAGGCTGCGCGCGCAAACTGCAACTGGCGGCAGAGTGGATGGATGAGGCAGCGGTCTCCACCATCCACGGCTGGTGTAACCGCATGCTGAGTGAGCACGCCTTTGACAGTGATAGCCTGTTCAGCCAGCGGCTGGAAACCAACCAGAGTGAACTGCTGCTGGAAGTGGTGCGTGATTACTGGCGCACCTGGTTCTTCCCGCTCGGGGTGGATCAGGTGGTACAAGTGCGCCAGTGGTGGATCGATCCGGAGATGCTGTACGTCAATCTGCAACCGCTGCTGGATCATGTTGAACTGCTCGCGGCTCCGCAACCGCCGGAAGTGGTGTTTAACCAGTGCCAGCAGCAGAAAAGCACCCAGCTTTCCGCGCTGAAAGCGCCGTGGCTGGCCTGGTGTGATGAGCTAAAACGCCTGCTGGATGAGGCGGTGGCCGCCAAAGCGGTCAATGGTCGGGTGATTCAGGCCCGCTATTACGATCCCTGGCTGGAGGCGCTGCGGCACTGGGCCAGCGGTGATGACGATCTGCTCGATCTGAAAACCGGCTGGGTGCGTCTGACGCCGGATGGTATGCGTCAGGGGTGGAAAGATCCCGATCTGGCACCGCAGCACCCGGCGTTTGACGCCATTGCAACGCTGCCCGCCAGCCTGGCTGCGTTGCCTAATGCCTGTCACGGCATTCTGCAACACGCCTGCGGTTGGGTCTCCGCCCGGTTCCAGCAGGAGCAGCAGCGCCGTGCGCAGATGGGCTTTAATGACCTGCTCACCCGGTTAGACAGCGCGTTGCACAGTGAAAACGGCCCACGGTTGGCCGAGATGATTCGCCAGCAGTTTCCGCTGGCGTTGATCGACGAATTTCAGGATACCGATCCCTTACAGTACCGCATCTTTAACGCCATCTATCAGATCGCGGCTAACGATCCGCAACAGGGCGTGGTGCTGATTGGCGATCCCAAACAGGCGATCTACGCGTTTCGCGGTGCGGATATTTACACCTATCTTCAGGCACGGCGCGACACCGCCGGTCGCCACTACACGCTGGGCACCAACTTCCGATCGACCCAGCGGATGGTGGATGCGGTCAATCAGGTCTTCGCCAGTGCGGAAAACCGGCCTGCGGGTCGCGGCGCTTTTCTCTTTCGCCGCGAGCAGGGCGACAATCCGGTGCCTTTCCAGCCGGTACAGGCGCAGGGGCGGGCCGAACGCTGGTGGGTGGAGGGCAGCGAAGGCAGTGCGCTGACCCTGATGTGCGCACCGGACGAAGAGACCCTGAGCAACGGCGATTATCGCCAGTTAATGGCGACGCACTGCGCGCAGGAAATTGTGCGCTTATTGTCGCTGGGGCAGCAGGGCGCAGCCGGTTTCACCCTCGATGGCGGTGACATTACGCCGTTACAGCCAGGGGATATCGCGGTGTTGGTGAACACCGGACGCGAGGCGGATGCGGTGCGTGAGGCGCTGCGTCGTCGTGGCGTGCGCAGCGTCTATCTCTCGGATAAAGAGTCGGTGTATGCCAGCCCGCGCGCCACGGAGATTCAGTTCTGGCTGGCGGCCTGTGTCGAACCGGAAAACGATCGCCTGCTGCGAGCCGCGCTTGGCACACCCGCGCTGGGCCTGAGCTGGCTACAGCTCGATCGGCTCAATCACGATGAGCGTGAATGGGAACAGCGCGTGGCTCAGTTCCAGCAGTACCACAAAGTGTGGCGTTTTCAGGGCGTGTTACCCCTCTTGCGCCGCCTGATGTGGGACTTTAACGTTCCCGAACGTCTGCTCAGTGCCGGGGATTCCCGCAGCCTGACCGATCTGCTGCACCTTGCCGAGCTGCTACAGCAGGCCAGCGTTGAGCTGGAGGGCGAGCACGCGCTGCTGCGTTTTCTTGCCGAACAGCGTCTTGATCAGGGCAACAATAATGATGTGATGAAACTGCGTCTCGAAAGCGATGCCGCGCTGGTGAAAGTGGTGACGGTGCATAAATCAAAAGGGCTGGAGTACCCGTTGGTCTTCCTGCCCTTTGCCTGCGCATTCCGCGCGGTCAAAGCCAGCGACTCCCCACTAAAGTGGCATGACGATCAGGGGCAGCTACAGTTGGCGATTGGAGGCGATGCGGCGCAGGTGGCGCTGGCTGACGATGAACGCCTGGGGGAAGACATCCGCAAATGGTATGTCGCCCTGACGCGTGCGCGCTATGCCATGTGGCTGGGGATGGCTCCGCTGAAAGGCGCAGAAAACAGTGCCGCAGGCTATCTGTTGCAGGGGAGTGAACCCGGCCAGATGATCGCCACGCTTGAAGCCCAGTATGGTGCGGTTGCCCAGGTGCAGCCGCTGCCTGAGCCGGATGAGCGTGTGTTTACCACCCATGACCCGCAACCTGCGTTACGTTCCCCTCTCGCGACACCGGATCTGCGCAGCCACCGCTGGCGTATCACCAGCTATTCCCGGCTGAAATACAGCGATACCGCGTGGGCGGGCATTAATCATCACGAGGGAGAAGAGGTGCAAAGTGCCGCTCAGGAAACCCTGAGCGAGCCGGATACCGGGCTGCGTATCGAACCGGTCGTGACCAGCGGTGACGATCTGTTTGGTTTCCCACGCGGTACGGTAGCCGGTAACTTCCTGCACGGCTTGCTGGAGTGGGCCGGGCAACAGGGTTTTGCGCAACTGGCGCAGGACCGTGCTCAGGTAGAAGACCAGATTGCCCGCCGCTGTAACCGGCGCGGCTGGCAGCACTGGATCCCGCCACTCACCGACTGGATGATGAGTCTGTTGAACGATCCCTTACCGCTGGCAGGTGATGACAGCTTCAGCCTGGCGGGGTTGCACAGCAGCGAATATCAGGTGGAAATGGAGTTCTGGTTTGGCCTGAAAGCCGTGCGAGCACGTAAATTTGATGAGCTGGTGATCCCGGCCACGCTGGGAGGATTATCGCGCATGGCCCTCGCGCCCGATGAAATCAACGGGATGCTGAAAGGCTTTATTGACCTGATTTTCCAGCATAACGGACGCTATTACGTGCTGGATTATAAGTCCAACTGGCTGGGTGGGCAGATGGAGGATTACGATCAGGTCGCGATGGTGCAGTCGATGATTGACCACCGCTATGATCTACAGCTGGTTATTTACCTGTTTGCGCTCCATCGGCTGCTGAAATCGCGTTTGCCGGATTACGACTATGACCGTCACGTTGGGGGCGCACTGTATCTGTTCCTGCGCGGCCACCCAACGCCCGGTAAAGGCGCCTGTTTACAACGGCCAGATAAGGCGCTGATGGAGCAGTTAGAACAACTGTTTCGCGCGCATGAGGGATTATAAAGATGGCGTTAAACCATGATCGGCTGACGCAACTGCTGGATAGTTGGGTGGAAAGTGGCTGGCTGCGTGAGCTGGATCGGGCACTGGTGCGTTTCTTACATCAGACGTGCCCGGACGCGTCACCCCTGTTATTGCTGGCTGCGGCGTTAGCCAGCCACCAGTTAGGGCGCGGCCATGTGTGCCTGAATCTGTCTGCGGTACTGGCGGACAGCACCTTTGCGCTGGCGCTACCGCCGGAAGGTTCTCGTCAGCCCGAAATCGAAACACCGGCTCAGGTACTGCAAGACGTTACGCTACCCCAGTGGCTGGCGGCATTGGATTTTCCTGCCCTGGTGGATACCGGGGTGGCGGATTCCCCACTGGTTTGTCAGGGCGATCGTCTCTATTTACGTCGTTACTGGCAGTATGAGCGCCAGGTTGAGGCGGGCATTCAGCAGCGTCTGGCGCAGAGTGCCCACTGGCGAGGCGCATTGACGCCGGAACTGATGCAACCCTTACTGAATATCTTGTTCAGTGAACCCACGGCTGAGACTGCAAACTGGCAAAAACTGGCCTGCGCCCTGGCGGCTGCCAGTGCATTTAGCGTGATTACCGGCGGCCCCGGCACCGGTAAGACCACCACCGTGGTGCGTTTACTGGCGCTGTTGCAGGCGCTGGAGCAGCAACAGCGTGGGACCACACTGCGTATTCGCCTTGCGGCCCCCACCGGCAAAGCGGCCGCGCGTTTAAGCGAATCTATCGCTGGCGCATTAAGCCGGTTACCGTTGGCGCAATTAGGCATTGCCGCAGAGGCGATTAACAGCGATGTGGTTACGCTGCATCGCCTGCTGGGCAGTCGTCCGGATACCCGCCATTTCCGCCATCATCCCGGCAACCCGCTGTTGCTGGATGTGCTGGTGGTGGATGAAGCCTCAATGGTCGATCTGGAGATGATGGCCGCGTTGTTATCCGCATTGCCCCCTCACGCACGCCTGATTTTACTGGGGGATAAAGATCAGCTGGCGTCGGTTGAAGCTGGAGCACTGTTGGGCGAACTGTGCCAACGCGCAGCCGCCGGGCATTACTTGCCTGAGACAGCGACCTGGCTGGCTGCGGTAGCAGGAGAGGCTCCTCCCGAAGCGATGCAGGATGCGCAGGGCGTGGCACTCGATCAGTCCATCGCCATGTTGCGGTTTAGCCACCGCTTTGGCGCCGAGAGTGGTATCGGGCAACTGGCGCAGGCGGTCAATGCCGGAGATGTGCGCGCGTTGCGGCATGTCTGGCAACAGGACTACGCCGATCTGGCCCGTTTGCGTATTACGTCGACCGGGGCCAAAGCGCCGAATCCCGGCACCGTTTTCCGTGACTGGATCATTGAGGGGGCCGTCAGCCAGTTTGGCGCTCGCCCCGGTATCCCTGCGCCGGTGGGTTACGGGCACTATTTACGTGTGATGCGCACCACGCGACCAGAGGCTGGGGCACCGCAATCCGCCTTTGACCGCTGGGCTGCCGATGTGCTGGAAGCCTTTGGTCAGTTCCAGCTGCTATGTGCCGTGCGCCAGGGCGAATGGGGCGTGAATCATCTTAATCAGCAGGTCGCCGCATTATTAGGCAGTGCGGGTCTACTGGTGCAGGAAGGATTGTGGTACGCCGGTCGCCCGGTGCTGGTCACGCGCAATGATTACAGCCTGGGGTTAATGAACGGGGATATCGGCATCGCCCTGTTGTTGCCGCAACCGGAAGGCGAAGTATTACGTGTTGCGTTCCCCGCCGGGGATGGCTCTGGCGGCGTCCGTTGGGTGCTTCCAGGACGTTTACCCGGTGCTGAGACGGTGTTCGCCATGACGGTGCATAAATCACAGGGTTCAGAGTTCAGCCATACGGCGTTGTTACTGCCGGAGTCATTAAGCCCGATTTTGACCCGTGAGCTGATTTATACCGGCATCACTCGCGCCCGCCACTGGTTTAGCCTCGGTGCCAGTGAGAAGGGGGAACAGCTGCTGGCTCAGGCCATTGAGCGCCAGGTACTGCGCTCAGGTGGGTTGACGATCGGCTAGTTTCATTGGCTTTGTTAATCTAACGTCAGGGTGAGGGTAGAGAACGCAGCAGACTTTCCCTAACCCCAGCCCTCTCCCGCCAGCGGGAGAGGGAGCCAGATTGGTGATACATGTAATAGCGATGCCGTACATTCCCTCTCCCTTTTAGGGAGAGGGTCAGGGTGAGGGTAGGTCTGTGAGCTGTGCAGCCACAAATCGCAGGACGATGTCCCTCACATCACTGACATAAAGGCATGTACGATGTACCGCGCATCACTAACATGAAGGCACAGGCAAGGACAATAGCACGCACCTCACTAACATGAAGGCGGGGATGGTGGGGAGTAGAGTAAAGCTTCCGCCGCATGGATGCGGCGGCAGAGCCTCCAGGGAGGATTCACGGCGTCTTTACGGCACTCCCCAACATCTGCGACTGGAACGCACGAACCCAGCCCACACCATCTGCGACTGGAACGCACGAACCCAGCCCACACCATCTGCGACTGGAACACACGAACACCGTCCGCACCATCTAAAGCGGAACGCCCGAAGACTACTCGCATCATGCCACTGGAACACACGAATCCAGCCACCACCATCTGCGACTGAAACGCACGAACCCAGCCCGCACCGCCCCAACTGAAACACACGACACCACCTAAAGACCTCTACCCGTAAATAAACCCCATCGACAGCCACTATTCCAGCCCATTAATGATTACCTCGCCAAAACCTATTTACCTCTGGGGAATAATAATTGATAGAAGCGTAAATAATTACGTCAACGCGCTCTCTGGCAAAAAACAAATACGCCATCATCTGCTGATAAATACTCGCTAAATAAACAGAGAAACCACTCACTACATAAGCTTACACAGAATTGTTGTTAGACAACCAAATAGCGGATTGCTATCTCTACGGCGACGAAAAACGGACTGCCTGGCGGGAATTCAGAGATAAACCATGACCTCAATAAATAACATGCATCACGACTCGCGGAGTAAAAAAAACCTGACGCGCTGGCGCATCTCGCCGCTGGTCATCCTCTGCGCATTAGCGACACTCCCGGCTGCCCATGCGGCAGAAACCCCGGTAACAGGCGGAACGCTGATCTACGCAACAGACCGGGAACCCACCTGCCTCGACCCGCATGTGGATGGCGACATGCCGCAGGTCTTTGTGGCACAACAGTTCCTCGACTCACTGGTCTCGATGGATGACCAGGGCAACATTCATCCCTGGCTGGCGAAAAGCTGGGAAGTCTCGCCCGATGGCAAAACCTACACCTTCCACCTGCGGGACGACGTCAAATTTACCGACGGGGAAAAATTCACCTCGCAGGCGGTCAAAGCCAACCTCGACCACATGGCTAACCCGGCCACCCAATCCTCTACGGCGGGTGGCTACATTCGCCAGTATGTCTCAACCGACACCCCGGACCCCTACACGGCGGTTGTCCACCTCTCTACCCCGTACGCGGCATTCCTCGAAGTCCTGGCACAGGGCTTCCTCGGCATAGAAGCGCCAAATGCGCTGGCTCGATCAAGGGATGCAAACTGCCAGGCTCCGGTGGGCAGCGGCCCGTTCAAAGTGGTCAAATGGGAACACCAAAACCAGGTGGTGCTCGAACGTAATCCAGACTACAACTGGGCACCGCCTTATGCACACCATCAGGGACCGGCCTACCTCGACCGCATCATCTGGCGCTTTATCCCTGAACCTTCAGTGCGCTTTGCCGCACTGCGCAGTGGCCAGGTGGATGTGATCGAAGCACTCCCGCCAGAATCTGAAACCGCGGCCACGCGTAACCGCAACCTCTCAGTGCTGATCAAAGATCGCCCTGGCAACCCTACCTATGGCGCACTCAACACCCGCCGGGCACCGTTTAACGACCTGCGCGTGCGTGAAGCCTTTATTCGTTCGGCGGACATTGATGGCGCACTGGCCAGCATCTTCTTCAACCACTTCCACCGTGCCAGTGGGCCTCTCAGCCCGGTCACGCCGTTCTACAGCCCGGATTTCGCCCACACGGACGACTACGACCCTGCGCGTGCGGCTGCATTACTGGATGCGGCAGGCTGGAAACAGGCCAGTGCTGGCGCGATCCGCACCAAAGAGGGCAAACCACTCACGGTCTACATCCCCATTCCAGCCTCTACCAGTGCACCAGAACGCACGCTGTGGGAACAGGTACAAGCCACTGCGCGCCAGGTGGGCTTTGATGTTCAGTTGCAACAGGTCAGCGATGCCGCAGCCACCGACCTGCAAGGCAAATGGAACTATGACGTCAGCCTCGGCTACTGGAACACCAACACACCGGATGTACTACGCATCCTGTTTGGATCGGAATTCCTCGGAGCAGCCGGATCGGGGGGATACCACCAAAACGACACCGGCTTCAACAACCCAGACTTTGACAAACTGATGCAACAGGCACTGGCAACGCAAGATCCGGATACCCGTCGCAAGCTCTACTACCAGGCGCAAAAACTCATTGCGGACAACTACCTGCAACTGCGCACCTATCCGCAAAGCACCCGCCTCGGGATCTACAAAACGGCACATGATGTCCGGCTGGAACCCTCGTTAACCGTCAGCTGGCTCTATGATGCATGGGTGCAAAAATGAGCGTCATTCTCAATGAGGATTACGTCAGCACGCGACGAAAACAGCTGACCCAGCGCGTGATACAGCGCCTGCTGGGCGGCATCGCGGTACTGTGGGCCTCTGCCACCATCACCTTCTTTGCACTGCACCTCACGCCCGGCGACCCGGTGCGTGTGCTGCTAGGAGGGCCTTCCGCCAACCCAACACCCGAAACCATTGCGGCCACCATCCGTGAATTTGGTCTCGACAAACCCCTGGGAATGCAATACCTCATCTGGCTCAAGCGCCTGCTGAGCGGCGATTTCGGCCTCTCGTTTGCACAGCATCAGCCGGTGATCCAGGTGATCCAACAACAGATCGGCCCCACGCTACAACTCACCGTGGCGGCGCTGCTCTTTGCCTGGCTGCTGGCCTCTCTCTCGGTCTTACTCACCGCCCAGCGCCATCCGATGATCTCCAGACTGGGATCGGCGATAGAAACCTTCAGTGCAGCACTGCCGCAGTTCTGGCTCGGCCTGGTCCTGCTGACGGTCTTCGCATTTGGCCTTGGCTGGTTTCCACCGGATGGTGATGACTCCCTGATGGGGCTGGTGCTGCCGGGCCTGGCGCTGGCAATCCCGCTGGGTGGCTTTATGTCACAGGTGATGCGCGAGGCGTTTGAACTGGCGCTGGAACAACCGTTTGTACTCAGTGCGCGGGCGCGTGGCATCACCGACTTAGCACTGCGCCTACGCCACGTACTGCGTCATGCACTGCTGCCCGCCATAAGCCTCTCCGCCTGGGCGTTAGGGGCACTGATGGGCAACGCCGTACTGATTGAACTCATCTTCTCGCGTCAGGGCATTGGCCGCCAGCTCTATCAGGCCGTGATGAAACAGGACATGCCGCTCACCGTGGGCATCACCCTGGTGATCACTCTCGCTTACATCATCACCAGCTGGCTGGTGGATATCCTCTATGTACTGGTGGACCCACGTATTAAGGAGGGCAACTCATGAGCAGTTCACCCCTTGCGGTGGCGGATGCCCCCACCACGGCTCGCCGCCGCATCAATCTGCCGGTTGGCGCACTCCTCGCGGCACTGTTTCTTTTGCTACTGCTGGCGGCGGCAATCTTTCCCGGCCTGTTCTCACACTTCGATCCGCTCAACATCGCGCCGCGCGAAGCTTTCCAGCCACCGGGCGCGCAGCACTGGTTTGGTACCGATCAGTCGGGACGTGACCTGTTCAGCCGCGTCATTTACGGTGCCCGCTTATCTCTGCTGCTCGGGGTAGGATCGGTGGCGATCTCCTCTGGCCTTGCCATTCTGCTCGGACTGGCTGGCGGCCTGAGTGGCCCCACGGGCCAGCGGATCACCGGCTGGCTGCTGGATATCCTGTTCTCATTCCCTACGCTGATCCTCGCACTGCTGTTCAGCGCACACCTCGGCAGCGGCATCGGCCCACTGATTATTGCCACCGGCATCAGTAACGCGCCGGGCTACGCCAAAATGGTCTATGGCCAGGTGCTGACGGTACGCCATGCCAGCTACATCGATGCGGCACGTGCGTTGGGCCATTCTCCTGCCCGCATCATCTGGCGACAGCTCCTGCCAAATACGCTGCGCCCGCTGGTGGTCACACTGACCATGGGGGTGGGGCAGGCGATTGTCTGGTCTTCCGCACTGTCGTTTCTCGGCCTGGGTGCCCCACCGCCAGCGGCTGAATGGGGAACGTTACTCTCCATGGGGCGCGACTATGTCGACCAGGCCTGGTGGCTCACGCTGTTCCCGGGTCTGTTTATTGTCCTCACCACGCTATCGACCTCGGTGTTTGGGCGCTATCTACAACGTCGACGTGAGGGGCGACTGGCATGAGTGAACTGCATGTTGAAGGGCTGAGTATTGCGGTACAGCTTCCAGATGAACGCAAACAGCTGGTACACAGCGTCTCGTTCCGGCTCTCTCCCGGCAAGGTGATTGCGCTGGTGGGAGAGTCTGGATCGGGAAAAAGCGTAACGGCACGGTCATTAGTGGGGCTTTCCGCCCGTGGCTGTGACGTCAGCGCACGACAGCTGACGTTTGCCGGAGAGCCATTAACCAGCTATAGCGAAAAGCAGTGGCGCGCGCTGCGTGGCAAACAGATTGGTTTTGTCTTGCAGGATGCGCTGGTCTCGCTCGATCCACTGCGCACCATTGGTGATGAAATTAGCGAAGCGCTGCAAGCCCACGGTTGGGGCAATCGCCAACAGCGACAGCAGCGCGTGCTGGAACTGCTGGAGAAAGTGGGCATCCCACACCCGGAACTGCGCGCACGTCAGCGTGCGGGAGAGCTATCCGGCGGGTTGCGACAAAGGGCGCTGATTGCCAGCGCACTGGCGCTCGATCCCCCGATCCTGATCGCCGATGAACCCACCACCGCACTCGATACCACCGTTCAGGCGCAAATCATCGCGCTGCTCCAGACGATCCGCCAGCAGGGGCGCGGTTTATTGATCATCAGCCACGACCTCAACCTGGTGTCACAGTTGGCCGATGAGGTGATTGTGCTGCATCACGGGGTGGTGGTGGAGCAGGGTGCCGTTAACCAGGTGCTGCGTCACCCACAACATGAATACACGCGGCAGTTGCTGGCCGCTGCACCAGGTGCGCGTCAGCTGCAACATCAGCGTGACTTCCCGCCCGATCAGCTACCGGTCATGGTGGCGCGCCATCTGCATAAAAGCTACACCCGCGCCCGGCACCGCATCATTGCGGTGGATGATGTCAACTTTGTGCTGCATCGCGGGGAAACGCTGGGCATCATTGGCGAGTCTGGCTCTGGCAAAACCACCACGGCGCGTATTGTCATGGGGTTGGTTGAGCCAGACAGCGGTGAAATCGACTTCGCCGGATTGCCCTGGGTCAATCCACAGGCGACCAAACCGGTGCGGGAATCACAGCGGCGCGCGCGGCGGCGCGCCCTTAGCATCATCTATCAGGACCCGCTCGGATCGTTCGATCCGCGCTGGACGGTCGCGCAGGTGCTCAGTGATGCCCTGGACGCGATCGATCTCCCTCGCGCTCAGCACCCGGAACGTATTGCGGCGCTGCTGGAGCAGGTACGGCTGCCCGTTAGCCTGGCGCAGCGCCGTCCACAACAGCTCTCTGGCGGCCAGCGTCAGCGCATCGCCATTGCGCGTGCGCTGGCAACAGAACCGGAAGTGATCCTGTGCGATGAACCGGTCTCCGCGCTGGATGCCTCGGTGCAGGCGCAGATCCTTGACCTGCTCAGCAGCCTGCAACAGACGCTGGGCGTCGCTTATCTGTTCATCTCCCACGATCTGGCGGTGATCCGCCACCTGTGCGATCGCGTGCTGGTGATGCAGGCCGGGAAAGTGGTGGAACAGGGCAGCGTCACCGCACTCTTCAACCAACCCGCACACCCCTTTACCCGCCAGCTCCTGGCAGCGGCAGCACTCCATCACGTCACACATCAACCCTCAGGAAGCGAGTATGAGCAAGCAGATACGTTTTAATGCCTTTGAGATGAACTGCGTCGGGCATCAGTCTTCCGGGCTGTGGCGCTACCCAGGCGATCGCTCATGGCAGTATAAAGATCTCAGCTACTGGACCGATCTGGCCCAGCTGCTGGAAAAAGGGTTGTTTGATGCGCTGTTTATTGCGGATGTGATCGGATATTACGATGTCTACGGCGGCAATATAGACACCGCACTGCGCGAAGCCTCGCAGGTGCCGGTTAACGATCCGCTGCAACTGGCGGCCCCGATTGCCATGGTGACCGAGCATCTGGGGATTGGCATCACCTTGTCCACCACCTACGATCATCCCTATACGTTTGCCCGTCGCCTCTCCACCGCCGACCATTTGACCGGCGGACGGATTGGCTGGAACATCGTCACCTCTTATCTCGACAGCGGTGCACGGAATGTCGGTAATGCGGTGCTGCTGGAGCATGATGCACGCTACCAACGTGCGGAAGAGTACATGGAGGTGATCTACAAACTGCTGGAAGGCAGTTGGGAGCAGGATGCGGTGGTGCGCGACAGGGAGCGCGGCGTGTTTACTGACCCGCGTAAAGTCCACGCGATTGGTCACCAGGGCACGTTTTACCAGGTTCCGGGGGTGCACATGAGCGAACCCTCGCCCCAGCGTACGCCGCTGCTGTTCCAGGCGGGATCTTCCACCGCAGGCGTCAGTTTCGCCGCACGCAACGCGGAGTGCGTGTTTGTGAACTCACACACCCTGAGCGGGCTGAAAACCTATGTCAGCACATTGCGCCAGCAGGTGGCGGAGCAGGGGCGCGATCCCCAGAGCGTGCTGGCCTATGCGTTGATCACGGTGATCGTAGATGAGACCGACGAGAAAGCGCAGGCCAAATGGCGTGGCTATCAGGAGTATATTTCGCGCGAGGGGGCGTTGGCACTGATCTCCGGCTGGAGCGGACAGGACTTTGCCCAGCCGCAGCCTGACCAGCCGGTCGCGAAAGATCAGCCGGGTAAACTGGCGGCGCTGGTGAATACCTTTGCGGGCGCAGATCAGACCTGGTCGGTCAATCAGTTGGCGGAGTATGGCAGCATTGGCGGGTTAGGGCAGGTGTTTGTCGGTTCAGCGGCAACGGTGGCCGATCAGCTCCAGCATTGGGTGGAGGAAACCGATGTGGATGGATTCAATCTCGCGTATGTCGTGGCCCATGAGACCTTTGCGGATATCGTACGCTGGCTGGTGCCAGAGTTGCAGCGGCGCGGTGTCTATCAAACGGCGTATGCGCCGGGCAGCACCCTGCGGGAAAAGCTGTTCCAGCGCGGACCGCATCTGCCAGAAACGCATCCGGCGCATCAGTACCGCGATCCGGCACAGTATCAGCGTTAACTGTCAGGCGCTCATGGATTGAGCGCCTGCTTTCTTAAGCATCTTCGCCGGTGGGGGCAGCTTCACCAATGCGCCACTGCGGCGGCGGCAGCGTGCCGTTAACGGCAAAATCGCCCACAATGCGGTCTTTATAAATGCGCGGGTTGTGCGAGGAGAGGGTGCGTGCGTTACGCCAGAAACGGTCGAGGCCCAGAGGTTTCAGCGTGGCCGAGGCACCCAGCGCGTCAAACAGCGTCGTCGAGGCATTAAGAATCAGGTCTGTAACCACGTTTAACGACTGCGACACTTCCAACTCTGCAATGGCGATGGCTTGTTCTTCCACTTTTTCATCGGGCTGAAAGCGGGCCAGATAAGCACGCTGCACCGCTTCCGCATTACGCAATACAATCGCACCGCTGCTGTAGGCTGCACCGCGCAGGCTCCCCACCACCTGAAGCACCTGAGCGTCCTGGGCGGCGCGCGGCGCGTTACCATTGCTGTAGGTTCGGGTGCGCGCGGCAACGTGCCTGGCCACTTCGTCACTTTGCGCGCGTCCGATACCGGCCAGGGTTGCCAGATGAACCAGCTGGAAGAACGCGGGCGCGTAGCGGAATTTGTTCTCATCGTAGAGCTGATGGTCTTCGATACGCACCTGATCAAACTGAGCGGTGCCGCTGGCGGTTAAGGTCTGACCGAAGCCATTCCAGTCATCCAATACGCTGACGCCAGGGGCGTGACGTGAAACGGTGACGGCAACGCCTTTGCCCTGGTCGTCAGTCAAACCGATGTCGATCCAGTCGGCGTAGAGCGATCCGGTGGTGTAGAACTTTCTGCCGTCCAGCCGCCAGTGGTCGCCAACCCGCTGTACACGGGTACTGAAGACGGACTGCCTTGCATCACCCACTTCACTCCACGCCGGGCCAACCAGGTCACCTTGCGCGAGGCGAGGGAGCCACACCTCGCGGCGTGCTTTGTCGTCACTGGTGAGGATATTTTCGACAAAGCCGAAATGCCCGCGCAGCGCCTGCACCAGATTGGAATCGGCCTCCGCGAGTTCAATCAGCAGGTTGAACAGTTCGGGCAGCGTTGCGCCGCTGCCGCCCTCGGCTTTCGGCACGCGCAGCGCGGTAAAACCGCTGCTTTTGAGCCACTCTAGCTGTTCAAGGGGGAGTTCACGTTTTAGATCGCGCTCTATCGCACCCGCGCGGATCCTGGCAAACAGAGGGCGGAAACGGGCGGCCAGTAGCGGATAATTTTCAGAGGGGTCTGCGCCCCATGCGGACTCAATTTGCGACATTACCAATCCTCATCATTAACGAAAGTTGCTGGAGAGACCTCCAGCATGCCACTCATTAGCCCTTTGACAGATATAAGAAAATCAGTGATGGATATACGTCAACCAGCACTGCGATGTGCCATGGCGCATTACTGTGTAAAGTTTTCTCTGGCGTTATACTTATCCAGCAGATACTGGCAAGCTGTGCGCCGTATGGTTTCACTGCGGTATTATGTGTTTTCGGTGAAACAGGGAAATGACGGCTTGCTGAGAGGGAGTACACTTGTCTAATCGTATCGATGATTTCTTGATTCACCCGCCTGTGGTGAATTGCACTGGCGTTAAGCGTGCGAGTCTTGAGTTTCTGTGGTTTGGCATTAAAGAGCTGCGTGCTTGTCTGTTTGCCGGTTTATTTTTCCTCGCGATGTTTTGTGTCCCGCGCACTGGGCTGATGGGCATCGCACGCTATGACCTGCTGTTGCTGATCGCGGTGACTATTCAGGTCATTATGCTGAAGACCGGATTAGAGAGCCGGGATGAGCTGAAAGCGATTACGCTGTTTCACCTGTTGGGATTTGGGCTGGAGTTATTTAAAACCTCTGCTGCCATTGGTTCCTGGCACTATCCCGAAGCCGGCTGGAGTAAAATAGGCGGCGTGCCGTTGTTCAGCGGTTTTATGTATGCCGCGGTGGGGAGTTATATTATTCAGTGCTGGCGACTGATGGACCTGAAAATACGCCATCATCCGCCTCTGTTTTTTGCCGTGCTGTTGTCTCTGGCGCTCTACGCCAACTTTTTTACCCATCACTTTATCGGCGATTATCGCTGGTATATTGCCAGCGTTGCGCTGGGCTTATATGCGCGTAGCGAAGTGGTTTTCACCGCCTATCAGCGGCGGCTACGGATGCCGCTGTTAGTGGCATTTCTGTTGATCGGTTTCTTTATTTGGCTGGCGGAGAATCTCGGTACGCTGTTTGGCGTTTGGCAGTATCCCAATCAGATCGGTGCCTGGGCCACGGTTCATGTGGGGAAGTGGGGGGCATGGTCGCTGCTGGTGATGATGACCTTTACCATCACGCTGTTTCTGAAAGACATTAAGCAGCGGGTGCATATAGCGCAGTAATTTTCCATACGCACCCATGAACCGTCGATTTTACGGTTGTGACAGGTGCCATTTTTCGCCCAGTTGCTGGCGCGTTTTTCCGGTCAGCAGCTGATTAATACCGGGTATTAGCGCGCTGTCCTCCTGTTTCACCATGTAGACTTTATAGCTTTCGCTGCCTGCAATTGGCGTTGGGGTGGCGAGGCATAATACGCCGGGCTCGCTGCTCTGATAGTATTCCCCTTCAATTAAGTCGGTGAACATAATATCTGCACGTTTATCCCGCAGCGCTTGCAGGTTTTGCACGTTGTCAGGTACGCGAATAATCTGCGCCTGTTTTATATGGCTGTTCACGAAGCTTTCGTTGGTGCCGCCGGGATTGACCACCACTTTGACCTCAGGCCGGTCGATTTTTTCCAGGCTGGAGAGGGTGGCGCTGTTGACGCAGTTTGCCAGGGCGATTTTCCCGTTCGGCACCACGGGGGCAGTCAAGGCAAACTGTTGTGCGCGCTGCGGGGTGGCAGTGACGCCGCCCATCGCAATATCAAACTTATCTGCTGCCAGGTCGCGGGATAAATCCGGCCAGCTGGAGATCACATATTCCACTTTGAGATGCAGGGCGGTGGCGATTTTCTCTGCCATGTCGATGTCATAGCCCTGCAGTTTACCCTGTGGGTTGTGCCATGCCAGCGGGGCATAGTCACCGGGTACGCCCACTTTCAGGACCCCAGAAGCGTGGATTTGCTCGGGCGTACGGGCCTGAGCGGGGTGGATCATGATGAGCGCCAGTAAAGAGAGGCAACTTAACAGAGGTTTTTTCACCGTTAACATCCTGTCATGTAAAGGAAAGGCGATGATAATAGCCGTGCGGTGTCGGCCAGACAATGTAAGTGGTGCATCCGCTGCCGGAAATCACGCAGGGATCACTGAATGGTGGGTTTAATGGAGGAGAGGGCTGAGAGTTGAGAGCTTAGTACGGTCTGTATCCGTGCGTTTCAGTCGCGGATGGTGCGGGCTGGGTTCGTGTGTTTCAGTCGCGGATGGTGCGGGCTGGGTTCGTGTGTTTCAGTCGCGAATGGTGCGGATAGTGTTCGTGCGTTTCAGTCGCAGATGGCGGGGAGTGCCGTAAAGACGCCGTGAATCCTTCCCTGGAGGCTCTGCCGCCGCATCCATGCGGCGGAAGCTTTACTCT
>NZ_ALXE01000023.1 GCF_000295955.2 Pantoea sp. A4
GCGTTTGCGGCACATAAAAATCCCCTCTTCTCATCGCTCGGCAGCCGAATAATCTCTTTATTAAGCACTCGCTCAGGCATTATTTACTCAGCCTCTGCTATCTTCTATATGTGGAATATGCATATAGAACGCTGTTATTCACTTTGAAATGCGGCAATATCGACCGATTATGCCCATTAAATCCCGCTTTAAGCTGAAACATTTTCATAAATCGCATGAGCGCTCGACATTTTTATCATGCCAGGATAATGTCAGGCATCTGGATGTCTAAACGTTTATACGGTTGTAAGAGGTTATCAGGTTATGCCGATCAGAATTCCCGACGATTTACCCGCTGTGAATTTTTTACGTCATGAGAATGTCTTTGTTATGACGTCCTCACGTGCCAGTGTGCAGGAAATTCGTCCTCTGAAGGTCTTGATACTTAATCTGATGCCGAAAAAAATCGAGACTGAAAATCAGTTTCTACGTTTACTGTCGAATTCACCGCTGCAAATTGATGTGCAGTTACTTCGCATCGACAGCCGGGAATCCCGCAATACGCCCACTGAGCACCTGAACAATTTCTACTGCAACTTTGAAGATATTGAACACGATAATTTTGATGGATTGATCGTCACGGGTGCCCCGCTGGGATTGGTGGATTTTAATGACGTCGCCTATTGGCCACAGATCCAGCGTGTACTGCACTGGGCAAAAGAGCATGTGACCTCTACGCTATTTGTTTGCTGGGCCGTACAGGCGGCGTTGAATATTCTCTATGGTATTCCGAAACAGACACGACAGACTAAACTGGCAGGCGTGTTTGAACATCAAACGCTGCATCCACACGCGTTGCTGACCCGTGGTTTTGATGATGTATTCCTTGCACCACATTCACGCTATGCAGATTTCCCCACTCAGCTGATCCGTGATTACACCGATTTAGAGCTGTTTGCTGATTCTGAGCAGACCGGTGCCTATCTGATGGCGAGTAAAGACAAGCGCCTGGCATTTGTCACAGGCCACCCGGAGTACGATGCCTTCACGCTGGCTGGGGAGTTCCAGCGTGATACGGATGCCGGACTTGAGCCACTCGTACCCTATAACTATTTCCCACAGGACAACCCACTGCTGACGCCAAGTGCTACCTGGCGTAGCCACGGCAATCTGCTGTTTTCCAACTGGCTCAACTACTATGTCTATCAGATCACACCATTTGATCTGCGTAAAATGAATCCGACGTTAGAGTAATCACCCAGAAAATTCGCAGTAGGCCGCCACAATGCACCGCAACAGGTAACTGTTGCGGTTTTTTTTATGCCGAAGAAACATTGAAAATAATTGCCTTTTTAATAAAAAAAATAAATCCATTTTAATCATGTGTTTATAATGATAATTAAATAAAAATGGAAATAGTTTTTGATTTTGAAATTTAAATGTTTATCCTGAGATCCAGTAGCTTAAAAAACACCCTACATCGGATCGCGCCATATCGATCTCAACGATCACAGGAGTAAGCCTCGATGACAGATTCAGCGATTGATACCGATCTTCAGTTTGATCGTGATTTATCCCCGTCAGATCAGCAAATTCTAACGCCGGAAGCGGTGAACTTCTTACAGCAATTGGTCATGCGTTTCAGCGAGGATCGTGGAGCGTTGCTGTATGCTCGCCAGTTACGTCAGCAGAAGTTGGATGCTGGAGAACTCCCTGACTTTGAATCGGAAACTATTTCCATAAGAGACGGCGAGTGGGAAATTCGCGGTATTCCTGGGGAACTGCGCGATCGTCGGGTGGAAATCACAGGCCCGCCAGATCGAAAAATGGTGATCAATGCGTTGAATGCCAACGTCAATGTATTCATGGCTGATTTCGAGGATTCACTCGCCCCTACGTGGGAGAAGCTGATTGAGGGGCAGCAAACGCTGCGGGAAGCAGTACGCGGTACTTTGCGGCATCAGAGTCCGGACGGAAAAATCTACCAACTGCAGGCAGATCCCGCGATCTTAATGTGCCGCGTACGCGGACTGCACCTGGATGAAAAACACGTGCGTTGGCAGGGGGCAGCCATTCCCGCTGGGCTGTTTGATTTTGCGCTCTATTTTTTCCATAACGCTGAGGCGCTGCTGGCTAAGGGGAGTGGTCCGTACTTTTACCTGCCAAAAACCGAGAGCTGGCAGGAAGTGGCCTGGTGGCACCGCATCTTTTGCTATGCCGAGGATCATTTTGATCTGCCGCGTGGCACGATCAAGGCCACGGTCCTGATCGAAACGTTGCCGGCGGTTTTTCAAATGGATGAGATCCTCTGGCATCTGCGCGATCACATCGTTGGACTTAACTGCGGCCGCTGGGATTACATCTTCAGCTACATCAAAACGCTGCGCCAGCATGCCGATCGCATCCTGCCGGATCGCCAGCAGGTCACGATGGCACAGCCGTTCCTTGATGCCTACTCCCGTCTCCTGGTGCGCACTTGTCATCGGCGTGGAGCCTTTGCGATGGGCGGCATGTCAGCGCTGATCCCAAGTAAAGATGCCGAACAAAATCAGTGGGTTTTACAGCGGGTTAAAGAAGACAAACTGCGGGAAGCGCGCAACGGCCACGATGGCACCTGGGTTGCGCATCCTGGGTTGGCTGACACTGCAATGGCGGCATTTAAAGAGGTGCTGGGCACGGCACAGAATCAGCTCCACATTCGACGCGAACAGGATGCTCCCATCACTGCCGCTGAGTTACTGGCACCCTGCACAGGTGAAAGAACGGAAGCAGGCATGCGCGCCAATATTCGTGTGGCGCTCTGTTATCTGGCGGCGTGGATCAATGGCAATGGCTGTGTACCCATTGAGGGATTAATGGAAGATGCGGCAACCGCTGAAATCGCGCGTACCTCAATCTGGCAGTGGATCCATCACCAGCAGACGCTAAATGACGGACGGCAAGTCACAGAGTCACTATTCCGCGAGATGCTGCAACAGGAGCTAGAGGTATTGCAATCTGCGGGCAATCCCAATCCCGTTGCACAGGCCGCGAAATTAATGGAGGACATCACACTACAGCCGGACCTTATCGCTTTTCTGACCTTACCGGGCTACCGCCTGCTTCCCTGAAATGAGGAGAACACCCATGACGCGTACTCAACAAATTGCTCAAATTGAACAACAGTGGCGTGATGAAGCACGCTGGCAGGGCATTGAACGCCCCTATAGCGCCAGTGATGTGGTGAAGCTGCGCGGCTCGGTCTCACCTGCCTGTACGCTGGCGACGCGAGGCGCAGAAAAACTGTGGCATCTGCTGCAAGGCGGTTCCCAAAAAGGATACATCAACAGCCTGGGCGCATTAACCGGCGGGCAGGCATTGCAGCAGGCCAAAGCAGGCATTGAAGCGATCTATCTCTCTGGTTGGCAGGTCGCGGCAGATGCCAATCTGGCTGGGGAAATGTACCCGGATCAGTCTTTATATCCGGTGAACTCCGTTCCTGCCGTGGTTGAACGTATTAACCAAAGTTTTCAACGCGCCGATCAGATTCAGTGGGCCAATGGCAGTAGCCCTGGCGATGCCGGTTATATCGACTTTTTCCTGCCGATTGTGGCTGATGCTGAAGCCGGTTTTGGCGGAGTGTTGAATGCCTATGAACTGATGAAATCAATGATTCGAGCCGGGGCGGCTGCCGTTCACTTTGAAGACCAACTGGCCGCGGTGAAAAAGTGCGGACACATGGGAGGCAAAGTGCTGGTGCCGACTCAGGAAGCGATCCAGAAACTGGTTGCCGCACGTCTGGCGGCGGATGTCATGGGCGTGCCCACCGTGCTAATCGCCCGGACAGATGCGGATGCGGCGGATTTAATCACTTCAGACTGCGATGCTAACGATCGGCCATTTATTCTGCCAGAGCGCACGGCTGAAGGCTTTTACCGCACTCGCGCGGGTATCGAACAAGCGATCAGTCGTGGACTGGCCTATGCGCCCTACGCTGACGTGTTGTGGTGTGAGACCTCAACCCCAGACCTGGCACTGGCACAGCGTTTTGCGGATGCGATTCACGCGCAGTATCCGGGCAAGTTGCTGGCCTATAACTGCTCACCGTCGTTTAACTGGAAGAAGAATCTCGACGATCGCACCATTGCCCACTTCCAGCAGGCACTGAGTGAGATGGGCTACGTGTTCCAGTTTATTACGCTAGCGGGCATTCACAGCATGTGGTTCAACATGTTCGATCTGGCCCATGCCTATGCGCAGGGCGAAGGAATGCGCCATTACGTGGAAAAAGTGCAGCAACCGGAATTCGCTTCGCGTGAACGTGGCTACAGTTTCTCCTCGCATCAACAGGAGGTGGGGACTGGCTACTTCGATCAGGTCACTAACATTATCCAGGGAGGCAACTCCTCAGTGACGGCGATGAATAACTCCACCGAAGCCCATCAGTTCTGAGTTCTCCGCCCTCTGGCTACCAGAGGGCTTTTTCAGGAGCGGCCTATGTCCTCTGCCATTGCCCTAATCTCTCACACCATCCTGCAAGGTTTTGATGCGCAATACAGTCGCTTTCTGGATGTCACAGCAGGCGCTCGCCAACGTTTTGAACAGGCTGAATGGCAGGCCGTAGGCCAGGCGATGAAAGCGCGTATTCATCTTTATGATCACCATGTAGGGCTGGTGGCCGATCAGCTACGCGCGTTGAGTGACGCCAGCCGCTGGGATGAGAATTTCTGGCTAAAAGTGAAAGCGCACTATGAAACCTTGCTGCCGGGCTATCCTCGCCATGAGATTGCGGAAAGCTTTTTTAACTCCGTCTACTGCCGATTGTATGGGCATCGGCACTTACATCCAGAGCGCCTGTTTATTGCCAGCCATTCCGTGCCTGCTGGAGACACGCAGCCGCTTCGGCCCCTGGCGCGTTGCTATCATCCACAAACGGGTTGGCTGAGGCTAATACAGCAAGTTCTGCATGATGTACCACTCTCGCTGGCATGGCGCGATCTGCCGCGTGATGCACACCATATCTTATGCCATCTGCATGAACAGTTCAGCGAAGCACAGTTAGGCTCTGCGTCGCTGGAAGTCTCCAGTGAACTGTTTTATCGCAACAAAACGGCCTGGTTAGTCGCTCGTCTGCATTTGCCACAGGGGATTCAACCGTTCCTGCTGCCGATACAACGTGACGAAGGTGGGAAGCTATGGATTGATACCTGCCTGACCGATAGCAACGATGCCAGCATCGTATTTGGCTTCGCCCGTGCCTATTTTATGGTGTATGCCCCGGTGCCTGCCGCCCTGGTCGCCTGGCTACAACCGATTTTGCCGGGCAAAACCCTGGCAGAACGCTACATGGCGATTGGCTGCCAGAAGCACGGGAAAACAGAGACGTTTCGCGAATATTTGCACGCGCTGGAGCACAGCACCCAACCCTTTGAGATCGCACCCGGTGTACCGGGCATGGTGATGCTGGTCTTTGTGCTGCCCGGTTTTGATCGCGTCTTTAAGGTGATGCGTGACACTTTCGCGCCACAAAAAGAGGTCACGCCACAGCAGGTGCGAGCCTGCTATCAGCAGGTAAAAGAGCACGATCGCGTAGGCCGCATGGCGGATACGCAAGAATTCAGCCATTTTGCCCTTCCGTTGGCCCGTATTCCCGCTGCATTAATGGCCGAGCTACAGCGGGCAATTCCAGAGAAGTTACGCATTGAAGGAGAAAGCCTGGTCATCAGCCATTTGTGGCTCGAACGCCGAATGCAGCCGCTCAACTTGTGGCTGGCACAGGCGACACCCGCACAACAGCAGCACGCGATTGAAGAGTACGGTAATGCCATCAAACAGCTGGCGGCTGCCAATATCTTTCCAGGCGATATGTTGTTTAAAAATTTCGGCATGACGCGCCACGGCAGGGTGGTGTTTTATGATTACGATGAGATCCGCCCGATGAGCGAACTGTGTTTTCGTGATGTGCCTGCGGCCCGCTACGAGGAGGATGAGCTCAGCGCGGAGCCGTGGTACAGCGTCGGGCCGGATGACGTTTTCCCGGCGACATTCCGTCCGGTGCTGTGCTGCGAAGCCGCTACCGGAGCACTGCTGCTGCGGCTACACCCTGAACTGTTTGATCCCAGTTGGTGGCGCGCCCTGCAACAACGGATTGCGCAGGGGCATATTGAAGAAGTGATGGCCTGGCGGCACAGCCAGCGCTTCAGCGTGCGTTATCTCAACGCATTAGCATAATCAGCGACCACTAAAAGCCAGCGTGACTTTACGCGCTTCACGAATCACCAGCGCGCCTAACTCCGTGATGCGGTCATCCGTCATACGTGCCAGCGGGCCGGAAATCGACAGTGCGGCAAAAGGCTCACCATGTTCATCGTAGATCGGCGCGGCAACACAGCGCAGGCCTAGCGCATGTTCTTCATCATCAAAGGAAAAGCCAGCTTTACGTACCTGCGCCAGATTGGCCTTCAGGCTTTGTGGTGACATCAGGGTTTTCGGCGTGTAGTGATGCAAGCCTTTCTGATGCAGCAGTTTTGTAACTTGTTCATCGCTAAGATGGGCAAGGAATGCTTTGCCTGCGCCGGATGCATGCATAGGCAGCTTGCCGCCAATCGGTGCGGACATGCGCATCAACTGCGTACACTGCACCTGGTCGATAATCACTGCCTGATAATCGCCCAAATCCAGCACGGCCAGGTTAACGGTTTCACCCGAGGTTTCCATGAGTTGGCGTAGTACCGGATGGACTAACGCCAGCAAATTGCGGCTTTGCAGAAAGCTACTGCCGACCACAAAAGCATGAGCGCCAATGGTCCAGAGACCTAAATCACCCACCTGATGCACGAAGCCCTGCTGCTGCATGGTGGTGAGCAGACGATGCGTGGTGGAGTTGGGCAAACCTGCCTGTTGTGCCAGGTCGGTCAGGGCGACACTGCCGTGCGACGCTGCGATCAGCTCCAGTAACGTCAGGCCTCGGGTCAGTGACTGTACCTGGCCGCCAGTGGACGTGGGGCTAGCAGTCGCCGCAACAGCACGGGGTTTCTTACCGCGTTTTGCGGCTACGGGGGTGGCCATAACAGGCTCCTTGGTGACCGATTCTGGAAACCATTTTCGTTTTAATCCGCGTGAAAGTAAATGATGCCGGGAGGGCACATGCAGGCCTGCATTTCCTGCATGTTTCCAGTTGAAGAAAAAAACACGCCCGGTCCTGCTTACCCCATGGCGTGTTTTATCGGGATCAATTAAATCGATCGTCCCGATCGCTGGTGAGGTTGTAGAGTTGGTACTTACGCGCCAGCATCTGTCCGCCATCGCGGGTGAGCGGCACCCAGTTAATTTGCGCACGTCCACGGTTTGGCGTGGTGGTGAACAGATCAAGCGGTACGGAAATATAGAAGCCCTTGGTGAAATCACCTTCACCGTACTCTTCCGCCGAAACGTTGGTTTTAGTCACGTAGGCACCCACCACCACACCGCTGTCAAAGCGTTTGGAGATATCCACCGTTGCGCCTTTATCTTTCGCCAGATACTGCCCAACGCTGGCTTTCACCAGCACATCCTGCATAAACCATGGCCGCCAGTAGGCGGTGAGATGTCCGGTTGGCGCTTTGTAAGCGGTGAAACGCATCATGTCATCCCAGTCACGCTGGCGCACATAGTTAGCGTCGATGCCAAATGCCCAGTTGCTGTCGATAGGGCGATACAATACTTCGCCCCCTACGCCGCCATACATGGTTTCCAGATAGCCGCCATACAGCTGTCCGTAGAAGCCATTACCAAGGTAGCCGAGATAGTTCGCCTGGAGGTCGTTTACGTACGCTTTGTTCTCGACGTACTGGCGGATGTGGGTGCGCACGCGGGCCAGGCCATGATAAGCACTCAGACCGTCGTAGTTGAATTTGTTGTAGTTGTTGGTGAGATTGGCGAACACGCTGCCGCCGACCAACAGGTGGTCGCTGAGCCAGTAATCTGCGCCGCCCATCACGCCGAGCTGGTACATGTAAAAGCTCTCAGGGCCGCCAATCGACTGATTGAGTACCGGTGAGAGGTAATAGCTGAAACGACTTTTGCGAATGAAATAGCCCTGTTCGGTTGTGCCTGGATCAACCGGATCGACTCTTTGCTGGCGCAGGGGACGATCTTGCCCAAGGGGATAACCCGCCAGATCCTGCCGCAGACTGGCCACATCTGTACGGGTGGTGACCTGTGGCATATTGGCGCGAGATTCGGTCACGTCCAGAGTGTCGATCCCGGCGGGAAGATGATTCATGATGATCCGATTGGCGCGATCGATCCCTTCGCGCGTATCACGGTATTTCACCTGCTCACCGGAAACATACAGTGTCGATCCCTGAGTCTGGATCCGTGGCGCATTTAGCCCCGCATTGTACTTAAGATCGCCCAACTGGCTGGCTACCACGCTCGGCTCCAGCATCGCATCCTGGGGATCGGGTCGATAGTCCGGTTTCGGGCTATCAACGTGACCGGGCTGGATTGCATCAAAATTGGTGTGCAGCGTCACGCCAAACATGAAGGTATTGCCACGTTCATAGCTGGCATTTAGCTCGGTCCAGCTGTTCAGCTGGTAGACGGCACCCACATTGAGTTTGCTTGTCTGCTTCAGCTTACCGGCAAAATCACCCCGATAATCGTTGCCCTCATACTCCAGCTTTAACCGCAGTGGCTGCCACGGCGTTTGATACTCTACGCCGCCAAACGGGGCCATCGGGCCGTGGAACATCTGTGAGCCGTTGATTGCACCTGCCGTGCCGCCACTTGGGCGTTTGCAGTAGCTCTCGCTGGCTGAACAGAAGGGATTGGTCAGCGTGCCGCTGTTGCCCAAATATCCCCACCCAATACCGAAGGTAAAGTCCAGTGGACCCCAGGCTTTGCTGGCAACCAGATATTCGCTGTCGAACAGGCCAGTACCGCCGAGATCGCGGGTACCAAAGGCCACCGCTGGAAGCCAGTAGCTCTCGTTTAACAGGCGCAGTTTGAAATCGAACGACTTATCTTTATAGCTCTGTGAGCCGCTGAATCCGGGATTGCTACTGTATTGCCGGGTGCGCACATCGGTGTAGCGCACGGTGGTTTCCAGCCAGGGCAGCAGTTGCAGTGAAGCAGAGTAAAAGCGGTACTGATCGTTATTGCGATAGTTAAGGCTGAATTCGCCGTCCGGGGACATGCGCGCGGTGGGCGTTTGCATTAAACCAACACCACCAAAGTCTGACTGCGATGGGCCAACGGGATCGGGGAAGGTGTCAGCCTGAGCATGAAAAGCTGTGGCAACAGACAGCGCCAGCAGATTGAGAAGCAACGGTTTTTTCATCAGTCCGGGATCCGCTTAGTCAGAAGAGAAACAATGTGCTGGTTAAGAGATCGGTCTTCGCCGGACAGATGCCAGGGATCAATACCGAGCCAGAGGATGCTGCCTGGCATCACCTCAACATGACGTTGATTCCAGTAGGCGATTGGCACCTGCTCTGCACTCCCATCGGGTGCAATCACCGTGGCGTAGCTCTTATCTGCTCCGGCTAGCGTGGCATGATGTGCAAGGTACTGACGCACGCTATAGCCCGGCTGCCAGGGAATCGCTCCCGCCCCGTCTACCGCGCCAAGCAGCAGAATGGTGTCTGGCCGATGGGCCGGATAGAGATCGTACTTGCCTGCCAGCGTACGGTTAGCGGCGGCATACAGACGCACAGTATCCGGGTCTAACGAGGTAAACAGGCGTCCCGTCACCCGGATCTGACCAAGCTGTCGCAGGAGCGCTTGTGCCGTCTCTGCATAGTCCGCGCTGCTGTTACGCTGCCAGTGCTGGATCTGTTCCAGCGTCTGTTGATATTGCTGCTGGGCCACCACGTTGCGTGCGGGATCGGCAATCACCGTACCGGGCCACCAGTTTTGTTGTAGTGCCGGTTGGGTGACGAGCTGTGCCAAATCGTTGATGTGGCTAAGTTGCAGGACGGGTTGCTGATGGATCTGGATCTCAGCACTGGCGTAGGCCGTGCCGACACACAGCATCAGGCTGGCTATGATCGTTTTTATCATCATGATTTTGCAGGCTTAAGCAGGGTGGTTTCCACCGGGAAGTCATCTGCGGCGAGGGTCTGTTGCGCCTGGACCACCTCGCCACTGCGGTTATCGATCCAGAAGGTGTTGTGCCACTGGCGCTGAGTGGCTGACAGCGTGACGGATTCCTGCCAAACCCTGCAGGGAACCTGCTGCCCAGCGATATCGAGAGTGCTATCGGCAAGGCGGTGGAAGCGTGAGGTGGCGGTATCCGCGCGCACTTTTCCCTGCTCCTGCCACTGAATAATGCGCGTCCACTGGGCACCTTCGGCCAGCGTCAGCCCCTGTGCCAGCGGGTCTTGCGCTAAATTGCTCACATCTTGCAGGTTATCTTTCAGCCCGAGGGTTTTCACCAGTCGGCCATGCACAGTGACCAGCATAGCTTCATCGGCAGTGACCCATTTCTGGCTGCCTGCTTCGTTAAATGCCAGCACGACAAAAATACGTGGACCGTGATTGATGCGCGCATACAGGCTCGCATATGGTGTATCAGCAATCTGTTGTGGCGTCAGAGTGATATCTTGCGGCCCGGTAACAGCGCTTACCAGCGACTGTTGCAGCCCTTGTTCGGTTTGGGTACAGGCCTGTAAAAGCAGGCAACTGAGAAGCAGAGTAAGTCGACGCACTGAGGCTCCGTCAAGGTTCAGGCTGAAGCAGAATAACCACACAAATGTGTGGTTATGGTTAAGGCGGTGATATCAACGCATGGTGCTTGTGGTGGTGGTGGTAGTGGTGCCGGTATTGGCACCATCACCCCCGCCCGCCGCCGCGACACCTGCGCCCACTAACGCACCGGCAACACCGACGCCAGCAGGTGCCGAAGCGCCTGCTGAAGCGGAGATTGCGCGAGCGCCAGCTGCGGTTCCGCCACCTTGCGGTGCATTAAAGGACGCCGCATTTTGTGGAGCGCTGAACGCTGTAGCGCCCTGTGCCGCCGCAAATGGGCCGGCACTTTGTGCAGCACCTCGATCGCCAGGTGCAGCAAATGCCGCGCTGGTGGTGGCTGCGGTTAACAAGGTTGCGAGAACAACCAGAGTTTTTTTCATAACAATTTCCTGCATTTAAGGAATGAAGGATCTACCCGGTTGGGCGCATTCAGTATATGGCAACAAATTAGCAGACTTCATAGAGGGGAAAAGGGCAGTTAAAAGCACCAATTAACGGCTTTAGAGGGGTTAAAATAGAGAATATGTCACTTATTTAATGGGGGTTAATTAATGACTGAATGTTGTTTTTAGTCATAATTAACAAATCAACGAATAATGTTCTGTATTTTACTTCTTTTGTGATTTTTACATTAATATCAGAATTACCTCAATATAGACATACATTAACTCCATGTATTTAAATGAATAAATAATAGTCTCCGTTGTTATTGGTGCCAAAATAATCCCTGTGAATAACCAGGAGTATTCGTAATAAAATGCGCCATGTCAGGCTTTTTTAAGATTAGTACCATGCAAATTCAGAGCAGAAAAACAAAAAAAGGGCGGCACTAGTGCCACCCTTAATGCAAGTGCTTAGGATTAACGCCAGGACTTGTAGCGGTTAATCAGACCATTGGTTGAGCTATCGTGTGAAGCAATTTCCGCTTCATTCTCCAGCTCTGGCAGAATACGGTTAGCCAGTTGCTTACCTAATTCAACACCCCACTGATCGAAGGTGAAGATATTCAGGATGGCACCTTGCGTGAAGATCTTGTGCTCATACAGCGCGATTAATGCGCCAAGGCTGAACGGGGTGATCTCACGCAACAAAATAGAGTTCGTTGGGCGGTTGCCCTCAAACACTTTGAACGGCACGATGTGTTCGACTGACTCAGCAGATTTACCCGCATCGGCAAACTCTTTTTCCACCACTTCGCGTGCTTTACCAAAGGCCAATGCCTCGGTTTGCGCGAAGAAGTTAGACAGCAGTTTCGGATGGTGGTCGCCAAGCTGGTTATGGCTGTTGGCTGGCGCAATGAAGTCACAAGGAATCAGCTTGGTGCCCTGATGAATCAGCTGATAGAACGCGTGTTGACCATTAGTGCCCGGCTCACCCCAGATAATTGGACCCGTCTGGTAATCCACCGGATTGCCCGCGCGATCAACATACTTACCGTTGGATTCCATGTTGCCCTGTTGGAAATAGGCAGCAAAACGGTGCATGTACTGATCGTACGGCAAGATAGCTTCAGTTTCAGCGCCGAAGAAGTTGTTGTACCAGATGCCAATCAGTGCCAGCAATACCGGCAGATTCTGCTCCGCAGGCGTGTTCGCAAAGTGCTGATCCATCGCATGTGCGCCGCTCAGCAGCTGCTCAAAGTTCTCGAAGCCAACCGACAGAATGATCGACAGGCCAATCGCTGACCACAGGGAATAGCGGCCACCGACCCAGTCCCAGAACTCGAACATGTTGTCGGTATCAATACCAAACTCACCCACCGCTTTCGCGTTGGTAGAGAGTGCGGCAAAGTGCTTAGCAACGTGTTGTTCATCACCGGCAGTTTGCAGGAACCAGTCGCGCGCACTGTGGGCGTTGGTCATGGTTTCTTGAGTGGTGAACGTCTTGGAGGCCACGAGGAACAGGGTGGTTTCCGGGTTCAGATCTTTCACTGTTTCGGCAATGTGCGTGCCATCCACATTAGAAACAAAGTGCATGTTCAGGTGGTTTTTGTAGGGACGCAGTGCTTCGGTCACCATGAATGGACCGAGATCAGAACCGCCGATACCAATGTTAACCACATCAGTAATGGGCTTGCCGGTGTAGCCTTTCCATTCGCCGCTGATGATGCGCTCAGAGAAGCCTTTCATTTTAGCCAATACCGCATTGACCTCTGGCATGACATCTTTGCCATCGACCAGAATTGGGGTATTGCTGCGGTTACGCAGCGCAACGTGCAGCACTGCGCGGTCTTCGGTGCGGTTAATCTTCTCCCCAGAGAACATAGATTTAATCGCGCCGCTCAGGTCCGTCTCTTTCGCCAGTGATTGCAGCTTATCGAGCGTTTCCTGGGTAATACGGTTTTTGGAAAAATCGACCAATATCTGATCGTCAAAAGTCGCGGAGAACTTCGCGAAACGCTCGTTATCCTGTGCAAACAGCTCGGCAATGGTTACCGATTTCATCTGGTCAAAATGCTGTTCCAGCGCCTTCCAGGCCGCGGTTTGTGTCGGATTGATATTTTTCATAGCAACACTCTTGTTGAATTAAGAACCGGCTTTCCATCCAGGCGTATATTACCCGCTTCGGGTTTCAGTATGACCACAGTTGTTTCTGAAAGGAAAAATTTTGTCACTGCCAGCACTCTAGCCCTCAACCGCGATTCGGGTTTGTTTTACGGTGCGCAGGGAAAAAATTCAGGAAAATTCCCCCTCAAGGGGCGACAAACATTGACACAAAAGCGATTGCGCTGTATTTCTAGGCGGCTACTTGCGCCACGCTGCGCAAGCCAGAAGAGGCGCGTCGCCCAGGTCGTGTGTTGGAGGATCCGTATCCAGTGAAAACACATAGGGGGAGCGACGCCGAGGTGGACAATCGCGCGGGGTGATTGTCTGTCGGCTGCAGGGGCTGAATCCCCTGGGTTGTCACCAGGATCGTCCGCAGTCGGACGTTCCGCGAGGGTGGGGCGCTTCTGGGTGACTCGTCTTCCGATCTTGTCTGCCCTTTCGTCCCTTCCTTGTGCCCAGGCTGATGATGTGCTCTCCGCGCTATTGCGGGAGCGAGGTAACCTGACTCGAGGTCATTTCATGTCTCAAAATCTGATTGTTGCGAAATTTGGTGGCACTAGCGTTGCCGATTTTGCAGCCATGAACCGCAGCGCCGACGTGGTGCTGTCTGATGCTAATACCCGTGTGGTAGTCCTTTCCGCATCTGCTGGTGTGACTAACCTGCTGGTTTCCCTTTCCGAAGGGCAGGAGCAGGCGCAACGCGCGTACCTGCTTGATGAAATTCGCCGTATCCAATATGCCATTATCGACTCTTTGCAAAATCAAACTGTGATTCGCGAAGAGATTGATCGCATGCTGGAAAACATCACCATGCTGTCCGAAGCGGCAGCACTGGCTACCTCAACCGCACTGACGGATGAACTGGTAAGTCACGGTGAGCTGATGTCCACGCTGCTGTTTGTGGAGATCCTGCGTGAACGTAACGTGAATGCGGAATGGTTCGATGTGCGTAAAGTCATGCGCACCAGCGACCGTTTTGGTCGTGCTGAACCTGATGTTGCAACGTTAAAAGAACAAAGCCAGGCGCTGCTTCAGCCGCGTCTGCAGGAAGCACTGGTGGTGACCCAGGGCTTTATTGGTAGTGAAGAGAAAGGCCGCACCACGACCCTGGGTCGCGGTGGCAGTGACTATACTGCGGCGCTGCTCGGTGAAGCTCTGAGCGCTTCACGTGTCGATATCTGGACCGATGTTCCGGGCATCTACACCACCGATCCACGCGTGGTGCCAACCGCTAAACGTATTGACGTGATCTCCTTCGAAGAAGCGGCCGAGATGGCAACCTTTGGTGCCAAAATTCTCCATCCTGCGACTTTGCTGCCAGCTGTACGCAGCGATATCCCGGTCTTTGTCGGTTCCAGTAAAGATCCGGCTGCGGGTGGCACTGAAGTGTGCAATGAGACGCCAAATCCGCCATTGTTCCGTGCGCTGGCGATGCGCCGTAAGCAGACTCTGCTGACGCTGCACAGCCTGAACATGTTGCATTCGCGTGGCTTCCTTGCGGAAGTGTTCAACATTCTTGCGCGTCACAACATCTCGGTTGATCTGATCACCACCTCAGAAGTCAGCGTAGCGTTGACGCTGGATGCAACCGGCTCAACCTCTACCGGTGACAGCCTGCTGACTCAGGCGCTGCTGACCGAACTCTCTTCACTGTGCCGTGTTGAAGTGGAAGAGGGTCTGACGCTGGTTGCCCTGATCGGCAACAATCTGTCCAAAGCCTGTGGGATGGGTAAAGAGGTGTTTGGCGTACTGGAACCCTTCCATCTGCGTATGATCTGCTACGGTGCCAGCAGCAATAACCTCTGCTTCCTCGTACCAGGCAATGATGCTGATGAAGTGGTTCGCACCCTGCATAAAAACCTGTTCGAGTAACGCCTAACGGCAATGGCGGGAGCGATCCTTCTGCCATTGCGGCAAAAAGCAGAGTTATTTAATGCCTTTCATGCGGACCGGCAGCAGTCGATCCGCATTTTCCCCTGCCAGGCTCTCTTCTGAGCACATTACAATAACGAAATGTTATGATCCCGCGCCTGTTTACGCAGTCGTTCCTGCGTGACGCTCCATCTGCGGCCATCAAACAAACATTCTTATAAGGATAACTGGCTATGCTCGCCAAAATTACTCGCCTGTTCCCATTGTGGGCAGTGCTGCTCTCTGTTGCGGCGTACTACACGCCCTCTACGTTCCTCGCTATTGGTCCTTGGGTGACCTGGCTACTGATGCTGATCATGTTCGGCATGGGCGTAACGCTAAACATTGATGATTTCAAACGCGTCCTGGTGCGCCCAGCGCCGGTGATTGCCGGGACTTTCCTGCACTACCTGGTGATGCCACTGGCGGCATGGGGCCTGGCGAAACTGTTCCATATGCCACCGGATCTCTCTGCGGGCATGATTCTGGTAGGCAGCGTTGCCAGTGGTACGGCATCCAACGTGATGATCTATCTGGCGAAAGGTGATGTTGCACTGTCAGTGACCATCTCTTCTGTCTCTGCGCTGGTTGGCGTTTTTGCCACGCCATTACTGACCAAACTGTACGTAGATACTCATATTCAGGTGGATGTGGTTGGGATGCTGCTGAGCATCGTAAAAATTGTGGTGATTCCGATTGGGCTGGGCCTGATTGTCCATCACTCGTTGAACGGTGTCGTCCGTCGCGTTGAGCCTTATCTACCGGCATTCTCTATGGTGTGCATTTTACTGATCATCAGCGCGGTAGTGGCGGGCAGCCAGAGCTTTATCGGCTCTGTGGGTCTTATGGTGATCGCGGCCGTGATCCTGCATAACGCCATTGGTCTGCTGGGCGGCTACTGGGGCGGGAAGCTGTTTGGCTTTGACGAATCCACCTGCCGTACGCTGGCGTTGGAAGTGGGCATGCAGAACTCCGGCCTGGCGGCGACTCTGGGCAAGCTCTATTTCTCACCGCTGGCGGCACTGCCAGGCGCGCTGTTCTCGGTGTGGCATAACCTTTCAGGCTCGCTGCTGGCGGGATACTGGTCAGGCAAGCCAATTAAAAAACCAACGGATAGCGAATAATATTAAGGCCGCGTGAGCGGCCTTTTTTTATGGCTTAATCCAGCTCGCGTTCGTCATCTGGCTGATCCAGTACGGTGTAAGCAACGGCGCTGAACAGGGAATTAAGACGTTTCATGTCCCCCAGCAAGCCGAGATGCAGCGAGCTGGTTTCAATACTCTGGACATTTTGCTGGTGCAGCCGATCCACATGCGCATGAGAGTAGCGGCGAATCAGGATGCGGAAGCGATGTTTGGCACGACGCAGGCGTTTAGCACTGTTGAGATCGTGCGAAAGGAACACCGACAGGCTGAGACGCAAATTGCTGATCAGCTGAGTTTGCAGCGTTTCTAACTCCTGTAAGCCCTCTGCGGAGAATGCCCGCCGGGCGGTCAGTGATTTTCCCGCCACATCCACGCACATGCGTTCAATAATATCGCCAGCCTGCTCAAGATTGAGCGACATCTCAATAATCTCGCCCCAGCGGCGCGACTCCTCTTCTGCCAGCTCCTCTTTTTGCATCTGCGCCAGATAGAGTTTGATGGCGGTGTAGAGTGTATCAACGTCATCATCCAGTCGCTGTACCTGACGCTCTTCCTGTAAATTGCCATGCATGACTTTATGGAAGCTCTCCAGCATCTGCTCCAGCACATCTCCCATTCGTAGTGCCTCACGCGCAGCATTGACCAGCGCCAGCGCGGGCGTATCCAGTGCGCTGCTGTCGAGATGGCGCGCTCTTACTTTCTGATCGTCCACCACATCATCACTGATCAGACGGGTACACAGGTTCGCCATGGCAGAAGCAAACGGCACCATGACAATGCAGCGAATCAGGTTGTAGAACACGTGGAAGAAGATCACCAGTTCTTCATCATTAATCGGCAGTTTGTCGAGTTGGTCTGCCAGCTGGTTAACAAACGGCAGAATTAACACCATCCCGATGGTTTTAAACAGCAGGCTACCCAGCGCCACGCGCCGCCCTGCGGCGTTGGTTTTGCTGGCGCTCAGCATCGCCAGCAATCCACTACCCAGATTGGCACCGATCACCAGACAGAGTGCGACTTTGAAGGAGATCACTCCGGTAGCGCTTAGGGTGGCGGTTAACAGTACCGCGGCAAGGCTGGAGTAGCTGACGATAGCAAATATGGCACCAATCAGGGCATCCAGCACGATGTCACCGGTCAGGGTGGAGAACAGCACCTGGACACCCGCCGCCTGGGTGATGGGCTTCGCCGCCGTCACAATCAGCTGTAGCGCCAGCAAGATCAGGCCAAGGCCGATGCTGGTACGGCCAAGCTGACCGGCGCGCGTCTGCTTACGGCCAAGGAAAAACACGACCCCAAAGAAGATAAACAGCGGAGAGAGCCAGGAGAGATCGAACGTCAGGATTCGGGCCATGATCGCGGTCCCGACATCCGCGCCCAGCACGACAACCAGTGCTGGCGTCAGCCCCACCAGGTTTTGTGCGACAAAAGACGTGACCAGCAGCGTGGTGGCGTTGCTGCTCTGCACCAGCGCTGTCACCCCAATCCCGGCAACAAAAGCCAGCGGTTTTTTTTCAATGCTGTGGCTCAGAACCCGGCGTAAATCCGCGCCATAGACGCGCATAATCCCGGTTCTCACAATGTGTGTTCCCCACACCAACAGGGCAACCGCCGACAGCAAATTAAGTAACGTTAACACCTGTCACACCTCTTCTCCGCCAGGCCTGTGATAACACAGTTAGCTCGCCTGGCGAGAAGCATTAACTGTGAGGAGTGACGCACCTCACTGCGCAATTTATTGTGTGTTTTAAGCCACTTCGCGCAGTGTAGACAATGCTAACTGTAGACCAGTCTGGCTGCCATTAGGGTACAAATCTGCACGCGATCGGTTCAATACATCCACGGAAAGTTCGACATCCTGTGCCCGTACACGATAGCGAATGACATTGCCCAGCAAGCTATGGCTGAGGATCACCGCTGGAATACCGGCATTGATATCGCAGAACTGGATCGACTCTGGGCGAATGGCCACCTGCCCGGAGAAGACCTGCCCGGTAAGACGCTGTGCCTGCTCAGCACTGATCAGGTTGTAGTTACCAATGAAACCGGCGGCAAACAGATCGGCGGGTTGGGTATAGAGAGACTCTGCATCCCCGTTCTGGACAATTTTACCCCGGTTCATCAGGACGATACGGTCTGACATGGTCAGCGCCTCTTCCTGATCGTGGGTGACAAACAGCGTGGTGAGCTTAAGCTCCTGCTGAATGCGGCGAATCTGTTCGCGTAGATGGCGACGAATGCGCGCATCCAGTGCAGAAAGCGGTTCATCCAGCAGCAGCAGGCGCGGGCGTGTTACTAATGAGCGGGCGAGGGCCACGCGCTGGCTCTGTCCGCCAGAGAGTTGATGAGGATAACGTTTGGCGAACTCGGTCAGTTCGACTAACTCCAGCGCTTCCATCACGCGCTGCTGAATCTGACTGGCGGGCAGTTTCTGCATTTTCAGGCCAAAGGCCACATTCTTTTCTACCGTCATATTCGGGAACAGGGCGTAACTCTGAAACACCATGCCAATGGTGCGCTGCTGGGGGGAGAGCGGCACCAGATTCTGTCCTTGCAGCAGGATTTCGCCGCTATCGACGCTGGTCAGCCCGGCCATGCAGCGCAGTAAGGTTGATTTACCACAGCCGCTGGGGCCAAGCAGGGTGACAAACTCACCCTCCTCGGCGCTGAAATCGATATGCTGGAAAATGGTTGTAGGGCCGTAGCTCTTATTCAGTTGTTTAATTTGCAGATAGCTCATTCTCAGCCTCGTTCACGATTCAGGGCATTCGCCAGCCAGGTTACCAGCAGTACCACCAGGAAATAAGAGATCACCAGCGCACTGGTAAAGTGACCACTGCCATTGCGCATATTGTAAAGATAGACTTGTAGCGTTTCGTAGCGGTTGCCGACCAACATATTGGCAAAGACGAATTCGCCAATCAGGAAGGAGAACGACAGCAGTACGGCGATCAACATCCCTTTGCGTAGGTTTGGCAGCACCACGCACAGTGCGGCCTGAAAACTACTGGCCCCCAGCAGATGGGCAGCATCCATCAACTCTTTAAGATTCAGCGCCTGCATGTTGTTAGCAATCGCGCGATAGATAAAGGGCAGTGCGATCGTGAAGTAGCAGCCGATCAAGATCCACGGTGTGCCGGTCAGCATCAGCGGTGAGCTAGAGTAGAGCTGTAACAGGCCAACGGAGGAGACCACCGGGGGCACGGCAAACGGCATCAGAATCAATACGTTCATCACGCCATCGAGCTTCGGGTAGAAGTAAGCGATCACAAACATTACTGGCAGCACCAGCAATAGTGAAAACAACAGCGCCCCAAAGCAAATCAGCAGTGAATGGCCTAATGCGCTCAGGAAACGGCCGTCGCTCCACAGTTCAATGAACCATTGCAAGGTATAACCTTGCGGCAGAATCGTGTTGCTCCATTCGCTGGACAGGCCATACAGCAGCGTTGCCACCAGCGGCAGTGCCAGAATCAACAGCAGCAGCCCGACCATAAAGCGATGATAAATCTTTTCCACGTGTCGCTCCTGTCAGGACGGTCTGGCGTTGAGGTAACTGCGGCGCATCAGATACTGTTGCACCAGAGTAATAAAGGCCATCAGTAAGACCAGCAACATGGCGAGTGCCCCACCGGTGTTGGGATCGAGGGAAATATCGCCAGACACCAGGGCCGCAATGCGTACCGGCACCACGTTAAAGTTACCTGTCGTGAGGGCATAAATGGTGGCATAAGCCCCCAGTGCGTTGGCCAGCAGAATAACGAAAGTCCCCAGCAGCGCCGGGAACAGGATCGGTAAGCCAATGTGCCACCAGTAGCGTGCGCGGCTGGCCCCCAGCAGTGCGGCAGACTCTTGCCAGTCTCGTTTCAGACCATCAAACGCGGGGTAGAGCAGCAGCACGCCCAGCGGGATTTGAAACCAGGTATAGACCAGCACCATGCCGTCGCGCGAGAACAGGCGAAAGCCCTGCATCACGCCATAATGCTTCAGTAGCAGCGTCAGGCAACCGTTCAGGCCGAGCAGGATAATAAAGGCGAATGCCAGCGGGACACCGGCAAAGTTACTGGTCATGTTGGTGAAGGACATCATAAACCGTTGTAAGCGCCCACTACCAATTTGATGCAGAGAATATCCGCAGAACAGAGCAATCAGCAGGCCATAAACGCTCGACCAGAACGAAATATCCCACGACAGACCAAACGCCTGTTGATAGAACGCAGAAGTCAGAATGTCGCTGTAATTATCCCAGCCCCAGCGTTCATTGGTGTCACTCCAGAAACTGTTGATGGCAATCCACAGCAAGGGAGCGAACTGAAATGCCAGCCAAAACACCGTAAACGGCAACAGCAGCAGTAGCGCGACGAGCTTTTTATTCATCCACGCGGCTCCGCCAACAGTGCCTGGCACCAGGGTTTATCATGTGCAACTTCCAGCAACTCGCACACCGTACCGCATAGCTCGGTTTGACGCGGTGTCGCATCGGCGTGGCGCGAGAAGGCGCGGCCAAAGACAAACAGCGGAACTTGCGTCTCTTCCGGCAGATTGCCGCCGTGGGAGTGGTCGTCGTTCATGCCGTGATCGGCAGTGACAATCACTTGATAACCCGCAGCCAGCCAGCCCGGTAGCCAGTGGGACAGATAGCCATCCGCCATGCGCGCCCGGTTACGATATTGCGTGGAAGAGAGGCCAAACTTATGGCCGCAATCATCAATGTTCATTGAGTGGATCAGCAGAAAGTCCGGGTCGTAGCGCAACCGCAGGCTCTCGGCATCTTCAAACAAATGCGAGTCGGGGTAGCCGTCATCGTAATAGAAGTGACCATAGGGGATCGGTAATTCCGGCGCGAGCGTATGGCGGTCACGCGCCGGAACAAACGGCGTACGGTTATAAAGCTCACTCACCCAGTGGTAGGCGGCGGCGGCACTTTTTAGCCCTGCCTCCTGCACATAGTGAAACACGCTGCGCTCTTTGCTTAGCCGATCAACGCCGTTGTGAATGATGCCACTCTCAACCGGTGGGACACCGGTCAAGATGCACTCATACAAGGGACGTGACAGCGAAGGCAGCTCGCAGGTCAGTGAGTAGTAGTGCCCTTTGCCCTGAGCGCACTCTGCGTGCAGGTAGCCCATTGCAAACTGCGCTACCTGGTTACTCAGGCCATCCAGTACCACCAGGATCGTTTTCATGCTTTATCTCCGAGCCTGTTACTGCTTCATATTAATGATGACGTTTTCCTGCCACAGACGCGGCAGTGCTTTCGAGGTCTTATCCCACGCAGCCTGATCCTTGATCGGACGAGCATTCTTATACTCATCCTGCGGCAGGAGCTTGGCCTGGACATCCGCCGGTAATGTCAGGTGTTCAGCACGAATCGGGCGGGCATAGCCACGAGCCAGATTGATCTGCCCGGCATCGGAGAAGATGTATTCGCGTGCCAGTTTGGCGGCATTCGGGTGTTTGGCGTATTTGTTGATGATGGTGCTGTAGCCCGAAATCACCGAGCCGTCGGAAGGGATCACCACGTCATAGCGGTTTTTATCGATCTGGTCGCGGTAGTTCAGACCATTGAAGTCCCACACTACGGCAACCTGAATTTCGCCTTTTTCAATATTGGCAATCACCGGATCGGTAACCCCTAAACGGCCCTGCTTCGCCAGATCAGCAAAGAAATCCAGTGCCGGTTTCAGGTTTTTCTCGTCGCCACCCAGTGCATAGCTGGCGGCCAGCACGCCGTTCGCGGCCTGAGCGGCCACGCCAACATCACCGATAGTGACCACATATTTGCCTTTTTTCAGGTCGGCCCAGCTGTGTGGAACATCTTTGACCTGCTGCTTATCTATCAGGAAAGCGATGGTACCGGTGTAAGCCAGCATCCAGTTACCCGCCGGATCTTTTGCCCACGCGGGCACTTGATCCCAGTGGGTCGGCTTGAAGGGCTGTGCAACGCCCATTTTCACAGCGATCGGGCCAAATGCGGCACCGACATCACCAATATCCGCGCTGGCATTCTCTTTTTCCGCGTTGAATTTAGCCAGCTCCTGGGCTGAAGACATGTCGGTATCGCTGTGTTTAATGCCATAGGTGTTGCTGATGTCATTCCAGGTGCCTTTCCAGTTGGCCCAGCTGTCTGGCATACCAACGCTGTTGACCTGACCTTCCGCACGAGCCGCTTTTTCCAGTGCGGCCATATCGTTATCCGCCGCTTGCGCAGCAGGGAGCGCAAGCAGAACGGCACTGGCAATAACAGAGACGAGTAACGCTTTCATTATTAAGGCTCCGGGTATGAGTGAATTGGCCTGGCGAATACAGACCAGCAAGAACCGAGCCAATGTAGCCAGCAGCGATGACATTTTTATGACTGCCCGTCCGGGGGCACAAAGACGGATATTTTTGGTGGTTTAGGCGAAGTGTCATTGAACTGTCATAGTGCAGACACGCGCCGCAATGGCGCTGAAATGGGTGTGAAGGCGGAAAAATCAGGACAAACAATGCAACAGAAAGCCCGCAGGAAAGCACGGCAACGATATTGTGATTTCTCGGAGGCTAGAGCATGATGAATAACGGTAATTGACTGATATTCAGGGGTTTATTGTGCATAAAAAAACAACAGGCGGGCAACATATCGCCACAGTTTTGCAATGGGTGCTTAACATTGGCTTGGTGATTTTAGCGATTATTTTAGTGGTCTTTCTTGGCAAAGAGACGATTCATCTGGCGACCGTACTGTTCAGTACCGGTGAGCAGGCGTCTTCTTATTTGCTGATTGAAGGCATTGTCATCTATTTTCTCTATTTCGAGTTTATCGCGCTGATTGTGAAGTATTTCCAGTCAGGCTATCACTTCCCGCTGCGCTATTTTGTTTACATCGGGATTACGGCGATTATCCGTCTGATCATTGTTGACCATAAAAATCCGTTCGATACGCTGTGCTACTCCTCAGCGATTCTGATTCTGGTGATCACTCTATGGTTGGCAAACAGCAATCGCTTAAAGCGCGAATAAGCACAGCCTCCCTGGCATCAGTAAGGTAAACTACTGCCCTTTGACCGATGCTAGGGATCAACGTTATGCCGCAAGATGCGCTAACGCTTCTGCATGCGCTGTGCTGGACAGGGTCGGCACAGCCTTCAACGTTTACACTTGACTGGTTGATGGAAGAAGACTCGATGACGCTACGTTTCGAGCGCCACTGCCAGCAAGTGACAGTACAGCCTTACCGGGAAGGGTTTATTACTTCCGCCGAACTCAGTGAAGAAGAACGGGCACAATTGCCGGATGAAGCGCGTTTCTGGCTGCGTGAAATCATTCTGTCAGGGGATGGGGTTCCGTGGTTGGCCGGGCGCACGCTGGTGCCTGAAAGCACACTGGATGGGCCAGAAGCCATGCTGAGCCAGATGGGGACACGGCCACTGGGTCGTTATCTGTTCTCGTCTTCGACACTCAGCCGCGACTTTATTACCATTGGTCAGATTGACGGGCTGTGGGGACGCCGTTCGCGCCTGCGACTGTCAGATAAACCGTTTCTGTTGACTGAGCTGTTTCTTCCCGCTGCGCCGGTCTACAGCCAGCTTTCCCAGGGTAAATAACTGTGCAATCAATTCTCTCCAGGACAAAACTACAGGCTTATAGCCGCTTGATGCGTATCAATAAACCCATTGGTACGCTGCTTCTGCTTTGGCCGACATTCTGGGCCTTGTGGCTCTCAGATATGGCGCATCCGCCACTGCTGGTGTTCATTGTTTTCACCGCGGGTGTTTTCATCATGCGCGCCGCAGGCTGTGTGATAAACGATTTTGCTGACCGCAAAGTGGATGGGCATGTGAAACGCACGCATCAGCGCCCCTTACCAAGTGGTGCGGTGAGTGCAAAGGAAGCCAAAGTCCTGTTTGTCGGGCTGGCGTTGGTGGCTTTTGCACTGGTGCTAACAATGAACCTGATGACGATTTTGCTCTCCGTCGTTGGTCTGGCACTGGCATGGACTTATCCGTTCATGAAGCGTTATACCCATTTACCACAGGTGGTGCTCGGGGCTGCTTTCGGCTGGGCCATTCCCATGGCGTGGGCGGCAGTAAGTGAGTCCTTACCTTTGGTTTGTTGGTTGGTGTTCCTGGCAAACATATGTTGGACGGTCGCTTACGATACGATGTACGCGATGGTCGATCGTGATGATGACCTGAAAATCGGTATCAAATCCACGGCGATCCTGTTTGGCCGCTATGACAAGCTGATTGTTGGGCTATTACAGCTAGCAACTTTGTTGTTGATGGTGGCCGTCGGTATTTTGCAGCACCTGAACAGTGCTTTTTATTGGTCGCTACTGTTGGCGGCGGTGCTGTTTGTGCACCAGCAGAAACTGATTGCTCAGCGTGAGCGAGACGCCTGTTTCCAGGCCTTCCTGAATAACAACTATGTCGGTATGGCGCTGTTTATTGGCATTCTGCTCAGCACGGCACCGTTTAGCCACTGGTGGTAATGGTCACAAGCGAATGAAAAAAAGGGCAACCCAGTGGGTTGCCCTTTTTGTTGTACCACAGCCGATTATTCTTGCTCTGTGGCGTTCTCAATGGTTAAGCGTACATCGCTGGTGATCAGCTCTGCCAGAATCTGCCAGGTGGCTGCCGTTTGTGTGGCATCCGCATCGCCGCTATCGCTGATATAGCCTTCATCACGCAGGGTCAGAACCAGGGTGGCAAATACGGCTTTATCGAAGAACTCTGGGGCGTTAATGCCGTGCAGGACGGACAGACGTTGTGCCAGCGTACGGCTCTCTTTCTCCAGCGTCCCACGGTTGATCGTCGGTTTCGCACTGAGAATGGAGAACGTAATGGCATAGCGTTGCAGTGTTTCACGCACGCCGGAGGCCAGTAGCTGCAATGTCCGGTGGCGAGCCGCAACGACGCGAATCTGGCCCCCTTCAATGCTAACCAGTCCCTGTCGCGCTAGCTCCTGGCAAAGTGCAGAGATCACTCCAGGCAACGCTTCCTGATTCCAGCGCAGGAACAGTTCGCTTTTCATCATCGGATAGATGAGACGCACCTGGCGCAGCAATTCTGCCTCTTCCAGCTGCGTGTGCTGCTGCACAATCGCGGCGACTAATGAAGGCATGACCAGCATATGGTGGATATTGTTGCGATAGTAAGTCATTAAGACCGCCTGCTCGCGTGGCAAAATCACGATATCGCCAATGCTGTCTTTCTCAGTTTCAAACTTGTTCATGCTCATTGCATGTTCAAGCATCTGCTCTGCTGACATATCCGGCACTGTGGCTTCCGGCGAATAAGGCACGTTACGCAACAGTTCAATGTAGCAGGTGAGCTGTTCCGTGAGCTGCTCGCGGGTCAGTGAGCGCTGACGAGAGGCCAGCAGTGCCGTGACGCAGAGGTTCATCGCATTGGCTGCGCCTGCTTCATTGATGCGCACCATCAGCTTATCCGCGATGTCATTTACGGTAGGGGTTAACCATGCCGGACGCTGCGGTTCAATGGGATCAATCGCTTCACGCCATTCTGGCACGCGCTTATTGAGATAATTGACCAGCGGTAACGGCTCACCAAAGTTGACGTAGCCCTGACCGAGATTACGCAGCTTGCGTAACCCGCGCACCATCTGCAAAAAGCCCTCTTTTTCTTTTACCGCGCCACGCAGTTCTTTGGCGTAAGTCCCGACTTCCATCACATGCTCATAGCCGATATAGATCGGAACCAGTGTGATAGGTCGATTGCCGCCACGCAGCATGGCTTGCAGCGTCATAGCCAGCGTACCGGTTTTCGGATCAAGCAGACGGCCCGTACGTGAGCGTCCTCCCTCAACGAAATACTCCACCGAGTAGCCGCGGCTGAACAGTTCACCCAGGTATTCACGGAACACGGTCGCGTAGAGCTTATTGCCCTTAAAGGTACGGCGAATAAAGAAGGCACCCAGGCGGCGGAAAATCGGGCCTGCCGGCCAGAAGTCCAGATTGACGCCAGCGGCAATGTGCGGCGGCACCAGGCCCTGGTGATAAATGACATACGAAAGCAGCAGGTAATCCATGTGGCTGCGGTGGCACGGCACATAGACAATTTCATGGCCGTCCTGCGCTAACTGCCGGACGCGCTCAGCACCATGCACGTTAATGCCCTGGTAGAGGCGGCTCCATGTCCAGCTCATCACACGGTCAGTGAGTTTGATGGCTTCGTATGAGAAGTCAGCCGCGACTTCTTCCATCATTTCTACCGCATTTTGCTGCGCTTTCTCGTGGGAGATTTTTTTGCTGCGCGCTTCATCTTCAACTGCTTTTTCAATCGCTTTCGACTGAAGTAGCTTATTGAACAGATCCTGGCGAGCTGGCAAACGCGGCCCAACTGCGGCCAGGCGCTGACGAGCAAAGTGAATACGTGCAACGCGCGCCAGTTTATGGGCGATAGATTTATCCGTACCGTGCTGGTTAGCCATGTCACGCAGCGAAACGGTAGGGGAGAAACGGACAAAGCTGTCTCGACCATGCCGAAGAATAGCGATAAGCTTCTGCAGGCCGTTAAGTACCTGTAAATACGGCGCTTCGTCACCAGGAACCTCGCGGCCTGGTGCGCGGCCAAACATCACAGTGACCGGCAGCATCTGCACGTCCAGTTCCTGATTGCTACGGTGCAGATCCAGGTAGTCGTGGAAGAGTTTCACTGACTCCTGATTGGGCACGTAGTAAGGAAACAGCCGTGGTCCGTCATGAATAAACACATGGCGCGGCAACACCACACCGTCAATTTCCAGCGCTTCCAGCGGGTCAGGGAGATGGTGCTTCAGACACTGCGAACGCAGCGTCAGCAGGTCCGCCTTAGAATCATAAGGCAGCACATACATCACCGGACGACTGGGATCAATACCATGCTCGGAAACGGGATCTGTAGGGATAGACTTAGTTTTTACCAGCAAAGAGAGTGGTAAATTAAGTAATTTGTAATAGAGTTTACGCCAACCTGACATAGACAACATGAAGCCTCTTGTTAGCAAAGCGCCGCAAGCATAACAGAAAGCGCAGCGAAGATCTGTGGTGGCGCTATACGCAATCCACCCAGACAGTGACGTCAATATTTACAAAGGGTTCCACATTATGGCAAACACCAGTACGGGATTGATCCGTATTTTGCGCGCTGCGCGTTATTCCTGGCAGGGGTTGAATGCCGCCTGGCGACATGAAGCCGCATTCCGCCAGGAAAGTATCGTAGCCATTATCGCGATTATTATCACTTTCTGGCTGGATGTTGATCGGGTTTCCCGTATTTTGCTCATCGGTTCCGTGGTGTTGGTCGTGATTATGGAGATCATTAACAGCGCCATTGAAGCCGTTGTTGACCGGGTAAGTGAAGAGCAACATCCCCTGGCAGGTCGAGCCAAAGACCTGGGCTCAGCCGCCGTATTGGTCAGCATCCTACTGGCTGTTTTCGTCTGGGTCATGTTGCTGTGGCGCTAACTGCGATAGCGCTTCCAGAACCGGACAAATGGCTGTTTTTTCCTCTGTTTCGGTTCCCATTTATCAGATACCTGTATATACTCACAGCGACTGTATAAACAACCAGGGGGCGGGATGAAAGCGTTAACTACAAGGCAGCAGCAGGTCTATGATCTGATTCGCGACCATATCAACCAGACCGGTATGCCACCGACACGCGCAGAAATTGCCGCGCAGCTCGGGTTCCGCTCACCTAATGCGGCTGAAGAACACCTGAAAGCGCTGGCAAGAAAGGGCGTGATTGAAATCGTCTCCGGCGCATCGCGCGGCATTCGGTTGCTCATGGAAGAAGAACAGCCTGAAGGCCTGCCGCTGATTGGGCGGGTGGCTGCGGGTGAGCCTCTGTTAGCAGAAGAGCACATCGAAACGCATTATCAGGTTGATCCTGCGTTGTTTAAGCCTTCAGCGGACTTCCTGCTGCGCGTCAGCGGTATGTCAATGAAAGATATCGGTATTATGGATGGTGACCTGCTTGCCGTGCATAAAACCCAGGACGTGCACAACGGCCAGGTCGTCGTGGCACGTATCGATGAAGAAGTGACTGTGAAGCGCTGGAAAAAGCAGGGCTCAATGGTGTATCTGCTCCCTGAGAACAGCGAATTCAAACCAATTGAAATCGATACCCGCGTACAATCACTGACGGTGGAAGGTCTTGCTGTTGGCATCGTGCGTAACGGTGAATGGATCTAATTCTCTCTGCTCCCTGATTTTCTCTCTGTTGCCGGCGTGTCTTCTCCTCCGGCAACATTGCTTTCTTGCCAAACAACGCCTTCAAAACCATGACACAGCTGATGCGTCTTTTTTCTGCCACTGACCAGCGACTCTGGCGGCTGGCGTTACCGATGATTTTGTCCAATATCACCGTGCCGCTGCTGGGCTTAGTCGATACCGCAGTGATAGGGCACCTTAATAGCCCGATCTATCTGGGCGGTGTGGCGATTGGCACGACCATCACCAGCTTTATCTTTATGCTGCTGCTGTTTTTACGCATGAGCACCACCGGGCTGACGGCGCAGGCATTTGGCGCGGGCGATCGCGCAGCACTGGCACGCGCGTTGATGCAGCCGCTCTTGCTGGCTATCGTTGCTGGTGGGCTGTTTATTCTGTGTCGTGAACCCATCACGCAACTGGCGACGTATCTGATTGGCGGCGATAAGTCCGTACTGGAGCAGGCGCGTATTTTCATTCATATCCGCTGGCTCAGTGCCCCGGCCACGCTAGCGAATTTGGTGATTCTCGGCTGGTTGCTGGGGGTGCAATATGCGCGAGCGCCCGTCATTCTGTTGGTGGTTGGAAACCTGGTTAACCTGTTACTCGATCTCTGGCTGGTCGTCGGACTTGGCTGGCAGGTGGCGGGGGCGGCCACCGCTACCGCGGTCGCGGAGTATGTCACTTTTGCTTTGGGCATCGCACTGGTCTGGCGTGCATTACGACAAAATCAGATTCCAGTTGCCATGCTGTGGCAGGGATGGTGGCAGGATGTTTCGCGGCTACTGCGTTTAAACCGCGATATCATGCTGCGCTCTCTGCTACTGCAAATCTGCTTTGCTTCTCTTACCCTGATTGGCGCGCGAATGGGCGCTGAAATCGTGGCAGTGAATGCCGTATTGCTGATGTTCCTCACCTTCACCGCCTATGCGTTAGACGGCTTTGCTTACGCGGTAGAAGCGGTATCCGGCCAGGCCTTCGGAGCTAAAGACAGCCAGCAGCTGCTGCTGGTGTGGCAAGCGGCCTGTCGTCAGGCGGGGATCGTCGCTGCGGCCTTCGCCATTATTTATTGGCTCACGGGAGATGCCATCATCGCCCATTTGACCACGCTGCCGGGGTTACGTGAGTTAGCCCACCACTTTTTAGGGTGGCAAGCGATTATTCCGCTGGTGGGTGTCTGGTGTTACCTGCTTGATGGTGTTTTTGTCGGTGCAACGCGCGGCAGGGAGATGCGTAACAGTATGGCTCTGGCTGCGCTGGGCTTCATGCTGACCGTATTGCTGACGCCCTGGTTAGGGAACCATGCTCTGTGGCTGGCCATAACGGTTTTCCTCGGCTTACGTGGATTAACGCTGTGGATCATCTGGCGTCGGCTGTGGCAGCAGCAGCGTTGGTTCGTGCATTGATCGCCGGTAAACTAAGATAGTTCCCATTATTTCTGCCTGCTCCGTATTCATCGCTATAATTAACTTAACTAACGGCAATTAGTCAGTGTTAATCACTACTTTTCACTGATTAATTAAGCGAAACGGCAACCATGACCAGGAGGTCAGTGATGAATAACGATCAAGTCAGTGGTAACTGGAAACAGTTCAAAGGCAAATTTAAGGAAAAATGGGGCAAACTGACCGATGACGATCTCACCGTTATCGAAGGTAAACGTGAGCAGTTAGTGGGTAAAATTCAGGAACGTTATGGCTACGCCAAAGAACGGGCTGAAGAGGAAGTGAAGGATTGGGAATCCCACAATAGCGATTATCGCTGGTAAGCCCAGCGCTATTGACTGAACCCACAGGAACCAGCCCATTGGCTCATGGGCGGCCCGACACAAGGATGTGTATTAACTCTTTCTACCGCGCCTTTTTGGTTCGACTTGGTGGTCATGATCGCAATGATCATGCTGATCGCAGGCATCGACTTCCGCACACTTCACACACAACCCATGTGCTTCAATCACGCTGTGTCGTAAGGTAAATTTTGCCTGCGCCGCCAGCGACGTGATGATTTTCTCTACGCCTTGCGCCTGTTGCTCAGTCACCGCAGCACAGTTATCACACACCAGCATCACTGAGGTATGGGCAGGTGCCTCAAAGTGATGGCACACCACATAGCTGTTGTTTGATTCAACGCGATGAATAAACCCCTGTTCCAGCAAAAAATCCAGTGCCCGATAAACAGTGGGTGGTTTTGCCTGCGGCTCACTGACACGGAGTTGATCCAGCAGATCGTAAGCACTGATCGAACCTTGCTGTTCCGCCATCAGGCGCAACACTTCAGCACGCTGGGTGGTCAGGCGAACACCGCGCTGTAGGCAAAGTTTTTCCGCCTGGGTCATGATCTGTTCAGGCATCATCGTCGACATGGTTACTCTCCGCTGCAAATGAGACGTTATGTTATCACACAAAAGTTTTCCGCGCTGGGCAGGATAAAGCTGTAATAAAAATGAAGTAACAGCATGAAAAGTACGCCTTAATTTTTGCTCTAAATCTCACCAGTAAATGCGTCAGAACCAGGCTGATTAGCGTGTGATAAAAAATTGCGTTTTATTTGCATTCTTTACCTTTCTTGAATAATGTTTAGCTTGTCTTAAGATAAATCGGGTGCTGAAGATCCTTTGACCCAGAATAGACGCCATTCACAATAAGAATATTCTGTATGTTTTTTGTTCAATCCTGCAAACAGCACTGCTGTTGGCTTTAAATTCACAGCAATAACACGCCGGTTAGCGTTCCAAAATGGACGCTATTACTCATGTTGGTTGTGAATTCTAAAGACACTTCGATGGTGGCAGGCAAATGGTAAAGAACATAATTTCGCGTCAGGTCCTGGGTTATTCAATTGCTCTTACTTCGCTGTTAGTCTCTTCTTCAGCTGTCGCCGCAGGGACATGGTATGACGCCCGCAATGATGCGATGGGCGGGGCAGGTGTTGCAGCTTCTCGTTATGGCTCGGCGGTGTTGGCTAACCCGGCTTTAATGACCAAAGCTAAACCGGAAGATGGCGTCAGTGTGATTCTTCCGTCCGTAGGTCTACAGGTTACTGATAAAGACAAAATGGTCGATAAGATCGATGACATCAGTAATACCGTGGATAATCTTCGCAACACGATTAACTCGCTGACCTTTGCCGATCTTCTGAGCGGGTATCCAGAGTTAAAAGCAGCGGCTGGCGATATGGCCAATAAGCTGAGCGATCTGCGCGGTAACCAGGTAAATGCCAATGGTGGCGCGGCGCTGGCTGTCACTGTGCCCAATGAGACGTTACCTTTCGCCTTCGTCACTAAAGCTTATGGCACCGTACATCTACGCTCTAACATCAGCGAAGATGACATTACCTATCTGCGTGGCGTTTCAAACGGCACGATCATTCCTCTGCCCGGCGATCAGGATCGCTTGCTCTCCACCGGCAATGGTCTGGCCGCATTGGTCACGGATTATGGCGTAGCCTTTGCCCGCCAGTTTAATGTCGCAGGACATGCCGTTTCCTTCGGTATTACGCCAAAAATGCAGCAGGTCTGGCTGTATAACTATACGACCAAGATTTACGAATTTGATAAGAGCAATGTCAGGAGTAGCGAGTACCGCAACTCACATACCGGCTTTAACCTGGATGTCGGGATGGCAACCAATATTGGCGATCACCTGACGTTCGGGCTGACCGGGCAGAACCTGATTGCACAAGATTATGATACTAAAGAGATCAGCGGTTACCGTGATACCTATCAAATCCGCCCGCTGGCCACGGCCGGTTTAGCCTGGGATCAGGGGCCATTTACCGTGACCGGTGATGTGGATCTCACCTCAACCAAGCGTTTCAAATCCCAGGAAGATAGCCAGTACATCGGCGTGGGTGCAGAGTACCGGCTGTTGAGCTGGATGCAGCTGCGTGCCGGTTATCGTGCGGATGTGAAAGGCACCGATGAGAATGTGTTCACCGCCGGTGTAGGCTTCTCTCCGTTTAACAACAAAGTGCATTTCGATGTCGCAGGCTCGGTGGGTAATAACAATACCGTGGGCGGAGTGGTGCAATTGGCATTTAACTTCTGATTTTAACCGCTGACGTCGGCCGCCTGCGGGGCGGCTGACGGTCTGGCTTGTTTTGTGGTATCATCGCGCAGATTATCGTCAATCTATTCTGGAATATCTGCTGTTCATGAGCGCTACCTTCTCTTCGCAACGTTTTTCCATTGCTCCAATGCTCGACTGGACCGACCGTCACTGTCGCTATTTTCATCGCCAACTGACCGGTGAAACTTTGCTGTATACCGAAATGGTGACCACCGGTGCCATCATTCATGGCAAAGGCGATTACCTGGCCTACAGTGAGGCCGAGCAGCCTCTGGCGCTTCAGTTAGGGGGTAGCGATCCGGCTGCACTGGCACAGTGTGCACAGTTGGCGGAACAGCGCGGCTACAATGAAGTTAACCTCAATGTGGGCTGTCCATCCGATCGGGTACAGAATGGCCGTTTTGGTGCCTGCCTGATGGCTGAGGCCACGTTGGTTGCCGACTGCATTAAAGCGATGCGTGATGTGGTATCGATCCCGGTAACAGTGAAAACCCGAATTGGCATTGATGACCTTGATAGCTACGAATTTCTGACCGATTTCGTCGGTACGGTGGCCGAGCGCGGCAATTGCGATACCTTTATTATCCATGCGCGTAAAGCCTGGCTTTCGGGTCTGAGCCCGAAAGAGAACCGCGAAATCCCACCGCTGGATTATCCGCGTGTGTACCAACTAAAGCGTGATTTCCCACATCTGACCATGGCCATCAACGGTGGTGTTAAAACGCTGGAAGAGGCTAAGGTGCATTTGCAGCATCTTGATGGTGTGATGATGGGGCGCGAAGCGTACCAAAATCCCGGTATCCTGGCAGATGTTGATCGTGAGCTGTTTGGTCGTGAAACGCTGAAGGTCGATACCGTGGCGGTGGTGCGTTCCATGTACCCTTATATTGAGGCCGAACTGGCGAAAGGGACCTGGCTTGGCCACATTACACGCCATATGTTGGGCCTGTTCCAGGGCATTCCTGGCGCACGTCAGTGGCGACGTCATCTGAGCGAAAATGCCCATAAGCCAGGCGCAGGGATCAGCGTAGTCGAAGCCGCACTGAAGCTGGTCGCGGATAAGATTCCGCAGGAAGCTTAATCATGTTCAATAAAAAACCAGCCGTTCGGCTGGTTTTTTTTACGCCATAAAATGGGCTTTTCCGCTAAATTCGCTAAGCTTCCATTCTCTATTTTGATACAAATCATAACCTTATGATGTTGGCATGTTTCTTGTAATACATTGAAGAAATACTGTTCTGAGGATCAAAAATGGAAATCCTGTTCGTACTCGGCTTTTTCCTGATGTTACTGCTGACCGGCGTTTCGCTACTTGGCGTTATTGCAGCGCTGGTGGTGGCGACGGTAGTGATGTTTGTCGGTGGGCTGTTTACTCTGGTGTTCAAACTTCTGCCCTGGTTGCTACTGGCGGTGGTCGCGGTATGGGCCTGGCGTTATTTTCAGCACTCGGACGACAGGAAGCTGGCGGCCTTGAGGCGTAAAATCAGTAGGTTAGATCGCAATAGCTGGCGTTAAATGCGGTTTAGATCACAGAGTGGAGGATTGCTCATGCGTTTTCCGCAATTAAACATATTTTTTCCTTATGTTTTCTGCGAGTATGAATTCAGTTGTGCAAACGAATTCATCGCCGCTGACCCTACACCCAGCGCGAACTATAAAAAAGAAGAAAGAAAGGGGCTTCCTACGGGAAGCCCCGTTTGCATTTAAGGGATCAGTAAACAGGAGCCGGTGGTGGCACGGCTTTCCAGCAGTTTATGTGCGTTTTCCGCATCACTCAGGGCAAATTTTTGCTGGTCTGGCACATCGGCGTGAACAGCCCCGCTGGCAATCAGGGCAAACAGCTCGCTGCTGGCGCTGGTCAGCTCTTCAAGGTTAGTGATGTAGCCAAACAGCGAAGGGCGCGTCACAAACAGCGAACCCTTTTTATTCAGAATGCCCAGGTCGACACCGGTCACCGGACCGGAAGCGTTACCAAAACTCACCATCAGCCCCTTACGGCGCAGGCTATCCAGCGAGGCTTCCCAGGTATCTTTGCCCACGGAGTCATACACCACAGACACTTTTTTGCCTTCGGTGAATTCACTCACGCGCTGAGCAATATTTTCTTCACGATAGTTGATGGTCTGCCAGGCACCATTTTCTTTTGCCAACTGCGCTTTTTCCGCTGAGCCGACAGTTCCAATCAGATGCGCACCCAGCGCTTTGGCCCACTGACAGGCGATCAATCCAACACCCCCTGCGGCGGCATGGAACAGAAAGGTCTCGCCCGGTTGCACCACATAGGTTTGACGCAGCAAATATTGTACCGTCAGACCTTTCAGAAACAGCGCTGCTGCCTGCTCAAAGGAGATGGAATCCGGTAACGCTACCAGACGATCGGCGGCAACGTTATGCAGCTCACTGTAGGCACCCAACGCCGACTGGCCATACACCACCCGATCGCCTGGCTTAAATCGGGTCACACCTTTTCCGACTTTCTTTACCACGCCGGCGGCTTCAGTGCCTAGCCCAGAGGGGAAGGTGGCCGTGGGATACAGGCCGCTACGGATATAGGTATCGATGTAGTTAATGCCAATGGCACGGTTCTCAATCTGGACTTCCTGTTCGGCGGGATCTGCGACTTCGACATCGACCCATTGCAGCACATCGGGTGTGCCATTCTGGTTAAACTGAATACGCTTTGCCATGCTGGCTCCTTTAAAGGTGTATCCTGGGGTATACTGGTGCGTCCCCCTTTAAGATCGGTATTGCACTCACTATGGCAGGAAATAAACCCTTCAACAAATCGAACGAACCGCGCGACCAACAGCTGGAAGGCGTGAAAATGCCACCGCATTCGCTGGAAGCGGAGCAATCGGTGCTGGGCGGGTTGATGCTGGACAACGAACGTTGGGACAGCGTTTCCGAGCGTGTTGTGGCGCAGGATTTCTATAACCGCGCACACCGTCTGATCTTCTCTGAAATGCAGCGCCTGCTGGAAGACAGCCAGCCAATCGACCTCATCACTTTGTCCGAATCGCTGGAAACCCGTGGTGAGCTGGAGATGGCGGGCGGCTTTGGTTATCTGGCTGAACTGGCAAAAAATACGCCAAGTGCAGCTAACATCGGCGCTTATGCAGACATCGTGCGTGAACGTGCGGTAGTGCGTGAGATGATCGTGGTGGCTAATCAGATTGCGGATGCCGGATTTGATCCACAAGGCCGCAGCAGTGAAGAGCTGCTGGATTTCGCCGAATCCAACGTCTTTAAAATTGCAGAGCAGCGCGCCAATAAAGATGATGGCCCAAAAAATATCGAGCAGATCCTCGAAGCCACGGTATCGCGTATCGAGTCGCTTTACCAAACACCCCATGATGGCGTTACCGGCGTTGATACGGGGTATCAGGATCTGAACAAAAAGACCGCCGGTTTGCAGCGATCGGATCTGATCATTGTCGCGGCGCGTCCATCAATGGGTAAAACCACTTTCGCCATGAACCTGTGCGAAAACGCAGCGATGCTTCAGGATAAGCCGGTGTTGATCTTCAGCCTGGAGATGCCCAGCGAGCAGATTATGATGCGTATGCTGGCGTCGCTGTCACGCGTCGATCAAACCAGAATTCGTACCGGTCAGTTGGATGATGAAGACTGGTCACGTATTTCAGGTACGATGGGCATCTTGCTGGAGAAAAAGAACATCTATATCGATGACTCTTCCGGCCTGACGCCAACCGAAGTCCGTTCACGTGCGCGACGTATTTTCCGTGAAAATGACGGCCTCAGCATGATCATGATCGACTACCTCCAGTTGATGCGTGTGCCATCGCTTTCTGACAACCGTACGCTTGAAATTGCCGAGATCTCGCGCTCATTAAAAGCGTTGGCAAAAGAGCTGAATGTGCCGGTAGTTGCCCTCTCGCAGCTTAACCGCTCACTGGAGCAGCGTGCTGATAAGCGACCGGTTAACTCCGATCTGCGCGAATCAGGCTCTATCGAGCAGGATGCCGATTTGATCATGTTTATCTATCGCGATGAGGTTTACCACGAAAACAGCGATCTGAAAGGGATTGCGGAGATTATTCTGGGTAAACAGCGTAACGGCCCGATCGGTACTGTCCGTTTGACCTTCAATGGTCAGTGGTCACGTTTTGATAACTATGCCGGACCGCAGTATGACGATGAGTAACGATGCACGATTCGTGCATCAGTATCACGCCATTAAGAAATAGTGTTGGACAACCACGCTACTTCTCAGGTTATCTGTTACCAGTGCCCGACTACGCGCTGGAAGCGAAATGACCCAAGTTGATGATTACGATTTAAAAATACTGACACTCCTTCAGGCCAATGGCCGTTTGACCAACCAGGAACTCAGCGATTTAGTGGGGCTTTCCGCCTCACAATGTTCGCGTCGCCGTATTAATCTTGAGCAGGCAAATTTGATTCTTGGCTATCATGCCCGCCTGTCACCGGAAGCGGTGGGGTTGGGTATGGTGGGCTTAATCGAAGTCCGCCTCATTAATCACACGGCAGAATACGTCGAAAGTTTCCACAGTATGGTGGAGCGAGAATCCGCGATTGTGGATGCCTTTAAAACCACCGGCGATGCCGATTATCTGTTAAAAGTCGCGGTCGCCGATCTTGCTTCCCTAAGCGCCTTGATCAGCCAATTGTTGGCGGGCCATCAGAGCGTAGCGCATGTCAAAACATCCGTGGTGTTAGGCCGTTTAAAAGAGAATGGATTAGTGATGTCGTAAGTGCACAAAATGCGCCAAAAATGTGCGCTCTGTGCTAATGTGGTGCGGTTTTTATAAAATGAATGCAAAAAACAAGCGTGAAATTCCTGATTAATGCGTGATTTGCCGGTTTTGATGGCGAGTTGCATAAAAAAAACATTTCAAAAGTGTGTTAATTATCAATGGGATAAACGCGAACGCCACGACTTCAGCAGCGTAATGCTGAGTGTGTGGTGCGTTTTTTGCATCTTAGCCGCATCATTTTGCACTGAGACAAGACCATGGATAACGTTGTACAACAACCTGCACAAATCCCACATTCGCGTATAGAAGATGCATTAGCCATCGTCATGGGGACCTTAATGGTCTCTTTTGGCGTGATGTTGATGAAACAGGCTGGCGCATTAACCGGCAGCACCGCCGGGATTGCGTTTCTTATCAGCTATGTTTCCCCGCTCTCCTTTGGTAGCGCGTTTTTCCTGATTAACCTGCCATTCTACTGGCTGGCGGTAAAGCGTATGGGCTGGGAATTCACCATCAAAACCTTCTGTGCCGTTGCGCTGGTGTCACTGTTTACGCACCTGCATCCGATGTACATGCATTTCTCTACGCTAAATCCGATCTACGCCACATTGTTCGGTAACGTCATCACCGGGATTGGGTTTATAGTGTTGTTTCGCCACAAGGCTAGCCTCGGCGGCGTCAATATTCTGGCGCTCTGGCTACAGGATCGCATTGGTTTACGTGCTGGCAAATTGCAAATGGGGATCGACACCTGTGTGGTGTTAGCGTCGTTGTTTGTGGTTAGCTGGCAGATGCTTATCGTCTCTATCGCTGGCGCGGTGATCCTGAATCTGATCATCGCCATGAACCATCGCCCAGGACGTTATACGGTCTGATAGTGGCAATTTACTAAAATATTACGAACAATCATGGAGATCTGTACCGTGTTTCAAAACGTTGATGCCTATGCAGGCGATCCAATTCTGTCGCTGATGGAAGCCTTCAAACAAGACCCGCGTGCTAACAAAGTAAACCTGAGCATCGGTCTGTATTATGACGAAGAGGGGATCATTCCTCAGCTGCAGGCGGTTGCTGCAGCGGAAGAACAACTGCACGCTGAGCCACAGCAGGCATCACTGTATCTGCCAATGGAAGGTCTGGTCTCTTATCGTAACGCGATTGCGCCACTGCTGTTTGGCAGCGACCACGAGATGCTGAAAGCGGGCCGTATTGCCTCTATCCAGACTCTGGGTGGTTCAGGTGCGCTGAAAGTGGGTGCGGATTTCCTGAAGCGCTACTTCCCGCAATCTGGCGTTTGGGTCAGCGATCCAACCTGGGATAACCACATTGCCATCTTCAACGGCGCAGGCCTCGAAGTGCAAACCTACCCATGGTATGACGCAGAAACCAAAGGCGTGAATTTCGCTGCCTTTATCAGCAAGCTGAAAACCTTGCCAAAACAGAGCATCGTGCTGCTGCACCCGTGCTGCCATAACCCAACCGGCGCAGATCTGACTAACGCCCAGTGGGATGAAGTCACTGAAGTGCTGAAAGCACAGGAGCTGATTCCGTTCCTGGATATCGCTTATCAGGGCTTTGGTGAAGGCATGGAAGAAGATGCGTATGCAATCCGCGCCATCGCAGCCGCGGGCCTGCCAGCCTTCGTCAGCAACTCATTCTCGAAAATCTTCTCTCTCTACGGTGAGCGCGTGGGTGGTCTTTCCATCGTCTGTGCAGATGCCGAAGAAGCTAACCGCGTGTTGGGCCAGCTGAAAGCTACCGTACGTCGTAACTACTCTAGCCCACCGAACTTTGGTGCGCAGGTTGTGGCGCGCGTGTTGAACGATGATGCCCTGAAAGCAAGCTGGCTGGCAGAAGTTGAAGAGATGCGCACCCGCATCATCGCGATGCGCCATGAGCTGGTTAAAGTACTGAGCGAAGCATTGCCAGGCAAAAACTTTGAGTACCTGCTCCAGCAGCGCGGTATGTTCAGCTACACCGGCCTGAGCAAAGAGCAGGTTGATCGTCTGCGTAATGAATTCGGCATTTATCTGGTTGGCAGTGGCCGTATTTGCGTCGCTGGCCTGAACAGCAACAACGTTCATCAGGTCGCTGAAGCCTTTGCTGCCGTGATGTAATTGTTACCTTGCCGTAACTGAAAACCGCCGTCTTTGTACGGCGGTTTTTTTATTGCTGTTAACAGACAATCGAGAAACAGCAGAGGAGGTCACACTTCATCATCAAGCGCAGGGAACCGGGTAAAGTCTTGTATTTATGCCTATTAGCAGCTTCATAGAGTGGACGGGAAAGAACAGGCGCAACCGACGCCGTCATCCTATGAGGAACTTTTTATGCCCGTATCTTCTCTCTGCAATAGCCGTCTGCCACAGCTTAAACCCCTCACTTTGATACTGGCTGTTGTGCTAAGCGCGCCAGCTTATAGCCAGGTTTTGACGCGTGATAATGGTTCACCGGTGGGAGACAACCAGAACTCGCAAACCGCAGGCGACACTGGCCCCGTTCTGCTACAGGACTCACAGCTGATTCAGAAGTTGCAGCGCTTTGACCGGGAAAGAATCCCCGAGCGGGTCGTGCATGCTCGTGGCACGGGCGCGCATGGTGAGTTCACAGCCAGTAAGGATATTAGCGGGTTAACCGTAGCCGGCGTGTTCAAGCCTGGAACGGTAACGCCGGTGTTTGTACGCTTCTCATCGGTCGTTCATGGCTTGCATTCACCTGAAACGCTGCGCGATCCTCGCGGCTTCGCAACCAAGTTCTATACGGCTGAAGGTAACTGGGACCTGGTATCGAATAACCTGCCAGTCTTCTTTATTCGTGATGCGATTAAGTTCCCGGACATGGCACATGCGTTTAAGCCCGATCCACGTACGAATCTGGGGAATGACGCGCGTCGGTTTGACTTCTTTTCCCACGTTCCCGAATCCACTCATGGTCTGACACGGCTCTACTCTAATATGGGAACGCCAGCGAGCTATCGGCAGATGGACGGTAACAGTGTGCATGCTTATAAGTTCATCAATGCCAAAGGCGAAGTACATTACGTGAAGTTTCGCTGGAAAACGCTACAGGGAGAAAAAAACCTCGACCCCAAACAAGTCGCAGAGATTCAGGGCACCACCTTCAGCCATATGACGGAAGACCTGGTTGCAGCGATCAACGAGAAAAAATTCCCTAAGTGGGATCTCTACATTCAAACCATCAAAGCCAGCGAGCTGGATAAGTTCGATTTTAATCCGCTAGATGCCACTAAAATCTGGCCGGGTATTGCGGAAGTTAAAGTCGGGCAGTTAGTGCTTAATCGCAACACGGCTAACTATTTCCAGGAGACTGAACAGGTCGCCATGTCACCGTCTAACCTGGTACCCGGAATTGAACCTTCAGAAGATCGTCTGTTACAGGGGCGGCTCTTTGCTTACGCGGATACCCAAATCTATCGGGTTGGCACCAACGGCCTCGCCTTGCCGATCAACGCGCCTAAAGTTGCAGTGAACAATGGTAATCAGGATGGGGCAATGAATGGCGCAGTGACTGATACGCAAGGTGTGAATTATCAGCCCAGCCGCAGTTATCCACGCGAAGAACTGGCAAGCGCACGCTATAGCCAACTGGCGATTTCCGGGCACACCCAGCAGAAAGTGATTCATAAACCACAAAACTTCAAACAGGCCGGTGAGCTATATCGCTCTTTCAATGAGAAAGAGCGGGCCGATCTGATTGGCTCACTTGGCAGTTCATTAGCGACCGCAGACAGCACCAGTCGTCAGATCATGCTGTCTTACTTCTATAAAGCCGACAAGGAGTATGGTGAGCGGCTAGCCCGCGCGACTGAAGATGACATTAAAACCATCGCGGCAATGGCAGAAAAACTCCAGGATTAACCGGTAGATAATGCGGCGGTGGGTTTCACCGTCGCATTAATTTTATCGGTGGGTTTACCTTTTCCTGTGTTGCTGCACACTTAAGCGAGGTGATGCAAACAGGAAAAATCTATGTGGCTTCAAACCCATTTCAGTCTTAGCCCCAAATCGCGCGGTTTTCATCTGGTGACGGATGAAGTTGTCAGTCAGCTACCGCATCTGGCACGGGTAAAAACCGGGCTGCTCCATCTGCTGCTCCAGCACACGTCTGCTTCTTTAACGCTGAATGAAAATTGTGATCCCACGGTACGCAGCGATATGGAACAACATTTTTTGCGCTACGTCCCAGAAAATGCGCCCTATGAGCACGATTATGAGGGGCGGGATGATATGCCTGCACACATCAAGTCTTCCCTGTTAGGTGTTTCACTGTGCTTGCCGGTTAGTCGGGGCAAGCTCCAGCTGGGCACCTGGCAAGGCATTTGGTTAGGTGAACATCGTATTCGTGGCGGAGCACGGCGCATTGTGGCAACGCTGCAAGGAGAAGAAGAATGACGCTTTCGGATTTGCTTTCGTACTGCATGACGAAACCTGGGGCAGAACAGCAGGTGCACAACGACTGGAAAGCCACGCAAATTCAGTATGATGGCATACTGTTTGCCATGGTACATGAAGTGGAAGGACGCCCGGCCGTATCGCTGAAATCGACGCAAGCCCTGGCCGATCTGCTCCGGGAACAGCACAGCGATGTACTTCCCAGCCAGCGTTTAAATAAGGCGCACTGGAGTACCGTCTATCTGGATGGATCGTTAAAGGATTCTCAGCTCTACGCGCTGGCAGAAGCGTCATATCAGCAGGCGGTGGCGGCTAAAGAGGCGGAACTGCGGGCAGGTCAGTGACCCGCCCGCCGGGGATTAGTTACGCAGTGAATCGAGATCGATCACGAAGCGGTATTTCACATCGCTTTTCAGCATGCGCTCGTAGGCTTCATTGATTTGCTGCATATCAATCAGCTCAATATCCGACACGATATTGTGCTGGCCGCAGAAATCTAGCATCTCTTGCGTTTCCGCGATGCCACCAATCAGCGAGCCTGCAATGCTGCGGCGTTTGAAGATCAGGTTAAACACCTGCGGTGCTGGGTGATCGTGCTCTGGTGCACCCACCAGCGTCATGTTGCCATCCAGTTTCAGCAGGGTGATAAACGGGTTCAGGTCATGCTGTGCTGCAACCGTATTCAGGATGAAGTCAAAGCTGTTGGCATGAGCCGCCATTTGAGCGGCATCTTTAGAGATAACCACTTCATCTGCGCCCAGACGTTTACCATCTTCGATTTTGCCCGGCGAAGTGGTGAACAACACAACATGCGCGCCCATCGCATGGGCAATTTTCACGCCCATATGACCAAGGCCACCCAGTCCAACAATACCCACTTTTTTACCTGGGCCAACGTTCCAGTGACGCAGCGGTGAGTAGGTGGTGATACCGGCGCACAGCAGGGGAGCTACACCCGCGAGGTCAAGATTCTCCGGGACGCGCAGCACGAAGTTTTCATCGACCACGATAGAAGTGGAGTAGCCGCCGAAGGTGATAGCGCCCGTTTCGCGATCTTCACCGTTATAGGTGCCAACAAAGCCATTCTCGCAGTACTGCTCCAGTCCCTGAGCGCAGCTTGGACAGCTACGGCAAGAGTCGACCATACAGCCAACGCCCACCAGATCGCCCACTTTATATTTACCGGTATGTGCACCTACAGCGGTAACACGACCAACAATTTCATGGCCTGGCACTACAGGGAAAATGGTGTTCTTCCACTCATTGCGAGCCTGGTGGAGATCCGAGTGGCAGACGCCACAGAATAACACTTCAATTTGTACATCATGGGCGCGCAGTTCACGCGGCTTGTAGTCAAACGGTACCAGCGCAGATTTAGCATCCTGAGCGGCATAGGCGTGCGAAATATTCATGGTGTCTCCAGTTTGATGTGTCGTGAGTATCTTCGAAGAGTAGGCGGTGAGAGATCACCGCAAAACGCGGCAACGCCAGTAGCGTGCCAAAGGGGAACAGGAGAAAGGATAGTCACTGAGCGGCATAGCGTATATGCCTGTATGTGTCGAAATCTTGCCTGTTTCTCCACACCTGCGGGGAAACAGGCGAGAAGAAACAGATACAGGAGAACGGTTTACGCTTTGTTCAGCAACGGTTTGAGGAAGCGTGCCGTGTGTGACTGCTCACACTCGGCAACGGTTTCCGGTGTGCCAGCCACCAGGATTTGGCCACCGCCGCTGCCGCCTTCTGGGCCGAGATCGACAATCCAGTCTGCGGTTTTGATTACATCGAGGTTGTGCTCAATCACCACGATGGTATTACCCTGATCGCGCAGCTGATGCAGGACTTCCAGCAGTTGCTGAATATCGGCAAAGTGCAGGCCGGTAGTCGGTTCATCCAGAATATAGATGGTCTGACCGGTGCCGCGCTTGGACAGTTCACGCGCCAGTTTCACACGCTGTGCTTCACCACCGGACAGCGTCGTGGCGGACTGCCCAAGGCGAATATAGGACAGGCCCACGTCAATCAGCGTTTGCAGCTTACGCGCCAGTGCTGGCACCACATCGAAGAACTCGCGTGCTTCTTCAATCGTCATCTCCAGCACTTCGTGAATGCTTTTGCCTTTGTATTTGATCTCCAGCGTTTCACGGTTATAGCGTTTGCCTTTGCACTGATCGCAGGGAACGTAGATATCTGGCAGGAAGTGCATTTCCACTTTCAGCACGCCATCACCCTGACAGGCCTCACAACGTCCGCCGCGCACGTTAAAGCTGAAACGCCCTGGGTTATAGCCGCGCGAACGTGATTCAGGCACACCGGCAAACAGCTCACGCACCGGGGTGAAAATGCCGGTATAGGTGGCCGGGTTGGAACGTGGTGTACGGCCAATCGGGCTTTGGTCGATATCGATGACTTTGTCAAAGTGTTCCAGCCCGGAGACCTCGCGATATGGAGCCGGTTCGCTGTTCACTGCGCCATTAAGCTGGCGCTGAGCGATCGGGAACAGCGTATCGTTGATCAAGGTCGATTTGCCTGAGCCGGATACGCCGGTAATGCAGGTAAACAGGCCGACGGGCAGCGTCAGAGTGACATCTTTAAGGTTGTTACCGCGCGCGCCGCTCAGCTTCAGGACTTTGCTCGGATCACCTTTAACGCGCTCCTGGGGAACGGCGATCTCGCGCTTGCCGCTGAGGAACTGGCCCGTCAGCGAAGCCTCTTGCGCCATAATTTCATGCACCGTACCCTCTGCAACGATTTGCCCGCCGTGCACCCCGGCACCTGGGCCAATATCAATCACATGGTCTGCGGCGCGAATGGCATCTTCGTCATGTTCCACGACGATCACGGTATTACCGAGATTACGCAGGTGAATCAGGGTTTCCAGCAGACGTTCGTTATCGCGCTGGTGCAGGCCAATCGATGGCTCATCCAGCACATACATCACGCCGACTAAGCCAGCACCAATCTGGCTGGCAAGGCGAATACGCTGCGCTTCGCCGCCGGAGAGGGTTTCTGCCGAGCGGGACATTGAGAGGTAGTTCAGGCCCACATTGACCAGGAAGCTCAGACGATCGCCAATCTCTTTCAGGACTTTTTCGGCAATTTTGGCGCGTTGTCCGCTGAGTTTCAGGTTGCGGAAAAAGTCCATTGCATGGCCGATGCTCATATCTGAAATCGTCGGCAGCGTGGTGTTCTCGACAAACACATGGCGCGCTTCACGACGCAGACGTGTGCCTTCGCAGCTGGTGCAGGAGCGGTTGCTGATGTATTTCGCCAGATCTTCGCGGACGGCGGCAGACTCAGTCTCTTTGTAGCGGCGCTCCATGTTATGCAGTACGCCTTCGAACGGATGGCGTCTGACCGAGGTATCGCCGCGATCGTTGATGTATTTGAACTCGATGCTCTCTTTGCCAGAACCGTACAAAATCACCTGTTGGGTTTTATCGTCGAGGCTGTTGAACGGCGCTTCAACGTCAAAATTGAGGTGCTCAGACAGTGAGCGCAGCATCTGGAAATAGTAAAAGTTACGACGGTCCCAGCCGCGAATCGCGCCGCCAGCCAACGAAAGCTCTGGGTTTTGTACCACGCGATCGGGATCGAAATATTGCTGCACGCCAAGCCCGTCACAGGTTGGGCAAGCACCGGCTGGGTTATTAAAGGAGAACAGGCGAGGTTCCAGTTCACGCATGCTATAGCCGCAAACCGGGCAGGCAAAGTTGGCCGAAAACAGCAGTTCTTCTGCCTCTTTGTCGTCCATATCGGCCACAATCGCGGTGCCACCAGACAGCTCCAGCGCAGTTTCAAAAGATTCGGCCAGGCGGGTTGCCAGATCGTCACGCACTTTGAAACGATCAATCACCACTTCGATGGTGTGCTTCTTTTGCAGTTCGAGCTTAGGGGGATCGGAGAGATCGCACACTTCGCCGTCGATCCTGGCGCGAATGTAGCCCTGAGATGCCAGATTCTCCAGCGTCTTGGTGTGTTCACCTTTGCGATCTTTCACCACCGGTGCCAGCAACATCAGGCGGCGGCCTTCATCCTGCTCCAGGACCTGATCGACCATCTGGCTGACCGTCTGTGCGGCTAACGTGACGTCGTGGTCCGGGCAGCGGGGTTCACCCACGCGTGCAAACAGCAGGCGCAGGTAATCGTGAATTTCAGTGATGGTGCCCACGGTTGAGCGTGGGTTGTGCGACGTGGATTTCTGTTCGATGGAAATGGCAGGAGAGAGCCCTTCGATGTGGTCTACATCGGGTTTTTCCATCAGCGACAGAAACTGACGTGCGTACGCAGAGAGCGATTCTACGTAACGGCGCTGGCCTTCAGCGTACAGGGTATCGAAGGCGAGCGAGGATTTTCCTGAGCCAGACAGACCGGTGATCACAATCAGTTTGTCACGCGGAATGGTCAGGTTAATGTTTTTCAAATTATGGGTGCGAGCACCGCGAACTTCGATCTTATCCATTCACATTTCCCGGATTAGCAACACTCGCCATGCCTTGCTGACATGACCAGCAGAACGCATCATTATGGCACAAAAAAAAAGCTGAATAAATATCCAGTACTCTTTGCAATTTGGTGACAAACCAGGCGAAAATGGAACCCTGCTCGGAAAGTGGGAACTCCACGTGTGACGTGGTAGAATTCACGGTTTAGACTTTAAGCATCAACTCATCGGGAGACACCAACATGGCCAGTCGTGGCGTTAACAAAGTGATTCTAGTCGGGAATCTGGGTCAGGATCCGGAAGTACGTTACATGCCAAATGGTGGCGCGGTGGCGAACATTACGCTGGCAACGTCAGAAAGCTGGCGTGACAAGCAAACCGGTGAGAACAAAGAGATCACCGAATGGCACCGTGTTGTGCTGTTTGGCAAGTTAGCCGAAGTAGCCGGTGAATACCTGCGTAAAGGCTCACAGGTTTACATTGAAGGCCAGCTGCGTACCCGCAAATGGCAGGACCAGAGCGGTCAGGAAAAATACACCACCGAAGTCGTGGTTAACGTTGGCGGCACCATGCAGATGCTGGGCGGCCGTCAGCAGGGCGGTAACGCAGGCGCTCCTATGGGCGGCGGTCAGGGCCAGAGCAACAACAACAACGGTTGGGGCCAGCCACAGCAGCCACAGGGCGGCAATCAGTTCAGCGGCGGCGCGCAGTCTCGTCCGCAGCCACAACAGCAGAGTGCCCCGGCGAATAACGAACCGCCGATGGACTTTGATGACGACATTCCATTCTGAGTGGAATAAAGCCACCGCCGTTAAATCATGCTTGATGTAATGTTTTAACCGGTTGTCTTTAAAAGAAAAAGCAATTTAGAGCCCTGCGAGTGTGCAACATTCGCAGGGCTTTTTTATTTTCCGCTGCCTGCGTGAATGTTTATTGCGCGAGTGCTGTAAAAGCGAGGACTGCGATTTCAAACAATGTGCTGCGCTACAGCCTGTGGACTCTGCGTCAGTAGCCGGGAGGTAACATAACAATTACCATCAAAGCGAGGGCACTCCTCAACATTAAGTGAGGATTAGCGCGCGCTTAAAGGAAAAAATGTGTGCCTGGGTAGCGCTGGCTGCGTGCTGTTTATCACCGGAAGCGAGTGCATTGATAATCTCGTTATGCTCATCAATCACTTCATCAATATGGTCACGATTAGACAGGGTCGTTGCCCAGAAACGTTGGGTCTGAGCATGTATGACGCTAAGAATATCTGAGAGACGGCGATTGCCTGCGATATCAGCCAGTACCTGATGAAACTCGCGGTCTAATAACATCATTTTTTCGCGGTTACGTGACTTACCTGCCAGAGCAATTTGCTGATTCAGGTCACGCAGTTGTTGAATATGTGACTCGCTGGCTTTCTGGCTGGCAAGCTCAGCACAGAGCGTCTCGTTTACCAATCGAACCTCAATCAATTCCAACGCATCGTCAATCGACAGAGGGGCAACCATTACGCCTTTACGTGGAATGATCTGCAACAGCCCCTCGGTTGCCAGACGGTGAATCGCCTGGTTGATGGGGGTGCGTCCCATTTCTAAATCATCCATGACTTGAGCAGTATTTAAATATTCCCCGGGCTTGTAACGCAGGGTGGTCAGCCGGTATCTGAACGCCAGATAGGCCTGTTCATTTAACGAAAGACTCTTCTCTGGGTTGGCCGGGTTCACACTTTCAGTAACTGACTCACTCATCACGACATTCCTTTTTTTGCCTGTGAGACATATTACACAAAAAAGTGGCATGAAAATCGCTAGTTTGAAAACACTGTGAAATTTCACTGTGATTTTTAAAGAGAGGATTATCGCATGCACCTTCAGTTCACTCTCGGCGATCAAACCGCCACGACCCTCGATGTTGAGGTTACTCATTTCATTATTGCGGGTTGGGCAGGACGCGATAAAGACGCTGTTTTGCACCACATCAGGGAACTTGAGGCCTTAGGCGTGCCCGCTCCTGGTGCAGTGCCTCTGTTCTATCGTGTTGCAACTAACCAGCTAAGTCAGCTGCAGCAGCTGGAAGTGGTGGGAAATGAAACCTCCGGTGAAGCCGAGCCTTTCGTGTTCTTCCATCGCGGAGAGTGGTGGGTTTCTCTCACCTCTGACCACACTGACCGCTATCTGGAGACATTTAGCGTAGCGCTCTCCAAGCAAGCCTGTATTAAACCCGTTGCCCGCACTGCCTGGCGTATGGCGGAGGTGATTGAGCACTGGGATTCACTGGTGCTGACCTCATGGATTAAAGAGCACGATGAGTGGGTGGTTTATCAGCAAGGTACGCTTGCCTCACTGCTTACGCCACAGGACCTGTTGGCGCGTTATCTGGAGGGAGCTGAAGCGAGAGAAGGAATGGCGATGTCCTGCGGCACCTTAGGGGCTATTGGCGGCATTCGCCCAGCCAGTGAATTCCGTATGTCTCTGCACGATCCCGTGTTGAAGCGCACGCTGGAACACGCTTATCAAACCGGTGCACTGCCGGTGGTGGCATAAGGAGCTCGCTGATGACCACACTCTGGCAAGCCAGTCAGCAACTGCTGGCCGGTGAAACGGGTCCTGAAAGCTTCACCGCATCGGCACTGCATGCAGCACAAGATCCGGCGAAAGAGGGCGCACGCGTTTTTACCAGGCGCTATGTATCTCAGGCAGCACAACAGGCGACTGACGCGGCACAGCGCTGGCAGAAGCAGCAATCTCGCAGTGCAATTGATGGTTTACCTGTCAGTATCAAAGATCTCTTTGATGTTCAGGGCGAGGCAACGACGGCGGGTTCTCATCTTCTCCTGAATGCAGCGCCAGCCGTGGCTAACGCCAGTGTGGTCGATCGCCTGCAACAGGCGGGTGCCGCGGTGGTTGGCAAAACCAATATGACCGAGTTTGCCTTCTCAGGGCTGGGTATCAACCCACATTTCGGCACACCGGCTAATCCCTGGAAGCGAGCAGAACAACGTATTCCGGGCGGATCTTCCTCCGGTGCGGCCGTCGCCGTAGCTGATGGCATGTGTCTCGGCGCAATTGGCACGGATACAGGGGGATCGGTGCGCATCCCTGCTGCACTGTGCGGATTGACCGGCTTTAAACCTACAGCCAGTCGGATAAATCAGGCAGGAACTTTGCCGCTCTCTACCTCTCTCGACAGTATTGGCGTGATTGCCCATGACGTTCGCAGCTGCTGGCTGCTCGATAGCGTCATTGCGCAACAGCCGCTGGAGATGCAAGAGGTTGATTTGCACAGAGCGCGCTTTGCTATCCCACAGACGCGTGTACTGGACGGATTAGATAACGATGTGGCTGATGCCTGGAAAAAGGCAATTCACACCCTGCAGCAGGCAGGCGCAACGCTAATCGATGTTCCACTCACTGAGTTGGATGAACTGAACAGCATGAATGCCCGTGGCGGTATTACGGCGTATGAGGCGTGGCAGTGGCACCAACAAACCGCGCTGGCGCAGCCGGAAGCTTACGATCCTCAAGTACTGGTTCGCGTACAGCGGGGCAGCCATCTCACCGCTCAGGATGCGGAAGTGCTTTATCAACAACGGCAAGCCTGGCAGCGCCGTGTAAATGCTGCCCTGGTCGGCTTTGACGCTTTACTGATGCCAACGGTGCCCTGTATCGCGCCTGGCATTGCTTCACTGGATGACCCACAGCGTTACATGGAGATCAATGCCCTGATGCTGCGCAACACCAGCGTAATCAACATGCTGGATGGCTGTGCGCTCTCTTTACCTTGCCACACCGCCGGCAGTGCGCCGGTTGGCCTAAGCCTTGCTTCTGTTCATGGTGACGATGCCCGCTTAATCAGCTGGTCTCTTGCCGTGGAAACTGCCCTCAACTGGAGATCCTGATAATGACTCAACCTCACGGCATGCTGTTTGTCGCCACTAACATTAGCGCTGAAGATGAAGCTGATTTTAACCAGTGGTATGACCATGAACACGTTGAAGAGCGCGTGGCGATCAGTGGGTTCTTAAGTGGAACGCGCTATCAGGCGATCAACGCTGAGCGCAAATATCTTGGCTTGTATGAAACCGAATCGTTGGAAGCGTTCACCAGCGCGGACTATCACGCGGCGTTCACTCGCCAAACTGAGTGGTCCGTGAAAAATCTGCAAAAAATGGTGAACCCGATGCGCCGGGTCAGTGCCGTTACCCATCGCCATGGTCAGGGTAGTGGCAATAATCTGGCGGTGGTGACGTTAAGCAGCTTCGATAGCGACATGTTAATCGCATGGCAGCAACAGGTCAGCCAGACGCCAGGCTATATCTCGTCCAGCTTACTGACCCCGGATGCTGAACTCAGCTCACCTTTGCCGATGGAGCCCAAAACACCGCGTAAGATGCTCCCCATGCTGCTGATTCACTGCAGTGACGCGCAAACTTGTGATCAACTGGCGACGACCGCAGCCGCAGCACTTTCAGGCGTAAGTCAACGTTATGCCCTGAGCTGGCAGCTCACTAAACAGGAGTTGGCACATGGCTAATACAGATTCCTCTTTGCAGCAGACGGTGCGCGCTAAGCGCACCACTTCGAAAACCGGTCGACTGGCTGCGGCCAGTTCGATTGGAACCGCGCTGGAATGGTATGACTTTACGGTTTACAACATCATGGCAGCCCTGGTGTTCAATCATGTCTTTTTCCCCAGCTTCGATCCGCTGGTCGGTACCATTCTGGCTTTCTCGACCTATGCGGTTGGCTACATTTCACGTCCGCTTGGTGGATTTGTCTTTGGTCATTTAGGGGATGTGGCCGGTCGTAAAGCGGTGCTGATCATCACGTTGGTGATCATGGGTGTGACCACCGCGCTCATGGGATTACTGCCAGGCTATGCCGTTTGGGGGATCTGGAGTCCTGTGCTGCTGGTCGCGCTGCGTTTTGTGCAAGGTATTGCGTTAGGGGGCGAATGGGCAGGTGCGGTATTGCTTTCGATGGAGCATGGCGATCCTGACAAGCGCGGGCGCAATGCCTCCTTTGCGCAAGTTGGGCCATCTTGCGGAACGCTTATTGGGACGGGCTTTATTACCTTAGTGACGGTATTGATGAGTGCCGAGCAGTTCCAGGCCTGGGGTTGGCGCATTCCCTTCCTGCTCAGCCTGCTGTTGGTGATGTTTGGTTTGTGGCTGCGTCGCGGTGTGGAAGAGACGCCGACTTTTGTCGCTATGCAGGCTGCGGAGAAAACGACGCATACCCCGTTAAAAGAGGTGTTTGTGCGTTATCCGAAACAGCTGCTGATTGCCGGTGGTTCACGTATTGGTTCTGATGTGCTCTACGCACTGGTGGTGGTGTTTACCCTGACTTATGTCACCACGGTACTAGAACTGCCGCGTCCTTTGGCATTAATGGCAACGATGTTGGGGGCGATCGGTAACGCAATTACTGTACCGATGTTTGGCGCGCTGTCAGATAAGTGGGGCCGCCGTCCGGTCTATATCACCGGGGCATTGCTGGCGATTGTCTGGTCGTTTGTGTTCTTCGTATTGCTCGACAGCACCCAACCGGTATTGATTGTGCTGGCGGTCATCGGCGGGTTGCTGATCCATGCGATGATGTATGGTCCGCAGGCAGCCTTTGTCACTGAACAGTTCCCCAGTCATGTGCGTTATGCCGGATCGTCACTGGCCTATACCCTGGCTGGCATTATCGGTGGTGGCTTTGCACCGTTGATTATCACGACGCTGTTTAAGGAAATGGGTAGCACGCTGTGGGTGTCGCTGTATGTCAGTTTGGCGCTGGCCATCACGCTGTTTGCCCTGTGGAAAGCGAAAGAAACAGCACACAAACACCTTTGATAAACTCTTATGCGTGACCATGATTGACATGAAAAAACCTCACAGGACGAGGTTTTTTCATGTCTGGCAGTCTGCGGATTACGTTCAGGAACCCGGCCAACTGCCATTTTTCTACCGCTTCAAAATCAACCGATCACAATATGCGTGCCGGTTTCACCACGTAGTGCGGCTGGCAGACATTCCGGCGTGGTGATGATGACGCGTTTTCCACCCTGCCGTAAAAAGGCCAGGCTGGCCTCGATTTTTGGCAGCATACTGCCTGGTGGGAAATGTCCTTCCTGGCTGTAGCGTTGCATTTCGCTCGCGGTGACTTCACCCAATGCCTGCTGCTCTGGCTTGCCAAAGTGTATGCACACTTTTTCTACGCCAGTGGTGATCACCAGCACATCGGCCTTGATCTCTTCTGCCAGCAAGGCCGTGGAGAGATCTTTGTCGATCACGGCATCGATGCTGCGGTAATCGCCATTGGCAGCGCGCAGCACGGGAATACCGCCGCCGCCCACGCCAATCACTACAAAGCCCTGTTGCGCCAGAGCTTTGATCGCATCGGCTTCCACAATACGCTGTGGCTGCGGCGAAGCGACCACGCGACGGAAACCGCGTCCGGCATCTTCAATAAAGTGCCAGTCGGGGTTGGCTTCTAGTAAAGCATCGCGCTCTTCGGCCGTGAAAAATGCCCCAATCGGCTTGGTTGGGGTGATAAAGCCAGCATCTTCGGCATCGACTTCGACCTGAGTGACCACCGTCACGGCTTTTTTACCGTTGAGTGTCTGGAGGCGATTATTCAGGGCCTGCTGGATCAGATAACCAATGCCGCCCTGAGTATCAGCCACGCAGTTGGCGAGTGGCGTCAAAGGCAGACCTTCATGCTGATGTGCCAGCTCGGCGCGACGCAGATCCAGCCCCACCTGTGGGCCGTTACCGTGGGTCAACACCACATCAATATTGTTGCCCAGCATCTCCAGCACGGTATCCGCCACCTGTTTGACGGCCTCGGCCTGGTGAGCAACCGACTGACTCTGGTTATCTTTCACAATACTGTTGCCACCAATGGCAACCACAACGAGTTGTTTCATCTCTGTTTCCAGTACTGGGGCGAGCATGAGCTCGCCCGAGGTGTTATGCGGTTTTATCAGCGGGCTGTGTGACAGCGGTTTCACGGCTATCAAGGAAGTGTTTTACGACCAGCATGGCGGCCATCATCAGATAGGCGATCACAAACAGCATGGAAGTCCCCTGGGCCAGGCCCAAAGCAGGCGCATGAATAATGCCGAGCAGCGCGAGGAAGGCGCCACAAGCCGCAGCAATTGCGCCACGCAGTGGTTTATTCATGATGGCGAAGATAGCGATACAGCCCCAGAGCATACTGGCCAGCGGGGCACCGCTGCCGAGATGCACTAAGCCATCCCAGTAGACGCCTTTGCTGTGCAGCACATCGGTGCCGATTTCGCTGGCAGAGGTGCCCGCGGCACTCAGTACGCTCTTCATCATGGTCAGCGCCCAGTTAGCAATCCACGGGAACAGACAGATAAAGATCACCGGCACTTCTGCTTTCGGGGTTTCCCGTACCACCTGATTGGCGGTCACCACGCCGATAAATACCAGAATCGGCACGATGGCGGTCATCGGGATGATGGAGAGCATAAAGGCGCCCAGGCCAAACAGCGGTACGATAAACATCGTCACACCAGAAGCCAGGGTATAACCGATGCGTGCGCCCATCTGCTTCCATCCGGCATGGCCGACATACACCGTGACCGGGAAAGGATTGCCCATCAGGCAGCCGAGAATTGAGGCTAAGCCATTGGTTAACATCACGTTACGAGTGTTGTACTCATCCCCTGCGGCATGTGCACTCTCAATGTTCTCCAGATCGAAGATATAGTTCGCCAGACCCAGAGGCACGGCAGAAGCGAGATAAGGCAACGCATGAGGTAAGCCATCCATAAAGCTGGAGATCTGAATTGTAGGTGGATGGAAACCAAATGAAGCAATAGAGGCTTTAATCGCCTCCGGGCTTTGCAGGCCAGAAATCCAGGCCAACGCCGCACCGGCAATCAGCAGCAGCAGCCCGGTTGGGATGCGGGCAAATATCGGCTTTTTACCAAACCAGTTGATGAAGATCAGCAGCAGTACGATGAAAGAAACAGTCGGTGCTTCAAAGGCCTGGAGCATCGGGTTCATCGCCAGCAGCAGCAGGCCCAGACCAGACAGGCAAGAGAGCAGCACGGTACGTGGGATCATTCGGCGGATCGATTCACCGAGGAATGATCCCCCGATCAGGATCAGCGCTTCAACAAAGCACCACACCAGACCAATCTGGATCGCAAACTCAGCATCACCAGTGGTTTGATACACCGGCATCAACACGAGAAACGTAACGGTGAAGATGGAGGGTGCGCTTGGGCCGGAAGGCAGTGCGGTCACATCACTGCGGCCGGTGTGTTTTGCCATCTGGATACCAAACCAGGTGTAGCAAATCGCCGCTGTCATTACGGCCAGACCAAAGGCAGGCGCAATACGGCCGTAGACGATCTCAGTTGGAATGCCGACCACAAAAATCAGCAGTCCCATCATCGTCAGCAAGTTAGTGAGGTTATTGGTCATCAGGCCGAAATAGCCCGCCCAATCGCCTCGTGTCCACTGGAGTTTTAAACGGTTCATGAAAGAGTGTCCTTCACAGGGTCATATGTGCCGGGCGGTTAACCCGGTCCTGCAGGTGAACAACATGCGCGATGCGTTATAAAAGGGGCGTGTTATCGCCCCGGCTGCTCTTACTGGCAGTAGCGATCGCGGTAGTGCAACAAAGCCTGTTCAAAGCAGGCAAACGGTGGGTAGACAATACCCGCGCCGATCATGCCGATCCCGGCATCTTTGTGGGCGATAGCGGTGTTGATCACCGGCAAAATGCCGCTGCTGCCCACTTTAGTGATATCGATGGCGGTAGGCACACCGGTAAAGGAGAGCAGGGGGATCGTGACGTTCGGATTGGTGCCAAGCGTGATTTCCTGCATTTTGCGCGAGAAATCAATCGCTTCATCCACTGTTCCTCCCACCAGCGCCACAATGGCTGGCGCGGTTGCCATCGCAAACCCACCAATGCCGTATGTCTCGGTGATGGCGCTGTCGCCAATATCCAGGCCTGAATCTTCCGGCTTATAGCCCGCAAACATCGGGCCAATCACCTGCTGGGCGGGGCCGGTAAACCACTGGCCTGGCAAACCGCTGATACGCAAGCCAAACTCCACGCCGTTACGCGCCATGGTGGTGACCACGGTGCTGTATTCAATACCGTGTGCTGCATCCATTGCGGCTTTACACATTGCCATCCAGGTGGGGCCAGAGAAGTAGTCACTGCTGGCAACAAACTCAAACACTTCGCGCTGCTGTGCGACCGGATAACCGGTCTGAATCAGCCACGGCGTTAATGCCTGAATCAGCAGCGTTGTGCCCGCATTGTTACGGTTGTGGCACTCATCACCCATGTGCAGGGCCTGAGAAAGCATCAGACGCAGGTCGATTTCACCTGCCAGTTTCATGGCATCACGTAACATTGGGCCAAGCACATCACGCATCCAAATCAGACGATCGATAACGCTCTGATCGTTAGCACCCATGCGCAGGATTTTGGCCATCTGCTCGCTGAGGTTGGTGAAGGAGCGGTTGCCGTAGGTTTTGTTTTCCACGATATGCATGAACATTGAAGCGGAGGTCACGCCCGCCATTGACCCTACACAGTCATGTTCGTGGCAAGGGGAGAAGGTGATTGCCCCCGAAGCTGCCAGGATAGCCGCCTCTTCCACATTCTGCGCCAGTCCTTCAAACACCAGCGCCCCGGTCACAGCTCCGCGCATCGCACCACACATTTTTTCCCAACTGACGGGAGGCCCGGCGTGCAAAATGGTGGTAGGCGTCATGCCTGGAACCACGTTGATCGCCTGGTCAAAACCCACCAGAACCGGATGAGACTGGATAATCCGCTCCAGCGCCTGCTGGTTCGCGGCCGCAATTTTATCCGCAAGGCGGGGATCGGCGATTTGATCCAACGCTTCAACCACCTGCATGTTGCCCTGACCTGGCGGTGTCCAGTCGAGATGTGTCACAGCAATATGCTGGCTTTTCAGATCGTCACGAAACAGCGCGATGCCGACATTAATAACGTTTAGTGGTTGATTAAACAGTGTCTGGCTCATCAGGCGTTCTCCCCTTTACAGACAAATTCACGCGCCAGCAGACCGGTATTGGTACTGCTGCTGGCCCAGATAACACCCGCATCGGTTAATAGCTGGCACTGCTGGTGCAGAGACGGGGTATCCAGGTCGGTGCCGAGCACGTAACCGAGGATCTCCAGTGGGCGTTGATCCGCTGCGGCGATCGCTTTTGCTTCGTGGATCGCCTCGATCATCACGCCGACCGGATCGGTGTGCGATCCAAAACCGAGTACAAAATCCATCACGATCACGGCGACTTCGGGATCGCGCGCTTCCTGGATCAGGCGGCTGATGCGATTGGTAGGATCGATCATGGGATGGGGTTTGCCGTTGGTGAAGTCATCATCACCGAAGTCAAGGAAGGTGTGCCCCTGGCTCTGGTTGACGTCTTGCAGGCGGAAGGCGGGATCGGGGTGAATATTGCTGTAAACCTCTGGATGTTTTTCCATGGCAGCAAACATCGCTTCATCACACAGCGTGCCACCGCAGAACAGGCCACGGATGTACTTCTGTTGTGGGGTCAGACGCGCACGCACCTCTTCAATCAGTGGCAGATTCAACGGATGAAGATCGAGACTGGATTCCTTAACACCTGTCAGCAGAATCGCTTTCAGTGCCGCTTGTTTGGTGGCACGGGCAAACTGTAAGCCCACTTCATCTTCAGGCTGTGGCTGACGACCAAGGAAGCAAACCACCACCGGCTTATGGCACAGGCGAGCGCGAGCCAGCACTTTCTCTGCCACTGCTGGGGCAGGGGGCTTGGAGATCAGCACGATCACTTCGGTTTGCGCGTCGGCTTCCAGCATTGCTATGGCATCCAGCATCATCAGGCCGCCGATCTGCTCACTGAGATCGCGTCCACCGGTACCGATGAGCTGTGAAATACCGCCGCCAAACTCATGAATACGTACGCTCAGCTCCTGACTACCCGTGCCGGAAGCGCCCACAATACCAATGTTGCCGCGGCGTACTGCATTGCCAAAGCAGAGTGCAGCACCGTTGATAATGGCTGTGCCGCAGTCTGGCCCCATCATCAATAAGCCTTTTTCGTGGGCTAACTGTTTGAGGGCCAATTCGTCAGCCAGCGAGACGTTGTCAGAAAACAGCATGACGTTGAGATCGTTTTCCAGCGCCAGGCGGGCTTCACGGGCCGCAAACAGGCCATTCACCGCGATAACCGCAAGATTACTGTCTGGGTTATGCGCTTTTGCGCTGCTTAGAGTGGCAAAACTTGCTTCATGGCTGCCGCTGTTGCCCCCTTTCTGGGTGAACAGCGCTTCGATTGCCAGCAGATTCTCTTCATTAGCCTCATCGCTGTGGCCTTTGATGATAATCATCAGGTCGCCATTGCGTGCAGCTTCCAGCTCAGGCGTCATCAGCCCAAGATTGTTCAGGACGCCTTTGTTCATCTCTGTCGCCATTGCGACAAACGCCTGCTCAACGCCATTTAACTGATTAGCCTTAGTAGAAACAGACATTAATGAGACGGAGTCAAAGTAGGTGTTGGGTTTAATCACTATCTTGACGGACATAATGCTCTCCGATTTCCGCAGTCAAAGCACAGGCGTCTGCAATACCGCAGAGCATGTCGCAGCCTGAACTCGACCCGATTTCTTTTATCTTTTGAATGGCAGATTTAATGGCTTGCCGGTTGTTACTCAGCAGTGCCGGAATAAATTCACCAACATGTTCGCGATAACGGTGCTGTAAATGGTGCCCCAGCGTAATCGCACTTAATAACGTGGTTTTTGGTTTCCCGGATGCCAACGCATCAATTAAAAAAGGTCGATATTTTTCACCCGGATGGCCCGGCAGGAAAAATATCATGCTAAATCCACATAACCAGTCATCCCCTGAAGGGGTGAGACCAATGCCAAGGCCGATGAGACTGCTCATAGGTTGCGTGGGATCCAGATTGTTTTTTATCGAATTCATGATGGCCTGTCGGCCTTGTTGTAATAATGTTGCGAGTTGTTGATAAAATAAATTATCACCGCGATATTTAAACAGGCTATTGCTATATCTAATTTCACTATTAATGAGCTGTTGCCATGATCTCCAGCAAACAGTCTTTAATTCCTCCCGAGTAATGGATATTACCGGCGGATGCCAGATTGTGCAGTGGGTGTAATCTATCCACTTATCTGTGCCGATCGCGATGCCGTGCGGGGAAAATGCGACCGTTTCACCGGGACGAAACAACGTATTAAAGTGCGTAGTGGCGATTCTGCAGCTATTCGGAGCGTTGTCATATTCATGGCTCAGCAGGGTGAAAAGCTGTTGCTGCTGAGGCTGATACAGATTCACCGCGCGACGAAACACCTGCTGAACAACCCCTGTTAACGACTGGCGGGGAAATTCTGTATCAGCAGAGAGCGCTGCAACGCACAATCTGGGGTGCGTTGAAATAGCATTTCTCCTTAGATCAGGCTCCGGCGGCGATCAGCAGCTCAGCCATTTCGTGATAGCCTTTCTCACGCGCTAAAGTCAGTGGTGTTTTGCCGTATTTATCGGTCATATGTGGGTTTGCGCCGTGTTCCAGCAGGAGCTTGACGATCTCTTGCTGCACCGGGCCGCCATCATTTAACACAATGGCTTCCAGCAATGGCGTCCAGCCGACAAAGTTAGTGTGATTCACATTGATATCAGTACAATTTAATAACTCACGCACAATCTCAATATGACCTTTTTCACTGGCAGGGGTAATACCAACACCACCAAAACGTGACAGGCGATTAAGATCGGGTTTTGCCGGTAAAACCATCCGCAGCAGTGTCAGATCGTTAGTGAGGCAGCTGATAAGAAAAGGGTTAAAACAGGTATCGTCTTGCTGGTTAATATCAGCACCCGCATGAATGAGATGTTGTACACATGAATATTTCTTATTAAGGCTGGCAATAATAATGGCGGTTCTTCTCTGCTTATCGGTGGCATTAATATTAATGCCTTTTTCCAGATGGCTTTCTAGCGTAGCAATATCGCCTTGCGCCGCAGCAGAAAAGAAACTATCGATATCTTGATAAGGTGACATGAAAGTGCTCCATTCCTGAATTGATGGCGAAAGAATAGCAAGGTTATTTTGTCAAAAATAGCCCATTAAAGACTATTCAACTTGATCAGCAGTACTGTTGAATGGTGTTCAATAATGATTTTTTATTTACTTTGATTTACACTGAAAGAGTAGAAAAAAGAAATAAAAGTTACGCTCTAAACCGTCTGCAATTGAAATCACGCTGTTCTGTGATGCAGCTCATGCTGCAAGGTGTGATTCAGTGGCACATTCATTCACTCTGACGTTTCACTGAGATCTGCTGCGACAGCCGTAGATCCGTCTTTCATTGCGGGAGCAGGGCGAAAATGAACTCGATTTTCACTGAAGAAAACCTGTTGGTTTTTACTACCGCTGCACGTTGTAGCAGTTTCAGCAAAGCCGCTGAGGAGCTGCAACTGACTACCTCTGCGATCAGCTATGCCATAAAGCGTATTGAAACCGGATTGGGTGTGGTGCTATTTGAACGTAACACGCGCAGTATCGAACTGACGGAATCCGGGTTCTATTTCTATCGTAAAGCGTCGGATCTGCTCAATGATTTTGAGATGATTCGGCGGGGCATAGATACGATCGCCCAGGGGATCGAGGCACGGCTGCGCATCTGTATTAATCAGCTCCTCTATACGCCGTGGCATACGGCAAAGTTGCTGCAAGTCCTCAAAACGCGCTTCCCGACTTGCCAGTTCACCATTACGACAGAGGTCTACAATGGGGTCTGGGAAGCCATGATCAATAACCAGGTGAATATCGCCATTGGCGCGCCTGGCACATTACTGGATGGCGGCGGTATCGATTACACCGAAATCGGTGCTATTGGCTGGGTCTTTGCACTGTCACCGACTCATCCACTGGCGCATATGCCAGAACCTTTGTCAGAAAGTCAGATGCGGCTGTATCCCAACATCATGGTGGAAGATACGGCGGACACCATCAATAAAAAAGTCGGCTGGCTGCTGCATGGGCAGGAAGTATTACTGGTGCCTGATTTCAATACCAAGTGCCATTGCCAGATTATGGGAGAAGGCATTGGTTTCCTGCCGGAGTACATGGCAAGCGATGCTATCGAAAAGGGGCTGCTGGTGCGGCGTGAAGTGATTAACCCACGCCAGAAGTCGGGCATGTTACTGGCGACGCGTCATGCAGCAAACGGTCAGGTGACGCAGTGGATTACCCAGGAGTTCGCTGAAGGAGGAATGCTGCGCGCTATCTATCAGGATCTGCTGTCAGGACGTTAGCACCTGGCAGCACTCGTCAGGGGCTTTTTCAGATTTACGCCAGGCCAGGAAACGGTTTTTTGCTGAGCATGGCCACGTTTTTCTCTTTTTAACTGTCGAAAGTACTGCAAGGTCTCATATTTTTTGCCTTACTCACGTATCACTGAAGGTCACTTCTGGCTCAGGGAGAGGTCGCCTCAGACAATTTATCGCGCTTTTTCCCCGCAAAAAACGGCCAGTCGTAAGCTTTGTTACAGCAATAGTGCAACCTTGTCGCTCTGTCCCAGCAGCTTCTGGTCCTGCCTTGACCGGTGAGTAGACCACTTTTTATTCAATTTGTAGCTCCTGTGTTGCCAGGAACAGTACCGCCTCTTGCAATAAAACATTAATTTTTAAGTTGTTCACCGATCATTTTTTGTGAATTAAAGTCATGCCCTGGCTGTAACCTTTAGCTTTATTAAAGTTTTTAATGAAAGTGCTCTCAGTGAGACTGTATTTTAAAACGCCATTTGCCCCTGAAATGTAAATGAACTGTTAAATAAAAGCAGGGCCAGCACTCTCTTGTTGCGTTGTGAACCTTCATCGGTTTTTTGTTCAGGGCAGTTAAACAAAGTTATCTGTAAACAAACCACAGTGTCAGGAAACCTGAGTTGAACAATTAACCCCCGATCTCACTTAAAATGAGATCGGGGACACGCAAACAAGCTGAAAGCTGGCGTTTTTTGCTGGTGTTTATCAAGCTTTTTGTCAAAAGCGTGTCAATTACAGAACATAAATATAAGAAAATCCCGGTGAAAAATTCACCTTAGGGAAACTTGATTAATAGCACCAATAACCTTAGTGGCGTGGAAAATTCCTGGCAACAAAATGATAATCAATGGTCTTGATAGTCATTCTGGTTGTCCGTTTGAGGCGGATAGTGGTACACACTGCGACTAATATCCAGTAAACGGCAGCTGCGGCGGGTGCCGATTTCAAAGGTGCTTTGTAAAAAGTTGACGGCCTGACGTTTCTCATGGGTGGTGAAAAAGTTTTTCAGCACACTCTGTAACATCTCCTTGTCGGAGCTGAGCGCTTGCAGTTCGCGGCTCATAACAGAAAGCCTTTCTTCCAGGTCCTTGATTTTACGTCCTTCTTCGGAGGATAAACCCGAGAATTTTTTCTTCCAACTGTAGAAAGTGGCTTCTGAAATGCCCAGTTCGGCACAAATCTCCCTGACCTTAACGCCGGATTCAGATGCTTTAATAGCATTGGTGATTTGTGCTTCGCTATATCGTGACTTTCTCATAAGTCCGCTTACCTTTCTTATCAATTAATGAATGAAATTAACTGCATTAATATCTGGCACTGCCGCCGCTATTAAGCAGAATTTAATTTTTCGATTTGAAGTGCTAGGTATAAATTAATTTATTTAGAATAAATATCATCATGGGATAAATCTTATTTTATTCCAAATGGCGGGGCGTACCTTTCGGGAATGGGGGTTTTGATATAAATTCTTTTCACCACTCCACAAAGATAACTTACTTTCATTTGAAAGAGGCCGGAACCACTGAAATAACCTTGCCAGAGGGTTATTATTTTCAGTGGGTTAGGGATGAAATCGTTTTTAGCCAGATAACTTATCGCCGTTATAATCGGAATTATCCTGAGTCAACATTCCGCGTTATGGCCTAAACCTAAATGCTCAGTGCGTATACCTGATTTCAGATTTATCGGACGCAAAGCATAATTTTGGAAAATAAATAGCGTTCAGTGAGTTAGCTGTTTGTAGTGGTTTCACGCGAAGGAATGAGTCGATGAAATATAGCGTAATGTCTAACGCTGCCTGGATGATGTCAGAAAAAATTGTCTCCGTATTTGGCGTGATCTTTGTCACATCCTATGTGGCTAAGGCGTTTGGTCCTGCGGTGTTTGGCCAGATGACCTTTTCTGTTTCGCTGTTTTCCATGGTGCAAACCATCGCGGTGTTTGGTACTGAAACTATCCTGTTTAAAAGCATCAGCAAAAGCACAGCAAAGGGACTTCGCCTGATGCGCGTTGCACGCAGCCTGCGATTCGTGCTGCTATTAATCACGGCAATTCCTCTGCTGGCATGGGTGTGGTACGCAATGCCGCAGAACTTTATCGGGTTTGCGCTAGCGTCGTTTGTGGCGTCAGTCTTTGTTACCCAGGATACTTTCAGCGTTTACAACAATGCGCGTCTGGCCTCGAGATTAAATACCCTCGCCAACGCAACGGGGCTGATGCTGAGCTTTGCCATCAGTTTTTTTATTGCCTGGCAGCGCCTCGACCCGCTGTGGCTGACGTTATCCATGATCAGCGTAACGCTGATTCCCTATGCCATTAAGCGGCATCATTTTTATCGGCAAACAACAGATATTGCACCGCCGCAGGCGAAGCGACCCGCTTACTTACGTTACTTACTGTATGCCGGTTTACCGTTGGCTATCTCCAGTATTTTCATTGCGGTGCAGGTAAAAACTGCCCAGATGTTCCTTGCTGGCATTGCACCTGCGCGTGAGTTGGGGTTGTTTGCCGCGGCAAATACTGTCGCGGCGTCGTGGATTTTTATTCCTGTCGCGCTGATTACGTCCTGCTTTACGGAAATTTTCAGAGCGCGTGGGGAAGTTGCTCTGCGGCTAGCGGCACGGCTGCATGGGTATGTGATGGGTGTTTCATTATTGATGCTTTTCGTCGTCGCGCTGTTTGGCGAGAAGATCATTATTGCCTTGTACGGCCATGAGTACACACAGTCAGGAAGTCTCATCACGTTGCTGTCGTCAGCAACCTGCTTTTCGGCAATGGGGACCGTAGCCTATCGCTACATGGTTAAAGAGGGAGGCTTTAACTATCTACTGGGAAAAATTACTTGTCTGGTGGCGATTAGCCTGCCGCTTTCGTGGTGGCTGATTCATCAGCACGGCATTTTGGGAGCCGCGTGGAGTGTTTTTCTTTCAGAACTTTTGTCCCTTACCGTGATGAACTACTTCTTCAAAAACGGCGTTATCCAAAAAATTCAGATCTCCTCACTCAACTACAAAACCTACAAATGAGGTTCCAGATGTTAAAGTTGAAAGACGAACTCAGAAGAAGCGTCCAATACTTCATTAAAAAAATGCCTTGGGCATACCAGGATCGTCTCTACTACTACCGCACTTTTCACCAGTTGCCGAACCTGCGGCAGCCTAAAGTGTTTAACGAAAAGGTCTTGTACCGGAAGTTTGTTTGCGGCGATCACCAACGTTACGCACGCCTGTCTGACAAGTTTTTGGTGCGTGAACACATTGAGTCCAGGATCGGGTCCGCGTACTTAATCCCGCTGCTGCATGAAACCACGGATCCCACGACGTTAAACGGATTAGCGCAGTGGAAAGGTGCTGTAATCAAACCCAATCACGCCTCCAGCCTGGTGGAGATTATGCTGGAAGAGCCAGACATGCGGCAAAAACAGCAGATCATTCAACGCTGCCATCAATGGTTAAACACCGACTATGCCAGCGCATCGCGGGAAATTCATTACCGTTTTATTCAGCCTCGCATCATTGTTGAACAGTATATTGGCGATGGAAAAAAACCGCCGATTGATTATAAATTTCATATGTTTAACAAACGCGATGGCCGTTTTGAGTATGTGTTACAGGTGATCTATAACCGGGAAAATCCTGCGTTATCAATGAGTTTTTTCGTCAACAATCTCTGCGAGGCGTTTCATAAGATCCGTGATACCGGTCTGGATATCTCGGCGCTTAAAGCACCACTGCAACAGGCGCTGGAGCTGAGCAAAGTCCTCGCCAGTGATTTCGATTACGTTCGGGTGGACTGGTACATCCACGATCAGCGGATTTACTTTGGCGAGTTGACCTTTACGCCGGGAGCAGGGCTGGTGACCGGGCTGGATCGAGGCTTAAATCAGATGATGGGAGATATGTGGATTCAGGATCGCGGCGAGACGAAGAGCTCAAGCGTGAAAGCCAGCATCGCCACTATACCTAAGAAAATTTGACCACACAGCACAATAAAAAACCCTGCATTGCAGGGTTTTTTATTGTGCTGTCAGGAAGCAGTGCTTGCTTACGGCATCGGCCAGGTGGCTGGCGTCATACTCATTACGTTAACGAATGATGTTTTGGTGACGTCTACCATGTGGTTCAGTGTCTCCATGCTCAACGTAATGCCGAGCAGGCCGGTGACGAACCAACATGACATGCCAAGACCTACGCCACCACAGGCAAAAGCCAGCAGGTGATTGCTGTTGCGGCGGAATTTAATCTTCATGGTACTGGCGAAAAACATCATAACGGCGCTGAGCAGTTCCCAACGCATAACGAGCAGACTGGTAGTTAACGTAGCCATTGGCATGGACCTCAAATTTCGGTATTCATCCCTGACAGGCGTACGACATAGCATGAGACAGCAGGATGTCAGGGGCATCCTGCTATTGCGGAACAGGTGGTCAATATGTGACCTGGCTCACATTATATCACTGGATTTGAAAATTTGAATAAAATTTGCACCTCTATCGGCAGCAAATTTTTTAGCAGGCAGGAAAGCCACGCACCCGGAGCGGGCGCGTGAAGGGCTATCAGAAAATCGGGCAGTACTCACCCTGGGGGCGTGAATTGAAACTGGTGTTGTCATTACAGTCAAAGGTCACCAGACGCGGACGCTGCATGGCCTGGCGGCGCATGGTGTGGCGATAAGCCGTGGGTGTCTGTGCAAACTGGCGGCGAAACACCCGCGAAAATGTCTGTTGTGAATCAAAACCATACTGCATCGCAATATCGAACACTGCACGCTGGGTCTGACGTAGCGCTTCTGCAGCCAGCGTCAGACGGCGTTCACGAATGTAACCACCCAGCGTCTGTTTCGTCACAGAACGGAACATACGCTGCAGATGCCACTTTGAATAACCAGATTTGGCGGCCACTTCATCAATGGAGAGCGTCTTATCAAGATTCTGCTCAATCCAGTGGGTGAGTGAAAAAATAATTTCCTCTTGCATCATCGTCTTATCCTTATCAAAACCGGCAGGATCGCCCGAGGGATTCATGATTTAGCTGTCGGGGAGTATAATTCCTCAAGTTAACTTGAGGTAAAGAGCCAAAATGAAAAAAGAACGCAATTATCCCAAGCCCGTTCTTACCCCCGGTGAGGTGGCAAAAAGAAGCGGCGTAGCGGTATCGGCCCTGCATTTCTATGAAAGCAAAGGGTTAATTTCCAGTACGCGTAATGGCGGTAATCAGCGACGCTACGGGCGTGACGTACTCAGAAGAGTGGCAATCATCAAGGTTGCTCAGCGCATTGGCATACCGCTGGCCACCGTCAGTGAAAGCCTGATGCATTTACGTCCGGACAAACGCATGTCTACTCAGGAGTGGAATACACTGACTGAACACTGGCGTCAGGAGCTGGATAACCGTATTGATACGCTGATGCGTTTGCGTAATGACCTTGATGGCTGTATTGGCTGTGGTTGTCTCTCAATGCGCGACTGTCCGCTGCGCAATCCCGGCGACAAACTGGGTGAACAGGGGTCTGGTGCCGTCTTGCTGGAGCCGCATCAGGAGGAGAAAGGCGAAGATCCCCACGGCTAAGCATGCTGGCAACGGCCCCGTTGCGGAGAGATGACTGATACAGCACCCGTTTGGCTCTGGGGCCGTACGGCTGGGTTCAGCTGCGTAGCACCTCATGTTGAAAATCCAGAGTAACCATTAATTGTTCTGCTATATCGCAATTCAGCAGTTGATCCTCTGCCAGAAAAGGCCGGATAATCGTTTGCGTATCATCTGGTTAATAAATGTGCAGTGTTGCCGCCAGTACTTTTCGCCTTAACTCCCTGCTATTGAGGTTCAATTATGTCTGTAGAATCACGCCCGTCCGCTGGCAAGCTGGACGCCTGGTTCGCTATTTCCGCACGTGGCAGCAGCGTGCGTCAGGAGATCCTGGCCGGTTTGACCACTTTTCTGGCGATGGTGTATTCCGTCATCGTGGTCCCCGGCATGTTGGGTGGCGTTGGATTTGCGCCAACGGCCGTGTTCGTTGCAACCTGCCTGGTGGCCAGTTTTGGCTCAATCTTAATTGGCCTGTGGGCTAATTTGCCTATGGCGATTGGCTGCGCGATCTCGTTAACCGCATTCACCGCCTATAGCCTGGTGGCCGGACAGCATTTGAGTGTGCCGGTGGCGTTGGGTGCCGTATTCCTGATGGGCGTGTTGTTTACCCTGATTTCTGCCACCGGAATTCGTGGCTGGATTTTACGTAACCTGCCGATGGGTGTGGCGCACGGCACGGGCGTGGGGATTGGTCTGTTTCTGCTGCTGATTGCGGCAAACGGTGTGGGCCTGGTGATGAAAAACCCCGGCGCAGGGATGCCGGTGGTGTTGGGACATATCACTGCTTTCCCCGTCGTGATGACACTGTTGGGACTGGCGGCGATTATTGGTCTGGAAAAGCGTCGGGTGCCGGGCGGTATTTTGCTGGTGATCGTGGCGATCTCTTTGTTGGGATTGATCTTTGATCCGGCGGTGCGCTGGCAGGGGCTGTTTGCGTTGCCGACGCTGACCGACAGTAACGGGCATTCTCAGCTATTCCGCCTGGATATCGCCGGCGCGCTCAGCCCGGTGGTGCTCCCTAGCGTACTGGCGCTGGTGATGACAGCGGTGTTCGATGCTACCGGCACGATTCGTGCCGTTGCAGGTCAGGCAAATCTGCTGGATGAGCAGGGGCAGATTATTAACGGTGGCCGCGCGCTGACGTCAGATTCGGTAAGTAGCCTGTTTGCTGGTTTAGTGGGGGCAGCGCCTGCGGCGGTGTATATCGAATCGGCTGCGGGCACAGCAGCAGGTGGAAAGACCGGTTTAACCGCAGTAGTGGTTGGATTACTGTTCTTCCTGATTCTGTTTATGTCTCCACTGGCTTATCTGGTTCCGGCTTACGCAACTGCGCCTGCCTTAATGTACGTCGGTTTGCTGATGCTGAGTAATGTCGCCAAGATCGATTTTAAAGACTTTGTGGATGCGATGTCGGGTCTGTTAACGGCCGTGGTAATCGTGCTAACCAGTAATATCGTTACCGGCATTATGCTCGGTTTCGCCACGCTGGTGATTGGCCGCCTGTTTGCCGGTGAGTGGCGTAAGCTGAACGCCGGCACGGTGATCATTGCCGTGGCACTCGTTGCATTCTATGCCGGTGGCTGGGCGATTTAAGCCCCTCACCCCAACCCTCTCCCGCACGCGGGAGAGGGAGCCAGCCTGGTAATGGATGTGATAACCGTGCTGTACATCCGCCAATCTTAAACGCTCGAACCTTAGCTTCACAACGCACCAACACAAACCTCATCTCAACGAATTTTCCGTTTTTTCCGCTAGTCGCACGTCTGGTGGCCCGTATGCTTAAGGAATGTTTTACACTAACCCCTCACAACATTACGCCTAACACTCTACGCCTAAGGAAAGCATGGAAATCTTTTTTACCATTTTAATCATGACGCTTGTGGTCTCGCTCTCCGGCGTGGCGGCGCGTATTTTGCCTTTTCAAATTCCGTTACCGCTGGTGCAAATTGCAATGGGGGCGTTGCTGGCCTGGCCGACTTTTGGTCTGCATGTCGACTTCGATCCAGAACTGTTCCTCGTCCTGTTTATCCCGCCGCTACTGTTTGCCGACGGCTGGAAAACCCCCATCAATGAATTCCTGCATCATGGGCGAGAAATCATCGGCCTGGCACTGGTGCTGGTACTGATTACCGTTATTGGTATCGGTTACTTGATCTACTGGATGGTGCCGGGGATTCCATTAATCCCTGCCTTTGCGCTGGCAGCAGTCCTGTCCCCAACGGATGCCGTAGCGCTATCTGGTATTGTGGGTGAAGGGCGCATCCCGAAGAAAATCATGTCGATTGTTCAGGGCGAAGCGCTGATGAACGACGCTTCTGGCCTGGTCTCACTGAAATTCGCCGTCGCCGTTGCCATGGGCACGATGGTCTTCAGCTGGGGCGGTGCCAGCGTTGAGTTCCTCAAAGTGGCGGTCGGCGGCCTGGTGGCCGGTGTCGCTATTTGCTGGCTATATGGTCGTTCATTGCGCCTGCTTAGCCGCTGGAGCGGGGATGACCCGGCGACACAAACGGTCTTGCTGCTGCTGCTGCCGTTCGCTTCTTACCTGATTGCAGAACATCTGGGCGTCTCGGGCATCCTCGCGGCGGTTGCAGCGGGTATGACCATCACCCGTTCTGGCATCATCCGCCAGGCACCATTGGCGATGCGCCTGCGTGCTAACAGCGTGTGGCAAATGTTGGAGTTCGTCTTCAACGGCATGGTGTTCCTGATGCTCGGCCTGCAACTGCCTGACATCTTGCAAACGTCCATTGCTCAGGCAAATGCCGATCCTAATGTCGAACTCTGGGTGCTGTTCTCTGATGTGGTATTGGTTTATGCCGCGCTGATGCTGGTGCGTTTCGGCTGGCTGTGGGTTATGCAGCGCTTTAGCCACCGCTGGTTGAAGAAAAAGCCGATGGAATTCAGCAACTACTCGCTGCGTGACCTGCTCATCGCCTCATTTGCGGGTGTGCGTGGTGCTATTACGCTGGCCGGTGTGCTCTCTATTCCGCTGTTCCTTACCGATGGCACGGCTTTCCCGGCGCGCTATGAACTCATCTTTATCGCTACCGGTGTGATTCTGTTCTCGCTGTTGGTGGGAGTCGTTATTCTGCCGCTGCTGCTACGTGGGATTGACGGGACGGATAAAGCGGGTCATCGCCATGAACTGCAAAGCGCCCGCGCGGCGATGGCGGGTGTGGCGATTGAAAGCCTGCAAAAGATGGAAGAACGCCTCAGTAACGACAGCGATGAGAACATCGATCCTGACCTGCTTAAAGAGATCAGCCTGCGCGTGATGGGGAATTTACGTCGTCGTGCAGAAGGGAAAAATGACCTCGATAATGCGCTGTTTGCCGAAAATCTGGAGCGCCGCTTCCGTCTGACGGCGCTGCGAGCTGAGCGCGCGGAGGTCTATCATTTGCGCGCCACACAGCAAATCAGCAATGAGAGTATGCAAAAGTTACTACGCGATCTCGACCTGCTGGAAGCACTGCTAATCGAAAAAGAAGAGTAATGTGCCTCAGGCGTCAGTCTCTGGCTGACGCCTGACTACTCGCTATCTTTATTGAGTAGCGAGAGGCGAGGGGCTTCTCCCGGCCAATACTCACGACAACAGTCAATCCACGCTTGCGCACTGCGCGACAAATAACTGCCTTCCCGCCAGATCAATCCCAGACTCCACTTCAATTCCGATTCCAGCGGTAGCCACAGCAATGATTGTTCATCGAGACGCTGGCAAATGGGTTCCGGCAAAATCGCTACCCCCATTTCGGCTTGTACCATGGCGGCAAGAAAATCCCACTGCCCGCTGCGCACGGCAATTTCTGGGGTCAGGTTCTGACGCTGAAAAGCCTTCATCAGCTGGCGATTCAAAGAGAACTCTTCGTTAAAAATCAGCAATGGGTGCGCAGCCAGTTCGCGCAATGTCACGGAGCTGCGCGCCAGCCAATGCTCATGGCGTGGCAGCAGGGCACAGAGTGGGTGATGCATCAGGGGCAGGGTATTCAGCGGCAAATCCTCATCAACCGGTAGCGCCGTCAGGGCGATATCCAGAGAACCGGCTAACACCGCCTGCTGCACCGTAAGGCCACCAAACTCTGAAATCGTCAGGGAGACGCCGGGATAACGACGGCGGAAGGCAGAAACAGACCCCGCAATCTGCATACCGACCATCGGTGGAATGCCAAGACGCAAATCGCCGGTTTTGAGTTGGTTAATATCGCCAATCTGCGCCTCTAGCTGATGAAACTCCTGCAAAATTGCCAGCCCACGCTGATAAACGGCCTGGCCGCTATCCGTCAGATGCAGCCGACGACCATCGCGCAGCAGCAGCGTACAGCCCAGCTCCTCTTCAAGCTGTCGCAGCATTTTGCTAATGGTGGGCTGTGTGACGAACAGTTTCTGTGCCGCACGGGTGAAACTCTGCTGGCGGACCACTTCGGTGAAGTAACGCAGGGCGCGTACGTCCATAAACTATTCCTTTTAGGCATGAATTAAATAATATTAATTCATTTTTTTCACATACTGCGCCCGATTTATACTACCTGCATCACATTTTTTCGGGGAGTAATACAAAATGGCGGTAGCGCTAAGTCCGCGCAGAACGGACCGGCTGCAAAAACTCTGGATGCCACTTCAGGTGGTGTTGTATATCGGGATTTTCATGGCCTGTGATCAGCTCGTCAGGCTGTTTCATCTGCCATTACCGGCCAACATCGTCGGGCTGTTAGTGATGCTGGTGCTCATTGCTGCGCGCATCCTCCCGCTGCGTTGGGTAAAAGCCGGATCAAACTGGCTACTGGCCGAAATGCTGCTGTTCTTCGTACCTGCCGTGGTGGCAGTCGTAAACTACAGCGATTTGCTGCGCGTCGAGGGGTGGCGTATTTGTCTGGTGATTGTGATCAGCACACTGCTGGTTTTGGCCTCAACGGCACTGGTGGTGGATCGAATTTACCGTTTTGAAGTCGCGCGTGCTGCGCGCAGGCAGGCCAAAGATGCGTGATTTTGCCATCAGTCTGCTCTGTGTCGTGGTGACCATCTGTATTTATTATCTTAATAAACGGCTCTACGCCCGCTGGCGCACATTGTTGCTGATGCCATTAGTGATGACTCCACTGGTGCTGGTCGCGATGATAGTGATTACTCACATCACCTGGCAGGATTATATCGCGGATAACCACTGGCTACTCTGGCTGCTGGGGCCAGCAACCCTGGCATTTGCCGTACCGGTGTATGAAAACATTGAGATCATTAAACGTCACTGGCTCTCGCTTAGTGCTGGCGTCATCACCGCTACGCTGGTTTCTGTGGTCAGTTCAGTCTGGCTGGCGCGGCTGTTGATGCTCCCTGAAAGCATTCAACGTAGCCTGGCGGTGCGCTCAATCACCACGCCGTTCGCGTTGGCAGCGGCGAAACCGGTGGGCGGGCAACCGGATCTGGTGGCGCTGTTTGTCGTGATTACCGGTGTATTTGGCATGGCCGTCGGTGACCTGCTGTTTTTACGTATCGCCATCAAACAAGGGGTGGCAAAAGGTGCCGGGTTTGGCGCGGCTTCTCATGGTGCTGGTACCGCACGCGCTTATCAAATTGGTCAGCAGGAAGGGGTAGTCTCCAGCCTGGTGATGATGCTGGCGGGTGTCGTCACCGTACTGCTGGCACCGGTGATTAGTCATGTGATGTGGAGAGTGTAAGTGTTTACCAACCAAATCAAGAATGGTCTGATAATACGCCCTGTTACGTAAAGCTCCTAAAATTAATTTGTGTCCCTGTACCAGGCTGTTAACCTTGCCGCGAAATAATTTTCCAGCATGGAGTGGACAGATGATTAAGCAACTTGTTACCGGGGGCGTATTGGGATTAGCGCTGATCAGCGGCGCTGCTCAGGCCATCGAAGGTGGCGTTAACGTCAGTGAACGTAGCACTAACCTCAATCTGGGGCTGGGAACCAGCTCGCCAGGCCTGTTTCTGAACGGCAACTGGCTGCGCAGCAACGATGACGGTAGCGTGTTTGATGCGGGTGTAGGTTATAACGTTGATGTTGGGCCACTGCGTCTGGCACCGGGAGCGAAAGCGATTTTCACTAACCCACATAATGGCCGTAAAGGTTTTGCTGTAGCAGTGGGTGCAGGTGCGCAGTATAGCTTCAACAACATGTGGGGCCTGTACGGCGAATATTACTATGCGCCAGAGTCCTTCAGCACCCATTTGGATAACTACAAAGAGATCAGCGGTGGCATCAGCTTCACGCCAATTTCTCTGCTGAATCTGCGCGTGGGTTATCAGTATGCGGAGCTGGATAACAAGGGCAGCCGCAAAGATAACGTGCTGGTTGATGGACCTTACGTGGGTGCGTCAGTCCGCTTCTAATCCGGTGTAATAATGATGAAATGCCAGACAGCTACTGCTGCCTGGCATTTTTTTTACCCATAATTAGGCGCTGGTGGGTAGCGTAAAACGCGTCAGAATCTCTATCGGCAAATAGGCATGTGCCGTCACCGGCTGCTGCTGTTTCAGCGCCATCAGTTTATTCACCGTCTCTGTCAGCAACTGCGGAATATCCTGCGAGATGACGTAATCAATTTTCTCACTCAGCAGCAGGTTTTCTGTCACCTTATTAACCTCATGAGTAATCACGATTGGCCTGATCGCTGCCGCGTGTTCATCCAGTGCTTGTGACAGCCCTTCATTGCCACCCGCAACATTATAAATGGCCTGTAAGTCAGGGTGATGGCGCAGAATTTCTTTGGTCGCCGCATAAGTTTGCTGCGTATTGTCGTTTCCTGAGATGGCTTCCAGCACATGTACTGCGGGAAAGGTCTTACGGATTTGCGCGCGGAAACCAATTTCACGATCGTCATGGCAGCTATAAGAGAGTGTACCGACGATCACGGCAACCCTCGCCTCAGTGCAAAACTGTAAATGTCGACCCAGAATAAAACCAGCTGCCTGGCCCGCCGCGCGGTTATTGATGCCGACATAGGCTTCTCTGACGTCCGCATCCAAATCGCTCACCAGCGCAATAATCGCCTTGCCCTGCTGTTTCAGCTTATGCACTGCGGCATTAATTTCCGGTGTGTTTTTAGCGACGATAGCCAGACCATCAGCACGCTCAGCCTGCTGGTTGATTAAGCGCACTACCTCTGCGTCATTCACATCCGAACAGCTACTGATATCGAGGTTAATCCCCTGGGCTTGCAGCTGGCTGGTAAGCTGTTCACCGGCTGCCTGCACCGCGTCGTTGTACTCCTCACTCGCCTGTACCACCACGGCAAAATGCGCATCCACTTTTATCGGGGTCGGTTTTACTTCATCAGCGACCTGGACCAGCAATGACGCATAGGCATTCTGCACCATCTCAACGGTTCTGGGATTCACTCCCGCACGATTATTCAGGACGCGATCGATAGTGGCTCGGCTTAGCTGGGTGGCTGCAACCAGCTCTTTCATAGTGGGTTTACGATTCATAACAGTCGTTGGTATCCAATATTTCAACGTTCTGATGTTACCTCATCAGCTCAGCGTAAGTCTCAGTAAAACCCGATGACACAAAATGTCTCTTTAATGCCGTCGTCCTCAGGCGCACTGCCTGCACAAACAGCGGAGAAAGGCGGCACCCTGCAAGCGGGTGCCGCAACCAGCGGGATTAATGCCCTTTGCCCTGTTCGACGCCAATGCCGGTTTGTGAACGAATAAACTGCGCACGGAAGCGTGAACGTTCTTCGGCACCCTGGCGCGAGTTATCGGTAATCGAGAACAGCCAGGTGGCAACAAACGCGATAATCATCGAGAACAACGCCGGGTATTCATACGGGTAGACCGGCTTCTCATGGCCTAACACTTGCACCCAGACCGTTGGGCCGAGGATCATGAGGATAACTGCCGTTAGCAGTCCCAGCCAGCCACCCACCATTGCACCGCGCGTGGTCAGCTTTGACCAGTACATCGACAGCAGGATGATCGGGAAATTACAACTGGCTGCGATAGAAAACGCCAGCCCGACCATAAAGGCAATGTTCTGTTTCTCGAACAGAATTCCCAGGGCAATTGCGACCACGCCCAGTGCGAGCACGGTAATTTTCGATACGCGTAGCTCCTCTTTCTCTGTGGCCTGGCCTTTACGGATCACGCTGGCATAGATGTCATGTGAAACCGCTGAAGCCCCTGCCAGGGTTAATCCGGCAACCACAGCCAAAATGGTGGCAAAGGCTACGGCCGAGATAAAGCCGAGGAAGGTACTGCCGCCTACGGCATCAGCAAGATGCACTGCCGCCATGTTGGTGCCGCCGATCAGCGCGCCGCTGGCATCCTTGAATGCCGGATTGGCACCCACCAACAAGATGGCGCCAAAACCGATAATAAAGGTCAGGAAGTAGAAGTAGCCCATAAAGCCGGTAGCCCAGAACACACTTTTACGTGCTTCACGTGCATCTGCCACAGTGAAGAAGCGCATCAGGATATGCGGTAAACCGGCGGTACCGAACATCAGCCCTAACCCCAACGACAGGGCGGAAATCGGATCTTTAACCAGTCCACCAGGGCGCATAATGGCTTCACCTTTGGCATGTACTGCCATCGCTTCACTGAACAGGGTATTGAAGCTAAAACCGGCGGCCTTCATCACCATAATGGCCATGAACGAAGCACCAAACAGCAGCAGTACCGCTTTGATGATTTGCACCCAGGTGGTGGCGAGCATGCCGCCAAACAGCACGTACATCACCATGAGAATGCCAACCAGCACCACAGCAACGTGGTAATCAAGGCCGAACAGCAGCTGGATTAACTTACCGGCCCCCACCATCTGTGCAATCAAATAGAGCGCCACAACCACCAACGACCCGCAGGCGGAGAGGGTGCGAATCGGCTTTTGCTGCAAGCGGTATGAGGCCACGTCAGCAAAGGTATAGCGCCCCAGATTACGCAGGCGTTCCGCAATTAAAAACAGGATCATCGGCCAGCCAACGAGGAAGCCCAGCGAATAGATCAATCCGTCATAGCCGGAGGTGTACACCAGCGCAGAAATACCGAGGAAGGAGGCGGCAGACATAAAGTCACCGGCCATTGCCAACCCGTTCTGAAAGCCTGTGATGTTGCCGCCAGCGGTGTAGTAATCACTGCGTGAGCGGGTGCGTTTGGATGCCCAATAGGTAATGCCCAGCGTGGCGAGCACGAACACCAGAAACATGGCAATAGCCTGGTAGTTCGTCGCCTGTTTTTGTACGGCGCCAGTGATGGCGTCGGCCGCCAGTGCCGGTAACGGAAGCAGCAGCATCAGGGGAAGAAAGCGGTTTCTCATGATTGCACCTCGCGCACGATCTCTTTGGTCAGGCGATCAAACTCGCCGTTAGCCCGCCAGACGTAAACGCCAGTCAGCACAAAGGAAATCACAATCAGTCCAACGCCGATGGGGATGCCACGCGTCACGCTGGTACCGGGATGTAGCGGTGTCCCCAGCCAGCCGGGGGCGAAGGCAATCAGTAAAATAAAGCCGACGTACAGCACTAACATAATCAGGGAAAGTAACAGTGCAAAGGCCTGGCGCTTATGCACCAGTTCGTGAAACCGTGGGTTATTTTCGATGAGTTGATAGCGCACATCGAGTGTGGTTTGAGCTTCGTTCATCACAGCATCTCCAGAGGTATGCCAGGCTCGGGCCTGATTTATGTTTTTGTTTTTGCGATTACGAAAAGCACAGCGTAGGGAGGGCTGGCAGGCGGAGTGAACCCGCCTGCCGGAGGTAATTCAGGTTATGGCATCTGAATGGACTGCTTCTCCTCAAGCAATTTCTCTACCACGCCAGGATCGGCCAGGGTTGAGGTATCGCCAAAGTTGCTGGTATCACCCGCCGCGATCTTGCGCAGAATACGGCGCATGATCTTACCGGATCGGGTTTTCGGCAGAGAATCCGTCCAGTGCAGAATATCCGGGGTTGCGATCGGGCCGATCTCTTTACGCACCCAGTTGCGCACTTCGGTATAGAGTTCAGGTGAAGGCTCTTCCCCGTGATTCAGCGTGATGTAGGCGTAGATCGCCTGGCCTTTGATGCTGTGTGGGATGCCCACCACCGCTGCTTCTGCAATCTTCGGATGGGAAACCAGCGCTGACTCGATTTCCGCAGTGCCTAAACGGTGGCCAGAAACGTTAAGAACGTCATCTACGCGGCCCGTAATCCAGAAGTAACCGTCTTCATCACGACGCGCACCGTCACCGCTGAAGTAATAATTTTTGAAGGTAGAGAAGTAGGTCTGTTCGAAGCGGTCATGATCGCCAAACAGCGTACGCGCCTGGCCCGGCCATGAATCGGCAATCACCAGGTTGCCCTCAGCTGCACCTGATTGCGGATTGCCTTCATTATCGACCAGCACAGGCTGCACGCCGAAGAACGGCTTCGTGGCTGAACCGGCTTTCAGTTCGGTCGCGCCCGGCAGTGGCGTGATCATGAAGCCACCGGTTTCCGTTTGCCACCAGGTATCAACAATCGGGCAGCGGCCATCGCCAATTTTGTTGTAGTACCACTCCCAGGCTTCTGGGTTGATAGGCTCACCCACGGAACCGAGAATGCGCAGGCTGCGACGAAGGGTGCCATCAATCGCTTTATCACCTTCGGCCATCAGGGCGCGAATAGCGGTCGGGGCGGTGTACAGGATCGTCACCTGATGTTTATCTACCACTTGCGACATGCGCGCAGGTGTAGGCCAGTTTGGTACGCCTTCAAACATCAGCGTTGTAGCACCGCACGCCAGTGGGCCATACACCAGATAGCTGTGGCCGGTGATCCAGCCAACGTCTGCGGTTGACCAGTAGATATCTTCTTCGTGGTAGTCGAACACATATTTAAAGGTGGTCGCGGCATACACCAGATAACCGCCCGTGGTGTGCAACACGCCTTTGGGTTTTCCGGTAGAGCCTGAGGTATAGAGGATGAACAGCGGATCTTCTGCGCCTACGGCAACTGGCTGGTGTTCCGCGCTGGCTTTGGCCGTCAGCTCATGCCACCACAGATCGCGCCCCTCTTTCCATTCAACGTCTTTGCCCGTGCGTTGTAATACCACCACGTTTTTCACGCTGGTGACGCCCGGATTTTTCAGCGCATCATCGACATTTTTCTTCAGTGGGATAGCGCGCCCGGCACGCAGGCCACCGTCGGCGGTGATAATCAGTTTAGCGTTGGAGTCGATCACCCGGCCAGAGACGGCTTCTGGTGAGAAACCACCAAAAATAACGGAGTGCACCGCGCCCACACGCGCACAGGCCAGCATCGCCACGGCGGCTTCCGGCACCATCGGCATATAGATAGCAACGACATCGCCTTTCTTAACGCCGAGCTGTTGCAGCACATTGGCGAAACGGCAGACATCAGCATGCAGTTCACGGTAAGTGATGGTTTTGCTTTCGCTGGCGTCATCACCTTCCCAGATAATCGCGGCTTTATCTCCACGCGTGGCGAGGTGGCGATCGAGGCAGTTAGCGGCCAGGTTCAGCGTGCCATCTTCATACCAGCGGATATTAATATTACCCGGGGCGAAAGAGGTATTTTTGACCTGAGTATAAGGGGTGATCCAGTCAAGAATTTTGCCTTGCTCTCCCCAGAAAGCCGCCGGATCTTCAACGGAATGTTGATACATCGCCTGATACTGCTCAGCAGTGATCAGGGTATTTTCGGCAATATTAGCGGGTACAGGATGTTTATGTATTTGGCTCATGACGGATCTCCTTGAAGATGTTAATGATATGTCAACCAAAGGTTAATTGAAGCTGCGACAGCCGCTTTGTTTGTTTTTTGCGCCGCAGATCACGCGGAACACCTTCAGCGATTTAACGTCTTCTCACCTTATAACCTGTCGGGTAATTACTTGTCACCCCTGCGGCACCAGGCGGAGAAAAACCGGGCATAACCTGCTGAAAATATGGGCTGTTGAATCGCACGTTTTTTTCACTTTTTGCATAGATATGCGTCAGGAAGGTAAATTAATACTTTTCATAACAATTAGTTATGTATTTATTTGTCTGTCAGCAGTTTATGCTGGTTGAGTGGCTGATTTTTAAACGAAGTCACCAGGGCTTGCATTTACCCTGGCTTAAATGGTACTTATCTCGCCCCTGCGTAGCAGGTTTCAATTCAGACAGCGTCTGAAAAATGTACGTTTGCCGCTGAGCAAACATACTGGACGTGGTCCACCACAACCCTCGAAATTACCGGGCTTTTGCTCATTTCCCTGCGGTTAAAACTCTGCGGCCTGTAAGCGGCAGAGAGAGGGGTTTCACACTGAGGAAATAATGCGTTATGAAAGGTACTAAAATCAGCCTCGCCTGGCAGATTCTGATTGCTCTGGTTCTGGGTGTCGTCGTTGGCTCGGTATTGCATAACATGCCGGACGACCGTGCATGGTTAACCACCAATGTGCTGACGCCAGCCGGTGATATTTTTATTCATCTGATCAAGATGATTGTCGTACCGATTGTTGTCACCTCGTTGGTGGTCGGCATTGCGGGCGTGGGTGATGCGAAGAAGCTGGGTCGCATCGGGGTGAAGACCATTCTCTATTTTGAAGTGATCACCACCATTGCCATCATCGTGGGCATTACGCTGGCGAACGTGTTCCAGCCTGGCAGCGGCATTGATATGTCGAAGCTGGTTACGGTGGATATCTCAAAATATGAAGCTACCACTCAGGCGGTGCAGAACGGTCCGCACAGTCTGGTCACGACCATTCTGTCACTGATCCCGCAGAACATCTTCGCCTCGCTGGTGCAGGGTGACATGCTGCCGATCATCTTCTTCTCAGTATTGTTTGGCCTTGGCCTCTCTTCGCTGCCTGCTGAACAGCGTGATCCGCTGGTCAACATGTTCCGTGGCATCTCTGAGACCATGTTCAAAGTGACCCATATGATCATGCGCTATGCGCCGGTTGGGGTCTTTGCGCTGATTGCCGTTACCATCGCGAACTTCGGTTTTGCCTCACTGTGGCCGCTGGCGAAGCTGGTGCTGCTGGTGTACGCCGCCATTCTGTTCTTTGCCTTCGTGGTGTTAGGTGCGGTAGCTCGTCTCTGCAAGCTGCGTATCACAACCCTGATGCGCATCCTGAAAGATGAACTGATTCTGGCGTACTCCACCTCAAGTTCTGAGACTGTGCTGCCACGTATCATGCAGAAAATGGAAGCGTACGGTGCGCCGAAATCGATCTGTAGCTTCGTAGTACCAACCGGTTACTCATTCAACCTTGATGGCTCAACGCTGTATCAGAGCATCGCCGCCATCTTTATTGCCCAACTGTATGGCATTCACCTGTCCCTCGGCCATGAGATTATTCTGGTGCTGACGCTGATGGTAACGTCGAAAGGCATCGCCGGTGTTCCTGGGGTCTCCTTCGTCGTGCTGTTGGCCACCCTGGGCAGCGTGGGTATCCCGCTGGAAGGCCTGGCGTTTATTGCCGGTGTTGACCGCATCATGGATATGGCACGTACCGCACTGAACGTCATCGGTAATGCTCTGGCTGTGCTGGTCATCGCACGCTGGGAAAACCAGTTCGATGAAAAACAGGCTCGCGAATACGAGTTGCAGCTAAAAACGCAGACCGCGTAAGCGGCAATCTGTGATGAAAAAAGCCGGGGGAAACCCCGGCTTTTTTATGGCTGGACTAACAGACTAATTGTCACGACAAAAGCGGTCTGCCGCGATAGAACCGGACACAACTGCGAAGTGCCTGAGAAATAGCTGAATATTGATTAAAAAATTAATCTCTTAATCGGGAACAACGCTGTTGGAAAAACCTTGGTGCTAGATACAATTTCCTTGTTATTGAATACTTAATTCCAGGTGTCAAGAATCACTATTGGTGAAATTATAGAGTTCACAAAACATCCGTAACCCCGTTCCCAATTGAACTACATCTTAAAATTTGGATGCTAACTGAGTAAGTGTGGTGTGAAGGATGAGCCTGTGCTACCAGCCTGTTGCGTATTTTTAAATACGGGCGCACAAACTAATTAACAGCAAGATACTTCTTGCATTTGAACTCAGTGCTTTAAATTTTATTCTTTTTCAATAAAAATCTCGCTTTATTTACGTGTTCAGCTAATGAAATCTCATTTTTATACCGCTAGACTTCATGTGGATAAACTCATTGTAAACTTAGATTCGAGGATAAAATGGATACAGTTGAAGAACTTAATGGAACATATTTTTATAATGGAATGATAAATCTAACTGCAAGTGAACTTTTTTTCTGGGTTTTTATGGATACGGTCAATCATCAATTGGGCTGGGGAAAAGATTTAACAGCGCTAGCAAGTATCATTCTCGGTCAGCCGATTTTGAAAACCCGGGGTAAGTTCCACGGCTCAACTAAAGGGACTTCGATTGCATCAGTACTGGCGAGAAGGCATCTTAATCTGGAGCTACCTTTCCACCTTCCTACCTTTACTAATGCTACCTTAAGAACCATGAAGCCCACTTACGTGAAAAACCTGGGTGCATTTGTTGGGCGAACAATTCCCGTTGTAGGATGGGTAATTGTTGCTGCTGATGTTAGCTCAATCGCTTACAAATCAACGACAACTTATAATCGAATTGTTCGTGAAGGTGATAAATTATGGTGACAGAACAGGAGATGCTGGAGTTTTTCCGCCAAAAGCTGCCGGAGTTAAGAACGCTTAGCGGCAAGCCAGTGCTCCTGCAAATGGATGATGTGTTGCAGGAATATGCAGAAGTTGAAGATATCGCCCTGGTGATTGATGCGTTCAGCGATTGTTATGGTATCGAGATTGCGGCACTGAATATTGAGAATTACTTTCCCTGGCGCATCCCGTTTTTTTTCCGTAAGTGGTTTACTGATTCTCCCGTAAAGCAAACCCGCCAGCCTTTAACGGTACGGATGTTTCTCACTTCTGCTCAGGCGGGGCGTTGGCTATACCATTAGGAAGCTGAGTTCGTGCTAATTGCTGCTTGAGGGCTTGGATTTTATCAGCGATGCGCTTTTGGCTCTCTAAGCTTTGCTGTGCAAGCAGCTGTCTGTAAGTGGTCATAAGCTACTCCAACCAAGTATTTTTGATAGGCGAAGCATATCACGACAAAATCGTTTTTCGACCCCACTCGCCTTATCTGGCTGAGGCTTTCTCGTTTGTCGTATATAGTGGCGCAAACCCTTCCGACAGGAGCTGCTATGTCGCTCGACCTCAGCCGTATGATCACTGAAGGCCGTAATCCGGCCAGCCAACAGATTGATGAACTCAGCACCGAAGCCATGCTGCGGGTGATTAATGATGAAGATAAAAAAGTCGCGCTGGCGGTAGAGGCTATTTTGCCGCACATCGCCCAGGCGGTGGATGCTATTACGCTGGCATTCCAGCAGGGTGGTCGTCTGATTTACTGTGGAGCAGGCACTTCCGGTCGTTTAGGTATTTTGGACGCCAGTGAATGCCCACCCACTTTCGGCACGCCGCGCGAGCAGGTGGTAGGCCTGATTGCAGGCGGGCATACCGCGATTTTACAAGCGGTGGAAAATGCCGAAGATAACCGCGAGCAGGGCGCACAGGACCTGCGTGATATCGCGTTTAGCGGGCGTGATGTGCTGGTGGGCATTGCTGCCAGTGGCCGTACGCCCTATGTGCTGGGTGCGCTGGAGTGGGCAAAAGCGCAGGGCGCAACCACCGCAGCGCTGAGCTGCAACCCAAACAGCTCCATGGCGCAGTTAGCGGATATCGCCTTGACGCCCGTTGTCGGGCCGGAAGTGGTCACCGGTTCTTCCCGTATGAAAGCCGGAACGGCGCAGAAACTGGTGCTGAATATGCTCACCACCGGGTCGATGATTCGCAGCGGTAAAGTGTACGGTAACTTAATGGTTGATGTAGAAGCCACTAACCAGAAGCTGGTGCAGCGGCAGCAAGATATCGTCATGCAGGCCACCGACTGTGATAGCAAAACAGCCGCCACTGCGCTGGCAGCCTGCGAGGGGCACTGTAAGACAGCCATTGTAATGGTGCTGGCGGACTTAGACGCGCAGCAGGCAGCCGAATTGCTTGGGCAGCATAAAGGCTTTATCCGCCAGGCATTGCAGGCCGCTAGCGCCTGAAAACGGCGCTAATCGCTGGAATAACGCGCTAATAAAGCGCGTTTTTTTGCTTTAATGCAGTAAAAAACGCACCCGCTCTAAAGTCAGGTCCTTGTCGTGCCGAAAATGTAAAAAAACATTATCAATTCTGCACTCCCTCGCGGCTTCCAAGGACCCTTACATGCGAAATAATCAGCCCGTTACTCAGCGTGAGTTTGTCTTCGACGATCACGCTACGCTCATGTCCACCACCGATCTAAATAGCCATATCACCTACGCCAACGATGCCTTCACCGAAGTCAGCGGTTTTACCGCCGAAGAGATCAACGGACAACCGCATAACCTGGTGCGCCACCCTGACATGCCGCAGGAAGCGTTTGCCGATATGTGGGCAACCCTGAAAAAGGGTGAGCCGTGGACGGCGCTGGTGAAAAACCGCCGCAAAAATGGCGATCACTACTGGGTGCGTGCCAATGCTATTCCGGTGGTGCGTCACGGTCAGGTGCGCGGCTATATGTCAGTGCGTACTAAGCCGAGCGTAGAGGAGATCCGCGCGACGGAAGCGTTATATAGCGATTTTCGTCAAGGCAAAGCGAAGGGGCGTCACTTCCACAAGGGGCTGATTGTACGCCGTGGCGTGCGCGGGGTGACCTCACTGCTGAAAACCATGCCGCTGCGTTGGCGTGTACGCTCGGCAATGCTGGCACTGTGGCCCCTTTCACTGGTGGGCCTGTTTGCGTTAGGGGCCAGCGATGCCATGTTGTTGAGTTCAGCAGGATTGATGGCGTTGTTGCTGTTGATCACCAACATCTGTCTGGAACAGCAGATCGTACGTCCCCTTGAACGGATGTACCGGCAGGCGCTGAACGTGGCTACCGGGGCCAGCCATAAAGTTGAAACCCTGGATCGGGCAGATGAGATTGGCATGACCTCCCGTGCCATCAGCCAACTCGGTCTGATGTTCCGTTGGCTGGTGGATGATGTCAGCGGTCAGGCGATTAACGTGTTAAGCGCCAGTGATGCCATTGCTGACAGCAATAATGAGCTGAGCCGTCGTACCGAACAGGCTGCTGCGAACGTACAGGAGACGGCGGCGACCATGAACGAAATGACCGCCACGGTGAAGAGCAACACTGAAACAGCGCAGGCGGTAAATACCCTTTCACACAACACCAGCAACGTGGCGTTAAAAGGCGGCGAAGTGATGCAGGAAATGGTCGGCATGATGGCCGAAATTGCCGACAGTTCGAAGCGTATTGCCAGCATTACCAGTGTGATTGATGGCATTGCTTTCCAGACCAACATTCTGGCCCTTAACGCTGCGGTCGAGGCGGCGCGTGCCGGAGAGCAGGGTAAAGGGTTTGCCGTGGTTGCCGGAGAAGTCCGCAACCTGGCACAACGTAGTGCGAAAGCGGCCAGCGAGATTAAAACGCTGGTGGATACCAGCGCCGGGCGCGTGCAGTCGGGTAGCGATCATGCTGATGCCGCTGGCAGGACGATGCAGGAGATTGTGGCGCAGATCCAAAACGTCAGTACTTTGATCGGGCAGATCAGCGCAGCGACTGCCGAGCAGTCCGTGGCGCTGAGCCAGGTCAGCATTGCAGTGGAAGATCTGGATGAGATCACCCACCGAAATGCGGCGCGTGTCCAGGAGAGTGCTGAGGCGTCAACGCGTATGGCTAATCAGGCGAACCGTCTGGTTGAAGCGATCAGCGTCTTCCGCTAACGCCTGGTTCAGGTCGCAACTCCGCGTTGCGGCCTGCTCTCAGGTGCCTGCGTTCGCCACTTCTCGCGGTGAGCGCAAGGCACCGGGCGAATGCCCCACGGTGCGCTTAAACGCCCGGCTAAACGCGGCCAGTGAGCCGTAGCCGAGATCAAACGCCACTTTCTCTACCGCATGGCCTTTATTCAAGCGTTCGGTCGCCAGACGCATACGCAGCTCCGTCAGATAACGTAGCGGCGTCATGCCGGTGGCCTGCTGGAAACGCCCGGCAAAGACCGATCGTGAACAGCCTGCTTCTTTCGCCAGCCGTTCCACCGTCCAGTTCTCTCCGGGGAAGCGATGCATTGCGGCCATGGCCATACTCAGACGCGGGTCGCGCAGCGCCTGTACCAGCCCACTTCCGGCTCCACACCCGTTCTCTACCCAGCCACGCACAATCAAGGCGGCAACCACATCAGCCAGGCGTGACAAAATGCCCGCCGAACCCGCGTGACGTGTACAGGCTTCACGCTCCATCGCATTGAGCATGGGCTGAATTTCCGGGTAGCGTGACAGCAGCGTACTGACCAGCATGATATCTGGCATGGTGTTGATCAGCGGCTGCATGCCGCCCAGCTCAAAGGCCATGCAGCCACTGAACAAGATGACGCTGTGGTCGTCACTTTCAATCACCGGATCGGCAATGGCGCAGACCGTGTCGCAGATCGGCTTGCTCTTATAGGTGGATAAGGTAGTGCAGTTGACTTCAGTGGAAGAGAGTAGCGCATGAGGACGGCCGTGTGGCACCAGCAGCGCATCTCCGGCATGTAACTGATAGACCTCACCGGTAGCGCTGCGCACCATGAGTGAGCCACGTCCGATAAAGTGAAACTGTGCACGGCCAGGGGCATGTTCAAATTGCAGGCCAAAGGGCGCGCACAGAGCAATCCGCTGGTACTCAACGCCAAACAGGCGCATGCCCATCAGCAGCTCGCTGGTTAAATCTTCGTAGTGGCTCATTGCATTCCAGGACGAATTATCAATAAACACGGTGTAAGTATCATAGATCGTCTTGCCTTCCCGCTCTATCCTCCTCTTATTATTTTTTGTGGGGTTTTCTATGAGTGTAAATAGCGAAATTGCTGGCGAATCTGCCACTCCGGTTCGCGCCGCATGGGGCGCAGTGGTGGCGATGGCGTTTGGCGTATTTGTGTTAGTCAGCGCGGAATTTTTGCCGGTCAGCCTGCTGACGCCAATGGCGGCGTCACTGCATGTGACTGAAGGGCTAGCCGGACAGACCATTACTGCAACGGCACTAGTAGCGCTGCTTGCCAGCCTGGCAACCGCTCAGGTCACGCGTGGCCGCGACCGCCGTGCCGTCATGCTGATTTTCTTCGTCCTGCTGATCGCTTCTTGCCTGCTGGTGACTTTTGCAGTCAATCTTCCGATGATCTTAGCCGCTCGCGTGCTGTTGGGCATGGCAATCGGGGGCTTCTGGACACTCTCTACTGCCATGGCGATGCGTCTGGTTGCGCCCTGGCAGGTGCCACGCGCGCTGTCGATTGTATTTAGCGGTGTTTCACTGGCGACGGTGTTTGCCGCGCCATTGGGCAGCTATCTCGGGGGATTACTGGGCTGGCGCGACACTTTCCTGCTGGCGGCCATGTTGAGCGGAGTATCCCTGGTGTGGCTGTTCTTCAGCCTGCCATCACTGCCTGCGGAAGAGAAATCTGCCGAAGGGGGTGCGATGAACTTGCTGCGTCGGCCGGTGATGCGCTGGGGGCTGCTGGCGGTCATGCTGCTGTTCACCGGACATTTTGCCTTCTTCACCTATCTACGTCCGTACCTGGAAACCGGCGTTGGTTTCAACCTTAATCAGCTCTCTCTGGTGCTGCTGGGCTTTGGTATCGCTAACTTCTTTGGCACGTCGCTGGCGGGCTGGCTGCTGGCACGCAGCGTCTGGCGCACGCTGGCAGGTATGTCGCTGCTCATGAGTTTGATGGCGCTGGTGTTGGTCAACAGCGAAGGTACGCCATGGCTGGCTGCACTGGGCGTGGCGCTGTGGGGCCTGGCCTTTGGCGCGATGCCGGTGGGTTGGTCAACCTGGCTGGCAAAAGTCGCTGATGATGATGCCGAAGCGGGCGGTGGCCTGATGGTCGCGACCATTCAGTTCGGTATTACGCTGGGGGCAGCGGCCGGTGGTTTGATTGTCGATGGGCATGGCACCAGCGGCGTGATTGCCAGCAGCGGCGTGGTGATTCTTCTGAGCACCCTGTTGGTGGTGACCCAGGTGCGACGTCACGCATAACCGATTGGGCTGGCAAAAGCACCGCCAGCCCCAGATTGATTAAGCACCGGGACTTTTTCAGCGCAAAACTTTAACCCCCTGTGGCATCTCTTGTCCAGATGTGCTGTTTTTTGTTCATTTAATTTGAATGAGAATGGCAAATCTTCCCGCTTTTTCCTTTCCTGCCTTTCTCATATCATTTCCCACATCGAAGCACAGCGCTTCAAACAAACGAAAAACTCTGAGGAAATGACCATGAAATCTATCAAAACTTTTGCTGCAGTTATCGCCCTTTCTGTAATGCCAATTGCCAGCTTCGCGCAATCTGTGACTGCATGTGACACCACACTGGATGTTGCTGAAGCACAAATCGCGGCTAAAGCACACAAACTGGGTGCGCATTACACCATCACCGAAGCGAACTACAACAACGGCGTACACATGACTGCCGAGCTGCATAAATAAGCCTGCTGAATACCCTCTGTTGCTGACAGGACGCCTTATGGCGTCCTGGCGGCGTTGCTCTTCTCCGCATCACACTCCCACATCCGTAAGATAAAATCACTGTTCCTTTACACTTTAAATAATTATTATTCTCAAAAAGGATCGCCTGCTGGCCGCTATGGTCTGTGTTCTGGATGTCTGTGCGATCGTTCATTTGCTGCCGCTGAGCAGTGTTTGCTATGGAGAAGTCATGAAAGCTTTAAAAACTACACAACAGTGGGCGCTGCGTCCTCTGCTGCTGGCTACTGCCCTGTTTTCTGCCTCAGCAGCGTTTGCTGCACCTGCCGCTGATGTCACTCAGCAAGTAGGTCAGGGCGCGTATGAGCTGGCTTTTAGCAACACCAACAATGCACTCTACGTTGCCACCTCAAACGGTCGTGGCGAAGGCGGCGGCGTAGTTTACCGCCTGGGCGAGCAGGATCTGGCCGTGCAGGGCAAAATCCCTACCGAGCTGAAAACCTTTGGCGCAGCCATCAATAACCAGACCAACGTGCTGTATGTCGGTAACACCCTCAACAGCGCTGTGACCTCTGTGGACGTTGCCAGTGGTAAAGAGCTGAAGAACCTGGTGCTGGATGCCACCAAGCGCGAAGGCGACGTACGTCCTCTGGCGGTACGTGAGCTGGCAGTGGATGAGAAAACCAACCGTGTTTACATCACCGGCCTGGGCAAAGAGAGCGTGGTATGGGTTGTTGACGGGAAAGACCTGAAACTGATCAGCACCATCCCGAACACCGGCAAAATGGGTACCGGTATTGCGCTGGACTCTGCGGCTCAGAAAGCCTACGTCACCAACGCTGATGGCGAGTTAGTCACCATTGATACCCGCACCAATGCGGTTGAAAAGCGTGTGAAACTGGATGAAGGCAAAGAGCACTTCTTCCTGAACATCGCGCTGGATACCAAAGGTCAGCGTGCCTTCATCACCGATTCTAAACAGGCTCAGGTGCTGGTGGTTGATCTGAAAACTCAGAAAGTGATTGAGCGTATCGCCGTACCAGAATCACTGGCTGTGCTGTTCAACGCGCAACGTGATGAGCTGTATGTGACGCATCGCATGGCGTCTGAAGTGAGCATCATCGATGCCAGCAACTATAAAGTTAAGCGCACCGTGAAAACCGAAGGTCTGCCAAACAGCCTGGCGATTTCTGCCGACGGTAAGGCCCTGTTCGTCAGCGTTAAGCAGCCTGGACCGCCACGTAAACCAGCGGGTGCGAAAGAGGGTGAAAAAGCCCCTGCCGCGAAACCAGAAGCAGGCGCTGAAAAACGTCCGGCTCCACAGCCTGGCAAACCTGACAGCGTATTGCGCATCGCGCTGTAATCCGTTGTGCAACCAGTCAGCGTCCGCTGGCTGGTTCTTCTTCTCGTATCTGCATAATACTGACCTGCTTCTCAGGATACCGTCCTCGATTCAGCTACCCTTAAGCTGCCTGCAAACCAGCCTATGAGGAATCGGATGAGCCAGTTTTTTTATAACACCAGAGCCAGTTTGGTTGATGAAGCCATTGCCGGATTACTCCACAGCACGCCGTGGCATAACCTCGGACGTCTCGATGCCGGGGAAGCGATTCGTGTGGTGGCGCGCAATGACTGGGATAAAAGCCGGGTCGCCCTGATCTCCGGCGGTGGTTCAGGCCATGAGCCTGCCCATGCGGGTTTTGTCGGCCGTGGGATGCTCACCGCCGCCGTGTGCGGTGATATTTTTGCTTCACCCAGCGTCGATGCGGTCTTAACCGCGATTATTAATGTTACCGGTGAGGCAGGCTGCCTGCTGATAGTAAAAAATTACACCGGCGACCGGCTGAACTTTGGCCTCGCGGCGGAAAAGGCCAAAAATCTTGGGATTAAGGTCGAGATGGTGCTGGTGCAGGATGATATTGCACTGCCTGAGAACCCGCAGCCGCGTGGGATTGCGGGGACGGTACTGGTGCATAAAATTGCCGGACATGCCGCAGAACTGGGACAAAGCCTCGCGCAGGTTAAACAGATGGCGCAGCGCGCCGCAGATGCCAGCGCCACCATCGGCCTCGCTTTCTCTACCTGTCATTTACCGGGAGAGCCGCGTGATGAGCGGGTAAAACCTGGGCACAGCGAACTGGGGCTGGGGATTCACGGCGAACCAGGGGTTTCAACACTGGCAACGCAAAACAGCCGTGAAGTGATCGCTACGATGACCCACACCCTGGCGGCAAATCGTCCTCTCGGCGGTCAACAGTTGCTGATGCTCAACAATCTCGGTGGCGTTTCGCAGCTGGAACTGGCGCAGATAACCCATGAAATCCTGCAAACCCCGCTCGCGCAGCACGTCACGCATCTGCTGGGCCCCGCCACGCTGGTGGGGGCTCTGGATATGAAAGGCATTTCCCTGACGCTGTTGCAGCTTGAAGAGGCGTTTCTGGCCGCGCTGGAGGCTCCTGTTGAAGTAGTCGGTTGGATCAAACCGGTGGCACTTCAACCTGTTGCGGCACTGCCAGCGCAAAAAGTCACCAGCCAGCTCCAGATAACCCCCTCTGAGCATGACGCGACCCGGCAGGTAGTGGGCCTTATCACGGCCCAACTGATTGCGCTGGAGCAGGAGCTGAATGCGCTGGATGCCAAAGTTGGCGATGGTGATACCGGTTCAACCTTTGCGGCGGGGGCGCGTCGTATTGAGCAACTGGCGCAGCAAAACCAGCTGCCGCTGGCGGATCACGCGCAGCTGCTGGCGCTGGTAGGCGAAGAGCTGGCAACGGTGATGGGCGGATCCAGCGGCGTACTGATGTCGATTCTGTTTACCGCCGCCGGACAAGCATTGCAGCAAGGCGAACCGCTAGCGCAGGCGTTACAGCACGGTTTAGAGCAGATGAAACACTATGGCGGGGCGCAGCCGGGCCACCGTACGCTAGTGGATGCACTGCAACCCGCGCTGGTAGCCTTAGTGGCTGGAGAGCCGCTTGCGCAGGCTGCTGCTGCCGCGCAGCGTGGTGCAGAAGCGACCGCTACCATGCAAAGTGCCAAAGCGGGGCGTTCCGCCTATCTGAGTCAGCACAGTCTGGATGGAGTGAAAGATCCGGGGGCTTACGCGGTAGAGAAGGTGTTTGCCGCGCTGAGCAAAGGGTAAAACACACAGCGGTGCCAGGAGGCACCGCTGTTAAACCGCTACTCAGAGGCTTCGCGCATCATCTCTTCATGGGGAATGTCGGCCAGGATCTGCTCAAAACTGCGCAGACGCTTGTAGATCGACATGAGCTCAATCAGCGTTGACCACGACGAGATTAGATACTGGAATGAGCCACGTACCTGGTCAAAAACGTTGGTGATCTGGTTGAGCAGACCCAGCGTAATGGTCCCGGCCACAATGGACGGGAACAGCACAAACAGACCGAACACGTTATCGATTTGCAGATAGAGAATGCGCACGATATTGAAGTAAAGATAGTGGAAATAGAGGCGAAAATAGTTAAAACGCACACGACTGAACAGTTCGTTCAATGTGGGCGGTGCCGCGCGTTGTGGATCGTCCTCACCGTACACCAGCTCTTTACGATAGGCGGCCTCAACGCGCTGGTTACGGAACTCCAGCCCTGGCAGCTTAATCCCGACCATCGCCAGTAATCCGGTACCAAATACCGACCACAGCAGCGCAATAATCACCAACGCGTACGGGATATTGCCCAACAGGGGAATATCTTTAACGTGCACCGAAAGCGCCATCAACACTGGCAGGAAGGCAATCAGCGTCATGATCGCCTGAATAAAACTGATCCCCCAGTCTTCCAGCGTGCTGGCAAAGCGCATGGTGTCTTCCTGCACACGCTGTGCCGCACCTTCCACCAGACGCAAACGCTGCCAGTTATGCGCATAGTAATTGTTCATGGCAGTGCGCCAGCGGAACACCCAGTGGCTGATGAAGAAAGCATTCATGACGCCAATCACAACGGAGATCAGCGCAATGCCGAGAAACGCATAGACGCCGCGATAAAAATCACCAATTGGCACTGAACCTGCTTTGCTCAGCGCCTGTTGGATCAGATCGTAAAACGGGCCATACCAGGCGTTAACGGCCACGCTGACCTGCACACCAAACCAGGTGACGAAGATCATCAAGGCGGTGCCCCATACAGACCAACGCTGCCAGGGATGGCGGTCAATCACCCACCACGCACAGGCAAAGATCCCGGCAACCAGCCAGTAGTAGGCGTAGAACCACAATTGACCCGGCGCAATAAAGCGCATAGCAGTCGCGGGTAACGGCTGTTTCATGGCTGCGGCGAGAGATGGCCAGTGCTGTGGTAGTGCTTCGGCAAAGCCAAACCAGGCAAAAATAGCCAGTAAACTCCAGATAGCGGCAGAGCTGAAAAACAGCGCTGGCCGCGGGAAAAACGACTTAAACATAGGCACTCCGCTGTGTTGAATACTCCTTTATATCGCACCAGGGCCGGTCTTGTCTTATGACGGTTGTTTCTGTGCATGACAGCGAGGCGCAGAGTGTTATTTACGTAGCGGGGAAGTGTGTCTTGTTAATGAATTTGTGCGGATGTTTATAAATGCGCTAATAAATCCTTACACATGGTGATACAATCCTCGCGATGTTACCGGTAACAACCGGACTGTAACCCTCAACAACTCATAAAAACTATTACAACCAGCCGTTTAACTTTCATGTCGCTTGCACGCGGCAATGAGGCAATGTCATGTCAGATCAGAAAACAGGTCAGTCACGCAGGGACTTTCTGCTGAGGACCATCACGCTTGCACCGGCGATGGCCGTCGGTGGTTCTGCGGTGGGGTCGTTAGGGTTTATTCCGCTGGCGCAAGCCGAAGCTACAGAGACTGGGCCGCAACAAGCGCGCGACTACCAGCCAAACTGGTTCACCAAAGAAGAGTTCGCCTTTATCACTGCTGCCGTTGCCCGGTTGATTCCCGCAGATGAGCGCGGACCGGGTGCACTGGAAGCCGGTGTGCCAGAATTTATCGATCGCCAGATGAATACGCCGTTTGCTACCGGTGCGAACTGGTACATGCAGGGGCCGTTTAACCCGGATATGCCTAAAGAGCTGGGTTATCAACTCCCGCTGACGCCTCAGCAGGTTTATCGCCTCGGGCTGGCAGAAGCTGACAGCTACAGTAAAAAGCAGCACGGCAAAGTGTTTGCGGAACTCAGCACCGGGCAGCAGGAAGCGATGCTGCATGCGCTGGAAAGTGGCAGCATTGTGTTTGAACAACTCCCGTCGAAGACCTTCTTTGCTTTCCTGTTGCAGAACACCCGCGAAGGTTTCTTTAGCGATCCCATCCACGGCGGCAATCAGGGCATGGTGGGCTGGAAGCTGATCGGCTTCCCAGGCGCACGCGCTGATTATATGGACTGGGTAGAGCGCGGAGAGCGTTATCCGTTCCCGTCAGTATCAATTCGTGGGGAGCGGGCATAAGCATGGCAAATGAACTGAACAAAGTAGATGCAGTGATCGTTGGCTTCGGCTGGGCGGGCGCGATCATGGCAAAAGAGCTGACCGAAGCGGGTCTGAATGTGGTGGCGTTGGAGCGTGGTCCTCAGCGTGATACTTATCCAGACGGCGCTTATCCGCAGTCTATTGATGAACTGACCTATAACATCCGTAAAAAGCTGTTCCAGGATCTGTCAAAAAGCACCGTAACCATTCGTCACGATGCGTCCCAGACCGCCGTGCCTTACCGCCAACTGGCGGCATTCTTACCGGGCACCGGCACGGGTGGCGCGGGGCTGCACTGGTCGGGTGTCCATTTCCGTGTCGATCCTATCGAACTGCGTATGCGTAGCCACTATGAAGAGCGCTACGGCAAAAACTTCATTCCTGAAGGCATGACAATTCAGGACTATGGCGTGACCTACGACGAGCTGGAACCGTTTTTCGATAAGGCCGAAAAGGTGTTTGGTACTTCAGGCAGCGCCTGGAGCATTAAAGGCCAGGTAGTGGGTAAAGAGCGCGGTGGCAACCCGTTTGCACCGGATCGCTCGGATAACTTCCCACTGCCCGCGCAGAAGCGCACGTACTCGGCGCAGCTCTTTGCTGAGGCGGCGAAATCTGTCGGCTACCACCCTTACGATCTGCCTTCTGCCAACACTTCGGGTCCGTATACCAATACCTATGGCGCGCAGATGGGGCCGTGCAACTTCTGCGGTTATTGCAGTGGCTACGCTTGCTACATGTATTCGAAAGCCTCACCGAACGTCAACATCCTGCCTGCGCTGCGTCAGGAACCGAAGTTCGAACTGCGTAACAACTCCTATGTGCTGCGGGTCAATCTGACCGAAGATAAAAAACGCGCCACTGGCGTGACGTATCTTGATGCGCAGGGACGTGAGCAGGTACAGCCTGCTGACCTGGTGATTTTGTCAGCCTTCCAGTTCCACAACGTCCACCTGATGCTGCTGTCCGGGATTGGTAAGCCTTACAACCCCATCACCAATGAAGGGACGGTGGGACGTAACTTTGCCTATCAAAACATCTCAACGCTGAAGGCGCTGTTTGATAAAAACACCACCACTAACCCGTTTATCGGCGCGGGTGGCGCGGGTGTGGGTATCGACGATTTCAACGCAGATAACTTTGACCACGGCCCGCTTGGGTTTGTCGGCGGTTCACCTTTCTGGGTTAACCAGGCGGGCACCAAGCCGATCTCCGGCTTGCCGACGCCTCCGGGCACGCCTAACTGGGGTAGCCAGTGGAAAAGCGCTGTGGCGGAAACGTACACCCATCACATTTCTATGGATGCGCACGGTGCTCACCAGTCTTACCGCGCTAACTATCTCGATCTCGATCCGAACTACAAAGATGCCTACGGCCAGCCACTGCTGCGTATGACCTTTGACTGGCAGGATAACGACATCAAGATGGCGCAGTTCATGGTGAGCAAAATGCACACCATTGCCGAGGCGATGAATCCAAAACTGATCATGGGCGCAGCGAAAGCACCAGGGAGCCATTTCGACACCACCGTCTACCAGACGACGCACATGAACGGCGGCGCAATTATGGGAGAAGACCCGAAAACCAGCGCCATCAACCGTTATCTGCAAAGCTGGGACGTGCCGAACGTCTTCGTACCAGGGGCTTCAGCCTTCCCACAGGGACTGGGCTATAACCCCACTGGCATGGTGGCCGCGTTGACCTACTGGTCGGCTAAAGCGATTCGTGAACAGTATCTGAAGAACCCTGGCCCGTTGGTGCAAGCGTAAGGAACATGACCATGAAAAAGATTTTTCTGGCCCTGCTGCTGGGCTCGTTGTCGTGCGCTGCGCTCGCGGATCAAGGCAACGCTGACCTGGTAAAACAGGGTGAATATCTGGCACGTGCCGGGGACTGTATTGCCTGCCACACCAGTAAAGGCGGTCAGCCATTTGCCGGTGGCTTACCGATGGAAACGCCGATCGGCACGATTTATTCCACCAATATCACGCCGGATAAAACCAGTGGTATCGGTGATTACAGCTACGATGACTTTGAGAAAGCCGTGCGCCACGGCGTGACCAAAGAGGGCACGACGCTCTACCCAGCGATGCCTTATCCTTCGTATGCGGTGGTCAGCGATGCCGATATGCACGCGCTCTACGCCTACTTTATGCAGGGTGTCGCGCCAGTGAATCAGGCGAATAAAGAGAGCGAGATCCCGTGGCCGCTGTCGATGCGCTGGCCGTTGGCCGTGTGGCGTGGCATGTTCGCACCTTCAGTCGCGCCGATTCAGCCACAGCAGCAGGACCCGGTCCTGACGCGCGGCCAGTATCTGGTTGAAGGCCTGGGTCACTGCGGTGCCTGCCATACACCACGCAGTTTCACCATGCAGGAGAAGGCGCTGAACAACGCCGAAGGCAGCAACTTCCTGTCTGGCAGCAACGCGCCGGTGGATGGCTGGACCGCAAGTAACCTGCGCGGCGATAGCCGTGACGGTTTAGGTCGCTGGAGCGAAGAGGACTTGCGTCAGTTCCTGCGTTATGGCCGTAACGATCATACAGCGGTGTTTGGCGGTATGAGCGATGTGGTGGAACACAGCCTGCAACACCTCAACGACGCGGATATCACGGCAATTGCCCGTTACCTCAAGTCACTGGGGGCGAAAGATGTGAATCAGGTGGCCTTCAGCCCGGATAGCAGCGAAGCCCAGGCGCTATGGCACGGTGATGATAGCAAACCGGGTGCGGCTGCCTATGTGGATAGCTGTGCCGCCTGTCATAAAACCGATGGCACCGGCTATAAGCGCTTCTTCCCGGCATTGCAGGGGAATCCGGTGGTGTTAGCGGACGATCCGACTTCGCTGATCCATATCGTATTAGTGGGCGGACAGTTGCCGGGCGTCAGCGGTGCACCTTCAACCATTACGATGCCTGCTTTTGGCTGGCGGATGGACGATCAGCAAGTGGCTGATGTCGTGAATTTCATCCGCAGCAGCTGGGGTAACAGCGCGCCGCAGCAGGTGAGCGCCAGCCAGGTAGCAAAACTGCGTAAAACGGTGAAGGATCAGCAAGGTAGCGCGGATATTAAAGTACTGGAAGGGCAGAAGTAACGGCCCCTCACCCCAGCACTCTCTATTCCCTCTCCCATTTATGGGAGAGGGTTAGGGTGAGGGGAAAATCTCGAAAAATCAGATGTTTTCCAAATCAATCCCACGGGTTTTCGGCCCGAAAATGCCCACTGACAGCATCACCACCAGCATACTCAGCACGATAAACAGAATCACACCCTGACTGCCTGCATACTCCAGAATCAAACCAATCAGAATGCTGCTAAACACCGTCGACAGGCGGCTGAAGGAGTAACAGAAACCCACAGCGCGTGCGCGGATGTGCGTAGGGAAAATCTCCGTCTGATAGGCGTGATAGCTAAAGGTCAGCCAGGCGTTTGAGTAGGTGATCAGGAAGCCGCAGATGATCAGCAATACCGGGTTAGTTTGCAGCGCAAACAGGGTGCCAAACACCACGGTCATCAGCGAAGAACCAACAATCTGCCATTTGTTCTCGAACTTGTCGGCATAACGGCTGCAAATCAGTGAACCGATCGGATAGGCGAGGGTGATAAAAAACGCATACAGCAAGCTGTGCGTGACCGTGGTGCCTTTGCCAGACAGCAGCGCAGGCAGCCAGTTGCCAAAACCAAAGAACCCGATAGCCTGGAAGAAGTTCATCACCACCAGCATCAGGGTACGCTTACGCCACTCTGGTGCCCAAATTTCGCGAAAACGTCCGCGCTGTGGCAACTGAGCGGCGGCATCATCCTGTGGGAAATCCGCTTTTGGCGTCAGACCGCAGCGGATCTCCATCTGGCTCATTACCTGATGCGCTTCCTGATGGCGACCTTGCTGTGCCAGCCAGCGCGCGGACTCAGGTAAGTTTTTACGGATAAACCAAATCACCAGCGAGCACAGCGCCCCGGCAATCACCACCCAGCGCCAGCCTTCCAGGCTCAGGATTGTCTGCGGCACCAGCCACCACGACATCAACGCCACGGCCGGAACAGACAAGAACTGGATGAAGAAGGAGAAAGCAAATGCCTTGCTGCGCATCCGGGTCGGCACCCATTCGGTCAGATAGGTATCGATCGTCACCAGCTCGACGCCAAGTCCAATCCCGACCAGGAAGCGGAAGAAAATCACCGATTCAGCACTCTGCTGGAAAGCCATCAGCAGTGAGAAGCAGCCGTACCACAACAGGGCACACATAAAGGTCAGACGGCGACCAAAGCGATCGGCATAGGGTGCGAGCAGGCTGGCACCGACGAACAGACCGAGGAACGTTGCCGACGCAAAAGCAGCCTGATCCGCAATGCCAAATGCCCCAGCGCTGCCGGTGTGGAAAATGCCCGCCGCCAGCAGACCAGAACTGATATACCCGGTCTCAAACAGGTCATACAGTTCGAAGAAACCGCCTAACGCCAGCAGTGAAATAAAGCGCCATAAACCGGCTGAAGACGGCAGTGCGTCAATACGGCCTGCCAGACTATTGGCGGGGGTGGTGATGGGTGGAACAGAAGCGATCCCTGGGGTGCTGGCTGTTGTCATTGTTGTAATAACCTCGGTGTGACGATGTTTGCAAAACCCACTAACGGCAAGGATGTTGTTAAAAGAGTTAAACCATTAGCAGGCGAAGAAGAGGCAGAATAATCAATTCGCCGCAGGTTGCCGAGAGGTAGCGTGCTGAGTTTTTGGCAACGTGCGTTGCAGGAAATGTAAGGTGTGCGCGCCGTCCCTGGCGCAGCGATTAATGCAGCGTCGGATAGATGCCAGGGCCAATAGGCAGGCCGAGGAAATACCACACCACTAACAGCAAAATCCAGGCGATAAAGAACGCGATGGGATAAGGCAAAATCAACACGTAGTAACGACCAAGCTGGGCGTTTTTCTCATATTTTTGCAGGAAGCCGAGGAACAGCGGTAAAAACGGCGACATCGGTGCCAGCGGCAGAACGGCGGAGTCAGCAATGCGGAAAATCATCTGGGCAAAGGCGGGATGAAAGCCGAGCAGCATAAACATCGGCACGAAAACCGGTGCCAGAATCGACCAGATTGCCGAGCCGCTGGCGATAAACATGCAAAGGAAAGCCGACAGGAACATCAGCCCGAGGAAAGCCGGTGCCCCGCTAACGCCAGCGCTCTCCAGCATATCCGTCATACCAAACGCCATGAATTTGCCCATATTGGACCAGCTAAAGAAGGCGACAAACTGCGACAGTGGGAACACCATCACAATAAAGCCCGCCATGCTTTTCATCGGGTCGATCAGCAACTGAGGAATATCATCCTGACGGCGAATCTGTTTTGTTACCACGCCATAGGCAATGGCGACGACAAAAAACAGAATGATAATCAGCGGCACAATGCCCTGCACAAACGGTGACGGCACCAGCGATCCGTTCGGATTACGCAGTGGCGCATGATCCGGGATAACCAGCAGAGCAATCAAACCACAGAAGATCAGCGCAGCAATGCCCGCGGCTTTCAGACCACGGTTTTCCAGCGGGGTTAAGGCTGGCAGGCGATCGCCATCGCGATCCTGCCACGGTTGCAGGCGGGGCTCGATAAACTTATCGGTTAACAGCGCGCCAACCACGGTCAGCAAAATCACCGAGCTGGCCATAAAGAACCAGTTATCGATGACGTTGACATGCATCGCACCGTCGAGGGATTTCGCCGCTTCAGTACTGATGCCAGACAACAGCACATCGGTATTTACAATCAGCAGGTTAGCGGTAAAACCACTGGCAACCCCTGCAATCGCGGCCATCAAACCGGCGACCGGATGGCGGCCCACGGCGAGGAAAATCAGCGCACCCAGGGGTGGCATCACCACCAGCGCGGCATCAGAAGAGATATGGCTGAAGAAGGCGATAAACAGGACCATATAGCTGGCGTAGCGACGGCTGACACCCGAAGCCATCTTCACCATCAGAGCCTGTAATAAGCCGACTTTTTCTGCCAGGCCTGCGCCCAGAACCAGAGCCAGAATCGATCCCAGCGGCGTAAAGCTACTGAAGTTTTTGATGATATTCGGCAGCATCCACTGCAACCCGGCAATGCTCAACAGGTTCTTCACCTGAATGATCTCGCCGTTGGTCGGGTTGGTTACGGTGACGCCAAAACTGCTCAGTAGCGCAGTGGCTACCATCAGCACCACGATCAGATAGATAAAAAGCAGAAAAGGGTTGGGGACTTTATTGCCAATACGCTCAATAAAGCTAAACAGCTTCCCTGGGCTGCGGTTCTCCGTGGTGAAATCCATCGGGTATTCCTCGTGTCGTTATGTTTGCTTAGATGTAATATTTTTTATGGGTAGTACAGCCGCGCCGTTGCCGACGCGGGTAATGCTAAGAAGCCAGCGGTGACGGCTGAATACCGTCCGGGATTGGGCAGCGGTAAGGCTGCTGCTGGCGTACCCGTTCAAACTCTTCCCGACAGGCAGCCAGCGTATCGGGCTGTTCCAGCAGGGTCAGCGCGCTGGCTGCCAGCACTTTCCCCGCCAGCAGCATGCCTTTGTGCCCCAGAGAAGTGCGTCCCTGCGCCACCAACTGCCAGGTATGGAGTGGGGTGCCAAATGCAAAACAGGGCGTAAAGCACTGCGCAACCGGGGTGACCCAGCTAACATCGCCCACGTCGGTTGAGCCAAACATCAGCTCATTACTGATAGCATACGGGGCCACTTCATCCATCAGGACTTTCTCCCCTAACGCTTCAGCCCAGGCCGTGCCTGCGTTACCGCCGGTGCGAGCGGCGTTGAGGCGAGCATTGCGCAGGTCGTCTTTGGTCAGCGTGGCGCGAATTTCTGCGGCAAACGCCTGCTCTTCAACGCTGTACTCTGGTAAGCCAAACTGATGCAAATATCGCTCCATCACCGCTTCCAGTGCGCGATTGGGCACATAGTTGGAACAGGCTTTATCGAAGCGCACCGTCATGGTGGTGTCGGTCATCAGGGCTGCGCCGCGTGCGATATTAATGACGCGTTGATAAATATCCTGCGCCTGATCGAGCTGCGGTGCGCGCACCAGGTAAAGCACTTCGGCATCGGCTTGCACCACATTGGGAGACGCGCCACCCGTATTGGTAATGGCGTAGTGCAGGCGCGCTTCCGGCACGATGTGCTCGCGCAGGAAATTGGCACCGGTATTCATTAGCGTCACCGCATCCAGCGCACTGCGTCCGAGATGCGGTGAGTTGGCCGCATGGGCAGCGACACCTTTGAAATGAAACGCAGCCTGAATATTGGCCAGCGTGCTGAGGTTAAACATGCCGCTGAAGCCTTCCGGGTGCCAGGTGACGGCGGCATCGACATCGTCAAACAGCCCCTCACGCACCATAAAGGTTTTGCCGGAACCGCCTTCTTCACCGGGGCAGCCGTAAAAACGCAGCGTTCCGCCGGTGCCCTGTTGCATCATCCACGCCTTTACCGCGAAGACAGCTGCCACGCCTGCGGTGCCCAACAGGTTGTGACCACAGCCGTGACCATTGCCGTTTTCCACCACCGGAGCCGGTGTAGCACAGCCAGACTGCTGGCTCAGCCCGGCCAATGCGTCAAATTCACCGAGAACAGCAATCACCGGTTTACCACTGCCGAAGCTGGCGATAAAGGCGGTATCAATGCCACCTACGGCCCTTTCGACCTGAAAGCCTTCTTGCTCCAGCGCCGTTGCCAGCAGGGCAGACGAGCGCGTCTCCTGAAAACGTGTTTCCGGCATATCCCAGATGGCATCGCTCAGCGCCGTAAATTTGGCCTGATGCTGTTGGATATACTCTTCAATAAAACCGGTCAAACTCATGCTGGCACCTTGAATTCGGCCTGATGCAGCGCCAGTGTGGCCAGGGTTTCCACCGCGACAGCCATGATCTGCTCATCGAAATCGAATTTGGCGTTGTGATGGCCAGCAGCCAGATCGCAGCCAAAAATCACATAGGAAGCCTGACCACCACGTTGCTGAACGCGTTCCAGCATGTAGGTCGCATCTTCGGAACCGGCGGCAGCCGATTTGGTGTCCACCACCGATGAGAAGATATTGAGTTTTTCAGCCTGCTGATGGATGAACTCGACCCAGGCCTGGCTAGGTTTACAGCTACGCGCCGCGCCCATCAGCTTGATGTCATATTCCACGCCATACATCACGGCCGCGCCTTCAATCACGCGCAGTGCCTGCTGATAGACCGCATCGTTGATTTCGTTGTTGGCACCACGGGTTTCGACTTTAAGCAGCGCGGTATCCGGTACCACGTTGCGCCCGGTGCCTGCCTGCAATACGCCGACGTTCATGCGCGCTACGCCACCGCTGTGCTGGGTCAGACCGTGCAGGCCAAGGGTCGCCTGTGCCGCGGCCAGCAGGGCGTTGCGGCCCTCTTCGGGTTTTGCGCCTGCGTGCGCACCCACGCCGGTGAAATGAATATCAAGCTTGGTGGTCGCCAGGAAGCTGTCGCTGCCGCAGACGATTTCACCGGCCGGTACGCCAGTCCCGAGGTGGATCGCAGTGAATAAGTCGACATCATCCAGTACGCCCGCCGCCACCATGGCTTTCGCCCCGCGCACGCCCTCTTCGGCAGGCTGGAAAATGAGTTTGATGGTGCCGCTCAACTTCGCCTGGTTTGCCATTAAGACGCGGGCCAGACCGAGGCCAATGGAGGTGTGGCCGTCATGCCCGCAGGCGTGCATCATGCCGCTATTGATGGAGGTGAAACCTTCACGCACAGGCAGGTGATCCGCCGCCAGGCTCTCGTTGAGATCCAGTGCATCCATATCCACCCGGAAGCCCATCACCGGGCCAGGGCGGCCAGTGTTGAGGGTGGCTACCACGCCACAAAATCCGCCGGAGAAGTGGCCAATCCACTGTGGCAGAGCGCCTTGCTCCAGCGCGCGTGCTTCCTGTGCGGCCAGCACGCTGGCGTCTGGCAAGCCCATGCGGGCTTCCGCATCAATCACTTCGCGACCTAACTGAAGCTGATAACCTAACTGGTGTAACTCTTCCGCAACCAGTGTTGCCGTGCGAAATTCCAGCCAGCCAGATTCAGCAAACTGATGCAAATCGCGACGCCAGCTTTGCAGTTGTGGAACCAGGTCGGAAACCTGCTGAGAAAGGGTAGTCATGGTGTGATCCTTGATGTTGGTTTTTTGGTCTTTAACCTGAATCTACACAATGGTATTGGGGTGCATAAGATGCGAATATCTTGCCTATGATAAACAGGGGTTATCACGAGGATACCCATGCCAGCACCGCTCAAACTTCATCAACTGCGCGCCTTTGTCGATGTGGCACGCCAGGGCAGCATTCGTGCAGCCAGCCGCCTGTCTGGCCTGTCGCAACCGGCGCTCACGAAAGCGATTCAGGAGCTGGAGCTGGCAGTTGGCGCGCGGCTGTTTATTCGCGGCCAGCAGGGTGTGCGAATGACGGACATCGGTGATAACTTTTTTCGCCATGCCAGTCTGGTGCTGGAAGAACTTCGCGTGGCGCAGGAGGAGATTCAGCAGCGGTTGGGGCTGGCGGGAGGACAGGTGAATATTGGCGTTGGTGGCAGTATTGCCCGTACCGTGATGCCTCAGGTCATTACGCAGTTTCATCGTGAATACCCGCGTGTCAAAGTCCGCATCGTTGAAGGACAACTGGTTTCCATGGTGCCAGAGCTGCGTCAGGGTGAGCTGGATTTCACCATTAACACTTACGATCAAAGCCATCTTGATCAGGAGCTGAGCTACGAACAGGTGATGACGCGCGAATACCGCGTGGTGGTGCGCAAGGGCCATCCCATGGCAAAAGCGCGATCGCTACAGGAGATGCAACACTGTGACTGGACGATGCCAACGCGCAAAGGCAGTTACTACCGCCTGCTGCACGATCTGTTTGCCGAACGCGGCATGGCACCCAAAATTGTGGTGACCTGTGAAACGTTCATGGCCTGTATCAGCCTGGTGGCGCAGAGCGACTTCGTCAGTATTTTGTCGGAGGATGTGATTAACGATGTGGTGTTGGGCAGCCAGTTGCAGGCGGTGGAACTGGACGAGCCGCTGCCACTGGCACAGTTTTATCTTATTCAGCGTAAAGACACGTCACTTACCCCAATGGGGGCGTATATGGCGCAGCTGTTCCGGCGCTATTGTCAGCAAAGTTAAGAGTGTGGCCTGGCTCGCGTCCGGGTGAAAAAAACCGCACTACACTCTCTAGCGGGTTATTTCCGCAGGAGTCGATCATGCAAGTCACACCTTATCTGTTTTATAACGGGCGCTGTGAAGAGGCGATTGCATTTTATCTTGCCGCTACCGATGCCACGCTACTGTTTAAAATGACGTTTGGTGATATGCCGGAGTCTGAAGGAGGCGGTGAAGGTTGCCCTACGGGAATGACGTTCCCGCCTGAGCAGATCATGCATGCGCATTTGCGCATTGGGCAGGGTGAAATCATGCTGAGCGATGGACCTTCTGATACGCACTATGGTGGTTTTGCAGTTAGCCTTTCTACGCCCGATGAAGCTCAGGGTAAAAAGTGGTTTGACGCACTGTCGGAAGGTGGAGCGGTAACAAAAAGCTGGGAACCCACATTCTGGGCAAATGGCTTTGGGATGTTTACCGATAAGTTCGGCGTACCGTGGATGGTGAATGCTTATAAACCACAAGGTTAACAGCCGGTTCCTTCTCCCGGAGCGGGGGAAGGAACCCGAGATGCGGGAGTGGAGATGCCCACCCCCGATCAATCAGAAGTTATAACCTACAACCAGGTAGTAACCCCAGCCGGTAGATTTCACTTCAAACGGACCATTGCCGAAGTTCAACTCCTGACCATCCGCCCACTGACCGCCGTTGTGGAACCAACGCGCCACGGTTGAAACGTGCCAGTGTGCGTAGTTCAGCGACAGAATATGGCTGGAAGCGATGGAGTTACTGGTGCGTGACGGACCGGTTTTCTCCGCCAGGTCTGAGCCCCAGTCGAAGTTGGTGAAGCCAATGTAGCTCAGCTTACCGCCCCACAGGTCGGTAATCGGTACAAAGTATTTCACTTTGAAGCGGTAACCATCCCAGCTGTTTTCGTTCGCAGCCTGGTAGTTCTGCCACTGGTACTTGGCATAGACGTTCAGCGACAGGCCAATGTCAGAATGGGTATCGATATCCGTGCCCAGACCCATATACCAGGTGCTCTGGCGCTGAGATGGGTTGCGACCCATATCGTAGATGTAGTTGTTCGCGAAGTACCACTCTTTGAACGGGCCAAATGCCAGGCTGGTGCCGGTCAGTTTGTCGATGGAGAAGCGAGGTTCAATCTCCATAAACAGCGGCGAACCGTGGTCAAAAATACCGTTGGCGTTGCTGTTACCCGCGCCGAAGAAGTTGGTCAGGTCGGCGTAGCCATAGAAATCGAACCAGTCTTTGTGTGCAAAGGCTTCATATTCCAGATACACGTCATTGTTGTACTGTGGTCCGAAACGGGTGTGAGTACTGCCCACCACGTTAACACTCTGGTGCCACCAGTCAGAAACATATTGCGGTTCGTCAGCAGCCTGGGCTGCTCCTGCCATGCTACCTGCCAGTAAAGCGCCTGCTATCAGTTTTTTATATTTCATTATCATAAGCCACATGCTGATGACCGCTGCTCGTGGGGCGGCCGGAGTGAAATCAATTCCCCGCGGGAAATGCGCTGTAACAATCAGATAAACAGCGTGCGTAGCGTGCCGTTTATCAGCGCATAGAAAATAGATTTTGCTCACATTTGTCAAAACGTGTTGCATTTTAAATCATTAGAAATGTGACTTGAGTCACATAATCAAACTGAGGCGAACGGAACCGAACAACCGTTTGCGTTGTCCGGTTCCGTTGCGATGCAGGAAATCAGGGGAGGGTGACGCGAACCTGTAAACCGCAAATCACACCCTGCGGGTTAAGGCAGTTACTGATCGCGACCTGAATACTGTGTTTGTTAGCCACGCTTTTCACAATGGACAAGCCAAGACCGCTGCCCTGGGCTTTTACATCCGACGAGCGGGTAAAGCGATCAAAAGCGCGATCGATAAACGCTTCTTCCATTCCCTGGCCGTTATCAATGACATCGACCACAGTTTTTCCGGCAACGCGATGTAACAGCACGTCCACCAGGCTTCCTTCTGGCGTGTGAAGCATCGCATTACCGATCAGGTTATCGAATAAACTGCGCAACTCTGAGCGGCTGGCCTGAATCTGATATTGGGTACTGCCGTTGAAACCAATATCAATGCCGCGCTTATCGGCGACCACCATGAGCTGTTCAATGCTCTCTTTCAGCAGCCCCTCAAGATCGATATTTTCGACCGTTGCTACCACGCTGTGATCTTCCTGACGCGAAATATTCAGCAGCTGCGTCACCAGATGGCGGGTGCGGGTCACGCCCGCTTCCAACTGGTCAAACTGTCGGCTGGCATCCCCTGGCTGAATATGCTGACGCAGATTTTCCACTTGCAGCGTCACGGCGGTGACTGGCGTGCGTAGCTCATGGGCGGCATCTTCCAGGAACTGGCGTTGGGAGGACCAGGCCGCATGCAGCTTGTGTAACAGGGAGTTATAGGCGGCAATCAGCGGCTGTAGTTCATCCGGCAAGTCGTGCGAGGCTACCGTATGCGGATTTAGCGTCTCCTGGGCGGCAATCTCCCTGGCGGCCACGCGCAGATCGCGCGTGATTTTGCGCACCACCAGCCAGATCACCAGCATCGACAGGGGCATCATCAGAATCAGGGGAATGATCGCCGACAAAGTACGGGACACCATCACCGATTTCATATAGCTGAGATTGTGCATGACCTGAATGGTGCGAATATCGCTGCCGGGTTCGCCGGGGCGGGTGTAGATACGCCATTCGCAGTCATGGCAGTGGCCGACGTAGACGTTGTGCCAGCCCTTCTGCGTCACCAGCGGGGCATTGAGTTCCGGCCACGAGCTGGCGCGCAGTTTGCCGTTGGCATCCCACAACTGCACCACATAGGCACTTTTTACCTTATCGGCATTGACCAATAGCGGCATCAGCACCGGCAAACGTTTGTTGACGGCCCAGGCATCCGCTATTTTGGTGAGCTGATCGTCTTTCATACTGCCGATCATGTCGCCGTAGCAGCTAAAGAAATACCAGGTCACGCCGCCAATCACCAACAGGTGAATAATAAACAGCGTACTCAGCAGCTTGTTACGTAACGAACGCATAAAGGGCAATCTTTTCATATGGCAGGCACCCGCCAGCCGAGGCCACGTACGTTGCGAATGGCATCGTTGTTGAGTTTGCGGCGCATACCGTGAATCAGTACGTCAATGGCGTTGCTGGTGACCTCTTCGCCCCAGCCGTAAATGCGGTTCTCTAACTGTTCGCGGGAAAGAATGGCACCGGGACGCTCCAGCAGTGCATAGAGCAGCGCATACTCTCGCGCAGTTAACTGCTCGCGCTGGCCTTTGTACAACACTTCTCGTGTCATCATGTCCAGTTGCAGATCGCCACTGCCGAGTAAGGAGTCTGCCGCACCATGGCGACGACGAGTAATGGCGCGCATACGGGCCAGAACCTCCTGTAGATCAAAGGGTTTTAGCAGATAATCATCGGCTCCACTGTCCAGGCCCTGCACGCGCTGAGAGACGCTATCGCGTGCGGTGAGGATCAGCACCGGCGTCATATCGCCACGGCTGCGGGCATGCCTTAATACTTGCAGCCCGTCCTGGCGTGGTAAGCCTAAGTCGAGTAGCACACAGGAGTAGCCGCCTTCGCTCCAGGCATTGCTGGCGTAAACGCCGTCACGTACCCAATCTACTGACCAGCCAGCACCTTCCAACGCATGTTGGAGGTTAGCGCCGATCATTTCATCATCTTCTACCAGTAGTACACGCATCAGGATGCCTCCAGCCATCATTACACGCAGTGTAACGCTGAAAAGTTAGCGCAGAATTAACCGCGATCTCAGCCTTGCTAATTCTGCGCTAAGTTTTCGCTAATTAAGGGATAAATTTTACGCGCTACAGTGACGCTACTGCCTAACAGTCTCTTCAGGAGAGCATCATGAATCAGAGCGAATTTATCCGTAGTTTGCTGGAGTGGATCGAGAACAACCTTGCACACGACCTGCATCTCGACGAAGTCGCGCGTCGTTCTGGTTACTCTCGTTGGCATTTACAGCGTCTGTTCCGTCAGCATACCGGCTACTCTTTGGCGGAATATATTCGTCAACGCCGTCTCACCGAGTCGGCCCTGAGCCTGCTCAACAGTAACGAAGCGATTTTACAGGTGGCGATGAACTTCGGGTTTGATACGCAACAAGCCTACACGCGCACCTTTAAAAACTACTTCCGCGTGACGCCGGGTCAACTACGTCGTCAGCGTCGCGTTGAACCGGATCGGCTGCTGTTTCCGGTGGCGGTAGCGAGTTAATAGCCCGAATTCTGTTATGCTTCCCGGTAGATGTTGTTTAATTCAGAAACAATAGCCTCATCCGGGAATTCATGGAAAATAGCGATAACCTCACCGCCATGCTGCTGTTTGCTCGCGTGGTGGAACTGCAAAGTTTTAGCGAAGCTGCACGCGATCTCGGGCTGTCGAAATCTTACGTCAGCCGGGAGATTGCCCGGCTTGAGCTAAGGCTGGGAATCAAACTGCTCCAGCGCACCACGCGCAAAATGACGTTGACTGAACTCGGTCAAGCCTACTACCCCTTCTGTACGCGAATGCTGGCGGAAATGCATCGCGCAGATGCCTTTGTGAAGCAGATTCATCAGCAACCGGCAGGTAACGTGCGTTTACAGGCGCCGGTGACCTTTGGCTGCCAGTGTGTGGTGCCGATACTCAACCGTTTTTTACGCGGTCACCTGCATATCAACGTTGATCTCGATCTGACTGACCGCATTGGTGAAAGCGTGCCAGAAGAGGTGGATGCGGTGATTGCGATTCGTGCGCGCACGCCGCTAAAGGGAAATTTCCGCGCCCTGACCGACATTAACTGGGGGCTGTATGCCACGCCGGGTTATCTGGATCAGCGCCCGCCGATTCTGCATCCTGAGCAACTGCCGCGCCATGATTTGCTGCTGTTTCACGGTGCGGCACATACCGCCGCGCTGCCATTCCGCCGGGAAAAACAGAAGCTGATGATGGATGTCCGGAGCCGCTTTCGTGCCAACAACAGTATGGCGCTTCTCAATGCTGCCCTTGCTGGCAGCGGCATTGCCTATCTGCCTTCCTACATGACGCAGGAAGCGATGCAGCGGGGTGAAATCGTGCAGCTGCTGCCGGAGTGGCAAATGGACCGCCTGCAGTGCTTCCTGATGATTAAAGAGACGCAGCAGGCTACCTCACCGGTGAATCTGCTGTGTGATGCGCTGATCGCCGGGCTGGCGAACGGTTGATTGTTGCTCTCCAGCAACATCAGAGCGCTGGAGAGTAAATATCGTGCGCGATCTGTTGCGGCTGTGATCCTGTTGTTAGCCTGAAAGCTGGTTATCCAACAGGACTGGTATCATGCAACCAACGGAAGAGACTCTCCCCCCGGAACAAACGCACTGGCGCCGCAATATGTGGGTATGTGTGTTTGGTTCTTTCAGCACCATCGTGGCAATGACGTTACTGCTGCCGTTTTTACCGCTCTACGTACAGCAACTGGGTGTGACTGAACCTGCGGCGATTGCCCGTTGGTCAGGCATCGCTTATGGCGCAACTTTTCTCAGCGCGGCGCTGACGGCACCCCTGTGGGGGAAGCTGGCAGATCGCTACGGGCGCAAGCTGATGTTAATTCGTGCCAGCCTGGGAATGGCGGTGGCAATGTCGCTGATTGGTATGGCAACGGCACCCTGGCAGTTGGTGGCGCTGCGTTTGCTGGCGGGGCTGTTGGGAGGTTATGCATCAGGTTCCACCATCATGGTGGCGGCGCAAACGCCGAAGCAGCATACCGGCTGGGCATTAGGCATCCTCTCTTCCGGAATCATGGCCGGGAATGTGGTGGGGCCGCTGTTAGGCGGGGCGTTACCACCACTGATCGGCATTCGGCACACTTTCTGGCTGACCGGTGCGGTGATCTTTGTCGCGTTTCTTGCGACCACTTTCCTGCTGCGCGATCCGCCACGCCAGACCGCACAGAAAAAAGCGGCTGTCGCGGGCGATGTGGCAACGGTGCAGCAGGGCGTAGTGTGGTTGATGTGGTTATCAGGGGCGTTGCTGATCTTTGCGAACATGTCGATAGAGCCGATTATCACACTCTATATCGGTCAGTTTGTTGCAGGCGATCACGCCATTACCCTGACTGCGGGCATTGTCATGGCCGCGGCGGCGTTGGGTAATATTGTTTCAGCTCCGCGCATGGGGAGACTGGCCGATCGCATCGGTCATGGCAAAGTGCTGGTCACCGGATTGCTGGCCTGTGCCCTGCTGTTGATTCCACAGGCGTTTATCACTGCCGCCTGGCAACTGGTGATCTTACGCTTCCTGATGGGCGTGGCGTTAGGTGGATTGATGCCCTGCATCACGGCGATTATCCGCCATAATGTGCCCTCTTCTCAGGTCGGCCGGATGTTGGGCTATTCCACCTCAGCGCAGTATGTCGGCCAGGTGGGGGGACCGCTGTTTGGTGGGTTTGTCGGGGGCGCTCTGGGGATGAGGCCGGTATTTCTTGCCACCTGTGTCGTGATGGCGCTGTGCGGCGCTTTGAATCTCTGGTGGCTGCGGCGTAAAACGCAGTAATAAAAAAGGCGGACCGAAGTCCGCCTCTGTTTTCAGCTGCTTACATTGCCTTACTGCGGCAGTTTGTATGCAATCACATAGTCACCCAGCTTGGTGCCGAATGAACCGTGACCACCAGCAGCGATAACCACATACTGCTGGCCATCCACTTCATAGGTCATTGGTGTTGCCTGGCCGCCTGCTGGCAGACGAGCCTGCCACAGCAGTTCACCGGTATTGGTGCTGAAAGCACGCAGATAGTTATCTGCGGTGGCACCAATAAAGGCTACGTGACCAGCGGTAGTGATTGGGCCGCCCAGCATTGGCATACCCATTTTAAACGGCAGTGGTACTGGTGCGCTGTCGCGTACGGTACCAATACGTTTTTTCCAGATCACTTTGTTGGTTTTCAGGTCAACCGCAGACATATAACCCCATGCCGGCTGTTTACATGGCAGACCAAACGGTGACAGGAACGCGTTCAGCTCAACGCCGTACGGTACGCCGTACTGTGGCTGAACACCGCTTTCCGTACCTGAACCGCCTTTATCATCAGCAGGTGGCTCAATTGGGTTACCCGGTCCACGTGGGATGAGTTTCGAAACAAACGGCAGGGCCATTGGGTTAGCAATCGCAATCTGACGGTTTGGATCGACGGCAATGCCGCCCCACTCAAACATGCCCAGGTTACCTGGGAACACCAGCGTACCTTGTTCAGACGGTGGCGTGAACGGACCTTCATAGCGCAGACGCTTGAAGATAACGCGGCACACCAGCTGGTCATACAGGGTCGCGCCCCACATGTCTTTGTCGGTCAGATGCTGTTCTGGACGGAAAGTCAGCTCAGAGTAGGGCTGTGTTGGCGAAACGTGATCGCCTTTCGCCGCACCCTGCGGTACTGGGGTTTCCGGAGCCGGTACTACTGGCTTACCAGTACGACGATCCAGCACAAAGATGTTACCGGTTTTCGCCGGAGCGTAGATCACAGGAACGGTGTTGCCGTCTTTATCTGTGATGTTAGCCAGCGTTGGCTGTGACGGTAAATCCATGTCCCACAGGTCGTGGTGCACGGTCTGATAAGACCACACCAGCTTACCGGTGGTGGCGTTCAGAGCCAGTACGCTACTCGCATAACGTTCCTGTTCTGGCGTACGGTTGCCGCCCCAGATGTCCGGGGTAGATACGCCCATCGGCAGATAGACCGTATCCAGTTGCGGATCGTACACCGCTGGCGCCCATGAGTTCGGTGAGTTAGGCACGAAGCTGTGCTCATCCGATGGGATCGCATTCGGGTCTTTAGCACCTGGATCGAATACCCACAGCAGTTTACCGGTGTTGACATCGAAACCACGGATCACGCCAGAAGGCTCGTGAGTTGAGTAGTTATCGGTGACGGCACCTGCAATCACGATGGTCTTATCCGTGATAACGGGTGGTGAAGTCGGTTCATACTGGCCTGGGGTTTTCACTGGCTGCAGATGTTGCAGATCCAGCTCGCCGTCGTTACCAAATGCCGGGCAGCGAGCACCGGTATCTGCGTCCAGCGCAAACAGACGACCATCGTTTACCGGCAGGTAAATGCGACGTGAACATGCAGCAGGCTGTGCGTTAGCGGCATCGGCTGCGGCAGGCACTTCGTGGTAAGAAACGCCACGGCAAGTTACGTGCTGGAAGGTCGGGTTAGGCTTAAGGCCCGGATCAAATTTCCATTTCTGCTTACCGGTTTTCGCATCCAGCGCAAACAGGATTTGGTGTGGTGAGCAGAGATACAGGGTATCGCGGATTTTGATCGGGGTAACTTCGTCAGTGATTTCACCCGGGTCGTTGGCGGTTTTGAGATCGCCAGTCTGGAACTGCCAGGCCACCTGCAACGTTTTCACGTTTTGATCGGTGATTTGCTTCAGTGGAGAGAAGCGGGTGCCTTGCTGATCGCGGGCGTAAGCTGGCCAGTCGCCATCAGGTATAGCGCTCAGCGGCTGTGCCGAAGTACCGTTATCCGCTGCTGGGATAGTTCCGTTGATTTCCTGCGGATCGTGGAACACTGCCCAGGCAAGCACCAGCGCGCTGGCAATAACGCCAACAGCGATTGCACTCAGACCTGCTTTAGCATTCTGCGCGAAACGACGGTAAACAAACGGCAGCATCAACCAGACGCCGAAGATGACCAGAACGTCAGTGCGCGGTGCTAATGCCCAGAAGTCGAAGCCGACTTCCCACACGCCCCACACAAGGGTAAACAGCAGCAGTAATGCATAAAGCACCAGTGCACTGCTTTTTTGACGCCAGATCAGGAGAGCGGTAATCAGTAAAACAATACCGCCGATGATGTAGTACCAGGAACCTCCAATGGCAGCTAACCAAACGCCACCTACCAGCATGAATGCACCTGTCAGCAGAGCGAACAACGCTGTCAGAACGCCAATCACGCCTAAGGATGAGGAATTTTTCCCCATAATAAAGACCTCTTTTTTGCCATAAAAAACACGGAAAACAAAAAGTTATCTGTTCTCCAGTCATAGCGTACGGTAGGTAAGCGTGTCCTTATTAACTCTTCCAGTGAGCATATGTAATCCGTTTGGGGTAGATTTTATCTCAAAAACGTTAATAGTTTTGACTTTTTTAGCGTAAAACACTCGTTTCATACTTCTGGACAAAATCTAATCAGGAATGCAGCAGGTCTTCTGTGCCCGTTTGCGGTTGCCAGCCGGTCAGGTGTAATCCCATCCAGTCGTCAGGCAATAAAGGCAGCTCAGCGGCCCGCACCAGTACTTCTTTGCCCTCCTGCCTGAGACGTTCGAGCAGGAAAGGGAAGGTGAAAAGGGTGTAATTTGCGCGGAAAAAGGCTTCACTAAAGACCACCCCGCTTAAAGGCACACTCTCAACTTTGCTCCAGTGACTGCCTGGTGGTGCAAAGTCGTACAACCAGAAGCTTAGTCGATTGTTCACGCTCTGCAACCAATCTGAATGGGTATTCAACTGGTCGTAATTTATGGCAAATCTGATGTTTGTCAGGTTTATTTCCTGCTGGGCTGCTAACCACTCGGGGAGCCTGACCAGATCGGTTGTGGCGAGTGGAAATATCAGCAACTGATTGGCCGCATCTGAAGTGTTATGCCGTAAGATGATATTTTCTAAGGGGAGATATTCCTTATTGGTCTGCTGTGAAGGGGAGTAACAGGACGCGAACAGCGTGCCATCGGGTCTAAAAACGTGCTCAAGCGCACAATCGGGATATAATATGTTTTCCATTTATCTCTTAGAATAAATTATTTTTATCTTAAATATCATTAAGTTCCTGCTGCTGGCTTAATGACGAAAGCCGTTAAATATAGATCGATTTTTTCAGTGAAAACATCTTTTTTTCTTCTCTGTAAGCGCTATTTACATGGCCGGCATCCGGTTATTCATAATATGTTTTCATCAGGACAAATAGGCTGTTAATTATTCCATCTCAATATTAAATAGGGCCGCTGTGCGTCTGCCGGGATAAAGCACCGCACGGCAGGTTGTTGCCTGTACAGGGAAAATCCCGCACTCTACTCGGACAAAAAAGGGGCGTTTTTGCCGCCAGATAACAGGCCAATTTAGGCTGGAATTTAGCATTATTAAGGGATGGGATATGAATGTAGAAACAACAGCAGCGGACAGCTCGCTGCTGCGACAACGCGCGTTTGTGGCCTTTTGGCTGGCGCGCACCTGTTCGTCATTTGGTTTTCAGATGTTTTCAGTGGCGGTGAGCTGGCAGATCTACTCACTGACCAACAGCGCGCTGGCGCTGGGTATGATTGGCCTGATGCAATTTTTACCTTCCGTGTTGCTGGCGCTGCCTGCCGGTCATCTTGCCGATCAGTTCGATCGCCGTCGTATTGTCATTTGTGCCCAGCTGATTGAGTGGGGCGCGTTACTGGCGCTGGTGTTACTGACGCTGTTCAGTTGGGCGGATAAAACCGCCCTGTGGGGGTTAGTGTTTGTGCTGGCGGTCGCCAAGGCGTTAGAAGGCCCAGCGATGACCTCCATGCTGCCATCACTGGTGCCTCCCGCGATTCTGGCGCGCGCTACTGCCGCCAATGCGGTTGGCGGTCAGGCGGCAGTGATCGTCGGCCCGACGTTAGGTGGATTCCTGTATGTGGCCGGGCCGGATGTGGTGTACAGCGTCTCGGCGGTATTTTACCTGCTGTCACTGGTGTTGATTGGCCGCATTCGTTACACCCGCCCACAGCAACCTCGCTTACCCGCTTCTCTCTCTACCTTATTCGCCGGGATTCACTTTATCCGCGCCCGCAAAGATGTGTTAGGGGTGATCTCGCTCGACCTGTTTGCGGTGCTGCTGGGAGGTGCCACGGCGCTGTTGCCGATCTTCGCCAAAGATATTCTGCACACCGGCCCGTGGGGGTTGGGTATGTTGCGTGGTGCGCCGTCGATTGGTGCTCTGCTGGTGGGATTGTGGCTGAGTCGCAACAAGCTGGAAAAAAATGTCGGGATGATTATGTTTGGGTCGGTGGCGGGCTTCGGTGTCGCGACGCTGATTTTTGCCCTCTCCTCACAGCTCTGGCTCTCCCTGCTGGCACTGGCGGCGTTGGGGGGGGTCGATATGGTCAGTATGGTGATTCGCGGCTCGCTGGTGCAGCTGGATACGCCAGATGATATGCGCGGCCGGGTTAACGCCGTCAACGCCATTTTTATCAATACGTCCAATCAGCTCGGTGAATTCGAATCTGGCGTGCTGGCGGCATTCATGGGCGCAGTACCGGCGGCGGTGTTGGGCGGAGTGGGAACATTGGTGGTGGTGGGCGTCTGGATGGTGCTGTTCCCGCATCTGCGGCGGCGGCAGAAACTGGAGAATGAAGCGGCACAGGAGTAGTCTGTGCCGGTTCTTAGTTGCTGGAAATCGATTGTGCAGACACGTTATCTCCTGGGTATTGATGGTGGCGGCACGCGCTGCCGGGTACGTTTAACTGACCGCGCCGGTCAGCGACTAGCCGAATGTGAAGGCGGGCCTGCTAACGTCTGGTCACAATATGAAACCGCTGTCCAGACCATGGAAACACTGATGGCACGCGCGCTGCAAAGCGCCGGATTGCCGCCAGCAGCGTTGCAGGACACCGCCGTTGTGGCGGGACTGGCGGGGGCCAATGTGACCTCAGTCCAGGCACGGTTAGATAACTGGCAGCCGGACTGCGCTGCGTTGGCGGTGGTCAGTGATGTGGAAATTGCCTGCGTGGGTGCGCACGGCGGCCAGCCAGGCGCGGTATTTATTTGCGGCACCGGCAGTCAGGGCGCGGCATGGGATGGCGAGCACTTTACCTCGTTGGGGGGGTGGGGATTCGCGCTTTCCGATCAGGGATCGGGCTCAGAGCTTGGTCATCGTGCTTTGCGGTTGGCGTTACAGGCGCATGAGGCGATTGTGCCACCTTCGGCACTCACTCAGCACATCATGTTGCAGTTTGAAAACAGCCCGGAAAAGATGCTGGAGTGGACGCGTCAGGCACAACCCGCGGATTGGGCGAGGGTGGTGCCGGAAGTCTTCGCTGCGGCCAGTAGCGGTGATACCAACGCGGTGACGTTGGTTAAACAGACGGCCAGTGATATCGGCATCCTTGCTGAACAGCTGTTTTTACGGGGTGCCAGCCAACTGGCGATGATGGGAGGACTGGCTCAACCGATTCGCCCGTGGTTGTCATCTGACTTACAGGCGCGGCTTACCGAACCGGTGGCTGATGCCCTCAGCGGAGCGCTGATGCTCGCTGCCCGGCTGGCGTAACGTTCGTTTAAAACGGCTCTCATTAACAGAGAGCCGTTTTTGCACGGTTACAGCGCAGCGGTGATCGCCTCACCCAGGGTTTGAGTATTCGCATTCCCGCCTAAATCACGCGTCAGATGCTGGCCTTCACTCAGCACGCGTTCAATCGCATCAACAATCGCATCACTGGCAGCCGGATAGCCCAGGTGCTCCAGCATCATCGCGCCACACCAAATCTGACCGATTGGGTTCGCGATGCCACGGCCAGCGATATCTGGCGCAGAGCCGTGCACCGGCTCAAACAGGCTTGGGAAGGTGCCTTCCGGATTGATATTGGCCGATGGCGCAATGCCAATGGTGCCGGTACAGGCTGGACCCAGATCGGACAGGATGTCACCAAACAGGTTGCTGGCGACCACCACATCAAACCAGTCTGGATGCAGCACGAAGTTCGCTGTCAGGATATCAATATGATATTTATCGACTTTCACCTCAGGATACTGGGGTGACATCGCCTCGACGCGGCTATCCCAGTACGGCATGGTAATAGCAATGCCGTTGGATTTGGTCGCAGAAGTCAGGTGTTTCTTTGGCCGTTTCTGTGCCAGTTCATAGGCAAATTTCAGGATACGGTCGACCCCGGTACGGGTCATCACGGTTTCCTGAATCACCACTTCACGGTCGGTGCCAGGGAACATGGTGCCGCCCACGCTGGAGTATTCACCTTCCGTATTCTCACGTACTACCCAGAAATCGATCTCACCGGGTTTACGGTTGGCCAATGGTGCTTTAACTCCCGGCATCAGACGTACCGGACGCAGGTTAACGTACTGATCAAATTCGCGGCGGAACTGCAGCAGAGAACCCCACAGAGAAACGTGGTCTGGCACAACTTCTGGCCAGCCAACGGCACCGAAGTAAATGGCATCAAACGCTTTCAGGCGTGGGAACCAGTCGTCAGGCAGCATTTTGCCGTGCTCCTGCCAGTATTCTGCACTGGCGAAGTCGAACCACTCCCACTCCAGTTTGATACCAAACTTCTCAGCGGCTTTTTCCAACACACGAATGCCTTCTGGCATCACTTCTTTACCAATACCGTCGCCCGGAATTACCGCGATCTTATGAATTTTGTCTGTCATGAGGGTTCTCGCTACTTGCGGTGGATGTTCTGCTGGCAGTATAACTTTGCGTCAGAAGTAAATAATCAGCCCAGGATTTAAACCAGTGTTGAATCAAAGTAGAGAATCTCGCACCTCCAGTGATGACCTGGCTTTTTTTGTCCGGCTGGCCAGCGCCAGCAGCTTAACGGCGGCGGCCCATGAGCTGGGGTTGTCACTGGCGGCGGTCAGTAAGCGTCTCAGCTTGCTGGAGCAGAAACTGGGCGTGCTGCTGATCAAGCGCACCACCCGGCGGTTGGAACTGAGTGCTGAAGGGAAACGCTATCTTGCGGGCGCTCGCCCACTACTTGATCAACTGGCGGAGCTGGAAGAGGCGGTGAGTGGCGAGACTGCGCATCTGCGCGGCAGTTTAAACATCAATGCCTCGTTTGGTTTTGGACGTCGGCATGTGGCCCCGTGCGTCTCAGCATTTGCGGCGCTGCATCCACAGTTGTCGCTTTCACTCCAGCTCAGCAGCCAGCCGCTGAGCTTCCTTGATGCGCATATCGATATTGATATTCGCGTGGGAGAGCCACCTGACTCGCGGCTGGTAGCCCGCAAGCTGCGCACCAATCCACGTATTCTCTGTTGCTCACCGGGCTATGCGGCCCGCGAAGGGTTGCCGGGTTCGATTACCGAACTGGCACGACATAACTGTATTCTGCTCCGCCAGCACGACAGTGATTTTGCCTTGTGGCGTTTTACCCGTGGTGACGAGCAGGCCAGTCAGAAGGTGCGCGGTTCGCTGATTACCAACGACGGTGAAGTTGCTATGCGAATGGCGCTGGACGGACATGGGATTTTGCTGCGTTCCTGGTGGGATGCGCAGCACAGCGTTGAGAGTGGGGAGCTGCTACACGTATTGCCGGAATGGCACGCGCCAGACGGTGATATTTTTGCCGTCTGGCCAGGGCAGCGCCAGCAGCCCGCACGCATCGCCGCATTTGTGGATTTTCTCCAGCAGCATCTGGCGCAGGGGTAGGATAAAACGGCCACAACAGAGGATTTAATGGAATCCGGCTCTGGAAAGAATAGACTGCGGATTGCCTGCAAATAAAAAAACCGCAAAATGTTCCTCGTTGCGCAACGAGGAACGATTGGTTATGATTAAATCATGGAAGCACGAAGGGTTGAAAACCTTTTTTCTGACCGGTTCTACCCGCGGCATTATGCCGCACCATTCGGAAAGACTACGTCTTCGCCTGCGGGTCATTGACATTGCCACTTCGATTGAAGAGATGAATGTGGTGGGTTTTCGGCTTCATCCACTGAAAGGCGATCGTAAAGGGATTTGGTCAATGACCGTGAGTGGCAATTGGCGGCTCACTTTTGCTTTTGCGGATGGCGAAGTACATCTGTTGAACTACGAGGATTACCACTGATGAATATGCACAATCCCCCGCACGTCGGTGAGATTATTGCCGGTATTCTGGAGGAGTCGAACCTGGGCGTTCGGGATCTGGCGCGCGCGCTGCAGATGTCTCCTTCAACCGTATCGCGTTTACTCACCGGGCAGGCGGCTTTGACCCCCGAAATGGCCGTGAAGCTGGCCAAAGTACTCGGCAGCACGGCGGAAATGTGGATGCGGCTGCAAACGTCTTACAGCCTGAGCGTGGCGCAGCGCACGGTGGATGTCTCACAGCTCACCCGCCTGATCGACAGTGACGGGCGGCTGGCGCTTTCGTAAAAAAAGCCGATCGCAAGGATCGGCTGAGATCGCGCTCGTGGGATCTTAAATACCTTCGACCAGCAGCACGCGATAGTTCGCGCCTTTCAGGCGATGGGCTTTGGCTTCCTGATAGGCTGGGCTGTCATACCAGGCGTGGGCAGCGGCTTTGTCCGGGAACTGGATGACCACCACACCTTCGGCGTCGGCACCTTCCAGCACTTCTAACTCACCGTAAAACGCCAGGGGGGTGATTGGGTGAGTGCCACGGGCTTTATCGGCCAGGCTCGCGTAGGTATCTAACTCATTCTGGTCCGTGGTGTTGTCACGAATAAAAATAACGTATGCGCTCATTCAAAATCTCCGGTTATCGTGCCTGACGCTTATCTTCGGTATTGGTGTCAAAATCACTCGCGTCGTGACGCTCATGCAGCTGGTCCTGGGGTTCGCCAACCAGGCGATTCACTTTGCGGCCACGCTGTACTGCTGGGCGTTCAGCGATGGCTTTCGCCCAGCGCTGCACGTTTTTATAAGAGGACACATCCAGGAATTCGGCACCGTTGTACTGGTTGTACAGCACCAGACTGCCGTACCACGGCCAGGTGGCGATATCGGCGATGGTGTACTCTTCGCCAGCCAGGTAAGTGTGGTTTGCCAACTGGCGATCCAGCACGTCTAACTGACGTTTGGCTTCCAGCGTGAAGCGGTTTACGGCGTACTCAATCTTCTCTGGGGCGTAGAAATAGAAGTGACCAAAACCACCGCCCAGATAAGGCGCAGAACCTTGCAGCCAGAACAACCAGTTTAACGCTTCGGTACGGGTTGCCAGATCTTGCGGCAGGAAGTGACCAAATTTCTCTGCCAGATAGAGCAGAATATTGCCGGACTCAAACACCCGCTGTGGTGGTGTGACGGAGTGGTCACGCAGTGCTGGGATCTTAGAGTTCGGGTTTACTTCAACAAAGCCGCTGGAGAACTGGTCGCCATCACCAATGCGGATCAGCCAGGCATCGTACTCCGCCTCTTTAATCCCCAACGCCAGCAGCTCTTCCAGCAGAATCGTGACTTTCTGGCCGTTAGGTGTGCCTAAAGAGTAGAGCTGCAGCGGATGTTTACCCACTGGCAGCGTTTTTTCATGGGTGGCACCTGCGGTCGGGCGATTGGTCTTCGCGCCGTTACCTTTAGCTTCCGGATCCCAGGTCCAGACTTTCGCGGGCTGATACTGATTTTCCGACATAGGGGTTCGCCTTGTGTTTGCGGTTAATTGGGGTTGAGTCTAGCAGGGGGCAACGTTATGCATTTAACCGCGCTGGCTGAAACCTGCAAAGTCGTATTCCGCATAGGATTTCCGCACAAAACGCATAACGTCGCGGTGATCCCAGCGGCAGAAAATTGAGTGATTCCCCTCAAAATAGGGGTGTTACCCACCCATAATAAGCCGCTATTTTGACAGCCAAAGTCACTCACATACCGTGCAGACAATGGAGAAAAAAATGGCGTCAGTACAACGTTTTGCTTTGCTGGGTAGCGGTTTTATTGGCCAGGTGCATGCGGCAAACCTCGCAGCACACCCTGGAATCAGCTTCGACCTGGTGTGTGACCTTGATCCGACCCGCGCGGAGCAGGTGGCACAACAGTGCGGTGCGCAGGCGGGCAGCGTCGAACAGGCGCTACGCAGTGATGCCATTGATGCGGTTCTGATTGCCACCGCGACCCCAACCCATGCCGATCTGCTGGAGCAGGCCGTACGTGCCGGAAAAGCGGTGTATTGTGAAAAACCTATCGATTTGTCACTGGAACGTGCGCGCGATGTGGTTAGTCGCATTTCTCCGCTGTCGGTGCCTGTCACGGTGGGCTTTAATCGCCGCTTTGATCACAGCCATCAGCAGTTAAAAGCGCGTTTTAAAGCGGGGGTGATTGGTCAGGCTGAGCTGATTCAAATGGTGTGCCGCGCCTCAGAGCTGCCACCGCTCAGCTATTTGCAATCTTCTGGCGGGCAGATGCGCGATCAGGCGATTCACTTTTTCGATCTGCTGCGCTGGCTGACTGAAGATGAAGTGGAAACCGTAGGGGCCATGGGCGCGGCGTTAGCGATGCCCGAGATCAAAGCGTTTGATGTGGACACTTCGGTGTTGATCATGCGCCTGAGGCAGGGGGCGCTGGCGCAGCTGGATAATACGCGCCGCACCGCCTACGGCTACGATGAGCGCATCAGTATTATGGGAAGTGAAGGCATGCTGGCTTCAGATAGCCAGGCCGTGCGGGGCGCAACACTCTGGCAGGGGCAAAATATTACCCAACCGGGGCTGTATGCGGACTGGTTCAGCCGGGTACGGGAAACCTACTACACCCATCTTGATGCTTTTGTACGCCATATTAATGGTGAAGAGGTGCAGGGATTACCGGGACTGATTGATGGCCTACGTGCACAGGCGATTGCCGAAGCCGCACAGCTCTCTTTGACGCGTGGTGAGTTCGTTCACGTCGAGCAGATTTAACCACAACGCCGCACGGCTTCAGGTCCGTGCGGCGTTGGCAGACATTATTGTCCCAACAGCTCGCGTTCAATCAGCTCGCGGGTTTCCACTGCCTGCACCGGCATTTTCTCCGGATAGCCAAACAGCGCCGCGGCAATAATCGGCTCGCCGCCCACCTTGAAGCTACGATTGGCGAAATTCATCTCACGCAGCGTCTTAAACAGCGTGGGGAAGTCCACTTCCCCTTCACCCACCCCCACATGCTGGTGGATAGTGGCATCGACGCCCGGTGGGTTGACGATGTAACGGCAGTGCTTGGTGTGGTTCATGGTATCGGCGATCAACATATGCGACAGGTCATCACCGGCATACTCCAGCATGGTTTTCACATCACCTTTGCCTTTGTCGTAGTAGAAGGTGTGTGGTGCACTGTAGATGTACTTCACGTTCTCACTGCGGAACGACTTCACCATATCGGCGGTTTCGTTACTCTCTTCGCAGAAGTCCCACGGGTGAGCCTGAATTTCCACGCGGATGCCTTCACGTTCGAAGATGGGCAGCAGCTCCTCCATCGAACGATAGAACATCTCTTCGCAGATCTCCGGCTCGTTCGGATTGCCTGACAACTCGGTGTTAATGACCTGAACACCCATCTCAACGGCGATTTCAATCATGCGCTTCCAGTTCTTCACCGCCGCCTGACGACGAGCTTCTTCCGGGCCTGACCAGCGATAAACCGTGATAAAGGAAGAGATTTCTACCCCAGTGGCGTTCAGCGCATTTTTATACTCGCGGATAATTTCGCGGCTGGCTTTCGGGTGTTTATAAAACGGGTTGATCTGTGGATGTGGCGATTGCTCGATGTATTTATAGCCCCATTCAGCCACCTGGTGCACCATGCGGGTAATACCCAGATGGCGAATTACATCCACATCAAAAGCGATTTTCATTCTTTTCTCCTGCGCGTTAAGACTGGCGCTCTTCATTAAAGACCACGCCTATCTGCCTTCTGACCTCATCCATCGCCTTAAGCGTGCTGATGGAGGTGGCAAGCGAGCGAACCGGTGAGTCAGTCAGGTTTTGACCAATACACCAGGCGGTGTGCTCAATTTCATGTGAGAGCTGGTGATAGCGATTGTTCGGTTCCTGCCAGAGCAGGGTGTGGCGGTTATCACTGGAGGTGAGGCGGAAATTACCTGGCGCATAGAATTGGCCATCCAGCACCAGTGTGGCGTCACGTCCGGCAATCACCGCTCCACCGGGTGTATTGCTGAACAAGGTGGTATTGAGTACTGAATGCATGCCTTGTGCATGGGTCAGCAGCATGGAAATTTGGCCATTTACCTGCTTCTCACGTGGGAGATGGCTGACATAGTGCGCTGCAGATTGCCCACGGGCCACGATGCTGTCCGGGGCTCCGCCCACCAATACGCTGAAGCCAATCAGGTAGCTCCCTAAATCCAGCATCGGACCGCCGGCTAAATCAGCATTGAAAATGCGGTGTTCGGGAGAGAAATATTCACCATGATCGGCAATAAGGGTATGAATATCGCCCAATACGCCATCTTCCAGCAGTTGGCGAATCACATCATATTTAGGCGCAAAATCGCACCACATCGCCTCTACGCACAGCCGGTTCTGCTGGCGCGCCACCTGTTGCAGTTCAGCGGCCTGCACGGCATTCAGCGCGAGGGGCTTTTCGATCAACACATGTTTGCCAGCCTGTAGCGTGTGCAGACCATCCGGATAGTGATGGTTGTGCGGGGTGGCGATATACACCACATCTATATCATCGCGGCTCAGTAAGGCATCAATGCCTTCACAGGCGTGTGGGATGTCCCATTTGGTGGCAAATTCCTGCGCCTTGGCCTGACTGCGTGAAGAGACCGCAACCAGCTGTTGTTGCGTGTGGTGGCGCAGTGCATTGGCAAAATGATCGGCAATCCAGCCTGGTCCGACAATGCCCCAGCGTAATACAGGAATGTCACTGGCTACGGGACGGCGGGGTACAGGTAAGGTCGAAGGGAACATATCATCTCCATTTGTTATTTATACGTAAGGTATTGGTTAACAATATAGGTAGGATTGCTTTTGCCGCTCTAGTGCTTTGCTGATGTGAAGCCATCAGGCCGTGCGCTGAATTTGCTGGCAAATTAATATCAAACATTCATTCCAAATAACATTATAATGAAATGTATAATTCTATTTTTGCGAAGGTGATCAAATTTATGAGAGAAAAGCTATCAAAAATAGACAGTAATCTTGATCGTCAGGGGATTTTTTTGCCACTTAAGAGGTATAGTCTCGATGTTTTCTGATGTTTTTTTATCATTCCAGGACGACGTACTATGAGCAAAATTACCATGACCGCCATTGCAGAAGCCGCGGGCGTTGGCGTGGCAACAGTGGACCGGGTACTCAATCGCCGCGCGCCAGTGCGAGCCGAAACTGAACACAAAGTACTGAGTGCTGCCAGCCGCCTGGGTTATCGCATGGGGCAGTCCCAGCTACTGACGCAGGGAAAACCGCCACAGCAGAATCCGCTGTCGATGGGGTTTATCCTCTTGCCGCCTACCTATTCTTTTTACGCCACCCTGAGTGAAGCGCTGGCCCGAGAGACGCAAGAGTTTCACCCTGTTGGCGTGGAACCTCAGTTTCGTTACCACGACCTTAATGATGTCGAGGGTGTTGCCGCTTCGCTCCATGCGCTGGCCGCAGCGGTGGATGCGATTGCGCTGGTCGCACTGGATCACCCGCTGATCCGTCATGCCATTGAAGCCATATCGCGCTCCGGGGTGAAGGTGTATGCGCTGTTCTCCGACTTCTCTCCCTGCGGCCATGCAGGCTATTTCGGCATTGATAACCAGAAAGGAGGACGCACTGCGGGCTGGTTTGCCCATCATCTGGCGCTACCGCCAGGGCCGTTTGCGGTGCTGGTTGGCGATCACCGTTTTACCTGCCAGGAGAGTAGTGAAATCAGCTTCCGCTCCTATCTGCGTGAGCATGACGCTTCTCGCCAGGTGCTGGAGCCGTTAAAAACCCATGAGAGTATTGAGGGAGGCTATCAGGCGACGCTGCAATTGCTGCGGGATTATCCCGATCTGGCGCTGATTTTTGCGCCTTGTGGCGGCATTGAAGGGGTGATTCGTGCTTTGCGTAGCCAGCCAGAGCGCAAGGTTGCGGTGATCTCCCACGGTCCGGTGAAAGAGGGCGATTTAGCCCTGATTGATGGCACTATCAGCGTGATGTTACGCCATCGCATCGATAATTTAGCCGAGACCATTGCCAGCACACTACAGTTGCAGCACCTCAGCGACAGCCAGCACTTTATTAAAGTGGTGCTGCCTTTCGATGTGGTGACGCGTGAAAATCTCTGATTTGTCAGGTTGTTGGTCGAAAATGATATCTAACTATCATTTTTATGATATTAAAATATTATGATCTCTATCAAAAAATGAAATGTTCATTATTGTGATAGATGAAATATTTATTTGATACTGTCCGCCTCACACATCGCAAGGACAGATCATGACGAACCCTATCGCTAACGCGCCCTGCTGCCGGGGCGCACACTATCCCGCCGTGGCAAAAGTCCTGAGTGGTGCCACTCAGGCACATGCTCATCAAGAGATCGCACGCCAGCAGGCGCAATATCCGCGTCATGCTGCTATCCGCCTGCATCATTTGCAGTCCACTGGTTTTTAAGGAGACGCAGATGATTAACGGGATGAAAGCACTGAATCGTTCTCTGCGTTGGGGCATGGTTGGCGGCGGTGGCACCAGTCAGATTGGTTATATTCATCGTTCGGCGGCATTGCGCGACAGTAACTTTACCCTTCTGGCGGGGGCTTTTGACATTGATGCCGAGCGTGGCCGCGCTTTTGGTCAGTCGATTGGTGTCGCGGCCGATCGCTGCTACAGCGATTACGAGACGATGTTTGCCGCTGAAGCCCAGCGAGAAGATGGCATTGAAGTGGTCTCCATCGCCACCCCCAACAACACCCACTTTCCCATCTGTCAGGCAGCCTTGAATGCGGGGCTGCATGTGGTGTGCGAAAAGCCGCTGTGCTTCACCACCGCCGAAGCCGATGAGCTGGAACAGCTGTGCGCAGAGAAAAATAAGGTGATTGGCGTGACATATGGTTATGCCGGACATCAGCTGATTCATCAGGCCCGGGAGATGATTGCCGCCGGGCAGCTAGGCGACATTCGCATTATCAATATGCAGTTTGCCCACGGTTTTCATCACGAGGCGGTAGAGCTGGAGAATGCCAGCACCCGTTGGCGCGTGGACCCGCGTTTTGTCGGGCCAAGCTATGTGCTGGGCGATTTAGCCACGCATCCTCTGTTTATTGCCGAGACCATGGTGCCGGATTTGCAGGTAACACGTCTGCTGTGCTCACGGCAGAGCTTTGTCCAGAGCCGGGCTCCGTTGGAGGACAATGCGTTTGTGTTGATGGAGTACAACAACGGCGCGGTTGGCACGATGTGGGCTTCAGCGGTGAACTGCGGTTCGATGCATGGACAGAAGGTGCGTGTGATTGGTTCGAAGGCCAGCCTGGAGTGGTGGGATGAGCAACCCAATCAGCTGCGCTATGAAGTGCAGGGCGAACCGGTGCGGATTCTTGAGCGAGGCATGGGGTATTTGGCCGCGAGCGCGCTGGCGGATGACCGCATCGGTGGCGGACACCCTGAGGGGTTGTTTGAGGCGTGGTCGAATTTGTATCGACGTTTCGCCCAGGCAATGGATGCCACCGACAGACGTGATAGCGCATTTCTACAGGACTTTTGGTATCCCGGCGTGCATGCCGGACTGGCAGGTGTGCGGTGGGTGGAGAAGTGTGTAGCCTCCGCTGATGCTGGCGCAGTGTGGGTCGATTGCTAAACCAGATCTTGTACTGATTGATGCATATCGCCGCATTTTTCCGCTTTTAAATCTGTTTTCCTCAAGCCTGGTGACGTGACTCATCGCGCCAGGCTGAAGGGAAACCGCCATGCCTTGCGCGGTGCTCTCCTCTGACCTGAAAATTTCTCAACGCCCCTCATGTTGTATTCATGTTAAAACGTGAAGAGTTTCTTTTTTTGAGGACGCAATGTTGAACAAGGAAGCGCAAATTTCATCTTCTCACCCGAATAAAGTCATATGGCTGGCGCTGTTAGTGGCGGTCACGTTTTTTATGGAAAATCTTGATGCTACGGTGATTACCACCGCCATTCCCACAATGGCGCAGGTGTTTAGTGTTGGCCCGGTTGCACTGAATATCGGCATCAGTGCCTATTTGCTGGCGGTGGCGATTGGCATTCCGCTCAGTGGCTGGCTGGCCGAACGTTTTGGCGCTCGCCGGGTGTTTGCCGGGGCCATCGTGCTGTTTACCTTCGCCTCATGGTTGTGCGGTGCCAGTGAGACGTTGCCACTGTTTATTGCGGCTCGTGTGCTGCAAGGGATAGGGGGCGCGCTGATGGTGCCGGTAGGGCGCATGGTAGTGATGCGCGTGGCCGAAAAGCGCCAGATTGTGCAGATGATTGCTTTTATTACCTGGCCGGGTTTGATTGCGCCGGTTTTAGGGCCGCCGCTGGGTGGCTTGCTGGTGAGCTACGGCCACTGGCCCTGGATTTTCTGGCTGAATATCCCGCTGGGTATTTTGGCGTTGCTGGCGACGCTGTGGCTGGTGCCTAAACGTATTTCCGATGTACATCGCCCGTTTGATGGCTGGGGCTTCGTGTTAACCGCAGCGGCCTGTGCCAGTTTGATTATGGCGCTGGAGTGGCTGGGGCAGATGCATATTTCCCAGGGGCTGGTGTTGTTAGTCGCGGGGTTACTCTGCGCCTGGCTGGCGGTGCGTCATGGTCAGCGTCACCCTACGCCGCTGCTGCCGTTTTCTGTGATGAAGATCGATACTTTCCGCCGGGCGGTGGTCGGGGGTTCCTGTTTCCGCGCGTCAATTAACGCGACGCCATTTTTACTGCCGCTGTTATTCCAGCTCTGTTTTGGCTGGAGTGCCGCGCAGGCCGGGGCCATGGTGTTGTGGGTGTTTGCCGGGAATCTGGCGATGAAACCCGCCACGACCTGGCTGATGCAGCGCTGGGGTTTCCGTCGCTTGCTGATTGTGAATGGCGTGCTGAGTTTACTGGCGCTGTTGGCGTGTTTACTGCTGAGCGAGTCGCTGGGGCACTATACTATCGCCGCGATTCTGTTTATTGGTGGCCTGACACGTTCCATGCAGTTTAGCTGTTATAACAGCCTTGGCTTTGCGGATGTACCCCAGGCGAAGATGGGCGATGCCTCGATTATTTTCAGCATCCTCTTCCAGTTCAGTATGAGTGCGGGTATTGCCATTTCTGCGCTGTTATTGCGCCTGTCGATGGAGTGGCAACAGCACAGTACGCCAGAACACAGCGACATCAACATCGCCTTCGCGGGTATTGCACTGCTGGTGGTGTTTTCGCTGGTCGATGTCTTCCGCATGGAGAAACACGCGGGCGCTTCTGTACTGGCTAAGGGGTAGGTTTAAGGGAGCAGTTCACCCTCTCCCGCAGCAGCGGGAGAGGGAGTTGGCCCTCTGCGAATGACTCATTGAGCCACGCATCTTACAATCCGCGTTGGTTACACCATCGGTAAGTTTAGCTGGTGCTGCTGCGCACAGACTTTCGCGCTTTCATAGCCAGCATCAGCATGGCGCATCACGCCCGTGGCGGGATCGTTCCACAGTACCCGACCAAGACGAGCATCGGCTTCCGGCGTGCCATCACACACGATGACCACGCCAGCATGTTGTGAAAAGCCCATTCCAACCCCGCCGCCATGGTGCAAACTGACCCAGGTCGCACCGCCCGCTGTATTCAACAACGCATTCAGCAACGGCCAGTCAGACACCGCATCGGAACCATCTAACATCGCCTCCGTTTCCCGGTTAGGGGAGGCAACGGAGCCGCAATCCAGATGATCGCGGCCAATCACAATCGGCGCTTTTAGCTCGCCATTGCGCACCATCTCATTGAACGCTAGCCCGGCCAGATGGCGCTCTCCCAGACCCAGCCAGCAGATGCGGGCTGGCAAACCCTGAAACGCGATACGCTCCTGCGCCATATCCAGCCAGCGGTGTAAGCGGGCATTATCCGGGAACAGCTGTTTTAACTTCTCATCGGTTTTACGGATATCTTCGGGATCACCCGACAGCGCCACCCAACGGAATGGGCCTTTGCCTTCACAAAACAGCGGACGGATATAGGCAGGCACAAAACCAGGGAAATCAAAGGCGTTACTCACACCTTCTTCAAACGCCACCTGACGGATATTGTTGCCGTAATCCACAGTTGGAATCCCCAAATGATGAAAATCCAACATGGCTTGTACGTGGCGTGCCATAGACGCCCGCGCGGCTTTCTCCACCGCTTTCGGATTCAGCTGACGCTGCTCTTGCCACTGCTCAACCGTCCAGCCAAGCGGCAAATAGCCGTTAATGGGATCGTGTGCGGAGGTCTGATCGGTCACGATATCCGGACGCAGGCCGCCGCTGCGGGCACGATCCACTAACTGAGGCAGGATCTCAGCCGCGTTACCCAGTAGGCCGACCGAAATCGCTTTGCCCGCTGCGGTAGCCGTTTCAATCAGCGTTAGCGCCTCATCCAGCGTATGGGCTTTATGATCGAGATAACGGGTGCGCAAACGAAAATCGATGCGTGACTCCTGGCACTCAATCGCCAGCACGCAAGCCCCAGCTAACACGCCCGCCAGCGGCTGTGCGCCGCCCATGCCGCCCAGCCCGGCGGTCAGGATCCAGCGTCCACCGAGATCGCCGCCATAGTGCTGGCGACCCGCCTCGGCTAAGGTTTCATAAGTGCCTTGCACAATGCCCTGCGCGCCAATATAAATCCACGAACCTGCGGTCATCTGGCCGTACATCATCAGGCCAGCTTGATCCAACTGGTGGAAGTGGTCCCAGTTTGCCCAATGCGGCACCAGATTTGAGTTGGCGATCAGCACGCGTGGCGCATCGGCATGGGTACGAAACACCCCGACCGGTTTGCCTGACTGCACCAACAGGGTTTCGTCGGGCTGGAGTGCCTGTAAGGAACGCAGGATCTGCTCGAAGCTCTCCCAGTTGCGGGCCGCTTTGCCAATACCACCATACACCACCAGATCTTCTGGCCGCTCGGCGACATCGGGATCGAGGTTGTTCTGGATCATGCGCCAGGCCGCTTCAATCAGCCAGTTCGCGCAGTGCAGTTCGCTGCCGTGCGGTGCGCGTACTTCGCGGGCAATAGCCGTTCGCAGTGAATCAGTCATCAAACTTCTCCTTTCGGGTGGCTGGGCAACAACTGGCTCACGGCTTCCGGCCAGTCAGAGCGGCTGGCCCACAGGCGCATGGCGTCAATATCGGGAGCCAGCAGGCGATCTTTATCGAGGAAAGCGACACGGTTGCGTATCTCGCCGAACAGTGGCTCCATCAGCGGTGAACTTTGCAGCGGGCGATGAAACTCCATGCCCTGCGCGGCGGCCATCGCTTCAATACCCACTACCGCAGCGGTGTTGAAACACATCGCGCCGAGGCGGCGAGCAGCGTAGGTCGCCATTGAAACGTGGTCTTCCTGATTGGCCGACGTGGGCAGGCTATCGACACTGCCAGGGTGGGCCAGGGATTTATTTTCCGAGGCCAGCGCCGCAGCCGTCACCTGAGCGATCATAAACCCGGAATTGACGCCGCCATTCTGCACCAGGAAAGGCGGCAGGCCAGACAAGCCGCTATCCAGTAGCAGCGCCAGACGGCGTTCAGAAATGGCACCAATCTCGGCGACGGCCAGGGCGATAATATCGGCGGCAAAGGCAACCGGCTCCGCGTGGAAGTTACCGCCGGAAATCACCTCGCCGGTATCGGTAAACACCAGGGGATTATCAGAAGCCGCGTTGGCTTCGATTTGCAGGATACGCGCCGCGTAGTGCAGGTTATCGAGGCAGGCTCCCATGACCTGTGGAACACAGCGGATCGAGTACGGGTCCTGCACGCGACCGCAGTGGAGATGGGAACTGAGGATTTCACTGCCGTTGAGCAGAGTGGAAACCGCTGCCGCTACTGCGATCTGCCCTTGTTGGCCGCGAGCCTGATGAATGCGGGCATCAAAGGGTTTCACCGAACCTTTGATGGCTTCCAGCGAAAATGCGCCGGCAATCAACCCGGCAGCAAACACATTTTCAGCTTCAAACAGACCGCGCAGCGCCAGTGCTGTTGAGACCTGAGTGCCATTCAGCAGCGCCAGTCCCTCTTTGGGGGCTGGCTCAAAAGGCGCAAGGCCGACGCTGGCGAGCGCTTGCAGCGCAGGGACGAGCTGTCCTTCAACCCGAACTTGCCCCTCGCCCAGCAGCATCAGTGAAAGGTGCGCCAATGGCGCTAAATCGCCGGATGCACCGACAGATCCTTTCTCGGGGATGCAGGGCATGATACCGGCGTTATACAGCGTGATAAGCGCATCAATCAGTTCCAGGCGTATGCCGGAATGACCACGGCCCAGGCTAATGATTTTGGTCGCCATCACCAGACGCACCACGTTGTCCGGCAGTAGATCGCCCAGCCCAACGCTGTGTGACAGGATCAAATTACGTTGCAGCTCCGCCAGATGATCGGCAGGAATGGTGGTTTGTGCCAGCTTACCAAAGCCAGTGTTAATCCCGTACACCACCTCGCCAGAGTCCAGAATGGTCTCCACCGTTTGTCGTGCTGCACTCACCCGTTGGCGCGCCTCGTCATTGAGGCGCAGCTTAACGTGCCCGTGGTAGATGGCTTTCAATGTCGCCAGGTCAACTTCACCTGGTGTCAGACAGCAGTCGTGCGCTGTGGATGACATAAATACTCCTGTATAGACAAGGTGGTGATGATCATCGCGCGATCGGCAGGCGATGAAGGATCGTAGCAATCGAGGTATGCATGCAGTGAAGCATAAGTGTACGTGCTTGTCTATACAAGTGAGGTGTCAGGCAAAGATCAGCGCGTATTCTGGAAGCACAATCACACGGGCACTGGCAGATGAAAAAGCCGTTCAACCGATGCTGGCTCGTCTATACAGCTATTCGGCCAGTGGGTACACTAGCGCTTCATTCACAGAAGGAACCCTCTATGACCGGGCCGTCCGCCGTTTCTCAGTTAGCCGCCGCCATGGGCGATCAGCCTGCGCCCATTTATCTGCGTGTTAAGCAGGCGATCATCAGTCAGATTCGCCAGGGGGTGTGGAAAGCCCATCAGCGCGTACCGTCAGAGAGTGAGTTGGTGAATGAGCTGGGCGTGAGCCGCATGACCATCAACCGTGCGCTGCGTGAACTGACCAGCGAAGGCTTTTTGATGCGCATGCAGGGGGTAGGAACGTTTGTCGCCGAAAGCAAAGGCTATACCGCCATGCTGGAAGTGCATAATATCGCTGAAGAAATTCGCTCACGCGGACACAAACACAGCAGTAAAGTCCTGCGCCTGGTCGAAGTGAAAGCGGACCCCGAAGAGGCAGCGCTGTTAGGGCTCACCAGCGGGCAGAAAGCTTTTCACTCGGTGATTGTGCATTATGAGAATGATGTGCCGGTACAGCTGGAAGATCGACTGGTGAACCCACTAATGGCACCGGAGTACCTGCAACATGATTATGAGCAGGAAACGCCGTATACCTATCTGATGAACGTTGCTCCGTTGTCGGCGGGTGAACATGTGGTTGAAGCGGTGATGCCCGATCGCCAGCAGCAAAAAGCGCTGATGATTGACGATCGCGAGCCGTGTTTGCTGATCCGCCGTCAGACGTGGAGCGACGGCAAGGTGGTGACCTACGCCCGTCTGCTCTATCCGGGAACGCGCTATAAGCTTTTGGGTAAATTTCGCGGTCACGGTTGAGGAATTAAGGCGACGAAAAGCAGCATTGCCTGCTCTGAATCAGGCTCCAGCGTCACCCGCTGGCCGCGCCAGTAGATCCCCTCTGCGGGCGCTAGCTGGTCATCTCCTGCTCGCCAGCGCCCCCTGAGTACCAGACAAACCCCTTCCGTCGCTGTAGCCGCAGCGGCAGTGACGCTGACCTCTGCGCGGTATTCAGCCCGCGCCACCATAATATTAAAATCCTGGCTGGGCTCAGTGCCGACGTGGCAAAACACGCTTTGCTCACCTGCAAACGCCACGGGCTGCCACTGGCGTAAACGCCGTGGTTGCTGGTCAATCTCCAGCGTGACTTCGCTGCCGCTCAGTAACGTAATGGTGCGATCCACACCGGGAAAAGAGGAAAAAGGGCCACTCTGGCTAAGCGTGGCGATGCTGGCTCGCCAGCTAAACTCTGCCTGGGGGCTGGGAATCGCGATAATTTCACGGGTTTCGCCGCCGCCGTTTTTCCACGGTGTTACTGGCAGGCTATTGACGCTATAGCGCTTTTTCATGAGTTTAATGCCTGCATCACCGTGCGGAGTTGCTGTGCATTCTGTTCATCATTCCGGTGTTGGCCTTGATGAATGACCTGCTTACCCGCCACGAAAACATCGCGAATCTGGCGGCTATCTCCGGCGAACAGCCAGCGATTTAACCGCTGTTCATCGGAGCAGTCACTAAACCAGGCGGCGTCATCTAACAGCAGCCAGTCAGCACGATAACCCACCGCCAACTTACCCAGTGCCAGACCACAGGCCTGCGCGCCGCCCTGTGCGGCTTGCTGCCACAGTAAGTTACCCACGCCGGGTGTAGCGCTGCTCGTCAGACGGTTACGGCGACAATCACGTAGGCGCTGGGCGTACTCCAGCCAGCGTAACTCTTCCAGCGCACTCAGTGAAACGTGACTGTCGGAACCAATACCCCAGCGGCCTTGGGCGGCGAGATACGCCGTGGCGGGAAAAATACCGTCGCCAAGGTTGGCTTCCGTGGTGGGGCACAGCCCAGCGACCGCCTGGCTTCGCGCCAGACGCTCAATCTCTGGCGGTGTCATATGGGTCGCGTGAATCAGGCACCAGCGAGCATCCACGTCTACGTGGTCCAGCAGCCACTCCACCGGGCGCTGTCCGCTCCAGGCGAGGCAGTCATCCACCTCTTTTTGCTGCTCAGCGACGTGAATATGGACCGGAAGATCGGCTGCACTGGCGCTGAGCACCTGAGCGATCTGACTTTCGCTGACGGCGCGCAGTGAGTGGAAACAGAGTCCGCGATTGATTAACGGGTGGGGGGTAATAAGATGCGCCAGACGATCTTGCTGCGCCAGATACTGATCGCTGCTCTGGATAAAACGCCGCTGTGCCGGTTGCGGCGGTTGTGCGCCAAATCCGGCATAGCTGTAGAGGACCGGCAGCAGTGTCTGCCCGATCCCACTATCTACAGCGGCTGCCAGCAGCTGTTGCAGCATCTCATCTTGCGCGTAAGGAAGGCCTGAAAGATCGTGATGCAGATAGTGAAATTCCGCCACTTGCGTATAGCCACCGCGCAACAGGTCACAGTAGAGATGACGGGCAATGACGCCCACTTGCTCCGGCGTCAGGCGGCCCACCAGCCGGTACATCTGCTCACGCCAGGTCCAGAAACTGTCCTGTGGATCACCGGCAATTTCCGTTAGCCCGGCCATCGCGCGCTGGAAAGCGTGCGAATGCACATTGGTCATGGCGGGGATCATCGCCCCATTAAGCTGGGTGGCATCCCCAGGTTCGCTATCCGGGATGATCGCGGCGATCACACCCCGATCGTTAACCTCAAGCGTGACGTTGTGTTGCCATTTTTCCCCCAGCAGCGCCTGGGCAATAAAAAAGCGTAACATGGTTGATCCTTGGTGAGCGTGCTTGTATATACATATACATACTTTGACGAATTCTGTAAATCAAGAGGTGTTATGGCAGCGCAACAGCACTGTGACAGCCTGTGGATCGGCGCCGATATCGTGACCCTGCGTGCCGGGCGCTATCACACGATAAAACAAGGATTTATCGCCGTAACGGGCGATAAGATCGTGGCGATCGGGCCGCAGGCCGAAGCCGTTACTCTCCAGGCAGCAACCACGCATCAACTGGCGGGCGGGATCGTGACGCCGGGGTTGATCGACTGTCATACCCATCTGATCTACGGTGGCGATCGCAGTGCGGAGTTTGAGCAGCGCCTGAATGGGGTGAGTTACAGCGAAATCGCGGCCCAGGGCGGCGGTATTCTCTCCACGGTGCAGGCGACCCGTAATGCCAGCGTCGCTGAACTGGTGAGCAGCGCCCGCCAGCGTCTGGCGCATCTGCTGGCCGAAGGGGTGACCACCGTAGAGATAAAATCGGGCTATGGTCTGAGCCTTGACGCGGAACTGCGCATGTTACTGGCGGCCAGGGAGCTTGGTGAGCGGGAGAGGATCGATGTGGTGACCACCTGCCTGGCCGCCCATGCCGTCCCACCGGAGTTTCGCGATAATCCAGAGGGTTGGATTACGCTGATTTGTGAGCAAATTCTGCCCCAGGCGCAGGCACTCGGCCTGATTGATGCGGTGGATGCCTTTTGCGAGCATCTGGCGTTTTCACCCGTACAGGTGGAACAGGTTTTTCAAGCCGCGCAGCGGCTGGGGCTGCCGGTGAAACTTCACGCGGAACAACTTTCGGCCCTGGGCGGAAGCAGCCTCGCGGCGCGTTATGCCGCACTCTCTGCCGATCATCTGGAATATGCCACCGAAGCGGATGTCGCAGCGATGGCCGCCAGCGGCACGGTGGCGGTGTTGCTGCCGGGGGCGTTTTATCTGCTGCGAGAAAAGCAGTCGCCGCCTGTGGCGATGTTCCGCCGTTATGGCGTGCCAATGGCACTGGCCAGCGACAGTAACCCCGGAACCTCGCCCGCACTTTCTCTGCGACTGATGCTTAATATGGGCTGTACGCTGTTTGGTCTGACGCCGGAAGAGGCGCTGGCAGGGGTCACGATCCATGCTGCTCAGGCGCTGGGTTTAGCGCAGAGTCTGGGTTCGCTGGAGGTGGGAAAAATCGCCAACTTCGTCCACTGGCCGCTGGCGCATCCGGCGGAACTGGCTTACTGGCTGGGTGGTACGCTGCCTTGTCGCACCGTTTATCGAGGAGTGATCCGATGAAACCGTTTTATTTTAAACAAGGCACGCAGCCCCTGTTGGTGAGCATTCCCCATGCCGGTACCCAGCTAACGCCGGAGGTTGAGCGTGGTTTAACGGCGGAAGCCGCTGTATTACCCGATACCGACTGGCATCTGCCTCTGTTATATGACTTTGCCGAGGAGCTGGGAGCCAGCTTGCTGGTGGCTAACTATTCGCGTTTCGTAGTTGATCTGAATCGCCCAGCGGATGATACCCCGCTGTATACCACCGCCACGACTGGGCTGTTTCCAGAGACGTTGTTTGATGGTCGACCCGTATTCCATCCCGGCCAGGCACCGGATAGCGCTACCCGCCAGCGCTATATCGAACAGATTTGGCAGCCTTATCACCAGCAAATCGCCAGTGAATTGTCCCGCCTGAAAGCCTTGCACGGTCAGGCATTTTTATATGATGCGCACTCGATCGCTTCGGTTATTCCCCGTTTGTTTGACGGGCCGCTGCCGGATATTAATATCGGGACTAACGATGGCCGTAGCTGCGATCCGGCGATCAGTGCGGCGATGTGTGCAGTGTGCGGTGAACAGAACGCGTTTAGCTGGGTGCTGAATGGGCGCTTCAAAGGTGGACACATCACCCGCCACCATGGCTCGCCAGCCCAGCAGCAGCAGGCAGTGCAGATTGAACTGGCCCAGCTGAACTATATGGATGAAACTCCACCCTTCACCTACCGCGCGGAGCGCGCGGCGGAATTAAAGCGTGTGCTGAAACAGCTGTTGCAGGCGATGTTAGCGCAAGCGTAGCCGGGACTGACTTGCCGCCGCGATTGCCTGCGGCGGTTTTTCTGTGTTATCACTGCCTTCCCCCCTGAATTATCGGTAACTGACCTTGAAAGCTCGCTATCTCCAGGATAATGCGGTGCGCTACTTTCTCGAAGTGGTGCGCAGTGGTTCACTCAGCCTTGCGGCACAGAAGCTGAACGTTGCGGCCTCGGCCATCAGTCGGCAAATCAGCGGTCTGGAAGACAGGTTAGGAGAAGTGCTGTTTGAGCGGCGCAAAGAGGGCATGATCCCGACGGCCGCCGGTGAATTGCTTGCGGCCTGGGCGATTCGCAGCCAGTTAGAGAGCGAAAAGGTGCTGCATGAGTTGGCGGAACTCGGGGGATTACGTAAAGGTGAAGTGCGCATCGATAGCTCTGCGGGGTTTAGCGTTGATCTGCTGCCGCAGATGATCGCCTCTTTTCGTCACCACTATCCTGATATTCAGTTCCGTTTACACGTCACCCATGCTGAAGATATCGTGCGCCGTTTGCGTGAAGGGGAGAGTGATATTGGCCTGACGTTTAGCCAAAAGCCGGAAGAGAATATTCACGTTGCCTGGCGTATGCAGTCACGGCTGGTGGCGGTGATGCAGCCGGATCACGTACTGGCTCAGCGTCACATGCTGCAACTCTCGCAGCTGGCTGGGTATCCTCTGGGGTTGCCTGAAAGGCCGATTATGATGCGGCGTTTGATTGATGCCTGTTGCAGCCGTCAGGGGCTTCATTTTGCGCCGGTGTTTGAAACCAACTCGATCAGCGCACTGCTGGCTTTTGCCCGCTATGAGCAGGGCGTGGTGGTCGCTTCGGAACTGACGGTACGTGAACATGTGCGCTATCACCAACTCAAAGCCGTGCCGCTGATTGGCCAGGATCTTAATGGCATCAATATTGAGCTCAACACCCTGGCCGGGCGCAGTTTACCGAAAGCGGTGAATGTGTTTATCGATCATTTTATGCGGGAAATGGAACAGGACAGAATAATGGTTGCCGCATTGCCATAACTTTTTCTTATTTTATCGCAGTGGATGGGATATTTTTCGCTGTTATTTCGGGCTAAAGATAATAATGACTTATCATGGGGTTATCTTTGCTTTTTTGATATCGATATCGTGTAAAAGTTGAATTGGTGATAAAGATGCCGCGGGGATAGGATGAAATTATCCTGTTTCTCTCCGGTATCGAGGAATCTCCATGCGGCCTTCATCTCATTATAAACACTGGGTCCTGTTTTTATTGTATGTAGCCTGGTGTATCGCCTTTATTGACCGTGTTGTATTAAGTATGGGTGCGCCAGCCATCACCGCTGAGCTAAACCTCTCGCCGTCTGAGTTAGGCCTGGTACTGAGTGTCTTCTATTTTGGCTTCTGGCTGATGCAGCTGCCTGGTGGCTGGCTGGCGGATCGCTTCGGTGCTAAGTATGTCGTGATCATGGCAATTGGATTATGGTCGCTGTTCACTATGTTGACCGGTTTTGCCGGTTCGCTGGCTTCGCTGATACTGATCCGCTTACTGTTTGGTCTTGGTGAGGGCGCCTTCCCTTCGGCGGCGATTAAGAATGCCGCAGAGAACTATCCTGCCACGCAAAAACCGAAAATTACCTCTCTGCTGGTCTCCTCAAACTATGTCGGCAGCATGATTGCTCCCTTGCTGATTGCGCCACTGCTGTTGAATTTCCAGTGGCGTCATAGCTTTATGCTAATTGGGATTTTGGGGCTGGTGTTTGTTCTGATATATAGCCTGACGGTGCGCAATACCGCGGTAAACAGCGCCAGCAGCAGGGAGCGTATCAATTTTAAAGACATGCGCGAGGTATTGAAGCATCCGCTGTTGTGGAAGATTGCTGCCGCCTGGTTTGGTCTGAGCTTAATTAATAAAGGCCTGGATTCCTGGATGCCGGTGTATCTGATGAAGGAGCGTCACCTCGACCTGAAAGCCGTGGGTGTGCTTCTGCCGATCCCCTATCTGATGGCAGGCATTGCCACTGCGATTGGCGGTTGGGTGATGGTGAAGTTCTTCAATGGCCGCGAGAATATGATGTTGCTGTTCAGCGCACTATTTACCGCGATTTCCATCGGCTGCATGTATCGCGCTGAAAGCCTGACGGGGCTTATTGTGGCGCAGTCATTCACCTATTTCTTTAAATCCTTTGTGCTGGCGGTTGCGGTTGCGCTGCCCACCAAAATTTTGGCACCACGCATGATTGGCACCGGGATTGGCATCATCAACTTTGGTGGCCAGGCGGCGGGCTTTATCGCCCCGCTGGGGATTGGTCTGATGGTGCAGTACTTCAGTTTCGGTTCCGCATTCCTGTTCTTGATGGGGGCGGCTGCGTTCTCCAGTGTGATTAGCCTGACCATTCGCACCTCAAAGACGGTACATGAGCCTGTCACGCTGACGTCACTAAACAAAGAAGGATGAGATATGAATAGCTTATGCGACCTCTCTGCAACGGAAGCCCGGCGGCTGATTGGCGAAAAAAGTATTGCTCCCAGTGAGTTACTGGAGAGCTGTATTACCCGGATTGAGGCTGTGAACCCCGCGGTTAACGCGATGGTCGCCTGCGATTTCAGCGCCGCACGCGCAGCGGCGGCAGAGCAGGATAAAGCTGTGTTGCGGGGAGAGCCGCTTGGCCCGCTGCATGGGCTGCCGCTGGGTGTGAAAGATATGATCGACGCAGCTGGACTGCCTACCACCTTCGGCAGTATTGCCAAACGCGATAATCTGGCAGGCAAAGATGAACGGCTGGTGGCGGTGCTGCGTGCTGCTGGCGCTAACATTGTCGGGAAGACCAACGTGCCTGAATGGGGTGCGGGCGGTAACTCGCGCAATGCGGTATATGGCACCACCGGGAACCCCTTTGATACCACCCGCTCTGCTGCTGGCTCCTCCGGGGGCTCTGCGGCGGCACTGGCCTGCGGAATGGTTTCACTGGCAACAGGTTCTGATACTGGCGGTTCGCTGCGTAATCCCGCAGCCTTCAATGGCATCGTAGGTTTTCGTCCAACACCAGGGATGATTCCGGCGGAAAAACGTGGTTGTGCCTGGTTGCAGATCTCTACGCTTGGCCCAATGGGGCGCACGGTAGATGATGCAGCACTGATGTTCAGCGTCATGGCGGGGGAAGATGCGCGCGATCCGCTCTCCCACGTGGTGCCGGGCCGCCAGTTACGTCAGCCGGAAGAGTTTTTCCCGCTGGCAGGCAGCGATCTCTCTTCACTGCGCCTTGCTTACAGCAGTGATTTTGGCTTTGCACCGACCGAAACCGCCGTGGCCGACAGCTTCCAGCATAAGATGCAACATATTGCGCCGCTGTTTGCCTCCGCTGAACAGGCTACGCCAGATTGTACCGGCTGCAACGAAGCGTTTGAGACGCTGCGTTCACTGATGTTCCTCACTGCCACGCGCGAGTTGTATCAACAAGATCCGCAGCAGGTGGGTGAAAATGTCCGGATGAATGTTGAAGAAGGCCTGCGGTACAGCGCGCAGGATATCGCACGCGGGCTGGATTTACAGACGCAACTGTTCCGCCGCTGGGCTGCGTTCTTCAATGACTTCGATTATATGGTTTCACCGGCAGTGACCATTTCGCCGCGCCCCTGGACGGAACTCTATCCTAAAGAGATCAATGGTCAGGCGACGCGCACCTATTATCACTGGCTGGCGCTGGCCTACGTGACGTCGTTGGGGGGATTACCTTCACTGTCACTGCCCGTGGGACGTGACCACAACGGGATGCCGTTTGGTTTACAGATCATCGGCAAACGCGGCGATGACGCAGGTGTCCTGCGCGTGGCGAAAGCGCTGGAACAGAAACTTAAGCAAGAGCCGGAGTTGGCACGGCCTGTGCCCGACATGGCGATGTTACGTGGTGCGCAGCCGATCGCCACCATGCCCGATTTTTATCTCCCCCTCGGACAATAAGCGAGTTAAGACATGAATTTACCTTTTGCCAAAGTACGTGAGTCAGGTTCACTGGTGTGGCTTTCCGGCGAGATTGGCTTTGAAGAGGATGGCAGCCTGGTGCCTGATATCACCCATCAGACCGACCGCATTCTGCAACGCGTACAGGCTACGCTTGCCGGGGAAGGTTGTACGCTGGCGGATGTTATCTCCTGTACCGTTTATCTGACTGATGCAGCGCAATTTGCTCCGTTCAATGAGGCCTATGCGAAGTGGTTTAGCGCACCTTTGCCGGTGCGTACAACGGTGTTGGCGGGTCTGGTCTTACCGGATGCGTTGTTAGAGATTACCGTCGTGGCTCAGAAGCCCGCAGCGGAGTAAATGATGAAGCACGATGTGTTGGTATTAGGTGCTGGCATGGTGGGCGTGAGCTGTGCGCTGCATTTGCAGCAGCGCGGGCTGGATGTCGCGCTGCTGGATCGACGCAATCCTGGCGAAGAGACCTCCTACGGTAATGCCGGGATTATTCAGCGTGAAGCGGTACATCCTTATCGTTTTCCGCGTGAATTGAGTACGTTGTTGAGTGTTGCGGGCAACCTGCGGCTGGATGTGCGTTACCATGCGCGAGCGGTGCCTGCGCTACTGTCGCCGCTGCTGCGTTACTACCGCAACTCTGCAGACGCCGCGTATCAACCGATTGCGGCCGCTTATGCCTCACTGATTGCTTTGTCTCTGGAAACTCACGAAAGCCTGTTAGCCGACGCCAATGCACAGCATCTGCTGGGTAAGCGGGGCTGGCTGATGCTGTTCCGCAGCGATAAGCGCCGTGATGAAGCGTTTGCCGATGCCGATAAGCTCACCGCGTTAGGGGTTAACCACCGTAAGCTGGATGGCGCACAGCTCCAGGCGCAAGAGCCTGCATTGCGTGAGCGGTTGAGCGGGGCCATTCACTGGACCGATCCTCTGACCGTACGCGATCCCGGTGATTTAGTGAAAGCGTATGCCAGGCTGTTGTTCCAGCGTGGCGCCACCGAATTACGGGGTGATGCTACCACGTTGCGCCCGTTGCCTGATGGCGGCTGGCAAGTCCAGACGGCCAGCGGTGAGTGGGTTTCTGCGCGTCAGGTGGTGGTAGCGCTTGGACCGTGGAGTACACAGTTGACGGGCGATTTTGGTTTCCGCCCGCCGCTGTTTGTGAAGCGTGGCTATCATCAGCATTTCCGTGATGATTCACCGCATCCGTTGCAGCACTGGATGTTGGATGAAGAGCGCGGTTATCTGCTGGCACCGATGGCGCGTGGTGTGCGTATTACTACCGGCGCAGAGCTGACGCATATTGATGCACCCGCAACGCCGACCCAGCTGTCTGCCGTTGAGCCGATCGCTCGCTCGCTGGTCTCTTTAGGCTCAGCCGTCGAGCCGCAGCCGTGGAAAGGCGCACGTCCTTGCCTGCCGGATATGAAGCCGTTAATCGGTGCAGTGCCGGGTAAGCCGGGGATGTGGTGTGCCTTTGGTCACGGGCATCAGGGCTTTACCCTGGGGCCAGCGACCGGGATGTTATTGGCACAGCTGATGACGGGTGAACGCAGTGCCATAGAAATGGCTCCGTTTAGCCCGGCGCGACGTTTCTAAACGAACACAGCGGCGCAAAGTGCGCCGCTGCTGTTTTATCAGAACTGATAGGTGATACCCAAACCAACCGTATCGTCCGTCAGGATGCCAAACGGCGTATTTTTATCCAGTAGGTTGATGCGATAATCACTGTACACTGACATGTTTTTATTGAAATAGTAGCGCAGAGATGCATCCACATATTTCAACAGATCAACATCGCCATAGCCTTCAATATCCTGTCCCTTCGACACGAAATAGCCAAGTGACGGCACGATGCCATTGGCAAACGAGTATTGGCTATAGATCTCAAAATTCTGCGTTTTATTGGCGAATCCATAACCACTGATCAGCGTCATGTTACTGGCCTGAGCATATTTGGCCGCAAGATAAAATGCCCCCGGTGTGTATTTAAAGCCTACGCCCCAGATATCTGCCCGCTGGCCATCACCCAGGGCTAACGCATTTTGCTGGGCGGTGCGTTTGGAGCTGGCCCCGGCCGCCAGTAAGGCGAAATCATCGGTAACATCCCACTCCAGGCTAGCACCATAACCGTCGCCGTTGGCGGCATAAGCACTGCGGCTACTGTTATTTTCGCCCACGCCGTTAGCCCCCTGATACTGCAACGCAACAATCACTTTGTCGCTCAGGCCAAAACCGTTTTTGTTGCGATAAGTCAGCAGGTTATTGCCACGGCCAGTCAGGAAATTATCCACGTTGCTGTCGGTGAGGATGTCATAAATGGGGGCCAGATCGGTAATGGCGGCCAAATCGTAATAGACACCGTAGTTTCGACCATAATCAATCGATCCCCAGCGGCCAAAATTCAGGCCCGCAAAGCCAAGACGGGTTCGGTCCGAGCTATTGCCTTCGGACTCCGCTTTATTGGCCTGAGCCTGATATTCCCACTGGCCATAGCCGGTGATCGCATCATTAATTTTGGTTTGTCCCTTAAAACCGAAGCGCATATAGGTGAAATCACCATCCTGGCTGGCTTTCTGGCTGAAGTAGTGACGGCCACGAATACTGCCGTATAAATCAAGTTTGTTGCCATCGGTATTATAAATAGTTGCCGCATTAGCGCCTTCGGATAACAGCGCCAGCGCAGCGATCACCACTGCTTTTTTCATTATTTCCCTCGTCCGGAAAAGTCTGCGATGTTGCAGATATGTTGTTATGTTTGCGAATTGGCGTTGGAGTAAAAGTTTTATCGCCTGCCTATTTATTATCAGGAATCAGCGGCTTTGATAATTTCAATTTTAACGGCGAAGCTTTGTTAAAAAGGCAAGGCTACGCTGGTGCAAATCAGGGCCAGGGTTTGAGCGGTTGCACCAAAAAATACCGTTTAAGTATCGGGGAGAGAGGGGTGTGTGTTTTTAGTGCGATCTGCACAAAGTTAAGGCAGAAAGAAGGTTTTGTGACAGTAAAAAGACAGCAGAAAATCAGTGGCTTGTTATCCATAAGTAATTCTTTTGGATTATAACCACTGATTTAAGCTGATTAAGGAGTGCTAAATACTGTTATCTCATGGAGTTATGGTGTAAATCCGATTTTGGCAAAGAGTGGTTTTTCTTCTTGCTGTCATATAACTGACATAAAACTTTTATAGTTTGGTAACACAAATCGTTGTGCTTAATGCTGCTTTTGAGGTTTATAGGAAATTCCCTGATGAGCGATTACATCTCCACTCAACCCTTGCCACTGAATGCTTCCCCGCTTGATACACCCACCGCCCCAGGCCGCAAACGTATGCTGGTGCTGTTTATTACCCTGCTACTCGCCGGGTGCATCTATGCAGGATTCAGCGTATTAAACGACGTTAGCAACAGCGGCGCTGAGTTCACCAGTTACGTGCCGTTTGTGCTGTTAGGCGTTGCGCTACTCGTGGCTTTAGGCTTTGAGTTTGTTAATGGTTTTCATGACACCGCCAATGCAGTTGCAACGGTTATTTATACCCACTCTTTACCGCCTACCGTCGCGGTGGTCTGGTCTGGGGTGTTCAATTTTCTTGGCGTACTGCTCTCCAGTGGTGCGGTTGCGTTTGGCATCATCTCGCTGCTGCCGGTCGAACTGATTCTGCAAGCGGGAAGTAGCAACAGTTTTGCCATGATCTATGCGCTGCTGTTCTCAGCGATTCTGTGGAACCTCGGCACCTGGTGGCTCGGCTTGCCCGCCTCGTCTTCACATACGCTGATTGGCTCAATCATTGGCGTGGGCGTTGCCAATGCGATGTTACACGGGAGAAGTGCGGCCAGTGGGGTGAACTGGGGCCAGGCGATGAACATTGGTTATTCACTGATCGTCTCACCGGTGGTGGGCTTTGTCTGTGCGGCCGTGCTGCTGCTGCTGGTGAAAAAATTCATTAAAAACAAAAAACTGCACCAGACGCCTACCGGGAATACCCCTCCACCAGTTTGGATACGTGGGCTGATGATTCTCACCTGCACCGGTGTCTCTTTTGCCCACGGTTCCAATGACGGGCAAAAAGGGATGGGGCTGATCATGCTGATTTTAGTCGCGACACTGCCCGTTACTTACTCACTGAACCGTGCTCAGCCGGACACGGATCTGCCGCAGCTAGCACTGCGCGTCAGCACCCAGCTACAAACGGCCTCTGCTGTGCAGCAGCCCGAAGCCGTGCTCACCACCTATCTGCGTAACGGTATGCGTACTGCTGATGTGCTGCCTGCCATCGGCCAGGTTGCAGGAATGGTGGGTAATGAAGTGCGCCTGGCGGGTTCACTGGATAACGTGCCAGCGGAACGCGTGACCGCTTTACGCAATGCAATGTTCCTCACCTCTGAGTCGATCAAACGTTTGCAGAGTGACAAGTCAGTGATGCTATCGCCAGACCTGCTCGCACTGAAATCGGCACTTACCACCACCACGCAGTTCATTCCTGATTGGGTCAAAATCGTAGTGGCGATGGCGCTCGGACTGGGAACGATGGTGGGCTGGCGTCGCATTGTTGCCACGCTGGGCGAAAAGATTGGCAAGAGCCATCTTAACTATGCACAGGGGGCCAGCGCTGAGTTGGTTGCCATGGGCACCATTGGTGCGGCGGATATGTTTGGTTTGCCGGTCTCTACCACCCACGTTCTCTCATCAGGCATTGCCGGTACCATGGCCGCTAACCGCTCAGGCTTACAGATGCAGACGTTGCGCAATATGGTGCTGGCGTGGGTACTGACATTACCGGCTGCGGCAATCCTCTCTGCCGCGTTGTACTGGCTTCTGGAAACACTGTAACTCTTTCTGCGACAGGGATAACAAGCGATGTCTACTCACGAAATTAATTACAACGAAATGTTCAGCGCGCGCCTTTTGCAAGAATTCTATGACAGCTACGACGAAGCGCTGGAGCTGGAACTGGAAGAGAGTCACTCAGAGTTGGCCAGCAGTGAAAGCAGTGAAGAAAAACACTGGCGCAGACGCTATTTCCGCGAGCTGCTGCACTTACAGGGCGAGCTGGTGAAAATGCAAGAGTGGGTGATGCGTACCGGGCACCGTATGGTGATCATCTTTGAAGGACGCGATGCGGCGGGGAAGGGGGGCGTCATCAAGCGCATCACGCAACGCCTCAATCCGCGTAGCTGCCGTGTGGCCGCGCTGCCCGCGCCCAACGATCGCGAGAAAACCCAGTGGTATTTCCAGCGCTATGTTTCTCATCTGCCTGCAGCGGGCGAAATCGTCCTGTTTGACCGCAGCTGGTACAATCGCGCCGGGGTGGAGCGGGTAATGGGCTTCTGTAACGAAACGGAGTATGAAGAGTTCTTCCGTAGCGTACCGGAGTTCGAACGTATGCTGACGCGCAGCGGCATTCAGATCGTGAAGTACTGGTTCTCTATTACCGATGAAGAGCAGGAACTACGTTTCCTCAGCCGCATTCACGATCCGCTTAAACAGTGGAAACTCAGCCCAATGGATCTGGAGAGCCGCCGTCGCTGGGAAGATTACACCGAAGCCAAAGAGGTGATGCTGGCCCGGACAAATATAGAAGAAGCGCCGTGGTGGATTGTTCAGGGTGTTGATAAGAAAAAAGCGCGCCTTAACTGCATTTCCCACCTGCTACAGCAAGTGCCGTATGAGAGCTGCGAAAGCAGCCGTATTACGCTGCCAGAGCGCATTCATCGTGAAGACTATGCCCGCCAGCCGGTGCCTGCCAGCATGATTGTCCCCGATTGCTACTGATAGCGTTGCCACAAGGATGTGGCTGCTAATCTGGACTTCTCTTCTCTTCTCTTCTCTTCTCTTCTCTTCTCTTCTCTTCTCTTCCTTTACTCATTGAGACACTGCCTGTCTTGTGACGGGTCAGATTCAGATTTTCAATGCAGCTAATTGCCAGATGACTTCTCAATACCGGGTAAGGTGTAAATAGTCAGGCTGATTTGTATTAAAACCGCATTTGTTATCATGATGTGCGCACAGTTGTTGCTTTATTTAATATAAAAGTAACCTTGTGGTCGATAATTCAATTTGGCGCGGTTTAATTGTAAATGACCGGCCTGAGGCAGCAATGTTACCGGTGTTAATTCGTGGGGTTTTAAATGTTAAATAAAAGGGCGTTATCTGGGATTGTTAACTTATTGTGCGTCATTTGTTAATCGTTGATTTCCATAATTTGTAACACAGCTGAATAGTAAGATATTAGCGCTTTTATCCCTTACTTGCTTTGTATTTATTAATTCGCATGGCTACACAATGCACTGTGTTTCATTTAACTATATGATTTTAATGGGTTGGTGTGTAATTTTATTTATTGTTTTTTGTTGAATTTGTTTATTTGTGCGGGATTAAATATTCGATTCATTAAACAGTCATTTTCTTTTTGTTACAAATTCGCCCTATAATTGCAGTGCCTTTGCTCTGGTGAAAATATAAAATAATTTACAGAAGTTTTCTTATCGTGGGCATGACCTGAATCATTATTTCGCTAAGTTTTACTGGCAGGCAATCCGTCAGCTATTACGGTTGCGTAACCAAAATGTAAATAAAGATTATCACCACTGTGAATATTGTATTTTTCAGACACATTTAATCTGAAAAATATACTATTGGTTGTTGCCCGATGCTAAGAGGAAGACGACAGTGCGGCACCAGTTTCTACTTGTTATATCTGAGCTTTACCATTTCACCTCCCTGGCAAGAGAAACGGCGCTTTGTTGCCGTTAACTAACACGGTCACTCATTTAAAAGAAGATAGTCATGTTAAGTAACGATCTTACATCGCTGATCACGCGTATCGACTTCGCGCTAATCTCATCCATACACATCATTTTCCCGCCATTAACCATTGGTCTGGCTGCACTTCTGTTCATCTCTGAACTGATGTGGGTACGCAAGCAAGACGAACAGTGGTATCGCCTGTGCCGCTTTTTCGAAAAGCTGTTCATCGTGAACTTTGGTGCTGGTGTTGCTACTGGCGTCACCATGGAAATGGCCTTTGGTATCCTTTATGGCCGTTTCTCTCAGGCTGCCGGACCGTTCTTTGGTCAGGTTCTTGGCTATGAGACCATTACCGCCTTTATGTATGAAGCCGGCTTTATCGGGCTGATGATTTTTGGCTGGGGCAAGATCAGTAAAGGGATGCATCTGTTTGCAACCTTTAACGTTGCACTCTCTTCTACGCTTTCTGCGATGTGGATCCTTGTGGCTAACTCCTGGATGCAGACGCCAACCGGTGTTGAGCTGCATAACGGCATCTTCGTTGTTACCGACTGGCTCGGCGCGATCCTGAACCCGAATGCGCTGAGCGCCTTCCCGCACATGCTGCTGGCAAGCTTCGAGCTGTCTCTGTGCTTTGTGGTTGCCACCTGTGCCTGGTACGTGTTGAAACAGCGTCACGTCGAACTCTTCCTGAAACCGCTGAAGTATTCACTGGCTGCACTGGCCGTGGTTGCCGCAGTACAGATCTACATGGGTGACGTGCTGGGTGAAGCGACCCTGGAACACAAACCTGCGGCTCTGGCAGCAATGGAAGGTCACTACGATACCTATGATGCAGCTGGCAATGTGAACAGCGCCTGGCACATCCTGGGTTGGCCGAACAAAGAAGGCACCGGTCTGGCATGGTCTCTCGACATTCCACACGGTCTGAGCCTGATTGAAACCAAAACCTGGAACGGTCCGGTAAAAGGCCTGAACAGCTTCCCGAAAGATGAACAGCCGCCAGTTGTGCTGCCGTTCTACGCTTTCCGCGCCATGTCTGGTGCAGCCGGTGCGATTCTGCTGGTGAGCCTGTGGGGTGCCTGGTTGATCGCACGTCGTCGTATGACCGTTGAGCTGGCTCCACGTCACAAGTGGTTCCTGGCGTTGGCAGCAGCGATGGTTGTTCTGCCTTACATCGCGGTGATTGCGGGTTGGTGGACGCGTGAGATTGGTCGTCAGCCGTGGATTGTTTACGGTTTGATGCGTACTGAAGACGGTATGAGTCCGATGACCCTGGGCCTGTCTATCTTCTGGCTGGTTGGTTTCGCCATCTTCGAAACCGCTGTAGTTGCAGGCACCATTTGGTTCCTGGCTAAAGTGGTGCGTATGGGACCTGATTTGACCAGCAAACTTCCGGGCGAAGGGCATGATCATCTGGGGCACCTCGATATGCCTGCCAGTGGCCATGCTGACCATCCTGAATATATCCGTCCGGTTTGATGGGAGAATAAATCCATGGACATGCTTAATTCGACTCAGCACTTCCTGATCATCGCCTGGTGGTTAGCGTTTGGTGTCAGTGTTCTTCTGTATATCGCGCTAGATGGCGCAGACCTGGGCGCAGGGATCTTCTCGCTCTTCGTACGTGACCATGATGAGCGCGGTGCCATCATGTCAGCGATGGCCGGGACCTGGGATGCCAACGAAACCTGGCTGATCGTCGCGGGTGGTATCATGTTTGGTACTTTCCCGTTTGTTTACGGTTCGGCATTTAGCTACCTGATGGTGCCAATGGCACTGGTGCTGTGGGGCATTATGTCCCGTGCGGTAGCGCTGGAGTTCCGTCACCTGGCTTCGCCGTTCTGGCAGAAGTTCTCTGACGGCATTTTCGGTGTTGCCAGCCTGGCCGTGACCTTCTTTGGTGGTATGAGCGTGGGTGCCTTGCTGCAAGGCTTCCAGCTGGATAATCCAGCGCAGGGCGTGCCAACTTACGTGGGCGGTGCATTTAACTTCATCTCTCCATTCTCTATCTGGACCGGTGTGGCTTCTTGTATTGCCATGACCCTGGCCGGTGTGCTGTTCGTGCGTGCTCGCTTTGAAAAAGATGAGCCTATCCGTCAGGATGCGGCGCGCTGGACTGCGGTGATCTTCTGGTTAGCGATTGCTGCCGTGGTTATCACCTGGATCTGGAGTGCGGTGCTGTTTGACTGGGCGCGTGCGAAATGGTTTGGTCCTCACTTCTGGATCTGGGGCCTGTTTGGTCTGATTGCGCTATTCTGTATTGAGCAGGTTCGTCGTGACACCTTGAAGGACAAAGACTTTGCTGCGGTAATGTGGTTTAACGGCGCGGCGGTTATTCTGGGCTTCGGTATGTTGCTGACCATGTTCCCATGGATTGTTCCAGGCACATGGACCATCTGGGCCGGCGCGAGTCCTCAGGTTTCTATGATTACCTTCACCATGACCATGGGCGGTTTTGTTCCAGTGATGTTGATGTATAACTGGTATCAGATTTGGGTATTCCGTGGCCGTATCTCTAAACTGGTTGGCCACGGAGATCACTAAGACATTATGTCTGCTAGCCCTCCTCCAAGTGGAATGGCTGCTCGTCTGGCTGAACGTTGGCTCTCAAGCCTGCGTCGCCAGGCGGGCGGGTTATTTTCCCTCTCTATCAGTATGGCGGCACTTAGCGCTGTACTGATGATTGCACAGTGCTGGCTGCTGGCCTGGCTGATTAGCCAGGCTGTCCTCAGTGCTAAAACCTTCTCTCAAATGATGCCTTATCTCTGGCTGCTGCCGGTAGTGATGCTACTGCGCACCGGGCTGGATATTTTGCGCCAGGGCTTTGCTTTTGAAAGCGCTGCACGCATTCGCCAGGGGCTGCGCGGAATGTTACTGGAACGTATTGCGGCACTGGGGCCTTCATGGAGCCAGAACCAACGCACCGGTAGTATCGCCAACTCGCTGGGTGAGGGTGTCGAAGCGATTGAGGCTTATTTTTCCGGCTTTCTTCCACAGAAAATGATCATCGGCATTGTGCCGTTAGCGATCCTCGTTGCGCTGTTTCCTTTTGACTGGGTTTCCGGCCTGATTATGCTGGTAACGGCACCGCTGGTTCCGTTATTTATGATCGTTGTTGGTAAGGGCGCAGAGAAAATGAGTCTGCGGCAGTGGCATAAGCTCAGTCTGATGAGCGCCCACTTTTTCGATGTGATCTCCGGGTTGACCACGCTGCGCCAGACCAATGCTGCGCGTCGCCAGACCCAGATCATTGCCGCAATTTCTGACAGTTACCGTCTGACCACCATGAAAGTGCTGCGTCTCGCCTTTCTTTCTTCTCTGGTGCTGGAATTCTTTGCCACCATCAGTACCGCAATGGTGGCGGTCTACGTTGGCTTCCGCCTCTATTACGGTGAGATGGCCTTCCTGCCTGGCCTGTTTGCCCTGCTGTTGGCGCCGGAGTTCTTCCGCCCATTACGCGATCTGGGTGCACACTATCATGCCCGTATGGATGCGATTGGTGCGACCGAAGGCCTGCTGGCTATTTTAAACGCCGAGGTGCCAGAGCGTCCGCAGGGTGGCGCGATCGCTGAGGCTGGCCCGCAAGAGATTGAAGTGCGCGGCGTCAGCTACCGCCATGCCGAAGGCGAAGGTGTGGAAGACATCTCCTTCACACTGCGCCGTGGTGAGAGCCTGGCGATTGTCGGCACCAGCGGCGCGGGTAAAACCACCCTGGCGCGCCTGCTGCTCGGGTTTATCACCCCGGCAAGCGGTGAAATTCTGCTGGATGGCAACGATTTAACCACTCGGGATCTTGCACAATGGCAACGTCAGATTGGCTGGCTACCGCAGCGACCTACGCTGTTTGCCGGTTCTGTCAGTGACAACATCGTGCTTTCGCGGCCGGATATCAGCCACAGTGCAGTGCAGGCTGCGGCACAGCTGGCTCAGGCTGAGACGTTTATCAGCACGTTACCTGGTGGTTATGACTATCAGTTAGGTGATGGTGGTCAGGGGCTGTCTGGCGGGCAAATTCAACGTATCGCCATGGCACGCGCCGTATTAACCGCCCCGGCGGTACTGATTCTGGATGAGCCAACCGTGGCTTTAGATAACACCACGGCCAAACAGATGATAACTGCGCTAGCCGAACAGTTGCCAGATACGGCCCGTTTACTGATCACCCACGATACCGAAATCGCTGCGACAGCAGACCGGGTGCTGATTCTGGAGCGTGGAAAGGTGATTGAGTCGGGTACGCCTCAGGAGTTACTGCTTAAAGGTGGTGTATTTGCTGAGCTGGAGCGTTTGCAGAAAGGAGCTATCGCATGAGTGATCTGCTGCATCTGTTACGCCTGGCGCGTCCCTGGGCGTTGCGCATGACGCTGGGCATCCTGCTTTCAGTGACGGTTATTCTGTCTAACGTCGCTTTGCTGGCGTTGTCTGGATGGTTTATTACCTCGATGGCACTGGCAGGCGCTGGTTCTCTGGTGCTGGAGTTCTTTACCCCGGCTGCGGCCATTCGTGGTCTGGCGGTGTTGCGTACTTTCGCGCGCTATCTTGAACGCCTGGTGACGCATGATGCCACGCTGCGCCTGCTGTCCGTGCTGCGCGTCTGGTTCTATCAGCAGTTGGCACCGCTGGCACCTGCACGCTTGCAGGATTTCCGTGATGGTGACGTGCTGGCCCGCTTACGGGCAGACATTGATAGCCTGGATAACTTCTATCTGCGGATTCTGACACCGGCTATCGCTGGTCTTATCTCCTCCGTGATTATCCTTGCTGCGCTGTTCTGGTTCTCACCTGCGGTGGCGGTGATTAATACGGTGGTGCTGGTGTTAGCCGGGATCGTTATCCCGCTGTTGATCGCCTCCGCGACCCACGCCAGTGGCAATCAGATTGCCAGGCTGCGCGCGGCGCTTCAGGCCGCCTCAACCGATCTGGTGCGTGGTCTGGGTGAGTTGCAGGTGGTGGGCGCGGTGACGCGTCAGACCGATCACCTGCGTCAGCTGTCACAGCAGTTGATTGGTGCGCAGCGTCGTCAGGCGTGGCTGGCAGCGCTGGGTGGTTCGCTTTCAGCGCTGATGGGCCAACTGGGCATGTTTGTTGCCTTTCTCTTCCTGTTCCGTGCCGGGTACGCAGGCCATATTACCGCCAGCGAAATTGTCATGCTGCTGTTCACGGTGCTCGCCAGCACTGAAGCTGTGGCGGGATTACCTGCGGCATTTGCTGCCCTTGGCACGACGCGTGAGGCGGCACGTCGCCTGTTCTCAATGGCGGAAATCGAACCCGCCGTGGTGCTCCCTGCCAGTAGCCGTAAGCCAGAAAGCTTTGAACTGGCATTTTCCGCGGTCACCATGCGTTATGCCCCTGAAGCCCCTGAGGTGTTAGATCAGCTGAGCTTCGATGTTCCAGCAGGAGAGTGTCTCGCGATTCTCGGCCCAAGCGGGGCGGGGAAAACCACCATTCTCAATCTGGTTCAGGGATTCTGGGATTGCACGGCAGGCGAAGTCAAAATTGGTGGTCAGCAGGTCAAAACCTTATCTGATGAGGTGTTGCGACAGCTGATTTCTGTGGTGGGGCAGAAGACCTACCTCTTTAACGCTTCGATTCGCGACAACCTGCGCCTGGTCGCGCCGGATGCTGCCGATGAGCAGTTATGGGAGGCGCTGAGCCGAGCCGCTCTGGCAGACGAAGTTCGTACTTTCCCACAAGGCCTGGATACGCTGGTCGGTGAGTTAGGTGCGCGTCTTTCTGGCGGCCAGGCGCGCAGGATTGCGATTGCACGCGCTTACCTGTCTGATGCGCCAATCATTCTGCTGGATGAGCCAACGGAAGGGCTGGATGCGGTGAACACCGATCTGGTACTGAACTGTTTAAAAGATCTGATCAAGGGCAAAACCACGCTGCTGGTGACCCATCAGATTCAACCGCTGGTGTTAGCGAACAGCCGACTTCAGCTCGATATCAACTAAAGGCTGATTTCCCACCCAGGTCACAACGCTTTTCTTTTTGCTCGGGGCAACCCGAGCACTTATTTGTATGATTCTAATTATAAAAACAGAACTCGTGAGACAACTGACCAGGTAAAGACATGGATAAAATGACCAACTCGAAAACCCGACGAAAACATATCCGCTTTCCTCATATGCTGATCGATCAGATTGAAGAGAGTATGAAAGTCGAAAACAGCCAGAACTTCTCAGCATGGGTGGTTGAGGCTTGCCGCCTCAAGGCCCAGGAAGCGAACGCTAAAAAGTAGTCGTGATACGATTTCCCGTTTGGTCGCGTCCCATCGCCGGGAGCGGCCTGCGGGAAATCGCCTTCCTGCCACGCTATTCCTCCCGATCTCCCCACTTGTCCAAATGAAACACCGCATCAGCTGAGTCTATGGTGCTTTGCCGATGCGCCACAATCACCCGGGTAATGTTAAGTGCGGCAATGGTCTGATTGATTCTGGCCTCATTCACCTCATCCAGATTGCTGGTGGATTCATCGAGAAACAGCAGTGCAGGCCTGCGGTATAACGCGCGGGCAATCATGACACGCTGTTTTTGCCCACCGGAAAGTGAACCATTGAGCTCGCTCAGATGGGTGTTATAGCCCATCGGCAATGCGATGATATCTTCATGAATGCAGGCCGCGCGGGCGCAGTGCGCTATCCGTGCGGCATCGGGTTCGGACGAGAAACCACAGATATTTTCCGCAATGCTACCCGACAGCAGCCGATCATCCTGTAACACACAAGCAATACGATCGCGGTAGCGTGCCAGCCCATATTGCTCGACCTCACAGCCGTCGATGCGCACTTTGCCCTGCTGTGGCGCGATCAACCCCGCGAGAATTCTGAGCAACGTTGTTTTGCCACAGCCAGAAACGCCGGTAATGGCTAAACTGCCCCCTGCGGGGACCTGCAACGAGACATTGTTCAGTACTGGCGGGCTAAAACCATCGTAGCGAAAGCTCAGTGATTCGCAGCTCAGGGCCGCGCCGGTATCGGCTTGGCGTGCAGTGACCAGGGGTGCAGGCGCTGCGATTTCCGGAGTGGTAAGCAACACGTCTGAGATCCTTTCCCGATGCAGGCTGGTCATTTTGATTTCCAGTAGCGCAGTGATGATACCGCTGGCACGAGACGAGAATTGCGAGCGATAGGCGACAAAGGCCAGCAACATGCCGAGGGAGAGCGTTCCGCCGATCACGGCCTGTGCGCCCAGCCACAGGACGATAATGTTATCGATAGCGCTGAGAAAGGTTTCCAGCGTGAGGTAAAGCAGGCCGAACCGGGCATTTTTGATATCCGCATTAAGCTCATTAACGCTGAGTTGATGCCAGCCGTTAGCGCGCTGAGCCTGCATGTTCATGCTTTTAATGGTGCCAATGCAGTAGAGCGACTCCATAAAATGCGAGTGCTGGCGTGCAGCATGCACAATCTGCTCTTCCGTTATCTGCCGCATGTACCGATAGGTCGCCAGGCGGATCAGGGTGTAAAGCGAGGTGAAAGCCACCACCACGGCAAACAAGGTGGGAGCATACAGCAGCATCATGCCGGAGGCCCCAACCAGCATGATGAGATCAAGAATCAGCTGTACCACATTGGTGGTAAAGGTTTCACGCAGGGTGTCCAGTGATCCAAAGCGGGAGGCAATATCGCCCATTTTTCGCTTCTCAAACCACAGCACAGGCAGGCGTAGCAGATGGGCAAACAGGCCGCGCCGCCATTGCAGCTGTATCTGCATCCCCGTCACCATTGCCAGCCAGGCACGCAGTAACGAAATGGTGGTTTGCGTGATCACCATCAGCAGCATGGCGAGGCAGATCAGCGTTAACAGCCCGTGATCCTGGGCCGGTAGGACGTGATCCATGATGAACTGATTACCCAGCGGCATCAGCAATGAGAACAGCTCCACCACCAGCGACAGGCAGAAGAGTTTGAGCAACGCGCCTTTCAACCCGCTGACACGGTTGAAAAGTGGCCTGATACCAATTTTAGGCGTGGCAGTGGGCACTGCCGTAAAGTCGCTGCCAGGCTGGATTTGCAGTGCAATGCCGGTGAAATGACGGGAAAGCTGCTTTTGTGAGATTGTTCTGCGCCCGATAGCGGGGTCGTGAATCACCCACTGGCTGCGGCGGCGGCCGACCAGTACCACGAAGTGGGTCATATCCCAGTGCAGAATACAGGGCAGTTTCAACGCAGGCAGTTCATCCAGCTCAATCGAGACCGCATGGGTATCGAACCCTTCATGCACGGCAATCTGATTCAGGCTGGCAAGATTTAATCCTCGTGATGAAAGGTGATGTCGACTACGGATTGATCGGCAATCTTGCTGGGCTCCGTAATGGTTCATCACCATTAATAGTGAGATGAGCCCGCATTCGGCTGATTCGGTTTGCAGGATCACCGGCACCCGTTTGTGCCAGTGTAAGTTCAGGCCGACGCGCATTAGTGAGGTTCCTTGATGCTTTGTCGCACCTCATACAGCGGTGATATCAGCCACTGCCACAGTGGTCGTTTTTCAAGATAGAGGGTGACGTTAGCCGTGAGACCATGGGTGAGCGGAATGTGGGTGTCGAGGTAGCGAAAGCTCTCTTCATCCAGCGAGCAGGTCACGCGGTAAAAATTGCCGCCGGTGCGTACCAACTCCTCACGCGGGGCGCTGCGCCAGAGTGACATCTCCTGTAAGGAGGCGGGTACGGAAGATATTTCGGCAATCTGGCCGCGAAACTGCCCGAATTTCTCCCAGGCAAAAGCATCATAGCGAATGCCGACCGGCGCACCGACTTTGAGGTAGGGCAGGTTGCGATCGGGCACCCATAGTGTCAGTTGAAACCGATGGCTGCCGCCGGGTAGCAGTTGGGCGAGGCTGTCATTGTAGGAGACGTACTGCCCAATGCTGGTATTGATGCTCTCCAGCCGGGCATGCAGCGGCGCAATCACAAAGACATCGCTCTCGGCTTCAATGGCAGAGCGCTGTCTTTCCAGCTCGCGCAGGCGCATTTCATTCTCCAGCATCTGATTTTGGTATTCGATGCGGCGCGTATCGATATCCGCCGCCATGGTGATCATTTGCATCTGCTCCTGCGCGTTCTGCGCGCTAATGCCATTGAGCATGCTTTGCTGCTGGTAGTAATTATTGAGCTGGTAAATGTACTGATCGCGCGTGATCAGCCCCTGTTTTTGATAGTTGGCGTAGTTCTGCAATGTGGCTTCAAAGGTGCGTACACCTTCTTCTGCTTTGCTGAGCAAGCGGCTGGATTTTTCATACAGCGCGGCATAGCGCGCGTGTTGTTGCTCCAGGCTGGATACGACTCGCGCTTCGGTCGTGCGCAGGCCCTGAATGATCGCTTTCACCTTCTCTTCCTGGCGCTGAATGGCAGCAATGCTACGCGCCCCGACTTCACCGCTGGTGGTGGTTCTGCCGGTCGTGATGCGAAACAGTTTCTGCCCCGGCTGCACTTCATCGCCAACTTTCACCCCCATTTCGGAGATGTAGCCCTGATGTTGGGAAAGGACATTCACGGGTCTGATGGCGGCAGTGATTTCACCTGTCACCGTGCTGCGGCGGGTGTAAGTACCAAAAATCAGTAACGCAGTGACCAGGCTAAAAAGGGTCACGGCAATCAGTGCAACGGTGCGCCTTCGGATGCTCTTTACATCCAGCAAAACCCCTAATGGTGCCGTTGCTGCTTGTAGGGCTTCATCCCTGAACAGATTTCCCATTTCGCGGTGATCTCGTGTGGTCTTGGTGATCTGCTGCCTCGGTAAAACCGGGCTTCCCTAACGCAGGGGAAGCCCGGGGCTTAATCACCGTTATACCAGTCGTATAAGCGAAACAGTCCGGCGTAGAACGCATAGATACCAATCAGCATAAACAGCACCGACATTATCCCCAGCAGTCCACCAACGCTGACTTGCGTACAGGGATAAATGAGCTTAACCACCGGAAATACTGTAAATATCCACGCGGAGTTAATTGCGAGTCTCCGTGATGCTGAGCCACGGCCGAAAAGTTTCATGGTGATTCCTTGTTACCAGCGGCACTGAGCGCCGTAGTTGTTTGAGCCGGTATTACGGTTGTTGCCACCGTTTCCACCGTAGGGGCTGTTATTACAGGAAAGGCTGGCACCCAGGCCGCCGGTGACTGCGCCAACAGCGACCGCGCCCATGCCAACCGGGCCCATTAAAGCGCCACCGATAGCACCAATGATCGCTCCGGCACCGACGTTGTTGTTGCAGCTCTGCGGCGCGCCGCCTTTCCCGCCTCGACGTCCACCGCGCGAATCCTTGCTCACGGTGCCGCCGGAGGATTTATCCGCAAAATTACCTGCGCCTGAGACCGTTTCCATTTCTGCTAAATTTAATGTTTTCATCTCTCTGGTTTCCTGTTTTTAAGCCCATCCATCGGGCGGAGAGAATATAAATAAACCGAGAGAGAGAAAAAATAGTAGAACGGGTAACAGTAGGTGTGCAGGAGGGGGTAAATGTTGCCGTTGAGATTGAATTTTGGTGGCTAAATAAAAAATACTACGATCTGCATCTGAAAAATGAGGTGGGAAGTTTAAAGATTTGTCGGTTTTTTTCATTTTAATGTTATTTTCCAGGGTTTTTATTTTTGCTTGATGTCGGTATTTTTTCGCGTGGATTAAAGTAAATGTGATGCGGATCTGATATTAAATGGCTGTTGCGCCGTGGGCAGGTTTAACTTTCGTCCCAGAAAGTCATTTTACGGCTGAATATTAGTAGAACGCTTAATCTAACGGGTGTTGAAGCATCAAAGGCAAGGCCCGACGAGCGGGCACAGTTTGGCAGAGATTAGGGCATAGCAAGGGCACAGGAGACCTTCTCCCGCACCAGCGTCAGGAATGCAGTGGCGGTAGTGCCCCAGAGTTCGGGTCCAAAATCATATTCATAGCGTTGCTCAAAATCTTTTTCCAGATCATCACACTCAGACCGGAACAGGTCGATATCATCTATCAACGCATGTTTTTGGCCTTTGTGAGTGGATGCAATATAGGCATCAATCTTCGGAATAATGTCAGTACCTGCAACGATGAGATCGTGATCTTGACCGAAGTAGATTTTGATAAGGTCATCAAGCTCACTAATGCTAATTGCTTTCAATTCAGCGATCCTGTCCCTGTAGTGCTTCACTGACTTTATCTCTTATCTGTTTGAGAAAGTCAGCTGGTGTAGTACCCCAGAGTTGAGGATCAAACTCATCGCCATAACGTTCCATGAACTCGTGAGTCAAATCTTCACTTTCTTCAGTCAATAAGGTGATATCCGCAAGTAGGCCATACATATTGGCGCGGTGTGAGTCGCGTATGAAAGCCTCTATTTTCGGATCAATGTCATCACTTTCATCAATGAGGTCGTAATCTTGACCAAAATAGAGGGTAATGAAACATCCCAGTTCGTTAAGGTTTAATCGTTTCATGTTTATGCCGTCAGTATTTTCCATCATTAACTTTCCCCAGAAGTGCGGTTTTTTATCAACAGCAAAAATGCATAGGTCTTGAAAGCCAGACTTAAGTTCATTTGATGTTGAGAAGTAAAATGCGTAATAAAATTTATCGGGTTAAAAGAGGAATAAAAATAGTAGAACGACTAATAGCGCGAGGGCGTGGTGGATTTATTAAGGGAATTCAAATGGAAGGAGGGGGGGATTTTTCTTTGCGTCAGTAATCGCAATCACTTTTGATTAGCAGCACATCACCGATATTTATCCGATGATTTACACGAATAGCTAATCACACAGAGTCGGCACTGTCGGCGATGGCTTTATGCCAGGGCGGTAGCGTCCATTGAGTGTATACGGAGGGGAAGGTTGGCGAGCGGTGCTTCATGGCGCAGCACATCATTTTGCAGACGCAGAAAAGCAAAAACCCAGCCATAAGCTGGGTTTTCTGAATTTTGGTGCCCGAACCCGGAATCGAACCAGGGACACGGGGATTTTCAATCCCCTGCTCTACCGACTGAGCTATTCGGGCAACGGGGCGCATTAAACCTTAAAGGCCGAATCGCGTCAACGGCTTTTGTCAAAAAACCTTAAAATCCGTGCTGACTGCCTGCTTTCCGTGCAAGGTGGCGATTTTTTATGCCAGCGCGCCATGTTTACGGCACAACGCGATGCCTAACACATCTTCCGCCAGGCGCTGGGCGGTGGTGACGTCAACCAGATTGCGTTTGACCAACAGACGGCTGAGGCAGCCTTCAAGGATCAGTTCGAGCTGATCGGCCACCATCGGTGGGTTATCCAACTCCAGTGCCACCAGAATTTCATGCGTAAAGCGCCATGAGGACTGCTTTTGTTGTTCCGCTAATTGATGTATTGGCTGGTCAGGCTGAGGGTAAAAGCTACAGGCGGCAATAAACAGACACCCGGGGAAGCGGCCTTTACGCACATATTCAGTCAGAACGTGGTAGCGTGCGAGCAGCTTCTGTTCGGCGTTGAGATGTTTATCGAGGGTGATTTGTCGCCGCCAGGCATCGATCTGCTGGGCGTGAAAACGCAATGCGTCATAGAGCAGGGCATCACGATCGGGCCAGAACTGCTGTAGCTGCTGCTGACTTAGCCCGCTGTCGCCGGCAAGTTGTTCCAGTGAGGTGGTGGCGGCAAGGCCATTTTGTTCAAGCACATTTAATGCATGCTCGAGTATCTCTTCTCGTTGCAAGTGAACTCTCCTCTGCTGCAATAGCTGCCGCCGGAGCGGCAGTATCTGTGTGCAATCAGTGTCGTTTACCGCGGCAAATTGTGCAAATGCGCATTAAACGCGCGGGCATCAAGGAAACCGGTAATGCGCGAGTTCGGGATCTCATGCCCCGTACTATCGAAGAACAAAATCGTCGGCAAACCCAGCACCTGTAAATGCTGGAGCAGTGCGTTATCCGCTGGGCTGTTCGCCGTTACATTGGCCTGCAACAGCTGTACGGAAGCCAAAGTGCTGCGCACGCTGCTGTCGCTGAAGGTATATTTCTCAAATTCTTTGCACGCGACACACCAGTCAGCATAGAGATCGACCATGGTGATTTTACCCTGCGACTGCTGTAACGCCTGATCCAGATCGTGGGTGCTGCGAATGGTCTGAAACGGAAGATGCGCGACGCTCTGCGGTGTCGCGGTGCTGCCAAAGGCCCAGTCCTGTAGCGGACGCGCGGCAACCAGCGCGGCAATCAGCATCAGGACCTGTACTACGCGCCAGCCCCCTTGGTTGCCGCGCAGCGTCACGCTGAAAGCCCAGGCAAAAAACGCGACGCCCAGCAGGCTCCACAAGCGTAGGCCCCAGACATCACCGTAGATTCGCTCCAGTAAAAAGACCGGCAACGCAAGGATCACGAAGCCAAACCCCTCTTTCACCGTTTGCATCCACGGGCCATTTTTTGGCAGTAGCTTATTACCAAACAGGGTGACGATAATCAGCGGCAGTCCCATACCAAACGCATACAGCCATAGCGTTCCTGCGCCCGCCAACATATTTCCGCTCTGGGCGATATACAACAGGATGGCACTTAACGGTGCGGTGGTGCAGGGGGAGCAGATCAGCCCGGCGAGTGCGCCCATCATGAACACGCCAGGCAGTGAGCCGCCTTGTTGTTTGTTACTCCACAGCGTCAAACGCGTCTGCACGCTGGCCGGTAATTGCAGGCTAAACAGGCCAAACATCGAAAGCGCCAGTATGCCAAACAGCACAGACAGCGCGATCAGTATCGCTGGGCTTTGCAGCGCAGCCTGAAAACGCAGCCCCGCCGCCGCGACGACGATCCCTAACAGGGTGTAGGTCAACGCCATCCCCATGACATAGGTCAGCGCCAGAGCAAACAGACGCGGCAGCGTGTAATTACGCTGTCCGCCCAGAATGATGCCGGAAATCAGGGGGTACATTGGCAGTACGCAGGGTGTGAAAGCCACACCGATACCAATAAGCAGCGCCCACAGCGGTGAGAAAGGCAATGTGGTGGCCGGTGGCGCAGTGACTGCTGGAGCTGGAGCACTCGGCTCAGCGCTGTGTCGCGCAGCCGCATTCAGCGGAATGACGCGGGTTTCTGGCGGATAGCAGAAGCCTGCGGCAGCACAGCCCTGGTAGGTCACGGTCAGCGTTGCGCCATCACTGGCCTGCTGTAACGTCACCGGAATGGTGACATCTTGCGGGTAAATCTGGGTTTTACCGAAAAACTCATCTTCATGTGGCTGGCCTGGCGGCAACACCAGAGGCACCAGGCTGGCCTGCTGTGCGGTAATATCGATTTGCTGACGATAGAGGTAATAGCCGGGTTTAACGTGCCAGCTCAGCGTCACTTTATGGTCTTGCTGGTTAAAATCAAACCCAAAGGCCTGATTCACCGTGACAAAATGATTGTTACTGGAGGAGAAAATCGACGCCTCCGCCTGTAGGCAGAAAAGAAGTGCCAGCAAGACGCCAGCTAAGCGAATAAAGCGTGCAGCCATGACCTGATTTCACTGTACTGTTCGGTAAAACGCCATCATAGCACGGCAAGGCGGACCGCCAGGTTTCAGTGTGTAAATAGCACACAGAGGGGTGACTGCTCCCCGCCGTAAACGGCGAGGCTTCCCACTTCCCAGGCTGCAACTGGCTCTGAGCCAGACTTACGCAAGCCTCCGTGGGCTTTGACGACAAGTCCTGCCGCCATTAAATCGGTTATGCCCTTTTGCTTGATATTGATCGCAGCGTTTATATCGCGATCATGATCAGCGAGACAGGAAGGGCATTGCCATTCGCGAACTTTTAGTGGCATTTCTGCCATCTTGTGACCGCAACAATGGCATGTTTTTGAACTGGCGTACCATTGGTCTATTTTGACCAGATGAACACCTGCCTGTTCTGCTTTGTAAGCCAGTTTTGTGACAAAGCCATTCCACGCAGCATCCCCGATATGACGGGCAAGGCGGCGATTTTTCATCATGTTTGCAGACTTCAACGTTTCCACTATTACCGCTTGGTTTTCGTCAATAATTGAACGTGAAAGTTTATGTTGGAAATCTGCTCGGGCATTAGCAACGCGCTCATGTTGCGCTGCTAGTTTGATTCTTGCTTTCTTGCGATTGCTGCTTCCTGGCTTCTTTCGAGACAGGTTTTTACTGTCACGGCGTAGACGACGATAAGCATTGACCAGATAGCGAGGGTTGGCAGTTTTTTTACCGTCATCACGAATAAGATAATCCGCCAGGCCAATGTCGCAGCCTGTTACTGACGTTATAAGTGTTGGCTTAACTGCTGCCTCAAGGCCATCATCACAAAGAATGGAAGCATAGTATTTCCCTGTCGGCGCTCTGGTGATGGTTATGCTTTTCACCTTGCCTGTAAGTTCTCTATGAATATTGGCTTTGATTGAGGGGATCTTCGGTATTTTTATGCTATCGCAGGTCACTTTCAGATTTGAACAGTGATAGCTAGATTGCGTTCCATTCTTGCGTTTGAATTTCGGGTATTTAGCTCGTTTCTCAAAGAAATTCTTGAAAGCTAAATCCAGGTTCTGCAATGCAACTTGCAGCGAGTTCGAGTCAGCGTTTTTCAACCAGTCATATTTGCGCGATTTTTTCGCTATAGGTAGCAATGGCTGTATGTGCTTTATGTTTCCTAAAGAAACGCCGTAACGCTTATACCAGTGAGAACGAATATGCAGGGCTTTATTGTACACAAACCGAACAGCCCCAAATTGCCTGTCCAGCAATTCAGCTTGTTCTTTGTTTGGATATATGCGTACCTTTGTGGCTCTGTACATAATGGGTGCTCATGATTAGAATTGCTGTAATATATGGTACATATGGCGATATAGCAAATGGGTGTACATAACGAACTATTGAATGATTACTTGCGCCGGAGGCACTCCGTTAGCAAGCTAGTGGTGCATCTTATTTTTGTGACAAAGTACCGCCGCAAGCTGTTAGACGGCCCGATGATTGCGCAAATCCGCGAATCGTTTTTATCTGCCGCCGAACGGTTGGAAGTGGAAATTATGGAAGTGGACGGCGAGGCAGATCACGTGCACGTACTGGTTGCGTACCCACCTAAACTGCCGGTTAGCGTACTGGTGAATAACCTAAAGTCGATCAGCAGCCGCTATGTGCGGCAGTTGAATACACACCTAAGAAAGCAAAGTAATAGCGGGGGGCTCTGGTCACGCTCCTATTTCGCCTGTAGTGCTGGTGGCGCAACAATCGAAACGCTAAAAGCGTATGTTAGATCGCAGGGAACCCCTGAATAGCTCCCCTTATATCCCCGCCCGCATTGGGAGAGGATTTACGGGGCGATCGTTAATTCAGACAGAAAAAAACCAGCCTGCGGTAACAGGCTGGTTTGGCGTATTACCGCTTACTGTTCGTTTTCGTCCAGATAACGTTTCGCTTTATACGCCGGGTACATCAGGTTCTGCACAGAGAAGATATCGTCCAGCTCTGCTTCGGTGAGCAGGCCGCGCTCCAGCACCACTTCACGTACGCTCTTACCGGTTTCAGCACAGATCTTACCGACGATGTCACCATTGTGGTGACCAATGTACGGGTTCAGATAGGTGACAATCCCGATGGAGTTGAAGACGTAAGCTTCACACACGGCTTTGTTAGCCGTGATGCCATCCACGCATTTTTCCAGCAGGTTATAGCAGGCGTTGGTCAGGATGCTGATCGATTCAAACAGCGCCTGGCCGATCACCGGTTCCATCACGTTTAGCTGGAGTTGGCCTGCTTCTGCCGCCATGGTCAGGGTCGTGTCGTTACCGATCACTTTAAAGCACACCTGATTCACCACTTCTGGCACCACCGGGTTGACCTTGGCGGGCATAATGGAGGAACCCGCCTGCAACTCTGGCAGGTTAATTTCATTTAAGCCCGCGCGTGGGCCGGAGGAGAGCAGGCGCAGGTCGTTACAGATTTTGGAGAGTTTCACTGCCAGGCGCTTCAGTGATGAGTGCACCATAACGTAGGCGCCGCAGTCTGAAGTTGCCTCGATCAGGTCTTCCGCTGGCACCACCGGCAGGTTACTCACCGCTGCCAGATGCTGTACTGCCAACTGCTGATAGCCATCCGGCGTGTTCAGGCGGGTTCCGATAGCCGTTGCGCCGAGGTTCACCTCCAGCAGCAGTTCAGCGGTACGCAGAATGCTACGGGTCTCTTCATTCAGCAGGACGTTAAACGCATGGAACTCCTGGCCCAGCGTCATAGGAACGGCATCTTGTAACTGGGTGCGGCCCATTTTCAGAATGCTGGCGAACTCTTTCGACTTACGCTCAAAGCCTTCGCTCAGTTGGCCAATCGCGTCGATAAGTTTGAGGATGGAAGCGTAAACGGCAATGCGGAAACCGGTTGGGTAGGCATCGTTGGTGGACTGACACTTGTTCACATGATCGTTCGGGTTAAGGTACTGATATTCCCCTTTCTGGTGACCCATCAGCTCAAGCCCGATGTTTGCCAGCACTTCGTTGGTGTTCATGTTCACTGAGGTGCCTGCGCCCCCCTGGTAGACATCTACCGGGAACTGATCCATGCATTTACCGTGGTTCAGCACCTCATCGCAGGCCTGAATGATGGTGTTCGCGATATTGCGTGGAATGGTTTTTAGTTCTTTGTTGGCGAGTGCAGCTGCCTTTTTTACCATCACCATACCCCGGACGAATTCGGGTATGTCGCTGATTTTACTGTTACTGATGTAGAAGTTCTCAATCGCACGCAGAGTATGCACTCCGTAGTAAGCCTCTGCGGGTACTTCGCGCATACCCAGCAGGTCTTCTTCGATACGAATGTTGTTCGCCATGATAACCTTCTTTTTATTGCCGCTTTGTTTCGGCTTTTCCATCACAGGTGATGTGTTTAATTTGTCGTGGAGTGCCAGTGACAACAGTTAAGACTCTCTGCTCACTGGCGAGCCCGATCATATGCTGTTGCAGATGAAAAGTACGCATGGTGTTCACTCACATACCGCTTCGACTGCCACAGAATTAACGATATGTGAAGTTGAACACAAAATTAACCCCCATGAAGAAATTTGACACGATCGGTTGAAATTGGGCTTCAGAGTGCCAATCTCTGTTTTTGTACTCCGCTGGAGTAACCCATTCTGCTGTCTGGCGCTTTTGGCCGGATGGCCGCAACTACAGGAGAGACCAGTGCGCTGGCTACCGTTTATCGTTTTCTTTGTTTTGGCCTGGATTGAGATCACCTTGTTTATCAAAGTGGCTCATGTTCTTGGCGTATTACTGACCATGCTGCTGGTCATCTTTACCTCATGCATCGGCGTTTCGCTGGTAAAAAATCAGGGCGTGAAAAACTTCATGCTGATGCAGGAGAAGATGGCACGCAACGAGAGCCCGGCGGCTGAGATGGTGAAAAGTGTTTCACTGATTATCGCTGGCTTCCTGCTGCTGCTGCCCGGTTTCTTTACCGATATGCTGGGCCTGCTATTGCTGCTGCCACCGATCCAAAAACATCTGACGTTGAAGCTGATGCCGCACCTGCGCGTCTGGCGTGGTGGAGCAAGCAACGATGCGGGCTACACCATGGATGGCGAGTTTGAGCGCAAAAATCATGATGTGATTGAGCATCATGATGAGCGGAAAGATCGCGACGATCGTTAAGCTTCTGCCGCGATAAGTGGTGAATAATTCATCACTTATCGCCTTAAAGTAAAAAATTTGTTTATCCCCCCTTGAAAGCTTTTTTTCCGCCCCTATCTCTTCCTGCACGAGGCCGGTTGCCCAGCAACCCGGCGTTCAACCCTAAAACCGAATGATTGGATTTCCTGAAGGAGAGCGACCACATGAAAATTCGTCCATTGCACGATCGCGTTATCGTCAAGCGTAAAGAAGTTGAAGCAAAATCAGCTGGCGGCATCGTTCTGACCGGCTCTGCGGCAGGTAAATCTTCACGTGCTGAAGTCCTGGCTGTAGGCAATGGCCGCATCCTGGAAAATGGCGAAGTGAAGCCACTGGATGTGAAAGTTGGCGATCTGGTTATCTTCAATGAAGGCTACGGCGCGAAAGTTGAAAAAATCGACAACGAAGAAGTGCTGATCATCTCCGAAAACGACATTCTGGCGATTGTTGAAGCGTAATTTTACGCGTACTTCACTGAACAAACGAATTTAAGGGATATTTGAAATGGCAGCTAAAGACGTAAAATTCGGTAATGACGCACGCGTAAAAATGCTGCGTGGCGTTAACGTACTGGCAGATGCAGTAAAAGTTACCCTGGGCCCGAAAGGCCGTAACGTGGTTCTGGATAAATCTTTTGGTGCACCGACCATCACCAAAGATGGCGTTTCTGTAGCACGTGAAATCGAGCTGGAAGACAAGTTCGAAAACATGGGTGCTCAGATGGTGAAAGAAGTTGCCTCTAAAGCAAACGACGCTGCGGGTGACGGTACTACTACTGCTACCGTACTGGCACAGGCTATCGTAAACGAAGGCCTGAAAGCTGTTGCTGCTGGCATGAACCCAATGGACCTGAAGCGCGGCATCGACAAAGCAGTTGTCGCTGCTGTTGAAGAGCTGAAAGCGCTGTCTGTTCCTTGCCAGGATACCAAAGCGATTGCTCAGGTTGGTACCATCTCTGCTAACTCTGATGAGTCAGTCGGTACCCTGATTGCTAAAGCGATGGATAAAGTAGGCAAAGAAGGTGTTATCACCGTTGAAGAAGGCACCGGCCTGCAAGACGAGCTGGACGTCGTTGAAGGTATGCAGTTCGACCGTGGCTACCTGTCTCCTTACTTCATCAACAAGCCAGAAACCGGCGCAATCGAACTGGATGCACCGTTTATCCTGTTGGCTGACAAGAAGATCTCTAACATCCGTGAACTGCTGCCAGTACTGGAAGCGGTTGCGAAAGCCGGTAAACCTCTGCTGATCATCGCTGAAGATGTTGAAGGCGAAGCACTGGCAACGCTGGTCGTTAACACCATGCGCGGTATCGTGAAAGTGGCTGCTGTTAAAGCACCTGGCTTCGGCGACCGTCGTAAAGCAATGCTGCAGGATATCGCAATCCTGACCGGCGGTACCGTAATCTCTGAAGAGATCGGTATGGAGCTGGAAAAAGCAACCCTGGAAGATCTGGGTCAGGCTAAGCGTGTTGTGATCAACAAAGATACTTCTACCATCATCGATGGTGTGGGCGATCAGGGTGCAATCTCTGGCCGTGTTACTCAGATCCGTCAGCAGATCGAAGAAGCAACTTCTGATTACGACAAAGAAAAACTGCAGGAGCGCGTAGCGAAACTGGCAGGCGGCGTAGCCGTTCTGAAAGTGGGTGCAGCCACTGAAGTTGAAATGAAAGAGAAGAAAGCACGCGTTGAAGATGCCCTGCACGCTACCCGTGCTGCGGTAGAAGAAGGCGTGGTTGCTGGTGGTGGTGTTGCACTGGTTCGCGTTGCAGCTAAGATCGCTGCTTCTGGCCTGAAAGGTCAGAACGAAGATCAGAACGTGGGTATCAAAGTTGCGCTGCGCGCAATGGAAGCTCCACTGCGTCAGATCGTTTCTAACGCCGGTGAAGAGCCATCTGTTGTTGCTAACAACGTGAAAGCAGGCGACGGCAACTACGGTTACAACGCTCAGACTGAAGAATACGGCAACATGATCGACTTCGGTATCCTGGACCCAACCAAAGTAACCCGTTCTGCGCTGCAGTACGCGTCTTCTGTTGCTGGTCTGATGATCACCACCGAAGCGATGGTAACTGACCTGCCAAAAAGCGATGCTCCTGATTTAGGTGCTGGCGCTGGCGGCATGGGTGGTATGGGCGGAATGGGCGGCATGATGTAATCAGCCCCTGCGCTTATGCACAGAAAAGAACCCCTGAGCGGCAACGCTCGGGGGTTTTTCTTTTGGTGGCGAACAGGGTATAAATTAAAGGCGTTTTAATACGCTAAAACGGGACCAGGGCAATGAATGTTCAGAAAAATGTTTTATTTTTCTGCTACGCTGCTTCCCGACTCTGATGATAAGAAAAATGGGGATGACAATGCGTATTAACCTCTTGCCCGGACTGGTAGCGGGTGCGTTCCTGCTTGCAGGATGCAGCAGCTCCACACAATTGAGTTCTAACGGTGAGAACGTGAAGTTTACCGATGAGCAGCCAGGCAGCAAGTGCCAACTGTTGGGTAATGTGACCGGTTCTCAAAGTAACTGGCTCAGTGGCTCAGGCGGCGAAGGCAGCTCTCTGCGTGGTGCAGCCAACGACTTGCGTAACCGCGCAGCAGAAATGGGCGGCAATGTGATTTACGGTGCCACCAGCCCAACGCAGAATTTACTGTCTGCTTTTGCACCGCTCGACAGCAAAATGAGTGGTCAGGTGTATAAGTGCCCCTGACAGCGAAAAGGCCGGATATCCGGCCTTTTTTTATTCCTGCCTGAGTTGCAGGTCGAGCGGCGTTTTACTTGGCTCGCCGCCAATCTCGCGTGCCAGTTTGGGCACCATATAACCGGACACTTTGGTAAGCAGTTCGCGTACCAGCCCACGGGCTTCTTCATCTGAGACAAAGAAGTGCGCCGCACCTTGTACTTTGTCCAGCACATGCAGGTAGTAGGGCAAAATTCCCGCATCGAACAGCGCATTGCTGAGGTCTGCCAGCGTCTGAGCATTATCATTCACGCCGCGCAACAGGACACTTTGGTTCAGTAGCGTAACGCCCGCCCGTTTTAACTGCTGCATTGCTGCGGCCAGTTCAGCATTGATCTCCTGTGCATGGTTAATGTGACTGACCATCAGCACCTGAAGACGCGTTTGCGCCAGCATTTGACACAACCCGGTGGTAATACGTGCCGGGATCACCACCGGCAGGCGGCTATGAATACGCAGACGTTTAATATGCGGGATATTCTCCAGCGCCTGAATCAGCCACTGTAGCTCGTGGTCTTTCGCCATCAGGGGATCGCCACCAGAGAAGATAATCTCATCCAGTTCAGGATGCTCTGCAATGTAGTCCAGTGCACTTTGCCAGTTACGTTTGTTGCCCTGGTTATCCTGATAGGGGAAGTGGCGACGGAAGCAGTAGCGGCAGTTGACGGCACAGCCGCCTTTCACCAATAACAGCGCCCGGTTTCTATACTTATGCAGTAATCCTGGCACCACACTGCTCTGCTCATCCAGCGGATCGGTGCTGTAGCCTGGCGCATCGGTAAATTCCTGCTGGCTGGTGATCACCTGCAACAGCAGGGGGTCCTGCGGATCGCCTGGTTGCATACGTTGAATGAAGGATCGTGGCACGCGCAAGGCGAAAAGACGCCTGGCATCAATGCCATTGTGCAATTCTGAGCACTCTTCAAGCGCTAAAAGTTGCAATAATTCAACAGGATCGGTGACAACATCAGCAAGTTGCTGCAACCAATCTTCTCTGGAAGGGGGATTTAGGGTTACAATGTGTGCCATTTTTTTGGCTATTACCAGTTCAATATTTACAGAGGGCCTTTATGGCGACTTATCTTAGCAACGATTTCCGTCCCGGTCTTAAAATCATGTTCGAAGGCGAGCCATATGCCATCGAAGCCAGTGAGTTCGTCAAACCGGGTAAAGGCCAGGCATTTGCACGCGTTAAAATGCGTCGTCTGCTGACCGGTTCTCGCGTTGAGAAGACCTTCAAATCTACCGACTCTGCCGAAGGCGCAGACGTTCGTGATATGACGCTGCAGTACTCTTACAACGACGGCGATTTCTACTACTTCATGCACCCAGAGTCTTTCGAGCAGTATCAGATCGAATCTAAAGTGCTGGATGACGTGACCAAATGGCTGCAGGACAACGCAGATTGTATCGTTACCCTGTGGAACGATAAAGCAATCGCTGTTCAGCCACCAAACTTCATCGAAGCAGAAGTGACTGAAACCGACCCAGGCCTGAAAGGTGACACCGCAGGTACCGGCGGCAAACCAGCAACTCTGTCTACTGGTGCTGTGATCAAAGTGCCACTGTTCGTACAGATTGGCGAAGTGGTAAAAGTTGACACCCGCTCTGGCGAATACGTTTCTCGCGTTAAGTAAGAGTAGGAAGAAGGCGTATCTGCGGATGCGCCTTTTTTTTGTCTGGCGTCAGCTCATACAGGTACGGATAGATGAAAAAAGTGTTTAAGTGGTTGGCGTTTGCCCTCCTGGTCTCCTCTGCACTCAGCGGCTGCAACACCTTCCATGGTTTTGGTGAGGATGTGTCTCACCTGGGCGGAGATATTGAGCACGCGGCGGAATAGCGCTTCAGGCTGCCTCTTTTTGATGTTTGTCACGCGCACTTTTTGTGCCACGGGCTATGCTTAAAGCGTTGTCTGTTTTCTGCAAACCAAAAGGATGTTGCCATGTTGAAAAAAAGTATTATCGCGATTTTTTCCGTTCTGGTGCTCTCTTCTGTGCTGACTGCTTGCAACACCACGCGTGGTGTCGGTGAGGATATTTCAGCCGGTGGTCACGCCATTCAGCGCAGCGCTCAGTAGTTAAAGACCGGTACGAAGCGCCCGCTTCGTACCTATTTCCTTACTGTTTTACCCAAACCAACTCATTGACCGGGAATCCTGCCGCTTGTGCCTGGGCGACCAGCTTCTGCTTCACGGCTTCATCCAACTTTGGTGTGCGCGAGAGTATCCATAAGTAGTGGCGGTTGGGTCCGCAGATCAGCGCATGTTGATAATCTTTGTCGAGTGCAATCACGTTGTATCCGCCATAGAAGGGGCCAAAAAACGAGACCTTGAGTGCGGCTCGTGAGTGGCTCCCGGTGAAGTAGGCTTTGCCCACGCTCTCCTGCCAGCGCTGTTTATTCGGGTTGTAACCCCGGTTGACCACTTTGATGCCGCCATCTTCACGTGGGCTGTAGGTGGCCGTGACCTGTTCCAGACCGCTTTCGAAACTGTGATCGAGACGCGCAATTTCATACCACTGGCCGAGGTAGCGTTGGCTGTCAAAGCCTTCAATAACGGTGACATTTTTTGGTGGCGTGGTGCTACACGAGACGGAGAGTAGAGCGCCGAGGCTGGCGATCAGCATTTTCCACGGTGACATAGGGTTTCCTTGTGATTTTTCTCCCCTTAAGTATAGAACGCCAGGGCTCTGCTGTTTACGCCGCTACCGCGATTGTTTGCCACCTGCAATGCAGGTAGACTTCCACCCCTTATTTTCTGAGGAGTCACCAATCATGAGCGAAACGGCGAACTGGCAGCCGAGCGCCCCTATGGCCAATTTGTTGAAGCGTGCCGCTATTTTGGCTGAAGTACGGCGCTTTTTTGCCGATCGTGGCGTGCTTGAGGTCGATACACCGGCAATGAGTCAGGCGACCATTACCGATGTGCATCTGGTGCCGTTCAAGACCCGTTTCGTTGGTCCTGGTGTCTCTGAAGGGCAGGATTTATGGTTGATGACCAGCCCTGAATACCACATGAAGCGCCTGCTGGCCGCCGGCAGTGGGCCGATTTATCAGATGGGGCGCTGTTTCCGTAATGAGGAAGCGGGGCGCCACCATAATCCGGAGTTCACCATGTTGGAGTGGTATCGTCCGCATTATGATATGTACCGTTTGATGAATGAGGTGGACGATCTGCTCCAGCAAGTGCTGGAGTGCGACAGTGCGGAGTCACTCTCTTATCAGCAGGCTTTTTTACGCCATCTGAATCTTGATCCCCTTTCTGCCAGCAAAGACGAACTGCGTGAAGCGGCAGCGAAGCTGGGAGAGGGCGAGCTGGCCGCGCGCGAAGACGATCGCGATACGCTGTTGATGCTGCTGTTTATGCTGGGTGTGGAACCCAAGATTGGCCAGGATAAACCGGCTTTTGTTTATCATTTCCCGGCGAGTCAGGCAGCATTGGCGGAGATCAGTACCGAAGACCACCGTGTTGCTGAGCGGTTTGAGGTGTATTACAAGGGCATTGAACTCGCCAATGGGTTCCGTGAACTGACTGACAGCCGTGAACAGCGTCAGCGCTTTGAGCAGGATAATCGCCGTCGCGTGGCGCGTGGCCTGGCGGAACATCCCATCGATACGCTGTTACTGGATGCTCTGAGCCACGGTCTACCGGCCTGTTCAGGTGTGGCATTAGGGGTTGATCGTCTGATTATGCTGGCATTGAAAGCCGAATCACTGAGTGAAGTGATTGCCTTCCCGGTGGATCGCTGCTGAGAGTGATGTGATTGCGTGTTGGGTTGTAGCAGACTTCCCCTCACCCCAGCCCTCTCCCGCCCGCGGGAGAGGGTCAGGGTAGGTTTGTGAGCTGTGCAGCCACAAATCACACGGACGATGTCCCGCACCTCACTCACATGAAGGCGGGGATGGCGGGGAGTAGAGTAAAGCTT
>NZ_ALXE01000024.1 GCF_000295955.2 Pantoea sp. A4
TCTCGTTTCCCGCTCCAAATAAGATTTATACCAGACCATTCAAAATCAATGGGTTAGTTTTCACTTTAGCGTGAACTAGAACATTCGATGATGCGGGAATAGCTCAGTTGGTAGAGCACGACCTTGCCAAGGTCGGGGTCGCGAGTTCGAGTCTCGTTTCCCGCTCCAAATTTTTTCTCCCTACTACTTATCCACAACAATACGCCTCGTTTTTCGGCTGTTTTTCAGACGTTGCAAAACTGTTTTAAACAGACTTATCCACAGCGCATACTTGTAAGCAAGATGTAAAGAAAAATCTTAAAAGATGATCGTTGTGACATAACTTATTGTTATTAAAAGAAATGATATTCTTTCATTTTGTTATTCAGTGCGCTTGCAGCGCAGGTAATAATTGAATGACAAGAGATTTTTATTTTTATTCACAGCATGTGGAAAACCCTTTTCCAAATCACGCATCGCGTGGCAATCCCTTCTCAATGGCTCTGACCAACCTTTTCTGCTGTGCGGGCTGAACCTCAATGGTCATTTCCTGACGCTTTTGCGACTGCTGCGCCAGTGCCCACTCAATATGCTCATCCAGCATCGGGTCTTCCCCTTGACGTTGTTGTAACACCGCCACGGCTTCAGCAGACCAGGGCGCATTACCTAATGCGACCGAGATATTCCGCAACCAGCGCAGGTGGCCGATACGGCGAATTGGCGATCCTTCCGTGACGCGCAGAAATTTCGCTTCGTTCCAGCTGAACAGATCAATCAACTGCGGCGTATGTAACGCGGCGCGCGGTGAAAAATCTTCTTCGTCGGTTAACTGACCATAGCGGTTCCATGGGCAGATAAGTTGGCAGTCATCACAACCATAAATACGGTTGCCCATTAGCGGCCGAAACTCTTCGGGAATCGCCCCTTCCAGTTCAATGGTCAGATAGGAGATGCACCGCCGCGCATCGACGACGTAAGGCTCGACAATGGCGTTAGTGGGGCAAATCGTCAGACAGGCAACGCAGCGGCCACACTGCTCAGGCTGTGCGTTGTCGATGGGCAGGGGGAGATCAATCAGCAACTCACCAAGGAAAAACCAGGAACCTGACTCTCGATTCAGGATCAAAGAGTGCTTGCCGGTCCATCCGAGGCCCGCTTTCACCGCCAGAGGGCGCTCCATCAGCGGCGCAGAATCGACAAACGGACGAAAGTTCAGTTCACCGCAGTGTTCCTGAATCATTTCACCAAGCTTTTTCAGGCGATTGCGTAATACTTTGTGATAGTCGCGGCCCAGCGCGTAACGGCTAACATAGCCCAGCTGAGGATTTTTCAGCGTGCTGGCAAAAGCGGCTTTGGCGGGGAGATAATTCATCCGCACGCTGATCACCCGTAAAGTGCCGGGCAATAATTCGTGTGGACGTGCGCGCATCATGCCATGACGCTCCATCCACGCCATTTCGCCATGATACTGCTTGTCCAGCCAGGCCTGCAGTTTCGGCTCTTCGGCGCTGAGATCAGTATCGGCAATGCCGACCTGCTGGAAGCCAAGTTCCAGCCCCCACTGCTTAATGAGGTCAGCGAGTTGATGAAGATCAAGAGGGTATGACATGAGGAACCGGCAGTCGAAAACAAACCCTGATAGTTTACCATATTCTGTCTGGCCTGCGCAGGCGCTTCGCCTACTGGAACAGCAGGGCGCAGATGCATTGGGCATCACCCTTGATGAGTTAATGCTGCGCGCCGGGCAGGCCGCCTATGAACATGCACGGGCCGCCTGGCCGGTGGCTCGACACTGGCTCATACTCTGTGGCCACGGTAACAATGGTGGCGATGGATATGTGGTGGCTCGTCTGGCTCAGGCTGCCGGTATTTGCGTCACTGTCATCGCCTGTGAGAGCAGTAAGCCACTCCCTGATGAAGCGCAGCGAGCACAAGAGGCCTGGCTGGACGCGGGGGGTGTGCTGCATTCAACCCAGAAAGCCTGGCCAGAACAGGTCGATCTGATTGTCGATGCGTTGTTGGGGACTGGGCTTAATCGTCCTGTCGCCGAACCTTATGCCCATCTTATCACTCTGGCAAACCTCCATCCTGCGGCGGTCTTCTCCCTGGATATGCCCTCCGGTTTGTCGGCAGATTATGGTACGGCATTTGGTGAGGCGATCTGCGCGGCGCAGACGTTGAGTTTTATTGTGCTGAAAGCAGGGCAACTCACGGCGAAGGCGCGTGATTATACCGGACAGCTTTTTTGTCACGATCTCGGCTTATCGGCCTTTCTTTCGGGGCAGAGTGCTCCCATTCGCCGTTACGATGCCAGTGTACTCAGCCATTGGTTACCGCCGCGTAAGCCCTCTTCCCATAAAGGGAGCCATGGGCGATTGCTGGTAGTGGGTGGCGACAACGGCACGGCAGGGGCTATCCGAATGACCGGGGAAGCGGCTTTGCGCGCCGGGGCTGGGTTGGTACGTATTCTCACCCATGCTGACAATGTTCAGCCGATCCTCACAGCCCGACCCGAGTTGATGGTGGATGTACTCAGCCAGAGCACGCTGGAATCCGCCCTGGAATGGGCCGAGGTGATAGTGACTGGACCCGGTTTAGGGCAGCGCGAATGGGGCCAGCAAGCACTGGAACAGGTAAAAAAATGTAATAAGCCAATGCTGTGGGATGCAGATGCACTTAACCTGCTGGCAATCAGTCCTGAGAAGCGTCAAAATCGTGTTATCACGCCTCACCCCGGTGAGGCTGCGCGTTTACTTGGCATCTCTACTCAGGAAGTGGAAAGCGATCGTTTCCAGGCGCTGCAAAAGTTGGTGCAACGTTATGGCGGCATCGTGGTACTGAAAGGTGCTGGCACCCTAATAGCCGATGAGAGCGGTGGGCAGGCGATTGCCGATGTGGGCAATGCTGGCATGGCTTCTGGCGGTATGGGCGATGTGTTGAGTGGCATTATTGCCGCTTTCATTGGTCAGCATCTCTCATTGTATGACGCTGCCTGTGCCGGATGTGTTGCACATGGCGCAGCGGCAGATGCGGTTGCAGCGCAGCGAGGAACGCGTGGTATGCTGGCGACGGATTTGTTCGAGACGCTGTGGCAGTTTGTTAATCCAGAGATGGTCCCATAAGAAAGTATGAAAAGCTGTATTATCCCGTTGCCCGATGAGGCTGCTACCCTGCAATTAGGTGCGCAACTGGCCCGCGTGAGCCAGGATGCGGTCGTGATTTATTTATATGGCGATCTTGGTGCAGGAAAAACCACTTTTAGCCGTGGCTTTTTACAAGCGCTGGGCCATCAGGGCAATGTTAAAAGCCCAACGTATACGCTCGTCGAACCCTATACCCTGGGCAATCGTACCCTGTACCACTTTGACCTGTATCGTCTGGCCGATCCAGAAGAGCTGGAGTTTATGGGCATTCGTGATTACTTCAGCGGTGATGCCATCTGTCTGGTTGAGTGGCCGCAGCAGGGCGAAGGCTTCTTGCCCGCCCCGGATCTGGTGCTGAACCTGCGCTATGTTGGTGACGCGCGTGAAGCCGAACTGGAAGCGCACAGCGCCTACGGAGAAACCCTGCTCAGCGCCTGCGCGCAAGGTGGGAAGCCTGCATGATGACAAGGATGAAGCTAGCGCTGATGGCGCTGTTGCTAATGGTCTCCAGCGTCGGTTGGGCTGCTAACCTCTCCGACATCAAAGTGGATAATAATCGGGACCAGGCCACGGTCACACTGACCTTCAGTGGCCAGCCGGTGTATGGCTTCTTCCCGCTACACAACCCGAACCGGGTTGTGTTGGATATCCGCCAGAGTGGTGTGATTAAAGGTCTGCCACTTAATTTCAGTGGGGACAACCTGCTGAAACGTATCCGTACCAGTACGCCACAAGATAAACAGAGTATTCGCCTGGTGCTGGAATTAACCCAGACGGCGAAGACCCGCGCGGTGACTCAACGAGAAGGTGGGACATACCGCGTGGTGTTCACTATCAAAGGGAACACACCAGTTACGGTATCTCGCAATACTGCGCCAGTGACGGTTGCCAAACAGGGGAATCCCTTCACTCAACCCGCTGCACCGGTCGTGACCAACACCAATACCACTGTTCGCCCAGGCGGTGCTGTGACGCGCAATGCCGTGGTCGTGGTGGCGATTGATGCCGGTCATGGTGGACAAGATCCTGGTGCGACGGGTCAGCACGGTTTGCACGAGAAAAATGTCACTATCGCCATTGCACGTAAGCTGAAGGCGATAATGAGTCGTGACCCGATGTTTAAGCCGGTCCTGACCCGTGACGGTGACTACTTTATCTCCGTAATGGGACGCTCCGAAGTCGCGCGTAAAGAGAATGCCAGCCTGCTGGTTTCGATTCATGCGGATGCCGCACCAAGCCACGCGGCTACCGGCGCTTCTGTTTGGGTGCTGTCCAATCGTCGTGCCAATAACGAAATGGCGAACTGGCTGGAGCAAAAAGAGAAGCAATCAGAATTGCTAGGTGGCGCGGGCGACCTGCTGGCGAACTCCCAGGCTGATCCCTACCTGAGCCAGGCGGTGCTGGACCTGCAATTCGGCCACTCACAGCGCGTTGGCTATGATGTGGCAGTAAAAGTCTTACAACAGCTACGCAGTTTTACACCGCTGCATAAGCGCTTACCTGAACATGCCAGCCTTGGTGTGTTGCGTTCGCCGGATATTCCCTCGCTGTTAGTGGAAACTGGCTTCATCAGTAATGCCTCGGAGGAGCGACTGCTCGGCAGTAGCGCTTATCAGGAGAAAATTGCACAGGCGATTTATCACGGCCTGCGTAATTATTTCCTGGCGCATCCGTTTCAGAACGTCCCAAAGCAGGAAAATCGGCCAATGAGCTCGCCGGAACCGGTGAGCGTGGCCAGTAATCCTGCCTCCGGCACCACGCAGTACACCGGGGCAGTGCAGCGTCATGTGGTCACACGTGGTGAAACCTTATCGGGAATTGCCGCGCGTTATGGCGTTAGTATGGCTACGTTACGCGATCTTAACCGCCTTAAGCGTGATGTGGTGTGGGTCGGACAGCGGCTGAAAGTGCCTGCCAGCGCGGCAGCAGCGCCAGTGAAAAGTGCTGCTCGCGTTGTACCGCAACGGCACAAGGTGGTACGCGGAGATTCCCTTACCGCTATCGCTGCGCACTATGGGGTAAGCGCCAAAGCGATTATGCAGGCGAATAATATGAAATCCACCAATGTAATGCTGGGTCAGAACCTGAAAATCCCAGCGTCCTGAACCCGTAAGCGCTAAGGATACTCAGTATGCCAATTCAGATATTACCGCCGCAGTTAGCCAACCAGATTGCCGCAGGCGAAGTGGTTGAACGTCCTGCATCGGTAGTGAAAGAACTGGTGGAGAACAGTCTGGATGCCGGGGCGACCCGCATAGATGTGGATATCGAAAAAGGCGGCGCGAAGCTGATTCGCATCCGCGATAACGGTTGTGGTATCAGCAAAGAGGAGCTGGCGCTGTCGCTGGCTCGTCACGCCACCAGCAAAATAGCGTCTCTTGACGATCTTGAAGCGATTGTCAGCCTCGGTTTTCGCGGGGAGGCGCTGGCGAGTATTAGCTCGGTCTCACGCCTTACGCTGACCTCACGGCCAGCAAGCCAAAACGAGGCCTGGCAGGCGTATGCAGAAGGGCGGGATATGGCGGTGACGGTGAAACCTGCCGCGCATCCCGTTGGCACCACGCTTGAAGTGCTCGACCTGTTTTATAACACACCGGCTCGGCGCAAATTTATGCGCACAGAAAAAACCGAATTTACCCATATCGATGAAGTGATTCGCCGTATTGCGCTGGCGCGGTTCGATGTGTCAATCTCACTGAGCCACAATGGAAAACTGGTGCGCCAGTATCGTGGCGTGGCGGATGATACACAACGCGAAAGACGATTAGGGGCCATTTGCGGCACGCCTTTTATCCAGCACGCTCTGCGCATTGGCTGGCAGCATGATGGTCTGGCACTGCGCGGCTGGGTGGCCGATCCCGCAGGGTCACGGCAGGTAACGGACTTACAGTACTGCTACGTTAATGGCCGCATGATGCGTGACAAACTCATTAATCATGCGATCCGTCAGGCCTACCAAACGCAGCTGCAAGATGAGCAGCAGCCCGCTTACGTGCTGTATCTGGAGATCGATCCCCATCAGGTCGATGTCAACGTGCATCCGGCCAAGCATGAAGTGCGTTTTCACCAATCGCGGCTGGTACATGATTTTATCTATCAAGGCGTGGTTACGGCATTACAGGCCTGCCAACCAGCAGGAAGCGAACCGACGTTACCGGAAAACCGTCAGGCGGCGGGCAGTAATCATTTTGCCCGTGAACCTCAGGCGCGTGAACAGACGCCAACCGCCCGTGAACCGGTGGCTGATTACCAAAGCCCCGCGCGGCAGTCACAGCGCAGTGAAAACAGCGGTGCTGGCAGCTTTAACCAGTGGCAGCAGCGCGAAGAGGGCTATAAGAAGCGTGAAGGGGCGGTATATCAACAGCTGCTTCATACCCCAGCGCGTACTGAATCGTTGAACCCTCCGGTAGAAACGGTCGAAAAGCCGCGTGCTGCGGTACAGGCTGAAGCGCCGCTGGCAGCTCACACTCAAAGTTTTGGTCGGGTATTAACGGTGGTTCAGCAACACTATGCTTTACTGGAACAGCAGGGTGCGCTGTTATTGCTGGCGCTGCCCATGGCGAACCGCTGGCTTAAACAGGCACAGTTGTCGCCAGGTGATGAGGGACTAAAGCCGCAGCCGTTGCTCATTCCAGTGCGCTTAAAAATTGCGGCTGAAGAAAAGCGGGCAGTGCAGGATAATGCCGCTTTGTTGACCCAAATGGGCGTGGATATTGTCACGGAAGGCGATCATGTGACGCTGCGAGCAGTACCTTTACCCTTACGAGCACAGAATTTACAAATCTTGATTCCAGAACTGCTAGGCTATCTCGCCCGCCACCCGGCCAGTGCAGCAACACAGTTGGCCCTCTGGTTGGCACAACGTGAAGAAGCTGAACCGGTTCACTGGAATCATTCACAGGCGATTGCGCTGTTAGCTGAACTGGAACGACTCTGTCCACAGCTCTTGAAAGCACCGCCTCCCGGATTATTACAGCCCATTGAGATTGAGAGCGCACTTAACGCGTTGAAGTATGAGTGAGATGAACCTGGCTGGCCGTCCCAAGGCCATTTTTTTGATGGGGCCAACTGCCTCCGGTAAAACAGCACTGGCAATATCGCTAAGAAAGCGATTACCGGTTGAACTTATTAGCGTGGACTCTGCCTTAATCTATCGTGGGATGGACATTGGTACGGCGAAGCCTTCCGAGGATGAGTTAGCACAAGCTCCCCATCGCTTGCTGGATATTCGCGACCCGGCGGAAAGTTACTCTGCCGCTGAATTTCGCCGCGATGCTTTGGCAGAAATGGCTGAAATCACCCGTAATGGAAAAATTCCGTTGTTGGTGGGTGGGACAATGCTTTACTTCAAGGCATTATTGGAAGGATTATCCCCGTTGCCAGCGGCCGATCCCGCCGTGCGACAACGGATAGAACAGATGGCAGGTGAACAAGGGTGGGAAGCTCTGCACCGCCAGTTATGTGAAATCGACCCGGTAGCCGGAAATCGTATTCATCCGAATGATCCCCAGAGACTTTCGCGAGCACTGGAAGTTTTTTTTATTTCGGGTAAAACTTTAACAGAACTGACAAAAACCTCTGGAGAAGCGTTACCCTACGACGTGTACCAGTTTGCGATTGCGCCTTCGAGCCGGGAACTGATACACCAACGCATCGCGTTACGTTTTGAACAGATGTTGCAGTCGGGATTTGAAGCGGAGGCTCGGGCTCTGTTCGCACGAGGTGATTTGCATACGGACATGCCTTCCATTCGTTGTGTCGGCTACCGTCAGATGTGGTCTTATCTTTCTGGCGAAATTGATTACAACGAGATGGTTTATCGGGGAATTTGCGCAACCCGGCAGCTTGCTAAGCGTCAAATCACCTGGTTACGCGGCTGGTCAGATGTACATTGGCTAGATAGCGACAAGCCTGATTCAGCGCAAGAAACCCTGTTACAGGTTCTTGGTGCGAAACAGGGGTGATGTGTACAATTGACGGGTTTTCGTGCGCAAATTTTACGTCGCTTTTTTTCAGAACCAACGGTTCTAATAGTAATAAACAATCATATAAGGAAAAGATAGAATGGCTAAGGGGCAATCACTACAAGACCCGTTTTTAAACGCTCTGCGTCGCGAACGTGTTCCGGTTTCGATTTATCTGGTCAACGGTATCAAACTGCAAGGCCAGATCGAATCTTTCGATCAATTCGTGATCCTGCTGAAAAACACAGTCAGCCAGATGGTGTATAAACACGCTATCTCTACTGTTGTTCCGTCTCGCCCGGTTTCTCACCATAGCAACAATACCGGCGGCAGCGGCAGTAATTACCACCATAGCGGTAGCAACCCATCCGCTCAGTCTCAGCCACAGCAAGACGGCGATAGCGCCGAGTAATTTCGCGCTTAGTCGTGTCACCAGGATGGGGAGCCAGTGCTCTCCGTTCTGGTCTTTTATTTTAAGCGAGGTTAAAGCTTGTTTGACCGTTATGAAGCCGGTGAGCAGGCCGTATTGGTACACATCTGGTTTTCCCAGGACAAAGAGCTGGAAGATTTACAGGAGTTTGAAACTCTGGTCTCTTCCGCTGGCGTAGAAGCGCTACAGGTTATTACCGGAAGCCGTAAAGCGCCACACCCCAAATATTTTGTCGGTGAAGGAAAAGCCGTTGAAATTGCCGATGCGGTAAAATCGAGTGGAGCATCGGTCGTTTTATTCGATCATGCCTTATCTCCTGCCCAGGAACGAAATCTTGAGCGTCTGTGCGAATGTCGAGTCGTCGACCGTACGGGCTTGATTCTGGATATTTTTGCCCAGCGCGCCCGCACCCATGAGGGTAAATTGCAGGTCGAGCTGGCACAGTTACGCCATCTTGCTACACGTCTTGTACGTGGTTGGACACACCTTGAACGTCAAAAAGGCGGGATCGGTTTGCGTGGTCCAGGTGAAACCCAGTTAGAGACTGACCGTCGCTTACTCCGCAACCGTATTAGCCTGATTATGAGCCGTCTTGAGCGCGTTGAAAAACAACGTGAACAGGGGCGTCAGGCGCGTGCAAAAGCGGATATTCCTACTGTCTCGCTGGTTGGCTACACCAACGCCGGTAAGTCTACGCTGTTTAATGCGGTGACGTCGGCCAATGTGTATGCCGCAGATCAGCTATTCGCAACCCTGGATCCCACCCTGCGTCGCCTGAATGTGGCGGATGTTGGCGAGGTGGTATTAGCGGACACAGTAGGCTTTATTCGCCATCTTCCCCACGATTTAGTCGCTGCATTCAAAGCCACTTTGCAGGAAACGCGTGAAGCCACGCTATTACTGCACGTTATTGATGCCGCAGATCTCAGGCTGACTGAGAATATTGAAGCGGTAGAAACGGTGCTGGAAGAGATTGAAGCGGATGAGATCCCCACGCTACACGTCATGAACAAAATCGATATGCTGGATGACTTCGTCCCGCGCATCGATCGTGATGAAGAGAACAAACCGGTACGGGTCTGGCTTTCTGCTCAGACCGGTGTTGGCCTTCCGCAGCTCAGGCAAGCACTGTCAGAGCGGCTGGCTGGAGAGATAGCCCAGTACGATCTGCGTTTGCCGCCAGAAGCCGGGCGACTGCGTAGCCGATTTTACCAACTGCATGCCATAGAAAAAGAGTGGAATGACGAAGATGGTTCGATTGGGCTGCACGTACGAATGCCAATAGTGGACTGGCGCCGTCTGTGTAAGCAAGAACCATCCCTGACAACTTACATTGTTTGACAAGTTGCCTAAACGCGCTTACTCAAAAGAAGATAAGCTGTAACAAGGCGTAACGTCATTTGTCTCGCAGCAACAATGCGTAAAAGAGCCACCCGACGGTAAAATCGGGTAGCAACTGCTGCTAGCCAATACAATGAACATAAATAATGGAGTGGAAACATGGCGTGGAATCAGCCCGGCAACAACGGACAAGACCGCGACCCGTGGGGAAGCAGCAATAATCAAGGCGGCAACTCTGGGGGAAATAAGGGAGGTCGCGATCAGGGGCCTCCTGATTTAGACGATATCTTCCGCAAGCTGAGTAAAAAACTCGGTGGATTTGGCGGAGGCAAGTCAGGTGATAACGGCACGCGTGGCGCAGGAAATGGCGGCAAGCTTGTCGGCATCGCTGCGGCTGCGGTCGTTGTCATCTGGGCTGCCAGTGGTTTCTATACCATCAAAGAAGCAGAACGTGGTGTCGTAACACGCTTCGGTAAGTTCAGTCATCTGGTTGAGCCAGGTCTGAACTGGAAGCCGACCTTTATCGATCAGGTACAGGCGGTGAACGTCGAAGCGGTACGAGAGCTGGCTGCATCCGGTACCATGCTGACTTCTGATGAGAACGTGGTACGCGTAGAGATGAACGTACAGTATCGCGTGACCGATCCAGCCCGCTACCTGTTTGCGGTTAACAGTCCGGATGACAGCCTGCGTCAGGCAACGGACAGCGCCCTGCGTGGCGTGATTGGCCGCTCCACGATGGACCGCATCCTGACGGAAGGTCGTACCGTCGTGCGTAGCGAAACCCAGCGTGAAATCGAAGAGACCATTCGTCCATACAATATGGGCATTTCGGTACTGGACGTTAACTTCCAGGCGGCTCGCCCACCGGAAGAGGTGAAAGCCGCGTTTGATGATGCGATTGCCGCGCGTGAAAACCGTGAGCAGTATGTGCGTGAAGCAGAAGCTTACGCCAACGAAGTGCAGCCGCGAGCCAACGGTCAGGCGCAGCGTATCCTGGAAGAAGGGCGTGCTTATAAAGAACGTACCGTCCTGGAAGCGCAGGGTGAAGTGGCGCGTTTTGCCAAAATTCTCCCTGAATACAAAGCTGCCCCGCAGATCACCAAAGAACGTCTGTATATCGAAACCATGGAACGTGTGCTGAGCCACACGCGTAAAGTGCTGATCAACGATCGCAGCAACAGCCTGATGGTTCTGCCATTGGATCAACTGCTGCAGGGTGGCCAGGCAACCGGGCAAAAAGGACAAACGTCCGCCAACCTGATGAAACTGCCGCCGCTGTCAGAAAACAATGCCAGCCGGAGCACTTCATCTTACAGCCCGGAGAGTATCCTGGACCAACGTCGTGCCAACGCTCTGCGTAACGACACTCAGCGCGAAGGGAGAGAATAAGCGATGCGTAAGCCAATAATCGGAGTTGTGATTGTCGCGCTGGTGGTGCTGTACGCGTCACTGTTTGTGGTACAAGAAGGCCAGCGTGGGATTGTATTACGCTTTGGCAAAGTAGTGCGTGATGATGAAAATAAGCCACTGGTTTATGCGCCAGGTCTGCATTTTAAAGTGCCATTCCTTGAGAGCGTGAAAACGCTAGATGCACGCGTGCAGACCATGGATAACCAGGCCGATCGTTTCGTCACCAAAGAGAAGAAAGACCTGATCGTTGATTCGTACATCAAATGGCGCATCAGTGACTTCAGCCGTTACTACCTCGCCACCGGCGGCGGTGATGTTTCTCAGGCAGAAGTGCTGTTGAAACGTAAGTTCAGTGACCGTCTGCGTTCTGAAATGGGTCGTCTCGATGTTAAAGATATCGTGACTGACTCACGCGGCCGCCTGACAACCGACGTGCGTGATGCGCTTAACACCGGTACTTCAGGTGAAGATGAAGTGCAGACGCCAGCGGCGGATGATGCAATTGCCGATGCTGCTGCACGCGTAGAGCGTGAAACCAACAGCAAAGAGCCTGCGCCAAATCCGAACAGTATGGCCGCACTGGGTATTCAGGTCGTTGACGTACGCATTAAGCAGATCAACCTGCCTACGGAAGTGTCTGACGCCATCTTCAACCGTATGCGTGCAGAGCGTGAAGCGGTAGCGCGTAGTCAGCGTTCACAGGGCCAGGAAGAAGCAGAAAAACTGCGTGCTCAGGCTGACTACCAGGTCACTAAAACCCTGGCAGAAGCGCAGCGTGAGGCTCTGATTACCCGTGGTGATGGCGATGCAGAAGCAGCAAAATTGTATGCAGATGCGTTCAGCCAGGACCCTGATTTCTATGCCTTTGTTCGCAGCCTGCGCGCGTATGAGCAGAGCTTCCAGAATAATCAGGACGTCATGGTGCTCAGCCCGGATAGCGACTTCTTCCGATATATGAAGGCGCCCTCTAACACGACGCGATAATTACTGATATAACCTTCAGGCCGACAATCTTGTCGGCCTTTTTTTTGAGGCAAGGACATGACAACAACCGTATGGACAGCGCTGGCTTTGGTTCTGGTGTTGGAAGGATTGGGACCGATGCTGTTACCGCGCATCTGGCGGCGTATGATTATGACTATGGCGCAAACCCCGGATCGCCTGTTGCACCGTTTTGGCGGTGGATTAGTGGTGGCGGGAGTGGTTATTTTCGTCATGGTCAGTCTGCACCGTGGCTAAATTCGCAGCGGTGGGCCGTTTGGTTGTGCTTCCAGACGTCTTCAACCCCCAGGATGTTGTGATGATCAAAACCCAGGCAAAAAACTGCGCAATCGTATGCTAAAAGTGCTGAAAGCAAAAAAAACCGGTGGTAGAATCCTTTTTTAAGCAATCGGTGATTTTGAAAAAATGGGTAAGAACGTCGTTGTACTAGGCACCCAATGGGGTGACGAAGGCAAAGGTAAAATCGTAGACCTTTTGACCGAACGTGCTAACTATGTAGTGCGTTACCAGGGTGGCCACAATGCAGGCCACACACTTGTCATCAACGGTGAAAAAACCGTCCTCCACTTAATCCCTTCAGGCATCCTGCGTGATAACGTTACCAGCATCATCGGTAATGGCGTTGTACTGTCTCCTGAAGCGCTGATGAAAGAGATGAAAGGCCTGGAAGAGCGCGGTGTGCCAGTACGTGAACGTCTGCTGCTGTCAGAAGCTTGCCCATTGATTCTGCAATACCATGTTGCAATGGATGTTGCGCGCGAAAAAGCACGCGGCGCGAAAGCCATCGGTACTACCGGCCGTGGTATCGGGCCTGCTTACGAAGATAAAGTGGCGCGTCGTGCCCTGCGCGTAAGCGATCTGTTCAACAAAGAAACCTTCGCCGTTAAGCTGAAAGAAATTGTTGAGTACTACAACTTCCAGCTGGTGAACTACTACAAAACCGACGCGGTTGATTACGAGAAAGTCCTGGCAGATACGCTGGCCGTTGCAGACATCCTGACCGGCATGGTTGTTGATGTTTCTGAACTGCTGGATGGCGCGCGTAAGCGTGGCGACCTGATCATGTTCGAAGGCGCACAGGGTACGCTGCTGGATATCGACCACGGTACTTATCCGTATGTGACCTCTTCAAACACCACCGCTGGCGGCGTAGCTACCGGTTCTGGCATCGGCCCACGTCACGTAGATTACGTGCTGGGTATCGTTAAAGCCTACTCTACCCGTGTGGGTGCAGGTCCATTCCCGACTGAATTGTTCGATGAAACCGGTGAATTCCTGTGTGCACAGGGTCACGAGTTTGGCGCGACCACCGGTCGTCGTCGTCGTACTGGCTGGCTGGATGCGGTTGCCGTGCGTCGTGCGGTGCAGATCAACTCACTGTCTGGTTTCTGCATGACCAAACTGGACGTGCTGGATGGTCTGAAAGAAGTAAAAATCTGTGTTGCTTACCGTATGCCAGATGGCCGCGAAGTGACTACAACCCCGCTGGCTGCTGAGAACTGGGAAGGGATCGAACCGATCTACGAAACCATGCCAGGCTGGAGCGAGAAGACCTTTGGTGTGAAATCTGTCGATGGCCTGCCACAAGCCGCGCTGGATTACATCAAACGTGTAGAAGAAGTGACCGGTGTTCCGGTTGACATCATCTCTACCGGTCCAGACCGCAGCGAGACCATGATTCTGCGCGATCCGTTCGACGCATAATCATCAGAGGCCGGCTTTGTCCGGCCTTTCTCTTTTCTTCTCAGCCCGTCGGTGCTGAAAAAATCGCACTTATCCCGCCACTCTGGTTTATCATCCATAATTAAAAACAGATCCCTGATAAAAATTCACCCGCAAAAGAAGTGCTCTGTACTGGTTCATGAGCCGCTGAGGTTAATGTGCAGCTAACAAGTTTTACAGATTATGGTCTGCGTGCCCTGATCTACATGGCCACACTGCCGGAAGGCAAGCTGACCAGCATAACCGAAGTGACCGATATCTATGGCGTCTCGCGTAACCATATGGTGAAAATCATCAATCAACTGAGTCGTGCAGGCTTTGTCTCCTCCGTCCGGGGTAAAAATGGCGGTATTCGCCTCGGTATGGCAGCAAAAGATATCGTCGTGGGTGAGGTGGTGCGTAAAATGGAGCCGCTCGAACTGGTGGATTGCGGCAGCTGTGCCATCTCTCCTGCTTGTCGGTTGAAATCTGCTTTAAACAATGCCACGCGACAATTCTTGCTAGCGTTAGATGACTACACGCTGGCAGACATCGTTAACGATAATTATCAATTACATCAGATTTTGTTGTCAGACCCGCCGGTGGCAATTAATCACAAATGACATCGGAGGAACCGATATGTCAAAAGATCCTTTCCAGGATAGAGAAGCTGAAAAATACGACAATCCAATTCCCAGCCGCGAATTCATTCTGGCCCTGTTGGAAAAACGTGAAAAACCCGCCAATCGCGACGATATCGCGCAGGCGCTAAATTTACAGGACGAAGATCAGCTGGAAGCGCTGCGTCGTCGTCTGCGTGCAATGGAACGTGACGGCCAGTTGGTCTTCACTCGCCGTCAGTGTTATGCCCTGCCAGAACGTCTTGATCTGCTGCGCGGTAATGTTATTGGCCATCGTGATGGTTATGGTTTCCTGCGCGCCGAGGGGCAAAAAGATGACTACTACCTCTCCGCTGAGCAGATGAAGTTTTGTATGCACGGTGATGTGATCCTGGCGCAGCCGCAGGGTGCAGATCGCCGTGGTCGCCGCGAAGCTCGCGTAGTGCGCGTGCTTGAACCACGTAACAGCCAAATTGTCGGCCGCTTCTTCACCGATGCTGGCACAGCTTTTGTCGTGCCTGATGATAGCCGTTTGAGCTTTGACGTGTTGATCCCCGCTGAAGATACGCAGGGCGCGCGAATGGGCGCAGTAGTCGTGGTGGAACTGGTGCAGCGTCCAACGCGTCGCACTAAAGCGATCGGTAAAATTCTTGAAGTGCTGGGTGAAAACATGGACACCGGTCTAGCGGTGGATATGGCATTGCGCACCCATGAAATTCCCCATAGCTGGCCTCCTGAAGTGGAGAAACAGGTGGCGAAGTTCAGTGAAATCGTCCCGGAATCTGCGAAAAAAGGCCGTGTCGATCTGCGTGAGCTGCCGTTGGTCACCATCGATGGTGAAGATGCACGAGATTTCGATGATGCCGTCTACTGCGAGAAAAAACGCGGTGGTGGCTGGCGCTTGTGGGTAGCGATTGCCGATGTCAGCTACTACGTCCGTCCGGGCCAGCCGCTGGATCACGAAGCCCAACTGCGCGGGACGTCGGTTTACTTCCCGTCTCAGGTGGTGCCGATGCTGCCAGAAGTGCTGTCTAACGGCTTGTGTTCGCTTAACCCGCAGGTCGATCGCCTGTGTATGGTGTGCGAAATGACCGTGTCTGCCAGCGGCAAACTCACGGGCTACAAGCACTACGAAGCGGTGATGAATTCCCATGCTCGCCTGACTTACAACAAAGTATGGAATATCTTGCAGGGCAATGAAGAGCTGCGTGAGCAGTACGCGCCACTGGTCAAGCATCTGCAAGAGCTGCATAACATGTATCAGGCGCTGGAAGCTGCCCGCGTTGAGCGTGGTGGTATCTCGTTTGAAACCGAAGAAGCGAAATTTATCTTCAACGCACAGCGTCGTATTGAACGTGTAGAACGTACCACGCGCAATGATGCACACAAACTGATTGAAGAGTGCATGATCCTCGCCAACATCGCTTCGGCGCGCTTTGTCGAGAAGAATAATGAGCCAGCGCTGTTCCGCGATCACGACCGTCCAGGCGATGACAGCATCACCAGCTTCCGTACCGTGCTGAATGAGCTGGGTCTGAGCTTGCCGGGTGGCAATAAGCCGCAGCCGATCGATTACGCTGAACTACTGAAACAAATCGCCGATCGTCCAGATGCAGAAATGCTGCAAACCATGCTGCTGCGCTCCATGAAGCAGGCGGTGTATGATCCGGAAAACCGTGGCCACTTCGGCCTGGCTCTGGCCTCTTATGCGCACTTCACTTCACCGATCCGTCGTTATCCGGATCTGCTGCTGCACCGTGCGATCAAGTACCTGATCGCTAAAGATCAGGGCGATCTGCAAGGTATCACCACGGAAACCGGCGGCTATCACTACGAGATGCAGCAGATGCTGGAGCTGGGACAACACTGTTCCATGACCGAGCGTCGCGCAGATGAAGCCACGCGTGATGTCGCCGACTGGCTGAAATGCGACTTTATGCAGGATCAGGTGGGTAACGTCTTTACGGGTGTTATCGCCAGCGTTGCCGGTTTTGGTTTCTTCGTGCGTCTCAACGATCTGTTCATTGATGGTTTGGTTCACGTCTCGTCGCTGGATAACGACTACTATCGTTTTGATCAGGTGGGTCAGCGTTTGATCGGCGAATCTGGCGGTCAGACTTACCGTCTGGGTGATACGGTAGAAGTGCGGGTTGAAGCGGTGCATATGGATGAACGCAAAATTGATTTTGCGCTCATCTCCAGCAAACGCCAGCCGCGCGGTGCGGGTAAAACCGCCCGTGAGAAGGAAAAACGCAGTGAATCCGCCCCGGCCAAACGCCGCCGTGATGCGGGACGCAAAGGCAATTTTGAGCCTGATAGCGCCTTCCGCGATGCCAAGCCAAAAGCCACCAAAGCGAAGAAAGAGAAAAAAAGTAAAACCCCGTCGGCAAAAACCCGTAAAATCGCCGCCGCCACTAAGGCAAAGCGCGCGGCGAAGAAAAAAACCGACAGCGCCTGATGCCCGTTCAGGTGCTTCCACCGGAAGCACCTGAAGTCACCTGAAACCTTGCCAGACCGTCGAGTAGAGTAATGAGCGAAATAATTTTTGGTATCCATGCCGTCCAGGCCCTGCTGGACAGCGCACCACAGCGTTTCCAGGAAGTTTATATCCTGAAAGGGCGTGACGATCGTCGTCTGCAACCGCTGGTAGCGGCACTGGAAGCTCAGGGGATTATCATTCAGGTGGCGCACCGCCAGTGGCTGGATGAGCAAGTTGAAGGCGGTGTTCATCAGGGCATCGTGGCACGGGTAAAACCGGGCCGTCAGTACCAGGAAGGCGATCTGCCTGACCTGTTACAGAGCCTGGAAAAGCCGTTTTTGCTGGTGCTGGATGGCGTTACCGATCCGCACAACCTTGGCGCTTGTCTGCGTAGTGCAGATGCCGCAGGCGTGCATGCGGTTATTGTGCCAAAAGACCGTTCTGCTTCACTGAATGCGACCGCCAAAAAAGTCGCCAGTGGCGCAGCGGAAAACATTCCGTTGATCCGCGTAACCAACCTGGCTCGCACCCTGCGCCTGTTGCAAGAGTACAACATCTGGGTGGTGGGTACGGCAGGCGAAGCCGATCACACGCTGTATCAGAGCAAAATGACCGGTCCGATGGCGCTGGTGATGGGCGCTGAAGGCGAAGGTATGCGCCGCCTGACGCGCGAACACTGTGATGAACTGATCAGCATTCCAATGGCCGGTAGCGTCTCTTCACTGAACGTTTCGGTTGCCACTGGCGTCTGCCTGTTCGAAGCGGTACGCCAGCGCGGGCTGTGAGCCCCCGCATAAATCTGCGTATTTTTACCAGGCATAACCACCAGCGCGTTTCATACTTAAAGAAATGTGCCGTAAGGAGTGGTTATGACCTGGACAACACATCCTGTTTTTAATCAGCCGCATCCGCTGAGTAACAGCAATCTTTTCCTCTCTGACCTGCCGTTGCGCGAAGCCCTGTTACGTGAAGGTGCCCAATGGGATACCGACTGGCTCGCCTCTGTCGGCCTGCAATTAGGTAGCGCTGAATCCCTCGAACTGGGACGTATCGCCAATACCAGCCCACCTGAACTGCTCCGTTATGACGGACGGGGTGAGCGTATCGACGAAGTCCGGTTTCATCCTGCATGGCATTTGCTGATGCAAGGGGTTTGCGCCAGCCGTTTGCACAATCTCAGCTGGCAACCCGATGTCCTGGCCAATGCAACGGTCGCACGCGCTGCGCGCTTCATTTTGCATGCCCAGGTTGAGGCGGGCACTTTATGCCCGGTTACCATGACCCATGCGGCCATTCCCTTGTTACAACAGGCTTTACCCTCTGCGTTTGCCGATTGGCGACCAGGTCTGCTCAGCGACCGCTATGACACGCATGCTCAGCCAGGTGCGGAGAAACGTGGCTTATTGATCGGCATGGGCATGACGGAAAAACAGGGGGGCAGTGACGTCATGACCAATACCACCCGTGCCGAGCCTCTGGAGCGGCGGGGGCCGGGGGAAGCCTATCGCCTCACCGGGCATAAGTGGTTTTTCTCCGTGCCACAGAGCGATGCGCATCTGGTGCTGGCGCAGGCCGCCGGGGGATTAAGCTGCTTTTTCATGCCACGTCTGCTGCCGGATGGTAGCCGTAATGCAATACGCATTGAGCGCCTGAAAGACAAGCTAGGCAACCGTGCCAATGCCAGTGCCGAAGTGGAGTTTCTTGATGCCAGCGGCTGGTTGCTGGGGGAAGAAGGCGAAGGGGTTCGGCTGATCCTGAAAATGGGCGGGATGACGCGCTTTGACTGCGCGTTAGGTAGCCATGGCCTGATGCGCCGCGCCTTTTCTGTTGCGCTGTATCATGCCCATCAGCGGCATTCGATGGGCAAGTGCTTAGTGGAACAGCCGTTGATGCGCCAGGTGCTGGCGAGCCAGGCGCTCCAGCTTGAGGGGCAAACCGCTTTCCTGCTCCGCCTTGCCAGAGCCTGGTCCCAGCCAGCCAACGAGCATGAACGACTCTATGCCCGGTTATTTACGCCAGTGGCAAAATATGGCATTTGCAAAGCGGGCATCCCGTTTGTTGCGGAGGCGATGGAAGTCCTGGGGGGAATCGGTTACTGCGAAGAGAGCGAACTCCCGCGCCTGTACCGTGAAATGCCGGTGAACAGCATCTGGGAAGGATCGGGCAATATTATGTGCCTTGATGTGTTGCGAGCGCTACAACGTCAACCGGGCATGGAAGCCATGTTGCAGCAAGAGTTTGATGCGGTAAAAGGCAGCAACCGCCTGTTTGACGCCTGCTGGCGCAAATTACGATCGCTGCATAGCCATCTACAGGAAGCACAAGGCCGCGAAGTGGCGCAAACCCTGCTGCTACTGGGCATCGGTGCACAACTGTTGCAATGTGCTGAGCCTCCTTTGGCCGATGCCTGGTGTCAGCAATGGTTGGGTACACGCCAAAATGCAGGGCTGGATGAGCTTTTAAGCCAGCGTTTATTGCTCCGCGCTATCGGCGGGTAGGAGAATCTGACGGTCCAGACAGAAAGCGGGAAGTGCTGACTGAACACTCTCCGGTGGATGAGCACCCAGTCTCCAGAGGCCAATCAGGCCCACATCAGGAGATTGCCATGTTCGCCACTTTAAACACCAGCTCTTCCCCTATTACTTTACGTCCCCTCATCATCGACATTGACCGCAATCAGCGCGCTGCCAACAGCACCCACCCCGCTACAGAGAATCTTTTTCAGGCCGGTGTCTGGCGAGTGCTGAACAAACTCGGATTAGCACCGGCATTAACAGAACAACAGGCAGTGTCGTGGATGAAGTCTTATACGCGTTACCAGATGGCAGCCGATCAGCTTGCGCGCCATAGTGAAGACAAAAACGCGACCGCGCATCAGCAGGATTTGCTACGCGCACATTTCAACATGGCCCTGATGGAAGCGGAGTACACCGGCAAACTGGGAGCAGGAGATAACGCCTGGCTGAAAGGGCTGGAGATTGTTCAGTCCGCGCAGCGTAATGCTTCTGATGTCACTACCGGCACGCTGTGCTGGTATTACACCGGAACGGATAAAACGCTACCGCAGAAAATCACCTTGCCGCATTCGCTGGTCATGGAACAGCAGAGCGACCGTAACAGTAACGGGGAGGTGGTGCTCTATAACAGCTTGCACGCATGGAATTACTTCCCTGAGCAGGCCAGTTTTCAGCAGTTTCCCGATATGCGCAGACTGGGGCAGGCGGTGCTCAGCACGAGTATTAATGGCACATTCAACCCTGAAGAGAGCATGCTGCGAGAGCAGATCTTGCTGGCCGCAGCGCCTCTGCAACGCCCAGCACTGGAACGCTATTTCAATCGTATTAGCCTGAATCCCAGCCTTAAACATTGCCAGTTGCGCGCGGAGCCTCTGCCGGGAAGCGATTTTCAGGAGAAACTGAATCAGTTTATTCATACCGCTGTAAGGTCAGTCATCGCTAACAGCCCATCAGCCACATTGCTCGGCGAGCGCCAGAAGCTAGCACAGCAGCAGTTTTCAGCACTGATGAAAAGTGATGTCACAGAATTTGATACGTATTTGCGGCAGCAAGTGTCAGCGGATTTTTCCCGTGCGCTCAATCAAAGTGATATCCGCTTTAATGCGACTTTACTCGATCCGGACGGGATCGAAATCGCGATAAATGGTCTGCGTGGCAGCCTGAGTGAGTGGGCGGATAACCTGTATCGCTTTCGTCCTGACGATAACCCCTTGCACAGCGATAATACGTTTGTCTCGTCACGCCATTTACCTGGGCGGATTATTCATCTGGGGGCCGAAGGTGCCCGTTCGTTATATCAGTTTTTCTCCACTACGAATAATGAGCGCTTGCCTGGCGAGGTGCGCATTACTCAAATCCCGCAGGGGCTGATCCTTAATCAAACGACCAGTAGTGCATTAGATAATATGAATCGCGATGTCGGCCTACAGCGGCGAATTTTATCGCAGCTCAGAGGTGGCTATGTTATTGATCGTTATGGAAGTTACTTACGCAGTGAGCATATACAGAAAAGCTCTGCTTCACGTAAAGCATGGATCACTTTGCAGAAGTTGAATATAGAGCGTGCGGCAGAGTCGGCGCGTGAAGGCGGGGTGATTTCCGCTGCCGATGAAGAACGTATTATTGCGTTGATGGAACGTATGGCGGGGGGTGGGAAAGGTACTCGCTATCCTAATGACAGATTAAGTGACTGCCGGTTACGCTATGCGCCTGGCGGTATGGTTTATCCGTTGGACATTACGCTCCCCGAAGTTTATACCGTTCAACTGGCGTCGTCAGCGCCTGACGAACGGGCGTTTGTCTATTTCCCGCCCGGCATTTACGGCCAGCGTCTGCTGCCCGCGTCGACCTTTCTAACCTATGTAGTTGAAGATGGGGCTAATGTCCGGCCTTTACTGCGTAATCTGACAGCGCCGGGCGATCTTACTCAGCTTGATAATGTGCTCAAGATGGCTTCCGGTAGTCACTTTACATTGGATGCGGTGGCGCTTTCGGGCCTGGAAGAGGGGGCCACGCGCTATTTTGAACAGCTGATTGCCAGGGCGGAAGCTAACCGCTATACGCGTAAGCACTTTATCAATGAACTGCTGATGAAAATGGCGGGGTATGGCGCAGCGGTAGCGTGCATAGGCACTGGTGGTACTTTTAAACTGGCTTGTGGCTCGTTAATGCTGCCTTTCATAGCACAGGGTGGAAGGGATATTGTCCGGCAGTTGGAGCAGGGGGAAACAGACAGCGCTTTGCTCAAGACGTGGCTGTTGCTACCGGATGCGGCAGATGGTTTGCCAGCGCTTGGCATGTTATTGAAAGCAACGGGACGCTCGGTAAAAAAACTCTCCGGGTTGTTGGGGCGCAAGCTCTCTACACCGCAGCAAGTGGCTGATGCTGTTGAAGAGGTAGTGGGATGGCGTAAGGCGATTGATGCAGAGGGCCGGTTACGTTCTGAGGTCGCGGCTTCTGAAACTGTGCTTGATGCCAGCTCTCGCTATCAGCCACGTCAGGACCTGCCGGGTGAATTCTGGCAATCGGCAGATAAGGTCTATATCCGGGATCAGGGAAAGGCTTTCGAGGTCTATTCTGATAATGGCTGGCGCTCGGTCCGGTTGCGCGATCCAGCAAAGCCCCATGCCGCAGGCCCCAAAATTATCTTTCGTGATAACCGATGGCAGCTTGATACTGGCGGACTTAACGGTGGCGGGGTGGGCCAGTCGCGGCAGAACAGCTTTCTGATTGGCATCGCCGAAGATCAGCATGCCCTACAAAATTTTCTCAGCGCTTTTGACTTTGGCGGTGGTGCGCGCGGTCATGTTGTACTTAGGGGGCTCATTGAGCAGCTTCGTCAAGGCCGCTTACCTGCCAGATATCATGCGTCGGTAATCCCGGGTCAGGAGTGGCGGGCATTAGGGATGATCGGAATCTCGCCGCCGACAAGAGTACCGGCGTACTCTGCCACTTTTATTCGGGCGGCATCACAGGGTTTTGTCTTTGCGGATAATCGGCAGGGCAAAGCATTACTTGGCTGGCTACTTCGGGACAGATGCGGCACCAGCACTGAGGTGCCGTTACCTGCCCCGGACTGGGCGATGCAATACGCAACGCGTGAACACATCTGCACACTTTATCCGGGGAAAACCGCAAAAATACTGACTGCGCGCGGCATTACTCACAGTGAGGCAGAAGGTGAAGCCTATGCGGCGGTGATTACCAGCAGCGCCACCCGGCATCCTGAGGCGAACCTTTTGCAACTGCGCCTGCGCGGAGCAAGCGTCAATCAATACGCTCGAGCCAGTAGCGAGCTGGCCATAATGGATCTTGCTGGCCGTGGCGGCATGATGAGCCGTGAGCAGGTTGATGCCTGGCTACATAAATTTCACTTCCCCGCCAAAGACAAAATTGTGATGGAAGCGGCGTTACTTTCCTCACTTGCTGCAGCGGGCAATCCGCCCGACTGGGCAAAGCACCACCTCACCTGCTGGAAAAAAGTCACTGAGTCACTATCCGCCGGATTAACGGATCGCAGCGCGCGTATTGTGCTTAAGGATGTGTTACTACAACAAGGTATCGTCAGGACAGTCGGTGAATCGATTGATTTTATGGCGGGATTGTCGCGTATTCCGGGTAATCAACTGGAAAAAATGATGGCCGATACTCTGCTGGATATTCATCGCCAGCTTCCCGAATGGTCAGCAAAATACATGCCCCCGGACGCACTGTATCTTTTCTTCGGCAATCGTATTCCCGCTTCGATGAAAACGGTGCATATCAATCTTTCCTCTATGCCTGTCGGCTCGTCATTCCATCTACCCGCCAATATGCCCGAGCTGGAGCGGCTACACATTGAGGTCATGATGCCTGTGTCTGGGCGTGACTACTGGGTGGATTTGCCGGAAAACATGCCGCTGCTTAAGGATCTGAAGCTTACGCGTATCTCGCTTACTGAACCTACTGTGGCACTCAATAATCAACCTAAACTCACTTCAATTTTTATACGCGATGTTCATCATCTGGAGCAGCTACGACTTGAGGGGGATATGAGTGCGCTTTATCGCATCGAAGTCGGGTTCTCTCCACAGCTACGTCAGGTGGAGCTGGCGACCGAATTCCCCACGCTGCACACGCTATCATTATGCCGTAGCCAACAGTTGCAGCGAGTTAGCACTTCACATCCCCTGAATGCCCTGCTTTGCCTTTACCTTGATGGTAATGCGCTAACCAGCCTGGCGGACTTTAATCAGCAGGCGATGCCTCGTTTAACCGTGGCATCACTGATCAGTAATCAGTTACGTTCGCTGGAGGGATTACCCCCAGAGTTACCCCAGCTGGATCAGATTAGGTTAAATAACAACCGTTTTCGCAGTGTGACTGATGCAATCTGGCAGTTGCGCCCACAGGCACAGGTCTATTTGGATAACAACCCGCTCTCCCTGCGGGTGATCGATGAGGCAAGACAGGTGGCTTTAGCGCCGGGCTATCGTGGCCCGGTGATATTCTTTTCTATGGCTGAAACCAGTACCCGGCTCGCGCGGCCATTGCAAAATGCCGTCGCTGACTGGTTTCCTCAGCCGCTCGCGGCAGCCCGGATGCAAACCTGGAGTGGTTTTGCTGAACAGGAGTCGGCGCGCGAGTTCTCGCAGTTTCTCGATCGGCTACGCCTGACGGTCAATTACGATAGCGAAATGTTCCGCACAAACGTCAGATCCTGGCTCGACGAGCTGGAACAGAATGCTGCTCTGCGACAGGAGAGCTTCACCGCCAGCCATTGCGCGACCGACAGCTGTGAAGACCGCGTCTCGCTGGCTTACAACGAAATGAAAAAATTGCGTACTACGGCAGAAGTGAACAGTGGGCGCTATGATCGTGACCCCAAAGGATTCAGTGATAAATTGCGCGGCATCTACCGCCTTGAGTTACTGGATGGTATCGCCCGCGAGCATGTTTCTCGCCTGCGCGCGGTCGATCCGATCGAAGTCTATCTGGCCTATCAGGTAAAACTCCGTACTCAGCTCAAGCTGCCGATTGATACCGAAGATATGCGCTTTTTTGCTGTCTCTCATGTCACTCAGGCCGATATCAACAAAGCGTTACAAAGCGTGCTGACTGAAGAGGCGAAGGGATTTACCGCCTGGCTGGCGGGTAATCCGGCAATGCAGAACCTGCTGCAACGGCGCTATCCTGACGCATTCAGGCAGGCACAAGAGGCGGTTGAAGATGTGGTTGCCGATCCGGATGTTTACACAGCGCGAATCAATGCGTTGTTACGTAAAGACCACCTGGAGAATGATGCTGACGCGATGCGTGAAGCGGGGATTCAGCTGATGAAACAGCTAAACCTCGAACATTTTGGCCCGTTAGTACGCCAGTTTTTAAACTGATGGTGCCAGAGGTATCCGCGGTTGGGATACCTTTATTCAATGTGCTGGGCCAAAGAGAATCGCGCTGGCGTACCAGCGGCCAGGCCTGATGGTCTCATCCACCAGCAGAATCTGGTAGTAGGTCGCGCCAGCCTGATTGGCGCGCGCTGCCACGGCCCGTTGGGCATCATCCGGTGAGCCGATCACACTTACGCTTATCTCTCCCAGCCGGGTTAAGCCATAGCTCTGCGCCCGATTGATCTCCTGCGCCTGTGCGCCAGGTGCTGGTGGTGCCTCTGGCTTCGGGTTGATCAACGAACAGCCACTGATTAAAAGCACGGCTGTGAGTAACAGACGCAGGCGCATACCGGTTCCTGAAGAAATTTCACCTGTCTGAAGTGTGAACGATTTCGCCATTTCCTGCCAGCGACTTACACTGGGCGCTGACCATGATGCAGGAGGAAACATGATAGAACTTACAACGGAAACGCTGGCTGGCATTGAGTGCCTGCACGCCGCGCCTGCGGGCTCTCAGCAGCAACCTTTGCCAACGGTGCTGTTCTGGCATGGTTTCACCTCTTCAAAAGAGGTCTATGCCTATTTTGCGGTGGCGCTGGCGCAGGCGGGATTTCGTGCCGTGATACCGGACTCCGCCATGCATGGTGCCCGCTACGACGGGGACAGCGAAATGCGCATGGCCCATTTTTGGCAGATCCTGAAAAGCAATATTGACGAAGTCCCGGCGCTTGAGGCTGCACTTCGCGCCCACAACTGGGTTGATAACCAACGCTTTGCGGTTGCTGGGGCCTCGCAAGGTGGGATGACGGCTCTCGGTGCCATGGCGCGTTATCCGCATCTGCACAGCATCGCCTGCCTGATGGGATCGGGCTATTTTATGCAGCTCAGCCACCGCCTGTTTCCCCCTCTGGAGGCAAAGACACCGGAGCAGCAGCAGGTTTTTGCGGCAACCATGGCACCGCTGGCGGAGTACGACCCTTGCCAGCAGCTGGAAAAACTGAGCCAGCGACCGTTGTTTTTATGGCACGGCGAGGCCGACGAAGTGGTGCCGTTTGTTGAAACGCAACGCTTAGATCAGGCACTGCGTGAGCGGCAGTGGGATGCCCAGCTCACTTCGCTGTCAGAGCCGCATATTGGCCATAAAATCACCCCGGCAGCCCTGACTGCGCTAGTCAGCTTTTTTAAGCACCATCTTTAAGTCGCGCAATAGCACGAAAACGCCTGGCAACAGGCGATTGCAGGCAGATTTGATGAATTGTTCGCTTGAGTTTCCCCTGGCAGATCAGTATGATTACGCGTCAATTTTCAGCCGCATTCTCAGGTTGTGTAGATTACACAGCCTATAACGTTCCTTGCTTCCATGGGCCGCGGCTGACCCCGACAGGAGGCTGAATAATCCGTAAGGAGCAATTTCGATGCGTCATTACGAAATCGTATTTATGGTCCACCCTGACCAGAGCGAGCAGGTTCCTGGCATGATCGAGCGTTACACCGGTGCTATCACTGGTGCACAGGGCACGATCCACCGCCTGGAAGACTGGGGCCGCCGTCAGCTGGCTTACCCAATCAACAAACTGCACAAAGCACACTACGTTCTGCTGAACGTAGAAGCGCCGCAGGAAGTGATTGATGAGCTGGAAACTAACTTCCGCTTCAACGACGCCGTTATCCGCAGCATGGTTATGCGCGTTAAGCACGCGGTAACTGAAGCATCTCCGATGGTTAAAGCGAAAGATGAGCGTCGTGATCGTCGCGAAGACTTCGCAAACGAATCGGCTGATGATTCAGATGCTGGGGATTCTGAAGAGTAATCGCGCGTGACGGCGAATCGACTGCGCTTGTCCGGCACTGTTACGACACTGCCCGTACGCAAAGTCAGCCCGTCAGGCATCCCGCACTGTCAGTTTGTGCTTGAGCACCGTTCAGTGCAGGAAGAGGCCGGTTTCCACCGGCAAGCCTGGTGTCAGATGCCGGTGATTATCAGCGGCAATCATCATCAGGTGATTACTCAACATATAACGGTCGGTACGCAACTTATACTCGAAGGTTTCATTAGCTGCCATCAGGCACGCAATGGGCAAACGCGTATGGTGTTACATGCCGAGCAGATTGAATTGATAGATTCTGGAGACTAGCCAAATGGCACGTTATTTCCGTCGTCGCAAGTTCTGCCGTTTCACCGCGGAAGGCGTTGTAGAGATTGATTACAAAGATATCGCTACACTGAAAAACTACATTACCGAAAGCGGTAAAATTGTCCCGAGCCGTATCACCGGTACTCGTGCAAAATACCAGCGTCAGCTGGCTCGCTGCATCAAGCGCGCTCGCTACCTGTCCCTGCTGCCATACACTGATCGTCATCAGTAATCGGCAACTGTCCATTAACGACTTTAAGAGGATAAGGTAATGCAAGTTATTCTGCTTGATAAAGTAGCAAACCTGGGCAGCCTGGGTGACCAGGTTAACGTTAAAGCGGGCTACGCTCGTAACTTCCTGGTACCACAGGGCAAAGCTGTTCCTGCTACCAAGAAAAACGTTGAGTTCTTCGAAACTCGCCGCGCTGAACTGGAAGCTAAACTGGCTGACGTTCTGGCAGCTGCCGACGCTCGCGCTGAGAAAATCAGTGCACTGGGCACCGTTACTATCGCGTCTAAATCAGGCGACGCTGGTAAGTTGTTCGGTTCCATCGGTACTCGCGACATCGCTGATGCAATTACTGCAGCAGGCGCTGACGTGGCTAAGAGCGAAGTTCGTTTACCGAACGGCGTTCTGCGCACCACTGGTGAGCACGAAGTGAACATCCAGGTTCATAGCGAAGTCTTCGCTAAACTGGTTGTGAGCGTAGTTGCTGAGTAATTTTACTCAGTGATGCGAAAACGCCGGCCTTGTGCCGGCGTTTTTGTTTCTGCTATTTACTGCGCGCGGATAAAGCTGCCGTCATTCTGGCGAGTAAACAGCACCGGGCCATTGCTGCCATCCACGGTTAATCCTGTCACCTGCCCCTGATTATTCAGGCGAATCTTCACTTGCTGTCCAGTCTGTAGGGCGCTCAGTGGATGATCGCTGCCTTCCACATTCGCCATCGCAAACACATCACCCACCGGTAAATTGTTATCCCGGAACAGTTGCGCCAGCGTCTGTCCTGCGGCAATGGTATAGCTGCGCCAGCTTCCCTGTGAGTCCACCTGCGGTTTGCTATTACTGCTGTTATTGTAAATATCTGCCTGCATCGGCACTTCTTTGCCATTATCTGACGTGACTGGCGTTGTCACAGGAAACTGCTGAGGAGAGCCACTCGGCCAGAGAAAGGCGAGCAGAATGACCACCAGGGCGATAATAATGCCGCGGCGATGGAAGTACGGTAGGGGGTCCATCCAACGGATGCCGTCGGTAAAATGCCAGAAGCGATAAAACCACTCCGCAAAGCGAGATGGTGAACGAGTTGCCATGTGTACCTCCTCTTCACCGGTCTCTGGTCTGCTGCGGCTGACGGGCCACAGACGAGGGAGCCGGGGTAAAGTGCGCGCAGTGCGCGTCCTGCGGCGGCGTGGGGCGATTTGGCCCATGAGTTCTCTCTTGTTACAGTTGCGGCAAGGTTAACCTTGTCCTTTTATTAGTATGGGCAATGCTGGCGGGAACTCCCCGTCAGCATTGAGAAATTTGACTTGTGTATTGTTTCTCTTTCAGCGGAAAAAGTCATCCAGGCAGCGCGGGATTTTACGCCAGCGGCCTGCACCTGCTATGCTGCCGGTTCAAATTTTTGTGATAAAGGAACGAAGATGACTACCCCTTCTTTTGACAGCGTCGAAGCACAGGCAAGTTACGGTATTGGTTTACAGGTTGGCCAGCAGCTGCTGGAGTCTGGTTTGCAGGGTCTGCAGCCAGAAGCACTGCTCGCTGGTCTGCGCGATGCGCTGGAAGGGAACTCACCGGCAGTACCGGTAGATGTAGTACACCGCGCTCTGCGTGAAGTTCATGAGCGTGCGGAAGGCGTGCGTCGTGAGCGCACCGAAGCCATGGCAGCAGAAGGCCAGAAGTTCCTGGCGGAAAACGCCCAACGTGAAGGTGTTAACAGCACCGAATCTGGTCTGCAGTTCAGCGTGATCACCCAGGGTGAAGGTGCAATTCCAGCACGCCAGGATCGCGTACGTGTTCACTACACCGGCAAACTGATCGACGGTACTGTGTTTGATAGCTCAGTAGCGCGTGGCGAACCGGCTGAATTCCCGGTAAGTGGCGTGATCCCAGGCTGGATCGAAGCGCTGACGCTGATGCCAGTGGGTTCTAAATGGGAACTGGTTATCCCACAGAACCTGGCTTACGGCGAGCGTGGTGCGGGTGCTTCAATCCCACCATTCAGCACCCTGGTGTTTGAAGTGGAGCTGCTGGAAATTCTGTAATTTCCCTGCACGCCAACAGAGCCTGAGTCGGGTTGAACCCGGCTCAGGCTTTTTTGTTTCTGGTGACAAATGCAGAACTATGATACTGATATGTCTAAATAATATTCCGGATTTTGCTCGCGAGATCGTTACGGCTGGCCTGGCTGCTAAAATGTAAATGAGACGCGCAGGGCATCGCGCCCGGAAATTGCAGACAATGAGGTGACTTATGTTAGAAAAAATCTGCCAGCTGGCTCGTGAAGCGGGCGATGCCATCATGCAGGTATATAACGCTGAAACGCCGCTGGATATCGATCGCAAATCCGATGACTCACCGGTAACCGCAGCGGATATCGCCGCACACAAAATCATTATTGGTGGCCTGGCACAGTTGGACGCCGCCACGCCCGTGCTGTCTGAAGAAGATCCTCCCGCCTGGGAAGTGCGCCAGCACTGGCAGCGCTACTGGCTGGTCGACCCGCTGGATGGCACCAAAGAGTTTATTAAACGCAACGGTGAATTCACCGTGAATATCGCGCTGATTGAAGCCGGTAAACCGGTGCTGGGCGTGGTATACGCACCGGTATTAGATGTGATGTATGCAGCGGCCGACGGCAAGGCGTGGAAAGAAGAGCAGGGCCAGCCGCGCCAGTCGATTCACATTAAAGAAGCCCATCCGCCGCTGGTGGTGGTAAGCCGTTCACATGCGGCGAAAGACGAAGAGCTGAAAGATTACCTCACCCATCTGGGCGAGCATCAGACCACGGCCATTGGCTCATCACTGAAATTCTGCCTGGTTGCCGAGGGTAAAGCGCAGCTCTACCCTCGTTTCGGGCCTACCAATATCTGGGATACCGGAGCAGGCCATGCGGTGGCTATCGCTGCTGGCGCGCACGTCAATGACTGGAAAGGTCATACGCTGGACTACTCGCCGCGCGAATCTTTCCTCAACCCCGGTTTCCGCGTCTCAATCCTCTAAGCTACTTGAGTAGTTCGTGCAGCAGCGTAATCGCCTGCTGCACCTCTTGTTCGCTCAGCGCACCATCTTTTACCCAACGCACTACGCCTTGTTTATCCAATACCACTACGGCTGAACCTGCGGGTTTGAGCAGCCAGGCTTTTTGCACGTTACCGTTATCATCAATGACAAACTGCGACCACGGATACTGCTGTTTATTACTTTTGATGCTGCTGGTGACAAACATACCGGTGCCGGGAATGGCGTCGTCAGTGTTGACGATAGTGGTGGTTTGATAGCGGTCACGGGGGAAGTTAGCGCTCTTAATCGCTTCAATCATGGCGGCATTCATCTCTTTCGCAGACGATCGTCCGGCAATCGGCAGTACCACACGTACCTTCCCTGCCAGTTGAGCGCTATTCCACGGCTGGTAGCTGAACTTATCTTGCTTTAAGACTAACTCACCTTCGTCTTTAACCCCGACCGCGGGCACACGTTCACCGATTTTCAAGTTATGAGCCAGTGCCAGAGCGGGAAACAGCAGGGCGATTGTGGCTATCAGAGGGAAAATTCGCATCAGATACATTCCTTATGTGGTTCGACCAGTTGTTTCATTTTACTGCAATATCCGACGAGGATGATGCGCCTGTCGTACAGTAATTGTAGCTTTGCAAGGCAGGACACAAATCCACACAGAGCGAATGTTTATACTGAATAAGCAGAAGGCAATAACAGAGTCTTCTGTAATAATATGTCAGTTCAGTAAAAAAAGTCGCTTTTAGGAACATAGGTAACGCCTGATGTTCTATAGTGTTCTGACATTTGCGCTTCATGAGCTCGTACCGAATTTGGCAACGACGAAGCGTTATTGAAAATTTACAGGAGTTAAGTATGAAGATCTTCCAGCGCTACAATCCGCTGCAAATTGCGAAATATGTGAAAACGCTGTTCAAAGGAAGGTTATACATCAAGGATGTTGGCGCATTCGAATTCGACAAAGGCAAAGTGCTGATTCCACGTGTCCGTGACAAACAGCATCTGAGTGTGATGTCTGAAGTGAATCGCCAGGTACTGCGGCTACAAGCTGAGTACCAGTAAGTACAAAAAGGGCGGCTCTCAGGCCGCCCATAGATTATGACTCTTCTGCTGTTTTTTCCACGTGCAGCACTGGCGGATGCTCATCAATCCGCGTAACCAGTAGCTGGTCAATACGGTAGCTATCAATGTCTACCACTTCGAATTTATACCCGGCAAACTTCACGAAATCGGTGCGTTTCGGGATTTTACGCAGCATGTACATCATAAAACCGCCAATGGTTTCGTAGTTGCCTGACTGCGGGAAATCATCAATATCCAGCACGCGCATCACGTCATCAATGGGCGTACCGCCCTCTACCAACCACGAGTTGGCATCACGCGCGACAATTTGTTCTTCCATACCCTGGCCAACCAGGTCGCCCATCAGCGTCGTCATCACGTCGTTCAGTGTGATGATACCTACCACCAGGGCGTATTCATTCATGATGACCGCGAAGTCTTCCCCGGCGGTTTTAAAACTCTCCAGGGCTTCAGACAAGGTCAGCGTGTCTGGCACAATCAGCGCAGAACGCAGTTGAACCCCACTGTGTAAGGTCATGCTCTGGTTACCCAACACGCGCAGCAGCAGCTCTTTGGAATCGACATATCCCACAATGTGGTCAATATCGCCATCACACACGAGGAACTTGGAGTGTGGACGTTCGGCAATTTTGGCTTTCAGGCTGCTTTCGTCTTCACGCAGATCGAACCACACAATGTTCTCACGCGAGGTCATAGAAGAGGGAACGGTACGGGATTCCAGCTCAAATACGTTTTCAATCAGCTCGTGTTCCTGCTTACGCAGTACGCCAGCCAGCGCACCCGCCTCTACTACCGCATAGATATCATCAGAAGTGATGTCGTCTTTGCGCACCATCGGCAGTTTAAAGATGCGGAAGAAGACGTTTGCCAGGCCGTTAAACAGCCACACCAGCGGACGCATGATCAGCAAGCAGAAGCGCATGGGGTTGATGATGCGCAGTGCTACCGCCTCTGGTGCAATCATGCCGACGCGTTTTGGTGTCAGATCGGCGAACAAGATAAACAGGCTGGTGACGATGGTAAATGAACAGATAAAGCTCAGCTGCTCTGCCAGTTCTGGGTTGGCGATTTTGCTAAACAGGCTGTAGAACACCGGAGAGAAGGCGGCATCGCCGACGATACCACCAAGAATGGCGACCGCATTCAGGCCGATTTGTACCACGGTAAAGAACATGCCGGGTTGTTCCTGCATCTTCAGTACGCGCTGTGCGTTGATGTTGCCTTCGTCGGCCAGCAGTTTGAGTTTGATTTTACGGGCAGCGGCCAGCGATATCTCAGAAAGGGAGAAAAAGGAGCTGATAACAATCAGCAAGATAATGACAAGTAAGCTATTAATCATAAAAGATCCAAAAGTTTATCCACTCGTCATTTTTGGCCTGGGCAACATGCGGAGAAGCGAGTACGTCGTGTACGCATTTGTCGGCGGGCTATCCGTGCCAAAAATGTCTGCACCGATACGGCAAGTGTAAAACTGCCGGGGCAGAGGTGTTGAATGCAGGCGGTTTGCCTGCGGCAGCTGATTATAGCAGCAGGGCTAATCGCGCCGCCAGCAGTGCGAAGCGATGGATTAAGAGTTCTTTAAGATAATTCCGAGACAGAGGCTGAATTTGCCTTAACGGGACACTGCGGTTGTCACACCGCCCGCAATTATCGACAATAGGAATTAGTTAACGGCTGTTGTGGCGTAATATTAAACAGGTCCTTTGGCCTGGCATTGCGCGAGTTTAGCGGCAGCCGTCGTTTTTTTACATGAAGTGTGATTTTTTCGCCGCCAGGGTAAAGCGCGGCTATGCTGTGGATAGCGCCCGCCAGGGTCGCCACGGCGCAATGATTAATGCCCCTGCGGAAAAGGGGCCAGCACTAAAACAGGAGTATGCGTGCCGCGAATACATCTCTATTGCATCAGTTGCCTGTTGCTTGTTGCTTCGACCGCAGATGCGGCAAAAGTCCGCCTGGAGCTGGAAGGGTTGCAGGGGGAATTACAAAAGAATGCCAGAGCTCGCCTTTCGACAATTAGCAGCGATGAAGTAACCAACGATGGTCGCTTCCAGGCACGCGTCTCGCAAGCCATTAAAGAGGGGCTGCGGGCGTTGGGTTACTACGACACTGAAGTGGAATTCGAATCACGTCCTGCTCCTGCGCAAGGTGGCAGGCCGGTATTGATTGCCCACGTGACACCGGGAGAGCCGGTGAAAATTGCGGGCAGTACCATTGTGGTTGAAGGTGAAGCGAAAAACGACCCGGATTACCTCGCGTGGATCAAAAACGGCCGGCCAAAAATTGGCACGCAGCTGAATCACGGTGATTACGACAAATTCAAAAGTGGTTTTTCCGATCTTGCACTACGTAACGGCTACTTTGATGGCGACTTTAAGAAGAGCCAACTCGGGGTTTCTGCTGCCCGGCATGAAGCATTCTGGGACATAGATTACGACAGCGGTAAACGTTATCACTTTGGTGATGTTAGCTTTACCGGCTCGCAAATCCGCGAAGAGTATTTAAGAAATCTGGTGCCGTTTAAAAAAGGCGATCCCTATAACTCCCGCGATTTGGCTGAACTGAACCGCCGCCTGTCGGCGACGGGCTGGTTTAGCACCGTGGTGGTGGCACCAGAGTTTGATAAAGGGCGTGAGAGCAAAGTGCTGCCTTTAAATGCGGCAGTGGCACCGCGCACGCAGAATACCCTGGAAACCGGAGTTGGCTACTCAACCGATGTTGGGCCGCGCGTTAAAGCCACCTGGAACCGGCCATGGGTTAACGATCGCGGTCACAGCCTGACTGCCAGCACTTATGTGTCTGCGCCAGAACAGCAGCTCGACATGACCTATAAAATTCCGCTGCTGAAAAGCCCGATTGAGCAGTACTACACCTTTTCTGCCGGATTAAAACGCACCGATCTCAACGATACCAAAGCCGATACCTCAACCCTGGGCGTTTCACGCTACTGGGAAAGCAGCAGCGGCTGGCAAAGGGCGATTAACCTGAAGTGGAGCCTCGATCACTATACCCAAGGTAGCGTAACCAACACCACCATGCTGCTTTATCCGGGAGTTAGCGTGAATCGCACGCGATCTCGCGGTGGTTTAATGCCAACGTGGGGGGATTCGCAGCGTTACTCTGTGGATGTATCAAACACCACCTGGGGATCTGACGTGGACTTCCTGATCTTGCAGGCACAAAACGTCTGGATTCGCATGCTGGGTGAGAAAAATCGCTTTGTGGTACGCGGTAATCTCGGCTGGATTGAAACCAGTGATTTCGACAAAGTCCCGCCTGACTTGCGCTTCTTTGCCGGGGGGGACCGCAGCATTCGTGGTTACAAATACAAAGATATCTCGCCGCGTGATGCCGATAACAAGCTAACCGGTGCCTCAAAGCTGGCAACCGGATCGCTGGAATATCAATACAACGTCAGCGGCAAGTGGTGGGGAGCGGTGTTTATTGATTCCGGCGAAGCCGTCAATGACATCCGCCGCAGTGATATCAAAACCGGTGCCGGTGTTGGTGTGCGCTGGGCCTCGCCGGTAGGGCCGATTAAATTTGATATCGCCCGCCCGATTGGCGATAGCGAGGAACATGGTGTGCAATTTTACGTAGGACTGGGGCCAGAACTATGAAGCGATGGAAAAAGGTCCTGATTGGTGTTTTGATTTTTTTCGTGCTGCTGTTTGGCGGCGTCGCTTTTCTGGTAGGGACAACGCCGGGACTGCATCTGTTGTTCAAGGGTGCAAACCGCTGGGTGCCGGGCCTCTCCATCAAGCAGGTGGACGGAGGCTGGCGTAATCTTACCGTCAGCGACCTGCGTTACGACATGCCCGGGGTTAGCGTGAGTGCCGGGCGCTTCCATCTCGCGGTGAATCTCAACTGTCTGCTCCACTCCTCGCTGTGTGTGGATGACATCGATCTGAGTGATGTCAGCGTAGTGGTGGACAGCAGTAAAATGGCACCCGCGAAAGCCGATACGCCACAGGAAGAGAGCAGCCTTGGCGAACTGAGCACCCCTTATCCGCTGACGCTAAGCCATCTCGGCCTGCACAACATCAACCTGAAAATTGATGATACCGCCATTTCGCTGCAGGAATTTACCACCGGTATGCACTGGCAAAAGCGTGCACTGACACTGAGCCCAACTCGCATCGAGAGCCTGCTGGTAGCCCTGCCCAAAGCCGCCAAAGTGGTGGATGAGCAGGTGGTGCAACCCAAAGTGCAACAGCCACAGCCAGAAGAGAAACCGTTAGGTGAAACGGTAGCGGCGCTGTTTGAAAAGCCGTTGTTACCTGAGCTGCCGGATTTCACGCTGCCACTGGATATCGAGATTCAGCAGATTGTGGGTGAACAGCTGCGTCTGACGGGTGATACCGATATCACCGTGAAGCGGCTTGAGCTGAAAGCCACCACGCAAGATCGCCAACTTAAACTGCAAACGCTGGATGTTGATTCTAACTTCGGTCAGCTACAGGGCAGCGGTGAAGCGACATTAGCCGACAACTGGCCAGTGGCGTTTAAGCTAAATGGCAGCGCTGATATCGATCCGTTAAAAGGCGAGAAAGTGGCTCTCGACCTGAGCGGTGCGATGCGCGATACCCTGAAACTTTCACTCAACCTCTCTGGCCCCGTTCCGGCACAGCTGGATGCCTCAACCCAGTTGGCGGTTGCAGGTTTGCCACTCTCTCTGACATTAACCAGCCCGCAGTTGCGTTGGCCTCTGAGCGGCCCGGTGCAGTATCAGGCAGATAACCTTGATTACCGCTTTAGCGGTAAGGCTACCGATTACAGCATGGCGCTACGCACTGCGGTAAAAGGCGAAGGGATGCCACCGGCGACGATTTCAATGGATGGCAAAGGCAACACCCAGCAGTTCTCGCTGGATAAACTGCGACTGGCGGTACTGCAAGGCAACGTCGATTTGCAGGCGCTGGTGGACTGGAGCAAAGCCATCAGCTGGCACAGCGATCTGACGTTAAGCGGGATCAACACGGCGAAGCAGTACCCGGACTGGCCAGCCAAACTGGATGGCACCATCAGTACTCGCGGCAGCCTTTATGGTGGCAGTTGGCAGCTCAACGTGCCGAAAATCGAACTGAAAGGCAATGTGAAGCAGAATGCCGTTAACGTGCAGGGTCAACTGCGCGGTAACAGCTACAACCAGTGGACGGTGCCGGGCATCAATGTGGCACTGGGACGCAATACGCTGCAAATGAAAGGGGAGTTGGGCAAGACGCTGAACCTTGATACCGTCGTCGATGCGCCGAGCCTGAACAATGCACTGCCTGGCCTGGCTGGGGTAGTGAAAGGCACGATTAAAGCGCGTGGAACCTTGCAGGCCCCCCAACTGTTAGCGGATCTCAACGCCACCGGATTACGCTGGCAGCAGTTGAGCATTCAGCGCGTCGCGTTGGAGGGGGATGTCAGCTCCAGCGAACAAATCGGCGGTAAGCTACAGCTACGTGTCGACCGGCTACAGCAGGACGCGCTTAAGATTCAGTCACTGTTGCTGAAAGCCAACGGTGATGAAAAGCAGCACCAGTTAACGCTGGCAGTGCAGGGCGAACCTGTTTCTGGCCAGTTGGCGATCAACGGAAGTTTTGACCGCGCAACGCAGCACTGGAAAGGCACGCTGAATAACACGCGTTTTGAAACACCGGTTGGTGAATGGCGACTGTTGCCGTCCATGAGCATTGATTACCTCAACAGCAAGCAAACCGCCACGATTGGCCCACACTGCTGGCAGAACCCGAATGCCCGGTTGTGTGTGCCCGAACCGGTGGAAGCGGGCCCAAGCGGCCATGCGCATCTGGTGCTGAACCGCTTTGATCTGGCGATGATCAAACCGTTCCTGCCAAAAGAGACGCAGCTGAATGGCAGCTTTAGCGGTGATGCCCGCATGAGCTGGGACAGCAAAGGCGGTTTGCCGACAGGCAATATCACGCTGAAAGGCAATGGTGTGAAAGTGGCCCAGGATGTACAGGGCAATACGTTACCCATCGCTTTCGATACCCTTAACCTGACGGCGGCCCTGCGTGATGGCAAAGCTCAGCTCGACTGGCTCATCAAACTGGTGAATAACGGGCAGCTAAGCGGCAACGTGCAGATTACCGACCCGGAAAAACGCCGTCTGTTGGCTGGCAACGTCAACATCAGCAACCTTTCCCTGGCGATGCTCAACCCGGCGCTGGTTGACGGTGAGAAAATCAAGGGGATGCTCAACAGTAATCTGCGTCTGGGCGGCAGCGTGTTGCAACCGCAGATCTACGGTCAGTTAGGGCTGAAAGATCTGGATGTTGATGCCAGCTTCATGCCGGTTGATCTGACGGCTGCCAACCTGAATATGGTGTTCAACGGCAGTAGCTCAACGCTCAATGGCCTGGTGCAGACCAAACAGGGCAATATCAACCTGAACGGCGATGCGGACTGGAGCAAAATCGATAACTGGCGTGCGAAGATTGCGGCGCAGGGCAACCGGGTTCGTGTCACGGTGCCACCGATGGTACGTATGGATGTGTCTCCAGATATCGTGTTTGAAGCCACGCCTGCTGCGTTTACGCTGGATGGGAAGGTGGACATCCCATGGGCGCGTATCACGGTGCAGGATGTGCCGCAGAGCGCGGTTGGCGTCTCTTCAGATGAAGTGATGCTGGATGAAAATCTACAACCAATACAGCCGAAAAGCACCGCGATCCCTATCAACAGCAATCTGGTGATTCACGTGGGTGATGATGTGCGCCTGTCAGCCTTTGGCCTGAAAGCGAAGCTCAATGGCGATCTGAAGCTGGTGCAGGACAAAACCGGACTGGGTATCAATGGGCAGATCAATATCCCTTCTGGCCGTTTCCACGCGTATGGGCAGGATCTGATTGTGCGTAAAGGTGAGTTGCAGTTCTCTGGACCGCCTGCGCAACCGTATCTCAATCTGGAGGCGATTCGTAATCCGGAATCAACGGAAGATGACGTCACCGCCGGGATCCGCGTCACGGGCCTGGCGGATGAGCCGAAGGTTGAGGTCTTCTCCGATCCTACCATGTCGCAGCAGGAAGCCCTTTCCTATCTCTTGCGCGGTCAGGGTTTGAGCAGTGAAGGAGACAGTAACGCATTAACTTCTGCTTTGGTAGGCCTGGGGGTTGCACAAAGTGGGCAGGTTGTGGGTAAAATCGGCGAGACCTTCGGCGTAAGTAATCTTGCTCTGGATACTGCGGGTGTTGGTGACAGCCAACAGGTGCAGGTCAGCGGTTACGTGCTGCCGGGTCTACAAGTAAAATATGGTGTTGGCATCTTTGATTCACTGGCGACCTTAACCTTACGTTATCGCCTGATGCCTAAACTCTATCTTGAGGCCGTATCCGGCGTGGATCAGGCTCTCGATTTGCTCTATCAGTTTGAGTTTTAGTAATGCGAATAATTGTCTATGGCAGTTTACGGCGCAAACAGGGAAATAGTCACTGGATGACCAATGCGCAATGGCTGGGTGATCATCAGATTGAGGGCTTCGAGCTCTACAATCTGGGGCTTTACCCAGGCGTTGTGCCAGGGGCGGGGACGGTATACTGCGAAGTCTATCGGGTTGACGCCTCGACCATGGGAGAACTGGACGCGTTGCGTACCAAAGGTGGCGAATATAAACGTCATCTGGTGCAAACACCTTATGGCAGTGCCTGGCTTTATATCTATCAGCGTTCGGTAGCCGGACTGCAACAGATAGCGAGCGGTGACTGGCTAAAGCGTGATGAAGACGTTTAAGAGATAAAAAAAACGCCGTCCAACTGGACGGCGTTTTCTTTTACAGCACAGACATTACTTCTTCTGTGCGCGCTCGTAAGAGGCGATGATTTCAGCTTTGGCCGCTTCTGCGTTATCCCAGCCGTCAACCTTAACCCACTTGCCTTTTTCCAGATCTTTGTAGTGCTCGAAGAAGTGAGTGATCTGTGCTTTCAGCAGCTCTGGCAGGTCCTGCACATCTTTGATGTGGTCGTACTCTTTGCTCAGTTTGGTGTGCGGTACAGCAATCACTTTCGCATCTTCACCTGATTCGTCGGTCATCTTCAGCACGCCAACTGGACGGCAGCGGATCACAGAACCTGGAACCAGTGGGTACTGGGTAGGAACCAGCACGTCAACCGGGTCCCCATCCAGAGACAGGGTGTTGTTGATGTAGCCGTAGTTAGCCGGGTAGAACATCGCGGTAGACATAAAACGGTCTACAAACAGTGCACCAGACTCTTTGTCTACTTCATATTTGATCGGATCAGCATTGGCTGGGATCTCGATGATTACGTAGATATCTTCTGGCAGTTCTTTACCCGCAGGCACCTGGTTCAGACTCATTGTCAATTCCTTCACTAGTCATGTGTTAAGTGACCGCTATTATAGCCAACTGACTCTGAAAGTATGCCCCTCTTTTTGACCTTTCAGATTGCTCCAGAGGCTATTTTCCGGCGAACATCAGCGAGACAATCCCGGCCGCAATCAGTGGTCCGACCGGTACGCCACGAAAGAACGCTACGCCAATCACTGTGCCCACCAGCAGACCACCAATAATTGAAGGTTGAGCACTCATAAAACTCACACCCCGCGCGCCCAGCCACGCCACCAACACACCGACAATAATCGCCGCGCCGGATTTCCAGTCCATAAAAGATTTAATCAGTGAGGAGGCGGGAAGAGAACCGCTTGCCAGAGGGGCCATAACCGCCACAGTCAGGATAATAATACCCACCTGAATACCCTGTTTTTCCACCACCGGGAAAAACGTGGCCAGCGGCGTCAACTTAATGGCGAGCAAAATCAGAATCGAGATGGTCACCGCGTTGTTGTGAACAAAGTAACTCAGTACCGCAAGGCAAATTAGAATGATTGTCGAGGCATAAGCAGCCATGATTTCTCCAGAGGATAAAGTGTAAGCGCTTTCTTTATCGACGATTCAAGGCGCAGACGCAACCGGAGATTGGTGATTGGAAGAGGGAAAAGAAAAACGCCCTGCCAGTCTCCCGGCAGGGCGCTTAATGTTCTGAATCAGGCCGGATTAATGCTGGTCCGGGAACTCACGCAGGAAACGTTCTACGTCATCAACCATGGCATCGTTACCACAGAAGAACGGGCAACGCTGGTGCAGGGTTTCTGGCTGGATATCCAGAATACGGGTGGCACCATCACTGGCTTTACCGCCGGCCTGTTCCGCCAGGAAGGCCATTGGGTTGCACTCATACAGCAGACGCAGTTTGCCTTTCGGGTGGCTGGCGGTGCTTGGATAGAGGTAGATCCCGCCTTTCAGCAGGTTACGGTGGAAATCTGCCACCAGTGAGCCGATATAACGTGAGGTATATGGGCGATGGGTCGGAATATCTTCTTCCTGGCAGAACTTCAGGTATTTCTTCACGCCCTGTGGGAAGCGAATGTAGTTACCTTCGTTGATGGAGTAGGTGTAGCCTTTCTCCGGGAAGGTCATACGTTCGTGGCTCAGGCAGAACACGCCCAGAGACGGATCGTAGGTAAACGCATGCACGCCAACACCGGTGGTGTAGACCATCATGGTGGAAGAACCATAAACCACATAACCTGCGGCAACCTGCTTGTGGCCTGGCTGCATAAAGTCGGCTTCTGTTACCGGCGTACCTGGCTCAGAAACACGGTGATAGATGGAGAAAATGGTGCCCACAGAGACGTTAACATCAATGTTGGAGGAACCGTCCAGCGGGTCCATCAGCACGACGTATTTACCGTCTTCTACACCTTCGAAGATCACAAATTCATCTTCTTCCTCTGAAGCGATGCCGGCGACGATCCCACGAGCTTTCAGTGCCGCTTTCAGCTTCTCGTTCGCAAACAGATCCAGTTTCATCTGCTGCTCGCCCTGCACGTTCTCCACGCCACTCGCGCCGAGAATATCCACTAAGCCCGCTTTATTGATGTCACGGTGAATGATTTTGGCACCCAGCTTAATGGCTGAGATAAGCGCCGTCAGTTCACCTGTGGCATGCGGAAAGTCGTGCTGTTTCTCGACGATGAATTCGCCCAATGTTTTCATAACACATTCCCTGAATCTTCGATGGAGCGGCAGCATGGAAAAAACTGCCAGCGTATGCGTACGCAGTTTAGCCGATTGAACAGCAAAAACCATAGTCCTAATCCGTTTCTTCCCGTCGCGCAGAGCGGTAAACTGTGCGCCGGACTTTTGAGTAATGGATCAGGTTATGCGTATTCACATCCTAGGAATTTGCGGCACTTTTATGGGCGGGCTGGCTCTGCTGGCACGCTCGCTCGGACATGAAGTCTCCGGTGCGGACAGTAATGTCTATCCACCCATGAGCACGCAGCTGTTAGAGCAAGGTATTGATATTCATGAAGGTTATGATGTTGATCAGCTTGATCCTGCACCTGATTTAGTGATCATCGGCAACGCCATGAGCCGTGGCAATCCCTGCGTGGAAGCGGTACTGGAACGTAATATTCCTTACCTTTCCGGCCCGCAGTGGCTGCATGACTATGTGCTGCGCGAGCGCTGGGTACTGGCGGTGGCAGGAACCCATGGAAAAACAACCACTTCAGGTATGCTGGCGTGGATTCTGCAAGAGTGTGGGCTGGAGCCAGGCTTTATCATTGGCGGCGTGCCGGGCAACTTCGATGTTTCCGCGAAATTAGGAAAAAGCCCGTTCTTTGTGATCGAAGCCGATGAGTATGACTGTGCCTTCTTCGACAAGCGCTCGAAATTCGTGCATTACTGCCCACGCACGCTGATCCTCAATAACCTTGAGTTCGATCATGCGGACATCTTCGACGATCTGAAAGCGATCCAGAAGCAGTTTAATCATCTGGTGCGTATCGTGCCGGGGCAGGGCAAAATCCTGTCACCTGAAAACGATCAAAATCTGAAGCAGGTGCTGGCGCAGGGTTGCTGGAGCGAGCAGGAGACGCTGGGCGAAAACGGTGACTGGCAGGCGAAAAAACTGACCCCCGATGCATCACGCTGGAGCGTTCAGTTGGCTGGCGAGCAGGTGGGTGAGGTCAACTGGTCGCTGGTGGGCGAGCACAACATGCACAATGGCCTGATGGCGATTGCTGCTGCGCGTCACGTTGGCGTGCGTCCGCAGGATGCCGCCGCGGCGCTGGACGGCTTCATCAATGCCCGCCGTCGTCTGGAGCTGCGTGGTGAAGTCAACGGCGTCAAAGTGTATGACGACTTTGCGCATCACCCTACGGCGATCCTCGCGACGCTTTCCGCGTTACGCAGCAAAGTGGGCGGCACCGCGCGCATTCTGGCGGTACTGGAGCCACGCTCGAACACCATGAAAATGGGCGTCAGCAAAAACGATTTAGCCCCTTCTTTGGCGCGCGCTGATGAAGTCTTCCTGTTCCAGCCACATCACATTCCGTGGCAGGTAGCAGAAGTGGCTGAAGCCTGTATTCAGCCGGCGCACTGGAGCGCGGATATCGACACGTTGGTGGCGATGGTGGCGAAAGCCGCTCAACCGGGCGATACCATTTTGGTGATGAGCAACGGTGGCTTTGGCGGTATTCATCAGAAACTGCTGGATAAGCTGCAAGGATAATCCGCGCAAGGTGCTGCGGGTTTGAAAAGTAAAAAGTAACAGAGATGTGCGCAGCGTGTTGTCAACGCTGCGCATTTTTTTGTCCGCAGCACCGTGCCGGTGTGCTCAAAGGGGCATTATAAGTCCCGAATCATCCAGACTTCACAGTCATTGTGTCCGGTACACCCCATCGGACCGTCCAGCAGAGTAAAGCCCAACGCGTGATAGAGTTTTACCGCACTCAATAGTGTGCCCGTTGTTTCCAGATAACAGCGCCGAAATCCCAGCGACCGCGCATGTTCCAGCGCTCGCAGCGCCATCTCACGCCCTAATCCGGTTCCACGTGCCTGCGGCAGGAAATACATTTTTTGCAGTTCGCAAATATCGTCCGCGGCGCAAGAGAGTGGTGCAACGCCGCCGCCGCCAACCACCTGACCCTGGTGTTCAATCACCCAGTAGGCGCTACGATCGGCGCTGTATAGCTCAAACAGGCGGTCCAGATTGGGATCGGAGACGGTAAATCCCTTATCGGCGGTCAGCCCAAATTCGGCAGAGACTTCGCGAATCACCCGCGCTAAATGGGGATTATCCGCAGGCGTGATGGGCCGCACCTGAAATTCCAGTTGTGTGGCGGTTGTCATTTTCACCTCAATAAAAAGCCGGGCATCGGCCCGGCTTAGAATAAGCAGTAAACCTTTAGCGCTTACAATGCCGCAATCAAGCCCTGCTGTTCAATCAGTTTTGCTTTAGCTGCTTCAAACTCGCTGATGCGCTCGCGCTCTTTCGCCACTACCGCTTCTGGTGCGCGTGAGACAAAGCCTTCGTTGGAGAGTTTTGACTGAATTTTTTCAATCTCAACATCCAGTTTGGTCAGCTCTTTTGCCAGACGCTCCAGCTCCGCTTCCTTGTTGACCAGATCGGCCATCGGGATTAGCAGTTCGGTGCCTTCAACGATTTTGGTGACTGACAGTGGGCCTTTCTCGCCCGCTGGCAGAATCGTCAGGCTTTCGAGACGCGCCAGACGAGACAGGAATGTCCGGTTCTCTTCAACGCGACGCACGGCTTCCTGCGGCGCATTACGCAGCAGTACGTCCAGTGGCTTGCCTGGAGAGATGTTCATTTCTGCACGGATGTTACGTACCGCGACAATCGCCTGCTTCATCCACTCCACGTCTGCCTGCGCCACTGCATCGACTTTCTCGGCGTCATACTCCGGGAAAGGTTGCAGCATGATGGTGTCAGCCGTGATGTTTTTCAGCACTTTAACGCGCTGCCAGATGGTTTCAGTGATGAATGGAATAATCGGGTGCGCCAGGCGCAGCAACGCTTCCAGCACGGTGACCAGCGTATTACGCGTGCCGCGCAGTTCTGCTTCGCTACCGCTGTTCATCACCGGCTTCGTCAGCTCCAGATACCAGTCACAGAACTGGTTCCAGGTGAAGTCGTACAGGATGTTCGCGGCGATATCAAAGCGGTAGCTGTCCAGCGCTTCACGGTAGGCTTTAACGGTGTTGTTGAACTCTGCCAGGATCCAGCGATCGGCGATCGACAGTTGCAGTTCGCCGCCATTCTGGCCGCAATCCTGATCTTCGGTGTTCATCAGCACGAAACGGCTGGCATTCCACAGCTTATTACAGAAGTTGCGATAACCTTCCAGGCGCTTCATGTCCCAGTTGATATCACGGCCGGTAGAGGCCAGCGCTGCCAGCGTAAAGCGCAGGGCATCGGTCCCTGAAGGGGTAATACCTTCCGGGAACTGCTTCTCGGTACGCTTGCGGATTTTCTCTGCCAGCTGCGGCTGCATCATGTTGCCGGTACGTTTTTCCAGCAGGTCTTCCAGCGAAATACCGTCAACCATATCCAGTGGATCGATAACGTTACCTTTCGACTTGGACATCTTCTGCCCTTCATCATCACGGATCAGACCGGTGATGTAGACAGTTTTGAACGGCACCTGCGGTTTACCGTCTTCATCTTTCATGAAGTGCATGGTCAGCATGATCATGCGGGCAATCCAGAAGAAGATGATGTCGAAGCCACTCACCAGCACGCTGGTTGGGTGGAAGGTACGCAGCGCTTCGGTATTTTCTGGCCAGCCCAGCGTAGAGAAGGTCCACAGGCCTGAAGAGAACCAGGTATCCAGTACGTCGTCATCCTGGCGCAGTGCAACATCTGCAGGCAGGTTGTTTTCCTGACGCACTTCCTCTTCGGTACGGCCAACGTAGACATTGCCTTCGTTATCGTACCAGGCTGGGATGCGGTGTCCCCACCACAGCTGACGCGAAATACACCAGTCCTGGATATCACGCATCCATGAGAAGTACATGTTTTCGTACTGCTTCGGTACGAACTGGATATCACCGTTTTCAACCGCTTCAACCGCAACTTTTGCCAGTGGAGCAGTGCGCACATACCACTGATCGGTCAGCATAGGTTCGATCACTACGCCACCACGGTCGCCGTAAGGTACGGTCAGATCGTGCGGTTTGATCTCTTCCAGTAAACCCAGTTCATCGACAGCGGCAACCAGTGCTTTACGCGCAGCGAAACGCTCCAGCTTCTGGAACTGAACCGGGATTTCATCCGCACATTCATCACTGACTTCGCCGTTGGTGTCGAATACTTCCGCACGTTCGCGGATGTCGCCATCAAAGGTCAGAATGTTGATCATTGGCAGCTGGTGACGACGACCGACTTCGTAGTCGTTGAAATCGTGCGCCGGGGTGATCTTCACACAACCGGTGCCTTTTTCCATGTCTGCGTGCTCATCGCCCACGATGGGGATACGACGATTCACCAGCGGCAGCAGAACTTCTTTGCCGATCAGGTCTTTGTAACGCGGATCTTTCGGGTTAACGGCCACACCGGTATCACCCAACAGGGTTTCCGGACGCGTGGTTGCAACGACCAGGTAGTCTTTGCCTTCAGCGGTGGTAACGCCATCGGCCAGCGGATAGCGGATATGCCACATGGAACCTTTGGTTTCACGGTTTTCCACTTCCAGGTCAGAGATGGCGGTACGCAGTTTTGGATCCCAGTTTACCAGGCGCTTACCACGGTAAATCAGATTCTCTTTGTACAGGCGGACAAACACTTCGCGCACGGCGTTGGACAGGCCTTCGTCCATGGTGAAACGCTCGCGCTCCCAGTCAACGGAGTTGCCCAGACGGCGCATCTGACGGGAGATGTTGCCACCCGATTCTGCTTTCCACTGCCAGATTTTGTCGATAAAGGCGTCACGGCCATAATCCTGACGGGTTTTCCCCTCTTCAGCCGCGATTTTGCGCTCAACCACCATCTGGGTTGCGATACCTGCGTGGTCAGTACCGGCCTGCCACAGAGTATTTTTGCCCTGCATACGCTGGTAACGGATCATGGTATCCATGATGGTTTGCTGGAATGCGTGACCCATATGCAAGCTACCGGTGACGTTCGGCGGCGGGATCATGATGCAGAAGCTTTCCTGGCTCGTATCACCATTCGGTTTGAAATAGCCTTGCTTTTCCCATTGCTCGTAAAGCGGCTGCTCGATATCTTGCGGGTTATATGTCTTTTCCATTTCTGCTATGTCGTTGGCGGCTGCGGCGGGGTAGCCGTATTCAATTGGAATCCAACGCTGCGGTACGCTTTATAGCGTTCGCGCGCCAGCTGTTTCTGCGATTCTTCGTAAGGAACAAAGTCTACCACTTCATGGAAAGCAGTAGCAAAATCTGCGAACTGTGGCAGCAGGCTGATCAGCAGATCGCGCGGTGAACTCCCGCGACGCTGAGGCCAGGCCAGTTCGACGGGAGCGCCGTAACGCGGCCCTTCTCCAGCGAGGTTATGGGGTACAAAAGCCTCGGCTGGGCGCTGCCATAACGCCTCATCCAGACGGATAGCCTGTTGCTCATCGACGCAGGCGATAAGTATACGTTGGCCTCCGCGCCAGTGTTGCGCGGCCAGATCGCAAGCCAGCGCCTCAACGGCGCTGAGCTCACCGGCTGGCACATCATCGGCCAGCACATAGAAGGTTGCGTTTTTCATTATTCAGGCTTAATCGTCGCCGTTCAGTCCGGCGCGGTTAAGCAAGAACTGCGACAGCAGCGGCACCGGACGACCGGTAGCCCCTTTGGCCTTGCCTGAGCGCCATGCGGTGCCAGCAATGTCCAAATGAGCCCAGTTATATTTACGCGCAAAACGCGCCAGGAAGCAGGCGGCAGTAATTGCACCACCTGGACGCCCACCAATGTTCGCCATATCGGCAAAATTGGACTCTAACTGCTCCTGATATTCATCGGACATCGGCAGACGCCATGCGCGATCGCCAGACTGCTCGGACGCGCCAATCAGCTCATGGGCCAGTGGATTGTGGTTCGACAGTAAACCGCTGATGTGATGGCCTAATGCAATCACACAGGCACCGGTCAGGGTGGCTACGTCAATCACCGTTTCAGGATCAAAACGCTCAACGTAAGTCAGCACATCACACAGCACCAGGCGGCCTTCGGCATCGGTATTCAGCACTTCTACCGTTTGACCGGACATGGTTGTCAGGACATCACCAGGACGCATTGCCCGGCCATCAACCATGTTTTCGCACCCGGCCAGGACGCCGACCACATTTAGCGGCAGGCCAAGCTCTGCCACCATGCGCATCACACCATACACTGAGGCCGCGCCGCACATGTCATATTTCATTTCGTCCATTGAGTCGGCGGGCTTGATCGAGATGCCGCCTGCGTCAAAGGTCAGGCCTTTGCCCACCAGCACAATCGGACGCGCTTCTGTATCGGGGTTGCCTTTGTACTCAATAACCGACATCAGCGATTCATTCTGCGAGCCAGCGCCCACGGCGAGATAAGCATTCATGCCCAGCTCTTTCATCTGCTGTTCGCCAATGACACGCGTTGTCACGTTTTTAAAGCCATCTGCCAGTTGGCGTGCCTGTGAAGCGAGGTAGGCCGCGTTACAGATGTTTGGCGGCATGTTGCCGAGATCTTTCGCCGCGCGAACACCGGCAGCCACGGCCAGACCATGTTGGATTGCGCGCTCACCGCTGGTGAGTTCACGGCGGGTAGGTACGTTGAATACCAGCTTGCGCAGCGGACGGCGTGGTTCAACACGGTTACTTTTCAGCTGGTCAAAGTTGTAGAGCGCCTCTTTTGAGGTTTCTACTGCCTGACGCACTTTCCAGTAAGTATTGCGTCCTTTTACGTGCAGCTCAGTCAGGAAGCAGACCGCTTCCATCGAACCGGTATCGTTAAGGGTGTTGATGGTTTTCTGGATCACCTGTTTGTACTGGCGCTCATCCAGTTCACGCTCTTTACCGCAACCAATCAGTAGGATGCGCTCAGAGAGGATATTGGGTACGTGGTGCAGCAGCAGCGTCTGGCCAACTTTACCTTCCAGCTCGCCCCGGCGTAGCAGGGCGCTGATGTAGCCATCGCTGATTTTATCCAGCTGTTCGGCAATCGGCGATAAACGACGCGGTTCAAAAACGCCGACAACAATGCAGGCACTGCGTTGTTTTTCCGGGCTTCCGCTTTTTACACTGAACTCCATGCACTCTCCTGAATCTTAAAGACAACGGCCTCGGCTGTCGCTAGAATGTAGTCCGCTCGTCACCCTTTATTTTGCGGCGCAGCATGACATTTGGCCGCCTGCGGTCATAATGAATCAAGATGGCAATAGGTTGTTTTTGCGCCATCCTGAAGCATTTGTCTGTCAATTTTAGCTACGATGACGGCCATTGATGAAGATAAATGGCGAATAAGCGTTGAAACTAGCGATTTTCCTGCAAAAAGACAAGTTTTCACAGGCGTACTAAGCGTGATCATCATTAGATATCTGGTTCGGGAAACGCTCAAAAGTCAGCTGGCTATCCTGTTTATCCTGCTATTAATCTTCTTTTGTCAGAAGTTAGTCAGGATTTTAGGTGCCGCTGTAGATGGCGACATCCCGACAAACCTTGTCCTGACACTGTTAGGCCTTGGCGTGCCTGAAATGGCGCAACTTATTTTACCCCTTAGCCTGTTCCTGGCGATTCTCATGACGCTTGGGCGATTGTACACGGAGAGTGAAATCACCGTGATGCACGCCTGCGGTCTCGGCAAAAGTGTGCTGGTCAAAGCAGCCATGATTTTGATGCTGATGACGGCTGCGGTAGCGGCGATCAACGTGGCCTGGCTTGGCCCGTGGTCATCGCGCTATCAGGATGAAGTCACTAAGAATGCGAAAGCTAACCCCGGTGCTGCTGCACTGGCGGCAGGCCAGTTCCAGACCTCCAGTGACGGTAATGCCGTGATGTTTATCGAAAACGTCAAAGGCAACCACTTCGGTCACGTCTTCCTTGCTCAACTGCGTCCAAAAGGCAATGCACGCCCTTCTGTGGTATTGGGTGACAGCGGTCATATGGAACAGCGCAAAGACGGTTCGCAGGTCGTCACGCTGGATAAAGGCACGCGCTTTGAAGGCACGGCAATGCTGCGTGATTTCCGCATCACGGACTTCAGTAATTACCAGGCTGTGATTGGCTACAAAGAGGCGGTGCTGGATCCGAATGATTCCGATCAGGCCAGTATGTCCAGCCTGATTGAGAACAAAACGCCGCCGTTCCGTGCTGAGCTGCACTGGCGTCTGACACTGGTGGTTTCGGTGCTGATTATGGCGCTGATGGTGGTGCCACTCAGCGTGGTTAACCCACGTCAGGGCCGCGTGTTATCCATGCTGCCAGCGATGCTGCTATACCTCATTTTCTTCCTGTTACAGAGTTCTCTGCGTTCAAGTGGCTCCAAAGGCCGCCTTGATCCGGCTATCTGGATGTGGGTCGTCAATGTGTCGTATCTGGTGCTGGCGATAGCGCTTAACTTGTGGGATACGGTGCCAATGCGGCGTATTCGCGGTCGCTTTGTGCGCGGAGGGGCAGCCTGATGTTTCGCGTTTTAGACCGGTATATCGGTAAGACCATCTTTAACACCATTATGCTGACGCTGTTCATGCTGGTGTCGCTCTCTGGCATCATCAAGTTTGTCGACCAGCTGCGCAAAACCGGACAGGGTGCCTATACCGCGCTGGATGCGGGTTATTACACCTTGCTCAGTGTGCCGAAAGATATTGAAATCTTCTTCCCGATGGCGGCGTTATTAGGCGCACTCCTTGGGTTGGGGGCACTGGCACAGCGCAGCGAGCTCGTGGTGATGCAGGCTTCAGGCTTTACCCGTTTGCAGGTCGCGCTGTCTGTGATGAAGACGGCAATCCCGCTGGTGCTGCTGACCATGTTGGTGGGTGAGTTTATTGCACCGCAGGGCGAGCAGATGGCACGTAACTATCGCGCCCAACAGATTTACGGCGGCGCGCTGGTTTCTACCCAGAACGGCTTGTGGGCTAAAGACGGTAATAGCTTTATTTATATTGAGCGCATTCACGGTGATAACTCGCTGGATGGTGTCAGTATTTACAACTTCAACGATCAGCGCCGGCTGTTAAAAGTGCGCTATGCCGCCAGCGCGAGCTGGGATAAAGATCGTAAAGAGTGGCAGCTTTCGCAGGTGGAAGAGTCGGATCTGAATGACCCGAAACAGATTACCGGTTCACAGAGTCTGACCGGTGACTGGAAAACCAACCTGACGCCAGACAAGCTGGGCGTTGTCGCGCTGGACCCGGACGCATTATCGATCCGTGGTCTGTATAACTACACCAAATACCTCAAGCAGTCTGGCCAGGTTTCCGGCCGCTATCAACTGAATATGTGGGGCAAGATTTTCCAGCCACTGTCGGTAGCGGTAATGATGTTGATGGCCCTGTCGTTTATCTTCGGACCGCTGCGTAGCGTGTCGATGGGGGTACGCGTGGTGACCGGCATTAGCTTTGGTTTTATCTTCTACGTGCTGGACCAGATTTTCGGCCCGCTGTCGTTGGTTTATGGCTTACCGCCGATTCTCGGCGCGATACTGCCAAGCGGTGCGTTCTTCGCAGTGAGTATGTATTTACTCCTTAAACGCCGCTAACGCACCCCAATAAAAAAGCCGCGAGAGCGGCTTTTTTATTGGTCTTTTCTGTCAAATAACCATTCTCCTGCTTCCGCTGAGGCGAGAAGCATGCGTAAAGTCAAAGGTTTTGCTTCAACATCGGGGACTTTACATGCTTTGGGACGAAGGAAGTTTGGCAGCAGACCTTTCTCATAAGGCCAGTAGATCAGAAAGTCGAAATGACTGTCATCAACTTGAAAGCGTCGAAAATAGTCTTTCATGATTTCATCACCCGTTTCCCGAGCCCATGGCATATCTCCCGTTGAAAGACTGGTCTCCAGTGAAAGTTCAGGCTTTTTCCTGTGAAATAACGGTTTATGATTATAGTTTTCTTCGTACCATGCAAATAGTTCATCGGCCAAGGGTTCAGTCACCATAATTTATCCTCTCCTCGCGCAACCTTATTATAGTGCTGAGTCGTTTTCAACGCTATTTGGGTGACATCATTGAGAATAAATGCAATCCCTAATATAGGAATCCAACGACCGGCAAAAGCACCAAGATTATTCACATATGAAAATCTTAAACGTACGATGCTTCCCGTGGTGAGTGTTGGCCAGCGATGGACCCTAACATTCAGCCATCGCCTTAGCCGTTCACTTAAAATAGACGTTCCTTTGGTTGCACCCTCTGGCTTACCTCGCGTACTTTTAGAGGGCTGACCAAGTATGATAAGTGCCAGAGCAGCGATATCATCCACGCCTAATTTTTTTTGCGCTTCTTCAAGGAATATGAAAAAAAAGAGTTCTCCAGCTGTTAAGTTGTGCATTCCATTAAAGTAGTAAGTATTATTTAACTCTTCTGTAGTATCCATAGGAGGCCTTGTTAGTTTTTTCGTGAATAATAAAGACGGTTTTTTTCTCGTCAATAAAAACACATTAACTTTACAAACTGTATTTTTTGGGATGGGTCTGGTTTTTATTTTTTTGTAGATAATAGTGTCGCAAATGGATTTTTTTATAAATGATATGGGTTTTTATGTCGCCATAATTAAATTCCAGGATAATAACGCTGTTCTATAAATAAGAACTGTTATCATTTGTAGGCTTCTGCTTGTTGAGAATGTTACTCTGTCAGTCCTGTGATGGTGAGCAAGGCTGACTGTGATGAACTCTGCGATTTCGCCGCGCTGTGCCAGCGCATTTACCGTGGCGCACTTTCTCGATATTGGCGCGCGCTACGGCATTGATTATCACTTCCCTGCGCTGGAGCAGGGACGGCAGGATGTGGCGCAGCGTGCCGTTGTGCAGGGCTATGTTGAGGAGTGGGTGCTGCCAGCCGGCGTTTGTATTACCCGTTCGGATTTGCAGGTGATAGAACCCTATGAATCCACTTCAACTGGTCATTCGCCGCTGTATGTACTGCTGGTATTGTCTGGACAGGTGGAGATCGCCGTCAACGGTTGCTATCAGCATTTGCACAGTGGCATGGCGCTGACCACCCGGTTGGATGCACAGCAGACGCTCAGTGCTCGCCATCAGGCAGCAGAGCGCCTGGTCACGCTCTCCCTCGCTATCGATCCCCAACGTTTTTGCCCGTCTTCAGCCGTGGCGGCGTATCTGGCTCAATGGCAGCAAACGCAGCCGCAGACCGCGCTACGCGCGATTCCCGGCGTGGTGCTGCAATCACTGCAACAGTTGCCCGCAGGTGATAGCCTGGCACATCAACTGATCCTTGAAGGTATTCTGTTGCAGTTGCTGGGTTACTGGATGATCCCCACGCCGTCAGTTTCCCCCGTGTCCCCCCTTTGTCCACGCGAGTTGCAGCGGCTGGAGCAGGTTAAGCAGCTGATCGAGAGCGCCCCGGAACGGCCCTATACCCTGGATGCACTGGCACAGCTCGCGGCCATGAGCGCCAGCAGCTTACGCAGCAAATTCCGCCAGTGCTATGGCGAGTCCATCTTTAACTACCTGCGGCAGTGTCGCCTCGCGCTGGCGCGGGAGTATTTGCAGCAGGGATATAGCGTGCAGCAGGCGGCATGGATGTCCGGTTATCAGCACGCGACCAACTTCGCCACCGCTTTTCGCCGCCAGTATGGTGTGGCACCCAGCGAGCTGGCGTAAATTTGTCAGTGCGCATACGCATTGCAGCAGCACGCATAGCGGGTTTGTTTAGCGGGTCGGGATAATAGCGCCAGCAAAAATAACAAGAGCGAGAGTCATTTTTATGTTGGCATGGAAACGTTTAAACGCATTGAGTCCGCTGGCGATGGCCATTGCCTGCGCACTCTGCCCGGCAGCCAATGCTGCGCCCTCCCAGGGGAATCCATCCACGCTGGTGGTCACGGCCGGTGAAGCAGCGGGTAGCGCTGAAAACAGCGTCGCGCCTTACACCAACAGTGGAACAAAATCTGCCGTGCCGGAGAGCCGCACGCCGCAAACCATCAACAGTATCAGTCAGCAAGAGATTGAGAAGCGCCACGCGAACTCACTGAATGAGATCCTGCGCTACGATGCAGGCGTCTCAACCGAGATGCGCGGCAGCACCACCTATATGAGCGAATACAAGATCCGCGGGTTCTCTGCGGATAATGAGTATTACGATGGACTCCAGCTGCCCTATAACGTGACCGGCAACACCAAAGCCAGTATCGATCCGATCCTGATTGATCAGGTAGATATCCTGAAAGGCCCATCATCGGTGCTGTATGGCAACGCCTCGCCGGGAGGCCTGGTGAATATTCAGGGCAAAAAGCCACAGAAAGCCCAAAACACGGAAGTGGGGTTCAACACCGGTAACCGTAACCTGAAAGAGGGGTATATCGACTCCACCGGGCAGATCGCCGACAGTGACTGGAGCTACCGTTTTATCAGCAAAGCCAGCGAAGGGCAGGATCAGCCCTATACCAGCAAGCACGAAAGTTACCTGGTCGCGCCTTCATTCAGCTGGCAGCCCTCTGACCAAACCCGTCTGACGCTGGAAGCGCTGTGGCAGAATCAGCCAAGCCTGACACCCTCAAACCCGCTGCCGCTGGCTTATCTGCGCAGCGGTTACGCTTCACGCCGTGCCTATGCTGGCGACCACTGGAATGGTTTCTCGCAGCAGCAGGGTATGGTGGGCTACAGCTTTGAACATCAGTTCGATAACGGCTGGGGCGTGGTGCAGAAAGCGCGCTATTTCACGGTAGATACCCATCAACGTAGCGTCTACTCCCTTGGCACCGATGGCAGCAGCACGCAGCTCTCACGCTACGGTTACACCACCGATGAAGGGCTGGATAGCGTCAATATAGATAACCAACTGAAGAAGGATGTGCTGTGGGGAGCGTGGACGCACCATCTGCTGGCAGGCTTTGATTACCAGCACCTGAATTCGCACCTGACCTACCGCTATAGCGGGAATGCGACCCCGGATATTAACCTGCTGGCACCTGACTACAGCCAGGTCACGGACAGCAGCCTTGGCCTGTACACTGCGCTAAACAAACGCCTGAGTTTTAGCCAGAAGGGGTACTATCTTCAGGATCAGATGGCCTTTGGCGGCCTGAATATCCTTGCCAGCCTGCGCTATGACGATTATCACGCTATCACCGCAGATTATCTTTCCGGGGACAGCAAAACCTGGACTGCGCAGGATCGGGTAACCAAGCGACTCGGCGCGTTGTACCAGTTTAGCAATGGTATCGCCCCTTACGTCAGCTACTCGGAAGGCTTTATGCCGGTTTCACCGCAGGGCACGCTAACGGCTGATAAGGCGAAACCGACCACCAGCAAGCAGCTGGAGGGCGGGGTGAAATACCTGCTGCCTGATTACGCCACCACCGTTACCGCTTCGGTATTCCAGATCAAACAGAAAAATGTGGTGACTACCGATTACAGCCTGGGGGCTAACTCTCTCACTAACTATCGCCAGACAGGAGAAGTGGAGTCGAATGGTGCGGAGTTAAGTGTGGTGAGCCGCCCGCTGGATAACCTGAATTTGGTGGCGAACTACGCCTATACCGATGCGGTAAACAAGAAAGATGATTTGTATCAGGGCAAGCGTACGACTCAGGTGCCGCTAAACCAGGTTAACCTGTGGGCGGATTACACCTTCAATGAGACCGCCTTGCAGGGATTGATGCTGGGAGCCGGGCTACGCTACAGCGGCAAGTCAGAGATCACGCAGGACAACTCACTCCCGGCGATCGGTGGCAACACGCAGTTTGATGCGGCGATCAGCTACGATCTTGGTGTGCTCAGTCCGCAACTGCGCGGTTTGCTGGTGAAAGCCAGTGCGCAGAACCTGACCAACAAGTTCACCTATACCTGTTACAGCTCAACCTACTGCTGGATTGGCCGCGACCGTACGGTGGAAGCGGGTGTCAGCTACCGGTTCTGAGTGACGTTTTCCCCCACCGGCTCAGCCCGTGGGGGAAAGCTGATCACCCGCGCCCGTGGGGTTCATCCCAGTTAAAAGCCGGGCCGACCGAGATCACCCCGTTAGGGTTGATGGTCTTGTGGCTGCAATAGTAGTGATGGCGAATGTGCGGCAGGTTGACCGTTTCGGCAATGCCCGGCATCTGGTAGATATCGCGCAGGAAGCCATTAAGGTTGATAAAATCACTGATCCGGTGACGATCGCACTTAAAGTGGGTGACATAAACCGGATCAAAGCGCACCAGCGTGGTCCATAAACGCAGATCGGCTTCGGTCAGGCTATCACCGGTCAGATAACGATGTTGACCGAGGATCTGCTCCAGTCGCGCCAGCGAATGGAACAACGCGGTCACGGCTTCGTCATAAGCGGGCTGTGAGGTGGCAAATCCGGCTTTGTACACGCCGTTGTTCACGCTGTCGTAAATCCAGCCATTTAGCTCATCGATCTTTTCGCGCAGTGCCAACGGATAGTAATCGCCTGCTTTGGCCCCTTGTGCGTCAAAGGCGCTGTTCAGCATGCGGATAATATCTGCGGATTCGTTGCTTACGATGGTTTGCTGCTGTTTATCCCACAGCACTGGCACCGTAACACGCCCGGTGTAGTGGGGATCGGCATGCAGATAGAGCTGGTAGAGATACTGTTTTTGATAGAGGTGGTCGCCTGTCGCACCGGGGAAATCATCATTGAACGTCCAGCCGTTCTCCAGCATCAACGGATGCACCACGGAAACCGAGATAAAATCCTCTAACCCTTTCAGGCTGCGCAATAGCAAAGTGCGGTGTGCCCAGGGGCAGGCGAGGGAGACATACAGATGATAGCGGCCTCGTTCAGCTGCAAAACCGGCGTTACCGGTTGGGCCTGCGCTGCCATCAGCAGTCACCCAGTTGCGCCACACGGCGTCGCTACGCTTGAAACGTCCACCGGTGGATTTGGTATCGTACCAGGTGTCATGCCAGACACCGTCAATCAGTTGTCCCATATGCCCTCCAAAAACGAAAAGGGCGGAGAAGATCTCCGCCCTGACAAGTATATGCGTTGTTGTCGCTTAGAAAGACGCAGAAGGCTGCAGTTTCTTGCGAATCAGTGCATCAATGCTGTATGCACCCGGTCCAACCAGACCTAACACCAGGAAGCCACCGGCGATAGACATGTTTTTCATGAACATCAGCTGGTTAATTTCGTTCGCGAAATCAACGTGGAAGATAAACGCGGTCAGCAGGGTGAAAGCTGCGGTAAACAGCGCGGTGAAACGCGTCAGGAAACCAAACAGAATCGCCAGACCGCCGCCAAACTCCAGCAGAATAACCAGTGGCAGCAGGAAGCCAGGAACGCCTGCAGACTGCATGTACTGCGCAGTGCCTGCGTAACCGGTGATTTTGCCCCAACCTGCAACGATGAACAGGATTGGCATCAGGATACGTGCCAGCAGCAGGCCAGTGTCTTCGAATTTTTTCATCATTTACTCCAACGGTTTTTTACGACAGGGCAAATGCGCCTGCGGCTAGTATTACCCGCCGAACTGCGATATTGCTGTTCATTGGGTTGATAGCTGAAGATGATAGTCGCGGAGTGCAAAGGTTGTAAGCGAGAAAAAATGTTGATGTTATTCAGTAAAACTGAATTAAAGAGGCCGGATACAACGACCGGCCAGGGGGATCAACGCTGATTGAGGGTGGATTTGATCATGCGCCAGGTACTCCAGACGCCAAATCCGCGCTTGGCCCAGCGCAGCATCAGACTGGGGCTACGCACCGACCAGATAGCCAGCACGCCGCTGCCAATCGCCAGATAGCGGCGCAGATTGATGAACGTGTGCCAGCCACGATCGTAATGTGCCGTGTGTTGAAGCCAGTCACGTCGCGCCGCGCTGAGATCGAGCCGTTGCTGCTGGATGTCACCCAGCAGGTCGTGGATGCGCTGTTCACGCTCCCGGCGGCTCATGACTTATCCTCTTCCAGCAGGCGGCGATCGGTTTCCAGCTCTTTGCGCGTATGGCGCAGCAGCGTGGACTGGCGAGATTTGTACAGCGTCCACAAGCCAAAAATCAGCGCCAGGCCAAACAGCACGGCAGTGGTGATACCCATTGCCATCAGGCGATATTGCGCGTCAACAGCCCAGATGATCAGTACCATCAGGCTCATCAAGCCAAAAGCCGTGAATAGCATGGTCAGACCAATCATCAGTAACATCTGAATCAGATTGGCCTTTTCCTCTTCCAGTTCTGCCACTGCCAGCCGCACGCGGGTTTCAGCCATGCTGACCAGCGTCGTCACAATGCGCTGTCCGATGTGGATGACCCCTTTGCCGGGGCCGTGGCTTTGCTGTTTATCCATAATTAACGACGGGAGAGCAGAATACCCAGCGCAACGCCAATCGCTGCACCAATACCCACGCCATGCCATGGATTTTCGCGCACGTAGTCATCGGCTTTTGCGGCCGCTTCTCGCGTGGTTTGCGCCAGACGCTCACCAGAGTCGCCAAGACGCTCGCGTGAGCTATTCAGTGCGGCTTGCGCTTTGTGGCGCAGTTTATCCAGCTCGGTTTTAGACTTCTCACTGGAGCTGCTCAGCACTTCTTCCAGCGTATCGGCGAGATTTTTCAGTTCGGCGCGCAGGTGTTCAGAAGATGATTCTTTAGACATAAATGACTCCTTCATGCAGCTATGTGAATGCCATATCAGTAAGGCTCAGCCTGCGTTTTTTTCAGTTCGCGGCGAGCCTCATCCAGTTTTTGTTGCCTTTTTTCAATCTTTTCCTGGTCATGCCCTTTGTCACGTTCCTGTTTTAGCTCATGCTCGCGCTCGCCGACTTTCTCTTTCTGCGTGTTGATGCGTTCCAACTGTGCAGCTTTAAGTTTCTGATCGGTACAGGAAGCCCGGACTTCGGTCAAAGCCCGCTCAAGGCCATTCACCCGGCGCTGATTATCATGCTTACGCGCGACGTCAATCTCATGCTGGATATCATTCTCTTTCTGTTTACACAGTGGCTCAGCGGCCAGTAGCGAGCCAGAAAAGAGAAGACACACAAGGCCTGGCAGCAGTTGACGAATCATTGGGCGGTTTTCCTTAACAGGGCACAGGGCGAACGATACAAGGCAATCGTCCTGAAAATGAATGCGGCGTGTTGGTATTACCGATCAAGCATAGACATCTCAGGGAAAAAGTTCAAAAAACACGAGGAGATAGCAGAATTATGCTGGCCGTTGCGTCGTTAACAACGGCCAGAGGTGGGAGGATCAGACGAAGACAAATCCCTGGGGCAGCAAGTGGCGCAGCAGGCGCTGTGCGGCCTGATTCTGCGCATCGGAATCGAAGTGGATGACGAGCGCGTCATCCGCAGGGGTGATGCTCTTAATATGAATCCCTTGCGCAGTGAGCTGTTGATAGACAAAAAAGCCATCTGGCAGTGGCGCTCCAGCCTGCGCCACACGGATTTGCAGCACGCTGTCATGTTGCAACATGCCCGGCAATATACACGCCATGAGCAGAGCCAGCACGCCTGCGGCCAGGACAATACGCACCCGACGCGAAAAAGAAAAAGAGAGACTCATCACTGCGCTTTACCACTCTTACGTTTACGCCATATCACGATGAGTGAGCCGGTCAGGCCGATCACCAGCAGCACCAACGGTAGCAGCATCAGGCATAGCATCAGTTCATCTTCGTAGCGCCGGAATATCGGTGTTTTACCCAGCGCAAAGCCGAGCACGGTAAGAATCAAGACCCACAACAAGCCGCTTATCCAGTTAAAGAACTGAAAACGGGCGCTGCTCAGGCCTGAAAGGCCTGCAATGGTCGGAAGCAGAGTGCGTACAAACGCGATAAAACGGCCCACCAGCAAGGCTGACAAGCCGTGACGATGAAACAGACTGTGGGCACGTTGATGATATTGCGCCGGGAGATGTGCCAGCCATTTCTGTACGGTGGGTGTGTTGCCAAGCCATCGTCCCTGAATATAGCTAACCCAGCAACCCAGGCTGGCGCCAGTAGTTAAAATCAGCAGCGTGAGCGGGAAACCCAGCGTTCCTTTCGCAATCAGCACGCCGACCAGAATCAGCAGGCTATCACCGGGCAAGAATGCCGCAGGCAGTAGGCCATTTTCCAGAAACAGGATCATGAACAAGATGCCATAAATTGCCCAGACCAGCGCAGGGTCTGAAAGTGTTTCATAATCCTGTTGCCACAGTGCGTGCAACAGTGCTTGCAAAATATCCATCAATCCTTCCTGAACATCTTCGTTAAACCGCCACTCTTCAGACTCACTTGCCAGGTTTGTTATTTCATTGCTGAAGCGTCTGGGTGTGTTGCCAGGTCCGTCCGGAACTTATTTGAGTTCTGTCGTAAAGGCCAGAAAAAGTATGAATAACTGTAACAAATATCCCTCTGGCGAGACAGTCTATTCTCACCGGCAGCAGGTGTTTTACCTTGTGCTGAGCAGGGTAAAAAGGAGCTTTACACGAGCTGACATTATTGCGTACTAACTAAACATTTTGCGCGTGATTCAGGCAAAAACAAGCTCGGCAGCAGCAAAACCTGATTGGTTGAGGCGAGGTGTAGGTGGTGCAGGGGGAGGAGTGAAGCGATAAGCCTGAGGGAGTGGCATTCAGGGCCAGCCGCAAGCCAGCCCTGAATCGATGAACATGATTACGCGTTACGCGCTTCACGTTCCTCTTGTGCCTGAACCGACTGGCATACCGCAGCGGTAAACAGGATATCGGTTGAAGAGTTCAACGCAGTTTCGGCAGAGTCCTGCAAAACGCTGATGATGAAGCCCACGGCGACCACCTGCATAGCGATATCATTTGGAATACCAAACATATTTGCGGCAACCGGGATCAGCAGCAATGAACCGCCAGCCACGCCAGAAGCACCACAGGCGCACAGTGCGCTCAGTAAGCTGAGCAGAATGGCGGTTGGGGTATCAATGTGGATATCCAGCGTATGCACCGCTGCCAGCGTCAGTACCGTAATGGTAATTGCTGCACCAGCCATGCTCATGGTAGCCCCAAGAGGAATAGACACGGAGTAGGTGTCTTCATCCAGGTTGAGGCGTTTTGCCAGAGCCATATTCACCGGAATATTCGCCGCAGAACTGCGGGTAAAGAAGGCGGTAACCCCACTTTCACGCAGGCAGGTGAATACCAGTGGGTAAGGGTTACGGCGGATTTTCCAGAACACGATGATCGGGTTGAACACCAGCGCCATCAGCAGCATACAGCCCAACAGCAGGCCGAGCAGGTGGGCATATTGCCACAGCGTGCCGAAACCGGTGGAGGCGATGATGGAAGAGACGAGGCCAAAGATGCCGATTGGCGCGCAGCGAATCACACAGCGGACTAACCAGGTCACCGCTTCGGCGCTGTCCTGCAACAGTTTACGCGTGCCATCACTGCTGTGACGGAAGGCAAAGCCCAGACCGATTGCCCATGCCAGGATGCCAATGTAGTTGGCTTCCATAATGGCCTGAATCGGGTTAGACACGATGCGCATAAGCAGACCATGCAGAACTTCTGCAATACCAGAAGGCGGCGTAATTGAAGCGTTCGCCGCAGTCAGCGCTAGCTGCTGTGGGAAGAGCGAGCTGAAGAACACCGCAACCATGGAAGCCAGTACGGTACTGAATACGTACAGCACGACAATCGGGCGAATATTGGTTTTTTGTCCCTGGCGATGACCTGAAATAGAGGCGATCACCAGCACGAAGACCAGCACAGGCGCGACGGCTTTCAATGCGCCGACAAAAAGTTCACCTAATAAGCCCATATCCAGCGCCAGATCTTTTGAGATCCCCGCCAGAGCGATACCGGCAACCAGGCCGAGCGCGATTTGAGTCACCAGGTTGCCCGCAAAGAGCGAGGCCAGGCGTCGTGGAAGCGATGTTTGCATAACGTTATTTTGCCTTATAGCGAGATAGTATGCCTGGCAGGTGGAAACGTTGCCTGCCGGACAGTTTGCCCGCCGGAGTATAAGGAAAAGATCACGTGAGGAAAGAGATAATTCTGTTTTTACGGCGCGGATCGTACTTTTTTTGTGCTGCCCACAAGATGTTTCTCATCCATCAGGCCCGTCCTGGGGTTTTTAGACGCGATAAAACAGGGTTAAATGCTTAACTTGTAGCAGATTAATGTGCATATTTTGTTCAGTGTTTTATGCCATTCACAAATGAATGAATCAACCGCGTGGTCGCAGGAGAGGGCAATGAAGCCAATTTGCAGGTTTGATTCAGCGATCGTCCTTAACCTATGATACAAGCCGTAATCTTTCAGGCAGAACGGGAGCCTTGGGTGAAAGGAAGTAAACACGCACTGAACTGGACCACTTTGCTGGTCGCGATCCCGGTTGGGTTCGTGGCTTCCTGGGTGACGCTGGGTTTCCGTGAAGTTATTACCTTGATTAACCGCGTTTTATTTCACAGCAATAATGAAATTACAGTGGCGATGCACGTTTGGCCGTGGTTCTTCTGGCCACTGTTAGTGGGCGCAGGCGGCGTGCTGGCAGGGTTTTTCCTGCGCTACGCGGTGATGATTGAACAACGAAAAACGGTAAAAACGGACTATCTGGAAGTGATTAATGCCCGGCTGGATGCGGTGCCCACGCGGACATCACTGTTCCGCGCACTCTCTTCTATCGCCAGCATTGGCAGCGGCGCTTCAATTGGTAAAGAGGGGCCGATGGTGCAGCTTTCCGCCCTGAGCGGCAGCCTGATGGGCCGTTTTGTTCCGGCCTCCTTCAACCTTAAAAACAGCGATGTGGTGGCCATGGCAGCCGCTGCTGGGCTGTCATCGGTGTATCACGCCCCCCTGGCCTCGGCGATTTTTGTCGCGGAGATCGCTTTTGGCATCTCAGCGCTACAGCGTTTGATCCCGCTGATTGTCTCCTCTGCGGTGGCGGTGATGACCATGTGGTCCCTTGGCCTGCGCAGCCCGCTCTATCCGCTGGTGGAGGCGCAGTTCCAGATGGACACCACCAGCGTCCTGTTTAGTCTGTTGATTGGCGTACTTGCGGGGCTGCTTGGCTGGTTGTTAATCAATCTGATTTCCCGCAGCAAAGCACAGTTCGCGCGGGTGCGATCGTTACCCCTGCGCTTAGGGATCGGTGGCTTTGCCGTGGGCCTGTTAGCACTGATCTCCACCGATATTTTAGGTAACGGTTACGAAGTGATCGTGAAAATTATCGATGGTGATTACCTGCTGCCGATGTTGCTGCTGCTACTGGTACTGAAAACGGCGGCGACCACCCTATCCGTGGGTTCTAATGCAGTGGGCGGTTTGTTCACGCCTTCACTTTTAATGGGCGCATTGCTGGGTGTTGCCGTCGCGACGACAGGAGCCATACTGCACCTGCCGGTGGGCAATACCTTGCTGTATGCCGCCGTTGGCATGGCTGCCGTGTTGGCGGCGGTCAGCCAGGCTCCGCTGATGGCGATGCTGATGGTGCTGGAGATGACGCTCAATAGCAGCCTGCTGTTCCCGGTGATGCTGGCTTCCGTACTGGCTTCGATGGTGGTTTACCGGCTGCAATCCGCCAGTACCTATCCGGTGATCTCGGCGCATTTCAATCGATCCGAGGCCAAGTACGATTTCGACAATATGCGCGTCAGTGAGCTGATTATTCCCGGTGCAGCCTTGCAGCTCCAGGAGTCCGTGGGCAAAGCGCTGGCGGTAAGTACGCTAAAACGAGAGCGCTATGTTTATGTGATTGATGCAGAAGGGCAATTCCTTGGCGTGGTATCGATCCATGAGATTTCACGTCGCGTGCTGTCACAAGAGATCACCCTGGAATCACCGGTGAGCGTGGTGATGGACGATGATTTCCCCTGTGTGTTCCAGAACCAAAGTATGCGTGAAGGTTGGGAGGCGTTTGCGCGCGTAACGCTGGAGCGTTTACCGGTGCTGAATAACCCGCAGGAGCGTCGCTTTATGGGGGCGCTGACGAAGACCAGCCTGATTCAGAAAGCGCAGGAGTTTTTATAGCGGCATAAAAAAACGGGGTCGGCGCAATGCCAGACCCCGTTCATTGACTGATGGCTAATACTTACTTAGCCAGCAGTTCCTGACCTGTTTTAGCCACCAGTGCCAGCAGGATTTTGATATCTTCCAGCGTCACAGTTGGGTTCAACAGCGTCAGCTTCAGGCAGGTTACGCCGTTCGACTCAGTCACACCGACGTTAGCACGGCCGGATTCCAGCAGCGCATCACCGATTTTCTGGTTGAACAGGGCAACGTCAGCATCGCTGCTGTTGGCCATCTGCGCTGGGCGGTAGCGGTACAGCACGCTTGCCAGCTGTGGCTGCATAACCAGTTCCAGGTCCGCTTCTTCCGTCACGTACTGGGCTACTTGCTGTGCGAGCGTTACACCGTGATCGATGATCGCAGCATACTGTTTCTGACCCAGTGCTTCTAAGCCCATCCACAGTTTCAGTGCATCGAAACGACGGGTGGTCTGCAGTGACTTGGAAACCAGATTTGGTACGCCAGCCGCTTCATCAAACTCAGAGTTCAGGTAAGCCGCCTGATAGCGCATCAGCTCGTAGTGACGTGCATCTTTCAGCAAGAATGCGCCACAGCTGATGGTCTGGAAGTACTGCTTGTGGAAGTCCAGAGTGACGGAGTCCACCAGTTCCAGGCCATCCAGGTAATCACGATACTTCTCAGACAGCAGCAGTGCGCCACCCCATGCAGCATCAACGTGTACCCAGGTGTTGTGCTCAGCAGCAATACCTGCGATTTCGCGCAGTGGATCGATAGCACCTGCATCGGTAGTACCGGCAGTTGCCACGATAGCCAGAACCTGCTCGCCGTTCGCCTGCGCTTCAGCCAGTTTGGCTTTCAGATCGTTGACGTCCATGCGGGCGAATTCATCGGTTTTCACCAGCGTCACAGAGCGGTAGCCGAGGCCCATCAGCGCCATGTTCTTCTGTACAGAGAAGTGGGCGTTTTCAGAGCAGAACACTTTGATCTTTTTCAGATCGCCAGGCAGACCATCCTGCTGAACAGAGTGACCCTGACGTTTGAAGAAAGCATCACGCGCCAGCATCAGACCCATCAGGTTACTCTGAGTGCCGCCGCTGGTGAATACGCCAGCATCGCCAGCGGTGTAACCCACCTGTGCGCGCAGCCATTCGATCAGCTTCACTTCAATAATGGTTGCAGATGGGCTCTGATCCCATGAGTCCATGCTCTGGTTGGTGGCGTTGATCAGCACTTCCGCCGCCTGGCTTACGACCAGGCTTGGGCAGTGCAGGTGCGCCACACACTGCGGGTGGTGTACCAGCAGGCTGTCTTTCAGGAACAGTTCAATTGCACGTTCAATCGCGGCCTGGTTGCCCAGGCCCTGAGGATTGAAATCCAGCGCAATGCGCTCACGCAGTTCTGCAACGGTTTTGCCCTGATACATATAGGGCTGCTGCAACCAGTTAACAACAGCTTCGCTGGTTTGCGCGATTGCTTGCTGGTACGCCTCAATGCTCTCATTAGAGGCGGCCAGAATAGGATTTAACTCAGACATCTCGGTCAATTACTCCACTTAAACAGGTTTAACGCCTGCGGCGATCAGTGCCTGTTCAAATTTATCCAGGAAGATGTTGAGCTCTTCATTGGTGATCAGCAGCGAAGGCAGCAGACGCAGCACACAACCACCACGACCACCACGCTCCAGGATCAGACCCGCTTCGAAGCACTTCTTCTGCACCAGCGCAGAGAGATCGCCATCAGCCGGGTAGCAACCCATGTGGTCCTGAGCTTCGTTTGGTTTAACGAACTCGATACCAATCATCAGGCCCAGACCACGGATGTGGCCCATTACCGGGAAGCGTTTCTGCAGGTCGGCCAGTTTGCCTTTCAGCCACTCACCTTGTTCTGCTACTTTGCCCGCAATGTTCTGCTCTTTCAGCAGCTTCAGCGTGGTCAGGCCGGTAGCCATTGCCAGCTGGTTGCCACGGAAAGTACCGGTGTGGTGGCCAGGTGACCAGGCATCGAACTGCTTTTTGATACCCAGTACAGCCAGTGGCAGACCGCCACCTACAGCTTTCGACATCACGATGATGTCTGGCTGAATGCCAGCGTGTTCGAAGGCGAAGAACTTACCAGTACGTGCAAAGCCAGCCTGAACTTCATCGATGATCAGCAGAATGCCGTGCTCCTGCGTCACTTTACGGATGCGTTGCAGCCACTCAACTGGGGCTGGGTTCACACCACCTTCACCCTGAACGGCTTCCAGAATCACGGCCGCAGGTTTGCGTACGCCACTCTCAACGTCGTTGATCAGGTTTTCGAAGTAGTAAGTTGCCGCTTTCACGCCAGCTTCACCACCGATGCCAAACGGGCAGCGGTACAGGTGTGGGTAAGGCATGAACTGCACTTCTGGCATCATGCCGTCTACCGCTTCTTTCGGCGACAGGTTACCGGTGACTGACAGCGCACCGTGAGTCATACCGTGGTAACCGCCTGAGAAGCTGATAACGCCAGCGCGGCCAGTGACCTTTTTCGCCAGCTTCAGTGCCGCTTCAACAGCATCGGCGCCAGATGGGCCGGTAAACTGCAGGCAGTATTCTTTACCTTCGCCTGGCAGCTGTGCCAGCAGGTATTCAGAGAACGCATCTTTTAACGGCGTTGTCAGATCGAGAGTATGTAACGGCAAGCCGCTGGTAATGACATTTTGGATACTCTGCAGTACGTCCGGGTGGTTGTGGCCTAAAGCCAACGTGCCAGCACCGGCCAGGCAGTCAAGATATTGTTTATTCTCAACATCCGTGATCCATACTCCTTGCGCTTGCGCGATGGCTAAAGGCAATTTACGTGGATAACTTCGTACATTTGATTCAAATTCAGCCTGACGGGCCAAATAAGTCTCGTTGTTACGGTTTGCAGAATTAGCTTCTAAAGTGTCAATACGGACTTTATCCGTCATCATATCTCTCCTACAACCAAGGCTTCGTGATACGCCCCAATTGAATAATTGAATTAAAAGTAACCGATTAGGTAAAAAGCGCGGCCAATATAAGGCTTCTTTGCTTTAGGCTCAATACATTCTTTAAAAAATGCCTTTTTTTTATAGCTATCAATGAGTTGTTGATAAAATGACCGCTGTAAAACGCCGGGGAAATGTTACTTTATGGTTAATATTGCACGCTTGTTAAGTGTGGTTTTAACCTGTTGTCGTAAGTAAAGATGAGAATAAACAGCAGCTTCTGGCCGTCAGGAGATAAATAATCGTAATAAATACAGGGGGATTGATAGCGTGTGATTAACAATGCTTATTGGTTTTATGTTTTAGCCCTGCGTGCTGTTTTAGCGTTAGAAGAGGGTAAATTGGCAGGGCTGTAAATAAGGATTTCCAGTCACGGCATTGTTACGCATTATTACAGGCGCTTCAGGCCGCGTTCCCCTTGAGTGCCTGATCCGTCATCCACAGGCGGGCATCGAACTCTAACTGATGATAATCCGGTTCCATATGGCAGCAGAGTTGATAGAACGCCTTATCGTGGTTCTTCTCTTTGAGGTGTGCCAGCTCATGCACCACGATCATACGCAGAAAAGGTTCTGGGGCCTGGCGGAAGAAGGTCGAGATGCGGATTTCAGCTTTGGCTTTCAGCTGGTTTCCTTGCTGACGCGAAATGGCAGTATGTAACCCTAGCGCGTGTTGCATAACCTTGATTTTATTATCCCACTGCACTTTGCTGAGCGGTGCCGCCTTGCGCATAAAACGGTTTTTAAAATCCAGCGTGTAGTCGTACAGCGCTTTATCACTGCTGATCTCATGACGTCCTGGATAGCGTTTTTGCAGCACTTCGCTGAGGCGCTGCTGATCGATCAGCGTTTGCACCTGCGTGAGGAGATGTGCGGGGTAGCCTTGCAGGTAAATAAGCGAGGACATGAGGTTCCAGTAGCCGTAATGAAGAGGGGGATTAGCATAACATGAGACCGGCAAAGTTTGCCGGTCTCTGTGATCTATCGGGTATGACGTTTCATATCTAAATCGCTAATGGCCTGTTCCAGTCGCTCATCATCAACCATCAACCGGGTGTCATGCTGATCAAAGTCGCTGTCTGGATGTTCATCCTCGAGAAACAGCCCGATATCGGTAACAAAGCTGTTTAGTGTTTTGTTACGGCTGGCGATGTCTAACCCTTCACAGCAGCTCTTTTGCGAGAAGAAGAGCTGTGCCGCAACGAAATGGCTATGGATATTTTCCCGTGTGAGTGTGGCAAAGTCTTCCCTGGGGAGTTTATCCAGCACGGTGGCAATCCGGATGCTTAAGCCAGAGAGCGTGTTATCCCGCACTTCAGCCGCGTGAGCTTTCAGTAAATTGACGATGCTGGCTTTGGGGGCGAATTTTCCCTCACTCCAGCTGCGATCAAGGCTGTCCTGATAGGCTTTGGCAACGTTTAACGGGTCGCTGTTACTGCGGAGCAGGCGTTCTGGCGGCGGAGAGGCTTTGGGCTTTTTAGCCGATGGCTGCTCAACCTCTTGCTGATAACGTTTCGGTGGGGTAATGGTGCGTTTGGGACGCGAGGTAGCAAGGCTGCTGGTGGATTCTGTTGTGGTTTTTTCATCAGAGAGAACCACGCGGAAACTGGCCTTCTGGGGGTGTGATGCCAGAATGCGCCCCAGTTCTCCAGCCAGGGGACGATCGCAAAACAGTGTACCGGCCTGCATCTGTTCAAACAGGCCAGCGGGGAGGTGAGTGAGCTGGGGGTTCCCGCTGAAATCGACTGTAGCAACCTGTGAACTCAGCGTGATGTCTGGCAGTGAGGACAAATTACGGTGGGCAAGATTCAGTGTCGGTGAAGGTGAGGTTTGCTGCTGTAAAAAAAGCTCAGCAGCGTGAAAAGCCTGCAAAGAGCCCGTGGACATCTGTTCGCTACGCCAGGCAATGATCTTCTCGCGGTCGCTGTGGTTATCTTCTTTGGGCGGTATGTGGGTGCTGGAAACGGGGGCTGGTGTGGTTAATTTGATCATGCAGTTCACTCATTTTATTAAGAATTGCTGTGTAGGTAGCTGAGCGTCAGCCAGCAGCGAGTTGCGCGCCGCCGTCAGAGTGAGTGTTTTTCATGCGCGGAGAATTCATTTTGATGGCAGAAAGATCATCGTTGTCATAGACGCACGATTAGAGATCCGGCGGGAAAGGCAGTATACTGCGCGCCCCTTTTAGCGGGGTTACTATTCAACCACCTGTGCCATGTCGGAGATCTCATGAGCCAACTTGACCTGAACGATCGCTCGCTCGTTCTGCATCGTTTTCCGTTAATGCGCGAAGAGAGCCCGCTCCAGGCGTGGGATGCCGCCGATGAATATCTGCTGCAGCAGGAACTGCCTGCTGGCCCAGTGCTGATCTTCAACGACAGCTTCGGTGCATTAACCACCGCATTGGCCGATCGCGAAGTGTGGCAAATCAGTGATTCCTGGTTAAGTCAGCAGGCCACGCGCCAGAACTTGCAGATGAATCAGTTAGATGACTCCCGCGTCACCTTCCTTAGTAGCCTGGATGCATTGCCCGCATCGCCTGCGGTGGTGCTGATTAAAGTGCCAAAAACCCTCGCGCTGCTGGAACAACAGCTGTATGCACTGCGCCAGGTGGTAACGCCTGAGACGGTGATCCTTGCGGGCGCTCGTGCGAAAGAGATCCATAACTCCACGCTGCAGCTTTTCGAGAAGTACATCGGTGAAACCAAAACGTCACTGGCATGGAAAAAAGCGCGTCTGATTTACAGTACTTTCTCTAACCCTGCGGTACGTGAACTGGCAGACAGCAGCGTCTGGACGCTGGACGGCACCCCGTGGCAGATCCATAACCACGCGAACGTGTTTTCACGCGGTTCGCTGGATGTGGGCGCGCGCTTCTTCTTACAGCATCTGCCGGACCAGATTGAAGGTGAGATTGTCGATCTCGGCTGTGGTAATGGTGTGATCGGTATGCAGGCGCTGGCGCAGAACCCGGAAGCTGAAGTGCACTTCCTTGATGAGTCCTATATGGCGGTGGCTTCCAGCCAGCGTAACGTGGAACTCAACCTGCCGGATGACATGGCGCGCAGCCATTTCCACGTGAACAACATGCTCAGTGGCTATCCTTCTGACCGTCTGCATGCGGTACTGTGTAACCCGCCGTTCCATCAGCAGCATGCCGTGACCGATCACTTAGCGTGGCAGATGTTCCGTGATGCTAAACGCTGCCTGCAACACGGTGGTGAATTGCGCATCGTCGGTAACCGCCACCTGGATTACCACCACAAGCTGAAGAAGATGTTTGGTAACTGCACCCTGATCGCATCTAACCAGAAGTTTGTCGTCCTGCGTTCCGTAAAACTACGTTAACGGCGGCTGTGGCATTCGGCCTGGACGTGCCGAATGCCTAAATCTGCAACGCCAACTGGGTCGCCTGAGCGATCGCCCGGCGTGCATCCAACTCCAGCGCCACATCGGCTCCTCCAATCAAATGCAGGGGTTTTCCTGTGGCGCGTAATGCCGTTTCCAGCTCTCGTTGCGGCTCCTGCCCGGCACAAATTACCACATTATCTACCGCCAGCGTTTCAATATTGCTTTCACGCCGGATGGTCAGACCGCGATCGTCAATGGCCAGATACTCAATGCCGCCCCACATCAGCACCCCGCGTGATTGCAGGCTGGCACGGTGGATCCACCCGGTGGTTTTTGCCAGTGAGGCCCCGGGTTTGCCGGCTTTACGTTGCAGCAGCCAAATCTGACGCGGCGAGAGTTGAGGCTGTGGAGGGCATAATCCCCCGCGATGCTGGAGCTGAACATCAATCCCCCATTCCGCATACCACTGCTGCGGGCTTTCCTGCGGAGGTTGAGAGAGAAACTCTGCGGTGTCAAAGCCAATGCCCCCAGCACCAATAATCGCCACACGTGGGCCAACCGGCTGTTTATCGCGCAGCACATCGAGATAGCTCAGTACGCTGGGGTGATCGATACCAGGAATAGCAGGCATACGCGGGGCAATACCGCTGGCAAGAATCACTTCATCGGCCATCTGTACCCTGGTGGCCTCTACGCGGCAGCCGGTTATCACGGTAACACCCGCCTGCGCTAATTGATGGCGAAAATAGCGCAACGTCTCCCTAAACTCCTCTTTCCCTGGGATTTGGCAGGCAATCGTAAACTGCCCGCCAATTTCTGCGTTGGCTTCATACAGCGTCACCTTGTGGCCACGCTGTGCCGCTTGTAACGCAAAGGCCATACCCGCTGGCCCGGCTCCAATCACGGCGAGATTTTTTCGCGCCACCGCAGGGACAACCGGCATCAGCGTCTCGTGGCACGCGCGCGGGTTCACCAGGCAGGAGGTGGTTTTACCGACGAAAATTCGATCAAGACAGGCCTGATTACAGGCAATGCAGGTATTAATGCTATCGGCTTCGCCGCGTTGGGCTTTGCTGACAAAGGCGGCATCCGCCAGGAAGGGGCGCGCCATGGAGATCATATCAGCACTGCCCTCAGCCAACAGCGCTTCAGCCACGGCGGGATGATTAATACGGTTGGTGGCAATCACGGGCACTTTTACATGTTGTCGAAGCTGGCGCGCCACGCTGGCAAAAGCAGCGCGAGGCACGCTGGTGGCAATAGTAGGCACGCGTGCCTCATGCCAGCCAATGCCGGTGTTGAACAGGGTAACGCCACGCTTTTCCAGCTCACTGGCAAGCAGCAATGTTTCCGCCAGCGTGCTGCCGTTAGGGATTAAGTCCAGCATAGACAGGCGAAAAATCACGATAAATTCAGGCCCCGTGGCCTGACGTACGGCCTCTGTGACCGCCAGAGCAAAGCGCATGCGCTGCTGGAAATCGCCCCCCCATTCATCGTCACGCTGGTTGGTATGTGCCACCAGAAATTGATTAATCAGGTAGCCTTCTGAACCCATGATCTCCACGCCATCATATCCTGCTTGCTGTGCCAGGGCGGCACAGCGGGCAAAATCGGCGATAGTCTGCTGGACCTCAGCGGCTGTAAGGGCGTGTGGCTGACGTGGATTAATCGGGGCTTGCAAAGCAGAGGGCGCGACCAGCCCAGCGGAATAGCTGTAGCGTCCGGCATGGAGGATCTGCAAGGCAATTTTTCCACCCTGCTGGTGCACGGCTTCAGTCAGTGTGCGGTGCCAGGCACATTGATCGGCATGCTCCAGCACCGCGCCCCCTTCCGCCACAACGCCTGCCTGGTTTGGTGCTATACCACCGGTAATAATCAATGCAACGCCTTCACGCGCGCGCTCCGCATAGAACGCTGCCAGGCGCTCAGCGCCATCAGGGTGCTCTTCAAGGCCAGTGTGCATCGATCCCATCAGAAAACGATTTTTCAACTGGGTAAAGCCTAAATCGAGTGGGGTAAATAAATGCGGCAGATTGGCAGGCATAGCAGCACACTCACAAGTGGTCGGATGAGTTTACTGTAGCGGTTTAAAACCCGATGAACATCATGGCAATGCTGGGGTGTGAGAGACATCAAAAAAAAGCAGGGTAGGTGAGTTATGGGAGCAGATACTGCAATATCTGCTCCCATGCACGGGAAGATACTCACCCACCCCGCAATGACGGAAGGGTCGGCTAATGACTTAGCTCTTCTGTTTTTTCACTCCACACATCTTTTGGGCGCTACTTTTTGATGTGGCACTGACATCCCGCATCTTATGCAGCCGGTACTGACTAAGCAGCAAGTCCGGTCTTGATGTTTGTATGGGGAGAATTTTTTCTGCTATATCTGATGGGCAAAGATAAATTTATCCCATTGTAATCAAAGGAATCGTTGATGCATAAAACGTCAAGCTTTATGGCCTGTGGAGTGGCAGTGCTGCTGCTGGCTGGCTGTGCGCAGCCTTCGCAGCAGCAGGCTAATCAGCAACTGGCACAGCAATCTGTGATGGCTGCGAACTGGTTCCAACAGTCGGGTGAGTATCAGGCATTAACCTGGCAGGCGTTTAATCTGGCGCAGGTTTCCTTCGACCAGGCGTCCTCGTTAGATGGCAAACCGAAAGCGGTGATTGTTGATCTGGATGAAACCATGCTGGATAACAGCGCCTACAGTGCGTGGCAGGCGCAGCACGGCCAGCCGTTCACGGATAAAACCTGGTCTGCCTGGACTCAGGCAAAACAAGCGCTGGCGGTGCCGGGCGCGGTGGCTTTTGCACAACATGTGGATTCCCATGGCGGCACCGTATTTTATGTCTCCAATCGTGCACAGCAGGACTTTGCGGCGACCGTGGCGAATATGCAGCAGCTTGGCTTCCCGCGTGCGAATGCAGAAACAGTGCGGCTCAGCAGCGGCAACAGCAACAAACAGGAGCGGTTTGATGCGATCAAAAAAGCGGGTTACAACGTTGTGTTGTATGTCGGTGATAACCTGAATGACTTTGGCGGGGCCACCTGGCATCAGGATAACCGTCAACGACGCGCATTTGTGGCCAGCAACCATGCGCGTTTCGGTACCCAGTTTATCATCCTGCCGAATCCATTGTATGGCGACTGGGAAAGTGGCCTGGCTGCGGGCTATAACAAATTAACGCCGCAGCAGAAGCTGCAAGTTCGTGAAGAAAACCTGCGCAGCTGGAACGGCAAATAAGTGCATTTGGTTTGAGCGCTGGGGTGGCATATTCGTCTCAGCCCTGCAGCTCAGCAACCCAGAGTGTAAAATCCCAGTTTTTTCGCATAAAATCGGATATCGCGGATATCCGATTTTATTTAAGCGGGCATACTTAACGCGTTTTTTATTTCCCACTGGAGCGGGTGGGAGTCGGATCCAGGCAGTGAATCCTTCTGGTTACAGGGTTGAACCTATGCGCGTTAAGTTGTTTGAAGAGCACACAACGAAGAAAAATGTCCTTCTGCTGTACTTCACTACACTGCTGTTCTGTTTTGTTGGCAGCCATCTGCGTATTCCACAAGAGCTGTCACTGTTCTGGCCGGTCAACGCCATCATTAGTGGCCTGTTGATCCGTAATCCTTTCCTGCATAGCCTGCGTTATTACTGCGTTATTTTTGCTGCCATGGTGTTTAACGACACCGTGTTCTCGGGCTGGGCGCTGCAAGCGGTGACATTAAACATTGCTAACATGCTGTTTATTGTGACGATGGTTTCTATGCTGGTGCGCCATTTCCAGTCACGGCAGGGCAGCCTGTTGGTTAACAAGGCGCTGCGTATTTTCCCTGCCTGTCTGGTGGCTGCTCTGGTTTGTGCGGGTTGGGGCGCTTTAGCGCAAGGGCAACTGAGTTACATCACCTTTGCCACCGCCTGGGGGGACTGGTTCAGCGAGCAGTTCTCAACCGGGCTGATGCTGCTGCCGTTTCTCCTGACGCGGAGCTGGAATACATTTTTATCGCGTTCGCTGTTCTACCCCTCGCGCTTGCTACCGCTGCTGAGCGTGGTCATTTCACTCACCGTGGGTGCCCTGATTGGCGGAGCCGGGAGCCTGACGTTCCCGCTGCCAGCACTGATTTGGTGTGCGATTGTGCTGCCAGTCCCTTTGACCAATTTAATCATCCTGTTAACCGGCATCACGGAGATCATTCTGGTGGCGCATGGGGTGATGAATATTCAGGGGGAAGATGGCGTATTACCCCTTAGCCGCCTGACATCCGCCCGTCTGGGGGTGGCTACGGTCGCCATCAGCCCATTAATTGTTGCCGTCACGATGGAAACCATTCGTCAGCTTAATCAGCGGCTGGCGCTGCGCGCGAATTATGATTTCCTGACGCGCCTGCTTTCCCGCTCTGGCTTATACGAAGTGCTAAAAGATAAGCCGTTTACTCCGCAGCGAAAAACCGGCGTCATCCTGTTGGACGTCGACTATTTCAAGTCGATCAATGACAGTTTTGGTCATCATGCAGGTGATGAAGTGCTGGAGCAAATAGCCCGGAGAATCGAGCATCAGTCAGCCGCGGGAGACTGGGTTTGTCGTTTTGGTGGTGAGGAGTTTGTGGTGGTGGTGGATGAGCCACAAGCCAACGAACTCTACCTACTGGCAGAACGTATTCGTCAGTCCGTGGTGGCGGAGAAGTTCTGGGTACAGGGCAATACGGCGACGGTAACGGTGAGTATTGGTCTGGCGCAGGATGGAGCTTGCCAGGATCGTGACTGGCAGAGCCATATTCATCGGTTAATTACCGCAGCAGACAAAAACCTCTATCTCTCGAAACGTAATGGCCGCAATCAGACCTCGCCAGCACAGTTGCCTGTGACTAGCGAGGTAGCCTGAGGATGAAGCCTGAGTCAACACAGGCTTCCCCTATCAGACGCTGCTTTTTAACTGCGACTGCTGCTGATGGCGCTCCAGCGCCAGGTCAATCAGGCGGCTGATCAGATCCTGATAACTCACGCCTGCCGCCTGCCACAGCTTGGGATACATGCTGATATTGGTGAACCCCGGCAAAGTATTGACTTCATTGACGATAATCTCACCTTGTTCCGTGAGGAACACATCAACGCGCGCCATACCGAAGCACTCCAGTACGCTGAAGGCTTTCACTGCCAGTGAGCGGATCGCTTCGCTGGTGTCAGTCGGTAGCTGAGCAGGAGCCACCACTTCTGCACCGCTGGCGTTAATGTACTTGGTGTCGTAAGCATAGAAGGCATCGTGTACCACGATTTCGCCACAGGGGCTGGCTTCTGGCTGCTCGTTACCCAGCACAGCGCACTCAATTTCTCGTCCCTTAATGCCTTTTTCAATCAGGACTTTGCGATCGAAAGTAAAGGCCAGGTCCAGCGCCTGATCCAATTCTTGCTGGCTGGAGACTTTGCTCACGCCCACGGATGAGCCCTGGTTAGCTGGCTTAACAAACAGCGGGAAACCAAACTCAGCTACCAGCGCATCTTTATCCAGCGAATGACGTTGAGCCTGAGTCACAGCGACCCAAGGCGCGACAGCAATGCCTGCATCACGCAGCAGACGTTTGGTGAAGTCTTTATCCATGCTGACGGCGGAGCCCAGAACATCAGAGCCAACAAACGGCAGATTGGCTACACGCAGTAATCCCTGCAATGAGCCATCTTCGCCCAATGTCCCATGAACGATGGGAAAGACAACATCGACCTGACTTAACGGATGAGCATCATGACTGGTGATCAACTGCTGCCCGGTTTTACCCGGAACGAGGGCAATGTGTTCACCGCTCTGATTGAGGGCAATACGCTGCGGGTCCTGCGGATTAAGCAGATAGGTTGAGGCATCGTTACGGTGCCACTGGCCTTGTTTATCAATACCGAGAAGCTCCACATCGAAGCGTGATTTATCAATGGCTTCCAGGATGTTTTTGGCAGATTGTAATGAGACTTCATGCTCAGCAGACTTCCCACCAAACACAATCCCCACACGCAGTTTACTCATTGCTCGTTATCCGTATTCTGACGCAAAAATTTAAGATATCACGCCTGTGAGGCGACTTAAGCAGCCGGTTGAAATTCAGAGTGTTGTACCGTGAGAAAACGGGGAAGAGGGGGATTGTGCGGGGCGAGGGAGGAGGAAATGGAGAGTGCTGAACATGTCTGCTGGCAGGAATAACGCCAGATAACTGACACAAGGAGTGATGGATACGCATTTAGTCAGAAAGACAGAAGTGTAACGAGCTGTATTGACCAAATTTCAGCCTAAAAGACAGTAAATACAGTGGTGGAAATGAACTTATCGGTATGCGGATGAACATATCGCACCAGAGCATGAGGTCGTTCAGATCAACGAAGACCTGATGCTGAGATTTCTTCTTTTCATGCACGCCTGAGAAGAAGAGGATACCGCAATTGCGGATTTCACCTCTGGCTGATTAATGAAGTCAATAATGGAGCAGGCAATGACTTTTGTATCTCTTACTGCGCGCGTTCGTCGCCGTGGTCGCATTCTACACAACCATCACATCACTGCTACACAGAGTCGCCGACTGGACAACGGAACACTGACGCTGAATATCCGCTTTAGTCGTGGATGCATGGAACACACCGGAATTGCGCCTGGCGTGCGGGCTGATATCCTCCATGATGCTGATACGGATCTGTGGAAAGTCAAAATCGTGACAAATGGCGGTTTAAGCGTATTTGGTCATAAAAACCTGGCGGGAGAATACTCATCCTGCGCCATCAGCATTACTTTACAAGAAGGTTTTCCTACTATTTCCTCAGAGAAAAATGAGCGCGTGAAGATGTTTTCAATCGATGCTGAAACAGTATTACAAGCTGGTGAGGTCACTTTCCGACTTGGTTATATCTGAGTGCAAGTGAGTGATGATTTTTTTGTAGTAATAAAAGGAACTATTTTTCTGGCCTGTCAGAGAATGCTGCGTGTGTAATTATTCTGAGATTGAAGTTCAGGCGTTTATTCGGCAAGCACTGCCTCCGGTTATCACTTTTACCCTAAGGAATATCACGGTGGGCGAAGACTCACCGTTACAAGACTATTATGAAGTTATTGACCTTATTCTACTGAGTCAAAAGGTGTTCGAGGCGTTTAACATTGATGCGCAAGGTTTTTCGATAGAGCACTATACTCCTTGGATAGTGAGAGGCTTTTTCGCCCGAAAGCCTGCGGTTAACCTACGTTCTGCACTGACTATCGATATGTTTGTGCAGGCCGCACAGCAAGGCTACTGGCCAACATAGCTTAGCAAACTGCCCGCGCGGGCAGTTTTTTTCCGTTATTACCAGCCTTCTGATAATGACAATTGAAAGGATTTATTTTTCTCTGATTTAGCTTTAGTCAGATATTAAACCCTGTAAAGTCGCGGGTTTTATTGGTAGCAGTGAGTTTTTTATGCAGAAGTGAATTTTACGCTTTTTTTAATAATGTAAATCCTGCGTGTTTGTGTCATAAAGAAAGGGCAGAGGTATTCTGCATTATGACTTTATTAAACCAGTTAATATTTAACCACATGTAGGTGTAATTATGCGTTTACTTCTCTCTTCATTACTGTGTGCCTCGATTTTACTGCCCCTGTCTACCTCTTACGCGCAGGTGATTACCAAAGAACAGCAGCAGCAGGTAGAAAAGAAAGCCCTCGGCGGCGGAAAAGGCACCGTTGATGCCGCTTTCGCCTTCACGCGTGATAAAGCAAAGCCTGATGAGGCGATCAAAGAGCTGAGCTGGCTGACTGTGAAACCCGGCGACTCCATCGGCTACCACCAGCACAAAGATAACGAAGATGCCTACATCATCGTTTCTGGCGAAGGCACCTTCAAAGACACCGACGGTAAAGATTACCCAGTGAAAGCCGGGGACATCACTGTCGTGCGCAAAGGTGAATCCCACGGCCTGACCAACACCGGCAAAGTACCCTTGGTGATCGTGGATGTGATCGCAGCACAGCATTGATTTTTGGTTTTTGGGGCAGCTTCGGTGGGGCTGTTCTGAAGCTGGTGATGGCTGGGGTTAGTGGGGGGGCTGAAAATCCCGCGCGACACTTTTGCGACACTCCGTACATCACCAACAAAAAAGCCACCCATTAAGGTGGCTTTAATCTGCTGATTTCACAGCTAAATTTTGGTGGCCCCTGCTGGGCTTGAACCAGCGACCAAGCGATTATGAGTCCCAATTTAAAATCTGATAAAACAGTAACTTATTGATTTTTATGTTTTCTTTAGGCCGAATGGTGATGAAAAGTGACTTATAGCGTTGCGCTCTGCTGCCACTTTGCTGCCAATTAAGTCATTAAGAAATAATGAATGGATGTCCTCTCAAATATTTATTCATTTCTTAACGATTATATTGAGATTACTATCTAGATCTGAACGATTTGCTATAATTAATTTATCAACTAAATATTCTGCATTGTCAAAAACACTTATTTTTTTGATGGTAATTTTTACTGGTTTGCTTTCTGAGACAGGATCAGCCATATTCGATGCGTGGATCTTGATTTCTAAAGAACCAGAGGTTTTTTCTTTATCAAGGTCGAAAAACAAGTCAGTGAAAAATATTTCTTCATCATCTTGGTGACGCCACTGTTCGCATTCTAAAGAAAATGTTTTAACTGGAATTTCAGGGCGATTTTGATAATAGAAATTATTTGGTGATCTTGCGTTGCTATGTATTAAAGATGAGATATCTTTATGCCTTGGTATAGCTTGGGCGTAATTAAGTGGCATATCTCTTAAATTTGCTAGTCTATCGAAAATATTTCTCGTTTCCCACTCTCCTCTGGGAGCTTTTGGAGGTAGTGGAAGAGAAGGTCTTGAATTTATTTTTTCTTTTTCTTCGTTGTAAGGAGGTGGGGAAATGTAAAAATCACCCCTAGCAGTGAATGTTACTAAGGTATCCTCGGCTGGACGTGTACCGATGTTGGATAGTAACGCTTCGACCCTTGTAGGTATAATCGAGTTATTGAACTGTTTATGACACTCTTGTAGGTAAGCCTTACATTTCTGAATCCATTCTGGATATTTATCAACTCTGTATGTTGATATTTGTTCATCAGTGGCAGGAATGAATTTTTTTTCAATTCCCATCCCCATGCTCATTGCAAGATCATAAATAGACGTGGGTCTGTTTTTGTCTTCTTGGTTACCAAAATCTGTTTCTAATGGAATGTTATCAACAATCTTTTCAACTAAAAAAGATAGTTGTTCATCGGTTAATGGGTCATAAATAATCTTCTCTATATTTTTTATCTCGGATCCGTCTAACGTGTGATTCTTAAATTTAATGCTAACGATAGGTTCTGTTTTTTTTAATCGTGATATTTCTGTTTTTAGTTTTGTTATCTCTTTATCTGATTCACTGGTCTCAGGAGCCATTAACCATTCATCTGGAATTGGGATGAATTCGACTCCAACCATAGCAGCTGAAGCCATAGGCCCTGTATCATGTGTGAGAAGAAATGCCTTTTTATTATTATGTGGATCAGAAAAAGAAGACACGATACCAACGAGTTGGTCATCTCTTTCGCTATATGTTAGCTGATCTGATAGGGATTCATCAGGTTTTATATCTTGTCTGATGTATAATCGAACAATAGGTTTTTTACTAAGTACTTCTCGATATTTTTCTTCAGAAAGGAGTATTTCTCGGAACATACTAGAGGTGGCTCTCGCTCGCTTGGCTAGTCTTGTATTGCCACCACCTTTTTGTCTGTCTATTTCTGCTTGTACAGGGCGAGAAATTATCAAACATACCTCATCATAGTCATTCCACTTCGACCAGTTGATTTCATTAATTGGTTTGCATTGAATGAATAAATTAGTATCGGGAAATAGATAAACTTTTGAGTTCACGGTTTTATTCCATTGGTTTTTGAGTTTTAGCTATTTTTGCATATGATCCAAGGGATTAAGCAGCATAGCCTCTGAAAGGTGGTCAGGAGCAAAATGTGCATATCTCATAGTAACCTTGATATCTGTATGACCTAATATCCGCTGAAGTACCAGAATATTGCCACCATTCATCATGAAGTGAGAAGCGAAAGTATGGCGCAAAACGTGCGTAAGCTGCCCAGCTGGCGTCTCGATACCGGCGCGTTGCATGGCCTTTCTGAAGGCTGAGTAGCATGGTTTAAAGAGCAACTGCGCTTTTCTGCTGGATGGCAGATCAGCCTGTAATTTTTCAGTTATCGGCACCGCGCGGTTTTTCTTGCCTTGAGTTTTCATGTAGATGATCTGACCGGCGCGGATTAGGTTTCCCTTCAAACCTTCCGCTTCACTCTAGCGTGCTTCAGGTGTCAGGCATATTTTTACTACAGCTATTAAATCTTTATAACGGCTTTTTTCGTATTCGGCTAGTAATGTGTGTATTTCTTCAATCGTGAGATAAGCCATCTCTGACTCACCGATATTAAATTCACTTACATTTTCAAGTGGATTAGGGACGGTTCATTCATCCAGTCGGCGTAGTTCATTGAACATCGCTCTGAAATAAGCCAGCTCAAGATTAACGGTGCGGGGGGTACTGTCTTCACTCGACTTGAACGGGTGATCTTCCCACTCAGTCGCTGCTCACGATAGGCCGCGAAAATCTTCGCGTTGAATTCTGTTGCCAGCGGGTTTCCCATCTCGTCGCATGCGAATGTCATCGTAGTCTGACGTTTCTCACCATCAGCTAAAGTGATGCCGTGAGAGTTAAACCACTGTTCGACTAAGTCAATGACTCTACGCTTATCAGTTTTTTTGCCTGGCCATGGCTTGGAGTGGGTAATGCACTTATTAAAGCCACCATTCATTTCTATGTCCTCTATCGTTTGCGATAGTCTTCGTAGCAGGTATTATTTTGCACACTGCATTCCAAAATTGAATTTTTGCATGTGCACATTTGCACAATGGACGCTATCTCCCCGAGGGCTTCATGACTAACACTAACGTCTCTCAAACGGCTGCCTTTATCTGGTCGGTGACCGATCTGCTGCGCGGTGATTTCAAGCAGTCTCAGTACGGGAGCGTGATCCTACCCTTTACGCTGCTGCGTCGCCTTGAGTGTGTATTAGCAGAGACCAAAGACGCGATTGTGGCGAAATATGATGAATTAAAAACCAGCCCACTGCCGGAGGATGCCAAAGAGAAATTTCTGCTGCGCGCCAGCACACTTTCCTTCTTCAACACCTCGAAGATAGATCTGGCCAAGATGGATCAGCACGACATCAAAGCCAACCTGGAAAGCTACGTACAAACGTTCTCCCCGGACGCGCGTGAGATCTTTGAACACTTCAAATTCAGTGAGCTTGTCAGCCTGCTGGAAGATGCCAACCTGCTGTTCAAAGTGGTGAAGAAATTTGCCACCACCGATCTTAGCCCAACAGCGATCTCCAACTATGAAATGGGCCTGGTGTTTGAAGAGCTTATCCGTCGTTTCGCAGAAAGCTCTAACGAGACTGCTGGTGAGCACTTCACTCCACGCGATATCGTGCGTATGACCACCTCGCTGGTGTTTATGGAAGATGACGAAGCGCTGACGCAGGACGGTATCATCCGCACCATTTATGACCCGACGGCCGGTACCGGCGGCTTCCTTTCTGCGGGCGTGGAATATGTTCATGAGCTGAACCCTAACGCGGTCATGCATGCTTTTGGTCAGGAGCTCAATCCGGAATCCTACGCTATCTGTAAAGCCGATATGCTCATCAAAGGCCAGGACGTCAGCCGTATTAAGCTGGGTAACACCCTCTCTAACGACAAGCTGCCACAGGACCAGTTCGACTACATGCTTTGCAACCCACCGTTTGGCGTGGACTGGAAGAAGATTGAGGGTGAGATTAACGACGAACATACGCAGAAAGGCTTTAACGGTCGCTTTGGTCCGGGCCTGCCGCGTGTTTCCGACGGCTCGCTGCTGTTCCTGATGCACCTGATCAGCAAAATGCGCGACAACCACAATGTGGACGGCAGCGTGAGCAACGGCGGGCGGATCGGGATTATCCTTAACGGCTCTCCACTGTTTACCGGCGGGGCGGGCAGCGGTGAAAGTGAAATCCGTCGCTACATTCTGGAAGCCGATTTGCTGGAAGGCATTGTCGCGCTGCCAACGGACATGTTCTACAACACCGGCATTGCCACCTACATCTGGATCCTCTCCAACAAAAAAGCACCTGAGCGTAAAGGCAAAGTACAGTTGATTGATGGCACCAACTTGTGCGGCAAAATGCGTAAATCGCTGGGTTCTAAGCGTAACCTGATAGGCGAAGACGACATCAAGTTGATAACGCAGACCTTTGGTGAGTTTGAAGTGGTAGATACCACTACCCTAGAAGAACTGGGTCTGGAAAAAGACGCCGAGCAAAAATCCAGCCGTGGCCGCCAGCCAGCGACGGCTAAAACTGAAACGCCGAAAACCTTCGCCAGTAAAATATTTAACAGCACCGACTTTGGCTATCGCCGCCTGACCATTGAGCGCCCGCTGCGTTTATCTGCTCAGGTGACGGATGAGGCGATTGCGACTTTGCGTTTTGCGCCGAAGCCTTTTAACGCGCCGATGGAACGCCTGTATGAAGAGTTCACACCCCAATGGCAGGAAAATAGTTATGGTGATTTCTCCGAGCTGGAAACCGATGCACGTGCTATCATCAAAGCCGAATTTGCTGAATTAAAAGAGAAACAAATTAAAGATCTGCTCGATAGCAAACTGTGGCTGGCGCAGCGCGGGTTGATGGAAAAAGCACAGCAGATTCAGGAGGCACTGGGTACGCAGGCGGGTGGCAAAACGCTGATGAGTAATGACTTTAACCAGTTCCAGCTGACCCTGAAAGGAGCCATCAAAACGGCTGGCGTGAAGCTGGATGTAAAAGAGAATAAGCAGTTTATCGATGCCACCACCACGAAAAACCCGGATGCCGAGCCGGTAGTGAAGAAAGTGTTGAAAGAAGCCGCCCAGCCGCTTTACGGGGCATTTGAGTACAAAGGCAAAGTGGTGGAGTTTGAACAAGACGGCGAGCTACGTGATAACGAAAACGTACCGCTGAACCCGGCGATACCCACCAGTGACCTGATTGAAAATTACTTAAAATCAGAAGTGCTGCCATTGGTAGCTTATTCTTGGATTAATGCCGAAAAGAGAGATAATAAAGATAATAATGTCGGGGTAGTTGGTTATGAGATTAACTTTCATTCCTGTTTTCAACGAAAACGCTATAGAGATAAGCTTCTTCAAGGAAAAATAGTTCGTTTAAAAGAAATAGTGAAAAAAAACAATTCCGGGTCTTACGTATTAGATCAATTTACTGGAAGGATAAATGAATTCTCTTCCTTAAGTGAAAAGAGAATAGCACTCAATCCAGTTCGCTTTGATTTTCACAATGAAACTCTCCTCCCTGATTTTTATAATATACTTTTACAACAGGAAGAAGGTGTAGACTGGCTTAGAAATAACTTCAATCCCCTTTGTCATTATTCAATGAATATATCAATGTCAGCATGGCTAAATACGAGGATCTCGCTTCCAGTCGTAGGTAATCAGTCAAGGTTAATAGAGTTATGGAATGAGTGTGAGGCAGTATTGTCTCGGGTCTCTTTAATTAAAAAATCTGTTTTTTCAAATTTTAATTCGGCACAAGAACAATTATTACCATATCAAAGTGTTGCGCAAAGATATGAACAAGAATTCTCAGCGATGCTGCCTACACCTTTAGCCATTCTGTGGGAGTTAGCAGAGTCAAAATTTAATAATAGGGAGAGGTGTGAGGCTTTTATCAAGTTTTTTGAATATCTTGGTTTGTATTTCGTTTCATTTATTTTTGGTTATAAAAAGCCGTCAATAGGATTTTTTTGTAGAAAGAAAAAAGACTTGCCAGATATCACAATGGCCTTTGGCTATAATCGAATTAATGATTATAAAAATATGTTTGATTTAAGTGATGGTAATGTCAGCTTGATATGTAGTGACGAGATTGTAAACATTCTCCATGAAGCTACTAAGCTACGAAATGATATTTCTCATAGAGGGTTGCCGTCTACTATAGCTGTAAATTCAACTAAAGAACTTGTTGAGCGTTTAGTTAATCGTATGCAACTTGAATGTCGAGAGTTTTTTGAAATTACCACTCTTATAAGACCAATTCAAGCAAAATTCGATGGAAGTGGTTTTTTGAATGAAGTTGAGGTTCTTAAAGGGTTGGGAATTAACCCGAGTAAAACCACACAATTCAAGACTTCTGAGCCTATGATATCCGGAGAGTTATATCTTGCACATAGTGATTTAGCGGGCAATGAAAATATAATCGTAACAAAAATTTTTCCTTTGATGGTCATGAGAGAAACTTTACCTGAAAGTGATATAATGGGTTTTTACTTCTACAGTGACATTTTTGACGATAATATTCGTTTTGTTTGTCCTTATCCTAACGTTACAACTTACACATTTATTGAGAAAAAAATTATTACAGATAGCCTGGGGTGAATTGCCTTGCATAGTTAGGATCTCTGATAAAAAATTAGATTTATCACTAGTTATTTCCTCAAAAAAATAAATCTTGGGATATGAGGACATTCAGTGTAATGCGTTTGACGCCTGCAGCTAACAAGCTTATGATCCAGCTTAATTTCTTTTCCGCATAAGGGACAGATATGGGTAACAGAATGTGGATGATTCGCGGCGATGGTGGCAAACTCTATGACGATTTTCGCGATAAACAAATTGTAGGTATTGGTTGGTCGCAACTGGCTCCATTGGTCAAATCCGGCCTGACCCGATCCCAGTTACTCGCCTTATACCAGAAAGTAGATCCCTTAACGAAGCTGGGAAGTGCCCGTTCTGGTGCATCACAGGTCTGGCGTTTTGTGAATGAAATCCAAAAGGGTGATTGGGTTATTACCTATTCGCCAGCCAATCGTACTTATCTGTTAGGCAAAGTTACTTCCGACTTCCAATATCATCCAGAATGGGTGGAGGAGGGGATGGGGATTGCTCGACAGGTTAAATGGAATACTGAAGAAATCGACCGCGATCGTTTGACTGTTGCGACCAAAAATACACTGGGCTCTACGCTGACAGTTTTCCAGCTTCCAGAGTATGCGCTAATAGAGCTTTTACAGGATAAGAAATCCGCAGTAGTCGTTATTACTCAGAATTCAGTTCGAATGGATGAGGATGAAGTTGTTTCAGATCCGCTTCGTGATATGGAAATGCTTGCGTTTGAGGGTATTAAAGATCGTATTAACTCACTTGACTGGGATGAGATGCAGGACCTTGTTGCCGGCGTCTTACGCAGCATGGGATATAAAACTCAGGTGTCTCCTGCTGGAGCCGATAGGGGTAAAGACATCATCGCTTCACCTGATGGATTTGGCTTTGAAAATCCTCGTATTATCGTTGAGGTAAAACACCGCAGAGAACAGATGGGAAGTCAGCAAATCCGTAGCTTTATTGGCGGCCGTCATAAAGACGACCGTGGGCTTTATGTCAGTACCGGTGGCTTCACTAAGGATGCTCGTTATGAAGCCGATCGTTCGACGATACCGCTGACGCTTTGGACGCTAGATGACCTTGTCAGAGCGCTTATCGAAAACTATGAGCAAGTCGATATTGACACTAAGTTGCTGGTGCCTCTCAAAAAAACCTATATTCCCGCCAAAACTTAGTTTCGACAGCGGTTAAGATGCATGATTGGGTCGCCTAAAGGCGGCTTTTTGTCCGGCATTAAGCGTTTATTAATCTCATTGAATGTAGATGGACATTAACCTGACACACCCACCGCTCTCCTCAACTGTTTCTCACTCGCAGTATTCATTTCTTTGTCCCATACCGGTTGCGATAGTCCCTGTAGCAGGTATGATTTTGCGCAATGCATTCCAAAACCGAATTCTTGCCTCTGCATTTTTGCAGTATGGCTGCGATCTTCCCGAGGGTTTCATGACTAACACTAACTTTTCTCAAACGGCTGCGTTTATCTGGTCGGTCGCTGACCTGCTGCGCGGCGATTTTAAGCAGTCTCAATATGGGCGTGTTATCCTGCCCTTTACGCTGTTGCGTCGCCTGGAGTGTGTGCTGGCGGAGACCAAAGATGCGGTGGTGGCGAAATACGATGAATTAAAAAACAGCCCGCTGCCGGAAGATGCCAAAGAGAAGTTTCTGCTGCGTGCCAGCAAGCTTTCCTTCTTCAACACCTCGAAGATGGATCTTGGCAAGATGGGCCAGAACGACATCAAAGCCAACCTGGAGAATTACGTTCAGTCGTTCTCGCCCGATGCCCGTGAAATCTTCGAACATTTCAAATTCAGTGAGTTTGTCGGCCTGCTGGAAGATGCCAACCTGCTGTTCAAAGTGGTGAAGAAATTTGCCACCACCGATCTAAGTCCAAAAGCGATTTCCAACCATGATATGGGGCTGGTGTTTGAAGAGCTTATCCGTCGTTTTGCGGAAAGCTCCAACGAGACCGCCGGTGAGCACTTCACCCCCCGCGATATCGTGCGTCTGACCACCTCTCTGGTGTTTATGGAAGATGATGAAGCGTTGACGCAGGACGGTATCATCCGCACCATTTATGACCCAACGGCCGGGACTGGCGGCTTCCTCTCTTCAGGCATGGAATATGTGCACGAGCTGAACCCTAATGCGGTGATGCGTGCCTTTGGTCAGGAGCTGAACCCGGAATCCTACGCTATCTGTAAAGCCGACATGCTGATCAAAGGTCAGGACGTCAGCCGTATTAAGCTGGGTAACACACTCTCTAACGACCAGTTACCGCTGGATCAGTTTGACTACATGCTCTCTAACCCGCCGTTTGGCGTGGACTGGAA
>NZ_ALXE01000025.1 GCF_000295955.2 Pantoea sp. A4
ACACCGGCATTGCCACCTACGTCTGGATTATCTCCAACAAGAAAGCGCCTGAGCGTAAAGGCAAAGTACAACTGATTGATGGCACCAACCTGTGCGGAAAAATGCGTAAATCTCTGGGTTCCAAGCGTAATCTGATGGGCGAAGACGACATCAAACTGATCACCCAGACCTTTGGTGAGTTTGAGGTGGTGGATGCCACAACTCTGGAAGAGTTGGGTCTGGAAAAAGCCGCCGAGCAAAAGTCTAACCGTGGCCGCCAGCCTGCTACCGCCAAAACCGAAGCGCCGAAAACCTTCGCCAGCAAAATCTTTAACAGCACCGACTTTGGCTATCGCCGCCTAACCATTGAGCGTCCGCTGCGTTTATCTGCTCAGGTGACGGATGAGGCGATTGCGACTCTGCGCTTCGCGCCGAAGCCGTTCAACGCGCCAATGGAACGTCTGTATGAAGAGTTTGCAGCCCAATGGCAAGTGGATAACTTTGGTGATTTTTCCGAACTGGAAGCAGAAGCACGCGCCATCATTAAAGCCGAATTTGCTGAATTAAAAGAGAAACAAATTAAAGATCTGCTCGATAGCAAACTGTGGCTGGCGCAGCGCGCCTTAATGGAAAAAGCACAGCAGATTCAAACTGCGTTGGGTACGCAGGCAGGTGGCAAAACGCAGGTGAGCAATGACTTTAACCAGTTCCAGTTGACCCTGAAAGGGGCCATCAAAACCGCTGAGGTGAAGCTGGATGCAAAAGAGAATAAGCAGTTTATCGATGCCATCACCACGAAAAACCCGGATGCCGAGCCGGTGGTGAAGAAGGTGTTGAAAGAAGCCGCCCAGCCGCTGTACGGAGCATTTGAGTATAAAGGCAAGGTTGTTGAGTTTGAACAGGACGGCGAGCTGCGTGATAACGAAAACGTGCCGCTGAATCCGGCAGAGTCCACCAGCGACCTGATTGAAAACTACTTTAAAGCGGAAGTGCTGCCGCATGTGAATGACGCGTGGATCAACGCCGATAAGCGCGATGCGAAAGATAATGAGGTGGGGATTGTCGGCTACGAGATTCCGTTTAACCGTCATTTCTATATCTATCAGCCCCCGCGCCCGTTGGAAGAAATTGATGCCGATCTGGATGCGGTCAGCGCCGAGATTATGAAGCTGCTGCAGGAGGTACATTCCTGATGGCTAAGTATAAGGCGTATCCGGAGTATAAAGAATCTGGAGTTGAGTGGTTGGATAAACTTCCACTAAATTGGTCCACAGAAAAAACAAAAAGAATGTTTTCTTTAAAAAGAAACTTGGTTGGACATCTATCTAGTTCTTTTCAACTTCTTTCATTAACTCTAAATGGGGTAGTCCCTCGCGATATATCTTCTGGAGAAGGGAAAATTCCTGCAAGTTTTGATACATACCAGTCAGTACAAGCCGGTGATTTGATATTTTGTTTATTTGATATTGATGAAACACCCAGGACTATCGGTCTTGCAGAACAGGATGGGATGATCACTGGTGCTTATAATGTGTATAGTTGCATGGATAAATGTTTACCAAACTATGCATATTATTATTTTTTACACATCGATTCATTTAAGGGGTTAAAGCCTTTTTATACTGGATTGAGAAAAGTTGTGAGAGCAGAAACATTCGGGTGTATTGAAATGCCGAATCCTTCACTTTCAGAACAAGAAAAGATTTGTATATTCCTCGATCACGAAACCGCAAAAATCGATAACCTTATCGAGAAACAGAGTCAACTGATTGATATACTTAAAGAAAAACGACAGGCAGTGATTAGCTATGCCGTTACCAAAGGACTAAACCCTGATGTGCCGATGAAAGATTCTGGTGTTGAGTGGTTAGGGGAAGTGCCGGATCATTGGAACAAAATAAAGCTTAAACATATTACCATTCAAATAATTGATGCCGAACATAAAACCGCAGAATATTTTGATGATGGTGAATATTTAGTTTGTCGCACAACAAATGTAAAAAATGGGAAGCTTCATTTAGATGGAGGTCTATATACAAACGCGGATACATATAAAAAATGGATAAAGAGAGGTAAGCCAGAAGCTGGGGATATTTTATTTACAAGGGAGGCTCCAGCTGGGGAAGCATGCGTTTACTCGGGCGAGATACCACTTTGCCTAGGGCAAAGGATGGTGTTGTTTAAGTTGGATCTAGCTCGTGTTATTCCTGAGTTTATTTTATACTCTATTTACTCAGGTTTGTCTGATGACTTTGTAAAACAGTTATCACAAGGTAGTACTGTTTCACATTTTAATATGTCTGATATTCAGAATATACCTCTTTATGAGCCGCCATTCAGTGAACAGAAAGAGATAGAAAAATATCTAAAATATCATTTATCTAAACACGATGTTTTAATTTCATCTGTGCAAGATATGATTTTCCTGATGCAAGAACGCCGTACCGCCCTTATCTCAGCCGCCGTCACCGGAAAAATCGACATCCGCGACTGGGTTGCCCCTGACAAGCAGGACATTCAGGAGCTACAGGAGGCCAACGCATGAGCATGGATAGCACCAAAGAACTGATTTTTCAGGATGAAATGATTGCGCAGATGGTCGATCGCGGCTGGATTGTTGGCAAAGCTGACGGCTACGATCGCGAACGTGCGCTGTATTCGCAGGATGCACTAACCTTCGTGCAAACCACGCAGCCGCAGGAGTGGGAGAAATTTGCCAAAATTTACCCTACCGATACCGAACGTCATTTCCTCGATGCGCTGGTGGCGCAGCTGAAAAAAGCGGATATCAACGCCACCGATGTTTTGTCTCGCACTTACGGCACGCTCGGCGTGCTGCGTCATGGTATCAAAAGCCATAATGCGCGTTTTTCCCTGTCCCAGTTTAAGCCGGAGCATAACCTCAATCCGGAAACCCTGACACGCTACAAACAGAATATCTGCCGCATCGTGCCGGAGCTGGTTTACAGCCCGCACGCCTCGAACGCCGCATTTGAAGAAACGGGCGTTAAGGCAAAGAAATGGCGTATCGACCTAGTGTTGTTCGTTAATGGCTTGCCGATAGCGACCCTGGAACTGAAGTCTGAATTTAAGCAGACGGTACAAAACGCCATAACGCAATATAAGAAAACGCGTTTGCCAAAGGATCCTGGCACCAATAAACCTGAGCCGCTGCTGACCTTCAAACGCGGCGCGCTGGTGCACTTTGCTGTCAGCCAGTATGAAGTGTTTATGGCGACCAAACTTGATGGCGATAAAACCTTCTTCCTGCCGTTTAACAAAGGCACCCATGACGGCGGCGCGGGTAACGACATCCCGGAAGACGCCAACGACTACGCCACCAGCTACCTGTGGAATGAGGTGCTGCTGCCGGACAATCTGCTGAAAATTCTCGCCAGCTTCGTGCATCTGCAAATCGTAGAAAAAGAACATGCCAATGGCCTGAAGTACAAAAGCGAAAGCCTGATTTTTCCGCGCTATCACCAGTGGGATGTGGTGAACAAACTGATTACCGCTGCCACGGTGGAAGGCACTGGCTATAAATACCTGATTCAGCACAGCGCGGGGTCGGGCAAATCAAACTCTATCGCCTGGACGGCCCACCAGATTTCCCGCCTGTATGATGAAAATGGCGAGAAGCAGTTCCACTCGGTGATTGTGGTGACGGACCGCACCGTGCTGGACGACCAGCTGCAGGACACCATCTATCAGTTTGAACATCAGGATGGCGTGGTCGGGCGTATCAATAACAAAGAGGGTGACGGCTCTAAATCGGAGAAGCTGGCCAGCGCGCTGGAAAACTCGCAGCCGATCATTATCGTCACCATTCAGACCTTCCCGTTTGTCCTGAAAGCGATTGAAAACAGCGTCAGCCTCAAGCAGCGCAAATATGCGGTGATTGCTGATGAAGCGCACTCCTCGCAGAGCGGCTCTACGGCGCGTCAGTTGAAAGAAGTGCTGATGACCGAAGAAGCGGATGACGATGTGGAGATATCTTCAGAAGATATTCTGGATGCCACCGTCGCCGCGCGTAAAGGCAGCAATAACCTCAACTATTACGCCTTCACCGCTACACCGAAAGCCAAAACGCTGGAGCTATTTGGCCGTCGTCCTAATCCGCAGGAACCGGCTTCAAAAACCAATAAGCCGGAAGCGTTCCACGTCTACTCCATGCGTCAGGCTATCGAAGAAGGCTTTATTCTAGATGTGCTAAAGAACTACACCAACTACAAGGTGGCTTACAAGCTGCTGCAAAAGCTGGACGATCCTGACCGGGAGGTGGACAGCAAGAAAGCGAAGATCAAACTGAACCAGTGGGTTTCGCTGCATGATCATAACGTGTCGCAGAAAGTGAAAGTGATTGTTGAGCACTTCCGTAAGCATGTGATGCACTTACTGGCTGGTCAGGCGAAAGCAATGGTCGTAACCAGTTCGCGTAAAGCGGCGGTGCGCTACAAGCTGGCGTTCGATAAATATATCGCCGAGCATAAGTACGACAAGATAAGCGCAATGGTGGCGTTCTCCGGTGAAGTTGAGTTCCATGAAGATGACCACAATAGCCTTGCGCTGCTTCACCAGAAGTTCACTGAAATCAATATGAACCCAGGGCTGAAAGGCCGGGATATGCGCAAAGCATTTGATACCGATGACTACCAGGTGATGCTGGTGGCTAACAAATTCCAGACCGGTTTTGACCAGCCCAAGCTGTGCGCCATGTATGTGGATAAAAAGCTGGGCGGCGTTGAGTGCGTACAGACCTTGTCGCGCCTGAATCGTACCTATCCGGGGAAGGCACAGTCCGGCACGTTTGTGCTCGATTTCTACAATGAACCCGACGAGATTTTGGGTGCTTTCCAGCCGTACTACCAGACAGCGGAACTGACGGATGTCAGCGATCCGCAGCTCGTCTTTGAGCTGTTTGAAAAGCTGCGTACCAGCGGTATTTTCCTGTGGAACGAAGTCGAGCAGTTCTGCGAGGCGTTCTTCAGCAAAAACAAATCTAACGCGGCCATCAGCAATATTTGCAAGCCTGCGGTTGAGCGCTGGAAGCATCGCTACAACTCTGCGATTGATGCGTATGTGCTGGCCAAAGAGATGTTTGAACGCACCAGGAAGACCGGTGATGTCGTGCTGATCACCAATGCGGAAAACATCTTTAAGGACTGCGAGAAAGAAAAAAGTAAGCTGGATATCTTCAAGAAAGATCTCGGCAGCTTTGTCCGCTTTTACGAGTTTATGTCGCAAATTGTCGATTACGACGATAAAAACCTGGAAAAGTTGAGTCTGTTTGCTCGTCACCTGCGTCCGTTGCTACATGAACAGCGTATCGAAGAAGATGAGATTGATTTAAGCAACGTAGAGATGAGTCATTATCGCCTGTCGAAGCTTCACGAACAGCACCTACAGCTACAACAGGATGCTGAAGAATACAAAATCACGCCGGGGAATGATGTCGGTACGGCGAAGCCGAAGGACAAGAAAGAAGAGTTTCTGTCGAATATTCTGTCTCGCCTTAATGAGCTATTTGTCACCGATAATCTCACTGATAAAGACATGATCAATTATGCCTTCGCGGTGCGCGACAAGCTGTCAGAAAACCAGGCGGTGATGACCCAGATTGCGAATAATACGCGCGAACAGGCGATGTTGGGTGATTTCCCGAAAGCCATTGATGATGCCGTGATGGACAGCAACGACGCCCAGCAAGAGATGATGGTGCAATACCTCTCTAACCCTGAACTGGCGAAAGGCTTTGCCCGCGTGGTGTTTGATATGTTGAAAGGGGCTTAATTGGTGTACTGATTTGGAGCAACAAGGCAGGTAATCACCGAGAACAGATGATGTGCCTGCTTTGTTCCTTCTCACTTGTTGAGTTAGTTGGGCTCATTAGTCGAGCTTAGCCAACATGAACGCCTTCATCCTGTTGCGAATTCTATTCTGGCCATCGAGGGATGAGAGGTTATGGGAGCCGATAGCAGATAATCCATTCGCTAATGAAAAAGAGGCGTAGCAAGCAACATTTCAGGACTGGGAGCAGCGACAAGAATCATGCTGGTTGAACCAAAAATCCGGAAGAGAAAAACTTAGGGGACAAAAAGGGGACACTTTTGCGACACTCCGTACATCACCAACAAAAAAGCCACCCATTAAGGTGGCTTTAATCTGCTGATTTCACAGCTAAATTTTGGTGGCCCCTGCTGGGCTTGAACCAGCGACCAAGCGATTATGAGTCGCCTGCTCTAACCACTGAGCTAAGGGGCCAGCGGTGCGGGGATTATAAGGTATCTCTACCGGGTGATCCAGCCTTCGCCAGTTGATTGGTGAAAATAAGAACAATTCGTGAGTTATTGATCTCAAAACAAAAATCCCTTTCTGTTATTGATGATTGCCCAATCACTACGCAGTCATTGCTGGTTTTTGAGACAAGGCTGGTTTGCTGCCTTGTCTCCGCAGCGCTCAGGCTCTACAGATAGCGTGAAGCGGGCTTATTCAGGGAGATAAACGGCAGCAGCGCGCCACGGGCTTCATCCAGCTTCTGCCACAGCCCCATATCTTCCACGGAGGGGAGGGTAATCAGCTCGCCATTGTCCAGGCCGCGCAGTGCCGCAGCCACCAAATCATCCACTTCCATCATCTTCTCTGCGGGGATATCGCTCATCGATTTTCCAGCACGATCAAAGATTTCGGTGCGGGTAAAGCCGGGTAGCACGGCCTGTAGGACTACGCCGCTGCCTGACAGCTCACGATCCATATTGCGCGTCAGCGACAGCACATAGGCTTTACTGGCGTTATAGGCACCATTCATTGCCTCGTGTACCAGTGCGACCACAGAGGCGATGTTCACGATGGTGCCCCGTCCACGTGCGCGGAAGGCCTGCGCGGCGCTGTGGGCCAGTTCGGTTAGTGCAATGATGTTCAGCGATAGCATGGTTTGCAGCGGCTGAATGTCGGCATCAGTAAACTCACCTTCTACCACCATGCCGGCATTGTTTACCAGCAGGGTGATGTCGTGGTTATCACGCAGTTCACGGGCCACTTTTGCCAGGTCATCCGCTTGAGTGAGATCCGCTGTCAGCACGCTGACGTCTACGCCGTGTGCCTCCCGCAGAGAGTGTGCCAGCTGGTTGAGGCGTGCTGCATCGCGCGCCACCAGAATCAGATTGCTGCCGCGCGCGGCCAGTTGTTTTGCGTAAGTAGCCCCAATACCGCTGGAGGCTCCGGTGATCAACGCCAGTTGTTGTGTCATGGTCGGTTCCTGTAAATGATGGTTGTCATATCTGATGCTCTTAATATGACGATCATCATATTTTTCGTCAAGCTGGTATATGATGATCGTAATAATTACACTAATTGCCATTAACGATGAGCAGGATGAGAAATGATGGAACAGCTGAGCCACAAAGCGCGTACGCGGCAGCGCATACTGGATGAAGCCGCGGTGGTGATGCGCGAACACGGCACCGAAGGTATTGGCGTAGCGGCGCTGATGAAGCGGGCGGGTTTAACGCACGGCGGTTTCTACGCGCACTTTGCTTCACGTGAAGCGCTGGTAGAAGCGGTGATTGCCGAAATGTTTGCCGATTCTGCTGCGCGTTTCGCGGCCATCACCAGTCTGAAAGATCCCGCTGAGCGGCTGACCCAGCTCATCGATAACTATCTCTCGTTGCATCATCGCAACGCGCCGGGAGAGGGATGCCCCATGCCGGCTTTGGTGAGTGAGATGGCCCATCTACCGCTGGAAGCACGCACGTTGTTTTCTCAGCGCCGTAATGCGGTGCAGCAGCTGCTGGCACAGGCACTGCATGAACTCAACCATCCTCAGGCGGATGAGGTCGCTGTCAGCATATTGGCGGAGATGGTCGGCGCAGTGGCATTGGCACGAGCTTGCCCGGATGAGGACGAAGCAGGTACCCTGTTGGCAGCCAGCCGCCGTGCGGTAAAACAGCGCGCGGGCCTGGAGGGCGCATGATCGAACACGATATTCAGGACATCATCGCGCCGGATTTACAGGTGCTGTTCTGTGGTATCAATCCGGGTAAATCTTCGGCTCACACCGGTTTTCATTTTGCGCATCCCGGTAATCGCTTCTGGAAGGTGATTCATCAGGCGGGATTTACCCAGGAACAGCTCAAACCAGAGCAGGAACAGCGTCTGCTGGAAACCGGCTGCGGCATCACCATGCTGGTGGAGCGGCCCACGGTGCAGGCGAATGAGCTGGAGGGCGATGAGCTGCGTGATGGCGGGGTTCGCTTGCAGCAGAAAGTCTTGCAGTGGCAGCCGCGTGCGTTAGCGGTGCTGGGCAAAGATGCGTTCAGACGCGCTTTTGGGCAGCGCAAAGCGGAGTGGGGCAAACAAGCGGTGATGCTGGGCGAGACGGAAATTTGGGTGCTACCCAATCCCAGCGGGCTGAACCGGGCTTCGTTAGAAGAGATGGTATGGGATTACCAGAAGCTGTGGCTGGCGTTGCATTCGGAACAGCGCTAAGCGGCGCAAACAAAAATGGCCTCACAAGGAGGCCATTTACACTCAACAAAGCAGCGATTAGTCGTCGAGGAAGCTACGCAGCACTTCTGAACGGCTTGGGTGACGCAGTTTGCGCAGTGCTTTGGCTTCGATCTGACGGATACGCTCACGCGTTACGTCAAACTGTTTGCCTACTTCTTCCAGCGTGTGGTCGGTGTTCATATCGATACCGAAACGCATACGCAGCACTTTTGCTTCACGTGCAGTCAGGCCAGCCAGAACGTCGTGGGTGGCAGAACGCAGGCTCTCAGAGGTGGCAGAGTCCAGCGGCAGCTCCAGCGTGGTGTCTTCGATAAAATCACCCAGATGTGAATCTTCATCATCACCAATCGGCGTCTCCATAGAGATCGGCTCTTTAGCGATTTTCAGCACCTTACGGATCTTATCTTCTGGCATCAGCATCCGCTCAGCCAGTTCTTCCGGCGATGGCTCACGGCCCATCTCTTGCAGCATCTGGCGCGAAATACGGTTGAGCTTGTTGATGGTCTCAATCATATGCACCGGAATACGGATGGTACGCGCCTGGTCAGCGATAGAGCGGGTGATAGCCTGACGGATCCACCAGGTTGCATAAGTTGAGAACTTATAACCACGGCGATATTCAAACTTATCAACGGCTTTCATCAGGCCGATGTTACCTTCCTGAATCAGGTCGAGGAACTGCAGACCACGGTTGGTGTATTTCTTCGCGATAGAAATAACCAGACGTAAGTTTGCTTCCACCATCTCTTTCTTCGCGCGACGTGCTTTCGCTTCACCAATCGACATGCGACGGTTGATGTCTTTTACCTGCTCGATAGTCAAACCGGTTTCAGTTTCGATCTGAACCAGTTTCTGCAGGCAACGCTGAACGTCTTCTTCAACTTCTTTCAGTTTCTCTGACCAGGGTTTATTCATGGCCAGTGCCGCTTTGAACCAGCTCTCGCTGGTTTCATTACCGGTGAACAGGGTAATGAAGTTTTTCTTCGGCATTTTGCAGATTTCAATACACAGCTTCATGATGATGCGTTCCTGAGTACGGACGCGCTCCATCATTTCACGCATATTGTTTACCAGGTAATCGAACTGCTTCGGTACCAGGCGGAACTGCTTGAAGACATCAGAGAGATTCTGAATTTCAGCTACGGCATCAGCGTGGCTGCGGCCTTTGCTCTTGATGACGTTACGAGTCTGTTCGTACTGCGTACGCAGCTCGACGAATTTTTCGCGTGCCAGCTCTGGGTCGATGCTGTTGTCATCGTCCGAGCTGTCGTCGTCGCCATCTTCATCTTCGTCTTCGTCGTCATCACGATCTTCTTCAGCCAGTTCTGAACCCACGTGGGTTGCAGTCGGGGCCAGATCTTCTTCAGCGTTAGGATCGACAAAACCGGTGATCAGGTCGGAAAGGCGTGATTCGCCCGCTTCCACTTTGTCATACTGATCCAGCAGGTATGTGATCGCTTCCGGGTATTCAGCAACAGAGCACTGGACCTGGTTAATACCGTCTTCGATGCGCTTCGCGATGTCGATTTCGCCTTCGCGCGTCAGCAGTTCAACGGTACCCATCTCACGCATATACATGCGCACAGGGTCAGTGGTGCGACCAATTTCAGATTCAACGCTGGATAACACCTGAGCGGCGGCTTCCGCTGCATCTTCATCCGTATCGGTGCTGTTTTCATTCAGCATCAGATCGTCGGCATCAGGGGCTTCTTCAACCACCTGAATACCCATGTCGTTAATCATCTGGATGATGTCTTCGATCTGATCGGAGTCGACGATATCTTCCGGCAGATGGTCATTGACCTCAGCATAGGTCAGATAGCCTTGCTCCTTACCACGAGTGACAAGAAGTTTGAGCTGTGACTGCGGGTTTTGCTCCATAAGACGGTATCCACACTTCTGTTAATAAGATTGGTGTCGGTCGGCAGCAAGCCAACAATAGCAGTGGAAGGCGTTGATTCTTGCCGCGGCCTTCAAACGCGGCTGTGGGGTCTTCCCACTATATATCGGCACTCAAGCCGCTTAAATTTAATACAGCATGGCGGATTGTTCCGTCATCGCCGTTTTGCGGCAGCGCTCGCAAGTAAGTTAAACAACTAACAAGCCGCATCTGCCTTGTTCAGTTTGTCCGGTCTGACATAATGCCGTTTCCACGGGGTAGATGCCGAACAGACACAGATCTATTTCTTTGCCAGAGCCTGGCTCAGCGCCCAGTATTCACGGCGCTCTTCGGCACTCAGGCCCTGCGTTCGCTCCTGCGCCAGCAGCGTTTCAAGGCGTTGCTCAAGGGCGGAGTCATAAATACTGGCCAGCGAATCCTGAAATACAGATTCTGCTTCCTCATCCACTATCATGTGGTCCCAGGTTGCCAGTGTTTCAAGCGTCTGAATAAAATTTGTTCCGCGATATAACTCTAGTAGCTGACCGGTGGTCAAGCCAGGGTTCTCGTTACATCTCACAACTAACTCTACAAACAGCGGTAAACCCGCCATTTTTGACTGCGTCAACCCATCCAGAGAAGGCACCAGTTCCGCCATCTGCGGATTCTGGACCAGTAACGCTACCACAACGCGCATCGTAGTCCGCTTTAACGCTGGCGCGGCCGACGGTTGATTGCTGGCGGCCTGCTTTGGCATCAGCTTATCTAACTGCGCATCATCCAGAATACCCAGCTTATTGCCTAACGTCTGACGCAGATAAATGCGTAGCGTTTCGCCGGGCACTTGCGTAATCAGCGGCAGAGCAAGGGCACTTAAACGCGCCTTACCATCACGCGAACTCAGATCAACCTGTGGCAGCAGCGTTTCAAATAAAAACTCGGAGAGCGGCATTGCCTGCTCCATCCGCGCTTCAAACGCCGCTTTCCCCTCTTTACGCACCAGCGTATCGGGATCTTCGCCATCGGGTAAAAACATAAAGCGTAGCTGACGACCGTCATTCATGTAAGGCAATGCGGTTTCCAGCGCACGCCATGCTGCTTCTCTTCCGGCGCGGTCGCCGTCATAACAGCAAATGACCTGCTCGGTCGTGCGGAACAGCAGTTGGATGTGTTCCGCCGTGGTCGAGGTTCCCAGTGAAGCAACGGCATAATCGACGCCAAACTGTGCCAGGGCCACCACATCCATGTAACCTTCCACCACCAGCAAACGTGCTGGCTGAGGATGGCGTTGATGCGCTTCATACAGGCCGTAAAGCTGACGACCTTTATGGAAAATAGGGGTTTCTGGTGAGTTCAGGTATTTTGGCGTGTCGTTCGTCAGAACGCGTCCACCAAAACCAATCACCCGACCACGTTTATCGCGAATCGGGAACATTACCCGCTCACGGAACCGGTCGTAGGTACGGCCTTTATCATTCGACACCAGCATCCCGGCTTCCATCAGCGATTCGCGATCTTCGCGCTGCTGACCAAAGCGTTTCAGGACGTTGTCCCAACCTGGCGGCGCGTAACCAATCGCAAAGTGACTAATCACTTCTTCGCTCAGCCCTCGATGGACGAGGTAATCACGCGCAGGCTGTGCCTGACTCTGTTGCAGGCTCTGCTGATAAAAACCATTGAGCTTGTCCATCAACTGATACAAGCTTTGACGCTGATGGCGCTCCATCTGGTTTGGACCGTTACCCGCTTCATAGGGCACTTCCAGACCGTTCATGGTTGCCAGCTCTTCGACGCTCTCAACAAACTCCAGTCGATCGAAGTTCATCAGGAAATCGATAGCGTTACCGTGTGCACCACAGCCAAAACAGTGATAAAACTGTTTATCGCCGTTCACGGTGAACGAAGGGGTTTTCTCATTATGGAATGGGCAGCACGCGTGGTAGTTCTTACCCTGCTTCTTCAGCTTAACGCGGGCATCGATAAGATCCACGATGTCCGTGCGGGCAAGTAAATCACTAATAAATACGCGTGGAATTCGTCCAGCCATAAGCCCCGGATGTTCAGCTCATAAACGGCAATAAGCCGCGCTTCCTTTCGGAAAGCACGGCCTCTTACTTTACTCGTTGCTGAAGACCAGGCTCCAGCCAGAGCAATAACTTAGTACAGACGAGTGCGGCGTGCGTTTTCGCGAGCCAGTTTCTTGGCATGACGCTTAACAGCAGACGCTTTAGCGCGCTTACGCTCTGTAGTAGGTTTTTCATAGAACTCGCGACGACGAACTTCTGCCAGAACGCCTGCTTTTTCGCAAGAACGTTTGAAGCGACGCAGTGCTACGTCGAAAGGCTCGTTTTCACGTACTTTGATTACCGGCATGTAACTCTTACCTCGATAAAATTCGGTTTTGCTGCTGACTGCGGCGCCAGCACATTTCAAAATGGTGCAGCATTTTACCCCAACGGGCGTTGGAATGTAAAGCACCATGCGCAAATAGAAACCAGCGGCGGCGTGCGCCGTTGCGACTGCCGGTTTTTCACTGGGCGCAGAGTATAGCGCAAGATTTATGCCGCAGAAAATCACTTTTTGCACAGTTGCGGCTCTCCGTCGCACCAGTTTGCTGTGATACACTGCGCGCCGCAAAAAGAGGTAAGCATCATGCGAATTCTGGGTATTGAAACGTCCTGCGATGAAACCGGCATCGCAATTTATGATGATGAAGCCGGGCTGTTAGCCAATCAGCTTTACAGCCAGGTCAAAGTCCACGCCGACTACGGCGGTGTAGTGCCAGAGCTGGCATCGCGCGATCACGTGCGTAAAACCGTGCCGCTGATTCAGGCTGCGCTAAAGCAGGCCCAGTTGGCACCGGAACAGATTGATGCAGTGGCGTACACTGCTGGCCCTGGATTGGTTGGGGCGCTGTTGGTTGGCGCAACCGTCGGGCGCGCGCTGGCCTTTGCCTGGGGTGTGCCTGCTGTGCCGGTGCATCATATGGAAGGGCATCTGTTAGCACCGATGCTGGAAGACAATCCGCCAGAGTTTCCGTTTGTCGCGCTGCTGGTTTCCGGTGGGCACACGCAGCTGATTAGCGTAACGGGCATTGGCGAGTACGTGCTGCTTGGCGAGTCCATCGATGATGCGGCGGGTGAAGCGTTCGATAAAACCGCGAAGCTGCTGGGGCTGGATTATCCGGGCGGGCCGATGCTGGCGAAAATGGCGCTGCAGGGTACGCCAGGGCGTTTTACTTTCCCGCGCCCAATGACCGACCGCCCAGGGCTGGATTTTAGCTTCTCTGGCCTGAAGACCTTTGCGGCAAACACCATTCGTAATAACGAAGCCGATCCACAAACGCATGCTGACATTGCGCGTGCCTTTGAGGACGCAGTGGTGGATACGTTATCGATCAAGTGCAAGCGCGCGCTGGAACAGACCGGTTTCCGCCGTCTGGTGATTGCAGGTGGCGTGAGTGCTAACCGTACGTTGCGTGAAAGAATGGCGGTGATGATGCAGTCACGCGGTGGCGAAGTGTTTTATGCCCGTCCTGAATTCTGCACCGATAACGGCGCAATGATTGCCTATGCGGGGATGGTGCGACTGAAAGGTGGCACGCGTGGAGAGCTGGGTGTAACGGTTCGCCCTCGTTGGCCGTTAGCAGAGCTGCCTGCTATTTGATGGTTGTTCCAGGCAAGCCGCGCGGTGCGGTTTGCCTTAATCCTGCTGCTTTTGCTTCTTCTTCCTGCGCCAGATTTTACTCTCTTGCCCGCGCCACAGACGCTGAATATTGTCGTGATGACGCAGTAAAATCAGGCAGGAGAGCATAGAAACGGGAAAGGTAAACTGTGGTTTAAACCACCAGACGTAAAACGGGGCGATCAAGGCGCTGACAATCGCGCCGAGAGAAGAGTAGCCACTTAATAAAACGGTCAGTAGCCAGGTGCCCGTCATCAGGCCGGTAAGATCCCAGCCGATGGGTGCAATAGCGCCGAAGGCGGTTGCTACCCCTTTGCCACCGCGAAAACGAAAAAACAGCGGATAGATATGACCGAGGCAGGCACCGATGGCGGTTAACCCTAAGGCCAGTGGCGGTAGGTTCATCCAGTAGGCCAGCCACACCGGCAGCATTCCTTTAACCACATCAAACACCAGCACCGCCAGTGCGGCGAGTTTTCCGCCAACACGCAAGACGTTCGTCGCGCCCGGATTGCCGGAACCCTGCGTGCGTGGATCGGGCAGGCCCGCCAGCTTACACACCAGAATTGCACTCGATATCGAGCCGCAAAGATACGCGAAAATAATCATACCAAGCGCGATAGCACTCATATACCGTACCGTTCCTGTGGGGTCGTTTTGTTCTCGTTAACCGTGGATAATACGCATAAAGCGCCGGAAGTGGTATCCGGCACAGGCAAAAACAGAGACCAACATCATGGATATTGTATTTATTGATCAACTCACGGTGTTCACCACCATTGGCGTTTACGACTGGGAACAGGGTATCCAGCAGAAGCTGGTGCTCGATGTCGAAATGGCATGGGATAACCGCCAGGCGGCGGCTAGCGATGATGTGAACGACTGTCTGAGCTATGCCGATGTTTCCGAAGCGATTCTGAATCATCTGACCGGGCAACGCTTTGCGCTGGTCGAACGCGTCGCTGAAGAAATTGCCGACCTGTTGATGTCCCGTTTCAAAACGCCAGGCGTACGCATCAAAGTCAGCAAACCGGGCGCGGTAGCGCAGGCAGCACAAGTCGGAGTAAAAATTGAGCGGGGGATGATTCCGAAATAATTTTTCTGTGATTGCCATCACGATGAAACCAAACCAAATTATTGTGTGTCTTATCACGTGGTCGTTGCGAATTTTCTTGCTACGGCCATGCCGAATCTTAAGGTTATATTCAGGCTTTTTAAGGCAAACTCTTTCAGGCGGAAGCACCAGGCGACCGCCTTTTTAACGGTTTAAAACGGACAGAGGATGACGTTTGATGGCAGATATTCACCAGCTTTGGATCGCCGCGATCCTTGGGGTTGTGGAGGGGTTAACCGAATTCTTACCGGTCTCTTCCACTGGCCATATGATTATTGTTGGACACTTGCTTGGGTTTGAAGGTCAAACCGCAGATACGTTTGAAGTAGTCATTCAGTTAGGTTCGATTCTTGCTGTCGTCGTCATGTTCTGGCGTCGTCTGTTTGGCCTGATTGGCATCCATTTCGGTGAAGTTAAGCATGAAGGCACCGGGAAAGGGCATCTGACGCTGATCCACATCCTGTTAGGCATGGTGCCTGCGGTGGTGTTGGGGCTGCTGTTGCACGATGTCATCAAGTCGCTGTTCAATCCGGTTAACGTCATGTACGCGCTGGTGGTCGGGGGCGTGCTGTTGCTGGTGGCTGAAAAGCTCAAGCCGAAAACGCCAAAAGCCGTGGGTCTGGATGATATTACCTATCGCCAGGCGTTTATGATCGGATGCTTCCAGTGTCTGGCGCTGTGGCCGGGCTTTTCCCGTTCAGGATCGACGATCTGCGGCGGGATGCTGATGGGCGTCAGCCGTTTTGCCGCCTCTGAGTTCTCCTTCATTCTCGCCGTTCCAATGATGATGGGCGCTACGGTGCTCGACTTGTGGAAAAGCCGCGAGTTCCTCACCATGGGCGATCTGCCGATGTTTGCCGTCGGTTTTGTGGTGGCGTTTATTGTTGCGCTGATCGCGATTAAAGTCTTCCTTGAGCTGATCAAACGCATCTCCTTTGTCTCTTTCGCCTTCTATCGCTTCGCGGTGGCGATTGCCGTGTACTTCGTCTTCGTGCACTAAGACAGATTCAGTCCCTCTGCCACGGCGGCAATACGTCGCCGTGTCAGCTCTTCCCGCACCGCCGCCCCTTTGAATCCTGCTTCAACCACTGCCTTGGTCGGTACCGATCCCGCTAGCGTGAATGCACGACGCAGGTAATCCCCCTGCGGATAAGGCTGATGCTCCAATCCGGCTCGTCCACGCGCATCCGCTTCGCTGGTCAGCGCTACCTGCTCAACGCGATGAGGCTTGCGCCACGCATCTATCCGGTCGAACAATCCGACCAGCGCTTCAGCGCTCAGACGTTCAATGGTGTGCACCATGTCGTGGAATTCCGTGACGATCAGCGCCAGATCGCGAATATGATTCGGCACGCGTAGCCGCTGGCATAACGCTTCTACGAGCGGAACTCCAGCCAGGCCGTGTCCATGATGGCTGGGCCATTTCTCGGGCGGCGTCAGCGCCTTACCCACATCGTGGAAGAGTGCAGCAAAGCGGATATCCACTTCGTCTGAGAGCGTTGCGGCCATCTCTAGCGTCATCAGCGTGTGAATGCCGGTGTCGATCTCCGGGTGCCAGCGGGCAGGGGCAGGAATGCCAAACAGGTTGTCGATCTCCGGGAACAGCACGGCCAGTGCGCCACAGTCGCGCAGAACCTGGAAGAAGACCTGCGGACTGTGTGACAACAGGGCATTTTCGGTCTCTTTCCACACACGTTCTGCGGTGAGATGCGCCAGTTCGCCACTGCTGGCCATTTGCGTCATCAGCGCCATGGTTTCATCGGCCACGCGAAAACCGAGATGAGCAAAGCGGGCAGCAAAACGCGCTACGCGTAACACGCGCAGAGGATCTTCGTTAAAAGCAGGGGAAACATGGCGCAGCAGGCGCTGTTCTAAATCGGCTTCGCCGTGGTAGGGATCGAACAGTGCGCCGCTCTCTACATCACGCGCAATGGCGTTGATGGTCAAATCACGCCGCTGTAAATCTTGCTCCAGCGTGACATCCGGTGCGAACCAGGTGACAAAGCCGGTATAGCCATTGCCACTTTTGCGCTCGGTGCGTGCCAGCGCATGTTCTTCCCGCGTCTGTGGATGGAGGAAAACCGGAAAATCCCGTCCCACCTGTTGATAACCCAGCGCCAGCATCTCTTCAGGCGTTGCGCCTGTCACGACCCAGTCTTTATCCTTTACCGGCAAATTCAGCAGATCGTCCCGCACTGCGCCGCCAACCAGAAAACGTTTCACTCAACAACTCCAGCTTAAAACCCGCAAAAAAGGGCGCACCCTGATGTGCGCTTGTTGACATAGTGTTACACAAATCGGTGAATTGCGGGCAGAACAAAAGGGGCATCTGTCGATCCCCTCATAAAAAATGGTGTAAAGCCGGGATGTAGCGGCTTAGTTCATCCAGCGATCTTTCTTCTTACGACGCGGCACCATGTGCGGCAGAACCAGACCTAACACCAGGCCCATTCCGAGCACGCCGCCGCCGTACATAAACCACTGCATGATGATGGCGCGTTGCTTATCATCGAGCTGTACGTTGGCAGCATTCACCTTTTTCTGCGCCACGATCAGCTCGTTCTTCAGCTTCTGGTTTTCATCTTTCAGGCCATTGATTACGCTGTCGCTACTGGAGACTTTGTTCTGCATGTCTGAAGTGCGCTGGTTCCAGCTGTTATCAATGTTGGCCAGCTTGTCGGTGAGGTCTTTAACCTGCTGCTCAAGCTGCGGCACACGGGTACGCAGGCTAGGATCGGCACTCAGTTGTGACAGCGGAATCCAGTTGGTTTTGCCTTCAGAGTCGCGGATTTCGCCATAGTGGGAGTCATTATTGACCTGAAGCAGGGTGACTTGTTCGCCTGCATTAAGTTTGCCAACCAGGCGATACTGGTCGCCCGGACCGCTACGTACCCAAGTAGAAAGCTCATCGGAAATATAGCGTGTTTCATCGGCATGGGCAGGCGCAAGGCTGGAGAGCGCCAGCAAAGTAAGTCCAGCGAGAGTGATTTTTTTCATTCGATCTCGATTTACGTGATGTCTAAAAATTTACCGGCACAGTCTGGAGAGGCTTCGCAAAATTCTGAATAAGAACTATCCTGGTCTCATTTCGATGTGAAAAGAGCCGGGAAACCGTAAGAAAGCGAAGACAGTAAGCGGCTTCGTGCATTACTCTTCGACTGAATAACCTCTCAAGTGCCAGCAGCGATTGAATTAAGAAATTATGACCATTGAAATCGAACTAAAGTTCATTGCCACTCCTGAAGCGGCAGAAAAACTGGGTGAAGCCCTGACTCGTTGGCCACATCAGCATCAGGCTGCCCGTGAGCTGACCAACATCTATTTCGAGACAGAGGATAACCAACTGCGCCGTTGGGACATGGGCCTGCGTATCCGGGGCGTTGATCAGCGCTTTGAAATGACGCTGAAAGCCGCAGGTAAAACCATCGGCGGCCTGCATCAGCGACCAGAATATAACGTGGATCTGGAACAGCCTGAGCTACAACTGGCACAGCTCCCGCAGGAGATCTGGCCAGAAGGTACCGATGTTACCGCACTCCAGGCGCGCTTGCAGCCCTTGTTCACCACGCATTTCCAGCGTGAGCAGTGGCTGGTCACTTATGCGGGCAGCGAAATCGAAGTGGCATTTGACCGTGGCGAAGTCACGGCGGGTGAATTAAGTGAGCCGCTGTATGAGGTTGAACTGGAGCTGAAGCAGGGCAGCCGCGATGATTTAATGCAATTTGCCGCCGAACTAGGCGCTATTGGTGGACTGCGTCTGGGAAGCCTGAGCAAAGCAGCACGCGGTTATCAGCTGGCGCAGGGGAATCCTCCACGCCCATGTCAGCCATTCCCGCTGCTGAAAGCCGGGGCTAAGGCGCAGGTGGAAGAGGGGATGGTGGCTGCGATGTCTGCCGCCATGACGCACTGGCAATATCATGAAGAAGTGTGGCTGCGTGGAGATGCGCAGGCACAAGCGAGCGTGACGGAAGCGCTGGAGGCACTGCGTCAGGCATTTGCCCTGTTCGGCGCCCTGGTGCCGCGTAAAGCGAGCAGTGAACTGCGCCAGCAGCTCACCACGCTGGAAGAGTATTTAAACGAAGAGCCACGTGTTGCAAGTGAGAGTGTGTTCTCAACGCTTTCAGTGACCACCCAGTTAGCACTTACCAACTGGATTGTGGCGGCTCAATGGCAAAAATGGCTAGATGATAAGAGCCGCGCTAAGCTGCAAAGTTCGTTTAAACGCTTCAGCGATATCATGCTGAGCCGCCTCAATGCCGATCTCAAAGAGACGTTCGTCGACGTGCAGTTGGCGAATGAGTTCTATGACAAGTCCACCCGACTGACGCGCCAGCTGTTAGCGGCACATCTGCTTTCGGGTGCCTACCCGGCAGACAAAGTGCATGACTGGCTGTCTCCGTGGCAGGCATTGCAAACCGCCATTGCATCAAAACGTGAGCATGAGCTGCGTGCGCTGGCAAAGCTGGCAGTAAAACAGCCGGTATTCTGGTTGAGTAGCCAGAAATAACGGATATTGCATCGCTATTCATCAGGCAGGACAAGGACTATGACCGTATCTCTCCCGGCCCTGTTGCGCGCTCAGGCTGAGCGTGCCGCAGAGCAACTGGCGTTATCTGTCACTGAACTGAACGAGCAGCAGGTGGCTGCACTGGCGTTCAGTGACTTTATGGTAGAAAACCTGAAAACCCACCCGGAATGGTGGCAGCGGCTGCAACAACAGCCCGCTGAGCCTGATGAGTGGCAGCAATATGCTGACTGGCTGGCCGAAGAGATGACGCAGGTCAGTGATGAAGCAAGCCTGATGCGGGTGTTGCGTCTGTTCCGCCGCCACATGCTGGTGCGTATTGCATGGATGCAGTGTCTGGCGCAGGCCAGCACCGAACAGAGCCTGCAACAGCTGAGTGTGCTGGCGGAATTGCTGATCAGCACCGCGCGTGACTGGGTATATCAGGAGTGCTGCCGTGACTTTGGCACCCCCTGCAATGCGGCGGGTGAAGCGCAGCCCATGCTGATTCTTGGCATGGGCAAACTGGGCGGCGGTGAACTGAATTTCTCCTCGGATATCGACCTGATCTTTGCCTGGCCAGAAAATGGCACCACGCGCGGCGGCCGACGTGAGTTGGATAACGCGCAATTCTTTACCCGAATGGGACAACGGCTGATAAAGGTTCTCGATCAGCCCACGGTGGATGGCTTCGTGTATCGCGTTGATATGCGCCTGCGCCCATTTGGTGACAGCGGCCCGCTGGTATTGAGCTTCGCAGCACTGGAAGATTACTACCAGGAACAGGGACGTGACTGGGAGCGCTACGCGATGGTTAAAGCGCGATTAATGGGGCCAGAGCAGGATAGCTGGAGCCAGGAGTTGCAGCAGATGTTGCGCCCATTCGTCTATCGCCGCTACATCGATTTCAGCGTTATTCAGTCACTGCGTAACATGAAAAGCATGATCGCCCGTGAAGTGCGTCGTCGCGGGTTAACCAACAACATTAAGCTCGGCGCTGGCGGCATCCGCGAAAGTGAATTCATCGTGCAGGTGTTCCAGCTCATTCGTGGCGGACGTGAGCGCTCGCTACAGTTGCGTGCCTTGCTACCCACGCTGGATGCTATCGGCAATCTGGAATTACTGACCGCACAGCAGCTCTCAGATTTGCGCGCTGCATATCTGTTCCTGCGTCGGCTGGAAAATCTGCTGCAAAGCATCAATGAAGAACAGACACAAACCCTGCCAGAAAATGAGCTGGATCGTACGCGTCTTGCCTGGGCAATGGGCGCTGCCGACTGGGCCGCGCTCTGCCAGCAACTTGAACAGCACATGGCGGCGGTACGCGCGATTTTTGATGAGCTGATCGGCGAAGATACCCCGGAAATCGACGATCAACGTGGCATCAATGATTTCAGTGGCTTGTGGCAAGATACGCTGGAAGAGGCTGAGTTGGCACCGCTGGTGCCACAGCTGACGGAAGCGCAGTGCAGCGCGCTGTATCAGGCTCTGAACGCGTTTCGGCAGGATATCAGCCGACGCACCATCGGCCCGCGTGGACGCCAGGCACTGGACCAACTCATGCCGCGTTTATTAACCGAAGTTTGCCCACGGGAAGATGCTCCTACCGTGTTAGAGCGTTTAACGCCGCTGCTGCTGGGGATTATGACGCGCACCACCTATCTTGAGCTGTTGACGGAGTATCACGGTGCTCTGCGTCAACTGATTCGTCTGTGTGCTGCCTCCCCCATGCTGGCTGAACAGCTGGCGCGCTATCCACTGCTGCTGGATGAGCTGCTCGATCCTGCGACGCTGTATCAACCGACCGCAACGGATGCCTACCGTGATGAACTGCGTCAGTACCTGCTGCGTATTCCGGTTGACGATGAAGAGCAGCAACTGGAAGCGCTGCGCCAGTTTAAACAGGCGCAGATGCTGCGCATTGCCGCTGCCGATCTTGAAGGCACACTGCCGGTGATGAAGGTCAGCGATCATCTCACCTGGCTGGCTGAGGCGATGCTCGAATCGGTGGTGCAGCAAGCGTGGCATTTAATGGTGCAGCGCTATGGCCGCCCTTCTCATCTGCAGGATGAGCACACCCGCGGATTTGCCGTACTGGGTTACGGTAAGCTGGGCGGTTGGGAGCTCGGCTATGGCTCTGACCTTGATTTAGTCTTCTTACATGATTGCCCGGACGATGCAGTGACCACTGGTCAGCGCAGCATTGATGGCCGTCAGTTCTATCTGCGCCTGGCGCAACGCGTTATGCACCTGTTCAGTACCCGCACCTCTTCGGGCGTGCTGTATGAAGTGGATGCACGCCTGCGGCCTTCTGGTGCAGCGGGCATGTTGGTCAGCACCTTTGATGCCTTTGATGACTACCAGCGCAAAGAAGCCTGGACCTGGGAACATCAGGCGCTGGTGCGGGCGCGCGTCGTGTTTGGTGATGCCACGCTCTGTGAGCGATTCTCCGCGATTCGACGCGGTATTCTGTGCCAACAGCGCGACTTAGTTGGGCTGCAAACTGAGGTGCGCGAGATGCGTGAGAAAATGCGCCAGCACCTCAGTAACAAACACAAAGGACGTTGGGATATCAAAGCGGATGAAGGTGGTATCACAGATATTGAATTCATCGCGCAATATCTTGTCTTAGGCTACGCCGCCGAACAGCCTGCGCTCACACGCTGGTCTGATAACGTGCGTATTTTTGAACTGATGGCGCAGTATGATCTGATGCCAGAAGCAGAAGCGCAGGCACTGACTAAAGCGTATGTCACGCTGCGAGATGCGTTGCATCATCGGGCGTTGCAGTCTTTACCTGGCCACGTGGAGCCAGAGACGTACAGTGCTGAACGGCAAACGGTCGTGCAAAGCTGGCAGCGCTGGCTGGTAGCACCATAAACTCACAGCGCGCGGCGGCTGATGTTTTCTAAGCTTGTGGTATCATCCGCGCATTATTTTGACTGTAGTCTGGAGTGTCTGAATGAAAGTAACTCTACCCGCCTTTGGCAAGGCCGAAGTGCTGGTTGTTGGCGACGTAATGTTAGATCGCTACTGGTATGGCCCGACTAGCCGAATCTCACCTGAAGCTCCAGTGCCTGTGGTGAAGGTGGATACAGTGGAAGAGCGCCCTGGCGGCGCGGCCAACGTGGCGATGAACATTGCAGCACTGGGCGCGGCTTCACGCCTGATTGGTCTGACTGGTGCAGATGATGCGGCCCGTGTATTGGGTGAAACGCTGAAAGACGTCAACGTGGAGTGTGATTTTGTAACGGTGGCAAGCCACCCGACGATTACTAAGCTGCGCGTGTTGTCCCGCAACCAGCAGCTGATCCGCCTCGATTTCGAAGAGGGATTTGATCAGGTTGATCCTGAGCCGATCCACCAGCGGATGCGTAACTCCCTGGCCTCAGCCGGAGCGTTGGTGCTGTCAGACTATGCGAAGGGCGCTCTGAGCAGCGTTGAGAGCATGATTAAGCTGGCGCGTGAAGCTAACGTGCCCGTGCTTATCGATCCGAAAGGAACTGACTTTGCACGCTATCGTGGCGCGACCTTACTGACACCTAATTTGTCTGAATTCGAAGCGGTGGTGGGCAAGTGCAAAAGCGAAGATGAGATTGTCAGCCGCGGTATGCAAGTCGTGGCAGATTACGATCTGTCAGCACTGCTGGTTACCCGTTCTGAACACGGTATGACCCTGCTGCAACCGGGCAAAGCCCCGCTGCATCTGCCGACTCAGGCGCAGGAAGTTTACGATGTCACCGGTGCCGGAGATACGGTCATTGGTGTGCTGGCCGCTGCGTTGGCCGCAGGGAATTCGCTGGAAGAAGCGTGTTTCCTGGCAAACGCTGCTGCGGGTGTGGTCGTGGGCAAACTGGGCACGTCAACGGTCAGTCCAGTCGAACTGGAAAATGCCATTCATGCCCGTCCCGATCGTGGTTTTGGTGTGATGGATGAAAGTGCATTGAAAGCGGCAGTCGCACAGGCGCGTCAGCGCGGCGAAAAAGTGGTGATGACCAACGGTGTGTTCGACATTTTGCACGCGGGGCACGTCTCTTATTTGGCTAACGCGCGCAATCTTGGCGACCGTCTGATTGTGGCCGTAAACAGTGATGCTTCAACCAAACGCCTGAAAGGGGAAAGCCGTCCGGTTAACCCACAGGAAAACCGCATGATTGTGCTGGGTGCACTGGAGTCAGTGGACTGGGTAGTGATGTTCGAAGAGGACACACCGCAGCGTCTGATTGCCGAAGTATTACCCGATCTGCTGGTTAAAGGTGGTGATTACAAACCAGAAGATATCGCGGGCAGTAAAGAAGTCTGGGCGAACGGCGGTGATGTGCAGGTGCTGAATTTTGAAGATGGCATCTCAACCACCAATATTATTAAGACCATTCGCAGCCGCGACTAAAACAATCAGCGAGGCGTAAGCGCCTCGCTTTTCTTTCGCAACGCCGCTTACTGTGCGTTGTCGCTTTCCGCCGGTGCAGATGCCGCCGCCGCAGGGTGCAATTCTGCTGCCTGAGCACTTTCTAACTGCGCCAGACGTTGTTCCAGAGCCGCCAGCTTTTCACGGGTACGCAACAGCACCTGGGTCTGCACATCGAACTCTTCACGGTTGACCAGGTCCATACGCGTCAGCTGCGCCTGAAGAACCTGACGAATTTTCTTTTCGACATCGTCGCCAAATTCACGAATACCTTTTGGCATCGCGTCGTGGATTTGACGTGCAACTTGTTCAATTTTTTTCGTGTCGATCATGATGTTTTCCTGGTTACGTGTTGCCGGTGACGCTAAGCACAGGCGGATACATCCCTAAGTGTAATCCCAGAAACGAAAAGGTTAAACCTCAAATGCGTATCGCAAAAAATGCAAAAGCTTTTTAAGTCTTGATGATTGCCGCTCCTGGGGATTGGCGTTATAGTGATTTTGCTTATTCTCAGGGCGGGGTGTAATTCCCCACCGGCGGTAAATCAGCTTTCGCTGAAAGCCCGCGAGCGCTTCACAGTACAGCGTGAAGGTCAGCAGATCCGGTGTAATTCCGGGGCCGACGGTATAGTCCGGATGGGAGAGGGTAATGATATCAGCCCGGGCTTTGCCCGCGTCACGTTATTGCTATGTCTTTTAGACATCACTCCTTAAACACGCCCTGATTCTGGTAACTCATAGTCAATATAAGGTTTTTTACCATGAATCAGTCTCTATTATCTGAATTTGGCACGCCGGAAGAACGCGTTGAGCGTGCTGTTGCTGCGCTACGCGCCGGGCGCGGTGTTATGGTCCTGGACGACGAAGACCGGGAAAACGAAGGCGATATCATCTATGCAGCGGAGAATATGACCGTTGAGCAGATGGCGCTAACCATTCGTCACGGCAGCGGCATTGTGTGCCTGTGCATCACTGAAGAGCGTCGCCAGCAGTTGGATCTGCCAATGATGGTTGAGACCAACACCAGTTCCTACGGTACCGGTTTTACCGTGACCATTGAGGCGGCTGAAGGGGTGACTACCGGGGTTTCTGCGCAAGATCGCCTGACCACCATCCAGACGGCGATTGCCGATAATGCCAAACCCACCGATCTGAATCGTCCTGGTCACGTATTCCCACTGCGCGGGCGTGCGGGTGGCGTGCTGGAGCGTGGTGGCCACACTGAAGCCTCTATCGATCTGGCCGTGTTGGCCGGGCTGAAGCCCGCAGGTGTGCTGTGTGAACTGACCAACGATGATGGCAGTATGGCGCGGGCGCCGGAGTGCATCGCTTTTGCGAAGCTGCATGATATGCCGGTGATGACCGTTGACGATCTGGTGGCTTACCGCCGCCAGCATGAGACGCGTCAGGCGAGCTAATCGTGAGATTACGGGCCGGTTTTCCGGCCCGTTTGCATATAGGGGCCACGGTAAAAGATGTGGTTGCCAATCACGACGGTGCGACGCATTGATAAGCGCCACGGTGGGCTGACATGTTGTGCGTGGTAATGCGTGGAGCCGCGCGTCACATCCCGAACGCCACCCTGAATCGCATATTTCGCAATGAGCTGCGCGCGCTGCCAGCTCGGATCGCTGGCAGATGGGCGAAAGTGGGGGCTTTTCGTCAGGGTCCATGAGAACTGTTTCGGTGCATAAACAACGCTGCATACGGCACTGCTATCCTGCTCTGCACGATTCATAGTGACATTCGCTACCGCAACCTGTCCGATTACCGGCTCCCCGCGTGCCTCATGATAGATATTCAATGCCAGACAGAGCATTGCGGACTGCGCCAGCATACAACTCACCCTTTGTCTTTTTCAAAGAGCAGGGAGTTTAGGGAGAGTCGCGCGGGGAAAGTATCTGATGCGTCCTGATTAATCTGTAATGTTTTTCACACTGTCTGATTGCTCCCTTTCAACAGGAATGTTGTTGTTTCCTGCTTCAGTCGTACGGCAAATCTCTTATTCAAATTCTCTGATAATCATCATCACGCTTATCTGCGTTTTTCATTGGGCAAAAGCGCGTATCCTGGAATGAGTAATCACTTTCATCACTGGGGATGTCCGATGCTGTATCCAACTATGCCCGCTCTGTTCTTAGGCCACGGTAGCCCAATGAACGCGCTCGAAGAGAACCATTACACCGCTGCCTGGGAAAAACTGGGACGCGAGCTGCCACGTCCGCGTGCCATCATTGCGGTTTCAGCACACTGGTATACACGCGGTACCGCAGTGACGGCGATGAGCATGCCGCGCACGATCCATGATTTTGGTGGTTTCCCGCAGGCGCTGCACGATGTGCGTTATCCGGCACCCGGCTCACCTGAGCTGGCCCAGCAAATTGCTGAGCTACTGGCACCGATAGCGGTTCGCGCCGATCATGAGTGGGGACTCGATCACGGCTCATGGGGCGTTCTGGTGAAAATGTATCCGCAGGCCGATATTCCGGTGGTACAGCTCAGCGTAGATGCCACCCAGCCGCCACAGTGGCACTTTGAGTTGGGGCAAAAACTCGCAGCGCTACGCGATCAGGGCGTGATGATTGTTGCCAGCGGTAACGTGGTACATAACCTGCGTATGTTGCGTTGGGATGGCAAAGGGGATGTGTTCCCGTGGGCCAATGAATTCGACCACTACGTGCGGGATAACCTTAACTGGAGCGGCCCGATAGAGCAGCATCCGCTAGTGAACTATCTCGATCATCCGGGAGCAAAACTGTCGAACCCGACGCCAGAGCACTACCTGCCGCTGCTGTACATTCTCGGCACGCGTCAGCCAGGGGAAAGCATCTCAATACCGGTAGATGGTATTGAGATGGGTGCGATCAGTATGCTTTCGGTACAGGTTGGCTAAGGGATTAGCCAATAAAGCTGTGAGGATAGAAGCGTGACAGATCCTGAGTGATCAGCGCGCGATCCTCACGCAAGCCAATGCCTGCGGGTTGATCGTTGATCAACCAACTGCCGATCAGCGTGTAGCTGTCACCAAATTTTGGCAACGGATGGAACTGCTGCACGATCATGCCTTCTTCGCCATAGGGGCCGTCAACGCGAGCGATCTCCTGGCCGTGTTCGATGATGTGAATGTTCGCCCCTTCACGGGAAAACAGTGGCTTCACCACGTACTTTTCCATAGGGGGGAACTGATCTTCAGCGAAGTAAGCAGGAAGCAGATTTGGGTGATTCGGGAACATCTCCCACAGCAGCGGCAGCAGCGCTTTGTTTGAGATGATACTTTTCCACGCGGGTTCCAGCCAGCGTACGCCAGCGTCAGCCAGTTTGGTGGAGAACACTTCGCGCAGCATGAATTCCCAGGGATAGAGCTTAAACAGGTTGCCGATCACCTGATCCTGCGGATCGGTAAACTGGCCTTTCTCACCCAGGCCGATCTCTTCAATAAACAGAAATTCATTCGGCACGCCCGCTTCTGTGGCGCAATCCTGCAAATATTGCACGGTGCCACGATCCTCTTCGGTATCGCGGCAGCAGGCTAAGTGCAGCAGATTGAAGCCATGTTGTTGATGCAGCGTAGCAAAGCGCTCAATCAGCTTCTCTTGCAGGCTATTGAACTGGTCACTGCCCGCCGGAAGGTTGCCCGCGTTAAGCTGATCTTCCAGCCAGATCCACTGGAAGAATGCCGCTTCATACAGCGAGGTGGGAGTATCGGCATTGTTCTCTAACAGTTTGATATCACCCTTGCCATCCCACGCCAGATCAAGACGGGAATAAAGCGAAGGCTGCTGCGATCGCCAGGAATCGCGCACAAAATCCCAGGTGTGTTTTGGGATGCGGAATTTGGTTAGCAGCGCTTCGCTGTTAACCACTTTTTCCACCACCTGCAAACACATCTGGTGCAGTTCAGCGGTGACATCTTCCAGCTTTTCAATTTGTGCCAGGGAAAACTGATAGTAGGCATCCTCACACCAGTAAGGCTCGCCATACATGGTGTGAAATGCAAAACCGTATTCAGTGGCTTTTTCGCGCCAGTCCGGGCGTTCGTTTATCGCAACTCGTTGCATGCTATGGCTTAACCTCCGAGTGAGCGGCCGCTGCTGTGTGAGCTGGCGCTACTGCGTTGCATGCTGTTCTGTTTGGCGACCGTTTCACCAAAGCCACCGCGTGTGATGGTGTTGGTGGTGGCGGGTTTCGGTGCCATAGCGCTTTTTGGAACGTCCATGGTGCGGCCCGGCGTAGCATTGCCGTAGTTACGGCCAGATGCATCAACAAATTTGCCGTTAGCCGGACTGTTAGGCGTGCGCGGACTGAAGAGTGGCTGCTGAGCAAAGCCTGCGCCGCCGCCCATCATTCGGCCCATCATATAACCGGCCATCAGCGGCATCCAGAAGCTACCGCTCTGCTGCGGCTCAGCGCTGGTGCTGGCTTGTGCTGGCGCTTGCTGGCACTGGTTTTCACCAAATTCAGCGACGCAGTCAGCACGTGAAGCGTACTTAGGTGCCGTACGTTCCGCCTCTTTTAAGGCGTTGTTATAAGCCGTGGTGCACTGGGCGCTCTGGCCTGGATTGGCTTTGCTACAGTCATCTGCGTTTTGGTACAGCGTGACGGTTTCATCGGTTTTTTCACAGCCTGCCAGCATAAATGCAGCAGAAAGCGCCAGTGCCACAGGGGTCAAATGGCGTGCCTGCCAGCTTTTACGAAAAGCGGCATGACGGATATGTTTTGTCCGTTTCATTTATCTTTCATCCTTAGCCCAAAGGTGAGGCACAGGATAGGGGAAGGATGGTGAAAATTGAAGCAAATGGCGGGATAACGCGGGGATCTTTACGTTGCTATACGTTGAAAACAGAGACGGGCCGCAAAGCAGCCCGTCTGGGGATATCAGTGACCGAGCAGACGCGAAGAAGAGCGTGCTGCCGCCGGGCGAGCAGTCGCGGTGCCGCTGCCGGTTGGGCCATTGTCTACACTGGCTTCCTGCTGCGGATTTTCAGGTGCTACCGCATCTGGTGAGGTTGGCACTGGTTTGCCTAGCTGGCTGTTGAGCAGTTGCAGATCCTGTTCGTTCAACGTACCCAGCGCATACTTGATGTTCAGCTGGTTGATCAGGTAGCTGTAGCGCGCATCAGAGAGTTCCTGCTTGGCGTTATACAGCGTAGTGGTGGCATCCAACACATCAACGATGGTACGCGTCCCCACCTGATAGCCCGCTTCCATGGCATCAAGGGAGCTTTGCGCAGAAACCACGGCCTGCTTATAAGCGTTGATGCTGCTAATGGAGGCATTGACGTTGTTAAACGACGAACGCACGGTCTGTACTGCGCTGCGGTGTGCGCTTTCCAGCTGTTCGCTGGCGCTGACGAAGCTGTACTGTGCTTGTTTCACCTGTGAGCTCACAGAACCACCGCTGTACAGCGGCAGAGAGAAGCTCAGGCCAACCTGGTTAGAACCGCTAATCGAGTCACTGGTGCTTGAACTCTGATTGGCACGGCTGCCGCCGTATTTGCTGTTTGACAGGCCGGTTGAGGCGGTCAGAGAGAGCGTTGGCATATGGCCAGTTTCTGCTGAACGAATCTGCTCGCGGGCCAGATCCTGATTCAGACGCGCAGAGAGCAAGCTCAGGTTGCGGTTTTCCGCCTCTTTCAGCAGAGCGGCAACAGCATCGGGTTTGCTGGTTTTAAAGCGGTCAATATTCAGTGAAGCCAGGGCGAGGTAATCGTTCCCGGTGATCTGACGCAGTGATTCAACGCTGTTATCCAGCGTGTTGCGCGCCGTCACTTCATTTGCCAGCACGCTGTCATACTGCGCACGGGCGTTCTGTACATCGGTAATCGCGACCAGACCAACATTGAAACGCTGAGTGGTTTGATCCAACTCACGGTAGATCGACTGTTTCTGCGCTTCGGTGTAGGAAAGAGTATCGATCGCTTTCAACACGTTGAAATAGGCGGTGGCGGTATTCAGCAGCAGGTCCTGCATCGCAACCTGATAAGTCACGTCCTGAATGCCAGCGGTCTTTTCCTGGAGCGTCAGCGCGCGCCATTTTGACATATCAAAAATGGTCTGCGTTAATTGCAGCGAAGTACTGGTCGTGTTGGAATGAAGGCCACTACTGTCGCGATAGCCGCCGTTGTAGGTATAATCTGCACCCAGCCCCAGTTGAGGCAATAATGGGCTACGAGCTTCATTGATCTTCTCAAATGCTGCGTCGCGGTCAGCGGCGCTGCTGCGCAGATCCGGGTTGCTCACACGGGCTTGTTGCCATACCTGCAGCAGATCTTCGGCCTGGCTATTCAGGCTAATCGCACTCAGGCTGAGCCCAATGAGTAACGGGAGCAGTTTTTTCATTTGCATTCCTTTTGTAACAGCATGAAGCGTTGGTAGCGCTGCCGGTAAGCTGAAAAGTAATCGCCGATTCTAGCAGAGCGGGGCCGAGTCATAATGTGGCTGAATGTGCCTTCTGTACCTAATTTACGGAAATAATTCAAAAAGAACCACTCACAGCGAACAGCGGGTTTGGCTTTCCGTGTTCCATCCCAATCTACATAAGGACTCAGACGATGGCGGGTGAAAAAAAATCCCCTGTGACTTTCACAAAAAACGATGTAGAAATTATTGCACGTGACACATGTTATAACGGTTTTTTTCAGGTTGTACGTTACCGTTTTCGTCATCGTCTGTTTAATGGTGGAATGAGTGGTGAAGTGGTGCGTGAAGTTTTTGAGCGCGGGCACGCTGCCGTGCTGCTACCCTATGATCCTCAGCGTGATGAAGTGGTGCTGATTGAGCAAATTCGCATTCCCGCTTACGACAGCAGTCCAAGTCCGTGGTTGCTGGAGCTGGTGGCCGGTATTATCGAGCCAGGCGAGAGCACCGAAGAGGTGGGACGAAGGGAAGCGATGGAAGAAGCGGGGCTGAATGTGGGCCGCGTGAAACCGATACTGAATTACCTCTCCAGTCCAGGCGGCACCAGCGAGCGTCTGTCGATCATGGTAGGGGAAGTGGATGCCAGCCAGGCAGGAGGATGCCATGGTCTGGAGGAAGAGAATGAGGATATTCTTGTCCGCGTGGTGAGCCGTGAACAGGCCTGCCAGTGGGTGGAAGAGGGGATTATTGATAACGCTGCGTCTGTCATCGCCCTGCAATGGCTGGCGTTGCACCATAAGAAAATTCGTGAAGAGTGGAAGGTAAAATGAGACAGCGCTACACCCCTGATTTCCCTGAAATGATGCGACTGTGCGAAACCAACTTTGCCCAGTTGCGCCGTTTGCTACCGCGTCAGGATGAAGCAGGTGCTGCTGTTGTTTATCAGGTGAACGGTGCGCGTTACCAGATCACTATTGAAGAGTCGACCCGCTATACCACGTTGGTGGAGATCCGCCAGGTGGCTCCTGCTGTGAGCTACTGGAGCCTGCCTTCGATGTCCGTGCGGTTGTATCATGATGCGATGGTGGCTGAAGTGTGTTCCACGCAGCAGATCTATCGCTTCAAAGCGCGCTATGATTATCCTAATAAAAAACTGCACCAGCGTGATGAAAAACACCAGATTAACCAGTTTTTAGCTGACTGGCTGCGTTATTGTCTGGCGCATGGTGCCGTCGCTGTGGCAGTTTGCTAATGGTGTATCAACTCACAAATGGCGTGGAGAGTAAGGAATCGCTTTGGAAAGCCAGCTAACCCTTCCGGTGGCGCAAGGAGAGAGCATCAGCCTCCTGCAAATTACGGATACACACCTGTTCGGCGGAAAGCATGAATCGCTGCTTGGGGTAAATACCTGGGCTAGCTACAGTGCCGTGCTGGAGGCTATTACGGCACAGCAGCGTGATTATGCGCTGATTCTCGCGACCGGTGATTTAGCCCAGGACCACTCAGCTGAAGCCTACCAACATTTTGTTGAGGGGATTCAGCGTCTGCCTGCGCCTTGCGTCTGGCTGCCTGGCAACCATGATTTTCAGCCCGCGATGGTGGATACCCTGGCGGAAGCAAAAATCAGCCCGGCGAAGCATGTGTTGCTGGGGGATAACTGGCAACTAGTGTTACTGGATAGCCAGGTGTTTGGTGTGCCACACGGCATGCTGAGCGAGTATCAGCTGGAGTGGCTAGAGAAAGTACTGAGCCAGGATCTTCATCGCCACACGCTTATTTTGTTGCACCATCATCCGTTAGCCTCTGGCTGTACCTGGCTTGATCAACACAGCCTGCGTAATCCTCATCAGCTTGATGCCGTGCTACAGCACTTCCCGCTGGCGCAGACGCTAATTTGCGGCCATATCCATCAGGATATGGATGTAGAGTGGCGTGGCCGCCGCGTGCTGGCAACACCGTCTACCTGCGTGCAGTTTAAGCCACACTGCACCAGTTTCACCATTGATTCGCTGGCCCCCGGCTGGCGCTGGTTAACGCTCCATCCCGATGGCAGAATTGAAACCGAAGTGAACCGTCTGCAAAGCACCGCTTTCCGCCCGGATCTCGAGTCTGAGGGCTATTAAACATGGCGGCTCTGCTCTATCTACATGGTTTCAACAGTTCGCCAAAGTCTGCTAAAGCGACGCTGTTCGGTCACTGGCTGCGTGAGCATCATCCTGATATTGAGTTGCTGGTCCCGCAGCTTCCGACGTTTCCAGGCGATGCCGCAGAGATGTTAGAAAATTTAGTGATGGCGCAGTCAGGGTCGCCATTAGGGATCGTGGGCTCTTCGCTAGGGGGCTATTATGCCACCTGGTTATCGCAATGTTTTGTGTTGCCCGCCGTGGTGGTGAACCCAGCAGTAAGGCCGTTTGAGCTGCTAAGCAATTATCTGGGGGAAAACCGGAATCCCTACACCGGCGAGCAATATGTGTTAGAGTCACGCCACATTTATGATCTGAAAGTGATGCAGATTGACCCGCTGGAAGCACCCGATTTACTCTGGCTGCTACAACAAACCGGCGATGAAGTGCTCGACTACCGCCAGGCGCTCGACTACTACAGTGCGTGCCGTCAAACGGTGGAAGAGGGCGGCAATCACGCTTTTATCGGATTCGAACGTCACTTCTCACAAATGATGGATTTTCTTGCTCTGAACCGGGCGTAGTCCAGTGAGGCGTGTCATCATTTTCACACTTCAAATCAGACAGTTACCATGAGTCAATCTAGCTATAACGCCGATGCCATTGAGGTTCTGACTGGCCTTGAGCCCGTCCGCCGCCGCCCTGGCATGTATACCGATACTACGCGCCCGAACCATCTGGGCCAGGAAGTGATCGATAACAGCGTCGATGAGGCGTTGGCTGGCCATGCCAAACGGGTCGAAGTGATCCTGCATGCCGATCAGTCGCTGGAAGTCATTGACGATGGCCGTGGTATGCCGGTGGATATCCACCCGGAAGAGGGCGTACCGGCGGTTGAGCTGATCCTCTGTCGCCTCCATGCCGGGGGCAAATTCTCCAATAAAAACTATCAGTTCTCGGGCGGCCTGCACGGCGTAGGGATCTCGGTAGTGAATGCTTTGTCGACGCGTGTGGAAGTTAACGTGCGTCGTAACGGTGAAATCTACACGATCGCCTTCGAAAATGGCGATAAAGTGCAGGATTTAACCGTGACTGGCACCACCGGAAAGCGTAACACCGGCACCAGCGTGCATTTCTGGCCGGACGAACGTTTCTTCGATAGCCCACGCTTCTCTGTTTCACGCCTCAGCCATTTGCTGAAAGCAAAAGCGGTGCTGTGCCCAGGCGTCGAAATCATCTTTAAAGATTTGGTCAACAGCACTGAACAGCGCTGGTGCTACGAAGATGGCCTTAAAGATTACCTGTGTGAAGCGGTTAACGGCCTGCCAACCCTGCCAGAGAAGCCGTTTATCGGCAGCTTTGCCGGTGATGTGGAAGCGGTAGACTGGGCGTTGCTGTGGCTGCCGGAAGGCGGCGAACTGCTGACAGAAAGTTACGTCAACCTGATCCCAACCATGCAGGGCGGTACGCACGTTAACGGTTTACGTCAGGGTCTGTTAGACGCGATGCGTGAGTTCTGCGAATACCGCAATATTCTGCCACGCGGCGTGAAGCTGTCGGCGGAAGATATCTGGGATCGCTGTGCATACGTGCTGTCCGTCAAAATGCAGGACCCGCAGTTTGCCGGTCAGACAAAAGAGCGCCTCTCTTCACGTCAGTGTGCTGCGTTTGTTTCCGGTGTGGTGAAGGATGCTTTCTCGCTGTGGCTCAATCAGAACGTGCAAGCGGCTGAACAGCTGGCGGAGCTGGCGATTGCCAGTGCACAGCGTCGTCTGCGTGCCGCGAAAAAAGTGGTGCGTAAGAAACTGACCAGCGGCCCTGCGCTGCCGGGCAAGTTGGCGGACTGTACTGCGCAAGACCTGAATAAAACCGAGCTGTTCCTGGTAGAAGGGGACTCCGCAGGGGGTTCTGCGAAGCAGGCACGCGATCGTGAATATCAGGCCATCATGCCGCTCAAAGGCAAGATCCTGAACACCTGGGAAGTATCCTCAGACGAGGTGTTGGCTTCGCAGGAAGTGCATGATATTTCGGTGGCAATTGGTATCGATCCAGACAGTGAAGACCTGAGCCAGCTGCGCTACGGCAAAATCTGTATCCTCGCGGATGCGGACTCCGATGGCCTGCACATCGCCACGCTGCTGTGTGCGCTGTTCGTCCGCCATTTCCGTTCGCTGGTGAAAGGCGGTCACGTTTATGTCGCAATGCCACCGCTATACCGTATCGATCTCGGCAAAGAGGTCTATTACGCGCTGGACGAAGATGAGAAAGAGGGCGTGCTGGAGCAGTTGAAGCGCAAGAAGGGTAAACCTAACGTGCAGCGGTTTAAAGGGCTGGGCGAGATGAACCCATTGCAGCTGCGTGAAACCACCCTCGATCCAAACACTCGCCGTCTTGTACAGCTGACGATTAATGATGAAGATATCGATCAGACGCTGAAAGTGATGGATATGCTGTTAGCCAAAAAGCGTTCGGAAGATCGCCGCAACTGGCTACAGGAGAAAGGGGATACAGCGGATCTGGAAGCCTGATTATTCGGTTAGTCTGAAAGCGTGTCCTTAAGAAAAATGCCTGAGATTTCTCGGGCATTTTTTTGCTTTGGTATGGAAATAGTTAATAATACCAGTATAAAATCCATCCATAAATTTTACTTTTTTTTCTATGGGTTTTATTTTTCAGCATCGTAAGGCTGGAAGGGCTAACTCCAATTTTGCCATATTTCAATCACCATCTGCGATTATAACTTCATCATTTTCAATGGCATGATTGAAATATTCAATCAAGGAAAAAATTTCTTTGTCTTTAAAGGATTTTAGAGCATCTATTAGCATTTTTTGATGATCTGGATAAATTCTTGTTTTGCCATACGGATCAATATATACACCAGTATTATTTTTTAAATATAAAAATGCAATCTCTATTTTCTTAATTGTTCTATCATTCAGAATAAAAGATGGCTTAGTTCCATCATTGTCTGACAGATATGATAAGTCCAACATAATTAATCTCCTAGAGCTACCGGGTAAGATGTAATGACATTTTCTTTTGCTTGATTAATTGGCCCATGCTGCGTAACACCTTAAGGCCTTGGTGATCTTTCTCAAAAGTTGCCATTGGGGTGTTACGTCATCTTTCTCAGTAGGCCACTTGTTTAGGCATACCACTTTACTAGTGGTGAATTTATAAAATCATCGACTATGGAAATAACATTATGATAATAAACTTTTATTAATTCAATTGTATAGTGTCTTCTATGCAAGTATTAAACCCTTAAGGTCTGCTGAGAAATTTTCAGGCCAAATCGTGCTGTCATCATAAAGTGCCTTGTCAAAATAAGCGCTGTCAAAACGTTGTGCACCAGAAAAATTAGTGCCTCTTAAATCAGCACCATTGAATTCGGTATTAAATAAGTCTGCATGAGAAAAATTAGCCATCCTCATGTCAGTTTTAAAGAAACATGCCCCTGATAATTTTGAATAAGAAAAATCAGAGCTTATCAATACCGAATATGCTAAGTTGGCATTCATCAATAAAGCTCCCTCAAAAACTGCTCCTTCTAGATAGCACCTGGATAATTCAGCACTTCGTAGGTTTGATTTAATAAAGCTGGATTTATATAAGGAAAATCCACTTAATATTGCTGTATGCAATTGAGTGTTATCAAAGTTAACCATGTCAAAACCATTAAAGTCGAATTCTTTTTCTTCGCCTGTTTTAAATTTTATAGAGATCATTAGTAATTTCCCCAATCGAACTCATCTACTGTAGTTTCTGACATCGGTTTAATATGTTGTGCTTGGCTTGGTGACAAATTCCCTGGAACCGTTTCTGGCATTTTTCCAGCCACTTTACCTGCAACATATCGATGATTACCTTCGACAACGATATTACCATCAACTTTTATAGGAGGTGCTACATCACCTTTAAGTAATCGATCTACATAACGTTGAATAGCAGGAAGAGAAACACTGGCTTGTAGTGTTTGCATAGTGTCACCTTTCAATGATTCACGAACTATATCAGGTGTTACATCTGCACCACTATTGACTTTGCACAACCCCAGCGGATCGATCCAGCTTAACGCATTCGGCGCATACTGATACGGATTGATCCCGCCCAGTAGCCCGATCGGATCCGGCTGGGTAAAGCGGCCCGTCAGCGGGCAGAAGTACCGATGAAGATTGTAGTGCAGTCCGGTTTCATGATCCACATACTGGCCCTGCAGCGCCAGATTTTGCTGTAGCCAGGGACGGCGGTGGCGGCTGCCCATATCCTGTTCCAGCGCCATGCCGCCCCAGCCGCGCGGGATCCCCCACCAGGTCACGCGACCATTCGCATCGGTCAGCATTTCCGGGCGACCGTTGAGGGCGCAGTGATACCATTCCACGTCCTGTCGGCTGCCCTCACATACAATACGGGCCAGCGGCTCGTGGCTGTATTCGTGATACAGGTATTTCACCGCCGTGTCCGGCCAGAGGCTGCTGCGCTCCTCAGCCAGTCGCATGCCCTGCCAGACAAAGGTCACGGTTTCCGGCGGGATGGTTTCCCGCCCCGGCGGCGTGTGGCGATGCAGTATTTTGTGGCTGCGGCGGCCCAGCGCATCATAAAAGTAGTCGGCGTGGCTGAAGGTGCGGTCGCCGCTGAACTGCACCTGGCTGAGCTGATGTTCTGCGTTGTAGAACAGCCGCTGGCGGATGCCGCCGGGCAGGGTGCGCTGCCACACCCGGCCAAAGCCGTCGAAACGCTGTGCCACATTGCCCAGCCGGGTCAGCAGGTTGCGCCACACGCGCTGGTCGGCGCGTTCGCTCTGGTTGCCTGCCGCATCGTAGGCAAAACGTTCGTCCTCCTGCGCGCGGTAGTGCAGCAGGTCACCATCGGCACTGTAGCGGTAGCTGCGGTGCTGGGTAATACCGTCGATCTCCACCATTTCCGCGCTGAGGATATCGCCGGGATGCCAGTCGCTGCTGCGCATGATGGCCGGACTGTCGCGCCGCACGGTATGCCCGTCCATGTGATAGCGGGTGCGCTGGGTCAGCTGGCCCATGCTGCGCGATACCTCACGATGCAGCTGATCGCGCTCAAAGGCGGCTGTCTCCAGCTTTCCACCGTCATGCTCCAGCAAGCGCGTCAGCAGGTGGCCGCTTCCGTAACGCTGGAAATGCTCGCGGTCACCGTTTGGATGCTGCAACTGCGTCATATTGCCCAGCACGTCACGGTCGGCGCGCCATGCACCGTGCGGGCCGGACTCTTCCAGCCACTGCCCGGCGGCGTCATAGTTGAAGTACTGGGTCTCTTCCCATTCAGGTTCGTCGTGCTGCGGTAGCCCGGACTGCCGCACGCGCTGAATGCTGACCGCGTTACCGCTGTAACCGTAACGGGTATGGTGATCGGCGCTGTCTCGCGTGGTCAGCCGACCGTCGGCGTCATAGCCAAACCGCAGCGTGAGCGACGTCATGGCAGGCGGAAGCGCGTCTTGCCAGCCCGCATACTGCGGTGGTGGCGGCTCAGGACAGACAGGGCGCGGGGCTAGCGGTTCCTGCGTCCAGGCCCAGGGATCGGGCGGTGGCTCGGCCCCGGCTTCAATGGCGGCGCTGGAGGGTAAATCCGTCACTTCAGTGACGCGCCCGCAGGCATCGTAGTGCAGCCGCTGGCCGATACCGGCGTAATCGGTCTGCCCGCTGAGGCGTCCGGCCGCGTCACGCTCCAGAGACCAGCTTTCCTCATTAGGATTAACCACGGCGCTGAGTTCGCCGTTGCTGTCGTAGCGCCAGCGGGTAATGCGCCCGGCCGGGCTGGTGTGAGACGTCACCTGGCCGCGTGCGTTGTGAGTCAGAGCGGTGACCAGCAGATAGGTCTCTTCGCCGCAGTAGCGACCGCAGCCGTCGTAGCGGTAATGCGTCTTGATATGCGAGGGTGTTTCAGCTACCTGCAACCGGCCGGCCGTGCTCCACTGCCAGGAATGAATATTCCCGGCCTCATCGCAGGCGGCGATCAGCCTGCCGCGTGCGTCATAGCGCCACCAGGCGCTGTCACCCGAACAGTTGGTGCGCCGGGTCAGGCGGCCACAGCTGTCGTAGCGATATTCACGCAGGTTGCCTACCGCATCGGTCTCGGCTTTTACATCGCCGTAGTGGTTGACGGTAAAAGTGGTGGTGGCATCCCGCGCATCGGTCATGCTGATCATGTCGCCTTTGGCGTTGCGCTCACAGCGCCAGGTGCCACCGGCTTCATCTACTTCACTGACTGGCAGCGCCCACAGCGGATGCCAGCGGGTGCTGCGAGTGCGACCCAGCGGGCTGGTGATATCTTCCAGCCTGCCTTGCGTGTCGTAGCCATACTGCCAGCACGCGCCGTCTGGCATACGGGTGCTCAGCAGCAGTTCGTCGTGCGCGGCCCAGGTATAGTGCCAGGCGTGCTGCCACGGATCAACGTAGCGGGTGATGCGCTGGTGTTTATCCCACTCGTGACGGGTCGTGGCACCGCCCGCCTGCGTCACGGTGGCCCAGCGAGCCTGTTCATCCACGACGATGTACCAGCTTTCCAGCAGGCCACTACTGCCGGGCAGTGCGCCGGGGCCGGTCAGGGTGGCATCATTCGCTGAATCAGTAACTGAAGGGGGCAGCGGGCAGGCAGCGGCTTCAGCACGCCAGGCAATCTCCTCGTCTTGCGGCGTATCGTCATACACGCGATAGCCGCATACCCGCCAGTTCGTACCGGGCTGCCAGTCATAGCTGACGCGCAGCCCGCCCGCATAGCGGTGCGAGGACAGCAGGCCGTTGTGATGCCAGCCAAAGGCGCGGGTCACCACCAGGTCCGCATCGGTAACGCGCAGCAGCTGACCGGCCTCGTCGTAGTGGTACGCCACCAGCAGGTGCTCCGAGCCATCATCAACCACTACCTGATGCACTGTAGCCAGCCTGCCGCTCTCAGGGTGATAGCGCAGCCGGACTTTCATTGCCTCGTTATCGCCGGAGATGAATTCCAGCTGCCCGGCGCTGTTCCAGTCGAGGTACTGCACGTTGCCGTGCCGGTCGTGGATCTCCACTATGCGCCATTCGCCGACCCGCAGCGGGTCCGCCGCATAGCGCTGGCTTTCGCCCAGCTCGTTCTGCAACAGCAGCACGCCGTTGATGCTGCAGAACAGTGTCAGCCCGTCGACGGGGAACTGCACCACATCACCGGGCTCTACGGCACCCAGGCCGCATTCGCGTCCGCTCTGGTCGCGCCAGCGCAGGTACAGCGTGCCGTTTGCGTTTCTTTCGCCTAGCAGCCGGGTTTCCCAGGGTAGCATCCAGCCGCGCCCGAGCATGCCCTCGGCCGGGTTAAGGCTGTGGTAGATACGCTGCCAGCGCAGCGGGATTCGGTCATCAAGGATGAAGTCGAGCTCTTCTTCGGTGGCCAGCAGTTTGGCACCGGTGGCGAGGTTCACCGGGTGAGCTGTCTGCATGGCGCGGGCCGGAAGTTGCCCGAACCTGGCCGCAGTGCCCGCCGCATGGCCGCTGGCGTAGAGTGGACAGGGGATGTTTTTCAGCATGCGCGCGGTACGCACCCGGCGGTAGAGATGCTGCGCCAGCGCGGTGGCCCGTTGCAGCGCTTTGCCGCCCGACAGGGAGCCGATAAACCACGCCAGCGTGTTTTTGCCGCTGCGGATGTCGCGCACCACCACCGGGTCGCCGCCGATACGCACCCGATGATCCTCCAGCACTTTAATCATGGCTTCACAGGTGCTGCGGTCGCCGTGGCGTGCCGCAGGCTGGCCGTTGATAAACACCTTGCTGGAACCTTCTGCCAGCCACAGCGGGCCGGGAGCCAGGTGCAGTTTGCTGCACAGGATCTGGTCTTGCCCGGCGGGGGTGCTATGGGGCGCGGCGCTGGCCACCAGCGGCTGGACCATTTCGCTGAGCAGGGATTCCAGCAGCGCGGCGCTGTCAATGTCGCTCAGGCCCTTGCCCATCGCCGCCAGCAGCGGCTGCGGGTTCATCACCACTGCGCTTATCGTGGCCGCGATGGCCAGCGCCTGCTGTAGCGCGCTGCCACTGTCTGCAACGGCGGGCTGGTTGATCCAGGCTGGGTCGACAGTGCCCGCCGCACGGGCGGCCGGTTTGCCGCCAATCATCACGTCGGGTGAGCCGCTGACGATCAGACCATCGGGCGTGGGCGTCAGTCCGAGCAGGTCGGCCACCGCCTCCCCGGCGGCATTGCCCCAGCGTTCAGGAAACCCGTCCACCGCTGCGCTGACCACCAGCGCCACGCCAATCGCGGTGCCGACACCGCTGGCGGCCAGGGCGGTACCGCCAATAAAAGCGGCGGCGTAGAGTGCGCCTTCGGTGATGCCGCTGACGAAATCAGCCAGCACCGAAGGGTGCTCAAGCACATCACCAGCGCGCGCAGCTAGAGGGGCGTTACTGCTCATAGCGGACTCCGCAGGATAATTTTCCCGGGGCAGGAATATAAATCGGGCGCACAAAAAAAACGTGCTGCCTGAGCGTCAGGCAGCAAAAAGGAATATCAACGGGCATAGTTAATCCAGCGAGATTATTATGAACGTGAAAAAAGGTAATATTGATGAGGCGCTGAGTCTGGCAAAATAATAATGTTGTCGCCAGTGTTATTTTTCTGCCAGAAATGCATAGTGAAACAGCTAATTGCGTGAAGTCCTTGTGTGACAAGGGATTGATGGCAATAAGGCGTGAAATTAAAGATGGCGGGAATGGTCTGGGTTTTGTTTTTACTTCAATCGCTAATTAATAAGCTAACTTTCCGATGGAATAAATAAAAAGTTCACCTAAAAAATAATTATTTATTGCGGGAGGACACACAAATAATAGCTAATGGCCCCGCCACGATGAATTATTCACGTAACGGGGCCATTTAACATCAGGCTGTCTGGTAGCGAGCGATCAGTTTATCGAGGAAGGTAAACAGCAGCTGATTCATCTCACTGTAATCATGGGCGCGCAGTTGTTCTGGGGTATCGACGAAGCGAAACTCAGCAGCGCGGCTCAAATCACTTTGCGAATGAGCAATCAGCAGTTCAACCACCTCTGGCGTCAGCTCCATATGACACTGGAAGCCATAGACCCGGTCGGAGTAGGCGACGATTTGACGCGGACAGCCTGCACTGGCGGCGATGATTTTCGCGCCGGGTGTCAGGCCGGGCATGTCGTTGTGCCAGTGGCCCACCTCCAGAACGGCGGGGAAGTGGGAGAACAGTGCGTCGTGCTGTGCGTCTTCGGTCAGGGTTATCGGGAATTTGCCAATCTCTTTCTCTGGGCTATGGGCAAACGGCGCGCTCAGCGCTTCACCGATCAGCTGCGAGCCGAGGCAAATGCCCATCACCGCTTTACCGGCTTTTACTGCTGCGGCAATCACCGCCTGTTCGGCTTTGCTGTCAAAGTGCGCGCACTCTTCCAGCGTTGTCGCAGGGGACTGTGGACCGCCCATCACGATCAACAGATCGATATCGTTGACCTGCTGCGGCAGTGCTTCCCCTGCATAGACGCGCGACCAGCTGATGTGATGGCCTCGCTGGTTAGCCCAGGCTTCATAGGCACCGGGAGCTTCAAAATCTTCATGAACGATGAAATGGACCTGCATTGCGGATGACTCCATAAAATTAAATTAACCCCGGTGTGTTGCCAGCACGCTGGCAAGGGCGTGGGCGAAGTGGGAGATGTCTTGGTAATCGAGCTCAGCAACGGTGATACGGAGGCCAGAAGAGGAGCTGCCAAGGGTGAAAGCATCACCGCCGCGCACCAGCCAACCGCGCTGCGCCATTTTCAACACCACGTCGCTGCTGCCGTTTGCCAGTGGCACCCAGATATTCAGGCCGTCATGATGTTCAGAGACGCTAACCCCCTGTTGCATCAGGGTTTGTGTCATCGCCTCGCGCTGTTCGCAGTAGCGTTGACGTGTGGCTTGTAGCTGAGTTTGAGCCTGTTCGGCGATTAAAAACCCGGCAGCCATATCTTGCAGAATATGACTGACCCAGTTGGTGCCCGCGTTAAGTCGCTGGCGCAGGCGGATTGCGGTTTCGCTGTCACTGGCGATAACCGCCAGGCGTAAATCTGGCCCAAGGAATTTAGAGGTAGAGCGGATCAGCGCCCAGTTGCGGCTGCTCTCCGGCACAATGTGGTGGTAATCCTGGGTGGAGAGCAGCGAGAAGTGATCGTCCACCAGTACCAGCACTTCGGGATAGTGGCTGAGTAAGGCGCGGATCTGCTGTGCGCGGCTAGCGCTAAAGCCAAAACCCGTTGGGTTGTGCGCGCGTGGAGTGACGATCACGGCCTGAACGCCGCTAGCCAACTGGGCCGCCAGTGCGTCTACCAGCATGCCCTGTTCATCCATCACCACGGGAGCTGCGACAAGGCGGCTGTGTTGCAGCGTACTGATACTACTCAAAAAGCAGGGATCTTCGACCGCAACGCGATCGCCTGCGATCAAATAGCTGTTGAGTAACCGCTCGACGGCATCCACGGCACCGTGGGCCAGATTAAGCTCGAAGGGAACGGTTAAATCAGGCGCTAGCCACTGATGTGCAGCAGCGGCCAGATCTGGCCGGATCGGCGGTTCACCATACAGCGCAGGCGTACTGCGAATATGTCGAGCCAGTTCACTCAGTGCGGGCAGCGCGGACGCCGCCGGATTGCCGCTGGCAACATCATGCAGCACAGCATGCGGAGCGCTGCCTTCAACTTCCACGGGGCCGTTGCTGGCGCGGATCACCGTGCCATTTCGCCCGCGCGACCGGGCAAAACCCGCATCGGTCAGGCGCTTATACGCGAGGGCCACCGTGTTGCGGTTCACGTCCAACTCACCCGCCAGTTCTCTGACCGAGGGGAGAAGATCGCCCGCCGCCAGCTCGCCGGAATGGATCAGTGCGCGGATCTGGTCGAAAATTTCACCTGCGGTTTTACCGATTATCTTCATTGATCTGTGACAAATTAAAGTTTAGCCTAGGACAATGTTAAGCCAGCGGGGAGACCTTGTCCAGTGATGATCAAATCCACTCAACCAGTTGCATCAGACACAGCGTCTGATGCGCCAACCCAGCCTCGTCATGAAATGCACAATCGCTGGCCGCGCGCAGAGAGCGTCAGCGATTTTCAAGCCAATCTGGCGGCAGTGCAGGCGCGGATCGATGCTGCCTGTTTACGCGTAAATCGTGATCCGGCGCAGGTTCGCCTGCTGCCGGTGAGTAAAACCATGGATGAGGCGCACATTCGGCTGGCGCATCAGGCGGGCTGTTTCCTGCTGGGGGAAAACAAAGTGCAGGAAGCATGGGGGAAAGCGCAGGCAATGGCGGATTTAACGGACCTCCGCTGGTCGGTGATTGGTCACCTGCAATCGAATAAGGCGAAGCTGGTGGCGAAGTTTGCCAGCGAGTTTCAGGCGCTGGATAGCCTGCATACGGCGGAGATACTGGATCGTCGCTTGCAGGCCGAGGGGCGAACGCTGGATGTGTTTGTGCAGGTGAATACCTCAAACGAACCGAGCAAATACGGTCTTGCGGCTAATGAAGTGGCGGCTTTTATGCTGAAACTGCGGCCGTTTAGCTGCCTGCGTGTGCAGGGATTAATGACGCTGGCAGAGTTCAGCACCGATGCGGTGCGCGTGCGGGCCTGCTTTGTACGGCTCAGAGAATTAAGCCAGCAACTTGCGCAACAGCATGGTGCTTTGCAGCTCTCAATGGGCATGTCCGGCGACTTTGAGATTGCAATCGAAGAGGGGGCGAGCGTGGTGCGGGTGGGCCAGGCTATTTTCGGCGCGCGGTCGCTGCCAGATGACTATTTCTGGCCAAGCCGCTAAGCCCGGCCAAGCCGGGCCGTTACAGGTTCAACCGGTATAGTGACTCATATTCTGGTGGACGCGACGAGCCAGTTCCAGGTGATCCATCTCCCAACAGGCCGGGCTGAAGAGTTCGGCTGACCAGACGCCGTCGAATCCGGTCGTTTTTACTGCGTCAGTCCAGGCCTGAATATCAATCTGGCCTTCCCCTGGCATGTAGGCACGTAGCACCGTTTCCGCCCAGGCTTCGCCGGGTTCAGGCTTGCGGCCGTCACAGAAGTGCACGCCAAAAATCAGTTCTTTATTCAGTGCGGCGATGTCCGTTGGCGTACTGGCACCGGTAGCGAACAGGTGCCAGAAGTCGATGACCAGGCCGACGTTGCTTTTCCCCACGCGCTTAATCACTTCCAGCGCCTGGTTCAACGTATTGAACTGGGTGTGGGCAATCACTTCAATCTGATAACGCACGCCATACTGTTCACCAATCTGGGCAATTTCGCCGATGTTGTCGGTCATAATATCCATAATCTGCGCCTGCGGCAGATGATCGATGCCGTGTTGCGCCAGAATCTGAATGGTTGGGCACTCCAGCTCGGCGGCAACCTGTGTTAAGCGCAGCGCTTCTGCCAATAGCTGCTGTTTCTGCTTGCCCTGATAACGCTCAATATCGATCAGCGCATTGAGGCAGGAGGTCTCTAAGCCGTAGCCAGAAACGATTTTTTTCAGTGCGGGGGTGCTGCCGCCGTTATCGAGGTAACGCAGCAGTTGATAGTGCAAAAACTCCAGGCCATCGTAGCCCGTTTCTGCCGCAATACGACTTTGCGTAACCACATTACAGTGATGAGTGGAGATACCATGCAGGGCTTTGATCATGAGGAACTTCCTGGGGTTTTAGGATGAGTAAGTACGTCGGTGTGGGGCTGTGTCGCACCGGATAATTTTGCTAACCGCTGTGCCAGCAGTGCTTCTATCTCCTCCAGTGCGACGCCACGCGTCTCAGGGATATAGCGCGACAGGAAAAAGAAGCAGCAGATATTCAGCACCACAAAAATCCACATCGCGAACGCGCCGTTGAAATGCTGTTGCAGCAGCGGGATTTCGTTGATCATCGGGAAGAACTGAGTGACTAACACGTTGAACAACCACATAAAACTGACCGCCATTCCCATCGCATAGCCTTTGATGCGCGGCGGGAAAATTTCGCCAATCAATACCCAACAGCCAGACCCCCAGCTGATGGCAAACATAAACATAAAGACCAGCACCGCCGTGACCGCGACGTAGCCAGTAGAGTGGGTGTACATGCTCCAGGAGAGTGCCAACAAGCTGAGAATGGCACCAACAGTGCCGATTTTCATGACCGGCAGACGACCAAACTTATCAAACAGATTCATGGCAATAAAAGCACCGATCGCGTTCAGTAAGCCGATAAAGATGGTCTGGAACAGAATCACTTCTTTGCTGACATCACCGGTTTGTAAAATCAGCGGTGCGTAGTACATCACGATAATGGCCCCGGTCAGCTGTTGCAGTACCGCGACCATACAGCCAATCACCAGTGCGAAGCGCAGCGTACGGTTTTGCCAGATAAAGCGCAGGTTGATCGCATTGCTGCCCGCTGTGTGCGTTTTCTTGAGGCTAAAGACCTGGCTCGCCTCTTCGGCGTTGATTCCCGGATAAATTTTTCCGTAGATGCGCAACGCTTCTGTTTTACGGCCGTGGTTGATACACCACTGTGGCGATTCGGGCAGAATAAAAGTGCTAAAAATCATCAACGCCACTGGCACCAGCTGTGCGCCCATCATCCAGCGCCAGCCTTGTTCAACCAGCCAGGCGTCACTCATGCCTTTAGCTATCAGGAAGTTGACAAAGAACACCAGTGTTTGTGAACCCACAAGAGACAAGTTGAAGATGCCAGAAGCTTTACCCCTGATTGCTGCCGGTGAAATCTCGCTCATATAAATCGGGATAACGGTACCGGCCAGGCCAATGCCTAATCCGGCAACAATGCGTGAAAGTGAGAACAGCAGAAAAGAGTCAGCAAAGGTGCTGCCTAGTGAGGAGAGGGCAAAGGCCAGCGAAGCCAGCATAAGTGCCGGTTTACGCCCCAGTTTATCGGCGATACGCCCGGCAAACAGGGAACCAACAATACAGCCGACAAAAATACTGGAAACCAGCCAACCGGTGGCGGCAGAATTTAAATGGAAATAACCTTGAATCGAGTCAACCGTCCCAGAAATGACCCCGGTTGAGTAGCCAAACATCACGCCACCGAGCGTTGACAGGCAACAAAGCCCGTAAACGTATCCCGCATTAATTCGACTCTGTACAGACATCTGTTGTTCTCCTGAGTTTGTAGTGATGCTTAATGCGGTGAAATATCCCCAAAATTAAATCGGTATTACTGGCAATGCTTTATGTTTTCATCGAGCCAAAACTTGCGGTATTTGACGGGCGGTATCCCGACCAGTTTGCTGAACATCCGGTGGAAATTGTTGACGTTGCTGTAGCCCACGCTGTTGGCAATATAGGTCACGCCAGCATCTGTACCGAGCAGCAGCGACTGTGCTTCACCAATGCGCAGGCGCGCCTGATACTGTTTCGGTGAATAACCCGAAAATTTCTTAAATACGTGCACCAGATAAAACAGGTTCATGTTCAAGGCGCGCGTAATGGCATTAAGTTCAATTTCTTCACGGTAGTGGTTTTCGAGGTATTGCTGAATGCGATGCCCCAACACAAACTCCGAAGCCGAGAGCGTGGCGGGTTCCGCGTTAAACAGATCTTCCGCAATACACACAATCGCCTGTAACAAGGGTGCCGTCAGGCTGCTGACCCCGGCATCGTTATGCTGTAAGTGCTGCCACAGTGCATTAAACAGATGGAACACCTCCGCCTGGCGCACGCCACAGTTCCTTACTGCACGGGTATCACCCCGAATCAGATGATTTTCAGGCCGTCCCGCGAGCGACAACCCATTGATGCCACAGCTAAACGTATGGAGTTCCTCACTGGCTGTCGGGCTTTCGTCATGCCAGCTCCCGGCGTTGAAGATCAGCAGGTCTCCCTGTTGCACTGCATAGCGATGTCCGTCGATGGTGTAATGGCCAGATCCCCCGGCAAAAAACATCATCTCTAACCGCTCAGTATGGCGATGCATCACGCGGGGTATCGCTGCACAGGCCCCCTGTGCCTGGCAGAGAAACAGTAACTCCGGCGTTGAAGCGCCATTTTTTTCACTGTGGCCACGTATTAACATCGTTTTCCCTTCTCTGTGACGGCTATTTTTACATTGGTTTCTGGTAGGGTAGTCATGTGGTTTGCTTTTTTTTATTTATTATCGTATTGAATTTAAAGTGATTTATTTAGAGGTGATAACCCTGAATGATCCATCTTGCTTTCACAATGCTTAAGCCAGGCTCAGGGGTTGATGCAGTTCACAATTTTGCATACCCGCAACCCGAATAGTACAGGTTATGCTCTCGGGTGCATGGTATTCTCGCCAATGCTCGTAGCAAGGCAGAGAGTGGGGTAAGCCGGTTATTGTTTTCAGCCAGGGCAGGAAAAAATCAGTATGAAGAAGAGTGATTCTGAAAACGCGCGGATCAAAGCCACCGCCAGCGACGTTGCGAAGCTGGCAGGCGTCTCTAAATGGACCGTGTCGCGCGCATTTATTCCCGGTGCGCCGATCCTGAGCGAAACCCGTGAACGCATTCTCGCCGCCGCAGATTCACTGGGGTATCGCCCCAATTTGCTGGCGCGCAGCCTGTCACAAAAGCGCACTCATATTATTGGCGTAACGGTGGATGAAACTAAAAACCCGAATATGACGCTGCTGCTGGATGAAGTGACCCGGCAGCTGCAGGAGCGCGGCTATATGGCGCTGCTGCTCAATATCTCTGATAAGCAGAAATATAATGATGTGATGTCGCTGGCTTACCAGCTTCAGGTGGATGGCATTCTGTTTATGGCGACCTGGCTCACCGCCGAGCTGGCGGACGTTGCGCGAACCATGCATCACGTACCGCTGGTGCAGATTGGGCGCAGCACGGAAAATCCGGGTATTGATATCGTCAGCATCGATGGTCATCGTGCGGGCAGCGAAATTGCCGATCTGCTGCTGGCGCAGGGTCATCAGCGCTTCGGCTATATGAAAGGGCCAGACACTGCCAGCTCGCACCTGATGCGTTTTGACGGCTACCGGGATCGCCTGGTGGAGCGAGGAAAAGCGCTGGATGTGCATCTGATTGTCGGCAGCTACGACAAAATTCGTGGCTACCAGACGATGGTGAGCTATCTCGATTCAGTGCCGCCCGGGCAGTGGGTGGAAGCGATGTTCTGCGAGAATGATATTTTAGCCATTGGCGCATTGCAGGCGATCCACGATCGTCCAGGCTGTAACATCGCGATCGTTGGCTTTGATAACATTGATGAAGCGGCAGATCCCCATTGGCAACTCACCAGCTACGATCAGCGTAAAGATCGGCTGATTCACGAAGCGATCAACCGATTGATTAACAAAAAGCGGACCGATCAGGGTGCCTGGCGCTACGGCGAGCTGATCGTACGCGGATCTCATCGCAAAGCTTAAAGTCCTGTACGGCGAAAAAAACGCAGATCTGTACCTGTTATCGGCCACAACCTCATGTTGAACTAACCTCCAGCTTTTTCCGCTTAAAGCGGGCTGTTGGCGGGAAGCCAGTTACCACTGGTACCTCAGGGAAACACAGGATAGAGGGTAGGGATGATGTGGGATATGTCTTCGTTTTTTGCCGCCTTGCTGGTGTATAGCATTGGCACGGTTTCGCCAGGCCCCGGCAACTTATCCATTGCCAATACTGCCATGCACTATGGCCGCAGGGCCGGTTTTGTTCTGGCTACCGGGGTCATCTCCGGTTCAATTTGTTGGGGTATGCTCACTGCGCTGGGGATTTCAGCCATTTTGGTCTCGTCACAGAGTTTTATGGTGTGGCTGAAACTTTTAGGTGCGGCTTATCTCCTCTGGCTCACGGTGAAAGCTGTGCGCAGTGCCTTGCGTTCTGGCGATCTCGCGGCACGCCCAACCCGGCAGCATCAGCGCTTGCGGGGTTATTACCTGCAAGGATTTGGCCTGCATCTGACCAATCCCAAAGCGGCCTTAACCTGGTTTACCGTGACCAGCGTTGGGCTGAGCGCGAGCGCTCCGCAGTGGCGTGTTTATCTTCTGGTCGTGACCTGTGCGCTGCTGGGGGTGCTGATTTTCAGCCTGTACGCGCTGATCTTCTCGTCGCGCTCGGCGGAGAACTACCTCAATCGTGCCCGACGCAGTTTCGATGTGATCTGTGCGGGATTCTACGCGCTGGTCGCGATCGGCTTTCTGCTGTCATTGAGATAAAAAAACGCCCCTCTGCTGAGGCAGAAGGGCGCTGTTATTCAGGCGTTGATTAACGGCTCAGGGTGGCATTCAGCGCATCAATCGAGGTCTGCAACCCGGCTTCTACGCTCATGGTCAGGTCTTCCATCTCCAGAGAGACATAGCCGTCATAGCCGGTCATCCGCAGCACGGAGAAGAACTCTTTCCACCACAGCAGGTCTTTACCGCAGCCCACCGCCACGTAGTTCCAGGTACGGTTTTTGGTATCGGTGACGGGCTTGTATTCCAGCAGGCCATCCACGTCCGCCAGACCACGCTCAATACGCGCATCTTTACCATGCACATGGAATACCGCGCCTTCCAGTTTACGCGCCGCCGCAATAGGATCGGCACCCATGGCGATCAAGTGAGAAGGATCGAGGTTCATGCCGATCATCTCATCCACTTCACGCAGGCGCAGCAGTGTGGAAGGGTTGTACACCAACTGGCTCGGGAACTCTTCGATGGCGATCTTCTCTACGCCATGTTTACGCGCGTGTTGCGTAAACGCTTTCCACCAGGGAATAGCGACTTCGTTCCACTGATAGTCGATCACCCCTGGCATGTAGTCCGGCCAGGAAACGGTAGAGGTGATCCAGTTCGGGATCTTATCCTCTTTGCAGCCGCCCGGCAGGCCGCTCATCATGACGATTTTTTTCACGCCGAGTTTGCCAGCCAGCTCAACCGCTTTGTAGCTGCTTTCGCTGTGCTTCGCGCCCAGTTCGCCGGGTGCCAGCGGGTTACCGGAGCAGTTCAGCGCCACAATTTCAATATCACGCTTTTCCAGCTCAGCGCGGAACTGTGCCAGTTTTTCTGGCGAAGCCAGCAGCTCATTGGTATTGACGTGTGGGCAAGGAGACCAGCCACCGGCCGTCATTTCAACGCCAGAAATGCCGTAGCTTTTTACGCGATCTAACATCTCCGGGAAGGAGAGGTTGGCTAATACATCAGTACAGAGTGCGAGTTTCATTTTTGATCCTTATGAGCGTTGCCTGGCGCTGGTGTTTAGCGCTCGTGCAGAATGTCGAGAAATTGTTTGATCTCTTTGATCTGGCGTAAGCGTTCGGTTTTCACTTCATCACTGAACAGATCTGCCAGGTCCGCGATCACATCAATGTGATCGTTGTTATGCGCCGCGACAGCGACCACCAGACATGCCACTTTGCCTTCGCCCCAGCTGACACCCGCAGGGAATTGCAGGATCTGAAAGCCGGTCTTGAGCACCATTGACTGGCCTTGTTTGGTGCCGTGTGGCATCGCCACGCCAGATCCCAGATAGGTCGACAGGGCCTTTTCACGATCCATCATTGAGGTGAAGTAATCCTCAGTGACATAACCGTTCGCCACCAGTGAAGCCGCTGCAATCTCCAGCGCTTTGCGCTTGGAGTTGGCGCTACAGCCTAAAAAAATGTCTTGTTCTGCTACCGTTAACATAATCATGTCCTCACGCCGCCCTGAGGTGACGTCAGATTACTGACGATATAAGGCCGGGCATTCCGGGATGTTGACCGCGTGTTTTTCACCATCTTTCAGTGAAGCAAGACCGGCGTCGCACACCAGAGCCACGACGTAGCCATCCCATGATGAAGGGCCGGTCATTTCAGCGCCTGCACTCACCTGATCGACAAAGTTCTGCACTTCACGATCGTACGCGGTGGCAAAGCGTTCCATGCAGGTGGTGGTAATGTGGCGGCTGTTGCCGTGCTGGGTACGGGTGGTGGTCAACGCTTGCTCTGTCAGCGCAGTGATGCCATCTTCCCCGATCACTTCACAGCCGATGTCGTAACCGTAGTTACAGTTCACAAACAGCTCGTCATCAATACGCACGCCAGATTCGGTTTCGAAAATCACGATCAGCGGATCTTGCAGATGCGGCAGGGCACGACGTGTTTTCTTCGCGGGTTTATCAACGCGCACCGACACAATGTTTTCATCCAGCAGGTAGCGAATGATGTCGATTTCATGGGTAGCGGAGTCGTTAACCGCCATTTCCAGCGTGTAGCTTTCGGGCACGGAAGCGTTGCGGTGTGCGCAGTGCATCAGCAAGATTTCACCCAGTTTGCCGCTGTCGATGGTGGCTTTCAGGGCGTTGTAGCCTGGGTCGAAACGGCGCATAAAGCCAAGTTGCAGCAGGCGTTTGCCAGTGCGGACCTCGGCTTCAATGATCTCTTTGGCTTCAATGGCGGTTGGGGTCAGGGGTTTTTCACAAAACACCGGCTTACCGGCGTTAAATGCGGTGAGGATCTGCGCTTTGTGCACCGGGCCAATCGAGCAGATGAACACAGCATCCACCAGCTCAGAGTTGATCATCTCTTCGGCGTCGTAGAACGCGGTTGCGTTGTACTCTGTGGCAACGGCGTCGGCGGCGTTTTTATTGATGTCACAGACCGCTGTGACTTTGGCATTTTTAATGACGCTGCTAAAACGTTGCAGGTGATCGCGGCCAATCATACCTAAACCGATAAGACCAATTTTTACTGTCATGTCTGCTTCCTCAGGGATTCTCTGGTTCAAAAACGGAATTTCTTTTCAATCTGTTCAAGTGACAGGCCACGGGTTTCCGGCAGGTATTTCACCAGCAAAATCAACATCACGATGTTGGTCGCAGCGAAGAAGCCGAAGGTCATACCTCCGCCATAGTTGCTCAGTAGCAGCGGGAAGATGGACTGGATAATGAAGTCGAAGATCCACAGGCCGAAGACCGCAAAGCCCATGCCCAGCCCGCGCATCCGCAGCGGATAAATTTCAGCCAGCATCAGCCAGAAGACCGGTGCTATCCATCCCTGCATAAAGACCAGGAATACCAGCATCAGGCCAAGGATCACGTAGCTGGCACCGTCAAAGTTCGCGACCAGTGTTTCAGTGCCGTTGATCATTTCGTTATGGAAGAAGAACTTGAAGGCAAGGCCAATCAACACCAGGCTTAAGGTCACGCCTGACTGCCCAATAAAGAACATGCTGCGACGCGAGCATTTGCCGATCAGTGACATGCCGAGCAGGGTGGCAAGAATCGATACCACGCCGTTGGCCACGGCCCCAGTGACAGCCGCTGCATCACCCAGTCCGGTCGCTTTCAGTACCGTTGGTGCGTAATACATGATGGTGTTTACGCCGGTGACGCGGGTCGCGAGGACGATCATCAGGCCAATCAGAACCAGCTGGATCACCCAGGGCTTCTTCAGCTCCTGCGACAGCTTCAGTTTGTCCTTATCGATATCAATAACCTGTTGGATCTCTTTGATCTCGCGATCCACTTCTTCAGGCAGGCGCACCGTTTTCAGGACTTTGATCGCTTTGTCCGTCTCTCCACGGCGCATAAAGAAGCGTGGCGATTCCGGCATCGCCAGCATGCCAAACCACAGCAGCGCACCAGGGATCGCGGGGATCGCCAACATGATGCGCCAGTTATGCGACATATCTGGGTAGAAGTTGACGATGGCCGCATTGACGGAGTATGCGAGGAACTGACCGGTTACAATCATCAGTTCGTTGACGGTCACCAGGCTTTCACGCTGCTGCGGACGAGCCAATTCGGTGATGTAAACCGGCACTGTAACCGAGGCGCAGCCTACCGCCAGCCCGAGTACAAAACGGGCTACAATCATTGACTGAACGTCCCATGCCAGCGCAGTCCCCAACGCGCCGAAAATAAAGATCACCGCGACCCACAAAATGTTTTTGCGTCGACCCTGGCGATCCGAGAGATAGCCGCCAAGCAGTGAGCCTAAAGCCGCACCAAACAGCAGGAAGGAGGTGATAAACCCTTCCTGGACAGGTGTCAGATTGAGATCGTACTTCATGAAAATCAGCGCACCGGAAATTACGCCGGTGTCATAACCGAAACAGAGCCCCCCGAAGGTCGATACAAGGGTAATCAGTTTGATCCTGTTAGGGTTTTGCAGGTTCGTTTTGTTGTACATGTAACCATCCATTCTTGTGACGTATTATTGGATTAAGATGTTCTGTACTGCCTGAAATAACTTGTTATTCAAATATTTATAAATAATCCCGATGGGATGAATCGGGGTTTTGCCTGGTGGTTTGTGTCGCCATGCACCCAGGTGCATGGAAAGGCGGATTGCTATGCACCCAGGTGCATGGCCTTCCCAACGTTATACTCAAACGAAAAAAAAACACCATAATGATTAAAAGTGAAATTTCAATTTCGTGTCGCAGTTCAAATTTTTATCGCATTTGTCGCGGGTGATGTGACCCTGTGCACACTGCAAAAAAGTTGCGGTTGAATTCCCTAACTTGTTGTTAAGTTTATGGTGTGCGGGTTTGCGCGAGGGAGAGGTGCCGCATCTGAGCTCGACGCGGCATGCTGTGTTATGGATTAGCGAAGCTACCCACCAGAGTGGTCGCGGCCAGGGCATGGCCTTTTAATTTGCCGAACAGCTCGGGCTGGGTTAGTCCTGCGGGCAAGCTATTGGCTGGCAGGTCGGTTGCAATCAGCACAAAGTTATAGTGATGCAAGCCACTACCTGCGGGCGGACAAGGGCCATAATATTTATCGGTCCCTGGGGTGTTTTTACCGCCGGTGTAACCGTTACCCTGGGCCAGATCGCCCTGCGCGAAACTGCTGCGATCGGCCGCGATATTGTAGGCAACAAGGTGGGTTACGCCCAATCCTTTCGCACCGACCGGATCGGTGATCACCAATGCGAAACTTTTTGTCTCGGCTGGCGCATGTTGCCACTGTAGCTGCGGCGAGATGTTTTCGCCGGTGCAGGAAGGGTTGTTTTTGTTGTTACCTGCAAAGCGTTGTTGCAGTACGGTATTGTCTTTAAAGTCTTGGGATTGCAGGGTGAAAATCGGTGCAGCCAGAACGGGCAACGGTAGCAGCGCTGCGAAGAGCAGAGAGTTGAGTTTCATTTTCCGTGATCCTGTCGCAATAAAAAGGAAACGTCCCAGAGACGGGCATAACATCACCCGCGCCTTTAACTATAGGATCCACTGAGGAGTTGTCAGAGTGAAAATAACGCTGGAAGAGTTGCGTGCCTGGGTAGCGGTGGTGGATACCGGTTCGATCACCGCCGCAGCGGAGTTGCTGGATCAGACCAGTTCTGGCGTCAGTCGTGCATTAACCCGGCTGGAAGGGAAACTACAGACCAATTTGCTGAACCGCACGACCCGGCGGCTGGCATTGACGGAAGAGGGGCAAATCTTCCTTGAACATGCGCGGCAGATCCTGGCCTCAGTCGAGCAGGCGGAAACGCACATCGCCCAACGGCGCGAGATGCCCTCGGGTAAATTGCGGATTAACGCGGCTAGTCCGTTTATGTTGCATGTGATTGTGCCATTGGTGGATGAGTTTCGCCGCCGTTACCCGCTGATTCAGCTGGAGTTGAATACCGATGATGTGGTGATTGACCTGCTGGAGCAGCAAACCGATATTGCGATCCGTATTGGACAGCTGCGCGACTCCACGCTTCATGCCCGCCTGCTGGGCAGCACGGTGAGCCGACTGATGGCCAGTCCCGGCTATGTGGCCCGCTTTGGCGATCCGCAAACCGCCGCAGAGTTGGCACAACACACGTTAATTGGCTTCAGTGCGTCTGAAGTGCACAACCGTTGGCCGGTTCGCCATCAACAGCAAGATGTGTTGGCGATTAAACCCGATCTGGCGGCTTCCAGCGGGGAAACCATCCGCCAGTTGGTGATTGCCGGACAGGGCATTGGTCGGCTGTCTGATTTCCTGACGCGTAAAGACAGGCAGGAGGGCAAAATGGTACAGGTGATGATCAATAACACCAGCGAACAGCGTTTGCCGGTACATGCCGTGTTTTACCGCAACAATACGCTGGCGGCACGTACCCTCTGTTTTCTGGATTTTTTGCAGGAAAAGATTGTCGAGCAGGGGCTGTTATAACAAGGCAGGATGCCCCGAGGCGATAAATGCTCTGCCTCCGGGGACTCAATGGTGCAGAAATTACTTAGCGGCTTCCAAAATCAGGATTTTTACGTCCTGCACATCATCTTTAATACGGGCGCGATGGGTTTCCATATGCGCAGCCTGCTGATGTTGCTCAAGATGGCGTAAAGAGGTCCACTGCTCCAGCATGAAAATAGAGTCCGGTGAGTTATGCTTCCACGGCACCTGCGCCTGGTGATCCACCAGCGCGTCATACTGATGACAGCCCTCTTCGGCTAATACCAGCGGGATTACAGTGTTAATCGCATCCAGCACCGCCTGACGGCGGCCTGGCTTAATGCAAATCTCGGCAACAACAGTCAACATAACAGCATCCTCATAGGGTTCCTGCTTTCAGTTAAGCAAAAATTTCGTTCAGATGAGTCTGTAAACGTGCGATATCTTGCGGGATATCGGGCTGTTTAATCACATCATTACAGATGAATGTTGGCAGCGCTTCCATTCCCAGGAACTGATTGGCTTTGTGGAAGTGCAGATACAGCCCGTCGACGCCGTAGCCTTCGAAGAACTGGTCCGGATCGGTAAAGGCTTCCAGAGGTGCGTTCCAGGTCAGGGAGAGCATATATTTTTTGCCCTGTAGCAGGCCGCCAGAGCCATACTTTTTGCTGGCATCACTGCGCGAGCGCCCGTCGCTGGCATATAACGCACCGTGGCCTGCGGTGAAGATATCATCGATATACTTTTTCACCGTCCAGGGCTCACCCATCCACCAGCCAGGCATTTGCCAGATAATCACATCACTGTTAAGGAACTTCTGTACCTCATCGGCAATCACATAATCATCATCTGCGATGGTTACGCTTACCTGATGACCCAAATCACGTAGCTGGGCAGCAGCCACTTCTGTCAGTGTATGGTTGAGTTCACCTTTGGAGTGGGCAAACGTTTTTCCGCCGTCGATGATTAAAATGTTGCTCATGTTTTCTCTCATTCAATTGCATAATATGCGTTGCACTCTACCTGGCTGGCGCAGAGAGAAAAAGGTCGAGTAAAGCAGAATACTTTTGCCTGGCAGGCAACAATGCCTGACTTTTGTTAACCTGAAGTAACTGAAAGGACCTTCCGGGATGATGATGAAAAGCTACCCCCTGTTAGCACTTTTGCTGTTGGTTTCTACTCTGGCGCAGGGTCAGGATCGCTTCGGGCAGAGTGGACATTCTTTGCTGAAATGCAGAGAAAAAGCCTGCATGGTGACGCATACGCAAAGTAGCTGGCGGCAGGGGTTGGCCCCATGGAACCACCTGGGAGATTCCACCAGTGAGTTCGCACATATCGCGCGGCAGTGGATGGGCGTAATGAAATAGGGACCAATAGTCTTTCTTTCAGCTTCAGGCTGCGCACGCAAAGCTCAGCCGACGTAGTGTAACGTTACTGTGACGCTACTTTTTATTGTCGCTTCCTGGCTGAAATCCCCCTCCCAAAGACCCTCTGTACATGGCCACCTTCTCCTGCTGATTACGGGCTGCATAACTCCTTATCAGGACGATACAGAGGCAGTGAGTCCGAATCCCGGAGGGCGCTTATGACTCGCGTAAAAGTTGCTTTGATCGCAGGATGCAGGCCAGCCTGTGACTAAGCTCGTTGAATAGGTTACTATCCTCGCCAAACCACCGCAGGGTGGCTCGCACCGCGAGACACGAAGTGAGGACGAGAGATTAATGAGCGAATTGACGCAGGATGGTGCAGAGCGCCTTGCCCTGCACAAATTTACTGAGAACGCGTACCTGAATTACTCCATGTACGTGATCATGGACCGTGCTTTGCCCTACATCGGGGATGGCCTGAAGCCGGTACAACGCCGTATCGTCTATGCCATGTCAGAACTGGGCCTTAGCGCCAGTGCCAAATTTAAGAAGTCAGCCCGTACCGTGGGTGACGTATTGGGTAAATACCACCCACACGGTGACAGCGCCTGCTATGAAGCCATGGTGCTGATGGCTCAGCCATTCTCTTACCGCTATCCGCTGGTGGATGGTCAAGGGAACTGGGGGGCACCGGACGATCCGAAATCGTTCGCCGCGATGCGTTATACCGAATCACGCTTGTCGAAATATGCTGAAGTACTGCTCGGCGAGTTAGGTCAGGGAACGGTAGACTTTGCCCCGAACTTTGACGGCACCCTGCAGGAGCCGAAAATGCTGCCTGCACGCTTGCCAAATATTCTGCTCAACGGCACCACCGGCATCGCCGTGGGTATGGCGACGGACATTCCGCCACACAATCTGCGCGAAGTTGCGCAGGCCGCGATTGCCCTGATTGATAAGCCTGAGACGACGCTGGATCAGCTGCTGGATATCGTCCAGGGGCCGGATTATCCAACAGAAGCCGAGATCATCACCCCGCGTGAAGAGATCCGTAAGATCTACCAGAATGGTCGTGGATCGATTCGTCAGCGCGCTGTCTGGAAGAAAGAAGAGGGCGATGTGGTGATCACCGCATTGCCGCATCAGGTTTCTGGTGCTCGCGTGCTGGAGCAAATCGCCACCCAGATGCGCAACAAAAAGTTGCCGATGGTGGAAGATTTACGTGATGAGTCTGATCACGAGAATCCAACACGCCTGGTGATTGTACCGCGCTCTAACCGTGTGGACCTGGAACAGGTGATGAACCACCTGTTTGCCACCACCGATCTGGAAAAGAGCTACCGCGTTAACCTCAACATGATTGGGCTGGATAATCGCCCGGCGGTGAAAAACCTGCTGGAGATTATCAGTGAGTGGCTGGTATTCCGCCGTGATACCGTGCGCCGTCGTCTAAATTACCGTCTGGATCGGGTACTGCGCCGTTTGCACATCCTTGAAGGCTTGCTGAAGGCTTTCCTCAATATCGATGAAGTGATCCACATCATCCGTAGTGAAGATGAGCCGAAGCCAGTACTGATGGCGCGTTTTGAGCTGAGCGAAACTCAAGCCGAATCGATTCTTGAACTGAAACTGCGCCATCTCGCCAAACTGGAAGAGATGAAAATTCGCGGTGAGCAGAGTGATCTGGAGAAAGAGCGCGATCAGCTGCAGGCGATTCTGGCTTCAGATCGTAAGATGAGCAACCTGCTGAAGAAAGAGCTGCAGGCGGATAGCGCGGCTTACGGTGACGAGCGTCGTTCACCGCTGCGCGAGCGCGAAGAGGCGAAAGCCCTGAGTGAAACTGAGCTGACGCCTTCCGAGCCTGTCACCATTGTGCTGTCACAAATGGGCTGGATCCGTAGCGCAAAAGGTCACGATATCGATCCAACGGGCTTGAGCTACAAAGCGGGGGATAGCTTCCTCGCGGCGGCGCGTGGTAAGAGCAATCAACCGGTTGCCTTGCTGGATTCAACCGGCCGCAGCTATACCCTTGATCCTACTTCGCTGCCTTCGGCACGCGGCCAGGGCGAGCCACTAACCGGCAAATTGACGCCACCACCGGGTGCGCTGATGCAGCAAGTGCTGATGGAAGCGGATGAGCAGAAGCTGTTAATGGCTTCGGATGCGGGTTATGGCTTTATCTGTACCTTCAGTGATTTAGTGTCACGCAACCGTGCGGGTAAAACGCTGTTAACCCTACCAGAGAATGCCAGCGTGATGACGCCATTGGCGGTATATCACGAAGATGACATGCTGTTAGCAATTACCGCCGCCGGAAGAATGCTGATGTTCCCGGTGGGTGAGCTGCCGCAGATGTCCAAAGGCAAAGGCAACAAGATTATCTCCATTCCGGCGGCAGAAGCGGCATCGGGTGTGGATAAACTGGCCTGGCTGGTGATCTTGCCTGTGGGGAGCAGTGTGACCCTGCATGTTGGTAAGCGTAAGCTGATTATGCGCAGCGAAGAGTTACAAAAATTCCGTGCCGATCGTGGCCGCAAAGGGACGTTGCTCCCGCGTGGTTTGCAAAAAATTGACCGGGTTGAGCTGGATGCACCGCAGCGTGCGGGTGATGCTGGCAGCGACCAGTAAGCCACAGGCAACGCTTCTCAGGAAAGGGATAAAGAGGAAACTATGTTACTCGTTTTGCGCACATTGATTGTTGTGCTGTACTCAATCTTAGTCTGTGTTTTTGGCTGTGTCTGGTGTCTGTTTACGCCGCGCGATCCACGGCATGTTGCGCGTTTCGGCCATATGTTTGGCCGACTTTCCACGGTCTTTGGCGTGAAGGTTGAGCTGCGTAAACCGGCGGATGCAGAGCAGTATGGCAATGCGATTTACATCGCGAATCACCAAAATAACTACGACATGATTACCGCAGCCAAAATTGTGCAGCCGTATACTGTGACCGTAGGGAAGAAGAGCCTGTTCTGGATCCCGTTTTTTGGCCTGCTTTACTGGCTGACGGGTAACCTGCTGATTGATCGTGATAACCGTGCTAAAGCACACGGCACCATCGGTGAATTAGTCGATCAGTTTAACAAAAAGCGCATTTCCTTCTGGATGTTCCCGGAAGGAACGCGCAGCCGTGGTCGTGGCCTGCTACCGTTTAAGACCGGAGCATTTCATGCTGCTGTCGCTGCGGGTGTACCTATTATTCCAGTGGTGGTTTCAGATACCCACGGTAAAGTGAAGCTGAATCGCTGGAAGAACGGCCTGGTGATTGTCGAGATGTTACCGCCGGTAGATGTGAAGCAGTTTGAAACGGCTTCGGTACGTAAGCTGGCGACCCATTGCCGTGAGTTAATGGCAGCCAAGCTGGAAGAGCTGAATGCGGAAGTCGCCGAGCGCGAAAAAAGCGGTAAGATTTAACCCAGTGTCTACCCGGAGGTCACTCCCGTTGCCTCCGGTTTCCTGCCCAGTTTTACAGCAATAACAATAGCAATAAGCAAGGGATGGCGCAGATGCGCCCCGCGTAAAAGGTCGGATGTTTTATGTCTTTTAGCAGACGTGAGTTTATTCAGCTTTCCGCTGCCGCCGCGTTAGGCAGCACACTCTCCACCCCGGCAATGGCTGCTGTGGGTGGCGATACGCCATTGCCGATCCCGCCGCTGCTGGAGTCGCGCCGTGGTCAGCCACTGTTTTTGACGCTGCAACGCAGTAACTGGTCGTTCAGTGGCGATAGCAACAAAGCCCCGGTCTGGGGCATTAATGGCATGTATCTTGGCCCGACGGTGCGCGTCTACAGCGGCGATGATGTCAAACTGGTTTACAGTAATCGCCTGAGTGAATCGGTAGCGATGACCGTGAGTGGCTTGCAGTTGCCGGGAGCGCTAATGGGCGGCGCGGCGCGCCAGATCAGTGCTGGTGTTGACTGGGCACCGGTACTTCCCATCCGTCAGGGTGCTGCCACCTGTTGGTATCACGCCAACACCCCCAATCGCATGGCGCCGCACGTTTACAATGGCCTGGCGGGCATGTGGCTGATTGAAGATGATGTCAGCAAAGCGCTGCCACTGCCGAAACATTATGGTGTGGATGACTTCCCGCTGATTATTCAGGATAAACGCCTCGATAACTTTGGCACCCCCGTATATGACCCGCCGCAGGATGGCGGTTTCATCGGTGATACGTTGTTAGTGAACGGGGTGCAAAATCCCTTTATCAACGTCTCGCGCGGTTGGGTGCGTTTGCGTCTGTTGAATGCGTCGAATGCCCGTCGTTTCGAGCTGTCACTCAGCGATAACCGTCCGTTTACCGTGATTGCCAGCGATCAGGGCTTTTTGCCTGCGCCGGTCGCGGTACAGCAGCTTTCTCTGGCACCGGGTGAGCGACGTGAAGTGCTGATTGATATGTCACAAGGGGATGCTGTTACCGTGACGGCCGGTACTGCCGCAGGCTTGATGGATCGCCTGCGCGGGCTGTTCCAGCCGTCCAGTATTTTGACATCCACCCAGGTGCTGACGTTACGCCCAACCGGCTTACTGCCCCTGGTGACGGATAATTTGCCGATGCGACTGCTGGCCGATCAGATCCTCGATGGCATGTCAGCCCGTACCCGCGAATTCCGTATCGGAGACGCTTCTCCTGGCATTAACGGCGCGGTATGGGATCTGAACCGCATTGATACCACGGTGCAGCAGGGCAGCTTTGAGCGCTGGATCCTGCACGCAGACCACCCGCAGTCATTCCATATTCAGGGCGCGATGTTCTTGATTAAGCGAGTGAACGGTGCACAACCGATGGGTGAAGATCGTGGCTGGAAAGATACCGTCTGGGTCGATGGTGACGTTGAGCTGTTAGTGACGTTCCCGCAAACCTCGTCGGAACACTTCCCGTTTGTCTACTACAGCCAAACGCTGGAACTGGCCGATCGCGGCACTGCTGGACAGATGATGGTCTTGCCCACAGCGGGATCGTTTTAAGTCTGATACCCGCAAGTAAAAAAAGCCCGGCAAACCATGCCGGGCTTTTTTATGGATGAGCGGGGGCGATTTTAACCGCTAAAACTGTCCGGGTCCGGGCCGAGGCGTTTGCCCTGATCCAGTTTAGTGATTTCACTGATTTCTGGTTTTTCCAGACGGAAATCAAACACGGCAAAGTTCTCTTCGATACGTGATGGCGTGACAGATTTGGGAATGACGACCAGGCCACTGTCCAGATGCCAGCGAATCACAATCTGTGCCGGGGTTTTGCCATACTTCTGCGCCAGGTGCTTAATGATCTCCTGATCAAATACCCCTTCGCCCCCCTGAGCCAGCGGGCTCCAGGATTCGGTCTGAATCTGGTGTAGGGCATTCCAGGCGTGCAATTCTCGCTGCTGCAACAGTGGATGTAGCTCAATTTGGTTAATCACCGGTTTAACCCCGGTTTCATTCGCGAGCCGCGTCAGGTGTGGCTGGTTGAAATTACACACGCCGATGCTTTTGATTTTCCCCTGCTGCTGCAACTTAATCAGCGCTTCCCAGGCCTGCACATAGTGATCCTGCTGCGGCACTGGCCAATGGAGGAGGTACAAGTCCACGTAGTCCAGCTGCAGTTTTTTCAGGCTTTCATTCAGTGCCTGTTCCGCATTCTGCTGCTGGTCATTCCACAGCTTGGTGGTAACAAAAATCTCTTCGCGCGGTACGCTGGTGTTTTTCAACGCCAGGCCCACACCCTCTTCATTTTTGTAGATTGCGGCGGTATCGATGGAACGATAACCGACCTCAAGTGCTTTTAGCACTGCTTGCTCTGTATCCTTTTGGCTGGCCTGCCAGACACCCAGACCCAACTGGGGCATCTTATTTCCATCATGCAGTTTGATAATCGGCTGATCTGCCATAACAACTCCTTTCTTTTGCAGTGGGCTAACAACGAGTAATTCTAGTCAACAAACGGCGCTGCTGGGGGAATTGTGCCGCAAGAAGTGTAAGGACATGCTGCCTGTTTCTACTGCTCTCTTGCCTGATCCTCCAGAACGATGGTGATTTGTACTGTCTGCTGGCAAACTGAATTTTTCGCGAGGAGCAGCGCTATGGGCAACGAAGAACTCTGTCAGCAACTGGCACAGCAGGTGATAAGCCTGATGACACAGCAACGGGAACAGTTGTGTGCCGTCAGCAATGTCAGCCTGATTTATGCCAACCAGCACTGCCCGCGCACGCCGCTGATGTACCAGCCCGGCATTGTGATTCTGTTTCAGGGGCGAAAAACCGGCTATCTCGGCAGCACGGTTTTTCATTACGATGCCACCAAATATCTGATGCTTACCGTGCCTTTACCGGTGGAGTGTGAAACCTGGGCCAGCCCAGAAGCACCCTTGGCGGGAATGTGCGTTAGCGTGGATATTGCCGGTGTGCAGGATCTGCTGATGGAGATTGGCCATGATGAGAGCTTCCAGCCCCAGCCGCAAACGTCAGGCATTCACTCCGCTTCCCTGAGCGCAGAAATGCTCTGTGCCGCCGAACGCCTGCTGGATGTGATGACTCACCAACGCAATGCCCGCGTGCTGGGGCCACAGATCGTGCGGGAAATTATCTACCATGTACTCACCGGGCCGTGCGGCGGCGCGCTGCTTTCACTGGTGAGCCGCCAGACGCAGTTTAGCCAGATTGCACGCGCGTTGCGGCGTATTGAAGCGCACTTTGCGGAAAACCTCAGCGTGGATCAACTGGCAGCCGAAGTGAACATGAGCGTGTCGGCATTCCATCATAACTTCAAGGCGGTAACGCAAACGTCGCCGCTGCAATACCTGAAACGCTATCGGCTACATCAGGCCCGTTTGCTGTTACTGGAAGGGGTTCGTGCCAGTGTGGCGGCGGTACGTGTCGGTTACGAAAGTCCTTCGCAATTCTCGCGTGAGTTTAAACGTTACTTCGGCGTGACGCCGGGGGAGGAAGCAGGGCGGGTGCGCCAGACGCTGGCAGAACCAGCGAACTGACGCACTGAAATCAGGCGGTTTTTTGGCGACGTTTACGCCAGATAACCACAATACTGCCGGTCAGACCGAAGAACAGCATGCACATCGGCAGCACCATCAGGATGGCCATCACCTGATCTTCATGGCGTTTGATAAACGGTACCTGGCTGATGCCATAACCGAGCGCCACCAGTATGCCTACCCAGAGTGCGCCACTCAGCCAGTTAAACAGCTGAAAACGGCCATTCTTCAGGCCTGAAATACCCGCCAGCGTTGGCAGCAGCGTGCGGACAAATGCCAGAAAACGGCCAACCAGCAACGCCATCAGACCGTGGCGGTTGAACAACTGCCACGCACGCTGGTGATACTGTGCCGGTAGGTGCATCAGCCAGCCTTTCACTATTTTTGAGTTACCCAGCCAGCGCCCCTGTAGATAGCTCAGCCAGCAGCCGAGACTGGCGGCAGCGGTGAGGATTATCATGGTCGGCACAAATTCCATCACGCCCTTGGCGATCATCGCGCCCGCCAACAGCAACAGGCTATCGCCCGGCAGGAAGGCGGCCGGCAGTAAACCATTTTCCAGAAACAGCGTCAGGAACATCACGCCGTAAACAACCCAAACCACTTCTGGATTGGCCAGCGCAGCGAAATCCTGATGCCACAACGCGCGCACAATCTCGTGTAAAACACCCATCTGTTATTCCATCGAGTTTCAAGGATTCTATTTTAACCGGCACAGGGCTTATGCAGCGGATTGACCGCCCACAACCCTGGCCGTGGTTGAGCTTATATTGATGTTTACTGCTTTAGTCGTGCAAACCCGGCCGCCAGATCGGCGATCAAATCGTCTACGTGCTCCAGGCCAATGTGTACGCGCACCAGCGTGCCAGTGAAATCCACACCTCCCGCAGGACGGATAGCGGCTAACTCTTCCGGCTGATTCGCCAGAATCAGCGATTCATAGCCGCCCCATGAATAGGCCATGCTGAAGTGATGGAAGCCATCGAGGTAGTGTGCGAGCTGCTCACGGCTCAGCTTCTGGTGAAGAATAAAGGAGAACAACCCACTGCTACCGCTGAAATCGCGCTGCCAGAACTGATGCCCTTTACACTGCGGCAGAGCCGGGTGATTGACGCGCGCCACTTCCGGCTGCTGTGCCAGCCACTCAGCAACTTGTAAGCCACTCTCTTCATGCTGACGCAGACGCACGGCCAGGGTACGCAAACCCCGGCTGGCCATATAAGCCGTATCTGCATCGACCATCTGGCCCATCAGGTAGGAGTTCTCACGCAGTTGCTCAAGGCAGCGGGCGTTGGCGACGGCGGTGCCGATCATGGCATCGCTGTGGCCGATAAGGTATTTGGTTCCCGCCTGGATCGAGATATCGATGCCATGCTCCAAAGCGTTAAACAGCACGCCTGCGCCCCAGGTATTATCAAGCATGATAATGGCTTCTGGCGCTTTGGCTCTGACGGCTGCAACGATGGCAGGAATATCCTGCACTTCCATGGTGATGGAAGCGGGTGATTCAAGGAACACCACGCGGGTATTAGGTTGGATCAGCGCCGCGATCTCACTGCCGATGCAGTGGTCAAAATAGGTGGTGCTGACGTTCATTTTGCTGAGGATTTTGCTACAAAAATCCTGCGTGGGTTCATACACCGCGCCGCTAACCAGAATGTGATCGCCCGCAGAAACAAAGGCCAGAATGGCATTGGAAACCGCGGCAGCACCGCAAGGGTAGAGAACACAACCGGCACCGTTTTCCAGCTCGGTCATGGCATCCTGCAAGGCGAAGTGGGTTAGCGTGCCACGGCGACCATAAAAGAGTTCACCTTTAGCGCGACCGGCAGTGGCCCGTTTCTTATCCGCTACGGTATCAAATACCAGAGAAGATGCGCGTTGAATGACGCTGTTAACCGAGCCCTGGGTATATCGCTTGCTGCGTCCTGCACTGACCAGCGTCGTATCAAGTTTTTTGGTTGTCATCACTGCCTGCTTTTGCCGCTACTCACAAAGTCTTCACGTTATCATGAAACCCCGCCTGACGTGAGTCTGATTCATTCTCAACCGTATGCCTTTTATGGCTACCCTCCACAAAAAATGCCAAATGCAGAGAATTGAGAAGGAAAAGCGCAGCATTTGATTGTAAATAGTAATGAGAACGACTATCAATTCGCTGTCAGTCTGCTATTATTTTGCCCTGATTCGGGAACTGTGCATGACAAGGTTGGAGACGCAGCGTGGTAGCCAGTGATTTGATGCAAACGGACCTCTCCGTTTGGGGCATGTATCAACATGCGGATATCGTGGTAAAAGTGGTAATGATTGGCCTGTTACTGGCTTCAGTTGTTACCTGGGCAATTTTCTTCGGTAAGTATGCTGAGCTGAGCGCTGCTAAACGTCGCCTGAAGCGTGAGCAACTAGCGATTGGTGAAGCACGTTCGCTGAAAGAAGCAGAGCGTATTTCAGCGGAATTCAGTGCAAACAGCCACAGCCTGGTGCTGTTGAATGATGCTAAGAATGAGCTGGAGCTTTCCGCCGGTGCCGAAGACACCAACGGTATTAAAGAACGTACCAGTTTCCGCCTTGAGCGTCGTGTGGCTGCCTTCAGCCGCCATGCAGGTCGCGGCAACGGTTTCCTCGCCACTATCGGTTCTGTTTCCCCGTTTATCGGCCTGTTCGGTACGGTGTGGGGCATCATGAACAGCTTTATCGGCATTGCTAAAACGCAGACCACTAACCTTGCTGTGGTTGCACCAGGCATCGCAGAAGCGCTGCTGGCAACCGCCATTGGTCTGGTAGCGGCAATTCCAGCCGTGGTTATCTATAACGTGTTTGCACGTATGATTGCCAACTACAAAGCCTCTCTGGGTGACGTAGCGGCACAGGTTCTGCTGCTGCAAAGCCGCGATCTCGACCTGGGTAACTCCAAAACTGAGGCTCCGCACGCAGCGGCTCAGAAATTACGCGTAGGTTGATCTCATGGCGATGCATCTCAACGACGGCACCGAAAGTGATGGTGAAATGCATGAAATAAACGTCACACCGTTTATCGATGTGATGTTGGTTCTGCTGATTATCTTCATGGTGGCTGCGCCGCTGGCAACGGTTGATATTCGTGTCAACCTGCCTGCCTCGACCAGCACGCCACAGCCGCGCCCAGACAAACCCGTTTATCTCTCTATCAAGGCAGATAATCAGCTCTACGTGGGCAACGATCAGGTCACGAGCGATAACCTGGTGAATGTGCTGAACGCACAGACACAGGGCGATAAAGAAACCACTATCTTCTTCCAGGCAGATAAGTCAGTGAGTTATGAAACCCTGATGAAAGCGATGGATGAGCTGCGTGGTGCAGGCTACCTGAAGATTGGTTTAATGGGCATGGAGAGCGTGCAGAAATAACGCTCGCATCCGCCAGAAAAAGCTCCCTTATGGGGGCTTTTTTTATGCCTGCTGTCAGGGGAATTTGTGGTTTTCCGTAAAGAAACTTCATTTGGTATTTAAAAATGTTATTTGCTGTAAATGCCAGTGGTTCATGCTAGTTGAGATGAACTGTTAATTTCTTGTTACTTTTAGCAGGGTGGTAGTGCGGCGAACAGTGAGGGTGGTCACGGTAATAGGGCAAATAGCAGGCTACAAGGGGGAAAAAATATAAGGAAAGCCAATATGAGCCAAAGTGAGACCGTGCCTAAACCACAAAAAAGCGCCGCGAGGACAATCTTCAATGTCACCAGCGGTAACTTCCTCGAAATGTATGATTTTATGGTGTTTGGCTACTACGCCACCGCCATTGCCAAAACCTTTTTCCCTGGAGATAACCCCTTTGCGTCGTTGATGCTGACGCTCATGACCTTTGGTGCAGGCTTCCTGATGCGTCCTCTGGGTGCCATCGTGCTGGGTGCTTATATTGACCATCATGGTCGTCGTAAGGGATTACTGCTGACGCTGGGACTGATGGCTATCGGTACGCTGACCATCGCGCTGGTGCCGGGTTACGCGACCCTCGGCGCGGCTGCGCCAGTACTGATTCTGCTTGGTCGTTTACTGCAAGGCTTCTCCGCAGGCGTTGAGCTGGGCGGGGTATCTGTTTATCTCTCCGAAGTGGCACCTCCGGGCCGTAAAGGCTTCTTTGTGAGCTGGCAGTCTGGTAGCCAACAGGTTGCGGTGATCTTCGCGGCGCTGTTAGGTCTGCTGCTCAACCACCTGTTAGATAAAGAAGCGGTCAGCGATTGGGGCTGGCGCATCCCGTTCTTTATCGGTTGTATGATTGTGCCGTTCCTGTTCTGGATCCGTCGTATGCTGGAAGAGACGGAAGCGTTTAGCCAGCGTAAGCACCACCCTTCCATGGGAGAGATCATGCGTTCAGTAGCCAGCAACTGGGCACTAATACTGGCAGGCATGCTGATGGTGGTCACCACCACGGTGATGTTCTACATGATCACCGCGTTTACCCCGACTTTCGGCAAAACCGTGTTGATGATGAGCGACAAAGAGAGCTTCCTCGTGACGCTGGCGGTTGGGGTTTCTAACCTGATCTGGCTGCCGTTGATGGGATCACTGTCTGACCGTATTGGCCGTCGCCCACTGCTGATCACCTTCACCATCCTGATGATTTTGACTACCTGGCCGGTGCTGCACTGGCTGGTGGGCAATGCCACCTTTATTCACCTGCTAGAGGCTGAGCTGTGGCTCTCCTTCCTGTACGGAAGCTATAACGGTGCGATGGTGGTTTACCTCGCCGAAATTATGCCTGCTGAAGTCCGGGCTTCCGGTTTCTCTATGGCGTACAGCCTGGCAACCGCGCTGTTTGGTGGCTTCACCCCGGCGATTTGTAGCTACCTGATTCATGCCACGGGTGACAAAGCGATGCCGGGTGTCTGGCTGACCTTTGCGGCGGTGTGCGGCCTGATTGGCACCCTGCTGATTGGCCGGATGCTAAAACAGTATAAAGTGCGCCACGCCGGGTCACCGGCCAGCGCCTCACTGTAGTCAGAACGAAAGATCCACAGTCACGCTATCGGTGTAACTTCCCACCGCTGGCGTGGTCTGTGAAGTCAAAATCTGAGCGGTGTAAGTAAAGCCGCTCACCGTCCCGGTTGTGGCTGGTGTGGTTGCAGATGCACTGCTCCAGCGCTCAGTTCCCAGCGGCCCCCAACGGCTGGTGCCCGTGGTCCCCTTGTAAATCTCATACGCCAGCCGGTTAGTGCCGGATGCCATATTGCGCGTGGTGGTGTAGTAGCTGCCATTGCTCAGCCCCACGGTATAAGTGCTGCCTTTACTGCAAGTGACGTTGATGGTCTGGCTGACGCTGGAAAAACTGCTCACCAGCGGGGCACTACCAAAGCTCAGCGCGGGCGCGGCAATGGTTGAACAGTCGTTACTCAATATATAGGTCAGCGTGATGGGAATACTCAGCGTCCCGGTTTGCAGGCCAATACATAAACTACCGATGCCGATAAGTGTGCAAACACGATAGGTCGCGGTCAGGGTAATTTGTACGGTGTAGGTGCCTGCTGCCACGGTTTGGCCAGCCACTGTGGTGAAGTAGAGCGGGATGGAGAAGTTAGAGTTGCCGCCGATGCCTAATAAACTCAGGGCACTGTAGTTATAGGTGTAGCTGGCACCGTACTTCAGTTCGGTGACGCAGCCGCTATCAATACACATTTTTACCGGGATGTTGTCCGTGGTGGTGTCTTTTTTCAGCGTGGCCTGCGTTCCCGAAAGATTGGTCGCGGTGGTGAACTGATAAATGATGTAGTTATCGCTGCCGAGTGAGAGCAGTGAAGCGCCCCCGCAGTTGACGGCAGTGGTTGCAGACGTCGGGTTGGCGGCAGAAGCTGCTGTCAGGGTGCTGGTGGCCGGGAAGGTTCCGCTGGCGGCCGCCGTGGTGCAAGCGGCATAGCCTAAAGCGGGAAACAGAAACAGCAGAAGCATCAGAACCAGGTTTTTCATGGGGTAATCCCTGACATGGCGTTATCGCTCGAAGGCACCGCCGATCCCGCAGGCAGTGGCGGTAGAGCGCAGATGACTGGGCCATAGGTTTGCAGCGCTTTGGGCTGACCATTGGCAATCTGTAAAGCGGTGTGGCAGCTACGCCCATCCGGTGTGACCACCTCAATGGGGTTCTCTGCGGTTAAATCTTCCAGCCAGGCAATACCATCCCAACCGACATATTCAGTGGCATGATCCGGGCGCAGAATCTGGCTGGAGAGCGGTAATGGCTGGCCGTTTTGATCGTGCAAAATCACGCTGGCGGCACGCAGCCGTTCGACAGGCATGTTGAGCAGATACCCACTCTGGCGCTTCACGGCAAAGCGCTGTTCCACTTTCGGCGCTGTCATATCGGCAGGTAGGTCGAGCGTGTCGATAGCATATCTGGCGGCGTAGTAGCTGCTAATGGAGGGCACCAGCAAATAGCCATGTTTATCGGTGCGTCCCATGGGCTGGTTTTCATAGCTCACAGTGACATCAGGATAGTCAGTCTTCACTAACACAAAGGCATCATTAATATTGTTCGCCGCGAACAGGCTGCTATCCATCCACACCAAAGAGCCCGTCACATCCGCCCACTCGGTGGTGTAAGTGCGGTCGCCATAGAAACCGGCCGAGGTATCGATGCTGTTATTGCGATAGCGCAGGCTCGCCTGACGATAGTCACCACGGTCGCTGCTCTGATTAGCCCATGAAGCATCAGCCGAGAAGCCCCCATCGCTTGGCATGGCGCGCGAGAGAGAAACGCGCTGCGAATTGCCGCCCTGCTGATCGTGCTCAACGCTGAAGGCGGCAGACGAACGCTCGCCAAACGGAATCATCAGCGAAATGGCTCCGCTCCATTCGCCGTTACTCTGGTCGCGGCTGGCAGAGACGTAAATACTGCTGTTGCCCCACAGGTTTTTACTCCATGACAGGTTCAGCAGGCGCGTTCGCTCACCGTCAGAAGAGGAGATATCAATGTAGGCGGCACCGATGCTGCCATAATCAGCCAGTGAAAGGCTGGCGTTATACTGACTACTGCGGCGAGCGAGGGTGTAACTGTTGTTGGTATTGTCATAGCCCTGGCTGCTGGTCAATGCCAGATCGCGGTAACCGGTGCTGCGCAGCGTTTGCTGCATGCCAAGGTTGAGCCAGTTGTTGTTGTACTGATAGCCCCAGCTGTACTGGGTACCGGCTTTGCCTGACATCTGGCTTTGCGCCACCGAGCCGTTCACCACCCCAAGGCTGCCGATACGCACCACGCTGCCCGCGCCCCCGGCGGCGATATCGTTACTGCCTTCCGCGTGGCCTTCCACCGTCAGCCAATCCAGCAGTCCATAGCGCCAGGAGCCACTGGCGGCAGCGGCACCGTAATCAAAACTGCGGTAACCGTAATTCCGGCGCAGTGCCCCAGCGGCCACGGAGTAATCGGACAGACCGCTTTTAAGCAGCGTGCTGGCAACGTAGAACGGCAGCGTGGTGGTAACCTGACGGCCCAGTGCATCCGTGGTGGTGACAACGGCATCACCAGCACCGTTAACAAACGGCACATTGGTGATGGACCAGGGGCCAGCTTGTACCTGGTTTTGACTGGAGCGATAGCCATTAATAAACAGGTCCACGGTGGAAGGAACAGCGGCTTGTCCGGCGAAGACCGGCAGTGGATAGGTGATCAGGTCAGGACGCAGGCCAAAATCACGGCCAAACTGCACTCCACCAAGACGTACACTGTTACTCCAGTTGAGTGCATCAGTAGTCAGGTCGCCCACACGCCAACTGACCACATTATTTTCATCTTCATTACTCCACCAGGTGTCGTAGCGGGTGTAGCCTTTATTCGACGCGCTGGCTTCTCCCTCTAACTGCTGTTGCCAGATACCGGTACTGGAAAGCTGGCCGTGGCTGCCAAAGAAACGCAGTTCATTCCAGCCGGAAAGGCGGGAACCGCTGGAGCCGGTGCGGGTGGCATAGAGATCGTAGTTAAACAGCACGCCGCTGCTGGTGCGGCCTGGATAACGAGGGCCGTTTTTCACGCCACCAAGCGCCTGGTCGGGCAACCATGCGGGCGGAACATCCAGCAGCAGACGCTGGCGCTGATCGTCATAAACCACTTTACTCCCGGCCAGTTGGTTAACGTCCACTAACGTCTGGCCGTTGAGCTTCTCCTTCGCGATACCCGCCTGTTGTAAATCGGCACTGCGCACCCAGTAATCCCCGCGCTGGAGATTCACCGGCACAATTTGCCCACGCGCCTGTTGGTTAACCACCAGCTCCAGCAGCAGTTGCTGCCCATTGGCGTTGTTTTCCAGCGTCGGCGGTGGGGGCAGTTCCGAGAAGGACTCTGCCATCGCGATAGCGGGCGTCAGGCAGCTGAGTACGCTGCCAACGGCAAGGGCACAGGGTGAGAGAGTCAGGCGCATAAGTGTGCGCTTACTGACTAGCTAAACTACGCCAGTGGCTCTTATTCATCTCCGCTTGTAGCTCTCCGCTCACCGTGCTGTTCAGCGGCCAGCGGTTACTACTGTGTGCCAGCACATAGCCAAACAGGCCCTGGCCGAGTGCGCGTCCACCAATGGTGAGATTACTCAAACGCGCATGGCCGTTACCCTGATTATTGAGCTGGAGCCAGTGGCGGCCTCCGCTGCTGACCTGCTGCCAGCTCAGCTGTGGTTTGGCACTGTCTGCCGTCACGCCGCTGCCATAGGTGAACAGCGGCACCGAATAGCGCATCTGGAAGTTCAGCCCGGCCTGATTAGGTGCAGGCGCTTTGGGCGTGGGGATTTCATCTAACACCACACGATAGGCCAGCTCTTGCCCGGCTGGCGTTGGGTTAAGGCGAATCAGACGAATCAGCTGTTTTTGGCCGGGATCAATGCGTACCACAGGTGGGCTAGCCACCACGCCTTGTTGCGTCTGGTACTGCTCATGTTCGGCCACTTGCTGCCAGCCAAAAATACGTACCTGCATCATCGTGGTGGCGTTGCCCCGATTTTCCAGCCACAGCTCGGTGGCTTTATCGTCGGGATTGATGACCGGGTCGATGGGCCAGATCATCACGGAATTGGCCGCATGGGCCAGCGGGGTCAGGAGAATGAACAGGGTGTAGAGTAGGGTTGCTAGCACGCGCATGGTCTGAATCCTTCATTTACCAGCTCAGGGTCACGGTAAGAGTATCGGTATAACTCCCGGCTCGAGTGGGGCCAGGTAACTGTAATAAGCCGTAGATCGGCAATGTAATATTATTGGCATTGCTAAAACTCAGTGCCACGGCCTGATTGACCGGAATTGCTGTGGTGCGGGCGGCATTACTGTAAAGGTAATAGGCGACGGTATTGGTGAAGCTAGCCAGTTTCAGGTTACGGGTAGTGGTGTAATTACTCCCCCCGTTGATGCTCATGGTGAGGCTGGTGCCGGGCGTACAGGCGAGCGTAATGGCGCTGTTCTGTACAAAGCTGGCACTGACGCTACTGCTGGAAAGTCCGGACTGCGTGCCAAAATCGAGCGTACCGAATACGCCAGTATTGGTACCCGAAATGACGCAACCGGCCACAATGGAGGCAGTGACCTGGAAGGTTGCGGTTGGCAACCCCCAGGCCGATGCACTACACAGCAGTAGAACAGCGGTCAACGTTAATCGCCGACGGACTAACTCCACTCAGGCAACCGACTCAATAGTTTACTGAGACGTTGATCGTGTCGTTATAGGTGCCCGCCGGGATAACCGGGTTGTAACCGCCACCCACGATACGCCCATAAATGGCGTAGTTGGTCCCCAATGTCGCATCAGTGACACCACTGGCTGCAATATTGGTATTGTTGGCGATAGCGGTGGTGTAAGCGGAGTCGCTATACAGGGTATACGCGATACCTTGGGTATTATCCGAGGACAGGCGCAGGTAACGCGGCTGTGTACTTGCCGTGCCATAGACGGTTGCTGGTGCGGTGTTACTGCCGGTCACCTGCACGTTGAACGTTTGGCCGGTGGTACAGCGAACATAAATACCGTTACCCGATGAACCCACCAGTGTTGCTCCCAGAGTGTCAAAAGTAGCAGCGCTAGTACCGAAGTTAAGGGCACCGAAGTTAACCCCAGTGGTAGCAGACTGGCCATTAACCAGACAGCCAGTGGTCAGCGTCAGGGTGGCAGCAATGGTCCCGGTGGTGGAGGCGGCTTGAGTGACAACAGGTACAGCGATACTCAGGCTGGTTGCCAGCAGAAAAAGCTTAAGTTTCATAATCAATCCTTACTGATTATACGGAGTCTTTGCTTTTTCACCTGGTGATACATTGATAAAAACAACCAAAATAAGCCTAAGTATTTATCCTGTTTATATCTCTCTTTCCTATGATTTACAGGATAATTCTTAGTGATGCTGTATATATTTTGTATCAGTTTTCTTTACTATAGATCAAGCTCTTATCGTCAGGTTAGCAGAAAGTTCACTTTTCACTTATTAATTGCACGCAGTTAAAATAAATTGTTTTTAACCAATGGTTTGCAGTGTAAAGAAAAAAACAAAGCGTGAATTATTCCTGCCTCTACCGCCACACCTGCATCAATGGTATGTTCGTGCATTCTTCACACGGGCCGCCACTCTGACGCACTTTTCTGATGTTTTTAAGACAAATCAGCGCAATTTGGCTCCGGCTGAGAGGGATTGTCAGCGGCGGTAAAAAATTTTTAGCACAGAAACGTGGTGTCTATTTTTCTGTGCTGGTTTGTTACCGGGTGGGCTATGACTCATCACGGTTTTTGAGGAGTACAAATAATGCAGGTTAGCTGGGACACCGTTCTGGTTAGCGTTTCGCTGATTGTGGCATTTATCGCGTCTTTTACCGCGTTAGACACGGCGGGTCGTGTTGCGGTTTCGCAGGGTTGGTTGGCTCGCCTGTGGCTGGTTGCAGGGGGGACGGCATTGGGGATTGGTGTCTGGGCGATGCACTTTATTGGCATGCTCGCGCTGATGATGCCAATGCGTATGCATTACGACACCCATCTTACCGCGCTGTCGCTGGTGGTTGCCGTTGTGGCTTCCATTCTGGCGCTGGCGCAAGTGGTGCGCGGGGCCGCATTACATCGCCAGCGCTGGCTGCTGGGTAGCGGTTTGCTCGCACTAGGGGTAGTGGCGATGCACTATCTGGGGATGGTCGCGCTGATGATTACTCCACATCCTCGCTGGAATGTCTGGCTCGTGGCGCTGTCGGTGGTGGTGGCTTTTGCGGCCTCTGCGGCGGCGCTGTGGCTGGCTTTTCATTTACGTCAGGGCGAACGCAAACTGTTGTTGATGCGCGCATTGGCGTCACTGGTGATGGGGTGTGCGATTGCGGGTATGCACTACATTGGCATGGCGGCGGCTTCCTTCAGCCTTGAGAGCCAGATTTCCTCACCCGGCGTCAGCGATGAAGGACTGGCGGTCTGGGTAACGATTGTCACGCTGTCGATTCTCGGGCTCACCCTGTTGGCATCGATGCTGGACGCGCAATTACGCGCAGCACGGTTAGCCACCCGACTTAAGCGCGCCAATAGCGAGCTTCAACAGTTGGCGATGTTCGATACCTTAACCCGCTTGCCGAACCGGGCGCAGTTGGATCAGTTCCTGACCGCAACCTTACGCAACGCCACGCTTAACGACCAACGCTTCAGCGTGATGTATATGGATTTGGATGGCTTCAAAGCGGTGAATGACAGCTGGGGGCATCATGTGGGCGATCGGCTCTTGCTGGCGGTGACAACCCGTCTGGCGGGGAGCCTGTCAGCGGACATGCTGCTGGCCCGACTCGGCGGGGATGAGTTTGTGCTGGTCTATCCCGAAAGCGATGAGGAACAGGCCATCGCGTTTGCACAGCAGCTCGTGACCTTGATTGATCACCCCTTTGAGCTGGAACGCTACCGCCTGCGGGTTTCGCTGAGCATCGGGATTGCCCTGTTCCCACAGCACGGGAAAAGCCTGCAAACCCTGCTATTTAATGCCGACTCGGCGATGTATCACACCAAACACAGCGGGCGTAACGGCTGGTGTCTGTTTGAGCCGGAGATGAGCACGTTAGCGCAGCATCAGTTGCAGTTGGCGAACGACTTGTGGCTGGCGCTGGAACGCCAGGAGATGCGGCTGTTCTACCAGCCGAAGTTTCGATCCAGTAGCAATACGTTAATGGGGTTTGAGGCGTTGTTACGCTGGCAGCATCCTGCGCGTGGCTTACTGATGCCGGATATCTTTTTACCGCGCGCGGAGAAAACCGGCCAGATCGTGGCATTAGGTAACTGGGTCATTGACGAAGCCTGTCGCCAGCTGCGCGCATGGTATGACGCGGGCCACGCAGACTGGACGGTATCGGTCAATTTGTCTTCGCTGCAGTTTCAGCAGCGTGACTTAACCGAAACGATTAGCCAGGCGCTGAGCCGTCACCGTTTATTGCCGCAAGGGGTGATTCTGGAAGTCAGCGAAAACATCGTGATGCGTGATATTCCGTTTAGCCAGCAGCGTATCAGTGAGTTGCAGCGGCTGGGCATCAGCGTCGCCATCGACAACTTCGGTATCGGTTACGCCAACCTGCTACAACTGCGCCATCTTGAAGCGACTGAACTGAAAATTGATCGCAGTTTTATCAACAGTCTGCGCGCCGACAGTGAAGATGCCAGCGTGGTGAGTGCCATGTTGCATCTGGCTCAGAGCCTGAATTTACGCATGGTGGCGGAAGGGGTAGAAACGGAAGAGCAACAGCACTTACTCAAACGCCTGGGCTTTGATGCTATGCAGGGGTATTTGCTAGGCATGCCTAAACCGGCGGAGCGCATCAGCGAGTTGGACTGGCAACCGGCTCCCGCTAGCACAGCGATGGAGCCACAGCCAGGCGTCTGAACCGGGATTAAAATCAGGCAAATATTGTCTGTTTTATCTGCATTAATGGCAGCGGCTGCCGATAGGATCAGCTGCTGTTAATGGTATTTCTGTCATCCCTTATTGAGCAGCGGTGGCCCTGCTGCTTTCTGGAACCTCGTGATGTTAGTGACTTCTTATGACGCCTTTACCGTGATTGTCTCGGTACTGGTGGCGATTCTGGCTTCATATACTGCGCTTGATATGGCAGGGCGTGTCACCACCTCTACCGGAAGAGTAGCCCTGGTGTGGTTGTTTGGCGGCGGTTTCTCCATGGGCGTTGGCATTTGGGCGATGCATTTCATCGGCATGCTGTCGATGGAGCTCAATATGGTGATGAGCTACAACCCGGTGCTCACTGCGGCTTCCATGGTGATTGCTGTCTGCGCCTCGATTTTTGCGCTGTGGTTAGTCTGCCAGGGGGAGTTGCCGCTCAGCAAACTGCTGTCCGGGGCAGTGGTGCTCGGCACGGGCATTGTGGCGATGCACTATACCGGCATGGCGGCGCTGATGTTTTCTCCCGGCATCACCTGGGACTACTGCTGGGTGGCGTTGTCGGTGTTGATTGCTTTAGTGGCTTCCTGCGTTGCACTGTGGCTGGCTTTCCATCTGCGTGAAGGCAGTGGCCGACTCACGCTGTGGCGTATTGGGGCGGCGATCGTCATGGGGATTGCCATCGCCGGTATGCACTACACCGGTATGATGGCGGCGGATTTCCCGATGAGCAGTCATGCCACGCACGCAGGGGTAAATGGCAACTGGCTGGCGCTATTGGTGACCGTGGTGACACTCTCGGTGCTGAGCATTACGCTGCTGGTCTCTATGTTGGATGCGCGCATGCAGGCCCGAACGTCACTGCTGGCACGCTCGCTGGCGGAAGCGAACCGCGAGTTAGCCCAGCTGGCGCTGCACGATAACCTGACCCGTTTGCCGAACCGTATTTTGCTGGAAGATCGACTGGAGCAGGCGATCAGCAAAGCCCGGCGCGAAAAGAGCCATTTCGCGCTGATGTTCATGGATTTAGACGGTTTTAAAGCAGTGAACGATGCGTTTGGTCATCACATTGGCGATAACCTGCTGGTGGCGGTGAGTGAGCGCATGCGGGCAGAGATGAAAGGGCATTTTACCCTGGCGCGCATGGGTGGTGACGAATTCGTCCTCTTAATGGAGATTGGCGATCCCAATGATGCCGCTGCCGCCGCAGATGCCTTGATTAAGGCGATCGATCGGCCCTTTGATATTTCTCGCTATGAACTGGTGGTGTCGCTCAGTGTCGGCATTGCGGTGTATCCGGGCGACGGTGAAGATGAGCGTGAGCTGATGTTTAACGCCGATGCCGCCATGTATCACACCAAGAATAATGGCCGTAACGGCTACACCTTCTTCCAGCCTTCGATGAATATTCTGGCGCAGGCGCAGTTACAGCTGAATAACGATCTGTGGCACGCGCTGGAGCAGGGTGAGCTGCGCCTGTTCTATCAGCCAAAATATTGCGCACCCAGCGGGCCGATTATTGGCTTTGAGGCGTTGTTACGCTGGCAGCATCCAGAGCGCGGTTTACTGACGCCCGACCTGTTCCTGCCCTTGGCAGAAAAGACCGGCATGATTGTGCAAATCGGTAACTGGGTGATTAATGAAGCGTGTCGGCAGTTGCACTGTTGGCATGAGCAGGGCCATCAGGAGTGGTCAGTGGCGGTGAACCTGTCGGCGTTGCAGTTTGAACAGAGTAATTTGGTGGAGACCGTGCTGACCGCGCTGAATACCCATCAGATTCCGGCGCACCAGCTAACGCTGGAAGTGACCGAAACCACGGCGATGCGTAATCCGGACGAGAGCGTGCGCATTCTGACGGAGCTGACCCAACTGGGGGTGAAAGCCTCAATCGATGACTTTGGTACTGGCTATTCCAGCTTGCTCTATCTGAAGCGTTTGCCGGCCAGTGAGCTGAAGATCGATCGCGCTTTTGTTAATGAACTGGATCGTCATTCGGAAGATGCCACTATTGTTTCGGCGATTGTGGCGCTGGCACAGTCGTTAGAACTGCGAGTGGTAGCGGAAGGTGTAGAGACGGAAGAGCAGCAGGCGTTTCTCACCGGGCTGGGTTGCCATACTTTACAGGGTTATTTACTGGGCAAACCGTTGCCACCGGAGCGTGTTGGAGAGTTACGCAATTTCCCCGGTAAAGAGGATGTGATGGCCTGAAGGTAGGGCAAATATCGCTATAGAACAGAGGGACGATCGGCGCTGCATCGCCTCCAGCGTGATCTGCCCTACCTGTATCTCTTACCCAACTGGTCTGGCAAAAAGCTAGCTCAGCTGGCCCACCAGGCGCAGATCGGCATCGTCTGGCACCTCGTTGTAAGATAAAACGGCCAATCCCGGCGCAAACTGACGGGCATAACGCGCCAGCAGGGGCCGCAACTGCGGCGTCACCAGTAATACCTGCGTCAGCTTTTGCTGTTTAAGCTGCTGATTAATTTCCGGTAAGGTGGTTTGCAACTGGGTCAGAATATTAGGATCGACCGGGAAGCTATCCAGCGCCACTTTCCCCGTTTGCTGGGCGTTATTCAGGGCCGAAAGCAGCAGATTTTCTAATTCTCCGTTTAGCGTATAAGCACTTAATGGGCGGCCCGGTGATGTAATGGTGCTGTACAACGCGCGACGTAGCGCAAAGCGAACGTCGGCAGCCAGCAACAGCGGATCTTTCGTAACCGGAGCGCCCTCAACCAGTGCCGTTGCCACCGTCACGATATCCTTCACCGGCACCTGCTCCTGCAACAGCAATCGCAACACTTTGAGTTGCAGGCTAAAGCTCAATTGTGCGTTCAACTCTTCCGTAAGCTTCGGAGCCAGCGTGCTCAGGCGCTCCTGCAACTGCGTAATATCATCGTAATTAAACAGATCGGCTAACTGCGCGAGTGCCAGCTTGTGCATATGTATGGCGATCACGCTGGCGCTATCTACGACCTGAAATCCCAGGCCAATGGCGTGGGACTTTTCATCCGGTGCTATCCAGGTCACGTCCATGCCCCACGCCGGATCGTGTGCCACCAGCCCCTCAACTTCGCCAAACTGCTCGCTACCGCCAATCGCCATTAAGCGATCGGGATAGACTTCGCCAACCGCCAGCGCAACGCCATTGAGTAAAACGGCATATTGTGTGGGATTGAGTTTGAAATCTTCACGCACCGGGATGGCAGGCAGCAGAATGCCCATCTGCTCGCTAATCACCTGACGTACGCCACGAATACGCTGCGTGAGTGGACTGTTGCTCTCTTTATTCACCAGACCAACCAGTTGATAGCCGAGATTCAGGCCCAGCGGTGCGGTAATCGGTAATGTTTGCCAGCTCAGTGCGTGCTTTTCCTCTTCTACCTCCAGCGTCTGTTTCAGAGCCAGCAGCTGCTCGTGGCTTTGTGGCGCAGGGCGAGCCTGTCGCTGCTGATGCCTGGCGGCAAATAGCAGCAGGGCACTGAAGCCAAGGAACACCCAGTGCGGCATCCCCGGTACTATCGCCAGTACGAACATCACCAGTGCAGCAGTATAGAGAGTGTTAGGTTGTGCCAGCAGTTGGGTGCGAATCTCGCTGCCGATATCGCTCCCGTCGGTGACGCGCGTGACAATAATCGCGGCGGCGGTCGAGAGGAGCAAAGAGGGGATTTGCGCGACCAGGCCATCACCAATCGTCAGCAGTACATACTGCTCAAAAGCCTGACCGGCAGGCAGATGATGGCTAAATACGCCAATCAAAATACCGCCGGTGACGTTGATCAGTAGGATCATAATCCCGGCGATGGCATCGCCGCGGACAAACTTCGAGGCCCCGTCCATTGCGCCATAGAAATCCGCTTCACTGGCGACCTCTTTACGCCGGTCACGCGCCTGTTGTTGGTTAATCAGCCCGGCATTGAGATCGGCATCGATAGCCATCTGCTTGCCTGGCAGTGCATCCAGCGTAAAGCGTGCGGAAACTTCAGAAATACGCTCCGCTCCTTTGGTCACGACGACAAAGTTGGCAATCATCAGGATAATAAACACCACGAACCCGACGACAAAATTACCGCCAATCACCACGTTACCAAAAGATTCAATCACCTTACCGGCGGCACCCGGCCCTTCGTGACCGTTAAGCAGTACCACGCGCGTCGAAGCCACGTTAAGCGCGAGGCGCATCAGCGTTACAACGAGCAGCAGCGTGGGAAACACCGCAAAGTCGAGGGGGCGTTGGCTATTGACGCAGGTCAGTAAAATCATGACCGACAGGACGATATTGAAGGTGAACAGAATATCCAGCACCAGCGGTGACAGTGGCAGCATCACCATTGCCAATACGCTAAGCAGTAGCAAAGGGACACCGAAGCGGCTATGGCGTAGCAGCGAGAGCCACTGACGAGGATTGATTCTATCCATCTTGATGTTGTACCTCGTTTATTACATGGAGTTGAGTATTCAGCGTTGGGCGATCGCGCTGACCGGAGCGCCAGGCTTTCAGTTGCAGCACATAAGAGAGCACTTGCGCCATCGGACGAAACAGTTCAACCGGGATCTGCTGATTAACGCGCGTGCTGTGATAAAGCGCGCGAGCCAGCGGAGGAAAGGTCACCACTTCGATTTTGTGCTGACCCGCGACCTGGCGAATGTACTGCGCCATCTCATCCTGGCCTTTGGCAACGATCCACGGCGCGGCCGCCTTTTTGACGTCATATTTAATCGCTACGGCGAAGTGCGTGGGGTTAGCAATAATCACATCCGCTTTAGGGACGCTGGCGCGGATCGCCCCCTGTGAAAATGATCGTTGGATCTGCCGCACGCGTTGTTTAATTTGCTGATTACCTTCATGGTTTTTATGCTCCTCACGTACTTCATGGCGGCTCATGCGCATTTTTCGTTGAAAGAAAAAGCGGCTCAGGGGGAGATCAATTAAAGCAAACAGCACCAGTGCAAATAAAAAGTACTGCAGGATCTCCCACAGTAGCGCAATCCCATGGTAAATGGCCGGACGGAGAAAGGCCGATTGCAGCGCAATCATTTCAGGTAAGTAGTGCATCAGAACGCCGCACAGCAGGCCCATCAGCAGCAGGCATTTGAGCACCATTTTCACGACATCACCGGCATGTTGTGCTGAGAACAGCCGTTTAATGCCGGAAACAGGGCTCATTTTTTTCAGGTCCGGTTTGATACGTCCCAGGGCGAAAATCCAGCCGCCGGGCAACAGGCTGGTAAAAATGATGACCAGAGGAACCGGCAGAAGTGTAATGAAAATCTTAGCCAGAATGACCAGGTGGAGGCTGAGATAGCGTATCAGGTGGCCCTCATCCTCAAGGGTGGCGGCAAACTGTGGCAGCGTATTGAAGGCTTCCTTTATCAGGCTCAGATACCAGGGAAAAAACAGCGTTACACAGCTCAGGGTGGTCAGCAGCCCGACAGCGAGTGGGACATCCTTTGAACGCGGCACATCGCCTTTTTTGCGTGCTTTGGTGACTTTGGTCGGCGTGGCCTTTTCGCTTTTATCTCCCTGACTCTCAGCCATCAGCGCACTCTCAGCCTGGCTAACTCTGCCAGCAGACTATAACTTAACTTCAGATAGTGATCGCTCAGGCTATAGCTCAGTAGCCCGATACAGAACAGCCCAAACAGCATGCTGATGGGAAAACCAAGCGAGAACAGGTTTAAGGTGGGAGAAACGCGATTCAGCAGACCGAACACAGCTTGAACCAGCAATAAAATCAGCAACGCAGGCAGCGCCAGTAACAGCGCACCGGCGATGATAAAGCCCACCCCACCGCTGACTTTCTCCAGCATCGACACACTAATGGCCTCGCCAATCGGCCACCAGAGAAAGCTGTGGTGCAGAATCGTCACCAGTAGCAGATGCCCGTCCATAACAAAAAACAGCAGCACGGCATAGATATTAAGAAACTGGGCGATGGCCACCGTGGGTGTGCCGTTCGCGGGATCGTGCATGATGGACATGCCCAATCCCATGCTCATGGCCAGCATGTGACCCGCCGTTTGTAGCACCCAGAAAACCCACCACAGCATATGACCAAACAGCCATCCCCAGAGGATCTGTTCGCCGGTCAACATCAGCATCGCAACGGACATCAGATCGGAGACGGGGCTGGGGACGATAGGCTGTGCAGTGAGTACGACGCTCAGTAGCAGGGCCAGCATGATTTTGGCCTTGCGGGAAAATGCCGGGTTATCCAGTACTGGGCAGAACAGTAACAGCGACAGAATGCGAACCAGCGGGAGCCAAAGCTGGAGCAACAGTGAGTACAGCTGTTCAATTGTAAACGCCACGCTTATAACACCAGTTGAGCGGCCTGCTCGAACAGTTGGCGGGTAAAATCGATCAGTTCGGTCAGCATCCATTTACCAGCGAAAATCAACATCAGTAAGGTGACAGCCATGCGCGGCAAAAAACTCAGCGTCTGTTCATTGATTTGGGTCGTGGCCTGAAAAATGCTCACCAGCAGGCCGGTCAGCAAGCTGGGCAAAATGGCCAGGAGGGCGATAATCAAGATGAGGCGAAAGGCGGAGCCCATAACATCACCCACGACCTCAATGGTCATCATAGCGCCAGCCCCTGTACACTCTGTGTCAGTGTACCGACAATCAGTGACCAACCATCCACCAGGACAAACAGAATCAGCTTAAACGGCAGCGAGACGATCAGCGGTGACAGCATCATCATCCCCATTGCCATTAAAATACTGGCCACCACCAGGTCAATGACCAGAAAGGGGATGTAAATTAAGAAGCCGATTTTAAAGGCGGTTTTCAGTTCGCTCAGAACAAAAGCGGGCACGATAATGGTCAAATCCTGCGCCTCAGCGGCACCACTGCTACCCGCGATCAGCATGATCTGCTCCAGTGCGCTGGTGCTGGTCTGCGACAGCATAAAGGTTTTCAGCGGGGCCGATCCAGCGGTTAGCGCCTGCTGGAGCGTCATGCGATTTTCCTGATAGGGTACCACCGCATTCTCATGGATATTCAGCCATACCGGACGCATCACCAGCAAGGTTAAAGCCAGTGCAATCCCGGTCAGCACCTTATTCGGCGGCGCTTGCTGGAGGCCAATCGCCTGACGTAACAGCGCCAGCACAATAATAAAACGCGTAAAGCAGGTCATCATCAGCAGTGCGAGGGGCAGCATGCCGAGCAGCGTCATCAGGATCAGTATTTCGACCTTAACGCTGTACTCTACGGCTCCGCTCTCGTTGGGGAGGGCTGAGATCAGCGTCAGCCCGCTCTGTTGAGCAGAAACGGGCAGGGCGAGGGGCAGCAGAAGCCATAGCAGGCGGGTTGTCATCGCGCCAGCTCACTCAACTCGCTGCTATCGAATTCAATCACCCGTAGCGCGTATTTATCGTTGACCACGACGACTTCAGCGGTGCCGAAGGAGACGCCGTTGATTTTGATATCCAGCGGCTCTCCGGCTAGTTTATCCAGCTCTATCACGCTCTCTTCGTTGACCTCAAGCAGTTCAGCCAGAGTCACTTCCACTGAAGCGACCTCCAGCGTTAGCGTGACCGGAATACGGCTAAACAACGCCAGATGACGCTGCTTGTCTGAGGATGCGCAGGTGTCCTGCGGTACTGGATTAAAGGCAGCCTCCAGTGAGGCAGCCAGCGCGATCTCCTCAGGAGAGTCAGAGGCGTGGCGTTCAGTCATCGGTATGTTCCCGGTTACGTATTAAGTCGCAAAAGTAGAGCTTGCCGCGATCCTCACAGACCGAAGCGCTAAACAGTGAGTTACTGCCGATGTAAAGCGGCACGGATTCGGCCAGAGCAATAGGTAAAATATCGCCTGCCTGTAACGTGGACAGGCGGGCTGTTGGGAGCGAAAGCGTGGTCAGACGGCCCTTCAGGCGCAGCGGTAGCGTGCTGAACAGTGGCCGGGTAGGAAGGCGCTTCGGGCGGTTTTGGTTCTGTTTTGCCCGCAGGTTTGCCAGCAGGAGATCAACATGGCTGGCATCCAGTAGTAGCGAGAGCTTCCCCCCTTGGTAGCTATCTAAAATGAAATCCACCCGATAAGCCCACTGTGTCATGAGTGCGGCATAATCAGCAGATAATGTAAGAGGCTGGCCAAACAGCGTATCGCTCAGCAGCAGTTGAATCAGATCGCTGCTGATTTTGCTCTGTAAGCGTTCTTCAGTGCGCGACAGTGGCCCATCGTTCAGCGGCTTTTCAGTGAGTTCCTGGCGCTTTAACCCATAATAATCGTAGAGTATTTGCAGCAGAAAATGGCGGTCGATATATAACGCCAGGTGACCTGATTCGCTACTGAATATCTGCGCTTTTTTTTGTATCACATCACTGTGACACTGAATATCAATCAGGGTGGTATTCACGCGGAGTTTTTTCAAAAAGTAAACGTTTAATCGGGTATCAATCTGATCGCGAAGATTCTTAAAAATAGCCGGAATCTGATTGTAGGGTTTTCCCAGTTGGTGCGTTTCGATTTTAATCACCTCTTCAACCTCATTGGCTGAATAGACGCGCCGCCTTTTTTTATGAATTAGCATTCAGAAGTTCTTTGTCTGACTTTAATGTCTTTATTTTATTTTCATCTTAAGGTTTTTAGCCAGATATTAATGATTATTAATATCTCAACAGGAAGGATTTTATTTATTAAATCATTGTTTACAATGGATTTATTATTTAATAATTTTTTATATCTGGTATGGATTCAACAATGGCTATATTCTTTTCTCTATATAAAAAATCAACCTTTGCTTAACATCCTAAAGGGTAATGCTATGAATACCACTGAGGCAGTATATTCTGAGGCAATGAAGAGCAGCATGAGCAAGAAATTTATTTCCCACGATCCCATCTCCATTGCCCTTTACTCCTCTGCTGAAAAGGTTGCGAAGTTTAATGTGCCGGTCATGATTTCAGGTGAAACCGGAACCGGGAAAGAGTGTATTGCCCGACATATTCATCAACACGCCTTTAACCAGCCGGCACCTTATGTCGCCGTCAATTGTGCAGCGATACCCGAAAACATGTTGGAAGCCATACTGTTTGGCTTTGAAAAAGGGGCATTCACCGGTGCGGTTCATAGTCAGCCGGGTAAATTTGAGCTGGCCAATGGCGGGACACTGCTGCTCGATGAAATCGGGGATTTACCCTACGGCTTGCAGGCGAAACTGCTGCGGGTGCTCCAGGAACAGACCGTGGAGCGGCTCGGAAGCCATAAATCGATCGCGCTAAAAGTGCGTCTGTTGACGGCGACCAATAAAGATCTGCAAGAAGAGGTCAATCGTGGGCGATTCCGGGAAGATCTCTACTATCGACTCTCGGTGATCAACCTTGAGATACCACCCTTGCGTGCCCGGCGGCTGGATATTTTGCCGTTAGCGAACCTTTTCCTGCAACGCTACAGCCAGGGTTTGCCAGCGTTACTGCGCTTTAGCGCTGAGGCCCAGCATAAGATGTTTGAGTACGAATGGCCCGGCAACGTGCGAGAGCTGGAAAACCGCGTACAGCGTGGCATTGTTCTGAGCAGTGGTGACACCATCAGTGCCGCCCTGTTAGGGCTGGATGAGAAAAGTGTCACCTGTATCTCAACCGCCGATCTTCCTCACCCCGTTCCACCGTCGCGCACTCGTAGAATTCGTGAACATGGTCGCGCTGCTGAAAGCCAGTATATCCTCGATCTGCTCAGTCGCCATCAGGGTAACAAAACCAAAACTGCCGAGAGCCTTGGCATCACGACGCGCGCCCTGCGTTATCGCCTTGCTTCTATGCGCCAGCAGGGAATAAGCACGGAAAATCTTGTTAATTCAGGAAGATAAATATGATTGTTACTGCCATTGAGCCGAATTTAATCCGTTCCATTCGACCTGGCCCAACGCTGTCGCCAGCACCGGCTAGCCAGATGACTACCGGGGCGACATCCCACGTCTCTTTTTCTGCCCTGCTTGAGCAGGGAATTCATCACGTTGATGCCTTACAACACAGCGCTTCAGCGCAGCAGCGCGCTATCGATTTGGGTCTCAGCGACGATCTGACAAACACGGTGTTGGCGGGGCAAAAGGCCAGTATTGCGTTTTCTGCGATGGTGCAGGTGCGCAACAAGTTGACGCAAGCGCTGGATGATATCGTCAGTATGCCGGTTTAAGGAGGTCGGGTGTTACAGCAACTCTTAGCCCGTTTTCCTGCGGATAGCGTGATAATCGTAAAAAAGTGGCTGCTGCCACTCGGGGGATCTTTGCTGATTACCGCGCTCATCGTGGCGATCCTGTGGCACAACAACAATCGCTACGTGCTCTTGTTCGGCAGCGAGCAGCAGATCCCCGTTGCGCAGGCGGTGGAAGTGTTAGGGAGCGAGGGAATAGCCTATCGGGTTGAACCGCGAAGCGGTGCTTTGTTGATCGCTGAAAGCAAGGTTCCGCAGGCACGCATGTTGCTGGCTGCACGTGGCATTACGGCCCAGGTGCCGCCAGGCTATGGATTGATGGATAGCGAAGCGCTATTTGGTAGCAGTCAGTTCATCCAGAACGTACGCTTTCGCCGTAGCCTCGAAGGTGAGCTGGCGCAAAGTATTATGACGCTGGATAGCGTGGCTTCGGCGCGCGTCCATCTCGGCATGGTGGAAAAGCGCAGTTTCGTGCTCAGTAGCCAGCCGGACAGCACGGCTTCGGTGATATTGCGTCTGCATCCGGGACGTGAATTAAGCGAAAGCCAGGTGGTTGCGGTGACAGGCCTGGTAGCAGGCAGTATGCCGGGCATGAAGGCGGAACAGGTACAAGTTGTTGATCAGGGTGGAAGACTGCTCTCTGCGCATCTTCAGGGGCAGGGCGCAGAAATTTCGACTGCCCGGCAGACCGATGCGCTACACCGCTTGCGTCAGACCACGGAACGTAACATCAGTACGCTGCTCATCCCCCTGTTGGGCCAGGAGAATTTTCGCGTCAGCGTGGTGCCGCAGATCAGTTTTGATCGGGTAGAAGAAACGCAGGAGCGCTACCTTGGCGATCCGCGTACCGCCAGTGAAAATCTGTTGCAGGAAAACCTCTCCGAGCAGATGGCGGTAGGCATCCCTGGCTCATTAAGCAATCGCCCAGCCAATGCCCCGGCGGCAGCGGGCGAGATGCAAGGATCGTCACGTGACCAGTCACAGCGGCAGTTCCACTGGGATCGGGATATTCGCCAGATTCGCCATCAGTCGGAAAAACTGCAAAAGCTCAGCGTCGCCATTGTGCTTAATCAGAATGTTGCAGCGCTAAGTCAGTGGAACGAAGAACAGCACGCGCAGCTGGCCGCTCTGCTGAGTCAGGCTGCGGGCATTGATAGTACGCGCGGCGACCAACTCACTATCTCGCGATTAGCCTTTATCCCTGCCGAGGCCGTAGAGGATGAGAAAACCCCCTGGTGGGAGAGTGAAACCACCTTCCGCTGGGCCGAGCGCGCCGCGATGGCGCTGCTGATCTTGTTGATCACCCTGTTTGGCCTGCTGCCGATGCTCCGTCGTGTTGGACAACCCGCCCCCGCTGGTGTGCCAACCGATCCGGCTTTAACCCAGGAGACGTTGATGGGCGAGACGCTGGCGACCTTACCTGATTCAGCGGTGAGCAACGACGATCAACTCCCGCCACAAAACTCCGGCCTGGAGACCAAAGTGGCCTTTCTGCAAACCCTGGCACGCAGTGAAACCGATCGCGTTGCTGAGGTATTAAAACAGTGGATTAGCAGCAATGAGCGAAACAACAGCAAAAAGTAAACCCGCACGCCCGGATGAGGCAAAAAGTGGCCGCTCCCGGCTGGAGCAGGCCGCAATTCTGCTGCTGAGTATTGGTGATGAAGCCGCTGCGACTGTGATTGCACGATTAAGCCGTGAGGAGGTGCTACGCCTGAGTGAAGCGATGGCGCGGCTGCACGGTGTGAAGGTGACGCATGCCCGGATGGCAATGAATAACTTCTTTCAGGACTACCGTGAGCAAACCGGCATTAATGGGGCTTCCCGAAGCTATCTTGCGGGATTGCTGGAAAAGGCGCTGGGCGGTGAGATCGCTAAAAGCGTGGTGAACGGGATCTATGGCGATGAGATCCGTTACCGCATGGCGCTGCTTCAGTGGGTTGACGTACCCCAGCTCACCGCGCTGATTGCGTATGAGCATCTGCAATTGCAGGCGGTGTTTCTCGCCTTTCTGCCGCCGGATGTCTCAGCGCTGGTGCTGGCGCAGTTAGATACACAGCGCCAGGAAGAGCTGCTGTATCGGATTGCCCGGCTGGATGACATCAATCGTGATGTGGTCAGCGAGCTGGATCGGCTGATTGAACGGGGGATTGCGGCGATTTCTGAGCATGGCTCGAAAGTCTCCGGGCTGCGCCAGGCGGCCAATATCGTCAACCGGATCAGCGAGAACCAGCAACTGCTGCTGGAGCAGTTAAAGCAGCGCGATGAGCAGATTGCCGATGAGCTGAAGAGTGAAATGTACGAGTTCTTTATTCTCAGCCGCCAGCCGCAGGCCACACTGCAACGGTTACTTGAGGAAGTGCCGATGGATCAGTGGGCGCTGGCATTAAAAGGCACCGAGCCGATGCTGCGTCGCGCAATTTACGACGCTATGCCCCAGCGCCAGGTTCAGCAGCTACAGAATGCCGGCAACCGCCTTGGGCCCGTGCCCGTCAGTCGTGTTGAGCAGGTGCGTAAAGAGATCATGCAGTTGGTCCGTGATCTGGCGGAAGAGGGAGAAATCCAGGTGCAGCTGTTTAGCGAGCAGACAATGGAGTAACCCATGAGGCAGAACAGTGAAATGATCCGTCTTTATCAGTTCCCGCCGCTACGTCCTCCGGGTGGGCGGGCGCACCATAACGCCCAGCAGCAGGCTGAATTCCAGCAGAATGTCACTGATGGTTTTAATCAGGGGCTGGCTCAGGGGTTGGCGCAGGGTGAGGAGCAAGGTTATCGAGAGGGTCTAAAGAACGGGGAACAGGCTGCGCGTTTGCAGGTTTATGCTGAGCTTCAGGAAGGCGCTAAGCCGCTGGAAAATCTGATTGAGACCCTGCGTCATTACCTTGGTACGCTGGAGCAGCAGCGCCGTCAGGAATTGCTGCAACTGGTAGAAAAAGTGGCGCATCAGGTGGTGCGCTGCGAGCTGGCACTTCAGCCCACGCAAATGTTAGCGCTGGTAGACGAAGCGCTCAGTAGCCTGCCGGAAGTTCCTCAGCAGTTTAAAGTTTGGTTAAGCCGTGAAGAGTTTGGCCGCCTGAACGAACTGGCGCCGGATAAAGTCGCGCAGTGGCATCTGCATCCCGATGACGAAATAGTGAGTGGGGAGTGCCGTATCACTACGCCACAGGGTGAGATGGATATTGGCTGCCAGCAGCGGCTCAGTCAGTGTCTTGAGGTGATCCAGCACAGCCTTGATGAAGGCGAGGAGGCGCAGGATGAGGAGAGACAGGACGCTTGATCGCGCTTTGAAATCGCTGGAGAACGTATCACTGGCACGCGTCTCTGGCCGGTTGGTACGGGTGAGTGGAATGCTGCTGGAGTGTACGGGTTGCAACATAGCGACCGGCCAGCGTTGTCAGATTGAACAAGCTAACGGGCAACTGTTGGATGCAGAAGTGGTTGGCTTCAATCGTGATCTTACCTGGCTGATGGCGTTCAAACCCCCGCTCGGACTGAAGAGCGGGGCGCGGGTGTTCCCTTCGCGAAAACACAGTGAGCTGCGTATTGGCCCGGCGTGGTTGGGCAGAGTATTCAACGGCCTGGGGGAAGTAATTGATGGCAAAGCCCCGCCTGGAGGTGACGCCCTGTTGCCTCTTATTCCTCCCGCTTTGCATCCTTTGCAGCGCAAACCCGTCAGTGAGGCACTAGATGTGGGCGTCAGTGCCATTAACGGCCTGCTGACCATTGGCAAGGGGCAACGCATTGGGTTAATGGCGGGCTCTGGCGTGGGTAAAAGTATGTTGTTAGGCATGATGACACGCGGTACCACGGCGCAGGTGGTTGTAGTCGGGTTGACCGGTGAACGAGGCCGCGAAGTGCAAGAATTTATCGAGCACGTATTGCAGGCTCAGGGGATGGCGAAAGCCGTGGTGATAGCCGCGCCTGCCGACGAATCGCCACTGATGCGCCTGCGCGCGACTGAGCTGTGTCACGCCATCGCCGCCTGGTTTCGGGATGCCGGACAAGATGTCTTGTTACTGGTTGACTCACTCACTCGCTACGCAATGGCACAGCGGGAGATCGCTCTGTCGTTAGGAGAACCGCCAGCCAATAAAGGTTATCCACCGTCCGCTTTTGCTATGTTGCCACGTCTGGTAGAGACGGCGGGTAACAGCGATGGCTGCGGAACCATGACAGCCATCTACAGCGTACTGACTGAGGGCGACGATCAACAAGATCCCATCGCGGATTGTGCGCGTGCGGTGTTGGACGGGCATATTGTCCTGTCGCGTGAGTTGGCGGAGGCAGGCCACTATCCGCCGATTGATATCGGGCAGAGTATCAGCCGCTGTATGCAGCAGATCACCACTCGCCCGCAGCAACAGGCGGCCCAACGTTTGAAGCGCTGGCAGGCAGACTACGCGGCGATCAAGCCATTGATATCATTGGGAGGCTATGTGCCAGGTGCCGATCTCGCCGTTGATGAAGCGCTACGGCAGCAGCCAGCCATCGCGCATTTTTTATGCCAGGATGCGGGTCAGCCGGTATCGCTAAGTCAGGCGCAGCAACAATTGCATCAACTGGCGCAACGCGATGAAGCCTGAGACCGCGAGGCTGCTGGCGCTAACGCGATTACAGCAGCTGCGTCAGGCCGAAGTTGAGCAACTGATGCAACAACAGCATGCCCAGCAACAGCAGTGTCTGCGCATCAGGCGTAATCTCATCGACCTGCAACAGCTACAGCAGAGTATTCCTTCGGCACACCAGCCCGGTCACTTCGCCAATCTGGTGTTATATCGCGCGGCTCTACATCGGGTCGTGGTATGGCAACAACAGTTGCTGCAACTGGAAGAACAACGTCGTCTTGAGCTAAGGGAGAGATTGCAGCAGGCTGCCCGTCAGGCGCAAAGCTATGCGCTGGTATTGAAACGTGAGCAGCAGCGTCAACGGCAGCAGAACCAACATCGGGAAAATGCTGAGACACAACAGACGGCATATCGTGGCCGTCAAGGCTGGTAGAGGAAGCTCTGAGGAGTCTGAAGTTGTAATGTTGACAGCGTTTCCAACTGAAGTGATAACAGTACGCCATTACGGCTGTTTTGCTGCTGGCATTGTGCTGCCAGCTGTAAAAGCTGCTGCCACAACGCGCTAACCTGATGGCGTAGCGAGACAGGTAATAACGCCATAAATTGCTGCATTCCTTGCGCATTAGTAGCCAGGTGCAGGGTTTTCAGCCGCTGGCTGCGCAAGCGGGCAGATGCCGTCAGCACTAGATACAGCTCATGCAGCCGATCGGAAATCTGTAGCGTCAGGCGCGAATCCGCCGCCAGCAGCGCCCGATACTGTTGCTGCAATAAATCCGCAACCTGCTGGTAATCACGGCGATCCTGCTGTAATTCACGCAGCAGTTGCAGCACTTGAGTCGTGGCGCTACTCACAATCGAGATGCCTGTTTAGAGCTGAGCGGCGCATGGCTGAAAAGCATATTTCACACCTTAAGTTTGGGTCTCTGTTTCTGTTCACAGCGGCCAGAACGGCCGCTATTTTAAGGCGGAGTTAACAGCTCAACCGTCGCCGGGCCGGTCACTCTGGCGCTGAATAGCCGCTGCGAGGTGAGATTTTTAATGCTGATGACCTCATCTTTACGGCCACGCTTTTGCGCTTCTCCCACCATACGGACTTCACTACTGCTGAGCTGCGCGATCACTGTGACCTGCTGCCCCCGCTCAACCATAACCGGTTGCTCAATATCTGCCGGCGCAATCACCTGGGATTCACGGAGGCGGCGGCGGGTGCTTAGCCCGTTGACCCGATCTATCTCGGTGAAAAAACGCTGCTGCAGATGGCTAATGTTGCGTTTTTTCAGCACGACTAATGCCCCTTCCAGCGCAGTTCCACGATCTACAGCCTGGCGCGCAACCACTACCGGCATCACCACGTCGGCCTTCACCGTCACACTGAGTTCCCACTCCACAGGGCTTTCACAGCGCAGGTCATAGCGTAGCCGCGTCAGCTCCCGGCTGGTCCCGGCAGGCTGGATCACGTTAAGGGGGTGAGAACAGCGCGGCAGTCGGCTGGCATCTCCCGGCATGTAAATGTGCAGCTTGCTGCTGTAATCACGCCAGCCGAACTGACTGGCTCGCTGGCGGATTTCAGCGCTGGCAGCGTTAGTTACTGCTGTGTGCAGCTGCGATCTTGCCGTTGTCGGCTGCACGGCGGCCAGCAGTGAAGGGGCGGAAATCAAAGCGGAAGAGAGCACAACATAGCGGAACAGTTGTTTCCCGAATTTTGCGGGGTTCATAAGATTAATTCCCATTTTATCAATGTGTTAAGTGTTGGTATGCGAATTGCTAACACCAACGGTACACCGGGATAAAGGGGGACGTAATGGCACTGAGTTTTGAGCGGGTACTGGATATTCATCCGGCGGCCTTACAGCTTAGACTTTCGCGAGCAGAGCTGATTAGCGCCAATCTGGCGAACGTAGATACGCCAAAATTTCAAGCTAAAGATATTGATTTCGCGGCAGAGATGCAACGCATAACCCGTCAAAGTGATTTCTCTACGTCACCTGATGTTCGTTACCGCATTCCCTATCAACCGGCTACGGATGGCAACACCGTAGCGCTGAACGTTGAGCAGGCCGCCTTTGCGCAGAACATGTTGGATTACCAGGTCAGCCTACAGCTGTTGCAGGGCAAGTTGAGTGGCGTCCGTCAGGCGATTGAAGGGAAATAATCATGTCATTTAACGCGATTTATCAGGTGGCGGGATCGGCGATGACGGCACAAACCGTTCGCCTCAATACCATCGCCAGTAATCTGGCTAATGCTGAATCACCCGCGTCCAGTGCTGCCACCACCTATAAAGCACGGCGCCCGGTGTTCGCGGCGCTTTATCAGGCTGCCGGATTTTCTTCTGCATTAGCTTCTTCTTCTGCCCGCGTCCAGATCCTCGACGTGGTGGAGACCGGTGGTGCTATCCCGCGCTACCAGCCAGGCCATCCGCTGGCTAATGCCCGTGGGCAGGTGTTTTATCCCGATATCAATAGCGTGGAGGAGATGGCAGACATGATGTCAGCCACGCGTAACTTTGAAACCAACGTTGAGGTGCTGAATAACGTGAAAAGCATGCAGCAGAGCCTGCTGAAACTGGGAGAGAACTGATGAATCTGACGTCACTGACCAAGGTTGAACCCTATCGGCCTGATGCTGCTGCGGTAACGCCTGCCGGGGAGAAGGAGCCACTGAATGACATGTTTCTACAGCTGTTAGTTGCTCAGTTGCAGTATCAGGATCCCAGCCAGCCGGTAGACAGCAGCCAGTACGTGCAGCAACTGGCGCAGATGGCGCAAATGGAGTCGATGAGTCAGATAGGCACGCAGCTCACCCAGATTGGCACCATGGTGGAAGACCTACAGCGCTTCAACACCCACACCCTGACCGGCCAACAGGTCATGGTGCAGAGTGACACCATAGAACTCAATGCAGACGGCACCGTCGTGGGCGAGTTAAAGCTGACGACCGCCGCGCGTGAGGTCCGGCTTATCCTGCGTGATAACCAGGGGAATGACACCACGATATCCCTTGGGAGCCAACAGGCGGGCGACGTGCCTTTTAGCTTTGAGGCGGCTGAACTTGGCCTGGCCGCCGGAAAATACCAGGTTTCTGCGTGGCAGGACAGCCAGCCACTGCCGGTACTGCTGAGCGGCAGAATTGATTACCTACGCCCCGATTTTAACCGTGGAGAAACGCGAGTTCATGTTGCTGGTGTGGGTGAAGTCGATGCGGGAAACATTCGCCAGTTTGGGGTGAGTGAGCGTCCAGTCTCTGGGCAACAAGCAATGCAATTTTAACAGGAGCCTTTCATGAGTTTTAGTATTGCAACTTCGGGCCTGGATGCCTTCAGTAAACAGCTGGGTGCCATCAGTAACAATATCGCCAACAGCAACACTGCGGGTTATAAGTCGATGCGTGCTGAGTTTGCCTCGCTCTACGGTGGTGGCCAGCCGCAGGGGGTCAATGTTTCCGATATCAGCCAAAGTGTGGGCCAGAGTGGTACCGTGACCAATACTTCCCGAGCGCTGGATCTGGCCATTACCGGCAAGGGTTTTTTCGTCAGCAAAGATGAAAATGGAGCCACGACCTACTCTCGTGCGGGTTATATGGCGCTGGATGCAGAGGGCAAGCTGGTCAATAACCTCGGCGCACGCCTGCAGGGCTACAGTACAGATGACAGCGGGGCGTTGCAGACCGGAGCCCTGGGCGACTTGCAGGTCAAAGTGGGGGCTATTCCGGCCCAGGCCACCGATAAACTGGGGTTCGTCGCCAACCTTGACGCCGGGGCGATCCCTCCTGTGGAAAGCCGTTTTAGCCGTGATGATCCGCAGAGTTATAACAATGTCTTTAGCAGCCGGGTCTATGACTCACTTGGCCAGCCGCACAGCGTTGAGCAGTACTTTGCCAAAACCGGTGAAGGTAGCTGGGATGTCCATTTTTTCGTTGATGGTGCCACAGCTTCACCGGCTAAAACGCAATTACGCTTTGATAACAGCGGCAACCTGCTGCCTTCCACCACCACTCCACAGTTGACCAGCAGGCTAAACGGCGTAGATCCCCTGGCGATCACAGTGGATTACAGCGGTACCAGTCAGTACAGCAGCAGCTTCAACGTCATGAATAACACCAGCAATGGTTACGCGGCAGGCGAGATGGTCAGCGAGCAAATTGACGACGATGGCAAGATCTACGCGACTTACACCAACGGTGAGCGCCTGTTACAGGGGCAATTGGTGCTGGCAAACTTCCGTAATCCGCAGGCGTTGAAGTCAGAAGATGGCACTGCCTGGAGTGAAGCAAACGGCAGCGGCCAGCCGCTGTATGGCACGCCAAAAAGCGGTATGAACGGCAGCATCAAAGCCTTTGCACTGGAGTCTTCTAACGTTGATCTCACCAGCGAGCTGGTGGGATTAATGGGGGCCCAGCGCAGCTATCAGGCTAACACTAAAGTCATCTCGACCAACGATGCGATGATGAACGCACTGTTCCAGGCGCTGTAATTATGGATCGCCTGATATTTACCGCCGCCAGCGGTGCGACGCGAAACCTGGTACAGCAGCAGATTCAGGCCAACAACATGGCTAACGCAAGTCATCCCGGATTTCGGGCCGACCTTGAGCGAGCCAGCAGCTGGGAAGTGCCGGGTTTTGGCTATAGCAGCCGCTTTCAGGTGAACAGCGCCAGTGGTGGGGTAGATTTAAGCCCCGGTGCGCTGCTGGAAACCGGCCGCGATCTGGACATTGCGCTACAGGGGCCGGGTTTGATTGCCGTACAGAACGGTCGGCGCGAGGTGTATACCCGAAACGGCAATATCGATATCGACAGTGCCGGTCGTTTATCGATTGGGGGCAAACCGCTGCTGGGTGATAACGGTCCCATTCAGCTTCCCCCCTTTTCCCAGTTGGAGATTGGCTCTGATGGCACGATCACGATCTACCCCGCAGGCGGAGATGTGATGGCGGCCCAGGAGGTGGATCGGGTCCGTCTGGTCAATATTCCCGCCGCACAGTTGACCAAAAACGAACAGGGCTGGTTAGTGAGCTCCCGTAATCGCGTCCCGCGAGACGAAGGGGTGAAAATCGTCAATCGGCATACTGAATCCAGTAGCGTCTCAATGATGGATGGCATGATTGAAACCGTGGCGTTGAGCCGTCAGTTCGAAACGCAAATCAAAATGATGAAAGCGGCTGAAACCCTGGCTCAGGCGGGTAATCGCCTGCTGCGTGGTGGTTAACACAGGAGTTGAGTATGAATCCCGCACTGTGGGTAAGTAAGACCGGCCTTGAGGCGCAAGACGCCAAAATGAGTGCTATTGCCAACAACCTGGCGAACGTTAACACACCTGGTTTTAAGCGCGATCGGGTGCAGTTTGAAGACCTCTTCTACCAAACCGCACGGGTGGCAGGTTCGCCATTGGATCAGAACACCACAACGCCGGGGGGGATTCAGTTTGGTAGCGGCGTGAAAGTCTTGGGCACGCAAAAGCAGTTTACCCAAGGCGCGGTGCAGAATACCGGACAGGAGTTGGATGTAGCGATTGCCGGCCAGGGTTTCTTTCAGCTGGAAGCCACTGATGGCGACCTCGCATACACGCGTGCGGGTAATTTTCGTATCAATGGGGAGGGCGTGCTGGTGACTGCGCACGGCCTGCCGCTGGTGCCCGCGATTGAAGTCCCTGCCAATACGCACAAGCTGACCATAGCAAAGGATGGCACCGTCAGTGCCACGGTGGCTGGCGAACAAGATCCGGTGGCGCTGGGGCAACTAACGCTGGTGAACTTTATCAATCCCGCTGGCCTGGAGGCCCTGGGCAGCAATCTCTACCGACAGACGATTGCCAGTGGCGAAGCGGTAGAAGGGACGCCGGGTGAAGATGCTCTGGGTCACCTGAATCAGGGCGTACTGGAAGGCTCGAATGTGCAGGTCGTGGAAGAGATGGTGGAGATGATCTCCGCTCAGCGGGCCTACGAGATGAACACCAAAATGATCTCGGCAGCGGATGACATGCTGAAGTATCTCAACCAGCAGGTATGAATAACGTGATGGTTCTTAAGTCCTGCTTGCTGCTGCTTTCCGTGATAGCGCTCATCGGCTGTAAGGGGTTGCAACAGCAGAAAATGCGTGAAGATTCAGTGCACTATTTCCCGAGCGATCCGCCGCCAGTGGCGGGCGGAGGCCTGTATCAAAAAGTGGCTCATCAGCCATTACTGCAGGATCGGCGTGCCTATCGCATCGGCGATCCCCTCACCGTAAGACTGGATGAACAGACGCAAAGTAGCAAACAAGCCAGCACCCAGTTTGGCAAAGACGCGTCAGCCGAAATCAAGCCACCGACGCTGTTTGGCCGTCCCCTCGATCGCCTCTCTGGATCGGTTGAAGGTAGCCAGAGCTTTAAAGGGAGTGCGACCTCGGCACAGCAAAATCGACTGAGCGGGGTACTCACGGTTCAGGTGGTGGATGTTAGCACCACTGGCCTATTGCTGGTGAAAGGCGAACGCAGGTTAACGCTCAATCAGGGAGATGAGGTGGTGATGCTGTCAGGCATTGTGCGCCCGGAAGATATTGATCCAGACAACTCGGTGTCATCGCAGCGTATTGCTAACGCCCGTATCACTTTTTCTGGCGAAGGTATGCTGCATGAGGCTAACCAGCCCAGTTCGCTGTTTGGTCTGTTGGGACGGCTATTTTGAGGCTGACTATGCGCACACTACTTCTGCTACTGACGCTGGTCTCCGCCAGTGTGGCAGCCGCCACTATGCCGCTGGGTGAACTGGTGGATATTCATGGTATTCGCGGCAACCAACTTACGGGTTACAGCCTGGTGGTGGGACTGGATGGGACCGGCGATCGCAATCAGGTCAAATTTACCAGTCAGTCACTGAATAATCTGCTGCGCCAGCACGGCGTACAGCTCCCGGCGAAAGTTGATCCTAAAGTCAAAAACGTCGCCGCAGTTGCCCTTAGCGCCACGCTACCTCCGCTGTATGCGCGCGGTCAGACAATCAACGTCACGGTCTCGTCAATTGGCGATGCCAGAAGCCTGCGTGGTGGCATGCTGCTACTGACCGAACTCCGTGGGGTCAACGGTGAAGTGTACGCGTTGGCACAAGGCAATGTGGTGGTCGGCGGTGTTTCAGTACGCGGAGAAGATGGGTCGAGCGTGACGGTCAATACGCCAACCGTGGGTCTGGTGCCTAACGGCGCGATCGTCGAGCGGGAAATTCCGAGTGATTTTCAACGCAATAATACCGTGATCCTCAATCTGAAGCGTCCCGGCTTCACGCTCGCAGACACCATTTCGCGTGCGCTCAATCTTAAGTTCGGCGCCAACACCGCCAGCGCCGCCAGCGCAACGCAGGTGACGGTTGCGGCTCCAGCCGATCCCGCAGCACGCGTGGCGTTTATGTCGGTGCTGGAAACGCTGCCGATTGAAACCACACGTCCTCCGGCGCGCATCATTTTTAATGCTCGTACCGGCACGGTGATTTTAGGTGAGGGGATACGCGTGAGACCGGTTGCGGTAGCACATGGCAACCTGACGCTGACCATCCGTGAACAAACCAACGTCACACCCGCTGCACCCTTTACCGAAGCTGAGAGTGTGATTACGCCAGCCAGTGATGTCAGTGTTGATCGTGGCAGTGGCCAGCTGACGTTGCTGGAAGGCGGCGAAACGCTCGGCAGTATTGTGGCTTCGCTCAACGGTATGGGCGCTGCTGCGGATGACATCATGGGTATTTTGCAGGCTCTGCATGCGGCAGGTGCGCTTGATGCCGAACTGATTGTGATTTAAGGAGGCTAACCATCAATATCACCGGGAATAGCGCGGTCAGCCAACCGCCAGCACAGGTGCAAAATCTGGCACAGGCGGCAGAGCAGTTTGACGCCTTGTTTCTCCGCATGTTGCTGAAAGAGATGCGCCGTAATGCAGATCTGATTAACAGTGACAGCGGCCTGTTCAGCAGTCGCGAATCAAAACAGCTGCGTGATTATCATGACGACATGCTCGCGCAGACTCTGGCAAGCCAGCGAAGTACTGGCATTGCGCAGCTACTGGAAAAGCAGCTCGCGGCAGCCGGTAGTACCACGAGGAGTGTGACATGAGTGTGCAGCTTATCGGCGGCAGTGCCCTGAATACGGCCCGCAAGGGCATGAGTACGACGGCAATGAATATCGCCAATGCAGCTACGCCGGGCTATAGCCGCCAGCGTCTCGAACAGGCCGCGTTGGCACCCGCCAACCCGCAGCGCCTGGCGAGTGGTCAAGGGGTAGAGACGGTTGGCATTCGGCGTATGGCTGACCAGTTTCTCCAGCAGCAAGTCTGGTACGGCACGACCCGCCAGCACTACGCGCAGCAGTTACAGTTGGGGCTAAACGCGCTGGAAAAAACCGTGAGCAGTGAACAGAGCGGCATTGCCAGTGGGCTGGACAACCTGTTTCAGTCGCTGAGTGCGGCGACTGAAAAACCGGATAACCAGGCGCTGCGGCAGAATGTGTTAAGCAACGCGAAGGGGATGGCATTGCGTTTCAACACCTTGCAGCACTACCTGCAAAAGCAGCACAGCGATATTCGCCTTCAGCAGCAAAGCATCATGACTCAGGCCAATAGTCTGCTGGCGCAACTTGCGGGTCTTAACGAAAAAATTACCGCAGGGCAAGCGCTTGGCCATCTGTCACCTGAACTCCGCGATCGGCGCGATGAACGGGTCAGCGATCTGAGCGAGTTGATCGCGATTCGCATCAATGAGCAACCGGATGGATCATTACAGATCAGTCTGCCGGAGGGGCATCCGCTGGTCAGCGGATCCTATCCGGCTCAGCTAGTGCTCGATCATGAGGCCGCAGGGGGGATCACGATCCGGTTTAGTGGCAGTGAGTGGAAAACTGGGCTGGCAAAAGGCGGGGAGCTAGGGGCGCTTCAAGACTTTTTGACCCAGACGCTTCAGCCGGTTGAGCAAGCCAGCAGCGCGATGGCGGAGGCGCTGGCAACCCATATCAACCTACAGTTAGCCTCCGGGTTCGATCTGCGTGGGCAGCCGGGGGCTGCGCTGTTTGATTTCAACGCGCAGCGTTCAACGGGCATGATGCAAGTGACCGATCTCGGCTGGGAAGGGCTAGCATTTTCTCAGGATGCGCGGGCAAATGGTGACAATCGCAACCTGCTGCAACTGAGCAATATCAAACATCAACGGTTTCCGTTTGCACACCTTGGTGTCACCACGCTGGACAATGCCAGCGTTTCGCTCAGCGGCGAGTTAGGTATTCAGAGCCAGCAAAACCAACATGAGCTGGACTCAGCCAGACTGCTGTTACATGAAGTGAAAACGCAGCGAGACAGCTACAGCGCGGTCGATTACGACGAAGAGTATATTGATCTGACGCGTTATACCCAGGCCTATCAGGCGGGCATGCAAGTGGTAAGTACCGGCGATCGGCTGTTTGGCGATCTCTTAGCGTTATTTTAAGGAGCATGAGTATGCGCACGCCTGGCGTAACGTTTAGCAATAACATGCAGAACCTTCTGGGCAATAACCAGATGCGACTCAACAAACTGATGACGCAGATTGGCGAGCAGAAGCGCGTCACTGTGCCTTCAGACGATCCGGTAGCCACTACGCACATTGGTCTGCTCCGCCGCGAGTTGGCAATCAATAGCCAGTTTCAGCAGAACATCAACCGTTTAGCGAGTAACCTTTCTCTGCAAGAGACGCATATCAACGCGATTAATCAGCAGCTCCTGTCGTTGCTGGACCGGCTGCGTGAAGCGAACAACAGCACGTTGGGCGCCGGGGATATGCAAGGGTATGCCAGTATGATGCGCGCGCAGTTGTCTGCAATTGTCGGGCAGATCAATGCCAGTGATGAGAATGGGCGCTATTTGTTTGGTGGCACGCGCACCGATCGGCCACCGCTGGTACAGGACGCGAGCAGCGGTAGATGGTTCTATCAAGGTAACGAAGAATCGCGTGCTACGCAGGTCGGTCATGGCGTGGAGATGCCGGTCAACACCGCTTTGCAGGGGGTGTTTGGTCCCGATTTTACCACGCTGAACCAGTGGCAGGCATTGATTGAACAGATGGATAACAGCACGCTGGACCCGACCCGTTATATGGCAGAGATTGGTGAGTTACAGCAGGCAATCCAGTTGAGTTCTGACAGGGCCGCAGCGCTGTACAGCGATCTCGGTGGTCGACAAAACAACCTGACGCTGCTGGCGAATGCGCATGTGGATAACAGCACGATTAGTCAGCAAGTGATTGGCGAGTTGGAGGCATTGGATATGGGAGAAGCCGTCATGCGCCTGAACCAGCATCAGTTGGGGACGCAGGCGTCGTACAAATCCTTCAATCAGATTGCCGGATTATCGCTGTTTCAGACATAAAAATGTGGGCAACGTCAGGTGACTAACGCTGCCCACCAATTTATATCAGTGCCGCAACCACCGCTGCGCAGAGGAAAAACTGAATCAGGCAGAGCCCTTTCCACATATCGCTATTATTATTCTCCATCATTAAACAATCTGAATTCATCGTAGGATGTGGTGTGGCATGAATTGCATGTGTTTGCGATAAATAGGTTGTCATATCTATTAATTTATCGGCGTCGTTATGAGACGCGGCTTCTGTTTTTACATTAATGGATTGACAATATTTTTCATCCAGAAGATATCCTTTTCGTGGAATGGTCTTTATGATTTTCTGCCGTCTGCCATCATCTTCCAGCGCATGGCGTAGTGCATGAATTGCATTAGGCAAACTGTTATTTCCGACCACTCTATTTCCCCAAACAAGTTCATGTAACTCTTCACGGGTCATCGGTTTTCCCGCGTGTTCGGCTAAGACGTAAAGTAAACGGAACTGGTATTCGCCCAGGCGACGGAGTTCGCCGCTCTGGTCATGCATTATGGTTCCAGCGGCAGCATCGAGTTGCCAGTGGTGCACGCGGTAAGCTCTGGTCATGACTTGTCTCACTCTGTTCGAAAATATTATCCGGAGTGCCAGTTAACTTTATTACTTGCACTATTATTACTAGGGGAATTAATGATATCAATCACTATTTTTTTTCATCGCGAATTATGTGCGGTGACATTAATCTCGTCGGTAATAATGTTACTTTAAGACCAGTCTTGTTGCTAATCTTGCAATTAATAAACTCATTTTTTAATGTGATTCATAAATATTTTTCATTCATCATGGAAGAGCAATCCAATGCCTGGGTTAATAGATAATGTCGAGGCGTCGCTATTTTCTCAGGCATACAAGCAAGCATCATGAATCTTTAATAAGGAGAACCATTATCATGTTGTCTATATTTACTAACCCAGCGGCAATGTCGTCAAATAACTCACTGAACCGTGCTACAGGCGAGTTGAATACCTCCATGGAGCGCCTTGGTACAGGTAAACGTATTAATGCCGCAAAAGATGATGCAGCGGGCCTACAGATCGCTACCCGACTTCAGGGGCAATCTAACGGGATCTCGGTTGCGAAAAGTAACATAAACAAAGCCTCGGCCCTGTTGCAAACCGCTGAAGGCGCCTTTGATGAGGTGAGCCAGATTCTGTTCCGCATGAAGGATCTGGCGACTCAGGCCGCAGATGATACCAACTCCGCTGAAGACCGTAAGTCACTGCAATCAGAGTTCAGTGCGCTCAACAGCGAATTGAACAACATCATGAGTAACACCTCCTATGGTCGTGAAAAACTGCTGAAAAGTGTGAGTGATAACTCAGTCACAGGCAAACTAACCCAGGAGATGCAGTTCCAGATCGGTGCTTCGAAAGATGAAGCGCTGAAAATCAATATGGGGGAAACGCTGAACTCGGTCACTACCTCACTGGCAGATCTGACCGCTTCAGATATTCAGACCAGTGCTGCGGCGGGTAATGCCATGCTGGAAAAAATAAATCTGGCGCTGGATGACGTCGGTACTATGCGGTCGGAACTCGGCGCTGGCGTTAACCGTTTGGGACATACTGCAAAGAACCTGGCAAACATGAAAGATAACAGTGACCAGAGTATCGGCATTATTCGCGATGCAGATTTTGCTGCGGAAGCATCAGAGATGAATCGCCAGAATATGCTGGCGCAGAGTAGCCAAATGATGTTGAAACAGTCCAACCAGATGAGTGGGTTGGTGATGGGCATGCTGAGCTGAACCCGTTCTACCCTTAAAAATGGAAACACCGCTTTGGCGGTGTTTTTTTTCCGCCGCATCTGTCTTTTTTCTTCCGTAATACGGAAGCATGCATTCCTTATTTAAATTTATGCTATTGAATTTAAAGGTTTTATATTCTGGCATGCTGATTGCTAATTATAAATGGCTCAACGAACTATTTATAAGGCTATTTCGATGTACTGGATGAAACAGGAAAAATTGATCTCCTCGATCACTTCGCGCTTGTCGAGTGCTCTTTCTCACTCATCGGCGAGAAATTTCTCGTGACGCTACCGGATTACAGTACGTCCACGCATGGCTGGCAGGAAACCGATCTGGAAATTCAAACGGCCGCTGCCACACCGCAGCAACTGGTATTGATTCTGTTTAATGGTTTCGATGATGAGCTACAGCGCTTAAAAGGCCACATTAGCCAGCGTCGTATTGAACATAAAACCCTGTCGGTTGAAAAGTGCGTCAATATTTTGCAGGCGCTTACTAGTGCGCTGGATTTTGAACGCGGCGGCGAACTGGCGCGTTCACTGGCTAGCCTCTACGACTACTGTATTTTCCGCCTCTACGCGGCCAGCCTTGAGCTTTCGGTCGCGGCGATTGACGAGGTGGAAAAGATGATGCGCACGCTGCGTGCAGGTTGGGAGGAGATGAAGCCGTGAATCTACCTGTTGCTCATGCTGGCGCGGAAGCAAGCCTTATGCTGTCAGGGCTGGAGACTGGCGTGATTCTACCGCCATCACTGATGCCTGGCCCGCAGCCTGCGCCCGTGTTTACCGTCGCTGTCGAAGAGTGGCAGCCCACCGTGACAGGGGGAGAGTCTGACTTGGTGGCAGAGGATTTACCTGCCAGCGATCTGCAACTACAGCTCATTATGCAGCAGTGGCTTCCTGACAGCACACCTGCCGTTTCAATTCAGAACGGAATCCAGGTTGCTGAATCGCCGTTTGCGGTGTCTGGTCCGGTGATCAATACAGCGCAACCGGTGATTGCAGGTTCAGTAATGAATACGCCAGAGCGTGCTGCTGATGCCCCAGCGATAGCTGCTGTTACCGTTCCTCAACCACATACCGCACTCCCGAATGCCCTATTGCCGGTGGCAGCATCTTCAGGTGAGGAGCCGGTTTATCGTGCATCAAAAATCTTACCGACCTTAGTGGACAAGCTACCTGTTGAGGGTAAACCGCAAGTGATATCGGCCGCAGAACTGTCACCCGTAAGGGAACCCCTCATCACTGCTTCAGCACCGGTGGTACTTAAACACCTGACGCATGAACAGTCGCACCAGCTTCGACAATCGGTGGGTACCCATTTGCAGTGGCAGATCGACAGTCACACTCAGCAGGCGCGACTCAAGCTCACGCCCGAATCACTGGGCCAGCTGGAACTGGTCGTGCAGCGAGAGCCGGGCAAGTTACAGGTCGTTATTCATGCCACCCAGCCAGATGTCATGCGTCAGCTTCAACAGTTAATCCCTGAGATGCGTAGCACCCTGAGCGAGCAAAACGGTATGCAGGTTGATGTGCAGGTGGCGCAACAGCAGCAATCTGCACCACAGCAATCTTTACCCCAGCAAGAAAGCCACGCTGAGGGATTGGGCGAAGCGGGTTCTCAGCGTGAGCGCGCGTCCCCTGGGATTTGGCAGGATCAATCCATTTTACGCATGGTGTGAATGATGAAGATGAAAACGGTACTGCTGGTGGTGGTTATGGGGCTGCTCATGTCACTGCTGACCGCCGGTCTGGTGGTGGTGGGGAATGCCTGGATGAAGTCTGCCACTGAAGGCGGTGCGAACCCCTTTGCCACCCTGTTTAGCAAAAAAGAGGTGCCTTTGGTGGTGGGCTATGTGGAGCAGAAAAACATGATGATCACCCTCAAAGGCAATGGCGATCGTGAGCGCTACCTGATGCTGGATCTGGCGTTTGTTACCCACAGTGAGCGTGAGGCCGCACAGACCGAGCTGGATATGCCCAAGCTCAAGTTTTTGGTGGTGGAGATGTTTTCCGGCATGCAGTACGCCTCCGCTCGCCTCATGACGGTTGAAGAAATTCGTATGCAGATGATGTCTCGTTTTCAGAGTGCCTATGCGCAGCATCTGCCTTTCCAGGATGTTTTGATAGCTAAAATGGTGTATCAGTGAACCAGTTAATCTCCGCTAAAAAACCGATCAAAGCCCCCATCACCCCAGCTGATGAATGCCGTTATCTACAGCAGTGGTCCCCGTTAGTGAAACGCATCGTCCGACAGTTGCTGCCGCAAACCGACAGCGTGGTCGGAAGCGACGATTTGCAGCAAGTGGCTTTGCTCGGCTTATTACAGTCACTGCGCCGTTACGGTCATCCCGATGAGCAGTTTGGCAGCTATGCGCAAATGCGCGTGCGCGGCGCAGTGCTGGATTATCTGCGTCAGCATGACTGGCGGCCACGTCGATTGCGCCAGCGCACGCACAAAATTAACGATGGCGTCCGCGCATTAACGCGTGAGTTAGGCCATGAGCCGCGCGAAGAAGAAGTCTGCCAGCATCTCAACATCAGTCATGCTGCCTATCGCGATTACGTTCAGCAGGTCAACGCAAAAGAGATGGAAAGTCTGGATGAATTGCTGGCAAACACTAACGAACCGCAGTGGATTGATAGTGCCCACTGGGATGACGAATTTATGTTGTCGCGCAGTATGCAACAGGCACTTGCTACGCTTCAGCCGCGTGAAAAAATGGTGCTGTGTCTCTATTACCAATATGAGCGTAACCTGCGCGAAATCGCGCTGATGCTCTCGCTGACCGAGGCCCGCGTTTGCCAGATAAATAAACAGGCCGGACAAAAAATTAAGCGCTTTTTTGAGTACTGAATATGCAGAAAATTCTGGGACTACTGGTGGTGTTGGGTTGTGTCGCCGGGGGATATCTGCACGCAGGTGGATTGCTGTCAGCGTTTTGGCAGCCGGGTGAGTTATTGATCATTCTGGGGTCGGGGGCGGGTGCATTGATGATTGCCAATCCTCGTAGCGTGATTGTAGCAATGTGGCAGCAGATCCGACTGGTGATGAAAAAGGAGGCTTTTAACGACGAATTTCAGCGCCAGCTATTAATGCTGTTGTATGAGTTGCTTGAGCTGGTACAGAACGGCGGCCTGAAAGCGTTGGATGCGCATATCGACACGCCAGAAAACAGCGATCTGTTTCAGAAGTATCCCCGGGTGCTGGCGGACAAGGAATTTATCACTTTTATTTCGGATAACTTCCGACTGATGGCGATGGGCAAAATCAATGAACATGAGCTGGAAGGGATTCTGGAGCAGGAGCTTGGGGCGTTAGAAGAACAGATGCTGGTGCCCTCAAGGTCATTGCAGCGAGTGGCCGAAGCGATGCCCGGCTTTGGCATCTGTGCGGCGGTATTGGGCATCATTATTACCATGCAAAATATCGACGGTTCGATTGCGCTGATCGGCATGAAAGTCGCAGCGGCGCTGGTAGGCACCTTCCTCGGGGTATTTTTATGCTATTGCTTCCTCGACCCGCTGGCGAACTCTATGGAGCAGAGTACCAAGCGGCGCTTTGCGGTGCTGGAGTGCATTCGTACCGTGCTGGTGAATCAAGTGGCGGGTAAACCTACGCTTTTGGCGGTAGATGCCGGACGTAAAATGTTGCCGATAGAGAGTAAGCCGACCTTTGCAACGCTCGACAATTGGGTAACACAGCTCAATGAGGGCGGTGCATGAAAGCGGGGCAGGGGCACGCGACGATCATCAAGCGCGGGGGCAAAAAGGGGCATCATGCCCATCACGGTGGCGCATGGAAGGTCGCATTTGCCGATTTTACCCTCGCGATGATGGCGCTGTTTATGGTGCTATGGATTATCGCTTCTTCCACCAAAGATGAGCGGCGTGAGGTGGTGGCATCACTGCATGGAACCTCCGTGTTTAGTGGCTCGGCTTTTTATCCTTTTAACAACGCGGCCAGCAGCGGCACCAGTGCGGTAGGGCAACCCGAGGGGTTGGTCAGCACGGAGGGCAGTCTGCCGGTGGAAACCGCTGAAATCTCTGCGGCTGGCCCTGCCACTGAACAGATGATTGCATTGAGCGAAAAACAGCAGCAGTCACTGGAACAGTTGAGTCAGCTGTGGCAGAAAATCACCGAAGTTGCAGCGTTGTTGGACGCGCAGGGCCACGTCACCCTGGAAGCGATTCCGCAGGGGTTACGAGTACAGATCCATGACGATAAAAATCGCAATATGTTTGTGCGTGGTAGTGCCGTGCTGACGCCCTATTTTGCCACCCTGCTGCGCGATCTCGCTCCGCTGTTCGCTCAACTGGATAACCCGCTGATGATCTCCGGCCATACCGATGGCACCCGCTACCGCGCTGCCGCTCAGTACGATAACTGGAACTTGTCGGGTGAACGTGCTCTGGCTGCCCGCCGTACGCTGATTAGCGGAGGTCTACCTGAAACACGCGTGATGCAGGTGAATGGATTGGCCGATCGCATGCTGCTCGATCGTGAAAACCCGGCAGCGGACCGTAATCGCCGCATTGAGATTATGGTGTTGACGGATATGGCCGTGGAGAGTTTGTCGCAATTCTATGGTCAGTCAACAACCGGTTGAATAAAGTGGCGCAAGGTCCAGCGCTGCGCCTATTATTACGGGGTTGAACGAAAAGATATTCTGCTGCCAGACGCGTGGTTCGGTGAGTTAAGCGCTGTATTGTTTTTATCGCCTGTCAAACGTTGTCCTCTTCATAAAACTGAAAACAGCAGACGATACTTTCGGAGCGTAACCGTGATGGAGTGAGTGCTCTCTATGTTTTCGATTGAACAGGTGTTACAAGATTTACGCCCTAATCATACTCCAGCGGCCTGGCAACTCCGGTTGCTAAAATGGGCGCTGCGTGAACAGGAGTTTCAGGATTTCGCTGCCCGCCACCCGCATCTTAAAGGCGTGGATATGGTCGAGCAGATTCTGGACCATCTCAGCGTCCGCTGTGAGCTGGCCGACCGCGACCGGGAACAGATCCCGCCGCGTGGCCCGGCGATTATCGTGGCTAACCATCCGCTGGGCGCACTGGATGGTTTGGCGCTGCTGCTGGCCGTCTCTAAAGTGCGGCCTGATACCAAAATTGTCGCCAACCGCTTGCTGATGGCACTAGAGCCCATCAATTCCCTGATGCTGCCGGTCGATAACATGAGCAGCCGTACCAGCCGCGATCAGCTCCAGCAGATGCAAAACCACCTGGAAAATCAGGGCGTGCTGATTGTCTTCCCGGCCGGTGAAGTGTCCCGTATGGGAAGCCAGGGAATACGCGATAACAAGTGGCACCACAGTTTTCTACGCCTGGCCGCGCGTGCGCGTGCGCCACTGGTGCCCGTGCATGTAGCGGGGCGCAACAGCGCGCTGTTCTATGCCGTGGCGAAAATCATTCCGCCGATGGCACTCTTAATGCTGGTGCGCGAGATGTTTCGCAAGCGTGGCAGCGAAATCAACTTACGTATTGGCGAGCAAATTCCTTTCTCCTCATGGCACGATGGTCACACGCCGGGGAAAGAGTTAGCCAAACGGCTGCGTAAGCACGTGTATCGCCTCGGGCAGAATAAGCCGGGTCTGTTCCAGACGGAAAGCGCGATTGCGCTGGCAGAAGACCGCGCCGAATTGAAACAGGCGCTGAAAGCCAGTGAAAAGCTGGGTACGCTGCCGGACGGCAAAGAAATTTTTCTCTGGCGTCGCAACGGGGCGACCCGTGTTCCGCTGCTGCGCGAGTTGGGGCGCTTGCGTGAAATTGCGTTCCGCGCCGTTGGGGAAGGCAGTGGCCGACGCCGCGATCTCGACAGCTATGATGACGACTACTACCACTTAATTTTGTGGGATGACGCTGCGCTGGAGATCGTGGGGGCTTACCGCTTTATTCCTGGTGATGAGCAGCTCACTCGCCGTGGTCTGGAGGGCTTCTACAGCCACAGCCTGTTCCACTACGATGAGCAGATGATGCCTATCTTGCAGCACAGTATTGAGCTGGGCCGCAGCTTTATCCAACCGGCTTACTGGGGTAAGCGGGGCCTGGATTACCTCTGGCTCGGCATTGGTGCCTATCTGGCAAAATATCCGCAGACGCGCTATCTGTTTGGACCGGTCTCCATCTCCGGTGGTTTACCCCTTGCTGCGCGCGATTTGCTGGTGGCTTTCTATCGCCTCTATTTCCCGACCGAACTCCCACTGGCAACGTCACGTCGCCCCTATCCGGCTTCACTGCCGGAAGTGCTGGCGCAGTTCAGCGGTGATAACTATCAGGAAGATCTGACGCGATTAAAGCAGATGCTGAATAATCTCGGGACTGCGATCCCAACGCTCTACAAACAGTACTCCGAACTGTGTGAGCCGGGTGGCGTGCAGTTTATTGATTTCGGTAGCGATCCTGATTTCAACAACTGCATTGATGGCCTGGTACTGGTGGATATCACGCGGCTGAAGCCTACGCGTTATGCCCGATACATCGCGGTACATCAGGCGGAGAAAAAGCCAGAACAGGGTTGATTTGTCACCGCAGTGTCATTTGCTTTCGGTAGCCTCTGTCGCTGAATTCTGACGCCAGAGGCCCCAAAGCATGGCAGGCATAACCCTGACCGCACTGCACAAATCTTTTGCCGCCCAGCCGGTACTGCAAGATATCTCCTTACAGATCAATGCGGGTGAATTCATCGCCATTCTTGGCCCCTCTGGCTGTGGCAAAACTACGTTGCTGCGGTTGATCGCCGGTTTTGAGACGCTCGACAGCGGCGAGATCCACGTTGGCGATCGCCAGTTCGCTGGACACAAACACCACCTTCCTCCGGAAGCGCGTAACCTGGGCGTTGTCTTTCAAAGCTATGCGCTGTGGCCGCACATGACCGTGGCGGAAAACGTGGCTTACAGTCTTAAAGTCAGCGGTGTTGCCCGTGCGGAGCGTGAAACGCGGACTCAGCAGGCGTTAGCGCTGGTAGGGCTGGAGCCGTTTGCCCAACGCCAGCCTGCCGATCTCTCCGGCGGCCAGCGGCAGCGCGTGGCGCTGGCACGTTGCCTGGTGGCAAAGCCAACGCTGGTGCTACTGGACGAGCCACTCGCCAACCTGGATGTCCACCTGCGCACCACCATGGAAGAGGAGTTTCGCCGTTTCCATCAACACAGCCATGCCACGCTGATTTACATCACCCACGACCAACAGGAAGCGATGGCGCTGGCCGATCGCATCGTGGTGCTGGATGCCGGGCGTGTGATGCAGTTCGCCACGCCGCAGATCTTGTGGCGCGAGCCCGCCAACGCCATGGTGGCCCGTTTTATTGATGATGGCCGTATCTTGCCGGTCTCGGAGATAGAGCCACAGCATAACGGGCGCGCTTTTGTCACGCTGTGTGGTTTACGCACTTCACTGCGCTGCTCGCCACAACAGGGAGTACAAGCTGAAGCACAGGCCAGTTTTCATGCGGTGGATTTTGCCGTGGCTGCGCCCGGTGAGCCGCAGTTTACCGCTCTGGTTCAGCGGGTGATCTATCGGGGCAGCGGCTACCAGATCAATGTGACGCCCCTGGCGCACCCCGACGTCAGCCTGACGCTGATGCTCAATGACACTGTTTTGCCCGTCGCGGGGGACACACTGGGTGTGGCCGTGCGCGATGGCTGGATCCTTCCCTGTTAACCGATCGTTTACTCAATGGAAAAGGCGATGCGCACAACGCTTAATGCACTTTTAATCACCTCTGGCATCTTGCTCTCTGGCACGGCAATGGCTGACGACGCACCTGCGGGCACGCTGGTGGTTTACACCTCTCAGGCTCCCGAAATAGCCCAACAGACAATGGACGCGTTTAAAGCGGCCTATCCGAATATCAAGGTGGAGTGGACGCGCAACGGCACCACTCAACTGATGAATGTGCTGCACACGGAGATGCTGAGTGGAGGTGCGAAAGCGGATGTTCTGCTGGTCGCAGATGCGATCAACCTGGGTTCGCTGAAAGCCGAAGGGCAACTGTATGCGTACCCGGATGCGCCGGTGAGCCATATCAATCCCTCTTTCTACGACAAGGATAAAACCTGGTTTGGCACCAAAATTATCGCCACCGTTATTGCTTACAACACCGAACATGCCAAACCGGTGAAGAGCTGGAAAGCGCTGGCGGTAGCGGAAAATAAAGGGCAGATCGCCATGCCCAGCCCGCTCTATTCCGGGGCTGCGCTGTATAAGCTCCACACCGATATCAACACCCCAGCAATTGGCTGGAACTTCTATCAGCAACTGGCGGCGTTAGGTGTGGCGCCTCAAGGCGGCAATGGCCCGGCAATCAAGGCGGTCGCCAGCGGGCTGGATAAGTACGGTATCGTCACTGACGCCGATATTATTCTGGCGAAGAAAAAAGGCTCGCCCATCGATCTGGTCTATCCGCAGGAAGGGGTCTCCTACGTGACTGAGCCGGTTGCCATCCTGAAATCTGCCCATAATCTGCCAGCGGCCAAAGCGTTTGTGAATTTCCTGCTGTCAGAAAAAGGACAACAGCTAGTGGTTGAGCAGGGTAACCGTCCACTGGACGATCGTATTCCTACGCCAGCCGGTTTTACTCCGTTGGACAACATCAAGCTCCTGACGCCGGATATCGCCAAAGCGATAGCGGAAGATGCCAGCGTGCGTGACAAATTCACCGCACTGTTTGGAGGCTGAGATGAGCGTGCAGAGCGTAGAGTGGCGGCAAAAATCAGTGAAGTGTCTGCGGTGGCGACCGCGGGCCGAACCCCTGGTCTTGATGCTGCTGATTGTGATTATCGCTCTGCTCTCGGTCGCGCCTTTTCTCCGTTTGATCTGGACGGCACTGGCACCCCAGGGCACGCCTGAACTCGCGCATTTACTGCGCTTTCTCAGCGCGCCCATGGTCGTTTCTGCCACTTTGAACACGCTAGGCCTGGGGGTAGCGGCAACCTTGTTATCGCTGCTCCTCGGCACGCTGGCCGCCTGGCTGGTGGCGCTAAGCGATCTGCGTGGCAAAACGGTATGGGTGTTTGCCTTTATTCTGCCGTTGATGATCCCGCCGCAGGTGACGGCGCTGGCGTGGTTGCAGGGTCTGGCTCCAGGCAGCCTGTTGGCTACGCTGTTTCACTCTTTGGGGCTGCCGTGGTTTGCGCCTGGTGAACAACCGCTGTATTCGTGGTGGGGCATGGTGCTGCTGCTTGGTTTGCATAATGCCCCTCTGGTCTTTGTGACGGTACGCGCCGGACTGCGGCGTCTTCCGGCGGAACTGGTTGAGGCGGCACGCATCAGCGGGGCTTCGCCGTGGCAAATTGCCTATACCGTGATCCTGCCGCTGGCGCGTCCGACGATTTTTGCCGCCGCCGCCCTGACGTTTGTTGCCAGCGTGGGCAATTTTGGTATTCAGGCGATGCTGGGTATTCCGGCCCGCATCCCAACGCTGATTACGCTGGTCTATCAGCAGCTTAATGCTATTGGTCCCACTGCATTGCCAAATACCGCCGTCTATTCGCTGCTGATCGCAGCGATCACCCTGGGTGGCATGGGGATCAGTGGTTGGTTGGGTGGGCGGCGCGATGTGCGCGTCAGTGGGTCGTTACGGCCCTGGCACCAGCCGCTGGGACGCGCGCGGCTGCCGTGTGAAGCGATTGCCTGGCTGTGGATGCTGGTGACGCTATTACTGCCGCTTTCGGCTTTACTGACCACGGCGCTGACGCGTGGCTTCGGTCAGGCACTCACCTGGCAGACGCTGACCTTCGAGAATTTCCAGCAGGCATTATGGGGCTATCCGGCGATCCGCCAGGCCTTTCTCACCAGCCTGGCATTAACCAGCGTTGCAGCGGTAATCCTGACGGTGATGGCACTGTTTCTGGCGTTCTTCCTCAGTTGGCAGCGCACCCTGTTGGTACGCGGATTGTGGTTTGCCAGCGAACTGACTTATGCACTGCCAGGGATCGTGACTGGCGTTGCGGCGCTGCTGTTTTTCCTGCGCCCGCTGCCGCTGCTCAATGTTTCGCTTTATGGTACCTACTGGATAATCCTGGCCGCCTATCTGGCGAACTTTTTGGCGCTGGTTCTCCGCCCCACGCTGGCGGGATTTGCCCGTATTGAACCTGCGCTGGATGAAGCTGCACGTCTGGCGGGAGCCGGTTTTCTGCGCCGAATGTGGGATATTTTACTGCCGCTGGTGGCACCTCCCGCGCTGGCAGGAGCGCTATTGGTGTTTCTTACCGCGCTGAATGAAATTCAGGTCTCGGTGCTGTTAGTCACCTCGTCAACACAAACCCTGGGACCTATGATCATTTTCCTCGATGAAGGTGGTTCTGCTCCACTGGCAGCGGCGGTGGGCTGCCTGATGATTGGCGTTGTGCTGCTGCTGATGTGGCTGACGGCGCGCCTTTCCCGTCATCTGCCGCAAGGCATACTGCCCTGGCAGGCCTGATTCCAACAAGACGCCCCGCAATCGCCTGTTTTTCCGTCTTCTGGCTCTGAATATTTTTTAAACAGTGCCGATAATTGCTGCATGAAACTAGCATAACGGTTAATAATCACGCTAATTTTTTGTGAATGTTATGCTTAATGCTGACGGTAAGTTAGGAGTATTCTTAATGCATATCGCCGGTATCAAGGGCTACGCAGCAACAGGCAAGAAGAAGAATGGATAAAAACGCTGATATTATGTACCGCATGCTCGTTCAGAGCGTGATTGATTATGCCATCTATATGCTGGAACCTGATGGTACCGTAGCGAACTGGAATGCGGGTGCGCAACGTGCTAAAGGCTATGTGGCCGAGGAGATCGTCGGCAAAAACTTTGCCCTGTTTTACAGCGCAGAGGATCGCCAACAGGGTGTGCCACAACGCGGATTAGAGATTGCTGCGACCCAGGGGCGTTTCGAAACCCAGGGGCTGCGCTACCGTAAAGATGGCTCCGCCTTTTGGGCGCACGTGGTGATTGATGCCATTCACGATGACGACGGCACGCTGATTGGATTTGCCAAGATCACCCGTGATATTACCGAACGCCGCGCCTGGGAACAGGAGCAGCTCAAGGCCAAAGAGCTGGCAGAAAAGCAGAGCGCCAAAATGTCAGCGCTGTCGAAATTTCTCGACAATATCATCGCCAATATTCCCTCCAGCGTGATTGTGGAAGATGCTATTACGCGAGAAATTTTGCTGGTGAACGATAAAGCGTTGCAGCTGTTCAGTGTGCCAAAGTCACTGATCGTGCACCATCGTCCCCATGAATGCATGAGTGCGGAACTGAGTGACTATTTCAACAGCCTCGGGGATGTTGCGTTGCGCAATGAAGGGGTGCATGAGCGTGAGCAACTGCTACTCACCGCGCGAGGCGAGCGGATTCTGCACACCAAAGCTACCTCCATCAATGGCGAAGATGCGCTGCAAAACTACCTGATGCTGATCGTTGAAGATGTGACGGATCAGCGTGCCGCAGATGCCCGCATTCACCACATGGCGCACCACGATAACCTCACCAGCCTGCCAAACCGCATCCTGTTCCGCCAGCGTCTGAGCGAAGCGCTGCGCAGCGAAGATCGGCGCAGCAACGCTACGTTATGCCTCGATCTCGACAACTTTAAAAACGTTAACGATGCGTTGGGCCATCAGGTTGGCGATGAATTGCTGCGCGCGGTGGCGAAGCGCTTGCGCAATACCCTACGCGATCAGGATACCCTGGCACGTATCGGCGGCGATGAGTTCGCCATCGTTCTGCCCTGTGTCCAGAGTGAAGCAGAAGCCAGCGTGGTGGCACAGCGTCTGATTGAGGTGATCCGTCCGCCGGTTAATATTGAAGGCAATAACCTCTCAGTGGGGCTGAGCGTCGGGATTGTGCTCAGCACCCCGGATATCAACACGCCAGAACAGATGCTGCGTTGTGCAGACATGGCGCTGTATGAGGCCAAGCGTAACGGGCGTAACCGCTTCGAGCACTTTACGCTGGAGATGGATGATATTGCGCGCAGCCGACGTTTGATTGAAAACGACTTGCGCGATGCGCTGAGCAATCGCCAGTTAAAACTCTATTATCAGCCGATTACCAACGGCGACCAGCACACCATTATTGGCTATGAAGCGCTGATGCGTTGGCACCACCCGGTTAAGGGCGTGATCATGCCGAATGACTTCATCCACGTTGCCGAAGAGACCGGCTTAATTCATATGCTCGGTGCCTATGCGCTGTATGAAGCCTGCCGTGAAGCCGCCAGTTGGGAAGGGCAGCAGTCCGTCTCAGTCAACCTCTCGCCACTGCAATTTAAAAACAGTTCGTTGCTCTCGGTGGTGGAAGGGGCGTTACGCGAATCGGGCCTGGAGCCACAGCGTCTGGAACTGGAGATTACCGAGTCGGTATTGCTGGACGATAACCTCGGCAACATCCGCACGCTGAATAGCCTGAAAGCGCTGGGGGTGAAAATTGCGCTGGATGATTTCGGCACCGGTTACTCTTCACTGAGCTACCTGCGTTCATTCCCGTTCGATAAGATCAAAATCGATAAGTCGTTTATCAACGACATGGGCGATAGCCGCGAGGCGTTAGCGATTATCCGGGCGATTACCGGCATGAGCCGTAGTCTGGATATTCAGATCACCGCGGAAGGGGTAGAAAACAGTGAGCAGTTTGCGAAGCTACAGGAAGAGGGATGTACGCTGTTTCAGGGCTATCTGTTTGGACGCCCGCAGCCTTCGGAGCAGCGCTTAAAAAAGCTGGATAGCGACGAAAGTGAATAAGCAATAAGAAAACCGGCCCTGAGAGGGCCGGTTTTGCTATCAGGAGGCGCTGCCGTCCTGATGGGTTTCCATGCGGCCCAGCTCTTTGTCGAGCAGGAACAGGCCGTCACCGCTGTTACCGACGATAGCCAGTTTATCCAGCACGGTTTTGAACAGCTTCTCTTCTTCGTGCTGCTCTGCCACGTACCACTGCAGGAAGTTAAAGGTTGAGTAGTCCTGCGTGGTGATGGCGGCGTGCGCCAGTTCATTGATGCGCGCAGTGATCAGTTTCTCGTGGTCCAGCGCCTGCTCCAGCAGTTGCTTGATCGAGTCCCAGGCGATAGGTGGTGCTTCGATTGCGCCTAACAGTGGCAGCGCACCGGTATCGCTCAGGTAGTCGAACAGACGATGCATGTGCTGCATCTCTTCGCGTGAGTGCTCTTTCATAAATGCCGCTGCGCCTTCCAGACCTTTGTCAGCACACCAGGCGCTCATTTGCAGGTAGAGGTTGGCAGAGAAGAACTCAAGATTCAGTTGCGCGTTCAGGCGTGAAATCATGTCAGGCGTCAGCATGGGCATTTCCTCAAATTTGTCTATTTTATGTGCAGTAAGCAGTGGTGGAATTATGCACCATTACGGCGAAAAAGAGAAAGAGAAATAAGAAAAAAACTTCACGATATATTATTGATTTAACTGTAATTATTCCACTAATTGAATGCGAGCGATTATCATTATTGTCCGCTTTTCACTCAAGTGATACCCGGCAATGCCAGGTGTGGGATTTTGTGCAGCTGCACAGCAGTAGTGAATGAGGTAAAAGTGCATAATTTTGCGTAAGTTAAAGATAAATAAACACTTTTGGTTTCGCTGTTAAGATTAAGTGTTTAATTATCAATGTGTTGCATTTTGTGGAATGTGATAACTATTTGCCGTGCAATGGGTTGTTCGACTAAAAAAAAGATGACATCATTGCGCCTGTTTTTTTACTGTCATCCACCCTTCACAGAGGACGCCGCTATGTCCGGTACAATGCTTGTTGTCAGCACTTGTTGCCGAGCTGTGCTTCGAAAGCGCATCGGGCGTCCTTCTGGCTGTAATCCAGCGATCCCCTTTCTCACCATGCGGTGAGGCCAGCCTGACGTTCTCTGTTGGACATGAGTAAAGACAGAGCTGTTCTGGCTTTACTGATGTCTATCGGTTGCGGCTGCCATTCTGTTACGCACGCTGCCTTGTGACGTTATTCGCCGGGGAATCTTCCTCATTGCTGTGCCATTGGCACCCACTCATCCTTGACCGCTAGGGATTTGTGCTATGAAACCACTGAAAATTGCCGCCAGCGTCCTGGTGGCGCATGAACTGATTACTGCACGCCAGGTTGTAACGCTGGATAATACCGACTTCACGGATGTGGCGGCAGTTGTCGTCTCTCTGGCCGATTCGCGCAGCGGCGTGCTGGCGCTGTTACGCCATACCGGTTTTAATCTGCCGGTATTTGTTGCTCTTGCTCACCCGGAACAGTGGCCAGTCCTGCCTGAAGGCTGCCAGGCTTACAGTGGTAGTGCGGCCGATGTTGCCGCACTGGAAGCGGCTGCTCATGCTTATGAAAGTGCGCTGTTGCCGCCGTTCTTTGACACGCTGACCAAATATGTGGCGATGCAGAACAGCACCTTTGCCTGTCCTGGTCATCAGGGCGGCGCGTTTTTCAAAAAGCACCCGGCAGGCCGCCAGTTCTTTAATTTCTACGGCGAAAATGTCTTTCGTTCAGACATGTGCAACGCCGATGTCAAACTGGGCGATCTCCTCATCCATGAAGGCTCCGCCAAGGATGCGCAGAAATTTGCCGCGAAAGTGTTTAACGCCGATAAAACCTATTTCGTGCTCAACGGCACTTCCAGCGCCAATAAAGTGGTGACCAACGCCCTGCTGACGCGTGGCGATCTGGTGCTGTTTGACCGCAACAATCACAAGTCGAACCACCACGGTGCGCTGATTCAGGCAGGCGCTACGCCGGTTTATCTTGAAGCGGCGCGTAACCCGTTTGGCTTTATTGGTGGCATTGATGCGCACTGTTTCGATGAAGCCTATCTGCGCAAGCAGATTGAGGCAGTAGCGCCACAGCGCGCCACCGAGGCTCGCCCGTTCCGCCTGGCGATTATTCAGCTCGGCACCTACGACGGCACGGTGTACAACGCACGCCAGGTGGTCGATCGCATCGGCCATCTGTGTGACTACATCCTGTTTGATTCCGCGTGGGTGGGCTATGAGCAGTTTATTCCGGTGATGGAAGCGGGTTCCCCGCTGCTGCTCGATCTCAATGAAAACGATCCTGGCATTTTTGTGACGCAGTCCGTACACAAACAGCTGGCGGGTTTCTCGCAGACTTCGCAGATCCACAAAAAAGATAACCACATTCGTGGGCAAAAACGTTTTTGCCCGCACAAGCGGTTGAACAATGCCTTTATGCTGCACGCCTCCACCAGCCCGTTCTATCCGTTGTTCGCTGCGCTGGATGTGAACGCCAAAATGCATCAGGGCCCGGCAGGACGTCGTTTGTGGCATGAGTGCGTTACGCTGGGGATTGGCGCGCGTAAAGCGATTCTTTCCCGCTGTGAAATGATCAAACCTTTCTTGCCAGAACAGGTTCATGGCAAGCCGTGGCAGGATGCGGACACGGAAACTATCGCTGCCGATCCTGCGTACTTTAGCTTCGAACCTGGGGCAAAATGGCACGGATTTGAAGGCTATGCGCGCGATCAGTATCTGGTTGATCCCTGCAAGCTGCTGCTCACCACGCCGGGTATTGACGCCTCCAGCGGCAAATACACCGAGTTTGGTATTCCCGCCACCATTCTGGCGAACTACCTGCGTGAAAATGGCATTGTGCCGGAAAAGTGCGACCTCAACTCGATCCTGTTCCTGTTAACCCCTGCCGAAAGTGCCGAGAAAATGGCGCTATTGGTAGCGAAACTGGTGCAGTTTGAGCAACACGTGAAAGACGATGCGCTGTTGGAAGAGGTGCTGCCGACCGTGTACCGCAAAAATGCGGCGCGTTATCAGGGCTACACATTACGTCGTCTGTGTCAGGAGATGCACGATCTCTACGTCAATCATGACGTGAAAGATCTGCAAAAGGCGATGTTCCGCCAGGAGAGCCTGCCAGCGGTTAAGGTGAATCCTCAGGATGCGCATCAGTCCTACATTCGCGGTGACGTTGAGCTGGTCGCCATTGCGGATGCCGCAGGGCGTGTGGCGGCGGAAGGGGCGCTGCCGTATCCGCCGGGTGTGTTGTGCGTGGTGCCTGGTGAGGTTTGGGGCGGGGCGGTGCAGCGCTACTTCCTCGCGCTGGAAGAGGGCATCAATCAGCTACCTGGCTTCTCGCCGGAGTTGCAGGGCGTATATAACCAGGCCGATGAGCAGGGGAATATCCGCTTAGTTGCCAATATGTTGTTGCAGGATTAATCCGTCGCAGGGGGCATTTTTGCCCCCTCGTTGATATTGCGTCTCAACAAAATGTCACACTTTTCCCCGCCCTTAAGCATCTTCCTGCTGTCTGCTGGTGGCCTGAGTCCGTATCATTGGCGCGACAACGAAGAATCAAATAAACATTCCAATGAATTTCCGTAATTTTGAAGCCGAAGAAAAGCTGTTCATCCGCCGTGCGGTGGTGGCTTTTATGCTGGTGGTAAGCTGTTTCACTATTCTGGGCGTTAACCTCTGGCGGTTACAGGTACGCGATCACAGCTATTATCAGACCCGTTCTAACCAGAACGACATCAAAATGATCCCTATCGCGCCGACGCGTGGGTTGATCTACGACCGTAATGGCATCCCGCTGGTGAAAAACGTCACCTGGTATGCCATTTCGCTGATGCCGTACAAAATCACCGATATGCAGGCGTTGCTGAAACAGCTAACGCCGCTGGTCGATCTCACGCCCGATGAGATCGATACCTTTATGCACACCCTGAAGCAGAGCAGCCGCTATAAGCCCGTGGTGCTGAAAGAGGAGCTGACGGATGAAGAAGTGGCGCGTTTTGCCATTAATCAGTTCCGCTTCGAAGGCGTCAGCATCGATAGCTATCAGGATCGTGAGTACCCTTACGGCGCTGATTTGGCACACGTGGTGGGCTACGTGTCGAAGATCAACGATAACGACTTTAAGCGTCTGAATGCTGAGGGTATCGGTGAGGAGTATGCTGCGGACCACAACATTGGTAAGCAGGGCATTGAAGGCTACTACGAAAGCCTGCTGCACGGAAAACCCGGCTATAAAGAAGTGGAAGTGGACAACCATGGCCGCGTAGTTCGGGTTCTGAAAGAGGTGCCGCCGGTGGCCGGGAAGAACATCACCCTGACGCTGGACCTGCATCTGCAACAGTATATTGAGAGCCTGCTGGTTGGGCAGCGTGCGGCGGTTCTGGTAGAAGACCCTCATGATGCTTCGGTGTTGGCGATGGTTTCCGCGCCGAGCTACGATCCGAATCCGTTTGTGAAGGGGATCAGCTACAAAGATTACAAGAGCCTGTTGCAGGATAAGAACCTGCCGCTGATCAACCGTGTGACGCAGGGTCTCTACCCACCAGCGTCGACGGTGAAACCGTATATGGCGATGTCAGCGCTGCTGACCGGCGTGATCACGCCACAAACCAGCTTCTTTGGTGCGCCAACCTGGACGCTGCCGGGCACCGATCGTAAATATCGCGACTGGAAAAAGAGCGGCCACGGCATGCTGGATGTGACCCGGGCGATTGAGGAGTCGGCGGATACCTTCTTCTATCAGGTGGCCTACATGATGGGGATCGACCGTATCCACACCATGTTAAGCCAGTTTGGCTATGGTCAATCCACCGGCATCGATCTGCATGAGGAATATAACGGCCTGCTGCCAAGCCGCGAGTGGAAGATGAAGGTGCATAAAAAGGGCTGGTATCAGGGTGATACTGTTTCGGTGGGGATCGGCCAGGGTTACTGGATCGCCACACCGATTCAGATGGTTAAAGCCATGGTGGCGTTAATCAACAACGGTAAGGTGATTACGCCGCATCTGCTGGAGAAAGCGCAGTTAGGTAACAGCGTGGAGATGTACCAGCCGAAAGCCGCTGAACCACAGATTGGCGATCCGAAATCGCCTTACTGGTCCCTGGTGCGTCATGCAATGTTTGGCATGGCGAATGCGCCAAACGGGACCGGCTATAAGTATTTCCACACCGCGCCTTACGGCATTGCCGCGAAGAGTGGAACCTCGCAGGTGTTTAGCCTGCGACAGAACCAGGTGTATAACGCGAAGATGATCCCGATTCGTCTGCGCGACCACATCTTCTATACCGCCTTCGCGCCGTTTAACAGCCCGAAAGTCGCCATCGCCCTGATTCTGGAGAACGGCGGTAGCGATGGCGTCACCGCAGCGCCGCTGATGCGTCAGATTATGGACCACATTTTCTTACCGCCACAGGTCGCGCCAGCGGATGCGAGCCAGCCCGCAACGCCGGGAGATGACTCCACCACCAGCGATCAGTAAGCGAACTCCTGCGCAGCACTGAACTCTGTTCTGCTTATCAACAACGCCACCGTAGAAACACGGTGGCGTTGTTTTTGGTGGGGGATCATGCTGCAAGCTGCCTGAGCTAGTGGCAATTCTGAGCGCAGGGCATGGTGGGTTTTTGAACCATTTCGCGCCAGTTTGCTGTAAAAGAGAGCAGTCAGCGCAGAACTGACGAAAAGCGTTTGACGCTCCCGGCCAGTTAGGGTTTAATGCGCCCCGTTGCCCGAATAGCTCAGTCGGTAGAGCAGGGGATTGAAAATCCCCGTGTCCCTGGTTCGATTCCGGGTTCGGGCACCAAAATTTGAAACCCTCGCTTCGGCGGGGGTTTTTGCATTTTGGGGTTTGGGATTTTTGCGGCTCTGCCAACGATCTGTAAAGGAAAATCCGTTTAAATATCAAACCCTGATAAATTTGATTCAGGATTACTCCTGAGCTTCAAGGTTATGCCGCTCGATACGCTGCGTATAATGCTTACTTATTACGTGCAGTTTCCCTTCAGACGTTACTCATACTACGGCCATTCGTCCGTCATCAACTGAATCAATAGGTTGGCAGCATTACCATTTCTGGCACAAATACCATCACACTTTTTCGGTAATCCAAATCCATTTTAGTTAATAGTCAAATTTCAACCCGCCTGCTAATTTCGCTAAGCCTGTAACATACTTATTATTTTCAACAAAGGGTTGGCACAATGAACATATTACGGCGATTAACTCCGTTTTTATTTATTACACTAATGGGAATGCTTAGTATTATTTCAGTGGAAGCTGAAACGCCACAAAAAGGTGGCACATTAACGTTGATTTTACCCAGTGAACCTTCTGCATTAGTGGCGTTAGCCACCGTAGCGCAGCCAGTTATCGCGACCAGTGCTAAAGTCAATGAAGGTCTACTGACCTACGATTATAACCTCCATCCCCTGCCACAGTTGGCGACTTCATGGGAGATAAGTCCTGATGGCAAGCGTTATACTTTCCATCTCCGCAAAGGCGTGAAATGGCATGATGGCCAGCCCTTCACCTCAGCCGATGTCGCTTTTTCACTGGACTTGCTGAAGAAGACCCATCCGCGTGCCAAATCCACCTTCGCCAACGTTGACCACATCGAAACGCCAGACGATCTCACGGCGGTGCTGGTGTTAAGCCATCCTGCACCCTATCTGATCACTGCATTTGCCGCAGGTGAAACTCCGATTTTGCCTAAACATATTTACGAAAATGGCGATGTGCTAAAAAACCCGAATAACAATGCGCCGATTGGTACGGGGCCGTATATCTTCGAGAAATGGGAGCGTGGCAGCTACATTCTGTATAAGCGCAACCCCCATTATTGGGATGCGCCAAAACCTTATATAGATCAGTTAGTAGTGAAATTCTCCACTGACCCCACCGTGCGATCTCTCGCACTGCAAACAGGACAAGCTGATATCGGCTACCGTACCCCGGTGGCGCTCAGTGAACTTAAACGCCTGCAGGCAAATCCGAAATTAAACTTTGAAACTCAGGGCTATAACTACTCCAACAGTGTGGCCTCCATCCACTTCAATTTGGATGACAAAGTGTTCAAAGATCTGCGGGTGCGTCAGGCCATTGCGCACAGTATCAATCGTAAGGCACTGTTGAACGTGGTCTATTTTGGCTACGCCACCCCAACGGAAACCCCGATTGGCCCTAACCTTAAAGCCTTCCACAGCAATAAACCTTCGCCCTATCAGTATGACCTGGCGGCAGCGAACACATTGTTAGATGAAGCGGGCTATAAAAAAGGTGAAGACGGCGTGCGTTTGCGCGTCACGCTGGATTACAGCACTTTTGACGACACATTCCGCCGCAATGCTGAATTTGTGCGTTCCGCGCTGGCACGTGTTGGTATCGCTGTCACGCTGCGATCCCAGGATCTCTCCACCTATGCCAACCGCGTGTTTACCCAGCGCGATTTTGCCTTCTCTATTGACCAGTACGCCAACTTGTACGATCCGACCGTGGGCGTTCAGCGTCTGTATTGGTCAAAAAATTATCGCCCAGGCGTGCCTTTCACCAATATTTCACACTACCAAAACCCTGAGGTTGACCGACTGTTGGAAGCAGCGCAGACCGAAAACGATCCAGCAAAGCGTGCTGCCGAATTCCAACAGTTCCAGGATATTGTACAGCGCGAATTACCTGATATTAGTCTGGCATCTCCCCAATTCATTACTATTCGCAGTATACATGTTCACGATGATTCCCCCACCGCCGATGGCTTAGAGGGAAATTCATCCAGTGTCTGGTTAGACAAGTCAGAAAAATAATGTCGCCCAGCGTCAAAAGCCGTCAATAATTTTTGCCGGCTTTCTTTTTCTAAGAAACGGGAAAGTTTTGCGAATTTAATTCATTTTGCATACTTCTCCCCTTTGTTAACGTCAAATCTCATCATATCTTCAGCGCTTTTCAGGGAACCAACGTATGGCCCACTCCGTATTCCAACCGGCGACCATTGGCATTTTGATGGTCAAAACGGCATTTCGTCGCTATCAGGGTGACATTGGTAACCCACAAACCTGGTCGTTTCCGGTTCGGTATCAAGTGGTTGAGGAAGCTATTCCACAGCGCATGGGACACCTGGGGGAACATCAATTACTCGAGCCCTTTAAACGTGCGGCGCAAACGTTGATTGACCAGGGCGTTGACGGGCTAACCACCAGCTGCGGCTACTTGTCCTGGTACCAGCAAGAGCTGGCTGCCTGGTCTCCCGTGCCTATCGTCACCAGCAGCCTGTTGCAATACGTGAGCCTGCGTCAGATTCTCCCGGCCAATCGTCCACCACTGATTTTGACGTTTGACGAGAGCACCCTAAAAGCCGATTACCTGACTCGCGTCGGCATTCCCGCTGATGCACAGGTTGCGGGCATGCCACCTGATTCTGAATTTGTCCGATCTATACGAGAGGGAGACAGTAGCGTGCGCTGGGAAACGTTGGCTGATGAGGTGATTAGCGCCGCATCCGCAGCACTCCAACGCTTTCCCGCCAGCGGCGCACTGCTTCTGGAATGCACCAACCTGGCCCCTTTCAGCGCACTGTTACAACAGCACTTTGGCTTACCGGTCTACGATACCCTTACCCTGGTGAACGGTTTTCAGGCCGCACTGCGACCGCCGCATTGGGATCGGGGGGCACAATGGACCCTTTGATGTCACGCGGCCATGCTACAGACCATCAAACCACGCTTGCACTATCGCGCAGCACTAAACGTGTCCTCGTTGCCTTGCGGGGCGCACTTATTCAGGCGGTTCCAGCTGCACTGGGTATTGTGCTAGTGGTGTTTATATTACTGCAATGTGTACCGGGTGATGTGGTGGATGTGATGGCGAGCCAATCTGGTAGCGCATCCGCCGAAACCATGGCCTGGCTGCGGGCTGAATACGGCCTTGACCAGCCCGTGTTAACTCAATTTTGGAACTACCTTTGGCACCTGGCGCACCTCAGCCTCGGCTACTCGCCACGCTTTGGTACTGATGTGACCACACTGATTCTCGGACGCCTGTCGGATACGCTGTTGTTAATGATACTGGCGCAGGCGTTGGCTCTGCTGGTGGGCATTGGCTTCGGCATCATAATGGCTGTGTGGGCTAACAAATGGCCGGACCGCTTACTGACACTGGTGAATCTGCTGCTCTACTCACTGCCTGGCTTTTGGATTGGTTTACTGGTGCTACTGCTTTTCTCTGTTCAACTCAATTGGTTACCCAGTGGCGGGAATCAGACCATAGGTGCCCATCTCTCCACTGGCGCCGCATTGCTGGATAAACTCAAACATGCCTTGTTGCCGGTTCTGGCACTCAGCAGCTACTTCATCGCTATCTATGCACGCCTGACACGCAGTGCTTTGCTGGATGTTGCCGATCAGGACTTTATCCGTACCGCACGGGCGAAAGGCCTGACTCCCTGGCGCATTGTCATCCGTCATATGTTGCGATGTGCCTTAACCCCAGTCACCACTGTAGCAGGCCTTTATTTTGGCAATTTGCTCGGGGGTGCCGCAGTGATTGAGACGGTATTTAGCTGGCCGGGGTTGGGTAGCCTTGCCATGGAAGCAATAGTGGCACGTGACTTCAACGTGGTGCTGGGCATTCTCTTGCTGTCGGCATTTATGGTGGTGATCGTCAATGTGTTAGTGGACGTGCTGCAAAGTCTGATTGATCCCCGAATGGAGGGGCGTGGATGAGAGCTCTGACCTTATCCCTGTCGGGACTAATACAGTGGCGTGGTTTCTTCCGCTCGCTTGAAGCCTGGGTCGGTGGTTTGTTACTGGCAAGCGTACTCTTGATGGCTCTGCTGGCCGGTACACTCTATCCCGGCGACCCACTGGAGATGGTGGCACAACCGTTTCTCTGGCCGGGTGATGACCCGCAATTTCCCCTTGGTACTGACTCGCTGGGCCGCGATGTGGCCGCGGGCATTTTCCACGGTGCACGTGTATCCCTGCAGATTGGTGTCATCGCGGTGATGGTGAGCCTGGTGCTGGGTTTAATCGCGGGTGCCAGTGCGGGCTATTTCGGCGGTAAAACTGACCGCATCATCACGCGTATCAGCGAACTGTTTCAAACCTTCCCAGCCTTTCTGCTGGTTGTGGTGTTAGTCGCGATAGGCCAACCCAGCGTGAACTATATTGCCGGTGCCATTGGCGTGGCCAGTTGGCCAATGATCGCCAGGTTAGTACGTGCAGAATGCCGTTTGCTGCGCCATCAAGAGTTTATTCTGGCGGCGCAAACATTGGGCTATGGCCCGGTGCGTATTCTGTTCCGCGAACTATTACCCAACCTGCTGCCCACGCTGATTGTGACGCTGTCCGTCATGATGGCTAGCGCGATTCTCACTGAGTCCTCGTTGGGTTTTCTTGGCTTTAGCGATCCCAACCGCATCAGTTGGGGGGGCATGATTGGTGATGGTCGTCAGTCACTACAAAATGCCTGGTATCTGGCTGTATTACCCGGAAGTGCACTGGCCGCCACCATTTTAGCCTTAAACCTGTTGGGGGATGTACTCAATGACCGGCTGAATCCCCGTCGTCAAGGAGCGGCAAAATGAGCGCCATTCTGGAATATCGTCATTTTTCCGCCCGCTTTGGATCGCATTATGCGGTACAAGACCTCAACCTTAGTGTACAGCCCGGCGAGATGCTGGCGCTGGTGGGTGAGTCCGGCAGCGGAAAATCAATCAGTGCCTTGGCCGCTCTCTGTTTGACGCCGTCATCAGCCGTGCTGGAAGGGGAAATTCACTATCAAGGGTTGAATTTGCTGGCTCAGCCGGATGCGACATTACGCAAACTGCGTGGCAAATCGATCGCTATGATCTTTCAAGACCCTATGACGTCACTGAATCCAGTGCTGACGGTAGGCCAACAGCTGGCCGAGACGGTGCAGTTACATTTAGGTGTTGACAGGTACTCAGCGCGACAACGGGCCATTACGCTGCTTGAACAGGTCAATATCGCCAATGCTCAACAGCGAATTGATGATTATCCGCACCATTTTTCCGGTGGGCAACGCCAGCGCATTATGATCGCTATGGCCATCGCTTGTGAGCCAAAACTGCTGATTGCTGATGAACCCACCACGGCACTGGATGCTACGGTTCAACGCCAGATTCTCGAATTGTTGCATAAACTGCGACGCGAACTTGGCATGAGCGTGCTGTTCATTACCCATGATTTAGGATTGGTCGAGCAATATGCCGATCGGGTGGCTGTAATGTACCGGGGTGTCAAAGTTGAGGAGAGCAGCAAGACTGCACTGTTCCACCAGCCGCAGCATCCTTACAGCCGTGGCTTACTGGCCGCCTCTTTACATGCTGGAGAGACACCGCACTATCGACAGCGCCGCTTGACCGAAATCGTGCATCAAGTTGAGGGACCACCCCGTCTGATCACACCCGATGCATTAACATTACCCGCCGTCGATACACAGGCCGAGCCGCTCCTGGTGCTGGATAAGCTCTGTTTCCGTTACCCTACGATGCCACCGGGCAGCGCTTCTGTACGTGATGTTTCATTGCACATTCGCTCAGGTGAAACGCTGGGACTGGTGGGTGAATCGGGCTGCGGGAAATCGACACTGTCACGCCTGCTGTTGGGATTGCTTAAACCTGATAGCGGAGAAATTCACTTTTCCGGTCAACGCATGGACTCGCTCAATCATCGGCAGCGTGCAACATGGCGTTCTCGTATCCAAATGATTTTTCAGGATCCGTTTTCCTCACTGAATCCACGTCATTCGGTTGAAGAAATTTTGCGTACACCGCTGAAAGTTCATGGCCGAGGCTCACGAGCCGAGCAGCAGCAAGCGGTAAAAGAGATCATCGATCAAGTGGGGTTATCCTCGCGAGCACTGACGCGCTATCCCCATGAATTTTCTGGCGGCCAGCGTCAGCGCATTGGTATTGCACGTGCGTTAATACTGAATCCGGACTTACTGATATGTGATGAACCGGTGTCAGCTTTGGATGTGTCGGTACAGGCGCAGATACTGAATTTACTTGTCAGCCTTAAACAACAACGCAACCTATCGTTGCTGTTTATTTCGCATGATTTGGCCGTGGTGCGCTACATCGCTGACCGGGTCATGGTGATGTATCAAGGCGAGATGGTGGAACAAGGCGATCACCAGCAAATCTGGCAGCGCCCTGTACATGCTTACACCCAGCAGTTATTGGCGTCAGTGAAATTGAAAACAGAGTCAGAGTTACTGACAGGAACGGGTTAACACGCGATTGAAAATCCCTGTTTTTTTGGTTCGATTCTGGGTTTGGGCACCAAAATTTGAAAACCCTCGCTTCGGCGGGGTTTTTTGCATTTAGTGGATTGGGATTTTTCTCAGCTTTGTAAAATATGTTTCTTTTTAATACGTCTATTTTTGTTTTAAATCATGATTTCTACTTAGAGTTAAAAATTAAATTAGTATGTTTAATATAATTACCACTCGCGAATTTCATGGATTTTTTGATATAAAACAATGGTTTTTTTAATTGTGATTAGCACTAGAAACCTAACGAAAACTATTAAGTAGAACCCCTAAAAAACTACAAAATTTACCATTATGCTTCGTTGTTAAATCTAGACATGGTATTTTTTATTCGAGTAAGGTTAATCACCTTAATTTACTAAGGGTATAACATGGATACTTTTGAAGGTTTAGGAGATGGTAGTTACTTTTTTGCTGGTATGTTTAATCTAACGGAAGGTGAACTAGCATTCTGGATTGTGGTTGACGAGGCGAGCAAACAACTTAATGTTCAAGATGTTTTTGCATTAGCCTTAATTATTGGCGGCATGCCGTTAATAAAGACCAGAGGGAAACTGGATGCGAAGAGAACAACTAAAGGTACTAGTGCGTTATCTTTAGCAATGAGAACAATGATTAAACACCGCTTAAGTTCGAGCTGGAGATCACCAACATGGAAGACTATGCTAAATGGTCAATGGGCCAGGACCAACAGCCTTGGCGGACTAATCGGGCGCTGGCTACCATGGCTCGGTGTTGCTATAACAGCATATGACGTAACTAAAATTACCTGGAATAGCATCAAACGATTCAATCTCATCGTAAAACCGGAGCATAGAGTATGAACCTGGATAACGAAATACTGGCCTTTATACAAAAAGAACTCTCTGCCAAAGATCTGACTTTAGACAGTGCTCTAAATATCGGAAAGCAAGCCACAGTGCCAGAAGATGTCTGGGATCTGTTAGAAAAAATCGCGGACGTTTATAGCATTGATTTTACGCGTATCGAGTGGAACAAATACTTCCCACAGATCGGTATCCCATTTTTGCCTAACTTTATTCTACCGCGTAGTCTGAAAACGGATTATTCCACCCCTGAGCCGCTAACGATAAAAATGATTGTAGAAGCTGCAAGGACAGGAGTATGGGGCTATGACTGATGATAAAAATCAGATTATATTTCCGTTTTAAATATGAAATTTTGTGATGATGATGTCTAAATTGATTAAATTGCTGCGAAAAGTCCTTTCAGAACTGGAGGGCATTGACGATTTTCATCACTATGCTTGCCATATACCCCGCGTTCTTGCTCAGGACCGGCTCAGCTGGCTCATCGCACCCCCACAACATCGCCCCTGACCGGTACAGATTAGCGAAGCTAACCCGCTAAAACCAAACCCACGCCGGGTAAAATCCGAAAAACATCCGCTTACATCCGACGCTATCCGATTTTAATACCTACATTATCGAAGTGAATAAAACCTTCTATTAAAATAAACAGTTACACCAGTAATTATTGAAATTGCATTTCATCAGCAAAGAAATGTTTATTAACATCAGGCAGCGGCTTGAGATATAAACCCTATAAGTATCAAGCCAATGAAATTAATAAGGTACCTCTTAATTAGATAATGAATGATTTGATGTTGGTATTATCACCAAATAAAAAAATTAAAATAACTTGTCGCTTAGTGCAAAACAGGATTAGTATTAATTTCGTATTGCAACGGGTTACAGCTCATATATCAGTTATCTCTGTATACAGCTGTTGTATGTTTAAATTTAAACATTCATGTGGACAGATAAATGGTAAATACATCGCAAGACGAGTTAATTTCTCACCCTTTGCGCCCGCTCGGCGCACTGGAAAATTATGCCTGGCAAGTTGATACCACCAGCCCGAAACACTTCTCGATTACCGCTGAAGTCAGCGGGGAAACCTCGGTAGAGGAGTGGGCCAATGCGCTGAAAAAAGTCCAGGCCCGGCATCCTTTAGCGAATATTCGTGTTGATAAGCACAATGGCGATCGGCTGCATTTCTTTCACGATCCCCACGTCACTATTCCCCTGCGGGTTGCGCGGTTAAATAAAGTCACCTCCATCGAGCGTGAGCTGGAGCGCGAATTCGCCGCACCCTTTGGTTTTGGTGATGTGGCGTTATTGAAGGCAACGCTGTTATATAGCGAAGATCGCTGCGTATTGATTATGACTGCGCATCACTCTATCGCCGATGGCCGCTCGCTGACGTATTTCATTCACGATGTGCTGGAGACATTAGCCGGAAAAAATCTGCCTGCGCTGCCCTTGTTGCCTTCGATTGAAGATATTTGTCTGCAACCTAATGAGCCTGCGGGAAATATTAATCCGCCAGCGCTGCTGCCAAACCCCATGCCTTATGCGGAGCGCAGCTTAGCGCAGCTGAAAATTCAACGGCTGAAATTGTCGAAGGAACTGTCTCAGGCAATTCGCACCCGTTCCAAACAGGAGCACACGACGGTACATGGTGCACTGTCTGCGGCGGTGGCTATTGCACTCCATAGCTCACCAGGGTGGAGCGGTTTACCGGTAAGGATTTGTACACCCATCGATGCGCGTAAATATGCCGATCTCGACTATGGGCTGAGCTTCCTCGCGCTGTTTCCGACCTACGATTATGCAGCGGGCAATGCGGCAGAGTTTTGGAACATTGCCCGCGCGGTCACGGACGATCTCAATGCCTACCGTGAGCGGCCAGGTATGGCGGCATTAATCCATCTGGTGCAGGAGATCATGGAAAATAATCATCTGCCGGATAAGGTGAAATTTGACCGTGAAATTTGCGCGCCCGACATTCTGATTTCGAATCTTGGCGTGTTGCCATTCGCGCAGGAGTTCGGCCACGTCAAACTGGAATCCCTGTGGGGGCCAAGCGTATTGATCGGCACAGAAGGGGAGCAAACTGTGGGAGTGGCGACCATTAATGGCGCAATCCACCTGATTCATACTTCTTACAAACCGGCTCCTGATTTCCTTGCCACAGCGGAGAAAGCACTGGCTGTGGCGGCGGGACTTTCCGCTTAAAACTGAAAGGCATCCAGCGAACAAACTTGCCGGGTGCCTGCTCGACATTTAAGGCACTGATCCTCGAAATCTTTCTCTTTACTGAGCTTGTGCCAGCCAGTCTATTCCTTGTTCAGCGAATGTGAATAACTGCTCGTAATACCCCTGTCCGATAACGCTACGCACAATCTCAGGATCAGTATTCAGGTAGTCATGCACCAGTGCATTACGTAAACCGATAACTTTTCGCCAGGACGTCAGGCTCTCCATAGGCTGATTTCCTTTCTGTACCAGTATCTCAAAAGCCTGGTAAGCATCTTGTGGAGCAAACCAAGCTGGCTTCTTTGCCCAGTGTTTGGCTATGCCCAGCGCTGATAGGATTGCCAGGTATAACACCCGTTCTGCTGCACGCTGTTCCAGAGCAGACAGTGCTCTGTTTTCGACTACTATTCTCAGTTGTTCTAATTCCGCGTAGAGTTGCTTATTCTTTACTACTATCTGATCCAAATATTCTGTACTGGGCATTAAACATCCTGTTTTTACTTAACTTACTGCTCAGTTCATGCCAAAAAGGCACATCTTTTCTCGGGTTTTCTACGCACATATTTTATCAATATCCCCCGTTCACATTGCCTGTTTTTTACCAAAACCCCCTGCATCCCCGCCACGGTTAACGTATTATGGTCCACTTTGGTTGACAACTTAGCGCCGGAGGGGCGATGAGTAAGAAAATGGCCCTGATAACCGGGGCGAGTCGGGGTATTGGCGCTGCGGTGGCACGCCATTTTTGGGCGCAGGGCTATTCGCTGCTGCTGGTGGCGCGTGACGATCAACGGCTTGAGCGCTTTGCTGCCAGCCTGCATGAGCAGTTGGGACAGCAAGTCACCCTGCTGGCCGTGGATCTCAGCGATCCGGTGGCGACGGCGGAAGTGCTGACGCCAGCGCTGAGCCAGCTGCACAAAATTGATGTGCTGGTTAACGCGGCGGGAATTTTCCGGCCCGGATCGAGCAAGGCGCTGCTGCCCGATTTCAGCGCGATGCTCGACGTCAACGTCACGGCGGTACATCACCTGTGTCAGTTGGCCCTACCGGCGTTACGTCATGCTGGCCGGTCGCATATCTTCAATCTCTCTTCGCTGAGCGGCGTGCAAGCCTATGGCAGCATCGCCGGGTACGCGGCCAGTAAACATGCGCTGGTGGGCTACAGTTTGTCGCTCAGTCGCGAGCTGGCCGGGCAGGGGATTAAAGTCAGCGTGCTGTGCCCGGACGTGGTGGACACCGACATGTCCGCAGGCTCCGGGCTAACAGCAGAAGAGATGCTGCAACCGGAAGACATCTGTAAATCTATCGCCTTTATTCTGTCTCTGTCGCCAGCGGCACACATCGAGAAATTAGTGCTGGGACGGGTCTATCGTCCGGCGGTGAAAAAGTAGAAATCCTGAAATGATTGAGATTAAAGACGTCAGCCACAGCTTTGGTGAGCGCAATGTATTGCGCAACCTGTCGCTGAATATCGATGAAAAGCGCGTCGGGATTGTCGGCAGCAATGGCTGCGGTAAAAGCACCTTTGTCCGCCTGCTCAATGGCCTGTTGGTACCGCAGCAGGGCGATGTGGTGGTGGATGGTCTGAACACCCGTAAAGCAGGCAAAGCGGTACGACGTAAAGTGGGGTTTGTCTTCCAAAACCCAGATAACCAGATAGTGCTGCCGCTGGTGGAAGAAGATCTCGCCTTCGGCATGAAAAATCTTGGTCTCAGCAAAGCGGTGATTGAGCAGCGCATTGAGGCGGTGCTGGCGCGTTACGATATGCAGGACTTCCGTCAGCATCCGGCGCATCTGCTTAGCGGCGGTCAAAAACAGCTGATGGCAATTTCTGGCGTACTGGTTATGGAACCAGACTACATCGTGTTTGATGAGCCGACGACGCTGCTCGACCTGCGTAATAAACGACGCATTGCTCAGGCTATTGATGAGCTGGATCAGAAGGCGATTGTGGTTTCACACGATCTCGAGTTCCTGCAACACTTTGACCGCGTGCTGGTCTTCGAACAGGGCCAGGTGGTAGTGGATGACGTTCCCGCCGTGGCCATACCGGCTTATGTGGCGCGCATGTCATGACCAGCAGCGACTATCAACCGGGTCACACCCTGATTCATCGCACGCCGCCGGTGATCAAACTGCTGCTGCTGGCGTGCACCGGTACTGCGCTGTTCCTTCTGCCGCAGCTGTGGCTGACCGGGGCGGTAGCGCTGCTGGTGGTGCTGCTCTATCTCCTGGCCGGGCTGTCATGGCGTTTGCTGCTGCGTCAGGTGAAACCACTGTGGCCGGTGCTACTGCTGCTGTTTGTGGTACAGGGCTTATTAGTGAGCTGGCCAGCAGGTGTGCTGGTGGTGGTACGGCTGGCGGCACTGATCCTCGCAGCGGCATTAATCACGCTGACCACGCGCAGTTCGGCGATGATCGCCGCGCTGGAAAAAAGCCTGGGCTGGCTGCGCTTTCTTGGCATTAATCCGGCGAAAGTCAGCCTCGCGCTGGCGCTGGCGATGCGCTTTATTCCGGTGCTGGCGGCGATCACGGTCGACGTGCGGGAAGCGCAAAAAGCGCGCGGGCTGGACCACAGTATTATCGCCATCGCCGTGCCGGTGATGGTGCGCACGTTAAAGATGGCTGAGGATATTTCCCAGGCTATTGAGGCGCGGGCCTATGATGCCGCGCCAGATTCTAATGATAATCCGCGAGCCTGAGGAAAAAGCGTGACCACGAAAGATATCGTATTGATTGCCCTGTTTGCCGCACTGACCGCGGCAATGGGACTGTTTCCGGCGTTTAACATTCCCATGATTGGCGTGCCGATCACCGTCCAGACCTTTGGCTTTATGCTGGCGGGCGCGCTGATTGGGGCCAAACGTGGCGCACTGGCGATGCTGCTGTTTGTCTTGCTGCTGGCGGTGGGCTTCCCGTTGCTGTCCGGTGGACGAGGCGGCTTAGGGATTTTCCTTGGCCCGAGCGGTGGCTATATCCTTGCCTGGCCGCTGGTGGCCGGACTGATTGGCCTGCTGTACAGCAAGCTAAAGCAGCCTACGCCGTGGCAGGAGTTTTTGATCATGGTGGCGGGCGGGATTGTGCTGGAATATGCGATTGGCATTCCCTGGGTGGCGATGGCGGCGAATCTGCCGCTGGCGAAAGCGGCGCTGGGTAGCGCCGCATTTATTCCCGGCGATATCGTGAAGATTGTGCTGGCGATCCTGATTATTCGCCCGGTGCGGCGAGCCTTTCCGGGCTGGTAATCAGCGCAGATCAATCACCACTTTGCCCTGATGATCAGGATCGCGCAGCGCAGTGATGGCGCGATCAATCTCCAGCAGCGGGAATGTCTCTCCCAGCTCGGTGTAGATGACGCCGTCGCGGATCAGGGCCATCACTTCATCCAGCCGCGCCTGCACCTGCTCGCGTGGCTGGCTGTGAACCCACTGCCGCAGGTGGAAGTTGCTGAAACGAATATCAGGCCGTGAGCGCCAGAACTGTGGCGGCACCGCTTTACCAGACAGCAGACCATAATGAATAAACTGACCGTTTGTGCGAATCACATCGCCATAAATCAGCGACTCATCACCACCAATACAATCCAGTACGGCATTCACGCCACCGCTATTTTTTACTGACTGCATCTGCTGAAGGAAATTAACGTCGCTGGAGTTAAGCACGGCCTCAGTATTAAACTCAGAGAACAGATTCATATTCTCTTTTTTACGCACGACCACAATCGGATTTATTCCGCGCAGGTTAGCCAACCCAATTAGCATTTTACCGATGGCCGAGTTGGCGGCATTAATAAGAATGCGCATATCAGGGGTGAAAGTTAATGCCTCGGTCAGCATTAACCAGGCAGTCATCGGGTTAACGTAGCTACAAACGGCCTGTAAATCACTAATAAAATCGGGCAGGGTAAAACACCAGGCGGCATCGGTATCTTTAAGGGTTTGCCAGTTGCCCATACTGCCAATCGGCAGAACGCGCTGGCCGGGTTGTAATGGGCTGTCTGGGTGGGCTTCGCTAATCACACCCACCCCTTCAAATCCCGGTACGAAAGGCAAAGAGATACGCGAGCGATAGGCACCAGAAAGGGTAATAACATCAGAGGGATTGATGGTGGCATAGACCATTTTTACCCGAACCTGGCCCGCCGCCAGCGGTGGCAACGGAACATTTTCCAGTTCAACCACCTCGCTGATATCGCCAAATGCGCGGACCATGGCTCTGGTGCAGGTATTATTTTTCATGTAAAATTTCCGCCATTCGGTTATTCTGGAGTCGTATTTTTGTGACTGGTGACGTTATTATTAAAACATTCCGGGTATCCATGCGGGATATTGATTTAAACGGACATGTTCATAATTCAGTATATCTGGATTACTTTGAAGATGCGGTTGTCGAACAGTTGCGCGCCTTTAATTTAATCCCGTTATTTCGCCCGGCCACAGCTGGCGTATCCTATCATGTGAAAAAAAGTGAGGCAACGTACCACCTGCCGCTGGCAGTGGATGATATTGTCACGCCAAAAGTGATGCTGGAGAAACTGGGTAATTCCAGTCTGACCTTCGCGATTGAATTGCAACGTAATAATGAAACGGTCATTTGTGCCAGCGGCAAACTGGTGTGGGTGTGCGTCGATCTCGACGATCACAAACCGCGCCCGATTCCGGAGGCCACCCGCCAGCAGTTGATCGCCTGTTTTCAGCCTGACGGAGCCTGAATAGCGTGCCCGTTCATGACAAAGTCGCCGGCTACGCACGGCAAAAACCGCACCAGATTGCCATCACGCACGATGAGGGCTGCCTGAGCTGGCAGCAGCTGTGGCGCTGGTCAGTGGCGCTGTATCAGCAGATCCGTGCCGATACTGAGCACGATCGGGTGATTGGTCTTGCCTGTGGTAATCATCTGGCTTTTGTCCCTGGCTGGCTGGCGGCTACCGCCAAACGCCATACCTGCGCGGTGTTTGACCCGGATCTGCCCGCTGCCCGGCTGGATGAGCTGCTCAGCAGAGTCAAACCCGATGAGCTGCTGCTCACGCGCGAGCAAACCACACTGGCACAACGGGCGCAGCAGCTGGATATCGCCATCCGCTATCTCGACGATTTGCGTGAACAAGAAGTGGAGGATGATGCTGAATTCTGTGCCGGGGTAAATGCACTCACGCCGTTTCTGATCAACTTCACCTCGGGCACCACCAGCCTGCCAAAAGCCTTTACCCGCCAGCGCCGCTCCTGGTGGCAAAGCCTGCGTGACGGCTACGCACTGTTTGGGCTGGGTGAGACCACCTCCACGCTGTTTCCCGGCCCGCTGTTTCACGGTATTGGGCTGTATGCACTGAATGAGGCGCTGGATGCCGGGCATCATTTTTACTCTCTGAGCAAATGGTCTGGCGCGGGCACGCTCGCGCTGTTGGCGGAGCAGAAGATTGACCGGTTGGTTGTGGTGCCAACCATGCTGGCGGCCTTTGCGGAGCTGCCTGAGCAGCCGTTAAATCAGGTGAAGCGGGTATTGAGCGCCGGAGCCAAAATGCAGTATCACCACTTTGCCAGCGCCCGTAGCCGTTTTCCTGCTGCACAGCTACAGGAATATTATGGCGCATCCGAACTGGGCTTTATTGCGGTCTCCAGCCTCACGGATGAAAACGTCGACGATCAACTCCTGACCGTAGGCGTAGCTTTCCCCGGTACAACGCTCAGCATCCGTAATCAGCAGGATGAATGTGTGGCACCCGGCGTGACGGGCACTATCTGGCTGCAAAGCCCGCAAATTTGCGGCGGCTATTTGTGGGGGGATGAAAGTCACGCGTTCCGCCACACCGCCGCGGGAGCCACGGTACAGGATCTTGGCTATCTTGATGCGCAGGGGCGGCTGGTGGTGATGGGGCGCAGCGGCGATATGGTCACGGTGGGGGGCAACAATGTCTATCTGGCGGAGATTGAGGCCGCGTTGAAAACCCTCGATGATGTGCAGGAAGTGGTGGTGCTGGCCGCAGATGACCTGCGGCTGGGGAAAAAACTGCTGGCGTTTATTCGTGGTCAGCACACTGACTTTGCTTCTCTGCCGCAGCGCAGTCGCCAACTGCTGGCGAAGTATAAAATTCCCCATCATTTTATTGCTGTTTCACACTGGCCTCTCACCGTCAGCGGTAAGATTGATCGTCGAGCCTTGTTACAGGAATTCACTCCATGAACCGCGATAATTTTCAGCCTGCCGAAGACAACCAGCCCGTGATTGTTGCTGCGTATCGTACGCCGGTAGGTCGGGCGTATGGGGCGTTATCCAGCCTGAGCCTGAGCGAGCTACTGGCACCGCTGTTCGGCAAAATAAGCGCGGATGCCCGGTTCTGCGCAGATCAGGTGGACGAAGTGATTATCGGCAATGCCACGGGCGGCGGCGGTAATATTGCCCGCCTGGCGGCGTTAAGTGCTGGGTTGCCACTGAGCATTCCGGCAGTAACGATAGACCGGCAGTGTGGTGCCGGGCTGGAAGCGGTGATGCAGGCTTGCCGTTTGATTCAGGCACAGGCCGGTGACTGTTATCTGGCTGGCGGGGTGGAGAGCGTCAGTACCGCACCGTGGCGGGTGGAAAAACCGGCCACAGCGAAACAGCTGCCGCGCTTTTTTTCCCGCGCGCAGTTTTCGCCAGAGGAGATTGGCGATCCGGAAATGGGCGTGGCGGCGGAGAACGTTGCCAGCAAGTACGGTATTAGCCGCGAACGTCAGGATGCCTTCGCGTTGCGTAGCCATCAGCGGGCGGTTGCGGCTCAGCAAAAGGGCCTGTTTAACGCGGAGCTGGTGCCACTGAGGGCGGGCGAGCAGTGGGTAAACCAGGATGAGTGTCCAAGGCCTGCGACCTCACTGGAAAAACTGGCAGCACTGCCAGCGGCCTTTGTGGCGCAAGGGAGCGTTACTGCGGGTAACTGCTGTCCGCTGAATGATGGTGCTGCACTGGTGCTGATCATGAGTCGCCGTAAGGCTCGGGAAGCGGGTTTTAGCTCTGGTTTGCAGTTTGTTGATGGTTGTAGCGCAGGGGTTGATCCTCACTATCTTGGCATTGGCCCGGTGCCTGCGACGCAAAAGCTGATGCAACGTCAGCAAATGGCCGATCTCTCCGACGTTGGGCTGATCGAGTTTAACGAGGCTTTTGCCTCGCAGGTGTTGGCTTCCCTTGATCTCTTAGGCGTCGATGAACAGCGCGTCAATCAGCAGGGTGGGGCGATTGCTTTGGGCCATCCTTATGGTGCTTCCGGGGCGATTCTGGTGACGAGGCTGTTCCACCAGCGAGCGGCGTCAGGCGAAAACAGCGATTATGCGCTGGCAATGCTCGGCATTGCCGGTGGCCTGGGATTGAGTGCGTTGTTTAAACACGTTGAGTTATCACCCACCGCGTAAAAGCGTGGCGGGGGTTAGCGTCCGCGCCACTGTGGCTTGCGGCGTTGTTGCCAGGCCTGCTGGCTCTCCTGCGCATCTTCACTCTGGGCTAACTGCATAAGTGCCTGTTCCTGCTGTTGCTGCAAGCTGCTGCGGTCGCCGTCTAAGGCGATGTTTGCCAACGCATTACAGGCCTGCACGGCCAGCGGTGCGTTAGCCGCCACCTGTTCAGCCAGCGCCAGCGCTTCCCTGGCGACATTTTCTGCGCTCACGACCCGATTGATTAAACCCAACACCTGCGCGCGGGTTGCGGAAATGGGCAGGCCAGTGAGCAACATCTCACGGGCAATAGCAGGCGGGAGCCGCGTCATTAGCCGTTCAATACCGCCACCTGCGGGCAGCAGATTGTGACGCACCTCTGGCAGCATCAGTTGGCAGCCTTCGGCGGCGACGATCATTTCGCACTGCAACGCCAATTCCAGCCCGCCCCCTGCGGCAGTGCCATTCAGGGCCGCGATCCAGATTTTACGCCGGGTCAGATACTGAAGCGGGCTAAACCCACCGTGCCGATTACGCAAGGTATCGCCGCCGTTCACCAGCGCTTCGTTGAGATCGGCCCCGGCGCAGAAGCTTTTCTCCCCTTTACCGGTCAGGATCACCACCCGCAGTGCGGGCTGTTGTTCACAGTGATCAACCACCTGCGCGAGTTCTGCCACCATCGCGGCATTATAGGCGTTGTGCTGCGTCGGACGGTTCAGCGTCACCTGCGCGATTTCCGGGCTTAACAGGGTGAATTCCAGCGTGGTCAGAAGCATACACAATCCTGAATGTGGTGTTTATAGCAGTGCCTGTGGGCACTGTTCGCTTACCCAACTGATAAAGCTGCGGTATTTGGCGCTGGCCTGAAGATCCTGTCGCCACAGCAGATGGACCGGGCGCGAATCGGGCAATTGGTCGTCCAGCAGGGTGACTAGCTTGCCTGCGGCAATATCTTCCTGCAACAGCAAATCGGATTGCAGAATCAGGCCCGCGCCCGCCAGCGCTGCCCGGCGAAGTGCCTGGCTATCGTTACAGCTGAACGTTACGCTTTCCGGCCAAATCAGCTGTTCGCCGCTGCGCCACGCATTGCGTTTGTTCCAGTTACTGTAACGCAGGCAGCGATGGCGCGGCAGGTCATCAATGGAGGCAGGGGCACCGTGTGCCGCAAGGTAGGCAGGCGCGGCGGCAATCACCATGCGATATTCACCGAGATAGCGCGCCACCAGCGGGCTGTCCGGCGGAATTTCGCCCACGCGCAAGGCAAAATCGAATCCCTCCGCCAGAAGGTCGACAAAACGATCGCTCAGGGTGAGTTCAATCCGCACTTCCGGAAACTGCTGCTGAAATTCACTGCACAGGCGGGCGACCACACAAGCCCCTAATGTGAAGGGGGCGCTGATGCGCAGGCTGCCTGCCGGGAAACGGCGCAAGCTGCCGATTCGCCCCTCTGCATTGCGCAGCGCCTGAAGCATCGCCTGGCTCTCCTCGTACCATGCCTGTCCCGCTTCTGTCAGTGTCTGGCTGCGAGTATTGCGCTGCAACAGCCTCACCTGTAGCTGTTGTTCCAGTTGGGCTACGCTTTTGCCCACCATCACCGCTGAGATCTCCAGCTGTTTTGCCGCCTCGGTAAAACTGCCTCCTTCCACGACCGCGACAAAAATCTCCATAGCACGCAGTTTATTCATGATTGCAAACCAAAAGTTAGGAATGACTTAATAGATGGCCTGTTTTTCTCGGGATTGCAATACGAGAGGATGGATTCACACCCATTCAGGAGGATTTTAAGATGAAAGTGATCATTATTGGTGCCAGCGGCACCATCGGAAAAGCGGTCGCTGAGCAGTTACAGGCAGACCACGAGATCATTCGCGTGGGGAAAACCCAGGGCGATTTTCAGGTGGATATCACCGATGAAGCCAGCGTGGCTGCACTGTTTGCCCAAACTGGCAAGGTCGATGCGATTATCTCCACCACCGGCGGTGTGCACTATGGCCCGCTAAGCGAAACCACTACCGAGCAGTTCAACAGCGGGTTACAGAACAAGCTGCTGGGCCAGGTGCGTCTGGTGCTGTTGGGGCAGAAAATCCTTAATCCTGGCGGATCGTTCACCCTGACCACCGGCATTTTGGCGCAACAACCGATCCGCACCGGGGTGAATGCCACAGCGGTCAACGGGGCGCTGGAAGGCTTTGTGCTGGCAGCGGCCAATGAGCTGCCTGGACTGCGCATTAATGCCGTCAGTCCTACTGTGCTCACCGAGTCATTGGGTAAATATGGCGCTTTCTTCCCGGGGTTTGAAAGTGCAGATGCTAAGCGCGTGGCACTGGCCTATCGCCGCAGTCTGGAAGGCATCGAAACCGGCAAAGTGTATCGCGTCTGGTAGTCCCCTACACGGGGATCCGTGCCCTGCGGCTCCCCGCTACAGTTAAACCCATCATCAATCAATCGCATAATTCCCGCCATATTCACTACAGTTTAATGTTCCCTTAAGGTTTGTGATTTACCCTTCACGCATCAAAACCATCCAGAGGTGCTTAAGATTTTTCTAAGGTATTTCTAACGGTAAAGCGCAGTAATTATTGATTACATATTGAACTTTCATTTAGCTTTTGTTGAGCTTTATAAAGGTTTGTTCGTCATAACAAAAAAGACCCGGCTGGCTTTTGCTGTGCGCACTTTTTGCTAAAATTATCGACGTCAAATATTAAGGAATCTTTACAATGCCATTCCTTCCCTTTTCGCGCCCTTCACTGGGTGAGTTAGAACTTGAAGCGGTAAAAACGGTATTTGCTTCCGGTTGGATCACCACCGGGCCAAAGTGTGCGGAGCTGGAAAAAGCGTTTTGTCAGCTTACCGGCAATCAGCACGCCATTGCAGTCAGTTCGGCGACCGCCGGTATGCATGTCACCTTAATGGCGCTGGGCATTGGGCCAGGTGACGAGGTGATTACCCCCTCACTGACCTGGGTTTCGACCCTGAATATGATTACGCTGCTCGGCGCAACGCCAGTCATGATTGATGTTGATCGCGATACGCTGATGGTCACGCCAGAGCAGATTGCCGCGGCCATCACCCCGCGTACTCGTGCCATTATTCCGGTTCACTATGCTGGCGCTCCTGTTGATCTGGAGCCGATACGCGCCCTTGCCCAGCAGCAGAATATCCCCCTGATTGAAGATGCCGCTCACGCCGCCGGGACTTACTACCAGGGCCGTCACGTGGGCGATCGCGGTACCGCAATCTTCTCCTTCCACGCCATTAAGAATATGAGCTGTGCTGAAGGCGGATTGATCGTCACCGATGATGCCGCGTTGGCAGACAAAATCCGCAGCCTGAAATTCCACGGTCTGGGCGTCGATGCCTACGATCGCGATACCCACGGACGCCAGCCGCAAGCGGAAGTCATCACTCCCGGCTTTAAGTACAACCTGCCGGATATCAGCGCGGCCATTGCGCTGGTGCAGCTCTCACGGCTGGAGCAGATCAACCAGCGGCGAGCCGCTATCGCCCAGCGTTACCTTGAAGGCCTGGCGGACACCCCGTTTTTACCGCTGACGCAGCCGGAATGGCCGCATCAGCACGCATGGCACCTGTTTATTATCCGCGTAGATGAAGCCCGCTGTGGCATCACGCGCGATGCACTGATGCAGGCGCTAAAAGCACAGGATATTGGCACTGGCCTGCATTTCCGTGCTGCACACACCCACAAGTATTACCGCGAGCGTTACCCGGATCTGTCGTTGCCCAACAGCGAGTGGAACTCTGCACGTATCTGCTCGATCCCCTTGTTCCCTGATATGAGCGACGATGATGTTGAACGCGTTATTGCGGCGCTCCGCCAACTGGCCGGAGTCTGACATGTTAAATGAAAAACCGATTGAAAAGATTTCGGTGGTGATCCCGGTCTATAACGAGCAGGAGAGCTTGCCGGAACTGATCCGCCGTACTTCAGAGGCCTGTGAACGGGTCGCTTTACAGTATGAGATCGTGCTGATCGATGACGGCAGTCAGGATCGTTCGGCGGAGATGATCGATGCGGCCGCCAGCGAACCGGGCAGTCATGTGGTTGGGGTACTACTGAATCGCAACTATGGCCAACACTCGGCGATCATGGCGGGCTTTAGCCACGTCAGCGGGGATCTGATCATCACACTGGATGCCGATTTGCAAAACCCACCGGAAGAGATCCCGAACCTGGTGGCTGCGGCGCAGCAGGGGTATGACGTGGTCGGCACCGTGCGTCAGAACCGCCAGGATAGCTGGTTCCGCCGTCGCGCTTCTCGCACCATCAATCACCTGATTCAGCGCGTGACCGGTAAAGCGATGGGGGATTACGGCTGCATGCTGCGTGCCTATCGTCGTCACATCATTGAGGCGATGCTCAACTGCCACGAACGCAGCACGTTTATCCCGATTCTGGCAAACACCTTTGCCCGTCGCACCATTGAACTGCCGGTTACCCACGCAGAACGTGAGTTTGGTGAATCGAAATACAGTTTCATGCGCCTGATCAACCTGATGTTTGATCTGGTCACCTGCCTGACCACCACGCCACTGCGCCTGCTGAGCGTGGTCGGCAGCATGATTGCGCTGGCCGGTTTTGCTTTTGCGCTGGTGCTGCTGGTGTTGCGGTTGTTCCTGGGGTCTGAGTGGGCCGAGAACGGCGTGTTCACGCTGTTTGCCGTGTTATTCATCTTTATTGGTGCGCAGTTCGTCGGTATGGGACTGCTTGGCGAGTATATCGGCCGAATTTATAACGATGTGCGGGCGCGCCCGCGTTACTTCATCCAGCGTGTGATTAACCCACAACAACAAAAGCTGTCCGTAGAGGAAACTGAGCAATGAAAACTGTCGTCTTCGCCTATCACGATATGGGCTGTGTGGGCATTACTGCGCTGCTGCAAGCCGGCTATACCATTAGTGCCATTTTTACCCATGCGGATAATGCCGCTGAGAATCACTTCTTTGGCTCAGTTGCCCGTCTGGCGGCGGATCACGGCATTCCGGTGTACGCGCCGGAAGAGGTTAATCACCCACTGTGGGTTGACCGTATTAAAGCGTTGCAACCTGATGCGATCTTCTCTTTCTACTACCGCAACTTGTTGAGCGACAACATTCTTAACAGCGCGAAGCAGGGCGCATTCAATCTGCATGGCTCACTGCTGCCGAAATACCGTGGCCGTGCTCCGCTGAACTGGGCGCTGGTGAACGGTGAACGCGAAACCGGTGTGACACTCCACCGTATGGTGAAGCGCGCGGACGCAGGCGAGATCATGGCGCAGCAACGCGTCGCGATTGAAGAAACCGATAATGCACCCTCCCTGCACCGTAAGCTGCTCCAGGCCGCTGAAAGCCTGCTGGCGCAGAGCCTGCCAGCGCTGAAACAGGGCGAATTGCACGGTAAGGCGCAGAACGAAGCTGAAGCCACCGTGGTGGGGCGTCGCATCGCCGAAGATGGCCGTATCGACTGGCAGCAGCCAGCGCAAACCATCAATAACCTGGTTCGCGCCGTGACAGACCCGTGGCCGGGCGCGTTTGCGTTTGCCGGTACGCAGAAATTCATCGTCTGGCGTGGCAAAGTGCAGGCGGAAAATAGCCAGGCACGCGCAGGCACGGTGCTGTCGGTTGATCCTTTAGTGGTCGCCTGTGGTGAAGGTGCGCTGGAGATTCAAACCGGGCAAACTGAGAACGGCGTCTACATGAACGGTGTTCAGCTGGCGCAAAGCCTGGGTCTGGTGCCGGGCGCACTGCTCTATTCACAGGCGGTCGCGGCCATTAAACGTCGCACGCGCGTGCTGATCCTCGGTGTTAACGGCTTTATCGGTAACCATTTGACCGAGCGCCTGTTGCAGGATGATAACTTCGAAGTTTACGGGCTGGATATCGGCTCTGATGCGATTAGCCGTTTCGTTGGGCACAACCGCTTCCACTTCGTTGAAGGTGACATCAGTATTCACTCTGAGTGGATCGAGTACCACATCAAAAAATGTGATGTGATCCTGCCGCTGGTGGCGATCGCCACGCCGATCGAATACACCCGTAACCCGCTGCGCGTGTTTGAGCTGGATTTCGAAGAGAACCTGAAGATCATCCGCGACTGCGTTAAATACCAGAAGCGCATTATTTTTCCATCCACTTCCGAAGTGTACGGCATGTGTACAGACAGCAACTTCGATGAAGATCACTCCAATCTGGTGGTGGGGCCAATCAATAAACAGCGCTGGATCTACTCGGTTTCGAAGCAGCTGCTGGACCGTGTGATCTGGGCTTACGGTGAAAAAGAGGGGCTGCGCTTTACCCTTTTCCGTCCGTTCAACTGGATGGGGCCGCGCCTGGATAACCTTAATGCGGCGCGCATCGGTAGCTCTCGTGCGATTACCCAGCTGATCCTCAATCTGGTGGAAGGCTCACCGATCAAACTGATTGACGGTGGCCGACAGAAACGCTGCTTTACCGACATCAAAGACGGCATTGAAGCGCTGTTCCGTATTATTGAAAACCGCAATAGCAACTGCGACGGGCAGATCATCAATATCGGTAACCCGGAAAACGAAGCCAGCATTCGTGAACTGGCGGAGCAACTGCTGGCGAGCTTTGAGCGCCACCCTCTGCGCGATCGCTTCCCACCGTTTGCCGGTTTCCGTGAAGTCGAGAGCAGCAGCTACTACGGCAAAGGCTATCAGGATGTTGAGCACCGCAAGCCTTCCATCCGTAATGCGCGCCGCCTGCTGGAGTGGAAACCCGATGTGGCCATGGAAACCACTATCGACAATACCCTTGATTTCTTCCTGCGCACGGTTGAGCTGCAGGATGAGCATCAATGAAAAAAATCGGTCTACGCATTGATGTAGATACCTGGCGTGGCACGGCTCAAGGCGTGCCCGCGCTGCTGACGCTGTTGCGCCAGCATCAGATACGCGGCAGCTTTTTCTTCAGCGTGGGACCGGACAATATGGGACGCCACTTGTGGCGTCTGATAAAACCGCGCTTCCTGTGGAAAATGCTGCGCTCGCGCGCCGTCTCGCTGTATGGCTGGGATATTTTGCTGGCAGGCACCGCGTGGCCGGGCAGGCAAATTGGCCAGGGGCTGGCGGACGTGCTGCGTGCAACAGCGCAGGAGCATGAAGTCGGTCTGCACGCGTGGGATCACTTTGCCTGGCAAACCTGGGCGGGCGTCTGGTCTGAGGCGCAGCTGCGCCAGCAGATTGAACGCGGCCATGAGGCGCTAGAGGCGATCATTCAGCAACCGGTGCGCTGCTCAGCGGTGGCGGGCTGGCGGGCGGATGCTCGAGTGGTCGCGGCCAAACAGCCTTTCGCCTTCCATTACAACAGCGACTGCCGTGGCACCACGCCTTTTCGCCCCCTGCTCGCCAACGGTCACGCGGGTACTGTACAGATTCCGGTAACGTTACCGACCTGGGATGAAGTGGTGGGGCAGCAGGTCAGTGCACGGGATTTCAACGATTTTATTCTCGCAAAAATGCACGCCGATACCGGCACACCGGTGTATACCATCCATGCTGAAGTGGAGGGGATCAGCGGGCTGGCGGCATTTGATGAGCTGCTACAGCGCATGGCGGCGGAGGGGCTGACCTTCTGTCCGTTGATTGAGCTGTTACCGCAGGATATCAGCCAGCTCCCGTTAGGGCAGATTGTGCGCGGCGAAATCCCAGGGCGCGAAGGTTGGTTAGGCTGTGAGCACATTACAGGTGAGTCTGCATGAGTAAAGCTGCTAAGGGGACGCTGCTCGGCGTCCTTTTTGTTCTCTATTATCTGCTGCCCTTAGCGTTTCGTGACTTATGGCAGCCAGATGAAACCCGCTATGCGGAGATCAGCCGTGAGATGTTACAAAGCGGCAACTGGATCGTGCCGCACTTCTTCGATCTCCGTTATTTCGAAAAACCGATCGCCGGTTACTGGATCAACAACATTAGCCAGTGGATCTTTGGTCACAACAACTTTGCCGTACGCTTCGGATCGGTATTCTGCGCCAGTGTCAGCGCCTTGTTGATCTACTGGCTGGCGCGTCGCCTGTGGCAGGATCGTGCTACTGCGCTATTGGGTGCGGTTATCTTCCTGACGTCGTTGCTGGTGTATGCCATCAGCACCTATGCGGTGTTGGACCCGATGCTACTGCTGTGGCTGACTGCGGCGATGTGCTGTTACTGGGGAGCCACGGAAGCACGCAGCCGCGCTGGGCGGTTGGGTGGGTTTGTCCTGTTTGGTTTTGCCTGCGGTATGGGCTTTATGACCAAAGGTTTTCTGGCGCTGGCGGTGCCGGTACTGGCGATTGTGCCCTGGGCGCTGATGAGCGGGCGGATGAAACAGCTGATCTGCTATGGCCCGCTGGCGATACTCAGCGCCGCAGCCATCAGTGCGCCCTGGGCGCTGGCGATAAACCAGCAAGAACCGGACTTCTGGCACTACTTCTTTTGGGTTGAGCATATCCAGCGCTTTGCCGAAAAAGATGCGCAACACAAAGCGCCATTCTGGTACTACCTGCCGGTGCTGATTGGCGGCACCCTGCCGTGGCTCGCCTTCTTGCCAGGGGCATTAAAGCAGGCATGGCAGCAGCGTCAGGAACAGCGCGGTGGGTTGTATTTACTGAGCTGGGTGGTGATGCCACTGCTGTTCTTCAGCGTGGCAAAAGGCAAGTTACCGACTTACATCTTGCCTTGTTTCGCCCCGCTGGCACTGCTGTTAGCGCATTATGCTCGCCATCTGACCGGGACTGCGGTATTACGCTGGAACGGCTGGATTAACCTGCTGTTTGGTGCGCTCACTGCGGCGGTGGTACTGGTGGTGCTGGCCCCCTGGGGCGTAACGCATCGCCCGGTTTATCATGAGAATGAAGTCTGGCGAGTGGTGCTGGCGGCAGCGGCATTTCTGGGTTGGGCGTTGGTGGGGTACTTCACCCTGCGCCAGCCGGAAAAACACTGGAAACTGGCAGCACTTTGCCCGCTGGTGTTGGCGTTAGTGGTGGGTTCAGCCATTCCTGAGAAGGTGCGGGATTCGAAGCAGCCACAGGAATTTGTGGCGGCTACGGCGAGCCATCTGGCTGGCAGCCGCTATATCCTTGTGAACAATCCGGGCGTGGGATCAGCGGTGGCCTGGCATCTGCAACGCAGCGACATTATGTTCTGGTCGCAGAAAGGGGAGATCGAGTATGGCCTCGGCTATGCGGATGCAAACGGCCGGTTTGTCTCAACGCAAGAGTTCCCTGGTTGGTTAGCCACACACCGCAAGCTGGGTAAGGTGGCGCTGGTGCTCCTGTTGCCATCGGATAAGGACCTGGCGGATTCGCTGCCCAAAGCGGATTACCACTACCGCCAGGGGCGCTTTGACTACCTGCAATACGATCAAACGCCATGATGTGGCTGTTGATTGTGTTGGTCAGCCTGCTGAGCTGCGCGGCACAACTTTGTCAGAAACAGGCGGCGCACAGCGTTCAGCGCCGCCTGCTGTTGCGCTGGCTGGCGTTAAGCGTGCTGTTGCTGGGTATTGGCATGCTGATCTGGCTGGTGGTGCTACAGCGTGTGCCGGTGAGTGTTGCTTATCCGATGCTCAGCATTAACTTTGTGCTGGTGGCGCTGGCGGCGCGGATTATCTGGCGCGAACGGCTGAACGCGGTGCAGCTTTTTGGCACGTTGCTGATTGTGGCCGGAGTGGCGTTGATGGGAGTGCATGTGTGAAAGGCTATCTGTTAGCGCTTTGCAGCGTGCTGCTGGTGACGCTGGCGCAGCTGTTACTGCGCCATGCGATGACGCAACTGCCGGACGTGATGTCCCTCTCTTTGCTGCTGAGTGCCTTGAAAATCAGCTTCAAACCGCTGTTGCTGCTGCTGGTAGGGTTTCTGGCTTATGGTTTGTCGATGCTGTGCTGGACGCTGGCGTTACGTTCAGTGGCGTTGAGCCGCGCTTATCCGCTGCTCAGCCTCAGCTACGTATTGGTGTGGCTGGCGGCGATTAGCCTGCCTGGTTTTCATGAAGCCTTTAGCTGGACTGCGTTGGCCGGTATGGTGCTGATTTTGACTGGGTTGGTCTGTATCTGCCTGCCACGTCGGCCGGTGTGAGCGCCGGGAAAAATTCGATCTCGCTCGCAGTTTTGCATTAATGCCCAAGGAGGGGGTTGTTAATTTCCCGGCAAGAGAGCCATCATAAACGCGATTAAGGATTGTTACTGGTCGCAGGCAAAACCTGAATCACACCCCACTCGTTTACCCGAGTAGGGCGTGATTCAGGTTTTTTTTTGCCTTCAATCCGTAACGGCATCAAGACGTGTGGCATTGATGGGAGTGTGCTTATGAAGTATCAACAGCTGGCCGATGAGATCATTGCCGGAGTAGGTGGCAGAGAGAATGTGCTGAGTGTGGTGCACTGCGCCACCCGCTTGCGTTTCAAGTTGCAGGATGACACCAGGGCGCAAACCGAGGCACTGAAAGCCAATCCGGGCATTATTATGGTGGTGCAGAGCGGCGGGCAGTATCAGGTGGTGATCGGTAATCACGTCAGTGAAGTCTATGCACAGCTGGTGGCAAACCATAACGTGGGACAGGAGGGTGAACCCGCCGTTGCGGTTAAAAAAGAACCGCTGTTCGCCCGCTTTATCGATATGGTTTCCGCCATTTTTACCCCGTTTATCGGTGTCATGATCGCCTCAGGTATCATTAAAGGCCTGTTAGCGCTGGCGCTGGTGCTCGGCGTAATGCGGCCAGAGACCGGCACTTACCAGCTGCTGTTTGTCGCCAGCGATGGCCTGTTCTACTTCCTGCCCATTTTGCTGGGCTACAGCGCGGCAAAAAAGTTTGGTGGCAATCCGTTTGTGAGTATGGCCATCGCCGCGGCACTGGTGCATCCGATGATGATTGCGGCGGTGGACCAGAAAGCGTCGTTGCGCTTTCTCGGTATCCCACTGGAGATCCTGAATTACAGCTCTTCCGTTATTCCCATTGTCTTTGCTGCCTGGGTCGCCAGCCGCATCGAATCCTGGGTTCATCCGCGAACGCCTGGGGCAGTGCGTAATTTCACTACGCCGCTGATATGCCTGATGATCACCGTGCCACTCACTTTCCTCGCGATTGGACCTGCGGCCACCTGGCTGAGCCAGATGCTGGCGCAGGGCTATCTGCTGGTGTACAGCCTGAGTCCCGCTATTGCCGGTGCCGTGATGGGCGCTATCTGGCAAGTCTGTGTGATGTTTGGCCTGCACTGGGGGCTGGTGCCGATCATGCTGAATAACCTCGCCACGCTGGGCCAGGACACACTACTGCCACTGCTGATGCCGGCGGTGATGGGGCAGGCGGGGGCAACGCTGGGTGTGATGTTACGAACCCGCGACATCAAAACCAAAGCCATGGCCGGTTCAGCTTTTTCTGCCAGCCTGTTTGGTATTACGGAACCGGCGGTCTATGGCGTGACGTTACCGCAGCGGCGACCGTTTATTTTGGGTTGTCTTGGTGGCGCGCTGGGGGCTGCCGTACTCGGTTTCTGGCACACCACCATCTACTCATTTGGTTTCCCGAGCGTGTTTACCTTTATTCAGGTGATTCCGGCGAGTGGCTTTGATACCAGCGTCTACGCGGCTTTTGCCGGTGCGGCGATCGCGCTGGTGTTTGCCACGCTCACCACCTGGGCATGGGGCTGGCCGGCTGAAAAACCTGCACAGCCAGCGGTGGCAGCGGAAACCTCCGAAGTCAGTGCAGCGGCACCCCTGATGCAAAAAGATGTGGTCTACAGCCCGATGAGCGGCAGCCTGCTGCCCATTGAACAGGTCGCCGATGAAACCTTTGCCAGCGGATTACTCGGCAAAGGTGCCGCGATTGTGCCCACCTCAGGCCGGGTCGTCTCACCCGTAAATGGCGTGGTCTCTTCGCTGTTCCGCACCGGTCATGCCATTGGCCTGACGGCAGATGATGGCACTGAAGTGTTGATTCATGTCGGTATAGACACGGTGAAACTGGATGGCCAGTTTTTCACGCCGCGTATCGCGACCGATGACCGCGTTGCGGTGGGCGATCTGCTGCTGGAATTTGACATGGTTGCCATTCAAGACGCGGGCTATGACCTCACCACTCCGGTGCTGGTCAGCAACAGCGACGACTACATCGATGTATTAACCCTCACCTCTCATTCCGTAACGGCCTGTGCGCCGTTGCTTAGCGTGCTGAAGTAAATAAGGAGCCAGAGTATGAATAAGCGTTTCCCGGATAGCTTTTTATGGGGCGGTGCTGTCGCCGCAAATCAGGTCGAAGGGGCTTACCAGACCGACGGTAAAGGCCTGTCTACCTCAGATTTGCAGCCACAGGGGATTTTTGGTCAGCGCGTGACGCGCACCGAGGGTGATTTTGGCATTAAGGACACGGCGATCGACTTTTACCACCGTTTCCCGGAAGACGTTAAGTTGTTTGCCGAAATGGGCTTTACGGTGCTGCGGACGTCCATTGCCTGGACGCGCATTTTCCCCGAAGGGGATGAAGCCGAGCCTTGCGAAGCCGGGCTGGCCTATTATGACCGCCTGTTCGATGAAATGGCGAAGTACAATATCCAGCCAATGGTTACGCTTTCGCACTATGAAATGCCGTGGGGCTTGATCAATAAATATGGTGGCTGGGCCAGTCGCACCACCATTGACTGCTTTGAACGTTACGCGCGCGCAGTGTTCCAGCGTTTCCAGCACAAGGTCAAACTGTGGCTGACGTTTAATGAAATCAATATGTCGCTGCACGCCCCGTTCACGGGTGTGGGTTTGCCGGAAGAGAGCGATCAGCAGGCGGTTTATCAGGCGATCCATCATCAGTTAGTAGCGAGTGGCCGGGCCGTGAAAGCCTGTCATGAGATTGTGCCTGAGGGCAAAATCGGCAACATGCTGCTTGGCGCATTGCTCTACCCGTTAAGCTGTCGCCCGGCAGATGTAATGGAGACGCTGCAACAGAATCGTGAATGGCTGTTCTTTGGCGATGTGCAGGTGCGCGGTCGCTATCCGGCCTACATGAAACGCTTCTTTGCTGAGCGCAATATCAGCCTGCAAATCAGTGACCAGGATCGGCTCGATCTGCAAAATCCTGTCGACTACATCTCTTTCAGTTACTACATGACCGGTTGTGTCACCACTAACGAAGAAGAGAACCAGAAGGCACGCGGCAATATCCTGTCTATGATCCCTAACCCGCATCTCGCCAGCTCTGAATGGGGATGGCAGATCGATCCGGAAGGGCTGCGTATTCTGCTTAACCTGCTGTATGACCGTTATCAAAAACCGCTGTTTATTGTGGAAAATGGTCTCGGAGCGAAAGACACGGTGGAAGCCGATGGCAGCATCAATGATGACTATCGTATTCAATACATTAACGACCACCTGGTTCAGGTGCGTGAAGCGATTGAAGATGGCGTTGAAGTGCTGGGCTATACCAGCTGGGGGCCGATTGATCTGGTGAGCGCCTCCAAAGCGGAGTTTTCAAAACGCTATGGCTACATCCACGTTGACCGTGACGATAGCGGCAACGGTACGCTGGCGCGTACGCGCAAGAAAAGCTTCTTCTGGTATCAGCAGGTGATTAGCACCCACGGCGAATCGCTGAGCTAACGGTACGGTGCCGCACTCCGGTGCGGCGCTCTTTAGGCTTCGTCATCTTCAGTTCGCAGGGAAAGCGTCTCTTTCCGTACGCGTTCGATATGAATCGTGAGAAACATCCGCTCTTCACCTGACAGCGCATACGCGTATTTCTGCTGAATATGCTGGTCGATTTTCACGCTGCACGCATAGGCAAGCGGATAGCGATCGCGCACGACGTCATGCAGTGACTGATCGTCGCTGTCGACGCCGCGCTTGCCTAACATCCGCTGGGCAAAGAACTTCAGGTGGCTGACAAAGCGGTTATAGCTCAGGCTCTCCAGCCGGTAATCCAGCGCCAGGCGATACTTCACAATATGCAGTATCTCCTGCATAAACTGAGTAATGTGCGAAACATCGGACATATTGCTTTCTAGCTGCGCATTGACCAGATGCAGGGCGATAAATCCGGCTTCATCTTCCGGTAGGCGTATGCCCACGCGTTTCTCGATCAGGTCCAATCCTTCCAGGCCGAGTTGATACTCCGCCGGATAGAGCGTTTTGATTTCCCACAACAACACGTTGCGAATCGGTAACTGCTGCTTATGCCGTTCAAGGGCAAAATGGCAGTGATCGCAAAGGGCTACTGACACACTTTCATGCAGCTTATTACCCAGCTGCTGCCGCGCGCGGTCAATAATCAGTTCACAGGTGGTGATCACCTCCAGCGGGATTTCTGCCAGTAACTCACTCAACCGTTGCGTGAGCGCGTGGTTTTGCAGGGTGAATGTCTTCTCAATCAACTGCGGATCAAGCTCATCGCCCACCCGTTTCTGGAACGCCAGCCCACGTCCCATCACGACCTGTTCTTTTTGCTGTGGGTCGAGAATGACCACAACATTGTTATTCAGTATCTTCGCGATCTTCATGACATACCCTGAAAATAAAAAAACCTGACCCCCCGCCGAAGCAGGTGTCAGGTTTTGCCTGTGGAAACACAGTAACAATCCGCGTCTATAGTAATCTGCTGGTGGCTAACAGCAAGCGCCTGAAGCGCTAAATGTGACGCAACGCGGACGGAACAACCTAGCCGGTATTAATGATGCCCTTTAGCCTGAGCGTATGCCGCTGGCAGATTCAGACGCTGCCAGAAAGCCTGATCCGGCGTTGAACCAGAAAGCGGGTAGCCAGCCGGGGCCGCCGTTTGTACCATCAGTGCGCGACGCTGTGCCGCCGAGAGGTTCGGCAGGGCAAATTCCAGCAGCACTTCCGCACCCTGCGGCACTTTCACTTTGGTATTGGCGACTTTTTGCTGTGGCAGGCCATAGCTCATGGTGTAACGGTAGAAGGTTTTCATCTCTGGTGAGCGATACGGATCGGCTGCGCGATCGTTCTGTGCGCACTGGGCCAGTGATGCGCCACACTCTTTTTCCAGCGCAGCACGCAGTTGGTCACGGGCTTCAATAAACAGCGCGCGGTATTTAGGATCGTTGAGGTAGTGCGCCACGTTACGCTGGGTCAGCATACGTGAGCCCATGATATCCAACGGATAGTGCACGCCCAACACGATGCGTGAATAGCCGTAGCGTGCGCCGCGTTCAACAATGGCATCAAAGCGTTCCGGAATCATTTCCGCTAATAACAGCGCGTCGGTGTAACCGGTATTGGTGTGGCCGCTCGGGAACGAGCCACCATCGGAACCGTAAGGTTTGCCATCTTTCAGGATCACTTCATCTGGCACCAGGTGAATGCTGTTACCTTTGATCAGGAACGGACGCAGGTAGTTGAAGTGTTTTTTGGCCGCGCTAGTGCTGACTTCAGAGGCTTTTAACAGCGCAGCAGCTTTGCTCAGCTCGCCTTTGTCGTAGGCGGTAATAAACGCCTTACCGAGACGAGGGCCGAGGGAGTCGGCGAGGAAATAGAGGTAGCTGATACCATCAGCGTCCGCGACCGCCTGGTTACGCGCACCCTGTGTTGCATTCAGGTTGATGGCGGTAACGGTTTTCAGGCTTTCATCTAATACGCTTTGCGGTAATGCGCTAAAGCCTGACAGCAGCTCAATCCCCGCCTGCTGATTGGCTTTGGTCTGGAAGTCATAGCCGCTGGCTTTCAACCAGGCGTAGTCGGCCTGGGTTTTGCTCTGCTTTGCCTTATCAACCTGTTCCTGGGTTAACTTGCTGCTGTCGCCCTGTAATGCGCTGCGCAGCGCTGCTACGGCTTGCGCATCCAGTGCCTGATAAGCCTGAGAGGCGTTAGCCGGGGAAGTGGTGGTCGCGACAGCTTCCGCCTGCATCAGTGAAGGTTGCTGATCTTTAGCATAGCTGTGCTGCGCCAGTAGAAGTGCCACTGCCGTTAACGCGAAGCGAACTTTCATTTATTTTTCCTTGCAATCAATAAATTAAGTAGTTTTTTTCCACGCTAGCACTCGGCTGTGACATTTTTATTACGGTTACAAATAGAAAGCATTGTCTGGAAAAATGCATTGACCTCCTTCTCTAGAGTGATTTTCACCGGCCATCACTGACCGGTGAAAATCAATTAACGCTCGTCAAACGGTACGCCGCCGCGTGATTTATGCTTTTTGGGGGTTTCTTGAATAGAGACGATCACGCTCTCTTTATCGACGCCAAAGCTTTCAACAACCGCTTCGGTGATTTTCTTCAATAACGTTCTCTTCTGCGCATCGCTACGGCCTTCTGCGGCAAAGACTACGACTTCTGGCATGATGATTCCTCGTGATTAACAGCAGTACTGTCGTCCTCAGACGGTAGAGGTTGACCTTAACCCAGCATCGGCAAGGCGTCAGTGCCTATTTGTAACCTTTAACCCGCCAGTGGCTGTGGTGTGCGCTGGATATTAACAGAGGGAATGGTCGGCGGAGTGAATTTGAATCGCTTAGCTTTTGCCGCCAGCAGATAAAGAGGAGGGGAAAGAAAACCCGCCAACATAGGGCTGGCGGGTTAGGCGGTTAGGCCTTCTGGCTACGCGACTTAATAAAGAAGCCAACGGCCAGAATCAGCAGCCACACTGGGATCAGGTAAACCGAAATCGCCATGCCAGGCGTCATCAGCATGATCACCAACACAGCCACCATGAACAGCAGGCAGACCCAGTTTCCTAATGGATAGAAGAACGCCGGGAAGCGGGTGGTGACACCTTGCTGATTTTTCGCTTTACGGAACTTCATGTGCGCCAGGCTGATCATCGCCCAGTTGATCACCAGAGCAGAGACCACCAGCGCCATCAGCAGGCCAAAAGCTTCGCCTGGCATCAGGTAGTTGATCACAACACACAGCGCAGTGGCACAGGCTGAGACGAAAATCGTGTTAACCGGCACGCCGTTGCTATTCACTTTCAGCAGCGCTTTTGGCGCGTTACCCTGCTCAGCCAGGCCGAACAGCATACGGCTGTTGCAGTATACGCAGCTGTTGTAGACCGACAGTGCCGCCGTCAGGATAACCACGTTCAGTGCATTGGCTACCAGGCCATCACCCAGTTCGTGGAAAATCAGAACGAACGGGCTGGTTTCCGCGGTGACTTTGGTCCACGGCATCAGCGACAGCAGAACCGCCAGCGAGCCCACATAGAAGATCAGAATACGCCAGATAACCTGGTTGGTTGCTTTCGGGATGCTCTGCTCTGGGTTATCCGCCTCTGCTGCGGTAATCCCCACCAGCTCCAGTCCACCAAACGAGAACATAATGATGGCCAGCATCATCACCAGCCCGGAGAAGCCGTGTGGCATAAAGCCGCCTTGCTCCCACAGGTTGCGCACGGTTGCCTGTGGGCCGCCGTGGCCGCTGAACAGCAACCAGCCACCAAACAAGATCATACCAATCACGGCCACAACTTTAATAATGGCGAACCAAAACTCCATTTCGCCGAACATTTTAACGTTGGTCAGGTTTATAGCATTTATCACTACAAAGAAGATGGCGGCGGAAGCCCAGGTCGGGAAGTCGGGATACCAGAACTGAATGTATTTCCCTACGGCGGTGAGTTCAGCCATCGCGACCAATACGTACAGCACCCAGTAGTTCCAGCCTGAAGCAAAACCGGCAAAGTTGCCCCAGTATTTGTAGGCAAAGTGACTGAAGCTGCCAGCAACGGGCTCTTCAACCACCATTTCACCTAACTGACGCATAATCAGAAAGGCAATAAAACCGGCAATGGCGTAACCGAGAATCACTGCCGGACCCGCAGCTTTGATTACCGATGCGCTACCAAGGAAAAGGCCGGTGCCAACCGCACCCCCTAATGCGATTAGCTGAATGTGACGATTTTTCAGCCCTCGGTGTAGCGTTTCGCCCTGTTGTTGTTCCATAAAAAACCTCGTGACGTTGTTTCTCTTCATTATCAGCGCAGGGCACTGTCAGGAAGGGGTTGCTATAACTTGTTGTTTTTTTTAGGGTTAAAGGTCACTGTGTGTAAGCAGATGTAACCCTGGCGTCCAGAATAGTAGTAAGTCCGATTCATTGCATCCGCTTTCGCTTTTTGTGCTAAGAGTTGCCTGAAAAAACATCATTTTACACACTCTGTTCGCGCGGCCATTTCTGCCACAGATTTCACTCAATGACGAATAGCATATTCTTATGAGCAATCAGACACGTAGCGCACTAAATATGCGATTACGCTACATAAAACCAATCAAAATTAACAAAAATTTATCATGTCATTTTCATCTGAAATTACGGTGATTTAGCGTGATCCCGCGCGCATTTGCCGCTGGAGTGTGACCGCCGTCATATAGACACAAGGTGAATACTTTGTTACTTTACCGCCACCTAAAGATAATTGGTATTACCAATTTACTCCGGACGAAGCAGCGACCTTATGGAAGGGAAGATGGCCTACAGTAAGATTCGCCAACCTAAGCTCTCCGATGCTATCGAGCAGCAGCTGGAAGCCCTGATCATGGAAGGGACGCTGCGCCCAGGGGAGAAACTCCTTCCCGAGCGCGAGCTGGCTAAACAGTTTGATGTTTCTCGTCCTTCACTGCGCGAAGCCATTCAGGGACTGGAAGCTAAAGGTCTGCTGTTGCGCCGCCAGGGTGGCGGCACCTTCGTACAAGAAAACCTGTGGCAAAGCCTGAGTGACCCGTTGGTCAGCCTACTGGCCGAACACCCCGAATCCCAGTTTGACCTGCTTGAAATGCGCCATGCCCTTGAAGGCGTGGCGGCTTACTATGCGGCGTTACGCGGGACGGACGAGGACATTCAGCGTATTCGCGATTGCCACATCCTCATTCAGACAGCGCAGGACAGCGGCGATCTCGATGCCGAATCGAACGCGGTAATGCAGTATCAGATCGCTGTCACGGAAGCCGCCCATAATGTGGTGTTGCTTCATCTGTTGCGCTCAATGGGGCCGATGTTACAACAGAACGTTCGTCAGAATTTTGAATTGCTCTACTCGCGCCGGGAGATGCTGGCAAAAGTGAGCGAGCACCGCGCCAGTATTTTCGCGGCGATTGTGGCGCGTGAGCCGGAACAGGCTCGTGAAGCATCACACCGTCACCTGGCGTTCATTGAGGAGATATTGCTGGACAGAAGTCGGGAGCAGAGTCGTCGTGAACGCTCTCTACGCCGGTTACAGCAACGTAAGGATTAACGCGCGACAAAGAGCGTGCGGACTATAGCGACGGGCCTGTCCCCTTACTCTTTACAGGTTCCCGAATATTCAACGTATTAGACACAGATAAGGAATTAACCCCATGTCAGAACGTTTACACAATGACGTGGATCCGATCGAAACTCGTGACTGGCTACAGGCGATCGAATCGGTCATCCGTGAAGAAGGTGTTGAGCGTGCGCAGTATCTGCTTGATCAGGTGCTGGATGCTGCCCGTAAAGGTGGCGTGAAAGTGGCGGCGGGATCGTCAGCCATCAGTAACTACATCAACTCCATTGCCGTTGAAGATGAGCCGGAATATCCGGGTAACCACTCTCTGGAACGTCGCATCCGCTCAGCGATCCGCTGGAACGCGATTATGTCGGTGCTGCGTGCGTCGAAAAAAGATCTGGAGCTGGGTGGTCACCTCTCGTCCTTCCAGTCTTCTGCCACTATCTATGAAGTGTGCTTTAACCACTTCTTCCGCGCGCGTAGCGAGCAGGATGGCGGCGATCTGGTTTACTTCCAGGGTCACATTTCACCGGGCATCTACTCACGTGCGTTCCTGGAAGGCCGTCTGACCGAAGATCAGATGAACAACTTCCGTCAGGAAGTACACGGCAACGGTCTCTCTTCTTACCCGCACCCGAAACTGATGCCAGAATTCTGGCAGTTCCCGACCGTATCCATGGGTCTGGGTCCATTGAATGCTATCTATCAGGCGAAGTTCCTGAAGTACCTGGAACACCGTGGCCTGAAAAATACCGCTAACCAGACCGTTTATGCCTTCCTGGGCGATGGCGAGATGGATGAGCCAGAATCTAAAGGTGCGATCACCATCGCCACCCGTGAAAAACTGGATAATCTGGTGTTCATCATCAACTGCAACCTGCAGCGTCTGGATGGCCCGGTCACCGGCAACGGCAAAATCATCAACGAGCTGGAAGGCATCTTTGCCGGTGCTGGCTGGAACGTGATCAAAGTTATCTGGGGCGCACGTTGGGATGAACTGCTGAAGCAGGACACCAGCGGTAAGCTGATCCAGCTGATGAACGAAACCGTTGATGGCGACTACCAGACCTTCAAATCCCGTGATGGCGCGTATGTGCGTGAGCACTTCTTCGGTAAATACCCGGAGACCGCAGCACTGGTGAAAGACTGGTCAGACGAAGAGATCTTCGCCCTGAACCGTGGTGGTCACGATCCGAAGAAAATCTACGCAGCACTGAAAAAAGCGCAGGATACCAAAGGTCAGCCGACCCTGATCCTGGCACATACCATCAAAGGTTATGGTATGGGTGACACTGCGGAAGGTAAAAACATCGCTCACCAGGTGAAGAAGATGAACATGGATGGCGTTCGCTACATCCGCGATCGCTTCAATGTGCCAGTGACTGATGAAAATATCGAAAGCCTGCCGTATGTGACTTTCGAGAAAGGCTCAGAAGAGTACAACTACCTGCACGGTCAGCGTGAGAAGCTGGGTGGCTATCTGCCAACCCGTCAGCCGAACTTCACTGAAAAGCTGGAAATGCCAACGCTGGAAGAGTTCAAGCCACTGCTGGAAGAGCAGAGCAAAGAGATCTCAACCACTATCGCGTTTGTACGTGCCCTGAACGTTATGCTGAAGAACAAGTCGATCAAAGATCGTCTGGTGCCAATCCTTGCGGATGAAGCGCGTACCTTCGGTATGGAAGGTCTGTTCCGTCAGATCGGTATCTACAGCCCGAACGGCCAGCAGTACACCCCGCAGGACCGTGAGCAGGTTGCTTACTACAAAGAAGACGAGAAAGGTCAGATTCTGCAGGAAGGGATCAACGAACTGGGCGCAGGTTCATCCTGGCTGGCCGCGGCGACCTCTTACAGCACCAACAACCTGCCGATGATTCCGTTCTACATCTATTACTCGATGTTCGGTTTCCAGCGTATCGGCGATCTGATGTGGCTGGCGGGCGACCAACAGGCGCGCGGCTTCCTGGTCGGTGGTACTTCGGGTCGTACGACGCTGAACGGCGAAGGCTTGCAGCATGAAGATGGCCACAGCCACATTCAGTCACTGACGATTCCTAACTGTATCTCTTACGATCCTTCATACGCATATGAAGTCGCGGTGATCATGCAGGATGGTCTGGTGCGTATGTACGGCGAAGCGCAAGAGAACATCTACTACTACATCACCACGCTGAACGAAAACTACCACATGCCAGCAATGCCAGAAGGCGTTGAAGAGGGTATCCGTAAGGGTATCTATAAGCTGGAAACTGTGGCGGGTAACAAAGGCAAAGTTCAGCTGTTGGGTTCAGGTTCTATTCTGCGTCACGTGCGTGAAGCGGCACAGATCCTGGCTAACGACTACGGCATCGGTTCTGACGTCTACAGCGTAACCTCGTTCACCGAACTGGCGCGTGATGGCCAGGATTGTGAGCGTTGGAACATGCTGCACCCAACCGAAACCCCACGCGTACCGTACATTGCCCAGGTGATGAGCGAAGCGCCAGCGGTAGCCTCTACCGACTACATGAAGTTGTTTGCTGAGCAGGTGCGTAGCTTTGTTCCAGCCAGCGACTACCGCGTACTGGGTACTGATGGCTTCGGTCGTTCTGACAGCCGTGAAAACCTGCGTCACCACTTCGAAGTGGACGCGTCCTACGTTGTGGTTGCAGCGCTGGGTGAATTGGCTAAGCGTGGCGAAATCGATAAGAAAGTGGTGGCGGATGCGATCACCAAATTCAACATCGATGCCGATAAAGTTAACCCGCGTCTGGCATAAGAGGTAAAAGAGTAATGGCTATCGAAATTAAAGTGCCGGATATCGGGTCCGATGAAGTTGAAGTGACCGAGATTCTGGTCAAGGTTGGCGACACCGTTGAAGTTGAACAGTCGCTGATCACCGTTGAAGGCGATAAAGCCTCAATGGAAGTACCTTCACCGCAGGCCGGTGTCGTGAAAGAGATCAAAATCAATACTGGCGATAAAGTGGAAACTGGCTCGCTGATCATGATCTTCGAAGCGGAAGGCGCAGCAGCAGCTCCAGCTCCTGCGGCAGCACCAGCACCAGCGGAAGAGAAAGCCGCTGCACCGGCATCAGCACCTGCTGCAGCGGTGAGCAAAGAAGTTAACGTACCTGACATCGGTGGTGATGAAGTTGAAGTCACCGAGATCCTGGTGAAAGTAGGCGATAAAGTCGCTGAAGAGCAGTCGCTGATCACCGTTGAAGGCGATAAAGCCTCAATGGAAGTGCCAGCACCGTTCGCAGGTACCGTTAAAGAGATCAAAATCAACACCGGCGACAAAGTCAGCACCGGTTCTCTGATCATGGTCTTCGAAGCAGAAGGCGCAGCACCTGCTGCTGCCGCACCAGCCGCAGCGCCTGCACCTAAAGCAGAAGCTGCGCCAGCACCTGTTGAGCAGAAAGCCGCGGCACCAGCCCCTGCTGCTGCACCAGCAGCCGCAGGCAAAGATGAGTTCGCGGAAAACAGCGCTTACGTGCATGCTACGCCGGTTATCCGTCGTCTGGCGCGTGAGTTCGGTGTGAACCTGGCGAAAGTGAAAGGTTCAGGCCGTAAAGGTCGCATCGTGAAAGAAGACGTACAGGCGTACGTAAAAGATGCGGTTAAGCGTGCTGAAAGCGCACCCGCTGCTGCTGGCGGCGGTATTCCGGGCATGCTGCCTTGGCCGAAAGTGGACTTCAGCAAGTTTGGCGAAATCGAAGAAGTGGAGCTGGGCCGCATCCAGAAAATCTCTGGTGCTAACCTGAGCCGTAACTGGGTAATGATCCCGCACGTTACGCATTTCGATAAAACCGATATCACCGATCTGGAAGCGTTCCGCAAACTGCAAAACGCCGAAGCGGAAAAACGTAAGCTGGATGTGAAGTTCACGCCTGTCGTGTTCATCATGAAAGCCGTTGCCGCTGCGCTGGAGCAGATGCCGCGCTTCAACAGCTCCCTGTCTGAAGATGGCCAGAAGCTGACGCTGAAGAAATACATCAACATTGGTGTTGCGGTAGATACCCCGAACGGTCTGGTTGTTCCGGTCTTCAAAGACGTGAACAAGAAAGGCATCACTGAACTGTCACGTGAGCTGATGGCGATTTCGAAGAAAGCGCGTGATGGCAAGCTGACTGCCGGTGATATGCAGGGTGGTTGCTTCACCATCTCCAGCCTGGGTGGCCTGGGAACCACGCACTTCGCGCCGATTGTTAACGCGCCAGAAGTGGCGATCCTCGGTGTCTCCAAGTCTGCGATGGAGCCAGTGTGGAACGGTAAAGAGTTTGCACCACGTCTGATGATGCCAATCTCACTCTCCTTCGACCACCGCGTGATCGACGGAGCTGATGGTGCACGCTTTATCACCATCATTAACAACCTGCTGGCAGATATTCGCCGTCTGGTGATGTAAGACAATCCGGGCCGGCAAATGCCGGCCTTCTTGTTGGCATTGATGGCACCGTGGTTTGCAGTTTTTTAACAATTCTGTAAACTCTTGCGGTGAAAATGTCCCGGTGGATGAAGGGCATGAAGAGCCTATTCCATTAGGCCTGGTGATAGCCTAATGGGATAGGCTCTACGTCTGACCCGCCGGTAATACAATAATGAGGTCATGATGAGTACAGAGATTAAAACTCAAGTCGTGGTATTGGGAGCAGGCCCTGCAGGTTACTCTGCTGCCTTCCGTTGCGCTGACTTAGGTCTGGAAACCATTATCGTTGAACGTTACAGCACCCTGGGTGGTGTCTGCCTTAACGTTGGCTGTATCCCGTCAAAAGCGCTGCTTCACGTTGCGAAAGTGATTGAAGAAGCCAAAGCGTTGGAAGAGCACGGCATCGTCTTCGGCCAGCCTTCTACCGACATCAACAAGATCCGTTCGTGGAAAGAGAAAGTCATCAACCAGCTGACCGGCGGTCTGGCAGGTATGGCTAAAGGCCGTAAAGTGCAGGTAGTGAACGGTCTCGGTAAATTTACCGGTGCTAACACCCTGGTGGTTGAAGGCGAAGGCGGTACTACTACCATCAACTTCGAAAACGCCATCATCGCTGCGGGCTCACGTCCAATCGAACTGCCATTCATTCCTCATCATGATCCACGCGTGTGGGATTCCACCGATGCGCTGGAGCTGAAAGAAGTTCCTGAACGTCTGCTGGTTATGGGCGGCGGTATCATCGGTCTGGAAATGGGCACCGTTTACCACGCGCTGGGTTCAAAAATTGATGTGGTCGAGATGTTCGACCAGGTTATCCCGGCGGCGGATAAAGATGTGGTGAAAGTGTTCACCAAGCGCATCAGCAAGAAGTTCAACCTGCTGCTGGAAACCAAAGTCACCCAGGTAGAAGCCAAAGAAGACGGCATCTACGTGACGATGGAAGGCAAAAAAGCGCCAACCGAAGCACAGCGTTATGACGCAGTCCTGGTGGCAATTGGTCGCGTACCAAACGGCAAAAACCTCGATGCAGGCAAAGCCGGTGTGGAAGTGGACGATCGTGGCTTTATCCGTGTGGATAAACAACTGCGTACCAACGTACCGCACATCTACGCTATCGGTGACATCGTTGGTCAGCCAATGCTGGCGCACAAAGGCGTGCATGAAGGCCACGTAGCGGCAGAAGTGATTTCTGGTCTGAAGCACTACTTCGACCCGAAAGTGATCCCTTCTATCGCCTATACCGAGCCAGAAGTTGCCTGGGTTGGCCTGACCGAGAAAGAAGCGAAAGAGAAGGGCATCAGCTACGAAGTTTCCACCTTCCCGTGGGCTGCTTCTGGTCGTGCAATCGCTTCTGACTGTGCAGACGGTATGACCAAACTGATCTTCGACAAAGAGACTCACCGTGTTATCGGTGGTGCGATTGTCGGCACCAACGGCGGCGAGCTGCTGGGTGAGATCGGTCTGGCTATCGAGATGGGCTGTGATGCAGAAGACATCGCCTTGACCATCCACGCACACCCAACGCTGCACGAGTCAATCGGTCTGGCAGCAGAAGTGTTCGAAGGTAGCATCACCGACTTGCCAAATGCCAAGGCGAAGAAGAAGTAATTTCTCTTCGTAATCATCTTATTAGAAGATGATTAGGCATAAAAAAACAGCAGTCATTTATGGCTGCTGTTTTTTATTTTTCATTCAACATGTAAAGAGGCAACTGTTAATAGTAAAAAATTTCAGATTAAATTTCGTAATGGAATCGGCAGGCGATGACCGTCAGTTCACCCTCGTTGACGCTATAAACTAATCGATGCTCTCTGTTTATTCTTCGTGAATAAAGTGCAGGGTTTTTGAAGTGCCTTAGCCGCTCTGGTTTTCCAATTCCCTCAAAAGGATTTTCCTGACAAGCTTTAATCAGTTCTCTTATCCTTTCTATTAATTTAGGATCATTATCTTTCCAGTAATTAAAGTCTGCGGCCGCTCTTTTAGTAAAGCGAATTTTCAAACGTCAATTTCCACAATATCGCCGTTATCTAACTCATCTAACGAAGCATTGAGATGAGCAGCGTTAGCAGGGTTACTGAAAAGGTACAGGGTTTCAATCATTGCGTCATACTCCGCGGCATCGATCATAATCACATCCGGTGCATCACGACGAACAATGCGGACAGGCTCAGCATCGTCTGAGACTCGCTGCATTGTTTCGGCAAAGTGTTTCCGGGCATCGGTGAATGTTAAGACCTGCATGGTGTACTACCCCTGATTTAAGACAGTGTATAAACAATATACACATGTACCAGTTTAAGTACAAGTTTTGTGCGCAGGCCGGTTTAATTGCTCTTCGTACAGGAGCCGAATTTGTCTCCTTGATTTATGGCAAGCACAAAGCTACTCTTTTCACCGTGTCTAATGAATAGGGTAGCCCAACGCCTGCATTGTTATAATGCTTGATGAGTACTACCGGCTATTCGTTTCAACGGCTAGGTTGAGACGAAATAGCCTCAAGCGGCGGGTTATATTCTACTTAAAATAGTGCCTCTGGCACTATTTTTTTTGCTTTTATTTTATGGTCTTTTATTTAGGTGTTTATTTAAGGTGATTAATTAAATTGATATTCTAATTTTTAGAATTGTTGTGCGCCTTTAACCAGTCAATAAAACAGCGTAGCGGCGTAGAGATATAACGGCGGCTGGGATAATAGAGCCAGAAGCCTTCTGCGTAATGCGTATATTCACCCAGTAATTCAACCAAACGGCCATCAGCCAGTGCTGGCGCTGCGCTATCTTCATGCACAAAAGCAATGCCCACACCGGCCAGTGCAGCTTCAACAATGCGTTCATTGTTGTCCAGCGTCAGCGAACCGCGCACGGCGACTTCCTGCTTATGTCCTTCCTGCCAGAACTCCCAGCGATAGCGGCGGCCGCTGGGAAAGCGGCGCTCGATGCAGGGGAAACGCAGCAGATCTTCCGGTTGCAGTGGCACGCCGTGGCGCGCAATAAACGCCGGGCTGGCAACGGCCTGCGCACGCACCTCCGGGCCAAAGGGGACCGCAACCATATCCTGAGCCAGCACGTCGCCGTAGCGCACGCCCGCATCAAAACCCGCATCAACGATATCCAGCAGGGCATCATTGCTGTCGATTTCAACGCTGATTTCCGGGTAGTGCAGCACAAACGGCAGAATCAGACGCGAGAAAAACAGCGCTTCAGCAGAGCGCGGCATACTGAGTTTCAGGGTGCCACGGGGTGAGTCACGCCAGTTGTTTAACTCATCTACCGCCTGCGACAGATCCAGCAGCGCGGGCTGAATGCGCAGCAGAAAACGTTCCCCGGCTTCCGTTAATGAGACCGTCCGTGTGGTGCGATTCAGCAAGCGGACGCCAAGGCGCTGCTCAAAATGGCGCATCGCGTGGCTGAGGGAGGAGGGCGTGAGATTGCGCTCCTCAGCCGCTTTACGAAAGCTGCGGTGCAGGGCAATCGCAGTAAACATCTCCAGCTCTTGCAGTGTGGCGCGGTATTGGCTCATTAGTGAATTTTACTCAGTAAATAGGCGAATTAACGCCAATTGTTGCCGTGATTGTTGAGGTTTATAACATTAACATCAACTGAGATGAGGATGAAATAATGCAACAACGTCAACTGGGTAATCAGGGATTACAGGTCTCGGCGCTGGGTTTGGGCTGCATGGGAATGACCTTTGCCTACGGCAAAAATGATGAACAGCAGGCGCTGAACACGCTGGCCAGGGCGTTTGAACTGGGCGTTGATTTCCTCGATACGGCGGAAGTTTACGGCCCGTTTACTAATGAAGCACTGCTGGCAAAGGCGATTCAAGGACGAGGCGACAAAATTAAAATTGCCACCAAATTTGGCTTTCGTATTACTGAGCACGGTGAGGGGTGGGAACGGATTACCGGCGTCAACAGCGATCCGGCACATATCCGCCAATCGGTAGAAGCATCCCTTAAACGCCTCGGAGTAGAAACCATTGAACTGCTGTACCAGCACCGCCTCGATCCTGCCGTGCCCATTGAAGATGTGGTCGGCGTGATGAGTGATCTGGTGCGTGAAGGAAAAGTACGCTATCTCGGACTTTCAGAAATTTCTTCCCATACGCTACGTCGTGCCCATCAGGTGCATCCGATTTCAGCGCTACAGAGCGAATATTCGTTGTGGAGCCGCGATCCTGAACAGGACATTCTCGCCACCTGTCGCGAACTCAACGTCGGTTTTGTGCCTTACAGTCCGCTGGGGCGCGGCTTCCTGACCGGGAAATTCCCGGCAGCAGAAATGCTGGCTGAAGATGACTTCCGCCGCTATCTACCGCGTTTTCAACAGCAGGCGCAGGAGCATAACCAGAAGTTAGTGACTGAGCTAAATAGCATGGCACAAAGTTATGACGCCACCGCAGCTCAGCTTGCGCTGGCGTGGGTTCTGGCGAAGGGAAATGACATCGTGCCTATTCCGGGAGCCAGTAAAATCAACCACCTGGAAGACAACTGTGGTGCAGTCAAACTGGCGCTGAACCCTGCTGATGTCGCAAAACTCGACCGCTTGTTTAACCCACAAAAAATTTATGGAGAACGCTACACCGAAGCCGAATTTTCTCTGGTTGATAAATAAACAATACTGCGTAATAACCACGCAAAGCAGGCCGATTATGGTCTGCTTTTTTGTTATATGGCATCCGTTCAGCGTAATCCACTGTCAGCAAAGGAGATGTTGCTTTTTTGTAAACAGATTAACAAACAGGCGGAATCCTGCTATGCTGGCCAACGCGGAACCGGGCACCTTACCCTACTTCATGGAATGCTTTGTCATCGGGGTGCACCGGAAACCCATACAATGAGAGCGAGGAGAACGTCGTGCTAGAAGAATACCGTAAGCACGTTGCTGAGCGTGCTACCCAGGGGATCGTACCTAAGCCGTTAGATGCTTCCCAGATGGCCGCGCTGGTAGAACTGCTAAAAAGCCCACCCGAGGGCGAAGAAGAATTTCTGACCGATCTGTTGGTCAACCGTGTACCACCAGGTGTTGATGAAGCTGCTTATGTAAAAGCTGGATTCCTTGCCGCTGTCGCCAAAGGCGAAGCGACCTCTCCTCTGGTCACCCGTGAAAAAGCCGTTGAACTGCTGGGCACCATGCAGGGCGGTTATAACATCCATGCGCTGATCGAGGCGCTCGACGAAGAAGCGCTGGCACCGATTGCCGCTGAAGCGCTGTCTCACACGCTGCTGATGTTCGACAACTTCTATGATGTTGAAGAGAAAGCCAAAGCAGGCAACCCTCACGCGAAAAAAATCATCCAGTCATGGGCGGATGCTGAGTGGTTCCTGAAGCGTCCGAAACTGGCAGAAAAAATCACCACCACCGTGTTCAAAGTGACCGGCGAAACCAACACCGATGACCTTTCACCGGCACCGGATGCATGGTCACGCCCGGATATTCCACTGCACGCGCTGGCTATGCTGAAGAACGCCCGTGAAGGTATCGAGCCTGATGAGCCAGGCGTGATTGGCCCAATCAAACAGATCGAAGCGCTGCAGCAGAAAGGCTTCCCACTGACTTACGTGGGCGACGTTGTGGGTACGGGTTCTTCCCGTAAATCTGCGACTAACTCCGTATTGTGGTTCATGGGGGATGACATCCCTTACGTGCCTAACAAGAAAGGTGGCGGCCTGTGCCTCGGCGGTAAAATCGCACCTATCTTCTTCAACACCATGGAAGATGCTGGCGCACTGCCGATCGAAGTGGACGTTGACCGTCTGAACATGGGCGATGTGATTGACGTTTACCCGTACAAGGGTGAAGTGCGTAATCACGAAACCGACGAGCTGCTGGCAACCTTCGAGCTGAAAACCGAAGTGCTGCTGGATGAAGTCCGTGCCGGTGGCCGTATTCCACTGATCATTGGTCGTGGCCTGACCACCAAAGCACGTGAGTCTCTGGGTCTGCCGCACAGCGATGTGTTTGTGAAAGCCAAAGACGTTGCAGAAAGCACCCGTGGTTACTCACTGGCGCAGAAAATGGTTGGCCGTGCCTGTGGCGTTGAAGGTATCCGTCCGGGTGCCTACTGTGAACCTAAAATGACCTCTGTAGGTTCTCAGGACACCACCGGTCCAATGACCCGTGATGAACTGAAAGACCTGGCGTGCCTGGGCTTCTCATCCGATTTAGTCATGCAGTCATTCTGTCATACCGCAGCCTATCCTAAGCCGGTTGACGTGACCACGCACCACACCCTGCCTGACTTCATTATGAACCGTGGCGGTGTCTCACTGCGTCCGGGTGACGGCGTTATCCACAGCTGGCTGAACCGTATGCTGCTGCCAGATACCGTGGGTACCGGCGGCGATTCACACACCCGTTTCCCAATCGGTATCTCCTTCCCGGCAGGTTCTGGTCTGGTGGCATTTGCTGCTGCGACCGGCGTGATGCCACTGGATATGCCTGAGTCAGTGCTGGTGCGCTTCAAAGGCGAAATGCAGCCGGGCATTACCCTGCGCGATCTGGTGCATGCGATCCCGCTGTACGCTATCAAAGCAGGCCTGCTGACCGTTGAGAAAAAAGGGAAGAAAAACATCTTCTCTGGCCGCGTACTGGAAATCGAAGGTCTGCCGAAGCTGAAAGTGGAGCAGGCGTTTGAGCTGACGGATGCATCTGCTGAACGTTCTGCGGCAGGCTGTACCATCAAGCTGGATAAAGAGCCGATCATTGAGTACCTGAACTCAAACATCGTACTGCTGAAGTGGATGATCTCTGAAGGTTACGGCGATCGTCGTACGCTGGAGCGCCGCGTTGAAGGTATGCAGAAATGGCTGGCCGATCCGCAACTGCTGGAAGGCGATGCGGATGCAGAGTACGCCGCGGTGATCGATATCGATCTGGCGGAGATCAAAGAGCCAATTCTGTGTGCACCAAACGATCCAGACGATGCGCGCTGGCTGTCTGACGTGCAGGGTGAAACCATTGATGAAGTGTTCATCGGTTCCTGCATGACCAACATCGGTCACTTCCGTGCAGCAGGTAAACTGCTGGATGCGCACAAAGGCCAGTTGCCAACGCGTCTGTGGGTGGCACCGCCAACCAAGATGGACGCAGCACAGCTGACGGAAGAGGGCTATTACAGCGTCTTCGGTAAGAGTGGTGCGCGTATTGAGATCCCTGGCTGTTCACTGTGCATGGGTAACCAGGCGCGCGTGAAAGATGGCGCAACGGTCGTTTCTACCTCAACGCGTAACTTCCCGAACCGCCTGGGTACGGGCGCTAACGTGTTCCTGGCTTCAGCCGAGCTGGCTGCCGTGGCCTCACTGTTAGGCAAACTGCCAACGCCGGAAGAGTATCAGCAGTATATGGTTCAGGTGGATAAAACCGCTGATGACACCTATCGCTATCTCAACTTCGATCAGCTGAATCAGTACACTGATAAAGCAGATGGTGTGATTTTCCAGACCGCAGTCTGAGTCTGAATTCCGCCGAATAAGCCACCTTCGGGTGGCTTTTTTTTGCCTGAAAATCAGCGTGAAAACTTTATTCTGCGCGCCTCTAAACTCATGACGACTGTTGCCCACTTATAGCCTGAAAATCTCAAGCCGGGTCGTGCTGTTCACTGCGGTGGGCAGGAGGCCTGAACTCTGCGTTTTATACAGGAAGCTTAATTATGGCGATCGTCATTCACTCTCCCGCTGCGGCGGCACTGGCAACACACGCTTATCCGATTGGCGCAGGTAAAAATCAGGAGCGCTACACAGAGATCATCCAGCACAGCCAGCACCCCGGTGTCTGGCATAGCCCACTTGCCGCGCAGCTGATGCCGTTTATGGCTCAGATCCCGCAGCTTAAAAATCACAATCTGGTACTGGGTTACTTTGATGCTGCACAGGCAGAGCCTCTGTATCTCGACTCTGCCACCGGGCAGTCGCTGACACGCCAGGATCTCCAGGAGAATCCCAGAGATGTGGCGGCCATCGTCAAATTTGACCATCACTTCGAACCGTTGTTTATTCGCGGCCAGCATCCCGAGCCCTATCACAACAAACTTTTCAAAGTCAGTGAGATGACCTTGCCTCAGGCACTGGCCGTCGCGGCGCAACCGAAAAAACTCGCGAATGCGCCAGGCCACTGGATCCGCCATGAGGGGGATAACATCAGCCAGCAGTTCAACGATCTACTCCAGCAGCGCAAAGCCAGTAATGCGCCATTCCCGGCCACCAGTGATTTAAATCGGGCTTTACTTCAGGTCGAGCAGCAGCAAAGAAAACAAGCGCAGGATATAAGCGGAGAGCCGCTGCGTAGCCAAAAACTAAACCAGAAGCCGAGCAGATTTTGGCCCGCTAATCTTTTCTCGCATAAATCCCCAAAACCGGTGGTCTCTACGGAGACATGGCGTCCGTTAAAAGATGTGTTTTAAGCCAATGTAACGCCTAACTGTAAGGAGATCGCCATGGGAATCAATGCGGTACAACCTACCATTACTGGCGCTACACCACCTGCCAGCGCGGTGGGAACAGAGGTGGTAGACAAAGCCAGACAAACCTATCAGCAGCTTATTGCCACATTAGATCACCCGGCATTATGGACCAGCCGGATGTCAGGGGCGTTGGTCTCTGAACTGGCGAAAACACCCCTGCTGAAGGGCCGGGCCGCAACGCTGATTGTGCTGGATCGTCAGCAAAATATTTTCAAGGCGGTCGACTTACGTAGCGGCAGAGAGCTGGATGCGGCCAGCGTCAATCTGAGTAAAAGTCAGCAGTTGATCATTGAACGTAGTGAGCAGGAAGCGGATGGCTGCTTTCGGGTAATCCACAACGACAGGGGGTATGTAAAATTTGATCGACATCCTCAGGGTGGGTTTGGCATCCGTAATGACCCGCGCAATCCCACTTTTACCACCCCGGCCTCGTTCCCGTTTCTGGATTCCCTGGCGCTGGCGCTGTTCAGTCATAAAAAGAGCCGCAGCGCGATGGCGATTGCAACCCACCGTGAGATGTTACGTCAGCAACTGCGCGCTGTTATACAGGAGAAAATCGCGGCTATGGGGCCAGGCCTGACTAACGATGCCCATGCACCGCGTATTATCGCCCCTCATCCCAAACGGCCACTCACAGCACCTTCACTTTCCGCGCCCGGTTTTAACTCCGTACCTGTCGTGCAACCGCTCAATAACGCGCACATTGCCGCTACGCTCCATGACAATACTTTCTGGCAGAGTAAGAATGCGGAGCCAATGTTGCCGCTGTTGGTCCAAACGGAAATGATGCGATCACAGGATAGCGTACTGGTACTGCTGGATCGCGCAGGTAAAAAGTTTCACGCCTGGGATTCTCGTACCGGGCAGCATGCGGATTTAAAACAGGCGATTCAGGACAAACGTCATCAGATCACCATCGAGCGAAGCGGTTCTGGTTACCGTGCGCTTCGCGATACACAGGTCGATAAGCTGTTGAGCACGACCCATTCTCAGGATGATTTAGCTGCACACCCTCTGATCTCCTTACCGGAAGCGATCGCTACCGGGCTTTACCCCCTGAATCTTACGGGAAACAGGACGCTGAGCGCCAAAACCACTCGGCTGCTACAGCAACAGGCGTACCAGTTAGTGGCTGAGCGGCAGAAAGAGGCTGGGTGGCGTACGGAGAATGCTCAGCCTTTGCAGCTGATAAGCAGCCATAAGCCAGTAATCGATTCGGATTCGCTACCGCAGTCGAAAAAACGTCATGGGGTAAAACAGATGATTCCTGCTGCTATATCCTACGTTGTCCGAACCGCAACGCAGATTACGCAGGCTGTTTCAGCCGGGATCGGTTCACTGTTTAATCGCCATCACTCATAACGTTCAAGCCATTCCGGCAGCGGCGGTTTCCCGCCGCTGAGGCTGATTTCCTCGCAGATTACGGGCATAATGCGGCCACGATCACATATCACTTTCCGGTTGTGCACAACACTGAAGCTATGCCGCATAACCGCCGCGTTTTGTTTGAGGAAAACCCTATGGAATATGAATTTCTGCGCGATCTGAGCGGGCAGGTCCGCGTGCGTATGTCGATGGACCATGAAGCCGTAGGGCACTGGTTCAATGAAGAAGTGAAAGACAATTTCGGCCTGCTGGAAGAAGTTGAAGCCGCGATTGCGTCAGTGAAAGGCAGCGAGCGCCAGTGGCAGCGGGTGGGTTGTGAATACACGATCTGGCTGGATGAAGAAGAGGTGATGATTCGCGCCAACCAGCTGGAACTGGAAGATGACGGCATCGAAGAGGGCATGAACTACTACGACGAAGAGAGCCTCTCTTTCTGCGGCGTCGAAGACTTCCTTGCGGTGATCGCCGCCTATCGCCAGTTCATGCAGCAGTATGGTGCTAAGCGCTAAGCGCTAAGCGCTGAGCGTGAAGTCACGCTCAGCCCTCAAGATTATCCGAGCGAAGCTCCCCCGCACAGCACTAGTTGCTGGCCGGTAATCGGCGCGGCGCTGGGTGAAAGCAGGTAACTCACCAGGTCTGCCACCTCCTGTGGCTGAATGTAACGACCCATTGGCGGCAGCTTCGGCGGTGAACTTTCTCGTCCTGGCTGTTTTAGCATCGGCGTTTCGGTGGCTCCAGGCGCGACGATATTGGCGGTAATGCCGCGCGGAGCCAGCTCTGCCGCCCAACTGCGCACCATTCCCACCATTGCGGCTTTGGTTGCAACATACTGACTGCGGCCCGCGGCGCCCGTGGAGGTTCGGCTGCCGATCAGCACAATGCGCCCGCCAGCCTGCATTTGCGGCGCGATGTGGTTTGCCAGTTGCTCAGCGGCGCTGATGTGCAGCGCCCACAGACGTTGGCTCGCCGCCAGATCGAGCTGCCCCAGCGGGGCTGCCTGCATCATCCCTGCCGCATGAATTAAAGCCTGCGGTATCGGCAGGTCATCCAGCACGCGCTGTAAGGCGGTGGCATCACTGATATCCACCTGGTAGGTGTGCAGCGCGGGGTGGGTGTTATCCACCGCCGAGCGGCTCAGGCCGATCACCTGCCAGCCGGAGGCCAGCAGGTTTTGCACTATCGCCTGGCCGATGCCGGAGCTGGCTCCGGTGACCAGCGCGGTATTGGCTTTCACGCAGCACCTCCAGTAGCCCAGCTCTCTTCAACACACACGTATTTGATCGCCTGGCGGAAATAGGTGTAGGCGATATGCAGCTCGCCATTAATGCCCTGTTTAATACTGGGGTAAGAGAATTCACGGTTGAGTTTCTGCTGTGAATTGTTGGTCATGCAGTAACCGTCGCCCTCATCAAGATTACGCTGCCACGGCCAGCTCAGGCCGCCGTCGGTAGAAATGGCCAGCGTCATCGGCGCGCGAGGCGCTCCCCAAAACGCAGTACGCCCGGTATGCACCACCGGCTCGACAGCAACGGCAACCTCATCTTCTTCATCTTCAATTTCATCGTACAGTGACAGGCGACGCTCGGTGGCATCCGCAGCGCTCATGGCATTAAACACCAGCGCAAGGTGGCCGTTGCGCAGCGTTGTCACCTGAATGGATGAGTTGTTGTTCGGCAGGTTCAGTGGTTGTGGCGCACTCCAGCTCTCGCCGCCATCCTGTGAACGGCTTTGATAGATGTGATCGGCCCAGCGGCTGCGATACAGCGCCAGTAGCGAGCCATCTGCCAGCAGCGTGATGTTCATGTGCACGCAGCCAAGGCTGTCCGGCACGGCAACGTCACGCCAGCTTTGGCCCTTGTCGCTGGAGATTTTCACGGCGCTGGTATCGTGGTTGCCAACCCATTTTTCTCCTGGGTTAATGGTGCAATAGAACACTGGCAGCAGCCAGTTACCGTTTGGCAGTACCACCACAGGCTGGCGAATAAAGGTGCCGGGCTGATCCAGTAAAGTGGCAATTGGCCCCCAGCTGCGACCAAAGTCCGATGACTGGCGGAAGCGCACAATGGCGGTATCCTGATTGCCAGATTTTTGCGCCGTCCACATCAGCCACAGGATGTTGTCCGGGTCGAGGAACAGTACCGGATTCTGCTCAGAGCGGGTCGGATCGTCGGAAAGTTTCTCCGCCGCTGACCACTGCTGGCTCCCTTTGCTCAGGCGTGAACACCAGACGGAGATATCGGCAATCCCTTCCTGCGTACCGCCAAACCAGACGCACAGTACATCGCCATCCGGCAGCGGGAGCAAGTTAGCTGCATGGTTCTGCGGGCAGCCGGAAGGTAACATCGCTACCTGCTGTTGCGCATCCTGGGGGTGAGCCGCGACAACGCCACTACGTTCAACGGTTACGGTTTCCTGAGACATATTAAACTCCACTTTTCTGAATATTGTGACGCGGCTGAGTGTGCGTCCTGGTCTGACGGGAAGGGATACAGCGATCGATAACCATGATCACAGCCGGTGTAATCAGGGCAATGTACATATTGTCGATGCCAAACGGGTTGCCCAGCAGGAACCACACGGAAGTGACGACACAGGCCCCAATCAGGCCGGCGTTGGCACCGCGTGTGCTTTTAAACCACGGCAGGTAAAAGGCCATGATGGCCACCACGGTAATCGACAAGCGAATGGCGCGGGTGAAGAACGACAGCTTCAGCACTTCCGGGAAGAACAGCACAAACAGCAGCGGGAAGAAGCCGATACCAATCGAGATCCAGCGCGTCATGCGGAATTCACGTTCTGGCGTTGGGTTGCGGTACGGCACGTAAAAATCTTTAACCACCAGCGAAGCGATAGCCAGTGCCACCGTTCCCACGCTGACAAAAATCGACGCCACCAGCGAGGTGGTCACAATGCCCGCCAACCACGGTGACATATCCTGTAAAAACACCGGCAGGGCATAGAGGCTTTTGATTTCCGGGTGGACGAACTTCGCCGCCACGCCAATCAGCGCCATCGCCAATCCAATCGGCAGGCAGAAGAAGAAGGCGACCCAGGTTGCGCGCTTAGCCGATGCCACATTTTTAGTGGAGGAGATAGCCTGAATCACAAACTGCGTACAGAAGATGGAACCCACGGTCCCGATTAACCAGGCCACAATGGTGCTGGCACCCACGTGCCCATCCCACGTCCAGTAGAAATCAGGCATCTGTTTGATCATCGGCGTAATGCCTCCGGTCATTTTCAGTGCCACAAACAGAATAATCAGGATACCGGCATATTTCAGCGCACTGTGCAGCATCGTCACCCATGCCACGCCTTTCATACCACCAAAGGTGAAATAGAAGGTGCTGACAATAGCGGTGATAAAGGCGGCCTGGGTCAGATTGATCTTCAGGACGGTAGAGATGGCCGCCGCACCGCTGATGTAGTTACCCACATTAACCAGCAGCAGGGCGTAGATCATGATGATCGAGATAATATTGCGGGTAGATGTGCCATATTTCTCAGCAATTGCGCCGGAAATGGTGATCTTCCCGGTGTTATAAATGCGCTTAACCAGCAGCAGGCCAAACAGCGGGAAGCCGATGGCTGCGCCAATCACTGACCAGGAGGCAGCAAAGCCATCTTCAAACGCGGCCTGTGCTGTACCAATGGTGGATTTTGCGCCGATATATTCCGACATCAGCATGATCCCGACAATTAACGCCGGCATCGCGCGGGAACCCTCCATAAAGTCGCCGCTGCTCTTACTGCGTAAACGCCACGTAAGCCAGGTGGTAAAAAGTATGTAGGCTATCACCATGCCAACAATCAGCAGGGTATTTTCGGTAGAGAATGCGTTCATCTTAACCTCGTTGGTGTGCTGGCGGCGGCCTTAGGGCGCGTCTCACACAGCTGTAGGGAACAAAGGAGATGTCCAGTACCTGCCACTGGCAGGTCCGGGTTTATACCGTGGCAATTGGCGTCGCGGGCGACCCCACTGCACCAGGTAGCCGAAGCGGCGGTGCTGTTAATAAAAAGGCATAACGCTGCTGCCCGGCCAGCCAGTCGGCGAGGGGGCTCATCAGCCAGAGCTCGCCGAGGTAAACCCCCAGACGGAACAGGCAGAGATCGTGCAGCGGGTGAGAAGGGTAAAAGTCGGCGTTGAGCGGCGTCGCGGGGAGGATCTCCACCGCCGGATTATCCGCCAGTAGAGCCACCACACCGCTGTCATGGATCCACTGGCGTAGCTCCGCATCGCTGCCGTCTAAGCCAGCAAAATGGGTGCTGAGAAATGCCATATCCGGCTCACCGTTCATCGCAATGATCGCTTCGTCCATCCCGGTGCGGAAGCAGATGAGATCGCCGGGGCGGATCTCGATCCGATCCGCCTCGATGATCTGTTGCAGATGGCGATAGCCAAAAGCAAAGCGTTTAATACCGAAGTGACGTTTGATATCGATCATCACCGCACGTCCCTGAATACCGTGCTGGGCCATATGTTCAATCCCTAAGCGCTTGGCACCAAGGTGTGTGCCTTGATCGCAGCCACAGCCCGCGCGGTAGTCGGTTTCTCCGACGATATCCACGCCCGCTTTATAGCCGTTGTAGAACACCATCTCCGGCTTGCCGTTATCGTTCACGTCAAACCACTGGCCCATGTGCGCCAGGCTATCCCACTGGGTGGAATATTGCAGCGCCAGCGTCACGCTATCGTCACAGATGACATCACTCAGGCGCGCATCATCCCGCGACAGGGGATAGGTCATATTGGCCAGCTCGCCGCGTCGGGTGGCATTAAGCTGTGGTGGCAAACGACGTGGGTTCATCGCGGTGCCACCGGGCAGATCGAGCGGCAGGCTGAGGCAGAAAGTCCGTCCTTCCTGCACTTCTGCCACTCCCTCCCGCACCTTGGCGGCGGTCAGCAGGTTGAGGCGACCGAGCTGATCGTCCGGGCCAAAATCGCCCCAGGTTGAGAGCGGAGGACGTTTTTTCCAGCGAGCGGTCATACGCCACTCCTTACATGAGAGGTATCAGACTGCGATTGTGGCAGCGACATACGCTGTACGCGCGGTAGCCAGAAAGCGTAGACCAGCGCGCCAAGAATGCCGACAACGCCAGCAATCTCCAGCGGCACGGCAAACGAGTGGGTGTACTGCATTAATACGCCAATCAGGATCGGCGAGATAATCCCGGCCATGTTCGCCGCCATGTTCTGGATCCCGCCAATGGTCGCGACGTTGGCGCGGTTAGGAGCCACATCCGAAGGTAGTGCCCAGAGTGGTGCAGCAGCAAAAGTGGCACCGAAGTTGGCGATGCACAGTGCGGTCAGCGCGAGGCCAACGTTGGGTGCAAATGCTGCCAGACCAATGGTGGCGCTGGCGATCATTCCCGCCGCCAGCGGAACTTTACGCGCCACGCTCAGTGAGTAGCCCCGGCGTACCAGCCCGTCGGACAGTAAGCCGCCACACCAGCCGCCAATAATCGCCGCGATTCCCGGCAACATGCCAAGAACGCCAAATTGCATCAGCGACAGGTGGAAGGTCTCAACCATGTAGGTCGGGAACCAGGTGAAAAAGAAGTAGGAAACGAAATTGACGCAGAAGAAACCGACCATCATCGCCTGTACCGCCCGCTGGCTTAACAGCTGACGGACGCTCATCGGTGCACCGGTTTCGGCATCCTGATTCTCTTCAATCAGGGCGATCTCTGCGGCGCTGGCGGAGGGGTGCTGGCGCGGATCGCGATACCAGAAGTACCACAGCAGCGCCCAGCCCACGGCGACCACGCCGGAGATGACAAACGTCATACGCCAGCCTACCAGCGCAATCAGAAATGAGATCAGTGGAATCGCCAGCGTGCCGCCAATTTTACTGCCGTTATTGAAGGTGGCGGCGGCGAAGCTGCGTTCCTGGCGCGGGAACCAGCGCGTCACGGTAGAAGAACTGGCCGGATAGGTTGGCGCTTCGACGGCACCCAGTACAAAGCGGAAGCCCACCAGCGCACCTACGCTGCTGGCAAGGCCGCAGGCGGCGGTTGCCAGGCCCCAGCCCAGGCTACTTAGTGCAAAGGTAATGCGTGGCCCGAGGCGATCCACCAGCCAGCCACCAGGCAGCTGGAACAGGACATAGCTCCAGAAAAAAGCTGACAGCAACAGGCCACTGTCAGTCGGCGAGAAGTGGAGATCTTTCCCCATAAATGGGATCGCCACGCTCATCGCGGCGCGATCGATATAGTTAATCGCCACGCCGATTGAGAGTACGGTAAGGATTACATAGCGAAACTTGCCTGTTTTTCCCCCGGCGTCAGGCGCGGGGATTCCCTTGGAATTAAGCGACATCATCGCCTCCAGGTGATTGTTATAAGTTGGCTACAAGAGGGTGCCGTGCAGGTCATCCCACACGGCACAGATACCAGAGGCGATCAGTGTACGCTGGCTGCCCCGTGAGGATGCTTAACCTGTTCCTCATCCACGATAGGCTCAACTTTACCCATCAGGAACAGATAGTTAAGGATGCCAATCACCACCAGTACGGCTGAGAAGACCAGCGCCCAGGTAAAGTGGCCGGTGGCACCGACGATAGCGCCCGTAATAATCGGACCCACTGCACCGCCCATGTTGGAAACGGTGTTCTGTAATCCGGCAACAATAGACACGCTGTTCTGCGGAGCCACGTCACCCGGTAAAGCCCAGACCTGAGAGGCGGCAACGGTAGTCCCCGATTTGGCGATGCACAGCAGCAGCACGGTCATGAATACGGAGTCAGTGAAAGGTGCAAAACCGATGCACAGCGCCATCAGCAGACCAATGGTCAGGAACAGCTTGCGGGTTGCCGTCAGAGAGAGCACTTTGTTGTGCACCATACGGTCAGAAGCCCATCCCGCCAGCACTTCAATCACCATGCCGCAAATCAGTGGCAGCGCAGCGACCATCCCCATTTTCAGGAAGTCCATGCCTTTATCTTTCACCAGGTAGGTCGGCAACCAGGTGATAAAGAAGTAGGAGGTGTAGTTAATGGTGAAGAAACCAATGCACATCGCCCAGATATTGCGATAGCGCAGCAGTTTGTACCACTTCATTGGGCGTACGCTTTTATCGCCATGTTTCTGCGCCTGACCGTCACGGATCAAACGTACTTCAGTCTGGCTGATCGACTTATGATCTTCCGGATTCTCGGAGTAGATAAAGTACCAGGCGATCACCCAAATCAGGCCGATCGCACCGATCGCCAGGAAGGTCAGACGCCAGTCGAACATCGCGATCATAAACACGATCAGCGGCATGGCGACGGCACCGCCAAATTTTGAGGCGCTGTCGAACAGGCCAGATACGGTGGCGCGTTCACGGTCCGGGAACCAGCGCGCGGTGATCCCTGCATTGCTTGGGTAAGCTGCCGCTTCACCCACACCCAGCGCCAGGCGCAGCGCCAGCAGGGATTTAAAGCCGGTTGCCAGTCCCATCGCCATCGTCGCCACGGACCACCAGGCAACCGCAATACCCAGGCCTTTCTTTTGGCCGAAGCGATCGGCAAACCAGCCCGCCGGGATCTGCAACAGCGCGTAAGACCAGAAGAAGGCGGCCATGATAAAGCCCATCATCTCTGGATTAATGTTCAGTTCTTTGATCAGATGCGGAGCCGCAGCGGAAAGCACCGTGCGATCAATATAGTTAATGGCGATCGCCAGCCACATCAGGCCTGCGATCCACCAGCGAATACGTGTAGAGGACAAGGTGTTGTTCATAATAATAATCACCTAAAAAAGGGCGCATCTCTCTGCAGATGCATCGGCCTGAGACTGCCGGATCGCGTAGGGTAAACGATCCGGTTTCCTGTTATATGCCGCGATCCTGCAGCGAAAGTCGGGACCTGGCTGGCGTTATGCCAGTCCGTTCATCACGTTCACCGGGCGTTCTGCCTGGCGAAGACATTGAATAATCTGTTGTACGCAACGCTCGCCGATGGCGCTGATCGCCCCGTCGGTGTAGCCCGCGATGTGGGACGTAGGGATAAAGTTGCTTAAGGTAAACAGCGGGTGTTGCGCCAGCGGTTCCTGTTCGAAGACATCCGCCGCGGCACCGGCAATCACGTTATCTTGCAGGGCGTGGAACAGATCTTGTTCATTCACCACACCACCGCGAGAGACGTTGATCAGGAAGGCGCTTTTCTTCATGCGGCTCAGACGGGCGCGATCAAACAGGTTGCGCGTCTCATTGGTGAGCGGCGTGTGCAGCGTAATAAAGTCGCTGCTTTCAGTGAGTCGATCGAGGCTGACAAATTCAATGCCGTGTTCGGCCGCAAACTTCTCATCCGGGTAGAAATCAAAGGCAATCACGCGCATGTTGAAGCCTTTAGCGCGCAGTGCCACCTGCTTACCGATATTGCCAAGGCCAATAATGCCCAGGGTTTTGCCATAGACATCGGTCGCGAAGATGCGAGGCCAGTTACCCGCGCGAGTCTCGACAGCGGCCTGCGTAACCTGACGGGCGCTGTTGAGGATCAGGGCAAAGGCGAAGTCTGCTACTGCGTGTTTGTTGGCGTCTGGCACGTTGGTGACATAGATCCCGCGCTCGCGGGTGGCATCCAGATCGATGTTATCCACGCCCACGCCATGTTTGCAGACGATTTTCAGCTGTGGTGTTTTTGCCAGCAGCTCGGCATTTACCTCGGTGAAGGCGACGATCATCGCTACGGTTTCAGCCAGATGCGGCTCCAGCGCGGACAGCGGCGCATCGGCTGGCAGCGTGACCAGTTCAAAGCCGTGAGATTTCAGGGTTTCAACCGGCGTAGCATCATATTTGGCAAACGACGGTGAGGTGCAAATCACTTTCATAACGGTTCCCGGTGTCAGGCTAAGTAGCCCGGATACAACGATCCGGGCAGAAAAATCACAGGTACTGGCTGATGATCTGGCGGATCTTCTGCTCTTCGGCAGCACTGAACTGCACCGCGTAGCGGCTGTCACCCACGTCATAGCCTTGCAGGGCTACCGCTTTCTTCACCGCAGCAGGGGAGAACGCCACGCTGTAGAGATCGGTACGCAGCCCGGTAACGTTTTCCTGCGCCTGGCGCGAGCCTTCGATATCGCCGGCGTTGAAGCGTGCCCAGATGGCGTTAATCGCCTCTGGTGCGGCGTTGGCAAGACCAGAGATACAGGCTGAGCAACCGTCCACGAAGCCCTGATGGATCAGTGAGTCTGGACCGTTCAGCACGTCGAAACCGTCGATGTCTTTTACCGCATTGATATAGCCGCTCAGGCTCTCGTAGCTGCCTGCGCTGTCTTTAATGCCGATAATGTTCGGGTGCGCTGCCAGCTTACGCACGGTTTCTGGCAGCAGGGTGTTGCCGGTACGTGCCGGGATGTTGTAGAGGAACAGTGGCACGTCCAGGGCGTCAGCCACGTTCAGGTAGTGGTACTCCAGCTCTTCCTGTTTTAGTGGTACGAAGTACGGGGTAATTACCGAGACGGCATTCACGCCCAGCGCCGCAATCTGCTTGCCGAGGCGAATCGTTTCACGGGTGGAGATCTCGCCAATGTGTGCCACTACTGGCGCGGCCCCGTTGACTTCTTCCATGCAGGTTGCGGTGACGGCGACTTTTTCCTGTTCATTCAGAACGAAGAATTCGCCGTTGGTGCCGCCGCAGAAGATGCCGTTGCCCGCATTCAGCTGACGACGTACCTGCTCACGCTGAGCGACCGGGTTGAAAGCGCCTTCTTTATCGAAGGTGGTAACGATGGCGGTCAGTACGCCGTTAATTTTTTTGCTCATAACAAAACCTCAAATTAAGCCTGGTGAGAAGGGAACAGCGTCAGATAAACCGCGCGCACATCTTCGGCGCTGACGGCAGTTGGCACGTTTTTCATTAAACGCTGCACGTCTAACGCAGCTTCCACTAAGTAGGGCAGGTGATCGGGGCCGATGCCCAGCGCTTCCAGGCTGTCTGGCAGCTTCAGGCGCTGTACCAGAGCGGCAAAATAGTCGACCAACGCATGGGATTTGGCTTCTTCATCCAGTGAAGCATCCGCGTCTGGCAGTAAATCGTATGCCTGAGCAAATTTGCTCACGACTGCCGGGCGCACAAAGCGCATGCAGGAGGTCAGCAGAATGGCATTGGCAACACCGTGTGGCAGGTGATATTTGCCACCCAGCGGGTAAGACATCGCGTGAACCAGATGCGTACCGGCGTGGGCAATGGCTGCGCCGCCATAGTAAGAAGCCCACAGCATATCGAGACGCGCTTCAAGATTGGTTGGCTCGTTAACCGCAGTTTCGATGCTTTTAAACAGCTTTTTCATACCAATCAGCGCGTAATTGTCGCTGACCGGGTTGGAAACCGTGGCGGTGAAGCACTCAATCAGGTGGCACAGGGCGTCAATGCCGGTAGAAGAGGCGATATGCGCTGGCATGCTGGTAGTCAGTTCTGGCACTAACGCAACGTAATCCGGCAGCATCACCGGGGAAATGATACCGACTTTGGTCTCTTTTTCCGGGATCGCTAAAATCGCATTCGGCGTGGCTTCAGAGCCGGTACCGGCGGTGGTCGGGATCAGCAACGAGCAGGTGCGCGACTGCGGTTTTTCACCAGCCAATAAAGCATCCAGCGTTGGCGCGCCTGCTACGCAGAGTACCGAGAGCAGTTTGGCAACATCCAGTACGCTACCGCCGCCGACGCCGATCACGATATCGACATCTTGCGTTGGCAGAGCAGCAACAATTGCCGCGACATCATGCTGGCTCGGCTCTGGCGGCACGCTGTTAACAACCGCAACGCTGGCAACATGCTGCTTAAGCTGAGCGATCAATGCCTGTACCGCCGGGATACCTTCAATATTTTTATCGGTTACCAGCAGGGCTTTGCCCTTGCCTTGCAGGAGGTAGCTAATGTCGTTCAGCGCCTGGTAGCCGCTAATCACCGTGCTGTTGATATTCATCACATGCCCTTTATTACAGTTTACTGACTGAATGATTAAATTTGCTCACTGCCTTGTTTGCAGCGGTTACAGTGGGTGTGTTCACTGCCTGTGGACTAATTTATAGGTCAAATTGATTTCAAATAATTTGATCTTGCTCACATATAATCAATCATGATTGAATATAATCATAAACGTAATCTGATGGTGCAGCGAACAGGAGAAACGATGGCGCAACCCACATGGCAAACCCCGGTTCTGGTGATTGCCGATGACTTTACCGGTGCCAATGATGCAGGCAGTGGACTGGCTCAGGCCGGAGCCCGAGTGCATGTATTGTTTGACGCCGCGACGGCAGCCAGTACACAGGCTGCTGATGTGTGGGTGATCAGCACTGACAGCCGGGCTGTAGCCCCCGGTGAAGCCGCTCGCCGCGTGACTGAAGCGCTGCATCACCATCAGCAGGCTGCGGATCGCGGCTGGATCTTCAAAAAAATCGACTCCACGTTGCGCGGTAATGTCGGCGTTGAAATCACCGCCGCACTCAGCAGCAGTGGCAAACAGTTAGCGCTGGTCGCGCCTGCGGTGCCCAAACTGGGGCGGATTACTCGCCACGGAGAAGTGCTGATTGATGGCGTTGCGCTGACCGAAACGGAATTTGCCAGTGATCCGAAAACGCCAGTAATCAGCAGCCGGGTACTGACTCAGCTCCAGCTTCCGGGCGAGGTGCTCTCACGTGCACAGTTAAAACAGCCGGATCTCTTCCAGTGGCTTTCCAGCCAGCAGGGTGTCGTGGTCGTGGATGCCGAAGACGAAGCCGATCTCTCGTTGCTTATTGCCGCTGCGGCGCAGTTATCTCCGACGCCACTATTGGTCGGGGCTGCGGGCTTAAGCGATGCGCTGGCGCGGCAGTCAGGCCAGGCCGCTGTACGACCTGCCACTGCTCAGCCCGTGGCCGCAAAACAGCCACAACCGGTGCTGGCGGTGATTGGTTCTATGAGCGTCAGTGCGCAGCAGCAGATTGCCCAACTGGCCGGGCAACGCGAAATCACGCTAGTGGATATCGATATCACTCAGTTATTTGCACAACCGGCGTGGCCGGATAGGGCGCACTGGTTTGAGCGCAGCCTGAGCGCGCTACGTCAGGGCCAGCACGTGGTGATCCGTACCTGCCAGCAGGCAGAGCAACGCCACCAGATTGATGCGTTGTGCCAGCAGCACCGGATCACGCGCCAGCAGTTAGGTGAGTCTATCTGCCAGTTTCTTGGCGAATTGAGCCAACAGTTATGTCACGCATGTCTGCCTGCGGCGCTTTACCTGTCAGGTGGCGATGTTGCCATTGCTGTCGCCCGGTCATTGGGTGCCAGCGGATTTCAAACAGAAGGGCTGGTGGCGGGATGTGTTCCCCACGGGCGCTTACTTAACAGTGAATTTACCCTGCCGGTGATGACCAAAGCGGGCGGCTTTGGTGATGAAAATACCCTGGTAGAAGCCATTCGTTTTATTGAGGAGAAGTCGAGTGAGTAAAATTATTGCGGTGACCATGGGCGATCCGGCGGGAATCAGCCCGGAGATCATTATTAAATCACTGGCTGAGGGCGATCTCTCTGGCGCTCCGGCGGTTGTGGTTGGCTGTGCCAGCACACTGCGCCGCATCCTGGCGCTGAACATCACGCCACAGGTTGAACTGCGCGTGGTAGATAATGTGCAGCAGGCACACTTTGCGCCAGGTATTCTGAACGTTATCGACGAGCCACTGGCCAATCCTGAGGCGTTAAAGCCTGGCGTTGTGCAGAAAGAAGCGGGCGATCTCGCCTGGCGCTGCATCAAGCGTGCTACGGAACTGGCCATGGCCGGTGATGTGCATGCCATCGCGACTGCGCCGCTGAATAAAGAAGCGTTGCACTCTGCCGGCCATATCTATCCAGGGCATACCGAGCTGCTGGCGCATCTGACCAACACCAAAGATTACGCGATGGTGCTGTATACCGATAAGCTGAAAGTGATTCACGTCACTACGCATATTGCACTGCGCAAGTTCCTGGATACGCTGAACTGCACCCGTATTGAAACCGTGATTGGCATGGCGGATGCGTTCCTGCGCCGCGTCGGTTTTGAAAACCCACGTATCGCCGTGGCAGGGGTCAATCCTCATGCCGGTGAGAATGGCCTGTTTGGTGATGAAGAGATCACCATCGTAGGACCTTCTGTGAAGGCGATGCAGGCCAAAGGCCTTAATGTTTCTGGACCTTGCCCGCCAGATACGGTGTTCCTGCAATGCCAGGAAGGACAGTACGATATCGTGGTGGCTATGTACCACGATCAGGGACATATCCCACTGAAATTACTTGGTTTTTATGACGGTGTAAACATTACTGCTGGCCTGCCATTTATCCGTACTTCTGCCGATCATGGCACCGCTTTCGATATCGCCTGGACAGGAAAAGCGAAGTCTGAGAGCATGGCAATCTCCATCAAACTCGCGATGCAGCTTGCTTAAGGATATATGAAGGGACAAAGTCGCCTTGACCAGATTATGGACTATTTAAAGAGCCATAATCTGGTGACCGTTGACCAACTGGTGAGCGCAATTTCTGCCTCACCAGCGACCATTCGACGGGATTTGATTAAGCTGGACAAGGAAGGTGTCGTTAGCCGCAGCCACGGCGGTGTAACGTTAAACCGGTTCATTCCCAATCAGCCCACCACGCAGGAAAAATCCCAGCGTCACCTGGCAGAAAAGCACGCTATTGCAGTAAAAGCCGCCAGCTTTGTGCGTAGCGGTGATGCGATTGTGCTGGATGCCGGTACCACGATGCTGGAGCTGGCGCGGCAGTTGACGCACCTGCAATTACGGGTGATCACCGCGGACCTGCACATTGCGCTGTTCTTGTCTGAATTCAAACAGATTGAAGTGACGATCATTGGCGGGCGCATTGATGACTCCAGCCAGTCATGCATTGGCGAACATGGTCGCCGCATGCTGCGCACCATCAATCCGGATATCGCGTTTGTCAGCTGTAACTCCTGGAGCCTGGAGCGCGGCATTACTGCGCCAACCGAAGAGAAAGCGGGACTGAAACACGATCTGCTGATGAACGCCCGGCGGCGTATTCTGCTGGCGGACAGCAGCAAATATGGCTCGTGGTCGCTGTTCCGTGCGGCTCCGCTCGATCAACTCACGGATATTGTCACTGACTGCCATCTGGATGAAACGGTAGGACGTAGCCTCAGCGAGCGCGGCATCGCGCTGACCCTGACGCGCGAAGGTTGAACAATTTAACGTCATAGTGATCCGGCACTAAATCTTGTATCATATGCCGCCTCAATTGTGCCGGGCAGCTGGGTGAGCGCGCCCGTGCTCCTGTCGGTTCGTCATACCGGCTACGTGAATTATCAGCAGTGCCGCCTGCGGCGCTGCCCCAACTGAAGAACTCACTGATGTCTATTGCTCTCTTTTTAGAAGAGGTGGCTCGCCGCCGCACCTTCGCGATCATATCGCACCCGGATGCCGGTAAGACCACCATCACCGAGAAGGTGCTCCTGTTCGGACAGGCGATTCAGACCGCCGGAACGGTAAAAGGCCGTGGCTCCAACCAGCATGCAAAATCTGACTGGATGGAGATGGAGAAACAGCGTGGGATCTCGATTACCACCTCGGTGATGCAGTTCCCGTATCGTGACAGCCTGGTTAACCTGCTGGATACCCCAGGGCACGAAGACTTCTCCGAAGATACCTACCGTACCTTAACGGCGGTTGACTGCTGCCTGATGGTGATCGATGCCGCGAAAGGCGTCGAAGATCGTACCCGTAAGCTGATGGAAGTTACCCGTCTGCGCGATACCCCGATCATCACCTTCATGAACAAACTTGACCGCGACATCCGCGATCCGATGGAGCTGCTGGATGAAGTTGAAAGCGAGCTGAAGATCGCCTGTGCGCCAATCACCTGGCCTATCGGCTGCGGCAAGCTGTTCAAAGGGGTTTACCACCTCTACAAAGATGAAACCTATCTTTATCAGACCGGTAAAGGTCACACCATTCAGGAAGTGCGTATCGTTAAAGGGCTGAATAACCCGGATCTCGATGCCGCAGTGGGTGAAGAACTGGCTAGCCAGCTGCGTGATGAGCTGGAACTGGTACAGGGTGCTTCCCATGAGTTTGATCACGAACTGTTCCTGAGCGGCGAAATTACCCCGGTATTCTTCGGTACCGCATTGGGTAACTTTGGTGTCGATCACATGCTGGATGGCCTGGTTGACTGGGCACCGACTCCAATGCCACGCGTAACTGATTCGCGTACCGTTGAAGCGAAAGAGGAGAAGTTCTCTGGTTTCGTCTTCAAAATTCAGGCCAACATGGACCCGAAACACCGCGACCGCGTAGCGTTTATGCGTGTGGTGTCAGGTAAATATGAAAAAGGCATGAAGCTGCGCCAGGTGCGTACCGGTAAAGACGTGGTGATCTCTGACGCGCTGACCTTTATGGCGGGTGACCGTTCACACGTTGAAGAAGCTTTCCCGGGCGATATCATCGGTCTGCATAATCATGGCACCATTCAGATCGGCGATACCTTCACCCAGGGTGAGAACATGAAGTTCACCGGTATTCCGAACTTCGCCCCAGAGCTGTTCCGTCGTATTCGCCTGCGCGATCCTCTCAAGCAGAAACAGCTGCTGAAAGGCTTGGTACAGCTGTCGGAAGAGGGTGCGGTTCAGGTATTCCGTCCGGTACATAACAACGACCTGATCGTTGGGGCCGTCGGTGTGCTGCAGTTTGATGTGGTCGTGGCGCGTCTGAAAAGCGAATACAACGTTGAAGCGATTTATGAAGCGATCAACGTTTCAACCGCACGTTGGGTTGAGTGCAGCGATGCGAAGAAATTCGACGAATTCCAGCGTAAAAATGAGGTTAACCTCGCGCTGGATGGCGGCGATAACCTGACTTACATCGCGCCAACGATGGTGAACCTGAACATCACCCAGGAACGCTATCCCGATGTAATATTCCGCAAAACCCGCGAACACTAATCGGCCGTCATCCTTCGCGCCACAGGTGCGTTGGCTGTCCTCGCTCACCCCGGTCACATACTAAAGTATGCTCCCGGGGATTCGCTGCGGAGCCGCCTTCCTGTGACACGAATGATTTAGGCTGATGATGCTTGTGGGTTAAGGCATATAAGGCATAAATGACTGGGGCAATGGGCTAGGGTTGTTGGTGTCAAAGCGGCGTTAAGCGGTGCCAAAGTTAAGCATAACGGGCTATTCAGTAATGAATGGCCCGTTTTTTATTCCGATACAGACTGTTCCTAAAACCGCTGCACTTTCCCCTTTTTGGCGAGTTTTCAACCACTCTGGCCAGCAAAAAAACCAGTAGCATCTATGATTAGTTCTGTCGGGCGGCAAAAACGCTGCCGACCAGTAACGCAGTGACGCCGTTTGTCGCTGCCGCTTTCAGCTTGAAAGCCAATAACACTGACAGAAGGAATTTATCGATGAATAAGACCAAAATTACTCAGACTCTGATGGCCGTGATGGTAGGTAGTGCATTGCTGAGCGGAAGTGCGCTGGCAGCAACCGAATCCACCTCTAGCTCACTGGGAAATAAAATCGATAGTTCAGCGAATAAAGTCAGCAGCTTTATGGGTGATAGCTCTGTCACCGCAAAAGTTAAAGCCGCGCTGGTCGATGATAATGCGATTAAAAGCACCGACATTTCGGTAGCCACAGAAAAAGGTGTGGTGACCCTGAGCGGATTTGTGACGTCGCAAAGCCAGGCAGAAGCGGCGGTAGCCGTAGCGCAAAAAGTTGAGGGCGTGAAATCAGTTAGCGACAAACTTCACGTGCGTGACAGCAAATCGTCCTCGTTGAAAGGTTATGCGGGTGATGCCGCAACAACCAGCGAAATAAAGGCTAAACTTTTAGCTGATGACATCGTTCCATCGCGCAACATCAAAGTTGAAACCACCGATGGCGTCGTACAGTTGTCAGGTACTGTTACCACTAAAGCACAGTCGGACCGTGCAGAAAGCATTGCCAAGGCCATTGAAGGCGTGAAAAGCGTTAAAAATGACCTGACGGTGAAATCTTAACGGTGTGCAGGTGCGCCAGGTTCTGACTGGCGCACCATTACAGAAAACCCATGTCGGGGATGGAATAAGCAATTCAATTCCAATAGGTTAAGGAGAAGCTTATGTTTCGTTGGGGTATTATCTTTTTGGTTATCGCTCTCATCGCTGCGGCATTAGGATTCGGCGGACTGGCGGGCACAGCAGCATGGGCAGCTAAACTTGTCTTTGTGGTCGGTATTATCATATTCCTTATCAGCCTGTTTACCGGGCGCAAAAGACTCTGACTAACCACTTCCGCCTCACTGCATTAAGCATACAGCGGAGACCAGTTATCGGCAGCCACTTCTCAAGTAACAAGGCCGTTACGCTATTGGCTGCGATGGAAACCCGCGCTTTACTGCGCGGTTTCCGGTCTGAGGGATTAAATAACTGGTTCTCCGGGATGCTTAACCTCACCTGATCTGTTATCAGTATCCCCGAGAGAGCCCGCATGATTAGGGGATGATCTTGGGTACTCGCATTCCAGTAACGCTGGGGGCTATTGAGCCTCTGGCGCTGTTACCGTTTAAAGCCAGAAAAATAGCGTTAGTGTGTGAAGGCGGTGGGCAGCGCGGTATTTTCACCGCAGGGGTGTTGGATGAGTTTCAGCGCGAAAAATTTAATCCCTTTTCCCTGTTTATCGGCACTTCGGCTGGCGCACAAAATCTCTCGGCCTTTGTCTGTGGCCAAAAAGGCTATGCCCGGCGCGTGATTACGCGTTACACCACCAACAAACTTTTTTTTGATCCCCTGCGTTTTGTGCGTGGTGGGCATCTGATCGATCTCGACTGGTTGGTGGATATCACCAGCAATGAGCTACCGCTGGCAGTGGATGTCGCGCACGGTCATTTTGATGCGGGACGTGAGTTCTACATGTGCGCCTGTCGCAGTGATGATTACACGCCAGCTTACTTCTCGCCGCATCAGGGAAACTGGCTGGATTACATCCGCGCGTCCAGTGCGATTCCGGGTTTTTACCGTTCGGGCGTTGAGCTCGAGGGCGTGAATTATCTGGATGGAGGGATCAGCGATGCTATTCCGGTGCGAGAAGCGGCGCGACGGGGTGCAGATACCATCGTGGTGATCAGAACCGTCCCTTCCCAAACGTTTTATACGCCCAAATGGTTTAAGCGCATGGAGCGTTGGCTAGAGAGCAGTATGCTGCAACCGATGGTGCGCATCGTGCAGCAGCATGAAGAGAGCTACCGTGAGATTCAGCAGTTCATTGAGGACCCGCCAGAGAATCTCCGCATCATTGAGATCTATCCGCCGCACCAGTTGGCCAGTAGTGCGCTGGGCAGCCGTGTGAATGCGCTCAATCATGACTACCATCTGGGGCGGCGCTGTGGACGCTACTTCCTCGCGACCATGGGGCAGTGGTTAAGCGATGCGGAAATTGCCCCGTCAGTACGAGTTACACCGCCTGCGCCCGTTGCTAATGCACCGGATAATCGGCCAATTATGACGCCGCAAGTGGCAGATAACGATGCTGACTTCGATGCAGGTTCGCTGGCATGAGGTTTATCGATACCCACTGCCATTTTGATTTCCCCCCGTTTATCGATGATGTCGCTGGCAGCATCGCCCGAGCTGCCGCAGCCGGCGTCGAACGGATTATTATCCCGGCAGTAGAAGCCAGCCGTTTTGCCACGGTCAGCCAGTTAGCACAGCAGCACGATGCGCTCTACGCCGCGCTGGGGCTGCATCCCATCGCGATTGCGCGCCATCAGGACAGCGACCTCGACGAGCTGGAAACCTGCTTGCAATTCCCAGACAGCAAGCGGGTAGCCATTGGCGAAGTTGGGCTGGATCTGTATATGCCGGAGCCGCAGTTTGAACGGCAGAAATGGCTGCTCGAAGTGCAGCTAAAACTGGCGAAAAAGTATGATTTACCGCTGATTTTGCACTCGCGCCGCACGCACGATCAGCTGGCACTGTTACTGCGCCGCCACAATGTTGCGCGTTGTGGTGTGGTGCACGGTTTCGCGGGCAGTCTGCAACAAGCCCAGGCTTTTATCAAACTGGGCTATGCCATCGGGGTGGGGGGCACCATCACTTATGAACGTGCCAGCAAAACCCGTCAGACCATTTCGCAGTTGCCGCTCTCAGCCCTGTTGCTGGAAACCGATGCACCAGACATGCCGCTAAATGGCTTCCAGGGAGAACCGAATCGGCCAGAACGGGCGCGCAATGTGTGGCAAACGCTGTGTGAGCTGCGCCCGGAAGCCCCAGAGGTGATTGCCGAGGCGCTGTGGCATAACAGCCAGCGGCTGTTTACGCTGTCATGAAAAATGCGATGAGTTGTGATAAAAATCACATATAATTGAATCATATTACGCTGATTTACCGTCTCGTGTGATTATGATCGCAAAATATATGCGGTAAATTGTTAGAATTATCACATCTCGTTCTGCTCTGTGGAGAGTTTCATGACTGATATTACCGCCGCCGCGCGCCGCGCCCTGCAACTGATGGATTTGACCACCCTGAATGAAGACGACACCGACGAAAAGGTGACGGCGTTGTGCCATCAGGCCAAATCTGCGGTCGGCAATACCGCGGCCATCTGTATCTATCCACGCTTTATTCCCCATGCGCGTAAAGTGCTGCGTGAACAGGGTACGCCGGAAATTCGCATTGCCACCGTTACTAACTTCCCGCACGGCAACGATGATATTGAGATTGCGCTGGCCGAAACCCGGGCGGCGATCGCCTATGGTGCCGATGAAGTGGATGTGGTGTTCCCGTACCGCGCCCTGATTGCCGGTAACACGCAGATCGGTTTCGATCTGGTTAGCGCCTGCAAAACGGCCTGTGCCGAAGCGGGCGTGCTGCTGAAAGTGATCATTGAAAGCGGCGAGCTGAAACAGGAAGCGCTGATTCGTCAGGCGTCGGAAATCGCGATTGAAGCCGGCGCTGATTTTATCAAAACCTCCACCGGGAAAGTGCCAGTTAACGCGACGCCAGAAGTGGCAGAGATCATGCTGACGGTGATCCGTGATAAAGGTGTCGCGCAGCAGGTCGGTTTTAAGCCTGCTGGCGGCGTGCGTACCGCAGAAGATGCCGCACTCTACCTGCAACTGGCCGACCGTATCCTTGGCAGTGAGTGGGCAGATGCACGTCACTTCCGCTTTGGCGCTTCCAGCCTGTTGGGCAGCTTGCTCAAGACTTTGGGTGTCGCCACCGAAACCGCTCAGAGCGGCTACTGATTGACGGCGCGGCAACGGTGCCGCGCTAACCTCTCCTTTGCAACCAGGGGGCAACCTTGTTCCTGCCGCAAGAAATTATTCGGAAAAAACGCGATGGACAGCCATTAAGTGAAGCCGAAATCCGCTTCTTTATTAACGGCGTGCGTGATAACAGCGTGTCTGAAGGACAGATCGCCGCGCTGGCCATGACCATCTTCTTCCATGATATGAATCTGGAGGAGCGGGTCGCATTAACAATGGCGATGCGTGACTCCGGCCAGGTGCTGAACTGGCAATCCCTCCACCTGAACGGACCGGTCGTGGATAAGCACTCGACGGGCGGCGTAGGCGATGTCACTTCACTGATGCTTGGGCCGATGGTCGCCGCTTGTGGTGGCTACGTCCCTATGATCTCGGGCCGTGGTTTGGGCCATACCGGCGGTACGCTGGATAAGCTGGAGTCGATTCCTGGTTTTGATATCTTCCCCAGCGATGAGCGTTTTCGCCAGATCATCCAGCAAACCGGGATTGCCATCATCGGGCAAACCAACTCGCTGGCTCCAGCGGATAAACGCTTTTACGCGACGCGTGACATCACCGCCACAGTGGATTCTATCCCCCTGATCACCGCTTCTATCCTCGCGAAAAAACTGGCCGAAGGGCTGGATGCGCTGGTGATGGATGTGAAGGTCGGTTCGGGCGCGTTTATGCCGGACTTTGCCTCCTCCGAACAGTTGGCGCAGGCGATTGTGGGGGTGGCGAACGGCGCGGGTTGTAAAACCACCGCGCTGCTCACCGACATGAACCAGGTGCTGGCTTCGAGTGCCGGTAATGCGCTTGAAGTGCGGGAAGCGGTCGCGTTTCTTACCGGGGCTTACCGCAATCCTCGCCTTGCTGAAGTCACGCTGGCACTGAGCAGTGAAATGCTGATTTCGGGTGGCCTGGCAGCGGACGAGCAACAGGCGCGATCTCAGTTGCAACAGGTGCTGGATAATGGCCGGGCAGCGGAAGTATTTGCCGAAATGGTGGCGGCGCAGAAAGGCCCAAGTGACTTTATTGAGCGTATCGACAGCTATTTGCCAGCACCGGTAATGAGCAAAGCGGTGTACGCCGATGCGCCAGGTATTGTCTCAGGCATGGACACCCGCGCGTTGGGGATGGCGATTGTGGCGCTCGGCGGTGGCCGCCAGCGTGCCAGTGACAGCATCGATTACAGCGTTGGCCTGAGTGACATCATTGCGCTGGGTGAGCGTGCAGATAACCAGAGACCTCTGGCCGTGATCCACGCCGCCAGTGAAAACGCCTGGCATGAAGCGGCGCGCGCGGTGAAAGCGGCTGTGAAGCTGAGCGAGCAGCCACTCGCTGAACAACCGGTTATCTATCGCCGAATTACCGCCTGACGGCTGGCGTTTAAGCCTCATCTGCTGGGGTGACGTTAACTAACAAAATCCATCGTGATCTGCTAATGCAGGAACACCTGTTATCTCAGTTGGTTAGCGTCATTTTCATCCGGTTAATGTGGTGCAGCGGTACCCTGACTCAAGCGGGGAACGTGCCAGGCAACAGCCATTCGGGTATACTGATCTGATCGCTTTTTTTTGACTTGTCACGCGCGATCGCGCAGGAGACTTGCATGAAACGTGCTTTTATCATGGTGCTCGATTCCTTTGGAATCGGCTCCAGCAAAGACGCCGCTAAATTCGGCGATGAAGGTTCCGATACGCTTGGACATATTGCGCAAGCCTGCTTTGACGGGCAAGCGAATGTGGGGCGTCAGGGGCCGCTACACCTGCCTAATCTGACTTCTCTCGGGTTGGCGAAAGCCGCTGAGCTGTCCACCGGAAGAATCCCGGCGGGCATGGATGCACAGGCTGAAATCAAAGGGGCTTATGCTTATGCCCGTGAGATCTCCTCTGGCAAGGACACGCCTTCTGGACACTGGGAAATCGCCGGTGTTCCGGCGCTGTTTGACTGGGGTTACTTCAGTGATAAACAAAACAGCTTCCCGCAAAAACTGCTGGATGAGCTGGTAGAGCGGGCGGAGTTGCCGGGCTATCTCGGTGACTGTCACGCTTCCGGTACGGTGATTCTGGAACAGCTGGGCGAAGAGCATATGAAAACCGGTAAGCCGATTTTCTACACCTCTGCCGATTCGGTGTTCCAGATTGCCTGCCACGAAGAGACGTTTGGCCTCGATCGTTTGTATGCACTGTGCGAGCTGGCGCGTGAAATTCTGACGCGTGACGAAGCGGAGTATGGCTTGATTGGCCGTGTGATTGCTCGTCCGTTTGTGGGCACCGGTGCCCATGATTTCCAGCGCACCGGAAATCGCCACGATCTGGCAATTGAGCCGCACTCGCCTACCATGATGAAGAAGCTGGTAGATGAGCAGGGGGGCGAGGTGATCTCGGTGGGGAAAATTGCCGATATCTATGCCGAGCAGGGCATTACCAAAAAGGTGAAAGCCACCGGGCTGGATGCGCTGTTTGACGCCACCATTGCCGAGATGAAAACGGCACCGGATCAGTCGATTGTTTTCACTAACTTCGTGGATTTTGACTCCGCATGGGGCCATCGCCGCGATGTACCAGGCTATGCGGGTGGGTTAGAGCTGTTCGATCGTCGTTTGCCAGAGCTGATGGCGCTGGTAAAAGAGGGGGATATTTTAATCCTCACCGCCGATCATGGCTGTGACCCAAGCTGGCCGGGCACCGAGCATACGCGTGAGCACGTACCTGTGCTGATCTACGGCCCGCAGGTGAAGCCCGGATCGCTGGGAGAGCGCGAGACATTTGCTGATATCGGCCAGACCGTTGCGCACTACTTTGGCCTGTCCGCGATGGACTACGGCACCAACATGCTGTAAAACAGCCCACCAATTTTTATAAGGAACAATACAATGGCAACTCCGCACATTAATGCAGAACTGGGTGACTTCGCGGACGTAGTACTGATGCCTGGCGATCCGCTGCGTGCTAAGCACATCGCAGAGACTTTCCTGGAAGATGCGGTTGAAGTGAACAACGTGCGCGGCATGTTGGGCTACACCGGAACTTACAAGGGCCGTAAAATCTCAGTGATGGGTCACGGTATGGGTATCCCATCTTGCTCTATCTACACCAAAGAGCTGATCACCGATTTCGGCGTGAAGAAGATCATTCGCGTGGGTTCTTGTGGTGCAGTACGCGCTGACGTGAAACTGCGTGACGTGGTGATCGGTCTGGGTGCCTGCACCGATTCCAAAGTGAACCGTATGCGTTTCAAAGACCACGATTTCGCGGCAATTGCGGATTTCGATATGGTGCGTCACGCGGTAGATGCGGCGAAAACCTTGGGCGTTGATGCACGCGTGGGTAACCTGTTCTCTGCCGATCTGTTCTACAGCCCGGATCCAGAGATGTTCGACGTAATGGAGAAGTACGGCATCCTCGGCGTCGAGATGGAAGCAGCGGGCATCTACGGCGTTGCCGCTGAGTTCGGTGCGAAAGCCCTGACCATCTGCACCGTGTCGGATCACATCCGCACCCACGAGCAAACCACCGCAGCAGAACGCCAGACCACCTTCAACGATATGATTAAAATCGCGCTGGAGTCGGTGCTGCTGGGCGACTAATCTGCCCTCTGAGCCCTGAAAAACCCCGTGATCTTCGCTGATTGCGGGGTTTTTGTTGGCAGTGATTTGGCCAATGGAAATATCAGCAACGTAATCATTTTTGGTGATGCTGGCTTAGCAGCTCCTGATAACAAAGGTCGATCAGGGCTTTGAGATCATCGATATCCATGCCTTCGGGTAAATGCTCCGGAGCTATTTTCTGCAGAATCTCCTGCCGGGCAAGTTCAAGACCTTCTCTATAACCTTCTCTATAACCTTCTCTGTAGCCTTCTCTATAACCTTCTGCAATGAGTTGTTCGGCAATAGTCATCAGTGCTTAATCTTTTCGATATCGCTGTCTGAGAGGCCGATAAGGTCCTGGATGGTACTCATATCCTTACCCTGGCGTAAGAGCCGTTGTACTATTTTCTCCATAGTCTCCAGTTTGCCTTCTTCCCGACCTTCTTCCCAGCCTTCCTGTTTTAGCTGCTCTGCAATAGTCATCAGTTGCTCCTTCTGTTCTGGTAATTTTTGCGACAACTTCTGGATAAACACCTGAGCATTCGAGGTCTCTCCGGTATGGAACATGTAGTGTAGCAGCGAAATTAGTTGCGGCGAAGAGAGATAGCCAGCGGTCAGTACGGTAAACAGCTTGCTGCTTATTTCGCTGAGATCGCGCTGCAGGATGTGTTTTTGCAGCAGCGTCAGTGCTGCCATATGGCGGTGTTCCATAATCTCTTCGTCGGGAATCGTGGTGACATCAATCAGTGCAAACGCATTGCCATAAATTTGTGCCGCCAGTTCTGGATCTTCAAACTCATCCAGCCAGCAGGTGCTGTGAGGGTAGGGGCTACTTTTCCCGGTATAGAACAGCAGCGGAACAACAATCGGCAGCTTTTTATTTCCTGCCTGCAGATGACGATGCATGGCGGCGATAGCATAGCGGATCATGCGAAAAGCCATATGAGCATCAGGGGAGGATTGGTGCTCAATCAGCACATGAATATAGCTGGTGTTGCCTGCTTTGTTCTGCATGCTGTAGAGCACATCACTGCAGTATTGTTGTAAATCTTCATCAACGAATGAAATGGGTTCAGGACGTAGCGTGCTGAAGTCGCACAGCTTACGTAACCCTGTCGGGAGATGGATTTCCAGGAAGGTACGAGCAACCTCAATATCCGTAAGGAACAGGCGAAAGGTGGCATCATGAGGATTATGACACGGCTTTTTCATGGTTTTCCCCAGCTGTAAAAGCCGCAGACATTACCAATAAAAACAGATGCATACATTAGCGGAACGCGTAAGAAAGGCTGCAAACAAGACGGGTCTTGCCCCCTTTTCGCGCGTGGCGAAAGGGGGCAGAAACGATCAATAGCGGTGGTAACTGCGCTGTGCGCTGGTGACTTTAGACAAGTAGCGGCGCGACTCAGCGGAAGGGTGCTGGTCAATCAGGGTTTGATAAACCGTGCCTGGCGGCATGCTGTTGATGGTGGCAAAGGCTTGCGCTTTATCGCTTGAGAACACGCGGAGCACGCTGCCTGCGCCGCCGTTGTAGGCGGTGATCATCGCAAAGCGTCGTGACGTTGGGTCCTGAATGCCGCTCAGATAGCTATTTTGCAGCAGAGAGAGATAGGCTGCACCGGCATCAATGTTATTGGCCGGATCGAGCAGGTAGCTACGGCTTGGCTGGCCCCATTTGCCTTTCATGCGGAACACATCAACGCCTGCGGTATGCTGCACCACCTGCATCAGCCCCAGCGCATCGGCATTACTGACCGCATAGGGGTTAAAGCTCGATTCGACCTGCATAATCGCCAGAATCAGTGAGGCATCAACGCCATACTGCTCAGCGGCTTTACGCACCAGCGGCAGATATCGGTGTGCTCGCTTATCAAGGTGGTTTGGCACCATCGCAATGGTGACAGAGTAGATCACATGCAGCCCAACGGTACGGCGTTGTAGCTTGTTCTGAATCAAATAGTCAGCAAAGTTGGCGGCTCGGCCCTGCCAGCGAATTGGCTGCCCAGTGTTATCCAACACTTCGCCATACAGCATCGGCTCTTTACTGATCTGAATATCGTTGGCGTCAGAATAGAGGTCAACGTTGCCGGGGTTATCACCAATCAGCAAGGTGGTGACAATTGCCTGGCGCAGGCTGGCCATAGGGTCAGTGCCCGAAATGGTCTCAATGGTGATGCTACCCGACTCAAAGTTGATGTGGCTGCGGGTGTAATAGTTATCGGAGTACTTAACGTAGTCTTTTGGTCCGGCGATCAGGACTTCGTTAATCCCCCAGATATTCTCAATGTTGTGGGCGAACTGGCCCATCAGGATATCGAAGCCGTTGGTATCCTTGACCCACTCTTCACTGTATTTAGGTTTTTTGTTGCCAGAACAGGAAACCAGTAAAGGGGCAATGACCATCAAAGCAATCAGTTTTTTATTCATTCGCAATGCGTGCCTGGCCTGAAAAGAGGGCCGCAAGCTGCGGCCCAGAAATTATGCTTCGGGTGGGGTATAGCCATCAATGTGAACGTCTTTACCCTCAAATAGGAAATTGACCATCTCCTGCTCCAGTACCTTACGGTCACCGGGGTTCATCATGTTGAGTTTCTTTTCATTGATCAGCATGGTTTGTTTTGCCATCCACTTCGACCAGGCTTCTTTCGAGATGTCGTTGTAGATGCGCTTGCCGATATCACCAGGGTAGAGCTGAAAATCCTGGCCTTCAGCTTCACGTTGCAGGTAGGTACAGAAAATGGTGCGACTCATAACTCTTCCTCTTCGGTCATGCCCAGTTGCAGGGGATGACGTAGTTCATTTAACAGACGTTCAACCGGCGCGGCCAGCCCAACTGACGGTGGTTGCGCTAAGTTATACCAGAGCGCGTCCGCTTCATCCATCAGCGACCCGGCAGAAGGCCATGACAGCCACATTGGGACGATATCGAGATGGAAATGGCTAAAAGTATGGCGAAACGCAGTGAGCTGCTGTGGCCGCGAATGAATGCCGTGCGCGTGCAGCCAGTCATACATGGCTGCTTCGGTACTGAACTGCGGGAAACAGAACAGTCCACCCCACAGGCCGACCGGTGGGCGCTGCTGCAACCACACTTCGTCTTCATGTTGAATCATCAGGAACCAGCCGCTGCGCTCGGGCAGCGTCTGTTTCGGTTTCTTGCCGGGATAGTTCGCCCAACTCTGATTAGCATAGGCGACACAGCCGTTGCTCAGGGGACAGATTTCGCACTTAGGGCGTGAACGGGTGCACACCATCGCCCCTAAATCCATCATCGCCTGATTAAACTGGCTGACACCTTGTGCTGGGGTGACCTCTTCACTGATGCGCCACAGGCGGTTTTCCACTTCTTTTTTCCCGGGCCAGCCAGCAACGGTATAGCAGCGAGCCAGCACGCGTTTGACGTTGCCATCGAGAATCGGGAAGTGTTGCCCCATAGAGAGCGAAAGCACCGCTCCGGCGGTAGAGCGCCCAACGCCAGGCAGTGCGGCGACATCATCAAAATTACGTGGGAACTCGCCCTGATGCTTATCAACCACCTGTTTCGCCGCTTTATGCAGATTACGCGCGCGCGCATAATAGCCAAGGCCGGTCCACAGGTGCAGCACTTCATCCAGCGGCGCTGCGGCCAGATCGGTGACAGTAGGAAAACGCGCCATAAAGCGTTCAAAATAGGGAATGACAGTAGCCACCTGGGTCTGCTGCAACATCACTTCGGACAGCCAGACTTTATACGGTGTTTTTTCCTGCTGCCACGGCAGGGTTTTACGGCCAAAGCGCTGATACCAGTCCAGCACCTGTTGCGCGAACTGCGGCGCTTGCATCATAAGTAGGAGTTTTTCCGTGGTTTATCTACACTCAGGCAGGCATTCCAGCACAGACCACTACAGGAGTAAACCGGAAGAGTGCCAGGACTTGCTTCTGTTCATTAACTTTGCATAATGCCCGTTTCCAGATCGGGTTAACCAGCAGGCTTGAAGATGATTAATGACGTTATCACCCCAGAATATGATGAGAACGGGCGGCCATTACGCCGTATCCGCAGCTTTGTACGCCGTCAGGGACGTTTAACCAAAGGGCAGCAGCAGGCGCTCGATCTCTACTGGCCAGAAAAAGGGGTAGAGTTTCAGTCGGAGCCGCTGGATATTCCCGCGCTGTTTGGCCGCGAGGCACCGTTGGTGCTGGAGATCGGTTTTGGCATGGGTGCCTCTTTGGTGACCATGGCGCAGAACAATCCGCACCAGGATTTTCTCGGACTGGAAGTGCATCTGCCAGGCGTAGGTGCCTGCTTAGGCTCAGCAAAAGAAGCGGGTGTTGAGAACTTGCGTGTGATGTGCCACGACGCGATTGAAGTGCTGGAGAAAATGATTCCAGACAACTCACTGAATATGGTGCAGTTATTCTTCCCGGACCCGTGGCATAAAGCGCGCCACAATAAACGCCGCATTGTGCAGGTGCCTTTTGCCGATCTGGTGAAGCGCAAGCTGAAACTGGGTGGGGTATTCCACATGGCAACGGACTGGGAAGATTACGCGACCCATATGCTGGAAGTGATGAGCAGCATTGAAGGCTACCACAATCAGTCTGCCACTAAAGACTATGTGCCACGCCCAGACAGCCGCCCACTGACCAAATTTGAGCAGCGTGGCCATCGCCTTGGGCACGGCGTATGGGATCTGATGTTTGAACGCATTAAGTGATTCCGGGTCTAACGCTCACCGCTGAGAGTTAAAGGAGAGACCATGGTTCGTAAAGCGTTAGTTGTTGGCCTGCTGCTGGTAGCCGCGCAGGCGCAGGCGGCATATGAGTGTCCGGTGAAGCCACAGGATGATGTGGTGATCAAACCGGATAGCGTGCAGGTGGTAGGCGCGAACGGCAATTTGCAGATTTCTCCGCGTGGTGATGTGCGCTTCAACGGCCAGCCGGTGAATATCAGTCCGGCAGCACGTCAGCAGGCGTTAGATTATCAGGATGGGTTGCGTCGCGACCTGCCCTGGATTGATAACGGGGCCAAATCACGGCTGGAGAAAGGCCGCATCGCGCTGGATCGGGTGATTGTCGAGAAGCTAGGGCCGAACAGCCATGTCCGTGAGCGCTTAAGTACGTTGGATGGTCAGCTGAAGCAGCAGATGAATCGTATCATTGAGCAGCGCAGTGACGGCCTGACATTCCACCACGCTGCCATTGAGCAAGTGCGTGCGGATGGCGAACGCCTGGTGCAGAGCACCATGGGCGGTGTGTTACAGGACAGCCTGAATGAGATGGGCACCCGTCAGACCGCCAGTGGAGATAATCCGCTGCAGGCCATCATGGGTAACCTTGGCGGCTTGCAGCAGTCGATTCAGGCGGAGTGGAGCAATCAGGAGCAGGATTTCCAGAATTTCGGTCATGAGGTGTGTAATCGCGTGACGCGACTGGAAGATCAGCGCAAAGGATTGATGCGCGCTATCCCGCGTTAATATAAACGGCCCGTTAAACCGGGCCGTTTGCTTTTCAGCGCTGCATCCCCCAGCGTTTAATCGTCAGTTTTTCCAGCGTAGAGAACACCAACGCATCAACCAGCAACCCGATAATAATCACCGCAGCCAGCCCGGCAAAGACGCGGTCGGTATACAGTTCGTTGCGATTTTGGAAGATGTACCAGCCCAATCCTCCCTGCCCACTGGATGCGCCAAACACCAGTTCTGCGGCAATCAGCGTACGCCATGAGAAGGCCCAGCCAATCTTTAGCCCTGAGATAATCGAGGGCAGCGCCGCAGGAATCAAAATATGCCAGACATAACGCAATCCACTCAGGCCGTAGTTGCGTCCAGTCATGCGCAGGGTTTCTGACACGCCCATAAAGCCGGTGTAGGTGTTCAGCGCCATTGGCCACAGTACCGAGTGAATAAGCACAAAAATTAGGCTGTTGGTGCCCAGGCCAAACCACAGCAGCGCCACGGGGAGCAGTGCAATGGCAGGCAGTGGGTTAAGCATGGCGGTGAGTGAGGAGAGCAGATCGCGTCCAATACGTGTTGATACCGCCAATGCGCTGAGGCTCAGTGCCAGTCCCGTGCCAATCACATAGCCTTTGATTAAGGTGCTAAGCGAGATGGCGACTTTGGCGGGCAGCTCACCGCTGAGGGTATCTTCCACAAACGCGTGGATCACCTGCACCAGGCCTGGCAACATCAGATCGTTGTTCTGCCAGCGAGCGCCCGCTTCCCACAGCAGCGCGAGCACCAGCAGCAGTAGGGTTTTGCGCAGCGGTGCGAAGTTCCACAGGCGTTGTGTGAGGGGCAGCGGTTGTGCGAGTTGAATGTCGCCAATCGGTTCCAGCTCTTTGAGATATTCCGGGCGAACCGGCGTATGTGAATGTTCAGTCATAGGATTATCCGTTAACCGAGGCCAGCGACACCGTGCGTGGTGCGTTGGCGGTGTTGATAGCGGCTGGTGGCGTAAACAGTAGATCGTGAATACGGCGCGCAGCGGCCTGGAAGTTCTCACTTCCCTCTTCATGGCGATCAAACTGATGGCTGTTGAGTTCAGCTCGTACCCGCCCAGGATGGGGCGAGAGCAGGAGAATGCGATTCCCGACCAGCAGCGCCTCTTCAATGGAGTGGGTCACGAACAGCAGCGTAAAGCGTACCTCTTCCCAGAGTTCCATCAGTTCGAACTGCATTTTTCTGCGCGTCAGCGCATCCAGCGCGGCAAAGGGTTCATCCATCAGCAGGATGCTGGGTTTCATCGCCAACGCCCGGGCGATAGCCACGCGGGCTTTCATACCGCCTGACAGCGTATGCGGCCAGGCATCAGCAAAATCGGCCAGCCCGACTTTTTCCAGGTAGTGAAGCGCCTGCTCTCTGGCCTCTTTTTTGCCGAGTTTACCAGTGACGCGCAGCGGGAAAGCGACGTTGTCAGCCACACTTTTCCACGGGGGAAGTTGGTCAAACTCCTGGAATACCATCATGCGGTCAGGGCCGGGAGCCGTAATGGTTCGGCCCTCCAGCGTGATATCCCCGCTAACGGCAGGTAAGAAGCCAGCCACGGATTTCAGCAGGCTGGATTTGCCGCAGCCTGAGGGCCCGAGTAGCACAAAGCGGTCTGCCGGGTAGACGTCAAAACTGACGTCATGGGTGGCACGTACCCGCCGTTCTGGCGTGACGTACTCCAGGTTTAGCTGGTTGACGCGCAGCAGCGGGTGGCTGTTTTCATTGTTTTGAATGTTCATGGTAGTTCCCCTGACTGGATCAGCTGCCGTTAACGAGGTGCGGGTCTGCGAAGAAATAATCTTTCCAGGATTGTGGGTTGTTTTTGATGGCCCCCACGCGATAGAGGAACTGCGCCATCGAGAGAGTATTTTCCGGCTCGATGGTGAATTTCACTTCCGGGTTTTTCAGGATTTTGATCAGCAGATTGCGGTCGATTTTCGAGTTGTTGACGCGAATAAAGGCATCAGCGGCTTCTTCCGGGTGAGCGGCACTCCATTTTGCTGCTTCATCCAGTGCGGCAACAAACGCGCGATAGGTGCGTGGGTTCTCGTCATGGAATTTTTGCGTGGTGTAGAGCACCACGGGGGTTGTCGGGCCACCGGCTACGGTGTAGGAGTTGAGTACGATGTGTGCTTTCGGATTAGCCGCCAGTTCCTGTTCCTGGAAAGGGGAGTTACCGAAGTGCGCATTGATTTCGGTGCCGTTGCTGATGATGGCGGCAGTGGCATCCGGGTGTGGTACAGCGACCTGAAGTTTATCGAGGCGGTTGTAGTTCTTGTCACCCCAGAGCTGGGCTGAGGCCATTTGCAGCGTACGAGATTGTGCTGAGACGCCCACCGCCGGAATAGCGATGCGATCTTTTTCCGTGAAGTCGGCGATGGTTTTAACTTTCGGGTCGGTGCTGATCAGGTAGTAAGGGAACTGTCCGGTGGTGGTAATCGCACGGACGTTCTGACGGCCTTTGGTACGGTCCCACAGGGTGAATAGCGGGCCTGTGCCAGCACCCGCCACATCTACCGATCCTGAAAGCAGCGCTTCATTTACGGCTGCTCCACCCGAGAGCTGACGGTAATCGACTTTAATATCCAGACCTTCGGCCTTGCCCTGTTTTTCAATCAGGTGTTGATCCTGTGCCACGTTAAGCAGCAGATAGACAATACCGAACTGCTGGGCAATGCGAATTTGACCTTCCGCATTGGCGGAAAAAGGCAGGCCGAGCGTCGTTAATAACAGGCCGGCTGCGGTGAATTTAGTTGCCAGTTTTTTACCTAAGCCTTGCGGCTGTTTATTTTTATTTTTCATATTGCATCTTCATTTTTAATTGGTGAGATATTCAGGTCTGCACCTGATGTTTTTAAGCAACACAGCACCTGCCCAAGGTGGGCAATGGAAACAGGTGGTTAATGAGATGCAGCATAGGAAATTGGCGTTTTCAGGTAAATACTGTTTGCCTATAACTTATATGTGGAAGTTATGTGCTTCTGGCAATCATTTATTGATGGATTTAGTTTTTCTTCTTATATGCGCGTAAATAAAGGCGGCAATGGAATTCCCATTAAATAGATATGCTTAATATGAGAATGGATTTCCGAATTAGTTGTTAGTGGTGGCAGTGAATGCCGCTTCCAGCTCGGTGGTAAGGTCAGACAATGGGGGTTATGACTGCTCGGAAAGATCGCTCCATGCCGATCTGGCCCGACGTCCATGTCGGGCAAGCACTCGCTGTCATAACCCCCATCATCTTCCCGCCTGGCAGCAGTATTGCTGTCAGAAGCCCGTGCGGTTTGAGGTTATTGCGAGGGCATTTCAGGCTACTGGGCTTACTCTTCCGCCAGGAACAGCTCCAGCAGCGAGTTCAGGAACAGCTTGCCTTTATGGGTAATCTGCCACTCTTCGGCGCTCTCGCTGATATAGCCAGCGTGTAACGCTTCATCTAACTGAGGGCGAATCACCGACTCATCCAGCCCGGTATACAGTGTAAACTCGGCGCGTGGGGCGGCTTCCAGCAGGCGGAAACGGTTCATAAAGAACTCGAACGGCTTATCGGCATCAGCAACGTCATGCTGCTTATCCATATATTTACCCGCCATAAACCCACGCGGATGCCGTGTCTTCACGGTGCGTACAATCCGGCCATCGGGCTGAGTTAACTTACCGTGTGCGCCACAGCCAATGCCGAGATAATCGCCGAAACGCCAGTAGTTAAGATTGTGCTCGCAGCGATAACCCGGTTTGGCATACGCAGACGTCTCGTACTGTTCGTAACCCGCGGCTGTCAGCAACTGGTGGCCCTGCTCAAAAATATCCCACAGCGCATCATCATCCGGCAGCACCGGCGGGCGCGAGGCGAACAGCGTATTCGGCTCAATGGTCAGCTGATACCACGACAGATGCGGGGGATTCAGGGCGATCGCTCGACGTAAATCGTCTAGCGCTTCCTCAATCGACTGATCCGGTAAACCGTGCATCAGGTCGAGATTGAAACTGCGCAGGCCCAACGCGGCGGCAAGATGCGCAGCCCGTATGGCTTCATCCGGGCCGTGAATACGTCCCAAACGCTCCAGTTTCTGCGGGCTAAAACTCTGCACACCAATGGAAATACGGTTAATTCCAGCCTGTTGATAGCCGCTAAAACGATCGGCCTCAACGGTGCCAGGATTGGCTTCCATCGTGATCTCAGCATCCGCCGCCAGTGGCAGACGTGCACGCACACCATCCATCAAAAACTGCATGGCGTTGCTGCTCAGCAGGCTAGGCGTGCCACCACCGATAAAAATGGTGCGCACTTCCCGGCCCTGTGTCAGCGGCAAATCCTGCTCCAGATCGTCCAGCAGGTGCTGCACATATTCCATGTGCGGCACCTCACCTTTCAAGGCATGGGAGTTAAAATCACAGTAGGGGCACTTCTGAACACACCACGGAATGTGAATATACAAACTTAACGGAGGTAACTCAGGCATTGCGCATCGCATCCAGTAACAGCGTCAATGCTTTACCCCGGTGAGAAACGGCCCGTTTCTCATCTTTAGTCAACTCTGCGGCGCTTTTACCCAACGCAGGTACGTAGAAAACAGGATCGTAACCGAAACCATCGGAACCGGCTGGCGTGCGGGCAATCTCACCTTCCCAGCTGCCGTGGAACACCAGCGGAGTAGGATCAGCCGCATGGCGCACATACACCAGAACACAGTGGAACTGTGCCTGGCGTTCGCCATCTGGCACGGTTTCTAATGCGTCCAGCAACTTCAGCAGATTCTGCTCATCACTGGCATCTTCACCGGCATAGCGCGCGGAGTAGATACCCGGCGCGCCGCCAAGCGCATCAACAGCCAGACCAGAGTCATCGGCAATCGCCGGTAAGCCAGTTTGCTGCGCCGCGTGACGGGCTTTCAGGATCGCATTCTCAATGAAAGTCAGGCCGGTCTCTTCAGCGGATTCAACGCCCAAATCGGTCTGCGCGACGATATCCAGACCAAAGGCGGACAGCAGGTCCGCCAGCTCACGTACTTTGCCGGGGTTTCCGGTCGCAAGGACTACTTTTTGCATAACAGTTCCAGACATTACAGCGCTAACCACAGGCCCTGGAACAGGTCCATGCCGAGGTAGTTCAACGCATACAGAATCAGAATCACCACCATCGCGGAAAAATCGATACCGCCCATGGCAGGTAACACGCGACGAATCGGTGCCATTAACGGCTCCGTCAGTTGGATCAACACATAGTCAATTGGGCTACGGCCCTGGCTGATCCAGCTCAGCAGGGAGCGGATGATAATTACCCAGAACACCAGACTACCGGCGGCTTTCAACAGGGAAATCAGGCCAAACAGCAGGTTATAAACCGAAATGGCAAAGTCACCGGACTGCACCAACATCAGCACTGGGTACTTAATGGTGGTCAGGACAAAGGCTAACAGCACCGAGGCGGTGTCAATTGGACCGATGGCCGGAATAATACGGCGCAGGGGTTTGATCACCGGTTGGGTCAGTTTCACCACAAACTGGGCGAGGGGATTATAAAAGTCACAACGCGACCACTGCATCCAGACTCGCAGCAGTAAAACCATCACATAGAGATCGATCAGCGTCTTGACTAAAAACGTCAGTGTTAACATGGATGTCCTCAGTTATTGTTGTACGGAGCCCGTATAATCACGAGCGCCAAAAATAGCGGTGCCGATACGCACCATCGTGCTGCCTGCGGCGATGGCGGCATCCATATCGTCGCTCATGCCTAATGATAGCGTGTCAATGGTGGCAAAATCCTGTTTCAGGGCGTTGAACGCGGCGGCCATTTGTTGGCAGACCGCCAACTGACGCTCGTAATCACTCTCCGGTGCGGGAATGGCCATCAATCCACGTAAACAGAGGTTAGGCAGGGCTGCGACCTGCTGAGCCAGCGCCGGTAGCTCCTCGAGCATGATGCCAGATTTGCTGTTCTCGTCACTGATATTTACCTGAATTAACACATTCAGCGGTGGCAGATGTGACGGGCGCTGATCGCTCAGACGCTGGGCGATGCGCAACCGGTCTACGGTATGACACCAGGCAAAATTCTCAGCCACCAGGCGGCTTTTATTGGACTGTAACGGCCCAATAAAATGCCACTCAATGCCTTGAGATGCGGCCAGCGCCTGCACTTTTTCAACCCCTTCCTGCACGTAATTCTCGCCAAAGGTCTGCTGCCCGGCGGCAATCGCTTCTACGACCGCGCTCGCAGGTTTGGTTTTGCTCACGGCAAGTAAAGTTATTTCCTGCGGATCGCGCCCGCAACGCCGCGCAGCGGCGCTAATACGCTCGCGCAGATGCTGTAAGTTGTGCTGGATTGAGGTCATAGTCAGGAGAACATTATGCAGCTGGATGAAATAGTGGCGCTTAGTGTAAAGCATAACGCCGCCGATCTGCACCTTTGTAGCGGACATTTGCCGTGGTGGCGCTGCGGTGGAACGCTTAAGCCGGTGCCAGACCGGGTAGAAATTAGCGCACAGGCACTGGAAGCCGCCATAGAGCCCTGGTTGGACAGCCTGCAGCGTGAACAGCTAGAAACCGAAGGGCAGTTGGATTTTGCCATCACCTTGACCAGCGGGCAGCGGCTGCGCGCTAATCTGTTTATTCAACGCCAGGGGCTGTCACTGGCGCTGCGTATCATCAGCAACCGTTTACCGGTGATGGAAAATCTCTTGCTGCCTGCACAACTGCCGCAGCTGATGCTGCGGGAACATGGGTTGATGCTAGTGACGGGGGCGACAGGCAGTGGCAAAACGACCACGCTGGCGGCGTTGGTCGATGCTTTGAACCGGCAACAAGCGCGGCACATCATCACCCTGGAAGATCCGATTGAATTTCTACACCACAGCCAGAAATCTTTGATCCAGCAGCGTGAAATAGGCCAGCACTGTCAGAGCTTTAGCCTGGGGTTAAAAGCCGCATTGCGTGAAGACCCGGATGTCATTCTCATCGGCGAGCTACGCGACAGTGCCACGATTCGCCTGGCATTAACCGCCGCAGAAACCGGGCATTTAGTGCTGGCCACGCTGCATACCCGAGGGGCCGCGCAGGCGATTGAAAGACTGGTGGATGTCTTCCCGGCTGAGGAGAAAAACCTGGTGCGCACTCAACTGGCGGGAAGCCTGAATGCGGTGCTGGCGCAAAAGCTGGTTGTCGCGAAAGCGGGTGGGCGGGTTGCGCTGCATGAACTGTTAGTGAACACCCCGGCGGCAGCCAATCTGATTCGTGAAGGGAAGTTACATCAACTACCCGGCGTGCTGGAAACCGGGGCACAACAAGGCATGCAAACTTTTGCTCAGTCTCAGCAGCAGCGTATTGATCAGGGGCTGATAACGACAGAGTAATGTTGGCGTGCCAGGCACAGAATCACTCTGGCTGGTACAGCGCAGTGTCGATAATGTTGTGCTGAGATGCTGAGATGCTGAGATGCTGAGATGCTGAGATGCTGAGATGCTGAGATGCTGAGATGCTGGGATGATCAAGTGCTGAGATGTGGAGGTGCTCAGGTATTGAGGTGCTGAAAACGTGCCAGCAGTAACGGCTGGCACGGCTGTTCAGTAATGCGTTTCAAACCAGTCTTCAAGGATAATCACTGCGGACTGTGAATCCACCTGGCCTTTATTCAACGCGCGATAACCACCGCGCTCAAACAGAGTCGAGCGCGCTTCAACGGTGCTGAGGCGTTCATCCTGAAGCTCAACCCGCACGCCAAAACGGCCATGCAGGCGGTTAGCAAACTTGCGTGCGCGTGCGGTTAATGGCTGTTCGGTGCCATCCATATTCAGTGGCAATCCGACTACCACGAAATCAGGCTGCCACTCTTTCAGGAGTTTCTCGATCAGTTGCCAGTCGGGCGTACCTTCCTGGGCTTTCAGCGCTGCCAGCGGGCGGGCAGTGCCGGTAAGTTGTTGGCCGACAGCAACACCAATACTTTTGGTGCCGAAATCAAAACCGAGTAGTGTCTGGCTGCTCATCAGGCGTGTCCGGCATCGTTAGTCATGTTATGCATATCTACACCCAGTGAGCGAGCGGCTTCACGCCAGCGGTCAGCAATCGGGGTGTGGAACAAAATGGTGCTATCAGCGGGAGTGGTTAGCCAGGCGTTGTCCAACAGCTCCTGCTCTAACTGATTACTCTCCCAGGCACAGTAGCCGAGCGCCATTAAAACCTGCTCGGGCTGTTGCTTGCTCCCCATGGCTTCGAGGACATCTTTGGAGGTGGTAATCACGGTGGTATCTGAAATGCGAATGCTTGAGTTAAACACTCGCGGCCCGGAATGTAGGATAAAACCACGATCTTCAGCCAGTGGCCCACCGGAAAAAACCGGTTTATCCAGACTAATGGCGGGATCGCGTTCATTAGAGGTAATTTTAAGTTTCTGCAGAATCCCTTCTACCGACAGGTTTTCCATGGGCTTATTGACTATCAGCCCCATCGCGCCTTCAGCATTATGCTCACAGATATAAACCACTGCGCGCTTGAAGAATGGGTCCTGTAGCGAAGGCATCGCTATCAGAAAGTGATGCTGTAAATTCATCGTCACTGTGCTACCAAAATTTTTAAACCGGTGCGGGCGATCGCACCGGTTGCGGGTGGAATGCTGTGCCTTATCTGGCACATGCATTAAACTCAGCCCAGGCGTTTCTCAATCGCGTCCATCAGCATACCGCTGATGGAGATTGGAAACGCTGCCTCAATCTCACGTACGCAAGTTGGGCTGGTCACATTCACTTCGGTGAGCTTATCACCGATGATATCGAGACCGACGAAGATCAGCCCTTTGGCTTTCAGCGTCGGTCCAACGCGGCGGGCAATTTCCCAATCTTTCTCGGTAAGTGGACGCGCTTCACCACGCCCACCCGCAGCCAGGTTGCCACGGGTTTCACCCGATTTCGGAATACGTGCGAGGCAGTAAGGCACAGGTTCACCATCAACCACTAAAACGCGCTTATCACCTTCGGTAATGGCGGGCACATAGTTCTGCGCCATGCAGTAGAAGTTGCCGTAGTTGGTCAGAGATTCAGTGATCACCGAGAAGTTAGGATCGTCCTGCTTCACGCGGAAAATCGAGGTACCGCCCATCCCATCCAGTGGCTTCATGATGATGTCACCGTGCTCCTGCCAGAACGCGCGCAGCTGTTCTTTGCTGCGTGTTACCAGAGTGTCTGGCGTCAGGTCGGCAAACCACGCGGTATAGAGCTTCTCATTACAGTCACGTAGGCTTTGTGGTTTGTTCACAATCAATGTGCCTTGCTCTTCTGCGCGCTCAAGAATATAGGTCGCGTAGATGAATTCGGTATCAAACGGTGGATCTTTACGCATCAGAACCACGTCCAGATCGGCCAGTTTGATCACCTGCTCACTGCCAAACTCGTACCATTTATCATAATTCTGCTCAACGCTGAGCAGACGAGTGCGGGCGTAAGAAACGCCGCCACGCAGGGAGAGATCGGCCATCTCCATGTAGTGAATTTCATAACCACGGCGCTGTGCTTCCAGCAGGAAACCGAAGCTGGTGTCTTTTTTAATATTGATGGATGAAATCGGGTCCATCACGATGCCAAGCTTAATCATTACTCTCTCCTTCAAGAGACCTGTTGTGTGCAGCGTTCGCTGTGGGGGGACTGTCGCGAGTGATTATCCCTTAACCCAGATCGCCAAACCTCACCTGGAGTGCCGTGATCACGGTTAATGCCGTGGTTTCTGTGCGCAGTACGCGTGGCCCAAGCAAAATATCGCTGAATCCTTGTTGTGCCGTCATGGCAATTTCATCTGCTGACAGGCCACCTTCCGGGCCAATCAGGAGCCTTACGCGCTCAACTGGCAGCGGCAAGGTGTTGATACTCTGGTTAGCGCGCGGATGCAGATTGAGTTTTAAACCGTTTTCCTGCTCAGCACACCACGCTTCCAGCGTCATTGCCTCGCGAATTTCCGGTACGCGATTACGTCCGCACTGTTCACAGGCGGCAATGGCAATTTTTTGCCACTGCTGGATCTTCTTAGCCAGCCGTTCTGCATCCAGCTTTACGCCGCAGCGTTCGGAAAACAAGGGGGTAATGACATTTACACCCAGTTCAATCGATTTTTGGATGGTGAATTCCATTTTTTCGCCACGGGACATCACCTGGCCTAAGTGCAGGTGCAGCGGAGATTCACGATCGTCCAGTTGGCTGGACAGCACAGAGACTCTGACACGCTTTTTATCGGCTTGTGCGATTTCTGCTTTGAAAGTCAGATTACTGCCATCGAACAATTCCAGTTCTTGTCCCGCCCCCATGCGCAGTACGCGGCCAACATGATTGGCGGCATCTTCCTCAAGGAAAATGTCACTGCCAACGGTAAGAGGTTCGGGGTGATAGATGCGAGGTATACGCATGTGGTTCCTGCCTGGATCGCGCCGTGATCGGTCACGGCTAACGGAAAAAGGGTAGTTTAGGTCAGTGATTTCCTGGCTGGCAAGGGGAAAGGGCAAAACGGCCAGGCAAGGTAGCCTGGCCGGGCTTGGGGATTATGCGGTGAGAGGGCGGAGATCCAGCGTCATCAGGTGATATTGATTGTTATTGAATCCAAAGGAGCCGCTGTCATCCAGCTGTAACTTGCGGGTATGGGCGGCATAGGAACGGCCATTGATCTTATTAATGAACGTTACCAGGTAAGCAAAGCGCTGCGCCATAATCTGCGCTGAGCAGTCAAACAGCTGATTAGCGAGGCCGTTGCCGCGATAGGCGCTGTCGATGCAGATTGGCCCGTACTGATAGCTGTTGTTGCTGTCTAACTGCTCGCCGTAAGGGGTGTACTTATGCAATTCACCGGTCATGTATTCGAACATGGGCCAGCGCTGCAGGAACTGCCAGGAACCGGCAATAACAAAGCCCACCACCAGGTCGCCATCTTTCGCGACAACTAATCCATTTTCGCTTTCAATCAGCTCAGCCAACTGCGCCGCATCGATGTTGGTTGTGACGAAACCGTCTTTGCGGTCTTCATCACTGATGCTGTTAGCGTGATATTTTTTTAGCAACGCCAGCACGCCTTCGATATCGCTGTGTTGTGCAGCATTTACGGTAAGATTTCTGTCCATGGTTTTACTTTTTCCTCAACATTGCTTGTCTACGTAATCCACCTGAGCGTATCACGCTTTTTTCTCCGGCGAGGTGAAATTGATTCAGAGACAGGGGCGGGCTTGAGTGCCGGGTAATACCGGCTGTGGACGTTAACAAGCTGAACACGCCTGCTGCGCTGTTTCGTACCCAATAACATATCGGAACCTGATTTTAACTGAGGTATTTGCGACATATTGTGTCGCTGGGTAAATTATTGGCGGATGTTTATTTAGCGGTTCAATTAAGTTCATTTAGATATTAATTTTATATTTTTTCTATTTTTGTAAAGTTGGTTTTCTGAATAGGGGGAATTTCTTACACTCCGGCGAAATAAAAAGGAGTAAAGGAATGAATGCACTCTATTTACAAATATCCCACATCAACGGCTCCAGTCAGGATGCACAGCACAGCGACTGGTTAGATGTCATGGACTACCATTGGGGCGGCCAGCGAGACAAGCGCTTTGGCGGCACAGTGAATTTTCGCAACCTACGTGTTAACGCCATGCTGGATAAAGCCACACCGCCGCTGGTGCTGCACGCCGCCAAGGGTAATCCATTGAGCAAGGTCGTGCTGGCAGCATGTAAAGCTGGAGGGGAACAACAGGAGTTCTACCGTATTACCCTCGAAGGCGCTCGTGTTGTCGCATTCAGTCTGGATGAAACCTCAGAAGGCACGTTGGCGGAGTATGAGTTTGAAGCCGACTGTTTCAAAATCCAGTACTGGGATCAACGACCAGATGGTGGCCGAGCTGCCGAAGTTCGCGCCGGTTGGAATGTAAAAAATAACGTTTCTGTGTTCTGAGGGGATGAGATGAATCATTCGGATTACTTGAAATGGAAGCTGGATGGAGAGCGACATCTGGCGATGAGTCTGGAGGGCGGGATTCGCAATTTGCCGCAAGAGGTGAATAATGCGTTGGAAAACCTTGCGGGTGGTTTCGAACGATTGAGCTGGTATTCATCATGCTTTACATCTAAATATCAGGGAGTTTGTGAAGAGTTAAAGCATGAAGATAGTAGGATGTTGTTATCTTTAAAAGCGCTAATTGAAAGGTCGAACGTTATATTCGATATGATTGCACTTTATATAGAGTGCGTATTGCAAGATAATCCTAAAAAGACGGTGGAGGATTCAAAAACTGCCATTGTCATGGGAACTAACCTGGCAAGAAAAATTGCAGTAGGATCTACGGTTAATGCCGGTATCGCCTATACTATGGCCAGAGAGATTACACGTAATACAAAAATAGAACTGCGAATGCGAAAAGTTTTAAACCAAAGGGCTGAAAATTTTTTTAGCTTTATGGCAATTTACGGGTATGTGCACAAGGCTGCATTATCTGCCAGAAGATTGAGGCTGCTTTATCCTTTTTATTATCAGGCTCTTTGTGTTTTTAATCTTGAAATGTTGTATTTTTTCATAGAGCCATTTTTAAAGTCTGTTATAAATAAAATGAAGTTTTATGTGACGTATACTCTAAAAGAGAAGGAAAAGCACTTAAGAGAGGCTTTTGGTTTATGAAGATAAATCTATGGGGGGTTTTTATTTTTATTCTTAAGTGCATTTGTTACCTGCCATGGAAGTTTTTACGCGCATATGAATTTCCAATTATGATTATAACTTCAGCAGTGATATTTATGACGATCATTCCATCATGCTGGTGGCAATTAACTTTATTCACGTCTTTTTTTTATTTCTTTTTCCCTTTCTATAAAGCATATAAAGATAAATAAAATGATTTCTTACTGTAAGCAAGATTTTTGGTGGTGGAGTCGTCTGCTGATAAAATAATGCTAATTAAGCTACAAGAGGGCTTTGGCATGAAGGGATTTATAACCTATGTCTTAACAAAGCTGCTTTCGGTAGTGAAGCGATTTATTGGAATCGTTTCATATCAAATTTGCATTTGGTTAATTATGATTGTTCCAGGTGTGTTCTATGTTAAGTTCTTCCCTGATTACTGGTGGCGACTTACTGTGGCAACAATAATTATTTTATTTGTGTTGTTATGGTTTTTTTATCCGGACAAATATAAGTGATGGAGTTGATGGTTAATGCATTCAGCATAATATATCATTGATTTTATACTCATGGGTAATGTATCTTGCGATATGTTTTAACATGGATGCTGATCTAACTAAGAAAACGGATTCGACTAATGGGTGATTTCCTTGGGTATGTCTTCTTCGCTATGATAATAGCTAAAGAGGTTTTTCTTTACTATCTGTATGAGTGGTGGTGGTTGTGGCTATTCTTAGTGAGTTTTTTTATCTGCGAAGTTGTTGTCTGTAAAATCCAGTCCCGCCGTTTTAGTTTTCTGACGCTCATTAAGAAGCTGATTAAGTGTGTTTATAACATCATTCGCATCATAGCGAATGTAATAAGTAGCATCTTCGACTATTTAACGAGTTGGCATCATTGATGCCTGACTTTTTAACCATGATAGATACTCCATCCGGACTCTCATCATGCATTAAGGCGACGCTTGCGCATCGCCCTAATAATTATCAGCGCTGAGCGCAGGCTTGCTGTACGTAAGGATTATGATTGCCCTGTACGCGTGCAATGCGCTGGTCGCGTTCGCACTCCCAGGCGGTGACCGGGTAGAGCTTGTTCCACGCGGTAAACAGCTGAGTTTGCTGACGTGAGATCACCAAGTGGTACTGGTCACGCATGTAGAAATAGGTGCGGGCAATGGCACCACGGGCGCGGGCCGGTGGTTCAGCACGTTTGCCAGCGAAGTCGATTTGCATTTCACATTTGCCATACTGGTTTTCACCCCCGTTCCACTGGCTGTAAGGGAAGTTATTGCGGTCACCGTTAACTTCACCAATTGCCGGTTCGAGGTTATGCAGGTCGCTCTCAATACGGCGATAGTCGGCATCTTTGGCGCAGTTTTTACGCCCACCGTTTTGCCAGCACTGGCGCTGGTGGCCGAACTCCCACGCGGGCATCACATGTTCCCATTCAATACGTTCCGCACGGTTGGTATTTTTACGTACCTGATAGCCACAGCTTTGCAGATCTGGCACGCCTTTCTTACCTTGCCAACTGATTTTGCAGCCACAGTAGAAGCTGCCCGGCGCATCGGCATTGATCTCTGCTGCGTAGGTTTTTGCCTGCTGAAAATTGTTTTGATGGTAGTTGTCGAGGTTCAGGCTCCATGCCATCAGCGGGGAGAGTAACAGAGGGGCTGCCAGTAAAATTTTGCGAAACATATTCCATACTTACGAAAAATTATTCAGGCGCGGGAGGTTAGCAGAACCCCGCAGCCGGTGGTATGAGAATATTGGTCAGTTTCGCACTGGCTTGAATAGCGCGGATGTACGGGTGATATCAAAGGCCATGATTATTTAGCTGAGTGCCGTTTTATCTGAGTTTGCAGCCAGTGATGTGCGTTAAGGTGCTGAGCTGTCATCTGGCTGGAACTCACCGGGTTTCAGCACAGTGCGGCAATGGACGCAGCGGTATTCCGTCTCACCACGCACCACTCTGTTGTGGCGGCGAACCGTGAGGTTGTGCTGTTGGCACTGGCAACGATAAGCGAACGTGGCACTACGCACTGAGGCGATTTCGAATTTGTGGGTACGTCGGGCAGGTACACCGAGCACCGTTTCCATCATCCATTTCCACTCTTTGCCGTGAGGCGCAACGCGACCAAACACTTTCCATACCAGCAGATGTGCCAGCTCATGTGGCACCACTTCATCCACAAAGGCTTGCTGATTTTCTTGCAGCAATATGGGATTAAGGCGGATTTCCCAACGTTCCAGCCACGCTGTACCGGCGCTGGTGCCACGTTGTTGGTAGATCAGGTTCGGCTCAGGAAACTCACGTTTAAAGTGCAGATTGGCGATGTGCAAATAGTGACGCAACGAGCGCATAGCGGCCTGTTGCAGAGCAATGGGGAGTCGGGGTGCTTTCATAGCCGCCAGCATAAGCGTCAGAGTTGTAGAACACAAGAGGGATAACTTTGCGGCACAGTTCCCCTGACAGGCCGAGGTATCTCGGTTTGTCAGGCGCGTGTTTTGACCTTTCTTTCTGTTTGTTGAGAAGCTGCGGTGGATTCAGGTGGCAGTTAGACAATGTGCTGGAAAGCTGCTGTGGATTCAGGTGGCAGGTCAGACAATGGGGGGTATGACTGCAAAGAAATCCGCATCCTGCGATCCGCTGGCACATCCATGTGCCAG
>NZ_ALXE01000026.1 GCF_000295955.2 Pantoea sp. A4
TTTTTTCGTTTCTGCGGTTTACGCAACGCTCTACCTGTTGCAACTTACCCGCCAACCGCCTGACTTTTCCAAATCTTAACACTCCATGACCTCAAGCCCGCTGGCAGACTAACCGATAACCCTTGTGAACTTTTGCAAGGAGAAAACCATGACCACTATTTCTGGGTCCGTTAGCAGTACGATGAGTAGCAGCAGTGGCGGCGGCGATGTGAGTTCACAAATTGCCAGCCTGAATAAACAGGTACAGTCGGTTACCAAGCAGTTAAACGACCTGGCAAACGATGACAGCCTCACTGATGAGCAGAAAGCGGAAGAGCAGGAGATGTTGCAGTCGCAAATCGAAATGATCGAAGCGCAGATTGCACAACTGGAACAACAGCAGGAGCAGAAGGCCCAGCCGACAACGCCAACCAGCCAACAAACCAGTGAAATCAAGGCGGATGGCGTTAATCGCCCAACCGCCACTAACCAGATCAACGTTTACGTCTGACTCTGAGCCCCACTGCTTCAGTGGGGCTGTTTATCTTTAATACCGTGAAGATTAAAACGCCGGGGCGCGTAGACGCTGTTCGGTCAGCAACTGTGCCTGCAGGCGGACTTCCTGCCAGATGGCTTCCGCTGCTGGCGTCAGCGAGCGGTTCTTGCGCTTAATTAACACCAGAGATCGCATGACCTCAGGATAAATTCGCCGTACGCACAGCGCATTACCCGCCGGTAATGGCAGCGCTAGCGCAGGTAAAATACTGACGCCAATCCCCGCTTCCACCATCGGCGGCAAGGTGGCAGGATGCCCAATCTCCTGCACCACATCCACCATCACCTGCTGTTGCTGCATGGCCGCATCCACCAAAATACGGCTGCCTGAGGCATAATCCTGCAACACCATGGTGCGGCCATTCAACATCGACCAACGCGCCTCTTTAACGCTGGCTAGTTCGTCATCCTCACGACACAACAGTAAAAAGGGATCGTCAAGAATGGGCACGGAATCAAAATCCGCGTCAGCGAGTGGCCCAATCACAATGCCGAAATCCACCTCGGCATTGCGCACGCTTTGCAGCACCCACTGCTGTACGCGGTCGTGCAAAATAACCCGAATGTCGGGAAACCGTACCTGACTGGCCGCCAGACACTGCGGCATTAAATGCGCAGAAATGGTCTGGCTCGCCGCCACCCGCACAGTGCCGCTGCGCTGCTCACCATAGCTGCGAATATCCAGCAGCGCGGTTTGCATCTCCTCTAACAGCCTTTCCATCCGTGACGCCAGTTGCTGACCGGCTTCGGTTAACATCACCTCACGCGTTGTGCGGTCCAGCAGCCGTACGCCAATCTCCGCCTCCAGCTCTTTAATGCTGTGGCTCACCGCCGACTGGCTCAGACCAATCGCCTGCCCTGCCTGGCTAAAACCACCGTAGCGTGCCACCGCAATAAACGTGCGTATCTGACGTAACGTGTAATTCATCGAAAATACTCATAGATTGATGCAATAAATCAATTTTATTTCTAAAGCCAGCTCCTGCACAATCAGCACCGTCATAAAGTTAACCGGATTGTAACAATGGGCTTCCTTAAAATTGATCCGATGATGGTTAAACTCATCATCACCTTACTGCTTGCTACCTTTATCCCTGCTAAAGGCGGCTTTGTCGATTTCTTCCAATACCTCACCACCGCGGCGATTGCCCTGCTGTTCTTTATGCACGGCGCTAAACTCTCGCGGGAAAAAATCATTGCGGGTAGTAGCCACTGGCGACTGCACCTGTGGATCATGACCAGCACCTTTATTCTCTTCCCGATTCTGGGCCTGCTGTTTGTCTGGTGGCATCCGCTGAATATTAGCCCAGACCTCTACACCGGCTTTATTTACCTGTGTATCTTGCCGGGCACGGTACAGTCATCCATTGCCTTTACTTCGCTGGCTGGCGGTAACGTCGCAGCCGCCGTGTGCGCCGCCTCCGCCTCAAGCCTGCTGGGTGTATTTATTTCGCCAATGCTGGTGAACCTGGTGATGAATGTACACAGCGAAATGCCGGGCAACGGCCTCGAGCAGATTGGCAAAATCATGCTGCAACTGCTGGTGCCGTTCGTGATTGGTCATATCTCACGCCGCTGGATTGGCGCATGGGTAGAGAAACATCGTAGCTTGATTGGTAAAACTGACCAGGCTTCGATTCTGCTGGTGGTCTACTCGGCATTCAGTGAGGCGGTGGTTAACGGCATCTGGCATAAAGTGGGGCTGGCGACGTTTGGCTGGATCTTGCTTGGCTGCCTGATCATTCTGGCTGTCGCGCTGCTGATTAACATCGTTGCATCGCGCGTGTTTGGCTTTAAACGCGCCGATGAGATTGTTGTGCTGTTCTGTGGCTCGAAAAAGAGCCTGGCAAACGGGGTGCCGATGGCAAATATCCTGTTCCCTGCCAGCACCATCGGGATTATCTTGCTGCCGCTGATGATCTTCCACCAGGTTCAGCTGATGATCTGCTCTTACATTGCCGGGCGCTATAAAGCTGCCGGTGAAAAACAGGCGCAGAAAGAAGCCGCGCCGCGTGTGATGGAATCACAGAAGTAGTTAAGGCTGTCGCTTGAGGGGCTTTACCAGCCCCTCAAGTCCTTCAATTTTGATGGCCAGCGTCAACTGAAGCAACTCCCCTAAATGCCCAGCGGGAAACTCCCCCCCGCGTGCGAACCACAGCAGATAGGGTTCCGGCAGATCGATCAGCATCCGACCTTTGTATTTACCAAACGGCATTGCCGTGTTGGCGATTTCAACCAGATGCTGTTTCTCCACCTTAGGCTCCTAACAGACGAATCATTTCGGCTTCATCAATAATCTCGATGCCCAGTTCCTGGGCTTTCGCCAGTTTAGAACCGGCGGCTTCACCCGCAATCAGCAGATCGGTTTTTTTCGATACGCTGCCACTGACTTTAGCGCCCAAGGCAGTTAGCTGCGCTTTGGCATCATCGCGGTTCATTTGCGACAGCGAACCGGTTAAGACCACCGTTTTACCGGCAAACGGGCTGTCTATCTCAGCGGCCACGATGACCGTTGGCTGCGGCCAGTGTACGCCAATCTCTTCGGTCAACTGGCGGATGACATCGCGGTTACTCTGCTCTTCCATAAAATTGCGCACATGGCTGGCAACCACGGTGCCGACATCCTGCACCGCAATCAGCGCGTCCAGATCCGCATCCATCACTTTTTGTAAGTCACCAAAGTGGCTGGCCAGATTTGCCGCCGTCGCCTCACCCACTTCACGGATGCCCAAAGCGTAGAGGAAACGGGCCAGCGTGGTTGATTTCGCCACTTCCAGCGCATTGACAATATTCTGCGCTGATTTCGGTCCCATGCGATCCAACCCGGTGAGTTTCCCGGCGGTCAAACGGAACAGATCCGCTGGCGTATGTACGTACTCTTTCTCCACCAGCTGATCGATAATTTTATCGCCCATGCCGTCCACGTCCAGCGCACGTCGGGCAACGAAATGCTTGAGCGCCTCTTTACGCTGCGCCCCGCAAATCAGGCCGCCAGTACAGCGTGCTACCGCTTCGCCTTCTACTCGCTCCACGTCTGAACCACAGACCGGGCAGTGCTCAGGGAAGATGATTTCACGCGTCTCTTCCGGTCTTTCAGACGTCACGACGTTAACCACCTGCGGAATCACATCACCCGCGCGGCGGATCACCACTTTGTCGCCAATACGCAGGCCAAGACGTTCAATTTCATCGGCATTGTGCAGCGTCGCATTGCTCACCATCACGCCTGCCACCTGTACCGGCTCCAGACGCGCTACCGGCGTAATCGCTCCGGTACGGCCAACCTGGAACTCAACGTCACGCACTACCGTCATCTGTTCCTGGGCCGGGAACTTAAAGGCCACGGCCCAGCGCGGGGCTCGCGCAACAAAACCAAGCTGTTCCTGCAATGCCTGATCGTTAACTTTGATCACCACACCATCAATATCAAACCCCAGCGTGGGACGCTGCTGTTCAATATCGCGGTAGAATGCCATCACTTCTTCGGCGTTGTTCGCCAGCCGGGTGCGTTCGCTGACCGGCAAGCCCCAGGCTTTAAATTGCTGTAAGCGCGCATAGTGTGTATCCGGCAGTTCACCGCCTTCCAGCACACCAAAGCCATAACAAAAGAAGGTCAACGGGCGCTTAGCGGTGATACGCGGATCGAGTTGGCGCAGTGAGCCAGCCGCCGCATTACGCGGGTTAGCAAACAGTTTGCCATCGCTTTTGCGCGCTTCGTCATTCAGTTTTTCAAAACCGCGCTGGGTCATAAACACTTCACCGCGCACTTCCAGGCGGGCCGGGATATTGTCCCCGGTCAGACGCAGGGGGATAGCGCCAATGGTGCGGACATTATGGGTAATATTCTCGCCTGTTGTGCCATCTCCGCGCGTAGCGGCCTGCACCAGCAACCCATTCTCGTACAGTAAACTCACGGCCAGGCCGTCAAGTTTCAGTTCACAACAATAGGTCACTGCGTCGGTCTGCTTTAACCGATCGCGCACACGTTTGTTGAACGCGAGGAAGCTCTCTTCATCAAAGGCGTTATCCAGCGACAGCATCGGCACTTCATGACGGACGGTCTCAAAGACCGCTAAGGGTGCAGCCCCTACGCGCTGGGTAGGAGAATCAGGCGTTACCAGTTCTGGATGTTGCGCTTCCAGCTCGCGCAGTTCGCGCATCAGACGGTCATATTCCGCATCCGGGATCTCCGGTGCGTCCATAACGTGGTAGAGGTATTCGTGATGACGCAGCGAAGTTTGCAGCGCCGTTAGCTGTTCCTGGACGGTTTTCATAAAGCCCCATCAGATAAAAAACCCCCGACATGCGGGGGTTTATAAGAGATATTTACTGCCGGAGCCGTTAACCCCGGGCTTCGATCACTTCGCGAATGCGCGTTTTATAGGTTTCGAGCTTCTGCGGTGTCATCATGCGGCGTTCATCATCCAGCACCACGCCGCCGACATCATCGGCAATACGCTGAGCAGATTGCAGCATTAGCTTGAAGTTTTGGTTCGCGTCACCGTAAGAAGGCACCATCATAAAGATGGAGATACCTGGCGTGGTGAAGTCGCCCATGGTGTCTGGGTTAAATGAACCCGGCTTCACCATGTTCGCCAGGCTGAACAGCACCGGACCGCTGCCCGCTGGGCTGAGGTGACGGTGGAAAATGTTCATTTCGCCAAACTGGAAGCCCGCCTGCAAAATACCCTGCAACAGGGCTTCGCCATTTAAGGCTCCGCCTGCGTGAGCACCCACATGCAGGACCAATACCGTCTCTTTAGGTTTCGCAGCCTGGCGCACTTCTGGCTCAACGGCCACTGGCTCAGGTACTTCAACTGGCGCAACAGGTTGTGGTGCAGCCTGGTAAGCAGGTTGTGGTTCTGTCGGGTAAACAGGCACTGGTTGGGCAGCTTCAACAGGCGCTACGTCAAACAGGGGATCGGCCTGAACCGGCGCAACAGGTGCCGCTGGCGGTACAATTTCAGGCTGAGGGACAGGCTGAACGCGCACCGGCTGAGGAGCAGGCTGCTGCGGACGCGGCTGTACCGGCGTATCCAACAGGGGATCGCGATCGGCATGATTAAATTCTGGGGAGGCGACAGGACGCGGCACCGGTTGACGCGGCGGTTCAGCGGCAGGCGGTGCTGCAGGCTGACGTGGCGCTTCCTGATAGGCATCGAAGCGAGGCTCCTGATGAGCTTCACGCGATGAGTGTGCACGGATCTCGCCAATGCTCTCTTCGCCCTCGTCACTCAGGGTTTCATCTTCGGTGTTATCACGCGATTTCATACGCTTATGTGGTCGGTCACGGAACACACTGGAGCGCTCTTTACGGCTGGTCCACAGCCCGTGAAGCAGTAGCGCTATAATGGCAACCGCGCCAACAACGATTAAGATCAGACGCAAATCCTGCATCATTGTATTCTCTGTTGATCCAATACCTTGCCACAACGGCAAACTTTATCCTCTAACTGTATTTGCCCTGCTACACAAGTGCAAGTGCGCGCAGTATTTTCTGACAAATAAGCGTGTCCGGTAGTGTTTTTTTGCTGCTTTTTTGTCCACGCAAGGGCGGAATACTGAAAATAGCCAGGGTATGATAGTCGCGCGGCGACACTTTAAGGAGATCTTCCCCCGTCATGACCACAGATTATTCTGATACATCCCCCAATGGTATCCACTACTTTCGCCAGGGGTGGAAGCTGGTCGGCCTGCCTGGCATTCGGCGCTATGTGATCGTACCGCTGCTGGTCAATATTGTGCTGCTGGGCGGTGCGTTTTACTGGTTGTTCCACCGTCTGAGCCAGTGGATCCCGGATTTAATGGCCCGAATTCCTGACTGGCTTCAATGGCTGAGCTATCTACTCTGGCCGCTCTCTGTCATCTCTATTCTGTTGGTGTTCAGCTACTTCTTCTCCACCATCGCCAACTGGATTGCGGCCCCGTTTTGCGGCCTGCTGGCAGAGCAGCTGGAAGGCCAATTGACCGGACGCCCTCTGGTCGATAACGGCTGGATTGCGATGTTCAAAGACATCCCCAGAATCATGAAGCGTGAGCTGCAAAAGCTGGGCTATTATTTGCCGCGTGCGCTGGGCCTGCTGCTGCTCTACTTGATTCCCGGATTTGGTCAAACGGTCGCCCCGGTGCTGTGGTTTTTATTTAGCGCGTGGATGCTGGCAATCCAGTACTGCGACTACCCGTTCGATAACCATAAAATCAGCTTCCCGCAGATGCGCAGTGCGCTGCGTCAGCACAAAGTCACCCATATGCAATTTGGTGCCCTGGTCAGTTTATTTACCATGATCCCCGTAGTGAATTTGGTGATTATGCCGGTAGCGGTTTGCGGTGCAACCGCGATGTGGGTTGATCAATACCGTTCGCGCCTTGCGCGCTAAGGTGCATCAGCCTTATGCAATTTTGATCAGGGGTTATTGCCAGGTGACATATAGATATGCCTTTTCTTTCCTTCCGCCGTGAAGGGAAAAAGGTATGCTCTGGGGGTTTCCCATATTTCATACAGTTAAGGACGGGCTATGAGTAAGATTTATGAAGACAACTCTTTGACGATTGGTCATACGCCACTGGTTCGACTGAACCGCATCGGCAATGGCCGTATTCTGGCAAAGGTTGAATCCCGTAACCCCAGCTTCAGCGTAAAATGCCGTATCGGTGCCAATATGATTTGGGACGCAGAGAAGCGCGGCATCCTCAAGCCCGGCGTTGAACTGGTTGAACCAACCAGCGGTAACACCGGTATTGCTCTGGCCTACGTGGCAGCGGCTCGCGGCTATAAACTGACGCTGACCATGCCGGACACCATGTCCGTTGAACGCAGAAAACTGCTGAAAGCGCTGGGTGCCAACCTGGTACTGACTGAAGGCGCAAAAGGCATGAAGGGTGCGATTGCCAAAGCCGAAGAGATCGTGGCTGAGAACCCAGAGAAGTTTGTCTTACTGCAGCAGTTCAGCAACCCAGCCAACCCGGAAATCCACGAAAAAACCACCGGCCCAGAGATCTGGGAAGATACCGACGGTGAAGTGGATGTGTTTATTGCCGGTGTGGGTACTGGCGGCACGCTGACCGGTGTTAGCCGTTACATCAAAAATACCAAAGGTAAAAAAGATCTGATCACCGTTGCCGTTGAGCCGACGGATTCCCCGGTGATCGCTCAGGCGCTGGCGGGTGAAGAGATCAAACCTGGCCCACATAAAATTCAGGGTATCGGTGCGGGCTTTATTCCTGGCAACCTGGACCTGAAACTGGTCGACCGCGTAGTGGCAATCAGCAACGATGACGCCATCAATACCGCACGCCAGTTAATGGAAGAAGAAGGTATTCTTGCGGGGATCTCTTCCGGTGCTGCGGTGGCCGCCGCGCTGAAATTGCAGGAAGATGAAGCCTTCGCCAATAAGAACATTGTGGTTATCCTGCCCTCTTCTGGCGAGCGTTATTTAAGCACTGCCCTGTTCGCCGATCTCTTCACTGAGAAAGAGTTGCAGCAATAAGCTCTGGCTCGCAAAAAGCACCCAAATGGGTGCTTTTTTGTGGCGCAGATCCCAATTTTATCACCCAACAGATTGTCTCTCTCCGCTAGCTCTGGTATTTAACCTGAAAATTATTTCGAAGCCTGAAATTAATCTGACCACCTAAGCTGAATCGATTTACTCATTTGGCGATACGCTGAATAGCGTCATACTAACGGGTGGAAGTGTCAGCACTTCAGGCAAAATCATCACCTCCCAGGCATATTGTGGCTCGGTACGAGCCGGTAAGCATCCCTGGTGAGGCTAAAGTTCAGGCACCAGGCTAGACTTTAGATCCATAACACCAAACCTGATAAAGTTGGGGAAATAGCATGTTCCAGCAAGAAGTTACCATTACCGCACCTAATGGCCTGCATACCCGTCCGGCTGCACAGTTTGTTAAGGAAGCTAAGGCCTTTCAGTCAGACATCTCTGTGACTTCAAACGGTAAATCTGCCAGCGCTAAGAGCCTGTTCAAGCTGCAAACTCTGGGCCTGACTCAGGGTACTGTGGTGACGCTTTCTGCTGAGGGTGAAGATGAGCAGCAGGCTGTAGCACACCTGGTTAAGCTGATGGCGGAACTGGAATAACACCTCCCGCTTGCAGCAAACCGACTCCGCAGCGAGATCGCACAGCACTCTATTGATCGCGGACAACATGTCCGCGTTATTGCATCTGTAGAATACCGCTCCGCGACACTGTCTTTGCATTGGGTCCATGAGCCATCGAGAAGAAAAGGTAAGGTTATGATTTCAGGCATTTTAGCATCTCCGGGTATCGCCTTCGGCAAAGCGCTTCTGTTGATTGAAGATGAAATTGTCATCAGCCGCAAAAAAATCACCGCTGACGACGTAGAGAGCGAAATTCAGCGCTTCCTTGATGGCCGTGGTAAAGCGGCAGTCCAGTTGGAAGCGATTCGCGCGAAAGCGGAAGAGACCCTGGGTGAAGAGAAAGCTGCCATCTTTGAAGGCCACATTATGTTGCTGGAAGATGAAGAGCTGGAACAGGAAATCACTGACCTGATCAAGAAAAATCACCAAACCGCAGACGCTGCCGTGTTTGAAGTGATCGATGGCCAGGCGAAGGCGTTGGAAGAGCTGGATGATGAATACCTGAAAGAGCGTGCCGCAGACGTGCGTGACATCGGTAAACGCCTGCTGCGCAATATTCTGGGTCTGCATATTGTCGATTTAAGTGCAATTCAGGATGAGTCTATTCTGGTCGCAACCGATTTAACCCCCTCAGAGACCGCACAGCTCAACTTACAGAAAGTGCTGGGCTTTATCACTGATTTGGGTGGTCGCACCTCTCACACCTCCATCATGGCCCGTTCTCTGGAAATTCCAGCGATTGTCGGCACCGGTAACGTCACCGCGACCATTAAGAATGGCGATTATCTGATTCTGGATGGCGTGAACAACGACATTTACATCAATCCGACTGACGACAAGATTGAAGAACTGAAAGCCATTCAGACCCAGTATTTGTCAGAAAAGCATGAGTTGGCGAAACTGAAAGATCTGCCAGCCATTACGCTGGACGGACATCAGGTAGAAGTGTGCGCCAACATCGGCACCGTGCGCGATGTCGCAGGTGCTGAGCGCAACGGTGCTGAAGGTGTCGGCCTGTATCGTACCGAATTCCTGTTTATGGATCGTGATAGCCTGCCAACGGAAGAAGAGCAGTTCAAGGCCTACAAAGCCGTGGCTGAAGCCGTCGGCGCGGATGCCGTTATCGTACGTACCATGGACATCGGTGGGGATAAAGACCTGCCGTACATGAACCTGCCAAAAGAGGAAAACCCCTTCCTTGGCTGGCGCGCTATCCGTATTGCTATGGATCGCAAAGACATTCTGCACGCACAGCTGCGCGCGATTCTGCGGGCCTCTGCGTTTGGCAAACTGCGCATCATGTTCCCGATGATTATCTCCGTGGAAGAAGTGCGCATTTTGAAGGGCGAAGTTGAACTGCTGAAGCAGCAATTACGTGACGAAGGTAAAGCTTTTGATGAGACGATTGAAGTCGGCATCATGGTTGAAACCCCAGCTTCAGCGGTGATTGCCCACCATTTAGCAAAAGAAGTTGATTTCTTTAGTATTGGAACAAACGACCTGACGCAATATACTCTGGCAGTCGATCGCGGTAACGATCTGATTTCCCATCTTTATAATCCAATGACGCCGTCAGTGTTGACGCTCATCAAGCAAGTGATCGATGCTTCACACGCCGAAGGCAAATGGACCGGTATGTGTGGTGAGCTGGCAGGTGATGAACGTGCTACACTACTGTTACTGGGAATGGGGCTGGATGAATTCAGCATGAGTGCTATTTCGATCCCTGGCATCAAGAAAATTATTCGTAATACTAATTTCGAAGATGCTAAGGCATTGGCAGAGCAGGCTCTGGCTCAACCCACAGCGGAAGATCTGATGAATTTGGTCAACAAATTTATCAAGGAAAAGACACTCTGCTGAACCGCGAGACGCTGGCCCAATATTACTGCTTAGGAGAAGATCATGGGTTTGTTTTCTAAACTTTTTGGCGAGAAATCAGAGAGCGCTTCAGGGACTATTGAGATCGTTGCGCCGCTGTCAGGCGAAATTGTCAATATTGAAGACGTACCTGATGTCGTGTTTGCTGAAAAAATTGTTGGCGACGGGGTCGCGATCAAACCGACCGGTAATAAAATGGTAGCGCCAGTTGATGGCACCATCGGCAAAATTTTTGAAACTAACCACGCGTTTTCTATCGAGTCAGACAATGGCATCGAACTGTTTGTCCACTTTGGCATTGATACGGTTGAACTGAAAGGCGAAGGGTTCAAACGTATTGCGGAAGAAGGCCAAAAAGTGAAAAAAGGCGATGTGGTGATCGAGTTCGATCTGCCATTGCTGGAAGAGAAAGCCAAATCAACCTTAACCCCGGTAGTGATCTCAAATATGGATGAGATCAAGGATCTGGTTAAGTTGTCAGGTCAGGTCACTGCAGGTGAAACCCCGGTGATTCGCATTAAGAAGTAATGCACAAACGCTAAACAAAAAAGCACCTGTTACCAGGTGCTTTTTTTTCATCCCGATTTCAGCTCAGCGCCAGGATTACGCCGTCCAGCGCGGCAGGCGGATGGTGAGCTCTAACCCACCCTCTGGCCGGTTACTCGCTTGCACCTCACCATGATGCGCCAGCACCACCTTGCGTACGATGGCTAAGCCAAGACCATAACCTTTACCCTGCAGCGGTGAGTTAACTCGAACAAACGGATCAAAGATGCTGGAGAGCTTATCTTCGTCTACTCCCGGCCCCTGATCGCCCACACGGATCGCCAGCCAGTGTTGCTCTGCCTGGAGCTGCACGTGAATATGTTGACCGGGCAGCGAAAAACGTAACGCATTACGCAACACGTTCTCCACGCCGCGTCGTACCAGTTCTGCATTACCCCGCACGGTGTAATCAGCTGATTCATCCACGTTGAAATCGACGTGAACGCCAGGGATTTGCGCTTCATACCGCACGTCTGTCACAACCGCCTGCAATAAACCGGTGAGATCAAAATATTGCTCATCCGGCATACTCTCATGCTCAGCGCGGGACAACGTCAGCAGCTCGCCAATCATCTTGTCGAGACGACGGGCCTCTTCGTCGATACGATCCAGCGAAGCCTCTACGCTGGCTGGCGTTTGCCGTGCCAGCCCTGTGGCCAGTTGCAAGCGTGCCAGCGGGGAACGTAGCTCATGTGAAATATCATGCAGCAGCTCTTCGCGGGCGCGTACCAGCGTATTTAAACGCTCAACCATCGCGTCAAAGTCCTGCGCTACATCAGAAATTTCATCATGACGCTTACGCATCAACGGATAGAGGCGCACCGACAAATCACCGCTACTGACGCGACGAAACCCTTCGCGCAGCTGTCGCATCGGACGCGTCAGGTTCCACGCCAGCAGCAAACTGAACAGCAGCCCCAACGGTCCGGTGAAAATGATCATCGGCTCAGGGATGTTCAGGAAGCTTTTCATCGGCTGGAAGCCAATGCCCGTGTCTTCACGCATCCCTTTAATGTCATAGCGGAGTTCGTACTCTTTACCATCCGCACCACGCACCCAACGCACCATCACGTCCGGGAATTTGCCCTCAAAAGGCGGAGCGAAATTCTGTGGTTCAGTCACCTTCGCGTTGGCAGGTTTGTCATGCTGGATCACCGAGAAGAAGCGTTTATCATTCTCTTCCCAGTCCGCCATCATATCGTCCAGTGAGCCAGGCCCACCGCGTTCCAGCACCGAAACCGCTGAAGCCATTTGCAGGCTGACAATACGGCGCACCGCAATAATCTCTGGCGGCTCATGACGGTTCCCGGAGAGGGAAAAACCCAACCACAGCAGCTGGCTGATGATAATAAACACCAGCCAGAAGCCGATCAGGATTTTCCAGAACATCCTGCCGCGATAGCTGTATCTCATCGGATGCGATAACCGATGCTACGCACCGTTTCAATGTTGACGTTATCTGCTGTCAGTGCCGCCAGTTTCTGACGAATATTACTGATATGCACATCGACGCTGCGGTCATAGGCTTCACGCGGACGACCTAACCCTTTTTCTGACAGTTCATCTTTAGAGACCACGCGATCGGGCGAACGCATCAGCAGATCAAGCAGATTGAATTCAGACGCGGTCAGGTCAAAGGTTTTGCCCTGCCATTCCGTGATGCGAGTCGCCGGGTTCAGGGTCAAATCGCCCCAACGCAGCAGCTCTTTTTTATCCGGCAGTGGCGCTTGCTCTTCGAAACGGCGCAGCACAGCACGCAGGCGTGCTACCAGTTCACGCGGATAGCAAGGCTTTGGCACGTAGTCATCTGCGCCCATTTCCAGGCCAATGACGCGGTCAATGTTGTCACCTTTGGCGGTCAACATGATCACCGGGATCCGGCTGTTCTGGCGAACCTGACGCAGCACATCAGTACCGCTCATGTCCGGCAACATGATATCCAGAATCATCGCGGTATATTCACCAGACAGAGCACCTTCAATACCGGCTGCACCATTGAGTACCAGATGCGCATCGAACCCTTCGGCAATCAGGTATTGGCTCAACATGGTGCCTAATTCTAAATCATCATCAACAAGCAGAATTTTCATCTTTATCCTCAACTGAAATTGCCGCTATTTTGTCCCGAGCGCGTGCGACATGCAGCCGGTTTTACGCCTTCCTTACAGATTTATTCAGGAAACTATAAACAAAAAATAGCGTGGAGTGAGCGTTAGCTACACTCAGAGAGAAAGATAAGGAGAAAGTTCATTAATACACACCGGTTGAGAGATACCGATCGCCACGATCGCAGATAATCGCGACCACGACACTGCCTGGATTGCGTTGTGCGAGGGTCAAGGCACCTGAGACGGCACCGCCAGAGCTAACGCCACAGAACACGCCTTCACGCCGCGCCAAGGCGCGCATGGTTTCTACGGCGTCATGCTGGGCGATATCCAGCACTTCATCCACTAGCTCAGGACGATAGATGCCCGGCAAATAAGCGGGTGCCCAACGGCGAATGCCGGGAATGCTGCTGCCTTCGGCCGGTTGTAAACCGATGATGCGTACGCCAGCTTGCTGCTCTTTCAGGTAGCGCCCTACGCCAGTAATGGTGCCGGTGGTGCCCATGCTGGAAACGAAGTGAGTGAGGCGTCCGCTGGTTTGCTGCCAGATTTCTGGGCCGGTGGTCTGATAATGGCCTAACGGGTTATCAGGATTGTTGAATTGATCCAACACTTTGCCCTGCCCCGTCGACGCCATCTGTTGGGCCAGATCCCGTGCGCCTTCCATCCCCAGTTGGCTACTGACCAGCACAAGTTCAGCGCCGTAGGCGCGCATCGCGGCCTGACGTTCCTCACTCATGTTATCGGGCATCAGCAGACGCATTCGATAGCCTTTCATCGCAGCAATCATCGCTAGTGCAATGCCGGTGTTGCCGCTGGTGGCTTCAATCAGGCAGTCACCAGGCGTGATTTCACCACGCAATTCAGCCTGGTGAATCATGGACCAGGCGGCGCGATCTTTTACCGAACCTGCGGGGTTATTGCCTTCCAGTTTTAACCAGACTTCGCTGCCATTATCTGGCCCGAGGCGCTGTAATTTAATGAGTGGCGTGTTGCCAATGGTATTTTCCAGTGTGGTCACAGCGATCTTCCGGCATAAACAAAGCGGGCGGGAAAATTCCCGCCCGGAGTCCTGAAAAAATATCAGGCGCTTTCAGCAAACGCAACCGCACGCAGCGGCGTAGGTCCCTGATAGAGACGCGCCTGCTGCAAGCCAACAAACAGACGTTCGCCACGCAGTGGGGCCGCTCCGCCAATGCCATACACCAGCGCGAACTCATCCCCCTGCCAGCCAGTTGGCTGCACAATCAGTTGCCAGAAATGACCACGCGGGCTGACTTCAACCACCTGAACCGGCAATGGCGTTTCCAGGCTGCTCTGACGCGCGACATCCACTTCCCACGGACGCAGGAACAGATCAACCTCGCCCTGATGCGCAGGCGTGTAGCCCAACGGCCAGTGGTGTGCGCCAACATGGAACTGCGAACCCTGCACCGAGCCACTAAAGCGATTCACTTCGCCAAGGAATTCCAGCACAAAGCGGGTTGCCGGTTCACGCCACACCTCTTCCGGTGTGCCAACCTGTTCAATATTGCCCTGGCTCATGACCACGACCTGATCAGCAACTTCCATCGCCTCTTCCTGATCGTGGGTAACGAACACGCTGGTAAATTTAAGTTCTTCATGCAGCTGGCGCAACCAGCGGCGCAACTCTTTACGCACCTGCGCATCCAGTGCACCAAAAGGTTCATCCAACAGCAGGATTTGCGGTTCCACCGCCAACGCACGCGCCAGGGCCACACGCTGACGCTGTCCGCCGGAAAGCTGTGCAGGATAACGATTCGCCAGATGAGCCAGTTGCACCATCTCCAGCAGGCGCGTAACGCGTTTCTGAATTTCGGCTTTTGAAGGACGCTCACGACGTGGCAGCACCGTCAGACCAAAGGCGATGTTGTCGAACACCGTCATATGGCGGAACAACGCATAGTGCTGGAACACGAAACCGACCTGACGATCGCGCGCATGCAGCTGGCTGACGTCTTTACCGTTAAAATGAATATGCCCACTGTTCTGATGTTCCAGGCCAGCAATAATGCGCAACAGCGTGGTTTTTCCTGAACCGGAAGGGCCAAGCAGCGCCACCATCTGACCAGAAGGAATATCCAGAGAGATGTCCTTCAGGACCGGGGTACGGTCGAAGGATTTATTAATTTTACCGATCTCAATGCTCATTATTTTCCTCCTGCTGTGCGCGCTTCAGCTGTTGCTCAATACGCCATTGCAGCACGCTTTTCAGAATCAGTGTGACGATTGCCATCAGGGTGAGAAGCGCAGCGGCAGTAAAGGCACCTACCACGTTGTAGTCCTGATTAAGTAATTCAACCTGCAACGGCAGGGTATAGGTTTCACCGCGAATCGAGCCTGACACCACCGATACCGCACCAAATTCACCAATGGCGCGCGCGTTAGTCAGCACGATGCCGTACAACATCGCCCAGCGGATATTTGGCAAGGTGACGCGACGGAACATTTGCCAGCCGGAAGCCCCAAGCAGGATTGCCGCCTCATCTTCCGTGCTGCCCTGGCTTAACATCACCGGCACCAGCTCGCGTACCACAAACGGACAGGTCACAAACACGGTGGCCAGTACCATGCCCGGCCAGGCGAACATGATTTGAATATTGTGTGCATCCAGCCAGCTTCCGGCTGGGCCGTTGATCCCCCAGAACAGCAGGTACATCAACCCTGCGACCACCGGGGAAACCGCGAACGGAATATCAAACAGCGTCAGAAGCAGCTGACGCCCTGGGAATCTAAACCGGGTGACCAACCAGGCCAGCAGCGTGCCAAACACCAGGTTTACCGGCACGGTGATCAGCGCAATCATGATGGTTAGCCAGATCGCGCGCAGCATGTCGGCATTTTTCAGGTTGGTAAAAGCAACGCCAAAGCCCTGCTGCAACGCTTCCCAGAAAATGTAAATCATCGGAACCACCAGCAGCAGCAGCGAAAGCAGCGCGCCGATGCCGATCAGTACCCATTTAGTCCAGTTAACCCGCTGCCTTACGCGCGGGTTGAATTGGGTAATTTCCGCCATTAATGACCTCCGATACGACGGCCATAACGGCTCTGAAGCGTGTTGATGACAAACAGCAGCAGCAGCGAAGCCGCGAGGATCACCGAAGCGATAGCACTGGCCGCTGGGTAATCAAACTCCTGCAATTTGACAAAGATCATCAGCGAGGTGACTTCCGTCTTCCACGCAATGTTGCCGGCAATAAAGATCACCGCGCCAAACTCACCGAGACTGCGGGTGAAGGAAAGCGCAGTGCCCGCCAGCAGTGCCGGTGCCACTTCTGGCAGCACTACGCGGCGGAAGCTCTGCCACGGGGTCGCGCCGAGCGTTTGCGCAGCCTCTTCATACTCTGGCCCCAGCTCTTCCAGGACTGGCTGCACCGTACGCACCACGAAAGGTACGCTGGTAAATGCCATCGCCAGGGTGATACCGAGCCAGGTAAAGGTGACTTTGATATCCAGCGGTGCCAACCATTGACCATACCAGCCGTTAAGTGAGAACAGGCTTGCCAGGGTCAAACCCGCCACGGCGGTAGGCAGCGCAAACGGCAAGTCCATCAATCCATCCAGCAGAATACGGCCAGGGAAACGATAGCGAGTCAGGATCCATGCCATAAGCATGCCGAAAAACGCGTTAAACACGGAAGCCACACCCGCCGACAGCAGCGTGACTTTGTAAGCGGCCACCAACTGCGGATTGGTTATCACCGCCCAGTATTCGGAGAACGTCATGTGTGAGAGCTGTAACAGCAACGCACTGATAGGCAACAGCAGGATCAGGCAGGTAAACAGCAGGCTGGTGCCAAGGCTGAGGCCAAATCCAGGCAATACGCGTTTATGACTGGCTGCAAACATTAACCGCACTCCGCCGCTACAAGGTGACTATCGGGTTGGGCCCGTAAGAATTGGATTTGCGCCACCGTAATCTCCGCAACAAAAGTGGTCTTATGCATGTCGCTCAGTTTATTTATAACCCGCCACAAACCTGTAGCGGTTTTATATATCGATTACTGATTTCAAAGTCTAAAAAAGCATAAGCGGGCGGGGAAGTTTATGCGGTAAACGGGAATCAGGAGGCGGTGCCATCGGGCCGGACCGACCTGTTATCTTGCGGGTTTAGCGAGAGTGCTCCCAGGAGTGCATCGACCCCATCTGAATCTGGTTACTGGGGCCAAACAGCGCGTTGTCATAGTTGCGAATCCAGGCAACCCACTGTGGGGAAGTGATGCCGCGCTGGCTAAGGTGGAAGATAATGTCCAGCGATGCTTTGAAACGCAAATAATCGGGATTACGGCGAAAAAACAGATCGCTCAGCGTGGTGGGTCCCCAGGTTCGCGACACGTTGCTCATATAAATTTTCATCGCCTGCTTCATATCCTTTGTATAGGGGGTTTTAGGCGATATGCGCGGCCGGTTGCGATAGATATCCGGGTTTAACTGCCAGCGGAGATACCCGGTTTCCAGTATCTCTTGTAGCAACTGGCTGCCAGCATGTGCGCCAAAAAAATTGCTGTTGATCGCGCCATCCATAGATAACGTCTCAAGGCTGACTATCGCCGAGGGCAGTATATTGTCAGGTGCGGTGCGCATAATATTGAAAAAAAACCCAGGTTTTAGCCGATCATCGATATCCAGATAACATCCTCCTTTGCTGTTTAAAAGCCAGAAACGATAGATATCGGTAGCGGCGGCGCGATTGGCATCTTTACCGGCGATCAGTGGCTTAAATACCTGATGATATTTTGACTTACGGAAACGTTGAAACTCTGGACTGATGCGCATATCAATCATGTTTGCCGCCGGAAAATGCCGCTTCGCCTGCTGTATCACATCGTTAGCGCTCTCCTCGGGCAGAACATGTAGATTGAATGTAAACCTGTTGGTTTCCGCCATACGAGCATTGGCATTAATAGTGGTTTTCTGTGCGATCAGCTTATCAATCGAGCCAATCCATATTTGCTCAATATTACGAGGCACAACACGTGCCTGCGGCTCAGCACTGACACCCGTGACATCAGGCAATTCTGGCCAGCGATCAATCTTGAACAGCTTCATCGAAATGCTCCGCTGTTTCTCATTTGCTGGCACAGGAATCGCTGTTTTCTCCATCCTTTGGGTGTCCTGATTAAATGCCAGATAATCACCCGTACTCATCTCGAACCAGCTGTATTTTTCTGGATCGAACATCAGCGCGGACCAGCGACCATTGATCCATGCCGCAAATGGCGATTTCATTACGCTGGATTCGGGGATAGATTTTTCTACCACGCCCAGTAACAGAGGATGGCTGAAGTCAATTTTCACGCTGCGTGAGGGGAGAGGTATTTCACTGATTCCTGTTCCGGGAATGATATTACTCTGTTGAGTTTGCCCTGCTTTCATGGCTACAGGATTTTCAGAAGGGATATTTTCGCCCGCATCGCTAAAATGAAGCTCCTGGCGCGACTGGCTGAACTTCCATTCAAAGGCTTCGGTTGTTGCCCCCTCGATGCCCTGCGCCGTTTCGGCTACCAGTTGCAGACCCGCAATAATTGCCCCGGCGTTACCGCCAATTCTGTCGGTGGCCATCATACCGAACAGCCCATTATGGGCACCAAAAACGATACCGCCCAAATTGCCGATCACTGGCAAGAATCCAAAGGTGTTATCCCAAAACTCACTAGCTGCTTTCCAGCGCTGTGCCGTATCGCTGAATACGCTGGTCTGATCATTCCATAACAGGTTTTTTTTATTCATCGCACTGAAATGTGTGGCTACGGGATTATTGCTGCTATCCAGACTGCCATACTTGAGTTGGTAGTCACTGGCCCTGGCCGCGGCGTAGTTGAATACCTCTCTTATCGGGATTGCGCGATCGCTGAAGAAATTGTTGTAGCCTTCCAGCGTCACTTTGCGTCCGGCGATCAGGTCATCCAGCACCTTACCCGCTGCCGGCCAGTGTGCATCCATCCCACCCTGTCGATCGCGGGCATTTAAACTTTGCAGCAGGTCGTTTCGGTTAAGTTTCGCCCAACCGGCAAAAGCGGTATCACCGCGAATTTCGCTGAGGGTGCCACGGCGTAAGTTCAGCATCACGCCCTGGTTGGGACGCTGCTGATAATTTCCCTGGTAGGGTTTATAGGGAATAAACGCATAACCGCTAAAAGGGTAACCGTAGAGATTGGGAATAATGACCTGTCCGTCACGTTCCTGCGTGCGCGTGATTGCGCGCTGCGCCTTTTGACTCAGACTTTTCTGCCACTGCGGTGAAGATTGCAGGCTGGACAGTATAGCCCGTACAGCGCTGGCATCTGCTTGCCCCGAGCGTTTCGCAAATTCTCCATTTCCCGCCTGCATTAAGCGCATGATGTCCGTTTGCCAGTCTTGCCGTAGCCTGTGCCCTAAGGACTTCAGTTGCGTAATGCGCGGGCCATCCTGCGCGTTGATATGCATAAAGCGAAAGTTAACGATGCCGCCCGATGCCGGCGTGTCATGATCCAGCTTTCCTGCCGCAATTTCCCAGGCGAGATAGGTTTGATTGGTGGAACCGGTCAGCCGCTCAGCAATCCCCCCTTTCCCCACCATACTGCTGAATTTTACGGTAAATTTTTCATGGGGATCGAGTCGGGCCGCCAGTAATCCTGCACTAAAAAAACCCGCTGCCGACATAAAAGGCAGCAGTGATAAAAAATCCACGTTCCTCTGTGCCTGGCTGCCTTTTTCAATCTGCATCATGTTGCTAAACACGCGCGTACCGAAATCCCCGGCGCGTTGCAGGCGGTCTGGCAGCGTTAAATTGTCCTGCGGGGCCAATACCCGATCGTCGGCAAAAATAATTTGCGTCTGCTTACTCATCCCGGTGAATCCGCGAGCCGTGAGTTTTTCAGCCCATCCCGTTAAGGAGTTGGTAGACGGCTCTGTACTGCGCATTAATGGGAAGGATGTGGAAGATAGCAGCGTATGTGAGGGAAAAACTGGAGTAGATAGCGGCAAAAGTCACCTCTCATTAACCAACCGGTGAAGACGGTAATGCCCATGCAAATGGGCATTGCCTGTTCTAAATGTCGGTTAATAGGTGACTCGCTTGAGTCAATTGTTCCGCCACAACAGCGGATATCTTCGAGTTTAGCGCTGCCAGACGATTTTACTGATGGTCCAGTTTTTCAGCGTGTCATCCGCAGGCATCAGCCCTTCAGGCCCATGCCACTCGCCGCTGTAAACGTAGCGGAGATGCTGACTGCCCGGCACTTTACACTCGACGGCGGTAGATGAACTGCTGCTGTCACTGGCTAACTCACATTGACCAAACGCTTTGCTAAAGGTATCGCTGAAGCGATCGCCCACTTTACGGCCATCAGTGCTGGCAATATCGGCATCCAGCACCTCAATCCGATCAACCTGGGTTGTGCCATACACCACCAGTTTGACTTTGCCATCATCCAGCGCCTGCCAGAAGTTGATCACCTCACCGTTGTGACCGCGCATCCCCTGGCGTAGCTGATAGTCGCCGTTAAGACCGCTGTTGATCGCCGCCTGATCCATTGACGTCGAGCCATTCAGCCCGCCAACGCCCTGGTCGCTGACCTTGAGCGAACTGCCAAACCAGTGCCACGGCAAGGCAGCAGACCAGTGATAGCTCAGTGGGTTCCACCAGCTCACGCCTTCTTGTGCACCAGATGCACTACCCGAACTGGCACAACCGGATAACACCAATGCCATCACCAGCATCGAGGATCGAACTGCTTTCATGCAAACTCCTTGAAAAATTCAGACTGCCCTTTGAGTCCTGTCAGGGCAAAAAGTTTATTCATCGTGATGGTCTGGCGGTAAAAAACAGTCGCGCAGGCGCGGGCTGCGCCATAGCCACCACAAGCAGAGGAGGTCAAACAGGGTAAACAGGAGCGGTAAAGGAGACGCGAGTCCCACCTGCTGCATCTGCCATGCCTGGCTGACACTCGCCAGTAACAGGGCCACAATCAGGACACTGCGCCAGCACTGCCACACGCGCGGCCAGCGTTGACGATACCCAGTCAGTAGCAGCGCCGCTAAGGCAGGAATGCCCAATACCAGACCCAGCCAAAATGCCTGCGGGTCAGGGTAGAACAGCGACAGCAAGGCATCACCCTGCTGACGAGAAGCGCCAGCCATGATGAATATCAGCCAGGTTCGCGCCTGTAATAACAGCACCAGCCAGAATAACAGCGGTAATCTTAACTGACCGCGCAGGTCATATTCGTCGGGATGATATTTAAGCTGCACGATTAATTAATATTCACGATCTTCAATCAGACGCTTACCGAAAGCCACTGAAGTCTCTTCTTCGTAATCGAGTTTTTCATAAAACGCGATCACCTGATCGTTTTCCGCTCTGACCATTAAATTGATTTTCGGGCAGCCGCGCGCAATTAATTTCTTCTCAAGGCGATTCATCAGCGCATTGGCAAATCCGCGCCCGCGATAACCCGGGTGCACGCCAAGGTAATAAGCGGAGCCACGGTGGCCGTCATAACCGCCCATTAACGTACCCACCACTTCACCGCCAATTTCCACCACAAGGAATAAGTCCGGGTCGTGCCGCATCTTCCGTTCAATATCCATCTCTGGATCGTTCCAGGGACGTAACAAATCGCAACGCTCCCAGAGGGTTATCACCTCTTCAAAATCTTCCTGGCGGAAAGCACGTATTTCCATTTGTTATCACCCGTATTAGCCGCAATTCGCTGATTATTACGTATTTAGCCGCCAGCGCAACCCTGCATCCGCCCGATTGCGGCAAAAAAAATCGTGACCGCGAATCAGGTCGCTGAAATACCAGGTAAAAAACTGAAATGATTAGGCTGTCGCACGATGGCAGACGTTACGATATAACGATCTGAATATAATGACTCAGAGATCCCCTTGCATGAAAAATATCTCACTGCTTAAGCGCCTGGTCCATCGTCGCCAACTGCTGCTTTCAGGACTGGCATTGGCGATTCTGTCCCCCCGCGCGACCCTGGCTCATGAAGAGCAGGTTGATTTAAAAGTCTCCTCAGGGGGCAATAAACCGAAAGCGATTTCCCATGATGCGCCGCCACGTAATAAAACCCGACTGGTGATGATTGATCCTGGTCACGGGGGTATTGATCCCGGGGCGTTGGGTGAAGAGGGTTCTGAAGAAAAACACATCGTGCTGGATATTGCCAATAACGTCCGCCAGCAGTTGTCAGAGCATCCACATATTGAAGTGCGACTCACGCGCGATAGCGACCACTTTATTCCGCTTTACCAGCGCGTAGAGATTGCACATCAGCACGGTGCCGATCTCTTTATGTCCATCCACGCCGATGGCTATACCAGCCCGGATGCACACGGTGCTTCCGTTTTCGCGCTCTCCAATCGCGGAGCCAGTAGTGCGATGGCACGTTATATGTCGAATAAAGAGAACTCGGCGGATGACGTTGGCGGCGCGGCGGTGAAAGATAAAGACAACTATCTCCAGCAGGTCTTGTTCGATCTGGTGCAGACCGACACCATTAAAAACAGCCTGATTTTGGGTGAGCACGTGGTGAAACAGATTCGCCCGGTGCACCATCTGCACAGCCAGAACACCGAACAGGCAGCCTTTGCGGTGCTGAAATCCCCTTCTATTCCTTCGGTGCTGGTGGAAACCTCTTTTATCACCAATCCCGAGGAAGAGCGGCTGCTCCGCACCCCGGAGTTTCGTACCAAAATTGCCTCAGCGATTGTCAGCGGTATCGTAAATTATTTTGATGAGTATGATCGCAACGCACGTCGGGTATAATTGCGCGACATTTTCTGACAGAGAACGCGATGAGCACTCCCGATATTTCCCGCGTAAAAGCTTTCCTGCTGCAGCTGCAGGATGATATATGCCACAGCCTGGCGGCCGCTGATGGTGCCGCTGGCTTTGCTGAAGATGCCTGGCAGCGTCCGGGTGGCGGCGGTGGTCGTAGTCGCGTACTGCGTGACGGCGGCGTGTTTGAACAAGCTGGCGTCAATTTCTCCCACGTCCACGGCGACCAGATGCCCGCTTCCGCAACGGCCCATCGCCCGGAACTGGCTGGACGCAGCTTTGAAGCCATGGGCGTGTCACTGGTGGTGCATCCCCACAGCCCCTATGTCCCCACCAGCCACGCTAACGTCCGCTTCTTTATTGCTGAAAAGCCGGGTGCAGACCCGGTGTGGTGGTTCGGCGGTGGCTTCGACTTAACGCCCTACTACGGCTTTGAAGAAGATGCGCTGCACTGGCACCAGACCGCCGCTGACCTGTGTGACCCGTTTGGGGCCGACGTCTATGCGCGCTATAAAAAATGGTGTGATGACTACTTCTATCTGAAACATCGTGATGAGCAGCGCGGCATTGGTGGTCTGTTCTATGACGATCTCAATACGCCGGATTTCGACACCTGCTTCAACTTTATGCAAAGCGTTGGCAATGGCTATCTCAACGCCTATCTCCCGATTGTTGAACGCCGTAAAGCCCTGAGCTGGGGCGAGCGTGAACGCCAGTTCCAGCTGTATCGTCGCGGCCGCTACGTTGAATTCAACCTGGTGTGGGATCGCGGTACGCTGTTTGGCTTACAGACCGGTGGCCGCACCGAATCTATCCTGATGTCGATGCCGCCACTGGTACGCTGGGAATATGATTACCAGCCGGAAGAAAACTCCCCAGAAGCCGCGCTGTACCGGGATTTCCTGCCGGTGCGTGACTGGCTCAAGCGCGAAGGCTGAGCGTAAACCCCACCGCACTACGCACAGATTGCCACAGCCTCGCCTGCGGCAATCTGCATCACTGCTATCCTTAAAGATGCTGAAAAAGTTTCGCAGGCTTATCAAGGAGCGCAGTAAAAATGAATCAGTTAGATGCCCTAAAACAGTTCACCACCGTGGTTGCTGACAGCGGTGATATTGAATCTATTCGTCACTACCATCCTGAAGACGCTACCACCAACCCCTCGCTAATCCTGAAAGCAGCCGGACTTGACGCCTACAAGCACCTGATTGATGACGCCATCAACTATGCGAAAAAGCAGGGTGGCAGCAAAGAGACCCAGATCATCAATGCCAGCGATAAAGTCGCCATCAACTTAGGTATGGAGATCCTGAAAAGTGTCCCAGGGCGTGTTTCGACCGAAGTAGACGCCAGGCTCTCCTTCGATCGTGGCATGTGCGTGACCAAAGCAGAAAAGCTGGTCCGCCTGTATGAAGAGAATGGGATTGATCGCTCACGTATCCTGATCAAACTGGCCTCAACCTGGGAAGGGATTCGCGCCGCCGAAGAGCTGGAGAAAAATGGTATCCACTGCAACCTGACGCTGCTGTTCTCTTTTGCCCAGGCACGTGCCTGCGCCGAAGCGGGCGTCTTCCTGATCTCGCCCTTTGTTGGCCGCATTTACGATTATTACAACAGCCGCAAACCCATTGAGCCCTATGTGGCGGATGAAGACCCTGGCGTGAAATCGGTACGCCGCATCTATGATTACTACAAAAAACACCGCTACAGCACGGTGATCATGGGGGCCAGCTTCCGCAAAGTTGAGCAGATCCAGGCACTGGCGGGCTGCGATCGCCTGACGATTTCCCCGGCGCTGCTGGAGGAGTTAGCCAATAACACCTCGCCACTGGAACGCAAGCTGGAACCTTCCACCGAAGGTTTCCATCAGCCCTCTCCGCTCTCGGAAGCGGAGTTCCGTTGGGAACACAACCAGGACCCGATGGCGGTAGAGAAACTGTCTGACGGGATTCGCCAGTTCGCCGTCGACCAGCAGAAGCTGGAAGACGTGCTCTCTGCCCGTCTCTGAGCCTGTTGCACCATTCTCCGGGTAGGTGAACGCCTGCCCGTCTGTGTTTCGTTAATAAGGAATCATCACTATGTCTTCACGCAGAGAGTTGGCAAACGCGATCCGTGCGCTGAGCATGGACGCAGTGCAAAAAGCAAATTCAGGTCACCCCGGTATGCCGATGGGCATGGCCGATATTGCCGAAGTGCTGTGGCGCGACTTCCTGAAACATAACCCAGAAAACCCTGCCTGGGCGGATCGCGATCGCTTTATCCTCTCCAACGGCCACGGCTCGATGTTGCTGTATAGCTTGCTGCATCTCACTGGCTACGATCTGCCCATGGAAGAGCTACGCAACTTCCGCCAGCTACACTCCAAAACCCCCGGCCACCCGGAACTGGGCTATACCCCTGGTGTAGAGACCACCACCGGCCCATTGGGGCAGGGGCTGGCGAACGCGGTGGGGATGGCGATTGCAGAACGCACGCTGGCGGCACAGTTTAACCGCCCCGATCACGAGGTGGTTGATCACTATACCTATGTGTTTATGGGCGATGGCTGCCTGATGGAGGGCATTTCACACGAAGTCAGTTCGCTGGCCGGCACTTTAGGGCTGGGTAAACTGATCGGCTTTTACGATCACAACGGTATCTCCATCGATGGTGAGACCGACGGTTGGTTTACCGACGACACCCACACGCGCTTTGAAGCTTATAACTGGCATGTCATCGGCGACAAAGTAGGCATTGACGGTCACGATCCGGTCGCCATCAAAAAGGCCATTGAAGAGGCGCAGGCGGTAAAAGACAAGCCGTCGCTTATCATCTGCAAAACGATTATTGGTTTTGGTTCGCCCAATAAAGCCGGTAAAGAGGAGTCGCACGGTGCCGCGCTGGGTGAAGCCGAGGTGGCGTTGGCACGTAAGGAGCTGGGCTGGAATTCGCCTCCGTTTGAAATCCCGAAAGCGATTTATCAGCAGTGGGACGCTAAAGAGGCCGGTAAGCAGCGCGAAAAAAGCTGGAATGAAAAGTTTGCTGCCTACCAGCAGGCTTATCCTGAACTGGCCGCCGAGTTCAGCCGTCGATTAGCAGGCGAATTCCCGCAGAACTGGCAGGCTGAAACCGACAAATTTATCCAGCAGTTACAGGCTAACCCGCAGAACATTGCCAGCCGCAAAGCGTCACAAAATACGCTGGAAGTGGTGGGTAAACTGTTGCCAGAACTACTGGGCGGCTCAGCGGATTTGGCCCCAAGCAACCTCACCATCTGGTCGGGATCGAAATCGATCAAAGACGATCTGGCGGGTAACTATATCCACTATGGCGTGCGTGAATTTGGCATGACGGCGATTGGTAACGGCATCGCCCATCACGGCGGATTTATCCCTTATACCGCCACCTTCCTGATGTTCACGGAATATGCCCGTAACGCGGTGCGAATGGCGGCATTAATGAAAGCCCGCCAGGTACTGGTGTATACCCATGACTCCATCGGCCTTGGGGAAGACGGCCCGACGCACCAGCCAGTGGAACAGTTGGCAGCACTGCGCCTGACGCCCAACATGAGCGTGTGGCGTCCTTGCGATCAGGTGGAAACCGCTGTGGCGTGGAAAGCCGCGGTCGAACGCCACCATGGCCCAACGGCGCTGATCTTGTCGCGGCAGAATCTGGCACAGCCGGAACGCACAGAGGAACAGGTGAAAAATATCGCACGCGGCGGATACGTACTAAAAGGGAGCGATGACACACCAGAGGTGATTTTGATTGCCACCGGATCGGAAGTGGAAATCACGCTGGCGGCAGCAGAGAAGCTGACGGCGAACGGCCACAAAGTACGCGTCGTTTCCTTGCCAAGTACCGATGAATTCGACAAGCAGGATACGGCCTACCGTGAATCGGTGCTGCCTTCAACGGTGCGCGCCCGTGTCGCGGTCGAGGCCAGCATTGCTGACTACTGGCTGAAGTATGTCGGTCTGGATGGGAAAGTGGTGGGTATGACCACCTTTGGTGAATCCGCCCCGGCGGGTAAATTGTTCCCGGAATTTGGCTTTACGGTGGAAAACATCGTCAGTCATGCCGAATCGCTGTTAAAACCGCATTAAACCTCGCCGCCCCCGATTCGTCGGGGGCGTCACGATCACAGCCTGAAACAGAAAAAAACCCCTCCCGCCCCCTTCCCGCCTGGCTCAAACTGATTACTATAGGTTTTTCCGATTTTTACTGCGGGCCTGTCATCGTTGAAAAAGAACACTCCCTGGCTACTGACGCTGCTGGCAGCGCTGTTACCCCTGAAAAGCATGGCGCAGCCTGCGTCTGACCCGTTACTGGCTTCACAACTTGTTGACCGTTATGCCGAACACATTTTCTACGGCAGTGGCGCTACCGGCATGGCGCTGGTGGCGATTGATGGCAATCAACGCGTGTTTACCAGCTTTGGCGATACCCGTCCCGGGAATAACATTCGCCCACAAAAAGATTCGCTGATCCGCATCGCCTCCCTGAGCAAACTGATGACCAGCGAAGTGATGGTGAAAATGGCAGAACGCGGTCAGCTGCGCCTCGACGATCCGCTGAGCAAGTATGCGCCATCGGGCGCACGCGTCCCCTCTTACGCCGGGCAAACCATTCGCCTGATTAACCTTGCCACCCATACTGCTGCGCTGCCGCGTGAGCAGCCAGGCGGCGCACCACATCGTCCGGTCTTTGTCTGGCCAACCCACAGCCAGCGCTGGCAGTGGCTGGAACATGCGCAGTTAAAATATGCGCCGGGGGTGAATGCCTCTTACTCCAACCTGGGATTTGACCTGCTGGGCGATGCGCTGGCGAAAGCGGGCGGGAAACCGTATCCCACGCTGTTGCAGGACCTGGTTACGCGCCCGCTCGGGATGAAGGACACCACATTTACACCTTCGCCAGAACAGTGCAGTCGTCTGATGGTGGCTGAGAAAGGGGCTAGCCCTTGTGACAACACCCTCGCCGCCATTGGCAGCGGTGGCGTTTACTCCACGCCAGATGATATGGGCCGCTGGATGCAGCAGTTCCTCAACTCGGCGGTGCATCATCGCACACCTCAGATCGATCGCTTGCAGACCCTGATCTATCGCCGCGATCAGCTCACTAAGGTTGAAGGGATGGATGTGCCGGGCAAAGCCGATGCGCTGGGTATGGGCTGGGTCTATATGGGGCCGCGTGACGGGCGTCCGGGCATCATTGAGAAAACCGGTGGCGGTGGCGGCTTTATTACCTATATCGCCATGGTGCCGCAATACAACGTTGGGGTGTTTGTGGTGGTGACACGCTCACCACTCAGTCGCTTCACGCCGATGAGCGATGGCGTTAACAACCTGCTGACCGAACTGGTGGGTAACCAGAACGGCTCGCCAATCTCCGTCCAGCCTATTCAATAAGGCTGTGCAGGCTGGCTTACCCACAGGGTAGGCCAGTCGTCACTGCTGTGCCAGGCATCGCATATCGGTTCTGCTGCGTACTCTGCGAGGGTAAAACCGTTGCCGGTATACTGCCAGCGCGTGGCCACACCACAATCCCCCAATCCGCGTCCTTTGCTAAAGGTATACAGCTGTCCTCGGTTGGCATCGAATTCTGCATTCATCAGCTCAAGCTGACGATCCTGTTGCCCACTGGGGGTAAACGGTAAGGTGAACGTCAGACTGCGCGCCGCATAAGGCCGGGTGCGCGACACTTCATACGCCAGATTGACGAGGTTATAGGCTCCACGTTCACAGCCAATCAGGATCAGCGCTTTGCTGTCGCTGAGCGGGGCTACGCTGATCTCGCGCTGTAGCGGCTCCAGCGAACAGGATTCGGTGTTAATACGCAAGCTGGCAAAGTCCAGCAGGCCATTCACCTCATCGTGACTGAGCGCAGTGGGCGCGCCAGGCCAGGCAGGCAGCGTCGGTCGAGCGGGTTCTTCTGGCAGGTCAGACATTGGCTTTGATCCTGAACGTACCCAAGCCGAAGCACCGTCCACCCGCCCTTGCTGCTCGTCCATCAGCAACAGGGCCGCTTTTAAGCCACTTAAGGGGACTTGTGCGCGCTGGCTCCAGGTTAACTGGATAGCGCCAGCATCCATCACCTGGTCGAGAAACTCATTGATCGCAATTGGATCACTGGTGGTCAGATGGTGAGGTTCCACCTGCCAGTGTTTAAAGTCAGGCCGTAATCGCCGCTGGTCGAGCAGTAAATTATCCTGTAACGGCTCCGCTTTCACTGCACCGCTGTAGGCACTACCGTAATCAATGCGTAGCTGAGGCCGATCGTCTGCGCCTGCATGGCGTGTCAACGTCATGACCAGCCCGCTGTCACCGGGAAAACTTCGCGCAACACAATATGACTGGTTATCACAGCTGATCTGCCAGTCTGAAAAGGCCTTTTGTAGTGGCTCAGCCTGCGCCCAGCTACTGAATAGCAGACACAGTGGCAGCAGCGATTTCATCCGATTCGACATAAGGTTTCGATCCCTGAGCTGTGGACAAAGTAGCCGTGTGACAGAGCCAGGCTCTGATAGCACCGAGTGGATTAATTGTAGGCAAAACAGAGGCAAGCCGCTTAATCGCGCACAAGGATTATGATCGCCGTGGCGAGAAAAGGGCTCAATCAGATTTATCGGAGTGTGACCGCACATGGCTTCAGGAGTACCGTTTCAACCTGAAGCCAGCGCGTAGAATCAGAGGTGCAGCCAACCCGCCAGTTGCGCGTGTTGCAGCAACATAATGGTTTTACCATCGCAGATGCGACCACTTTTCACCATGGCCATCGCTTCAGGGAAGCTCAGTTCCAGCACATCAATATCTTCATCATCAACGCCGCCACCGACATTATCGCGCTGTGATTCATGATATTCCGCGGCAAAGAAGTGCAGGATTTCCGTCACGCCACCGGGTGACATATAGGCTGAAAACAGCTTTTGCACTTCACCCACCACGTAGCCCGTCTCTTCTACGGCTTCTTTACGGATACACTCTTCCGGCGAATCATCATCCAGCAGGCCCGCGCAGGCTTCAATCAACATCCCGTCGGTGTTGCCGTTGACCCACGTGGCAACGCGGAACTGACGAATCAGCACAACGCTGTTTTTTTCCCGGTTATACAACAGAATGGTTGCGCCATTGCCGCGATCGTAGACTTCGCGCTTATGTTGGACCACTTCCCCTTTGCTGGTGGTGATCTCGTAAACGTAGTTACGCAGGACGAACCAGTTATCGGACAGTAGCTTATTTTTGATCAGGTTAATCTTTAACGACATGGGTCCCCCAATGGCAACATGGAGTCTGCCATCATAGGGGCTAGAGGGGCGGAAAACTATCTGAATTACCCAGCCGCAGGCAATAAAAAGCCAGCCCTGAGGCTGGCTCTTTTCGTGCAATCTCGCGATTACTTTTGTTCTGTGTGCCCGTCATGGGCGTGCAGATGATCGTGCTCGGTCATCGCGACTTCGTTAACGCGCTTACGGACACCAAACCAACCAGCCACCAGAATCACCGCCAGCAGCGGAATAGACGCAATGGTGTAAGTCCCGTTAGGGTAATCGAACGCCATCAGCACCAACACCGCCAGCAGGAACAGTAAAGTCAGCCATGAGGTGAACGGCGCCCAAGGCATCTTGAAGCTGACATCGTCGGCTTTGCCTTCTTTGATCGCTTTACGCAGGCGCATCTGGCACACCACGATAAAGCCCCAGGAAGCAATAATACCCAGTGAAGCGATGTTCAGAACAATTTCAAATACCTGCGAAGGCACCAGGTAGTTCAGGAACACACCCACGATATAGACGCAGATGGTGGCCAGAATACCGGCGAAAGGCACCTGTTGACGGCTCATTTTGGACATGAACTTCGGTGCAGAGCCACCCATCGACATCGAGCGTAAAATACGTCCGGTGGAGTAGAGGCCAGAGTTCAGGCTGGAGAGCGCCGCACTCAGTACCACGATGTTCATGATGCTGCCCACATAAGGGACACCCAACTTCGAGAAGAAGGTAACAAACGGGCTCTGACCTGCCTGATAAGCATTCCACGGCAGCAGCAGTACCAGCAGCACCACAGAACCGACATAGAACAGGCCGATACGCCAGATCACGCTGTTGATGGCTTTTGGCAGCATCGTCTGCGGATCTTTAGCTTCCCCTGCGGCAGTCCCCACCAGCTCGATAGAGGCAAAGGCGAATACCACACCCTGGACTAATACCAGCGCAGGCAGCAAGCCGTGCGGGAAGAAGCCGCCGTTATCGGTAATCAGGTGGAAGCCGGTAGTATTTCCATCCAGCGGCTTACCGCTGCCGAGGAAAACAGTACCGACAATCAGGAACACCACAATGGCCAACACTTTAATCAGTGCGAACCAGAACTCCATCTCGGCGAACCACTTCACGCCGATCATGTTCATGGTGCCGACAATGGCTAACGCGCCGAGGGCAAACACCCACTGCGGTACATCGCCAAACGCGCCCCAGTAGTGCATATAAAGCGCTACTGCGGTGATATCAACAATCCCGGTCATTGCCCAGTTGACGAAATACATCCATCCGGCAACGTAAGCCGCTTTTTCCCCAAGAAACTCACGCGCATAGGAAACGAAGTTTCCGCTGGTTGGGCGGTGCAGAACCAGTTCCCCTAACGCACGCAGGATAAAGAACGAGAAGATCCCGCACACCAGATAAACCAGAGCCAGTGCTGGACCTGCCATTTGCAGACGAGCGCCTGCACCAAGGAACAGACCCGTACCGATAGCACCGCCAATGGCGATCATCTGTACCTGACGGTTCCCCATCGCTTTGTGGTAGCCGGAGTCATGAGAATTCAGCCAGCGTCTTTTTGCAGCGCGAAGTTCGGCTGCTGTTTTTGTAGTAGATTTCATAGCTTTCCTGTTTGTCCTGACCATCGTGCACGGCAAACCAATCGTTTGCGTTCCACCGTGAGAAATGGAGTGTCTTTACCGCGTGCCGCTGCATGAAAATGCATTACTTTCTGCGGGAAATCACGGCGAAGAATCCTACCTGTTCTGCGTGAATGAAGCAAAATATACTGGCTGACTGTACGGCATCTTTTGCAATAATCCGTTGCGGTGCACAAAAACGGTGCATAAAAAGCGGCTTTGCACGATCTTAATCGCAAAAACCCAGCGGAATATGCTAATAAAAAACCCCGGACTCGAACATCAAAGCTCCCCTCAACTACAGCATTTTCTGTTGTTTATCGCCAAAGGCACACTTTTTCCGTGCCCTCTTTGACCTCACTTACATTTTCTTCATATTTTCTCCACGTTTTCCTAATTTACCCCACGTAGAGTAGGTCGTTACGGCTGATTCTGGGCTCTGAAGCCAGGCTGTTTCCCGCGTCAGCTGACCGGGATCTGCACCATAATAAAAACTGAATGCGACTGAGGAGTGTGGTCTCGATGTCAAATTTTTTCATCGACCGTCCCATTTTTGCCTGGGTTCTGGCGATTTTACTGTCGTTTGGTGGCGCGCTAGCCATCATCGAACTGCCTGTTGAGCAATACCCCGATCTCGCCCCTCCCAACGTGCGTATTACCGCAAACTATCCTGGGGCATCCGCCGAAACGCTGGAAAATACCGTCACTCAGGTTATCGAACAGAACATGACGGGCATCGATAACCTGATGTATATGTCCTCTAACAGCAGCAATACCGGCCAGGCGCAGATCACCCTGACGTTTACCGCCGGAACTAACCCTGATGAAGCGCGCCAGCAGGTACAGAACCAGCTACAGTCGGCGCTGCGTAAACTGCCACAGGCGGTCCAGTCGCAAGGGGTTACGGTCAATAAAACCGGTGACAGTAATATCTTGATGCTGGCGTTTGTCTCTATCGATGGAAGTATGGACAAACAGGATATTGCCGATTATGTCGCCAGTAACATTCAGGACCCCCTTAGCCGTATCGATGGCGTAGGTGAAGTGGATGCTTACGGTTCACAGTACGCGATGCGCATCTGGCTCGATCCCAACAAACTGAATGCTTATTCACTTACGACCGATGATGTAGTCAGTGCCATCGAAGCGCAAAATGCGCAGGTCGCCGTGGGCCAGGTCGGTGGTCTGCCTTCGGTGGAGAAGCAGGCGTTGAATGCCACCGTGAACGCCCAGTCGATGTTGAACACGCCAGAGCAGTTCAAAGCCATCACGCTGAAAACCAATACCGATGGTTCCGTTGTGACCCTGGGCCAGGTCGCCGATGTCGCCCTTGGCGCAGAAAAGTATGACTACCTTAGCCGCTACAATGGGCAAGCTGCGTCTGGCCTCGGCATTAAACTTGCCTCCGGCGCGAATGAAATGAATACCGATAAGCTGGTGCGGGCTCGCGTCGAAGAGCTATCACACTATTTCCCACACGGGCTGCAAGCCAAAATCGCCTACGAAACCACGCCGTTTGTGAAGGCCTCGATCACCGATGTGGTGAAAACCCTGCTGGAAGCCATCGTGCTGGTGTTCGGTGTGATGTATCTGTTTATGCAGAACTTCCGCGCCACGCTGATCCCGACCATCGCCGTTCCAGTGGTGTTACTCGGCACCTTTGCTGTGCTGTACGCGTTTGACTTCAGTATTAATACCCTGACGATGTTTGCCATGGTGCTGGCGATTGGCCTGCTGGTGGATGATGCGATTGTGGTGGTCGAGAACGTCGAGCGCATCATGAGTGAAGAGGGATTATCGCCACGTGCCGCAACGCGAAAATCCATGGGGCAGATTCAGGGCGCGCTGGTGGGCATTGCGCTGGTGCTGTCAGCGGTATTTGTGCCGATGGCATTTTTCGGCGGCACCGTGGGTGCCATTTACCGCCAGTTTTCTATTACTATCGTCTCCGCCATGGTGCTGTCGGTGCTGGTGGCGATGATTCTTACCCCGGCGCTCTGTGCCACCCTGCTCAAGCCGATCGCCCAGGGTGAACATCATGAACGGCGCGGCTTTTTTGGCTGGTTTAACCGCCACTTCAATCGCAACGCCAATCGCTATGAGCGCGGCGTAGCACGTATTCTCCATCGCGGCGGGCGCTGGCTGGTGCTGTATCTGGGCATCATCGGCATCATGGCCTTTATGTTCTATCACCTGCCAACGTCATTCCTGCCGGAAGAAGATCGCGGCGTCTTTCTGACCCAGGTACAGCTACCCGCCGGTTCGACCTTACAACAGACCACCAAAGTGGTGGAACGTGTCGAGCAGTACTACATGACCGCAGAGAAGGATAACGTCCTGTCGGTGTTCTCCACCATCGGGGCCGGTCCTGGCGGTAACGGACAAAACGTGGCGCGCCTGTTTATTCGACTGAAGAACTGGGAAGATCGCCCCGGTAGCGATCGCACCTCATTTGCCATTATCGAACGCGCGACCAAAGCGTTTAAAAAGATACAAGAAGGCCGGGTCATTGCCAGCAGTCCACCCGCTATTACCGGTATGGGCAGCTCTTCCGGCTTTGACTTCGAATTGCAGGATCATGGCGGCATTGGTCACACCCAACTGATGGCAATGCGCGATTTGCTGCTGGCTGAAGCGGACAAAAATCCGGCCCTGACCCGCGTACGTCACAACGGACTGGATGACAGCCCACAGCTGCAAATCGATGTCGATCAGCGCAAGGCTCAGGCGCTAGGGGTTTCGATGGATACCATCAACGATACCCTGACAACCGCATGGGGCTCGACCTACGTCAATGACTTCCTCGATCGGGGCCGAGTGAAAAAAGTCTATGTGCAGGCTGCCCCCGAGTTCCGCATGTTGCCGGACGACGTGAATAAATGGTACGTGCGCAACAGCAGCGGCACCATGGTGCCTTTCTCTGCCTTTGCGACCAGCCGCTGGGAAACCGGATCACCGCGCCTTGAACGTTATAATGGCTACTCTTCACTGGAAATTGTCGGTGAAGCCGCGCCCGGCATCAGTAGCGGTACCGCAATGGATGTGATGGAAAAACTGGTGAGCCAGTTGCCGATGGGTGTGGGCTTCCAGTGGACCGGCGCTTCCTACCAGGAGCGGCTTTCCGGATCGCAGGCCCCGGCGCTGTATGCCGTTTCGCTGCTGGTGGTGTTCTTGTGTCTCGCCGCGCTGTATGAGAGCTGGTCTATTCCGTTCTCGGTGATGCTGGTGGTGCCGCTGGGCATTATTGGTGCGCTGGTGGCGACCTGGGCGCGTGGGCTGGAGAACGACGTCTATTTCCAGGTGGGGCTACTTACTGTTATCGGCCTGTCGGCGAAGAATGCCATTCTGATCGTGGAGTTTGCCAATGAGATCAACAGCAAAGGGGGCGAGCTGCTGGCATCCACGCTGGAAGCCTCGCGCCAGCGCTTAAGGCCCATTCTGATGACCTCTCTGGCCTTTATCTTCGGCGTCCTGCCGATGGCGATCAGCAGCGGCGCGGGTTCTGGCAGCCAGCACGCGGTAGGGACTGGCGTTATGGGTGGGATGATCTCGGCGACAATACTGGCGATTTTCTTTGTACCGCTGTTCTTTGTGCTGGTACGTCGCCGCTTCCCGCTGCGCGAAAAACCACTGGATTAGACACCGCAGAAACAACAAAGGCAGCCATGATTAGTGGCTGCCTTTATGTTTTCGGACAGAATTACAGCAAGAGGGGAATCGCCCTGCTTTTCTTGATGCGTATTACTTGTTACGTAACATCGCTTCAATAAATTCTTTCCAGTTCCCCATTTCGGTGTCAATCATACTACCCTCTCTTATTGTAGGGCCAATTCTACGCCCCTTTATGCGCGGGGTGAATACGTTTACACCATTTATCGCTATAGGTTTGACCGATTATCGCTGCCATTTTGCACAAATTGCTGGCTGACGCACATTTCAGCAAGCGACTCATCTACAACAACAATGTCCCCGTTCGCACTTTCCCCTTGCTTTCTGCCAACGCTTATCAGGCTCATGTTTTGTCCGCTACTGATACCCCGCGTGACTGTAACCGCTTTCGGCTTACAGGTGTGCGCTGTGGATGGTAATGCCAAAAGCTCTCTGGCTCGTCGGGCACTCAATGATTAGAAAATCCTGATTGAGGAGATTAGTTTTTCACCCTAAAACCTAATCATTCCTCGCGGGATATGTTCTTTTAAAGCTACAGGGAAGCGATAGCCAGTTCAGGTTACGCGTAGGAGACTACAGAGTACTCTTCGAGTTGATAGACGGTAAGCCGGTAGTACTTGAAATCAAGGAAGTTGCACGTAGAACATCGAGTACTTATTAATCTAAGCGGGGGCATTCTCCCGCTTCATTGCGCACCCATTACATTAACTGCGACTCCTGGACACTCGGATACACTATGTCAAAACAGTACATTTACGATGAGGCCGGTAAGCCACAGTTTGTAGTGCTTGCTATTGCCGATTATGAAAAACTGCTCGCAGATGCGGATAGCGGATGGGAAAGTATACCTATTGAAGCCGGTGATGATGATGACGAAACCATACCGCATGAGGTAGTTGGAATCATGGTTGATCAAGATGTCAGTCTTCAGGCTGCATGGCGTATACACCGTGGCTTTAGCCAATACGATGTCGCTGCACAGCTAGGAATGACGCAAAGTGCCATCTCCCAACTTGAACGCATTGAGAGCAAGCCACAAAAGAAAACCCGTGAACGCCTCGCGAAGCTCTATGATTGCCGACCAGAACAGCTGATTTTTTAAAGTTGAAAGCCACTTTTTACGGTGGCTTTCAATTTTAAAATCATGAATTATCATCCTTAGCCCAATTGGTCAAAAAAGCGTTTTCTTCTCAGTGTAAATGCTCCGCCTATTTGCAAATTTTCTTATACATTTCTATTTTAATGAATGCACTCTATGCTGCTTAATCGTAACCCCATAGAGTGGGTAACGTTTAAATATTTAACTTGCTTATTTATTGATATAATAAGCATATGTTTTCGTGAAAACTTACGATTATTTTTTAAGAGTGATGTTTGTCCGTTGATTATACAGTTCAATTGATTACGAAAAAATCCTAATCACATTTAGGAAAATGTTATGCTGGCGTACATTTATACTGATTTCTAACTACTACTGGTTGCCCCTGAAACTTAACACGCTGGTAATGATACATTGTTGTTTGATTTACTATCACTATTAAATTCGCACTATCACGAAATATCCCATCTTTCACTTTACTTAAAGTATTTTGTATGAATTTTTTATTTTTATAGTACTCAAGCACTATATGATCACCACGACTATATGATCTTAATACTGTATCTGTTTTGACTGTTCGCATCACAATATTCGCTTGCATATTAGGGTACTTGCTGACACCATCCTCAGTAAAGTTATAAACAGCAGTGTTTTCATAACAAAATAAATCGGCCCGGACTATACCAGAGAATGACAATCCCACTAAAAATATTGCATACATCATCACTTTCATCACTTTCATCACTATTCCTCCACCTTCCGTATAATTTATATCACCTGACACAAACAAAATATTACAACCACTCCCAGCAATGAGTAATTATAAATCAGGGCAATGAGTAAGCATTACCCTAATTTTGAACTACTCACTATAAGTTATTTTCTTTAAACAGCTGATCTAAGTTCAATGTTAAATTCTTTTTATTCAACTCTTTTTCAATACATTCCCAACGCTTACGCTCAGCATCCTTAAGATTCACTACAGCTTTTTTTGCGTCAGTTTCACTCATACTACCGACATTGGACTTAAATTGATAATCAAGATCATCATATTTTTGATGCTCTGATTTACATACTCCAGAGATAGCTTTAGTTACAAGTTTACTATCTTTATGCGGATTATATGTTTTGTATGCTGCGAAAGTTGAAGTACTGAAAAATAAACCTAAAATTAATAATTTTTTCATTTAAAATCCCATCAGTTTATAATTTAATAAAACCCATAATCTAAAAGATCACCTGTGTCCGCATTAAAAATGCAATAATATTCTATATTTTGCGTTGCTCCGAATCCATTCTGAGCTGTGGCTTTATCACCAGAAATTCTAACTATATGCTTCGCTTCATCCTGCCATCCCGTTCTATCAAACTTTGATTCCGTTATGCCATCAGTCCACTCAAATTTATACTTTGCCAATTTTGGTATTTTCGTAGAACAGAGGTACTCAGCATTTTCATGATGTGTATAGTAGCAATATGCATTTTTGTTGCATTGAGCTTCATCCTCTTTATTTTTTCGTTCCTTTTCTGCGGCAATAGAAGCATCCTTAGCCGCCTTATCAGCCTCTTTAACTCGTTGCTCGTCTACAAATTTGGCATAATCGGCAACGTTAGTAATATTATTTTCACGAGCAATAGAAAACTCTTTACCGTCTTTAAATCCAAGTTTTTGCGCTCTGGCTCCATCGCTTGAAGATCGGGCAGCACTTGCCACGAATGCGAGCACAATGATCAGCACAGGAACCGTATAATTATTAAGGAGTTTATAGGGTAAATACTTAGATTTCAGTGTTCCAAATGCCAGCACTGACCAGCCTATCGCTGTAATACATGCCAATAGTTGGCACAATCCAGCGACTGTAAGCATCACTACCGACCAAACCCCCGTACCGATTGCGAAAAAATCACCAAATTTCTCTATTGACGCAAGGAATAAAAACACACCCCAAATGCCATAAATTCCTATTTTTAAGTATTTACTCACCGCAATTATCCTTTAAGACTTTTCCAAGTCGAAGATTCATTCCATTTGTACTATCGGCAATAATTCGTTTATCTTTAGGATAACTTCCTTAAAAAGGCCCTCCAAAGCCCATAGATTATCAGTTGTACCAATCTCATCGTTTTGTCGCTCCTGTTCGCTTTTTTTAGGCCAAAAGTACGGACTTAAGGCCATCTGTGTTCCCGTGCCTAAGCGTAAAACACACACCTAACCCTACATTTTCTTGTAGGTATTCGGCCTTGAACGCACTTCGCCCCTCATCCCTGATCACCTCATACTGTGGATCAAAATCCTGTGCTACGGCATTATCATTGAAATAATTGATTAGCATCGATTCCTGGCAATCCAAACCATCGCCCTGTATCTGCTGATCCTAACTACCCCTTACATACAGGTAACATTTTTTCATGTCTGATAACGCCCAAAAAAGTTTGTATAAGCTCTACGGCATCAAAAACTGCGACACCATCAAAAAGGCCCGGCGTTTTCTGGAGCAGCAGAACGTGGCCTACCAATTTCACGACTACCGCGTAGACGGGCTGGATGAGACCTTGATGCAAAAGTTCATTGCAGAGCTGGGTTATGAAGCCCTGCTGAACACGCGCGGCACGACCTGGCGTAAGCTGCCTGAGGCGGAGCGTGAGGCGATCAATAACGCTGACTCAGCGGCAGCGCTGATGCTGGCACAGCCGGCAATCATCAAACGCCCATTGCTCTGCGCCGCAGACGGTTCTATGCTGCTCGGCTTCAACGAAGATAACTATCAGACCTTTATTCAGGAGAAGTCATAACATGTTCTGTCCGGTCATTGAGCTGACACAGCAGCTGATCCGCCGCCCTTCCCTGAGCCCTGATGATGCAGGTTGTCAGGCGCTGTTAATTGAACGCCTAGAAGCCGCTGGCTTTCACATCGAAACGATGAATTTTGGCGATACGCAAAATTTCTGGGCGACGCGCGGTCAGGGCGAAACGCTGGCCTTTGCCGGTCATACTGATGTTGTGCCTCCTGGCGATGCTAATCGCTGGATCAACCCACCGTTTGAACCAACCATTCGTGATGGCATGTTGTTTGGCCGTGGTGCTGCCGATATGAAAGGCTCACTGGCTGCCATGGTGGTTGCTGCCGAGCGCTTTGTTGCCGCTAACCCAAACCATACCGGACGCCTGGCGTTTCTCATCACCTCTGATGAAGAAGCCAGCGCGGTCAACGGCACCGTCAAAGTGGTCGAAGCGCTGATGGCGCGTAAAGAGCGCCTGGATTACTGCCTGGTCGGCGAACCTTCCAGCACCGAAGTCGTGGGTGATGTGGTGAAAAATGGCCGTCGCGGTTCGATTACCGCTAACCTGACGATCCACGGTGTGCAGGGACATGTTGCCTACCCACATCTGGCGGATAACCCCGTGCATCGCGCGATGCCTGCGCTGAATGAGCTGGTAGCGACCGAGTGGGACCAGGGCAATGAGTTCTTCCCACCTACCAGCATGCAAATCGCCAACGTTCAGGCAGGAACCGGTAGCAATAACGTCATTCCTGGCGAATTTTTCGTGCAGTTCAACTTCCGCTTTAGTACCGAACTGACCGACCAGATGATTCGTGAGCGCGTTGAAGCACTGCTGGATCGTCATCAACTGCGCTACACCATCGACTGGCGTCTGTCGGGTCAACCGTTCCTGACCTCACGCGGTAAACTGGTGGATGCCGTCGTAAATGCGGTGTCGCACTATAATGAAATTAACCCACAGCTGTTAACCACGGGTGGCACCTCCGACGGGCGCTTTATTGCGCGTATGGGTGCGCAAGTGGTAGAGCTGGGGCCGGTGAATGCCACCATTCATAAAATCAACGAATGCGTAAAAGCCGCCGATTTGCAGACCCTGAGTCGGATGTATCAACGCATCATGGAGCAGCTACTGGGCTGAGACGCTGCCGAGGAGAAATGATATGGAATTTATTAAACACTACTGGTGGGTGATATTGATTCTGCTGTTAGTGGGCGTACTGATGAACGTTTATAAAGATCTCAAACGCATTGATCCGAAAAAGTACATGGAAAACAAGCCAGATCTCCCGCCACATCGTGATTTCAACGATAAATGGGATGATGAAGACGACTGGCCGAAGAAAAAGTGATCCTGACTGGCTGCCTGAGCAGCCAGCCTGACTTAACCGGCGGTGGAACCTTCACCGCCGCCTGTCACATCATCATCACCACATCATCCTCACCCGGTTTTGCCCCGCCTAACGCCTCATCAAAGTAGCGTTTTGGTACGGTATTCCGCAGGTGATTCAGAGCAATATTGATCCCTTTATCATCAATGGCGTGCGGTAGCTCATCAATGATATCCAGCGTGATATCCCCGCCCAGTGCCGCTACTCGCTCTTCTGCGTCTACGGCATGAGTGAGGGGGATCTGCCGATCGTTATCACCGTGAATCAGGTGGATAGTGGTTTTGCGCGATGCCTTCGCGGGTAGCGTGTTAAAACGTCCACTGAAAGCAATGACGCGACCCGCCAGTTCAGGATGGGCGTTAATCCCCTCAAGGATCAGCGTGGCCCCTTGGGAAAAACCGACCAGCGCGGTCCCCAGCGGGCTGACGCCACTCTTCTGCTGCCAGTGCTGCACCGTTTCCACAAAAGTGGGCAGGATTGCGTCAATCGCCACCTGCGATGCCGCACCTTCCCCACCAGCTTCAATAAACCACTGCCGGGCATGATCGCGTTGTGGTGCACCCACGGCCACGACCAGTGCCTCCGGGAACGCGCGGCCAAACCAGCTACCAATCTCCGCCATCGACTCCGGCGTATCCCCCACGCCGTGGTACAACAGGAACAGTTGCGATGCCGAGCTTACGGGTTGTTGAACAATCACATAGTGCATAATTACCTCCTGCGATCACTATACGCCGCCGTTGGCAACGTGATAGCGGGAAAATTTGAATAACCTGGTGCAATTTTTCGTTGTGCTGTTCAGTTTTTTAACGGATCGATAGCCAGACAAAAAGCCTGCAAGTCGGCGGCTTTTTCACGATCCCAGACCCATAATGCCTGTGCAGCCTGCTGGCGCAGCTCAGCTATCAATGCTTTCCGCCCCGCCAGCTGATAGCGAGCCGTGAGTTCTGTCAGCGGCTGTTGTTCGACAGCTGCACCCAGCAGCGGGAATACGGCGGAGAGTCGTGACAATAGCCGGGCTAACGCAGGCACTGAGGCTTCTAAGGGCCGCTGAGCCCAGGCAAATCCCGCCACGTTTTGCGCATCCTGCGCAGTAAAATTGAGCGTCTCCGCCAGCGGTAAGCCCGGATCAACCTTGATGAAACTCGCCATAAATGGCCAGTCGTGAATCAGCTGCTGATGTGCCTCGGCGGTTAATTGTTTCCCCGCCGCGCTGATGCCTTTGAGCGCCATCGCCGCATAACAACCGCTGCTGGCTTCACGCTGGCTGCCAATGCGTGCCAGCGTAAAACCGCACTGCCGCCAGAATGCGGCCAGCTCAGCGGTATAGCCAAAGCTGACGGAGAGGTAATCCAGCCCATCGTCTTGCTGCTCTGCCGCCCGCACCAGTGCCTGCCCCAATCCGTGACGACGTTGACTCGCCACAACGGCAATTCGACTGATACGGCGCGATCGCAGCGTGGCCGCCGGGGTAAATCCGGCATGTGCCGCCAGCGACTGCGCCACCAGGTTGCCGCGAGGACGCCGGAATCCCGCCCAGACCGCCTGGGCCAAATCCGCCGGTAAGCCACCCTCTTCCACCAGCCATAATGCGCCCTGTCCGTTACCCGCTAGCCAGAATTGCATCCCGGGCGCATCCATCATACGGCGCAGGTCGAGCGGTGAAGTACGATAATGCGCCGCTGCCAGCAGCCGGTAAGCCGCGCTGAGTTGCGGGGTGAAACGCGGCCAGTCGGCGGGTGTCAGGCAGGTCATTTCAGGTTGAATAACAGGTTCTGACGGCACCTCATCCTGAAACAGAAAGGCGCGTTCAAGCCATTGCTCCAGCGGATCGTTCTGACACCAGCGCAAAGGCTCATCCAGGGTGAAGTGGCGAACATTTCCCAGCTCAGCACAGAACTTCAGCATAAAGCCGCGCCCGGTTCCCTCGTAGCCTTGCACGGTGGTGGTTAACAATACGCGCGGAAAGCGCAAGACCAGGGCGCGCAGTAAAGGGGTTGGGATCGCCGCCGCCTCGTCGATGATCAGCCAGTCATACCCGGGCAACGTTTCCGTCGCCAGCAAAGCGTCCGGGGCGATAAAGTGAAAATGCGGTGCGGCGAACTGGGCCAATACATCAGTGGAGACTTTGGCGGGAGCCGTCACCAACGCGGAGCCGCAGCGTTGCGCCAGCATTCCTGCCAGGGCTGATTTACCGCGCCCGCGTGCAGCGATGACCACCGCCACACCCTCTGGCATCGCCAGCAGCTGCGCCAGAATCTCCTGTTGACGCGCAGGTGCACGACACTGCCACTGGGGCCTGGATTGGCCCGTATCCATTACCCGTACCGGCGGATGCTGGCGCACTATCCATACCTCGGGATCGGCCAGTATCAGCTGTTGTAGGTAAGTCACAAACTGCGGCGTGGCAATGGCTTGTGGGCTATCGCCCCAGCGCAGGCTGTCTTGATCGGGCTGTGTCGCCCAGCGTTGCCACTCTGGCACCAGGAGCAGCAACCAACTGCCTGCTCGCAACGTGCCCGCCAGTGCCGCAAAGGCTTCCGCATTGAACCCCTCACGCGCATCAAATATTCCATGGCTGAATTCACGGCCAAGCAACGTTTTCATAGCAGTGGGTTGACTGTGTGGCCCAGCAGAAAGGGGATTTGCACCCACGGTGACCCAGTCGCCAGTGAGCTGTTGTTGCCAGTTCAGCGTCTGGTGCTGTGCCCAGGCGGCTTCACCGCTGATGACACACAAACGGCGAATACCCGCATCCAACATGATGCGGGTGGTATCAGTTAAATTCATAGTTTGCTATTGAGGGTGTCACACTGACCGGGATTCCCGCTGTCAAAGCCGCGTTTAAACCAGGTTAAACGCTGTTGAGAAGTACCGTGGGTAAAGCTATCCGGCACGACGCGGCCCTGGCTGCGCTGTTGCAGGCGATCGTCACCAATCGCTTCTGCGGCATTGAGCGCTTCGGCTAAATCGCCGGTATCCAGCATGTGTTGCTGCTGCTCATAATGCCCCCAGACGCCGGCAAAACAATCCGCCTGGAGTTCCATTTTCACCGACAGCGCATTGACCTGCGCCTGACTTGTCGCCTGCTGTTGCAGTTTGCGTACGGCCGGTTCAATGCCGAGTAACTTCTGCACGTGATGCCCAACTTCATGGGCAATCACATAAGCCTGAGCAAAATCACCGCCCGCGCCCAGTTTTTGCTGCATCTCATCGTAGAAAGAGAGGTCGATATAGACTTTTTGATCCGCCGGGCAGTAGAACGGGCCCATCGCGGTCTGGCCGGTGCCGCAGCTGGTGGTGGTGGAACCACGGAACATCACCAGAGTAGGTGCAACATAGTGACGACCCATTTTCTCAAACAGCTGGCTCCAGGTGTCTTCCGTGGAGGCAAGAATTACGCGGGTAAACTTCGCCGCTTCATCCTGGCCCTGAGCACCCTGGCGCGGCTGCTGTTGGGTTTGCGGTGCCACGCTTTCGCCACCGGTCAGTAGCGGCGTGAGATCGTAACCGTAGTAACCGGCAATCGCGACCAGCACTAAAATCACTAATCCCCCCTTGCCGCGCGGCAGACGGATCTGTCTACCCCCGTAGCCCGACTGCTGCTGATCGCGCCTGTCTTCTACATTGTCGCTTTCACGACGACCTTGCCAGCGCATGCTGTACTCCTGTTAGTGACACCTCTGTTGGGCATAATTTTAGTGCCCTGCATGCGTAACTACCAGTGCCACGCAGAAATGACAAAGGGAAGCCTTAGCTTCCCTTTGTTCTTGTGCAGCAGAAGACTTAATCCAGCTTCACACCCAGACGATGGGCAACTTCTTCGTAGGCTTCAACCACGCCACCCAGGCTCTGACGGAAACGGTCTTTGTCCATTTTCGCCATGGTCTCTTTATCCCACAGGCGGGCGCCGTCTGGAGAGAACTCATCACCCAGCACCACTTCACCATTGAACAGACCGAACTCCAGCTTGAAGTCCACCAGAATCAGGCCTGCGTCATCAAACAGTTTGCTCAACACATCGTTGGCTTTGAAGGTCAGCTCCTGCATACGCGCCAGGTTTGCTTTGCTTACCCAACCAAAGGTTTCGCAGTAATATTCATTGACCATTGGGTCATGCTTCGCATCATCTTTCAGGAACAGGTCAAACAGCGGTGGATTGAGCACAATGCCCTCTTCCACGCCCAGACGCTTAACCAAAGAACCCGCAGCACGGTTACGCACCACACACTCAACCGGCACCATCTCCAGCTTCTTCACCAGCGCTTCATTGTCAGACAGCAACGCTTCCATCTGAGTCGGGATGCCAGCTTCCTGCAGTTTGGTCATGATAAAGTGGTTGAACTTGTTGTTGACCATACCTTTGCGATCAAACTGTTCGATTCGCGCGCCGTCACCTGCTGACGTATCGTTACGGAATTCGAGTACCAGTAGATCCGGATTGTCGGTGCTGTATACGGTTTTCGCTTTACCGCGATACAACTCAGCTCGCTTTTGCATCTTGTTAACTCCAGACATGAAATAACGGGTGGAAAGCAGAGGACGACCGCCAGACGCAATCGTTTACCTTGCCGGGCGCTATTATGCCAAATTCTAAAAAAAAAGGCCGGAAGAATTCCGGCCTGACGTGATTTATTTATTGAATGCGCCCTGGAACACCGCCACCAGCGCATCATTTTGCGACTGAGTGAGCACGTGGCCCTTCGGATCGATGAACTGTAGGCTACTGCGATTGTTGAGATCGCCCACCTGCAGTTTATAGTCACCGTTTGGCAACTCTGGGTCTTTAGCACCAATCGCATCCCATGCACCGCTGCCTGGGTTTTTATAGGTAGCGGTCAGGCTACCCTGCGAACGGTTGTCATCTTTCACTGTCATGCCCGCACGTTGCAGTGCCGCTGGCAGGCGCTGCCAGGTGGCATTAAATGGCGCACGCAGCACCAGTTGTGGCAGACCGGTATCATCGGCACCACTCTGCACATCGATCTGACCAACCGCGCGGCTGGCTGCGTTCTGCGAAGCGGTATCGATCTTATCCAGACCGTTACTGATCGCGTTCAGCATCTGTGCGGTATAACGCTGGAGCTGTACCGGTGAAGTCACCGCCTGGCCTGACTGTTGCAGTTCCAGTAAACGAACGGTCAGCACTTGCTGATAGCTCTGCGACTGCACGCTCAACTGATAACGACCACGGTATTGCTGGTCTTCATCGGCGCGGTTCCACTGCACCCAGTCGGTGGTCAGCTGCTGTGCGCCATCGTTACGCTGCGCGATCGGGAAATTATTGGCCTGTACCACGCCCACAACCTGCTGCCAGACGGCACCACGGTTGTTTTCCAGGCTCAGTACGCCAGTGTTACCCGTGAACTGAGCACGCGTCCCGTTAAGCAGTGCCAGCGGCTGAGCAGGTGGACGGATATCTAATTTCTTACCCACCAAGCCTTTGCTGCTGGTATGCGGTACATCATAAGCTCCGTTTTGCACCGGCAGAATTAATCCTGCGGGTGCTTTCAGATCCTGCAGCTGTGCAGCCTGTAAATAGGCCTCATCGCCATTAACCTGACGCTTATAGCGCTGATCGCTGGAACAGGCTGACAGTAACATCAACGTTGACAGGCCCACCACGGTGGCCACTGCTGACCGCTTTACTGAAAAATTCATTCAAACTCCCTACTTACCGCAGACCCGCTTTAATTAGCGCTTGCTCAACGGTTACCGCGCCATTGCTGGTCAGCGGCGTCATTGGCAGACGCAGCGTGTCATTCGCGATTAATCCTAGCTGTTTTGCAGCCCATTTCACCGGAACAGGATTAGGCTCACAGAAAAGTGACTTATGCAGATGCATCAGTCGCTGATTCAGGCGGCGTGCTTCCGCGAAGTTCCCCTGTTGCGCCAGCGCAACCAGTTCAACCATTTCGCGTGCTGCAATGTTGGCAGTGACCGAAATCACCCCTTTGCCGCCCAGTTGCATGAAATCAAGTGCTGTTGCGTCATCACCGCTTACCAGCGCGAAGTCATCACCAACCAGCTCTTGGATCTGGGTAGCGCGGGATAAGTTCCCGGTAGCTTCCTTAATTCCGATAATATTTTTGATTTCAGCCAAACGTGCCACGGTCTCTGGCAGTAGATCACAGCCAGTACGTGCCGGGACATTGTACAGCATCTGCGGCAGATCGGTGTTCTCAGCAATGGTTTTGAAGTGCTGATACAGCCCTTCCTGAGACGGGCGGTTGTAATAAGGTGTTACCGTCAGGCAACCTACTACACCACTGTTTTCGAAATGTTTGGTAAGCGCGATACCTTCTGCTGTCGCATTTGCGCCAGTGCCGGCAATCACCGGAATGCGGCCATCGGCCAGCTCCAGCGTAGTCAGAACGACTTTTACGTGCTCATCATGGCTGAGGGTTGCGGATTCACCGGTGGTTCCTACAGAAACAATCGCTGCGGTGCCGCTCGCGATGTGATACTCAATCAGGTTTTTCAAACTCGCACGGTCGACATTACCTTTGTCGTCCATCGGCGTAATTACTGCAACAATACTTCCCGTGAACATTGGCGATCCCCTCAATAACAAGTTCTTCATGGTAAGGTTTAGTTTCACAGAAAAGCAAGGGAGCCACACCATTCCTGCGCTTGTCAGCAGTTTTTTTTATGTTTACCTTATGGTTATTAGCGAATGAAAAGGAAATGAGAATTTGTCACCCCATCAGCCGCACCATTTGGTGATCACCGCACTCGGTGTTGACCGTCCGGGCATCGTAAATACGATCACCCGCCACGTCAGCAGCTGCGGTTGCAACATCGAAGACAGCCGCCTTGCCATGCTCGGGGATGAGTTCACTTTCATTATGCTGCTCTCCGGGAGCTGGAATGCCATCACGCTGATCGAGTCCACCCTGCCACTCAAAGGCGCAGAGCTTGAGCTGCTGATTGTCATGAAGCGCACCAAGGCTGAAGCCCGTCCAGCCATGCCGGATACCGTGTGGGTCGAGGTTGAACTCCCGGACTCACCGCACATCATTGAGCGCTTTACCGATCTGTTTGATAAACACCAGATGAACGTGGCAGAGCTGGCATCACGTATCAGCCCGTCTCCGCAAAGCCCAATGCTGTTTATTCAGATGACGGCTCACTGCACCGCCAGCGCGGATATTGCCGGTTTTGAATCGGCATTTTCCCTGTTATGCCAGGAAATTAACGCCAAGGGGCAGTTGCGCCGTTACCGGGTTGATGAGAATACTGCGGTCGGGCATTCCCGCACGCACCGCTGAAGAGTATCATCCCGTTGCGCATACTCGCGCGGGATGGTGAATTTCGACAGCATAAAGAACAAAATGGAGAGAGGTTATGAATCCACTGAAAGCCGGTGATACCGCACCGAAATTTAGTTTGCCTGACCAGGACGGCGAACAAGTAAATTTGGCCGACTTCCAGGGACAGCGCGTTCTGGTGTATTTCTATCCGAAGGCGATGACACCAGGTTGCACCGTTCAGGCTTGCGGCCTGCGCGATAACATGGATGGTTTGAAAAAAGCAGGCGTTGAAGTTCTGGGCATCAGTACCGATAAGCCAGAAAAGCTGTCGCGCTTTGCAGAGAAAGAGCTGCTGAACTTTACGCTGCTCTCAGATGAAGATCATCAGGTATGCGAACAATTTGGTATCTGGGGCGAGAAGACCTTTATGGGCAAAACCTATGACGGGATTCACCGCATCAGCTTCCTGATTGGCAAGGATGGCAAGGTTGAGAAGGTATTTGATGACTTCAAAACCTCCAACCACCACGACATCGTGCTCGACTACCTGCAGTCTGCCTGATTGTCGCTCTCCGGCATCACTGCCGGAGAGTCTTCCCCTACGATTTGGCTATCATCACGCAGTTACGCCCTGCGCCTTTTGCCTGATAAAGTGCCGCATCTGCCTGCTTCAGCACCCTCTCCAGCGGCTGGCTATCACCAGACCAACGTGCCACCCCAATCGATAACGTGATATGGCCGACTTCACCGATCGGCATTTCCGCCATACTACGACGAATACGTTGTGCCAGCTTTTCGGCTTCGTCCAGTGCGGTATCAGGCAGGATCATGAGAAACTCCTCGCCGCCGCTACGACAAACCACATCACTGTGACGCGCATTGCGACGCAAGCTTTGTGCCACCTGACGAATCACTTCATCCCCTACATCGTGGCCCCAGTTATCATTGACGCGCTTGAAGTGGTCAATATCCAGAGCCAGTACCGCAAACGGCTGCTGTAGCGAACGGAAGTAATCCAGCATAATGCCCAGGCCACGGCGGTTGAGCAGTTCCGTGAGAGGGTCGGTTTGTACCTCGGATTTCAGGCGGCCGATTTTATCCTGCATCAGGCCTATTCCGGTCAACAGCGCACGTTTCACCTGCGCCGCTTCAAAGTACCAGGCGCGCACAGTGCCAATCTCTTTCTCAACCCCTTGCACGTCCATCAGGCTGGCTTTGCGTGCCAACGACCACAGCGGCAACGCAATCAAACGTGCCAGCAACACAGCCACTAACAGCGTGAGCAACGCGAACGGCACCGAGTGTTTTAACACCCGCATTAACAGACCCGCCACCGGCTCCAGCGTCACCGCCGTCGGCTTGAGTGCCACTACCATCCAACCGGTGGTAGGGACTAGCGCATACCCCGCCAACTGAGGCTCATCACCCGGCAACGTCAACTGCATTGAACCACTGCTTTGCTGTCGCCGATCGCCTGTCAGCATCGTCGGAAGATAACTTCCCACGCGCTGGGGATTCTGGTGATAAAGCACCTGATTATGACTGTCCAGCACGTAGACATTAGTGCCATCACGGTAGAACTGCTCGCCCAGCAGAGTATTAAGAATACTTTTCTTTTTCAGATAGATACTCCCGCCCACGTAGCCGAGATAATGCCCGTCGCTGCGCCTCACAGGCCAGGAGACAAACACAATCAGATTGTTCGAGGCGGAGATGCTGGGCTGGCTAACCAGCGGCTGTCGTTGACTCAACGCCTCACGGGACGAGGTGCTGCTGAGTTTCATCCCCTTCAGCATCAGTGATTCCGGCGAAATGGCTTTGACCACCCCGCTGGCATCCACCACCGCCACTGAGTTAAAGCTGCTGGTCTGCGTGCGTAGGCGATCCACTTCCTGCTGCAACAACCGGGGGTTATCAAAATCCTGCGCCAGCAAGTTGGCACTGTAGTGCAGTTGCGACTGCGCCAGCTGGAAAAAGATTTCGCTGGTATTGGCCAGTTTGGCGGCATAAGCCCGGTTTGCTTCCAGCGTGTTGTCAATCAGCACCATGCGCTGTACCCGCCAGGTGGCGTACATCGCGTTAGCCAACGTAATGACAATACTGATAATAGCCAGCAGTGCGATCAGCGTGCGCAGATCGGTTTTTAGGCGAAGTCGCATCATTGCGCGCGCGCCAAAGAAAAATGACCCATATGGAGTGCCTGATATCGTTGTTATAAAGTGAGGTATGTTGTCTTGGTGTATCAGGCCAGATTGTACACGGCGCAGCGAGAATCAGCACCTGGGAAGGTAATCAGAGGGATCGGGAAGAGGCGTTCGCCGCACAGCACGGGTCCGGCGAACAGACGGATTACAACATCAGCAGTGCATAGCCCTGATTTTCCAGGGTTGCCACGGTGGTACCGCTGGAGATCGTGTGCGTAATGCGCGTATCGATCCACTCCCGATGCAGATGTTCAAACGCGACAGATTGATCGCACACGGTTATTTTAACGCCCGCTTTCTCTAACGCATCAATCAGCGGTAAATTCGGATTATCCATCTTATAAGCTTTATGATATTGCGCATCGGTCAGCCCAGCTAAAACACCGCTGCCATTCATGGACACCACAAAATCAAGCTTATTCAAAGGAACACCTGCCGCTGAGTAGAGATTCACCATCCGCGCCACACGTTCAAGGCTAATATTTGGCCGACTCAAATCACCGTCATATTTATTTATCTGAAAGACCACTTTATTACTTAAATCGGATACAGTACCCGGCTTATACGCTGGGGTATCAACGTAGTGAATTTTACCGTATCCGGCAATCGCTGGCGTGCTCCAGAAGCCCGCTGGCTCGGGCGTTGCTTGTGTCAGGTGTGTGGCGGCTTGATCATACCAGCCTCCGGCCTGAACCACACCAGCGCCGACGGCACCACCAATAATCGCAATAAGGGCATAAGAAAGTACAGACCGCATTATGTAGTCACTCCAGCACGAGAATCAAATATCCGTTTAAAATATGCAGCTAATCTATATGACATCCGATAAAAAGATAAGTCGCGTTCTTCTGATGAAACGTCATCGTACTGAGATTACTCCTGGCTGAAACCACGGACTATTCCCCAACTTAAATAAAACACTGGAACTAATTATTTTCCCCTGACATTTAACAGCACAATCGTCGCCGTATAAAAACAAGGCCGAACCCAGGCTTATTAATATTAATACCGGCTTTCAAGACGATCGGGTTAATGACTAAAAATTTCAGACTTCCCCTGGGTAAGCAACGCTCTGTCGGCAACGTTGATACACTTCTCGATGCAAAGCGGGAACTGGCCCTTTTCCCATGGCTAAAAATTTGCTATTCATCCCTGCAGCTATCGTCACCGCCTGTCAGGCAGAACCCTTCGCGGTTTGGCAGGTCAAATTTTCGGGATCTCCACAGGATGACAGCATGTTAAACCGAGTCAAAAAGAGGCTTCTGGCGGCATTGCTCCCCGGACTGCTACTGGTCAGCACGCTGCCTGCGCGAGCGGATGTCAGCGATAACCTGCCGGATATTGGCACTACCGCAGGTGCAACGCTCTCTATTGCGCAAGAGATGCAGATGGGCGACTTCTATGTGCGCCAACTGCGCGGCAGTGCGCCATTGATTAACGATCCCCTGCTGAATCAGTATATTAATCAACTCGGTCAACGTCTGGTTGCACACGCCTGGAGCGTGAAAACGCCGTTTCACTTTTTTCTCATTCAAAACGATGAACTGAACGCCTTCGCCTTTTTTGGCGGCAATGTGGTGCTGCATGCGTCGCTGTTTCGCTTTACCGATAACGAAAGCGAACTGGCTTCTGTGATGGCACACGAAATTTCCCACGTCACGCAACGCCACCTCGCCCGCGCCATGGAATCACAAAAGGCCAGTGCACCACTGACCTGGGTAGGCGCACTGGGTTCAATCCTGTTAGCTATGGCCAGCCCGCAGGCAGGCATGGCGGCCCTGACCGGCACGTTAGCGGGCACGCAGCAGGGGATCATCAGCTTTACCCAGGGCAATGAACAGGAAGCCGATCGGATCGGGATTCAGGTGCTACAGCGCGCAGGCTTTGATCCGCAGGCGATGCCGGAATTTTTACAGAAGCTGGCGGATCAGAGTCGCTTCTCCTCTAAGCCCCCGGAAATACTGCTCACCCACCCGTTACCCGACAGCCGACTGGCCGATGCACGTAACCGCGCTAACCAGATGCGCCCCGTGGTCGTGCAGTCTTCTGAAGGCTACTACATGGCGAAGGTTCGGGCGTTGGGTATGTACGCAACCGGCCGCAATCAACTGACGGATGATCTGCTACAGCAGCTGGAGCGCGGAAATACGCGTCAGCAACAGGCGGCAAAATATGGCCGTGCAATACAATTCTTACAGGCGAAAAAATTCGCGGATGCCCGGAAGATCGTGGCCCCGCTATTGGCGCAGCAGCCGGAAAACGTCTGGTTCCTCGATATCATGACCGATATCGATATTGGCCTGAACCAGCCGCAACAGGCGGTAGCCATGCTGAACGGCACCAAAAGCCTGAACACCAGCGCGGTGCTACAGCTGAATCTGGCTAATGCCTACATCGAGGCAAAACAGCCTGCGAACGCCAGCCACATCCTTAACCGCTATACCTTTAGCCACGCGGATGATCCTAACGGCTGGGATCTGCTGGCACAGGCCAGCGCGCAGCAAGGGCTTAATGACGAAGAGCTGGCGGCACGGGCGGAAAGCCTCGCGCTGAATGGCCAGCTAGCCCAGGCCATTACGGCGTTAAGCAGCGCCAGCGCTCAGGTTCCGCTCGGCAGCCTTAAACAGGCGCGCTATGATGCGCGCATCGATCAGCTGCGTCAGCTTCAGACGCGCTTCCGTCCGTATGAGAAGGGATAATTCATGGTCACGATTTACCACAATCCGCGCTGCAGTAAGAGCCGGGAAACACTGGCACTGCTTCAGGCTCGCGGCATCGAGCCGGAGATAGTGCGTTATCTGGAGACACCACCCGATGCAGAAACGGTGGCAATTCTCTTGAAGAAGCTCGGCATGAGCAGCGTGCGCCAACTGATGCGCAGCAAAGAAGATCTGTATCGCGAACTGGATTTAGGACGCGAAACGCTGAGTGAAACCACGCTGCTGGAAACGCTGGTGGCTAACCCTAAGCTGCTCGAACGCCCGATTGTCATTCACGGTGAACACGCACGCATTGGCCGCCCACCGGAAGCAGTACTGGAAATCCTGTAAGACGCTTACAGCCCCAGCGCCTCTTTGACAAACGGAATAGTCAGTTTGCGCTGGGCGCTGATGGAAGCGCGATCCAGCTTATCCAGCGTTTCGAACAGGGCGCGCGTTTCACGATCAAGCCGTTTCAGCAGGAAGCGGCCCACATCTTCCGGTAGCTCAAACCCACGCAGACCCGCACGTAGCTGTAATGCCTGCAATTTATCTTCATCGGACAGTGGATTGAGACGGTAGATTTGCCCCCAGTCGAGCCGGGAAGCGAGGTCAGGCAGCTGGAGATTGAGCTGGCGGGGAGGACGATCGCCGGTGATAAGCAGACGGGTATTGCCGGTTTCAAGAATGCGGTTATAGAGATCAAAAATCGCCATTTCCCAGGGCTCTTCTCCCGCAATACATTCGATATTATCGATGCAGACCAGAGCCAGTTGCTCCATGCCTTCCAGCACTTCAGGAACAAACCAGGTACGCTTATCCAGCGGTACATAGCCTACGGCTGCGCCACGCGCCGACATTTCTGCACAGGCTGCGTGCAGCAGATGACTGCGCCCACCCCCTTCACGTGACCAGAAATAAAGGTAACTGCCGTGCGGCTGGTCAAGGGCACTTTTCAGTGATGCTAACAGCGACGGGTTATCCCCCGGCCAGAAGCTGGCGAAGGTTTCATCATCAGGTAAATAGAGCGGTAGTGACAGCTGTGCCGGCGTGTTCAGATGCACCTCAGTGGAAGACCTGGCAATAATCCCAGGTAGTCTAACACAAATCTTGCTGTTGACGAATCGGGCTTCCCTGCCCGCCGCTTCACTTAATGCTGTGAAGTTTCATCAGCATCCAGCACCACTTCTTCCGGGCGCAGACGTGAAATCACATGGAAAATCAGGCTCAGCAATACGCCCACGATGGTCGCCAGTGCCATACCTTTCAGCTCGGCTGCACCAATGTGGATTTTCGCGCCGCTGACGCCAATGATCAAAATAACCGCCGTCAGGATCAGGTTCTGTGCTTTGCTGTAATCGACTTTGGATTCGATCAGCACGCGAATACCGGACGCGCCGATCACGCCGTACAGCAGCAGAGACACACCGCCCATCACCGGCACGGGAATTGCCTGAATGATCGCCGCCAGCTTACCGATGCACGACAGCAGGATAGCGATAATCGCCGCGCCACCAATCACCCAGGTGCTGTAGACACGGGTAATCGCCATAACGCCAATGTTTTCGCCGTAGGTAGTATTCGGGGTCGAACCGAAGAAACCGGAGATCACGGTAGACAAACCATTAGCAAACATCGAACGGTGCAGGCCTGGGTTACGAATCAGGTCTTTTTTGACAATGTTTGCCGTCACCACCAGGTGGCCGACGTGTTCTGCAATCACCACCAGCGCGGCAGGTAAAATCGTCAGCATCGCCGCCCACTCGAAACGCGGGGTGTAGAACATCGGTAGCGCGAACCAGTGCGCACTTTCAACTCCGCTCCAGTCAACCACGCCCAGCGCAGCGGCCAGCACATAGCCTGACACCACACCAATCAGGATGGGGATAATCGCGAGGAAACCCCGGAACAGCACCGAGCCAAACACGGTAACGCCGAGGGTAACCAGTGAGATGAGAATGGTTTTGCTGTCTGCGCTGGTGCCTTCAGCGGGCAGTAATCCTGCCATGTTCGCCGCCACGCCCGCCAGCTCCAGACCAATAACCGCGACGATAGCCCCCATCACCGCCGGTGGGAACATCACATCCAGCCAGCCGGTGCCGGCTTTTTTCACGATCAGCGCCACCAGGCAGAAAATCACGCCACAAAGAATAAAGCCGCCGAGTGCCACTTCATAGCCTAATGGCAACAGCAGCAGCACCGGGGAAATAAATGCAAAGCTGGAGCCCAGATAGGCAGGAATTTTACCCTTACAGATAAACAGGTAAATCAGCGTACCGATACCGTTGAACAGCAGTACGGTGGCCGGGTTGATGTGGAACAGAATGGGCACCAACACCGTCGCGCCGAACATCGCAAACAGATGTTGCAGGCTGAGTGGTATGGTTTGTAACAGCGGTGGGCGCTCACTGACGCCAATCGCACGACGAGTCATTTATTTCCCCTTAAGTGGTGTCATTCCTGTCAGACATAAAAAAGCCGACTCTCCGGTCGGCTCTGCGATAACTTTATTTATTTGGTACCGAAAATCTTGTCACCCGCGTCGCCAAGACCGGGGATGATGTAACCTTTGTCATTCAGGCCCTGATCGACCGAAGCGGTATACAGCTCCACGTCCGGGTGCGCTTTTTCCAGTGCGGCAATCCCTTCCGGCGCGGCAACCAGTACCAGCACTTTGATCGAGGTACAGCCGGCTTTTTTCAGCAGGTCAATGGTTGCGATCATTGAACCCCCGGTTGCCAGCATCGGGTCAACCACCAGCGCCAGACGCTCTTCAATATTAGAAGCTAGCTTCTGGAAATAAGGTACTGGCTCCAGCGTCTCTTCGTCGCGGTAGATACCCACCACACTGATACGCGCGCTTGGTACATGCTCCAGCACGCCTTCCATCATGCCCAGACCTGCACGCAGAATAGGCACTACGGTGATTTTTTTACCTTTGATCTGCTCAACGGCAACCGGGCCATTCCAGCCCTCGATAGTAACCTTCTCAGTTTCGAGATCGGCCGTGGCTTCATAGGTCAACAGGCTGCCTACTTCCGACGCCAGTTCGCGGAAGCGTTTGGTACTGATATCCTGCTCACGCATCAAGCCCAGTTTATGTTTGACCAGCGGGTGTTTGACTTCCACGATCTTCATTGGTGTTCTCCCGGAAAATGAGTTGAGCTAAAAAAAATCGCCGGATTATACCGCTTTTTTTTCACTGCACAACCAGACTTGAATCAACTATAGATTTTTTTTTCCTGTTAGTGAAAATCCTGTCAGACGCAATTCGGGACTCGCAAACGTTTGCCTGCGCTGATAGAATTGCCGCGCTTTATGTTAACCACCAACCGCAACTCGCGTGGGGATTCCGCAGTGACCGACAAGACCTCTCTCAGCTACAAAGACGCCGGCGTTGATATTGATGCTGGTAACGCTCTGGTTGACCGTATTAAAGGCGTAGTGAAAAAGACCCGCCGCCCGGAAGTAATGGGTGGACTGGGCGGTTTCGGTGCGCTTTGTGCGCTGCCGCAAAAATACCGTGAACCTGTGCTGGTCTCCGGCACCGATGGCGTTGGCACCAAGCTGCGCCTGGCGATGGATCTGAAACGCCATGATGCTATTGGTATCGATTTAGTCGCTATGTGCGTCAACGATCTGGTGGTACAGGGCGCTGAGCCGCTGTTTTTCCTCGATTACTATGCCACTGGCAAACTGGACGTAGACACTGCATCCAGCGTCATCAGCGGTATCGCCGAAGGCTGCCTGCAGTCAGGTTGTGCACTGGTTGGCGGTGAAACCGCAGAGATGCCAGGCATGTACCACGGCGAAGACTACGACGTTGCTGGTTTCTGTGTCGGCGTGGTGGAAAAATCCGAGATCATTGATGGCTCCAAAGTGAAAGATGGCGACGTGCTGATTGCGCTGGGTTCCAGCGGCCCGCACTCCAACGGCTATTCACTGGTGCGTAAAATTCTCGAAGTCAGCCAGACTGACCCACAGACCAAACAGCTGGAAGGCAAGCCACTGGCAGACCACCTGCTGGAACCGACTCGCATCTACGTGAAAAACATCCTGAGCTTGATTGAACAGGTTGATGTTCACGCGATTGCTCACCTGACCGGTGGCGGCTTCTGGGAAAACATCCCGCGCGTGCTGCCAGACAACACGCAGGCAGTGATTGACGAGAAGAGCTGGGAATGGCCAGCCGTGTTCAACTGGTTGCAGCAGGCAGGCAACGTTAGCCGTCACGAGATGTACCGCACCTTTAACTGTGGCGTGGGTATGTTGATTGCCCTGGACGCAGCAGAAGCGGATAAAGCGGTTGAACTGATGACTGCTGCAGGCGAAAAAGCCTGGAAAATTGGCGTGATTAAAGCGTCTGATGCTGAAGAGCGTGTGGTAATTAACGCATGAAACGGATTGTCGTCCTGATTTCCGGCAGTGGTAGTAACCTGCAGGCAATCATCGACGCCTGTGCTCAACAGCGCATTAACGGCAGCGTTGCTGCCGTTTTCAGTAACAAAGCAGGCGCTTACGGTCTGGAACGCGCGCGCGCGGCGAATATTCCCGCCCACGCCCTCAGCCCGAAAGCGTTTGCCGATCGTGATGCGTTTGATTACGCGCTGATGGATCAGATCGACCAGTACCAACCCGATCTGATCGTGCTGGCCGGTTACATGCGTATTCTCAGCCCCACGTTTGTTCAGCACTATCTGGGCCGGATGTTAAACATCCACCCCTCCCTGCTGCCTAAGTATCCCGGATTACATACCCATCGCCAGGCCATTGAGAATGGTGATGCGGAGCATGGCACGACCGTGCATTTTGTCACCGAGGAGCTGGATGGCGGGCCGGTTGTGATACAAGCCCGCGTCCCGGTGTTTGCTGAAGATAGCGAGGAAGAGCTGATTGCGCGTGTGTTACATCAGGAGCATGCCATCTATCCGCTGGCGGTTAACTGGTTTACCACCGGTCGCCTCAGTATGCAGAACCAGCAAGCCTGGCTTGATGGGGCTCAGCTTCCTGCACAAGGCCACGCACACGAGTAGCTGCCCGTTTGATGTTGTTCTGGCTGTCATCGAGCCATAGCCTGATGACAGTTCAGACATTTTCCTGTTTATCCCTGCCAATCAGCCATAGCGCCCGGTAATATAGTCTTCCGTACGTCGTACTTTAGGCGAAGTGAAAATACGATCGGTCTCGCCAAACTCCACCAGCGCGCCATTGTGCATAAACGCCGTGTAATCAGAAACACGCGACGCCTGCTGCATGTTGTGCGTCACCAGCACCAGGGTGAAATGCTGCTTCAGCGAGTGCATCAGCTCTTCGATCACCAGCGTAGAGATCGGGTCCAGCGCCGAGGTTGGTTCATCCAACAACAGCACTTCTGGCTCAATGGCGATCGCGCGGGCAATCACTAAGCGCTGCTGCTGCCCGCTGGAGAGCGTCAGGGCATTCTGTCCGAGGTGATCCTTCACCTCTCCCCATAACGCTGCCGCGCGTAACGCGCGCTCACAGGCTTCGTTTAACACTCGCCTGTCGCGTACGCCCTGCAACCGCAGACCATAAATCACATTCTCATAGATTGATTTCGGAAACGGGTTAGGACGCTGGAACACCATCCCCACACGACGGCGCAAGGCGGAAAGATCCTGCTGTCCATGCAACACAGACTCCTGCTCCAGCAAAATCTCACCGCTGATACGGCAGTTATCGATCACGTCATTCATGCGGTTAAAACAGCGCAGCAGCGTAGATTTGCCGCAGCCCGAAGGGCCAATCAGCGCGGTGATCTGCTGCCGGGGAATGTGCAGATTAATATTATGTAGCGCCTGCCGTTCGCCATACCACAGCGATAATTGATCAACGGTCAAAGCAACATCAAAATCGGGCGTCATAAGCAGGCCTGTTAATGAACCAGTAAACGGTAGCGCTCACGCAGACGATGGCGTAATGCCATTGCCAACAGGTTAAGCGATAAAATAATCATCACCAGCAGCAGAGCCGTGGCATACACCAGCGGACGATCGGCCTCAACGTTCGGGCTCTGGAACGCCAGATCGTAAATCTGGAAACCGAGATGCATAAACTTGCGATCGAGATGCAGATAGGGGAATACCGCATCCACCGGTAGCTCGGGGGCCATCTTCACCACGCCAACCAGCATCAGCGGCGCGGTTTCTCCCGCTGCGCGTGCCACCGCCAGAATCAAACCGGTCAACATCGCAGGCACCGCCAGCGGCAATACCACGCGCCACAAGGTTTCCCACTGCGTTGCGCCCAACGCCAGCGAGCCCTGACGCAAGGTTTCAGGAATACGTGACAACCCCTCTTCTGTGGCGACAATCACCACCGGCAGGGTTAATAATGCCAGCGTCAACGAAGCCCAGAGCAAACCAGGTGTCCCAAAGGTCGGGCCGGGTAGCGCCTGCGCATAGAACAGTTGGTCAATCGTGCCGCCCACCAGCCAGATAAAGAATCCGAGGCCAAACACGCCATAGACAATCGACGGTACGCCCGCCAGATTCACCACCGCAATGCGCACCATGCGCGTCAGCGCGTTGCGCCCGGCATACTCATGCAACCACACGGCCGCAATCACCCCTAATGGCATCACAATCACCGACATCAACAGCACCATCAGCACCGTGCCAAAAATGGCCGGGAACACGCTGCCCTCACTGCCGCCATCGGCCGGTGAATCACTGACAAAATGCCACATCTGTTGCAGCGTATGCTGGATTTTATCGCTGCTGCTCAGCGCGTTGGGATACCAGGCAGCCACCACCTGGGTTAGCGGGATAGCATGTTGCTCGCCTTGCACATCACGCAGTAGCAGATAGTCACGCTGGCTTTCCAGCTGCAGGGCCGATAGCCGCTGCCCGAGCAGGCTCAGCTGACGCTGTAGCGCCGCTTGATTGGCCTGATTTTGTGACAAATCCCGCTGACTTAATTTCTCATCGCTGGCCTGGTGCACCAGAGTTTCCAGTTGGCGATTAATTCGCGCCATTTCGACCCGGCGTAAATGACTGATTTGATGCTGAATCTGGTGTACCTGACGCAGTCGCTGCGCCAGCAACGCATTCGGATTGCGCGCGGTCAGCATCTCGGTGCCCTCACGCAGGCCATCAAACCAGCCATAAGCACTGCCGCCCATACGACGCTGTACCACCATCGCATCCGCAGGGTATGTCACGGCTAAGGCGGCTTGACTGTAAAGCACGCGGAAATCCGGCGCGGCCCAATCCCGGTTGCCGGTTTTAACCACATAGCGATGCACAAAACCGCTCGCCAGCTCAGGGGCGGCGTAGTGGTCATGATAGCTCACCGTTTCACCTAACAGACGCGTCATTCCCGCTTCTGGCTGTTGTAAGCTATACAGCGCCAGCGACTGAGGCCAGAAAGCACGAATGCCCTGCCAGCCCAGTAACCCGATCAGTAAGGTAAAAGCCAGCAGGCAGACGGTAACCGCACCCGCTGTTAGCCAGCGCCAGCGGTCGTTTTGTCTCATCGCTTTCATCCCTGCCCCTCATGCTGGCTATAACGTTGACGCAGCCGCTGGCGAATCAATTCCGCCAACGTATTAATCACCAGCGTAAATACCAGCAATACCAGGGCACTCAGGAACAGAATGCGATAATGCGCGCTGCCTGATGCCGCCTCTGGCATTTCGATGGCGATATTGGCTGAGAGCGCGCGCAGGCCGCTAAACAGCCCGCCGCTGGTTTGTGGCGTGTTGCCGCTGGCCATCAGCAAAATCATGGTTTCTCCAATGGCGCGACCAAAGCCAATCATCATCGCGGCAAAAATGCCGGCAGAAGCACCGGGCAATACCACGCGTGTCAGGGTTTGCCACGGTGTCGCCCCCAGCGCCAGCGACCCCTGCCCCAGCGAAGCCGGTACGCTAAACAGCGCATCTTCGGCCAGGGTAAAGATCAGTGGGATCAATGCAAAGCCCATCGCCAATGACGCGACCAGCAGATTGCGCTGGGCGTAATGCGGTAGCCAGATGCTGACATCCGGCAGAAAACGGCCTGGCAGCCACAGCGTTAACAGAGCGACAGCCAATAAAATCGGCAGCAGCACAAGCAGTTCGCGGCCAGCACGCTGCCAGCGTTTACCAAAACGTCCGCACAACAGCAATGTGATGGTAAGTGTCACAGGCAGCAACAGCACACCAGGCAGGGCATCACCAATGTGCGGGGCCATCCACAGCCCGGCAATCAGCCCTACCACCACGCTGGGCAGCGCGCCCATCATTTCAATCGCCGGTTTTATCCAACGGCGCATACCCGGTGACATAAACCATGCGGTATACATGGCGGCGGCCAGTGCCAGCGGCGTGGCAAACAGCAGTGCGAGGCCCGCGGCTTTCAAGGTGCCAGTGACCATCGGTACCAGGCTGAATTTAGCCTGATAGCTGTCCCCTGCGGCGGTGGACTGCCAGACCCAGTCAGGTTTGGGGTAGTTCTCATACCAGATTTTCTGCCAGAAGTTGCGCCAGTTGACGTCCGGCCAGGGATCATCCAGCTTATCGCGCTGCCAGCTTCCCGCACGTTCCAGCAAAAGCGCATCCCCGTTAGGTGAAAAGGCGGCTCCTGCGATACCCACATCGAGTTTGCGCTGCATAATCGGGACATCTTGCTTGCTGGCGAAGAGTTTAAACTCCCCTTCAGCAGTTAAGGTGGCAAAGACCCGGCGGTTAATCTCGGTAAACAACAGCGCTTCGCCGCTGCTTTCGGCATAGCGATGGACCTCCCGCAGGCGTGGGCCCTGTTCACCGCTAATGGCAAACCACTGGCTGATACCGGTAGCATCCTGAATGAGCAGTGACTCACCGCCAGACAGCAGATGGAGACTTTGCGGGATGCGCGGCAGCGAGTGTATTTCACGCAGATGAGGCACCGTGCCTGGGAAACTCCAGACCCGCAGTAGCTGACCGTCGAGGGTATAAAGCAGCGTACCGCGTGGTGATAGCAGGAGCTTATCCGCATGGCGTTGTGGAATATTAAGTATTTCCGGGATGTCGCTGTCGCGGTAGGTGATTACCTGAATACCCTGTGCATTCGCTTGTGCCATCCGCCAGCAGTTTGGCCCGCATTTCGCCAACGCCAGGGGTTGTCCGGCGTTGCCCAACGCGCTCAGGGGTTTATCGCCGAGAGGAAAACGCCACTGCGCCTGAGCGGATGTGGTATCTACCTGGAGTAGCAGCACACCCTGGGCAGTACGCAGCAGCATAGATTGCTGATCCGCCGCTACCGTCGCACTTTGTATGGGCGCATTCAGCGGCAGTATCGAGCCGGTAGACGGCTTGTCCAGGGGGATCAGTGCTGCATTGCCGCTGGCACCAATACGCCAGCCCACACTGCCACTGTTGCCCAGAGCCACCAGCGGAGATTTATCTTGCAGCGGTTGCGCCTGCCCTTGATGCAGAGAGGGCGACGAAAACAGCGGCAGCACCACCCAAATCAGCCAGAAAAACAGCAGCATCATCAATAGCAAAATGGCCATGCCACAACTGCTGATCAGTCGTCGGGCAAAGCTGTCCAGCCAGCGTCTGCGGCGGTCACTATAGTGAACAGGAATGTGATTAAGGCTCATGCATACCAGTGAAGCGGAAAATAAAACGCTATGTTGCCCGTAGCCGATTGATAAGACAACCATTGACGTTGGACAACGCTGCCATACTCTCGCCATAATGGACGTGGATAGTAAGCTCCGGTACTGAGAAAGTGAGTGAGGCGGGTGCTGATCCCTACAGCATCAACAAGAAAGCGGGACTACGCCTCATCCTGCAACCGCAATATGGAGTGAGAATGGGTCAGGAAAAGCTGTATATAGAAAAAGAATTAAGCTGGTTGTCTTTTAACGAACGCGTCTTACAGGAAGCGGCCGATAAATCAAATCCACTTATTGAAAGGATGCGTTTTCTCGGGATCTATTCCAACAACCTCGATGAGTTTTACAAAGTCCGCTTTGCCGATCTCAAACGCCGCATCTTAATCGGTGAAGAGCAAGGCACGCCCGGCCCGCTGCGCCATCTACTTAAAAAAATTCAGCAGCGCGTCATGAAATCCGAGCATGAATTCGATGCCCTCTACAATGAACTGCTGCTGGAGATGGCACGTAATCAGATCTTCCTGATTAACGAACGCCAGCTCTCGCCTAATCAGCAGGTGTGGCTGCGTCACTACTTCAAGCATGAACTGCGTCAGCACATCACACCGATTCTGGTGAACCACGATACCGACCTGACGGAATTCCTCAAAGATGACTACACCTACCTCGCGGTAGAGATCATCCGTGGCGACAGCATTCGCTACGCGCTGCTGGAGATCCCTTCCGATAAGGTTCCCCGTTTCGTGAACCTGCCGGCTGAATCCCCGCGCCGCCGCAAGCCAATGATTCTGTTGGATAACATCCTGCGTTATTGCCTGGATGAAATCTTTAAAGGCTTCTTCGACTACGATGCGTTAAACGCCTATTCGATGAAGATGACGCGCGATGCCGAATATGACCTGGTGACCGAGATGGAATCCAGCCTGCTGGAACTGATGTCCTCCAGCCTCAAGCAGCGTCTCACGGCCGAACCGGTCCGCTTTGTTTATCAGCGCGATATGCCCGATGCCATGGTTGAAATGCTGCGCGGTAAGTTCAGCATCTCCACCTTTGACTCCGTGGTGCCAGGTGGCCGCTACCACAACTTCAAAGACTTCATCGGCTTCCCGAACGTGGGTAAAAGCAACCTGGTGAATCGCCCGATGCCGCCGATCCGCCATATTGGTTTTGATGGTTTCCGCAATGGCTTCGATGCTATCCGTAATCGTGATGTGCTGCTCTACTACCCGTATCACACCTTTGAGCACGTGTTGGAGTTGCTGCGCCAGGCGTCATTTGACCCGAGCGTGCTGGCGATAAAGATCAATATTTATCGCGTGGCGAAAAACTCCCGCATCATGGATGCGATGATCCACGCCGCCTACAACGGTAAAAAAGTGACGGTGGTGGTTGAGCTCCAGGCGCGCTTCGATGAAGAAGCCAACATTCTCTGGGCTAAACGCCTGACGGAAGCCGGTGTACACGTTATCTTCTCTGCGCCGGGCCTGAAGATTCATGCCAAGCTGTTCCTGATTTCTCGTCGCGAAGGTGAAGAGATCGTCCGTTATGCCCATATCGGCACCGGTAACTTCAACGAAAAAACCGCGCGCCTGTATACTGACTATTCCCTGTTAACCGCCGATGCACGCATTACCAACGAAGTGCGCCGCGTGTTTAACTTCATCGAAAACCCGTACCGCCCGGTCAACTTCGAGCATCTGATGGTGTCACCGCAGAACTCGCGCCAAATGCTGTACCAGTTGATTGATGCCGAGATCGCCAACGCCCAGCAAGGGTTGCAGGCGGGCATCACACTGAAGATTAATAACCTGGTGGATAACGGCCTGGTTGATCGTCTGTATGCCGCTTCCGGTGCCGGGGTGAAAATCAATCTGTTAGTGCGCGGCATGTGCTCATTGATCCCTGACTTACCGGGTATCAGTGAAAATATTCGCGTTACCAGCATTCTTGACCGTTACCTGGAACACGACCGCGTCTATATTTTTGATAATGCCGGCGATAAAAAAGTCTTCCTCTCTTCGGCAGACTGGATGACGCGCAACATTGATTACCGTATCGAAGTGGCAGTATCGATCCTTGATCCACGCCTCAAACAGCGCATTCTCGATATCATTGCGCTCCAGCTTGGCGACACGGTCAAAGCACGTATCGTGGACAAAGAACTGGCCAACAGCTACGTACCGCGCGGCAACCGCCGTAAAGTTCGCTCGCAGTTAGCTATTTATGATTATATTAAGCAACTCGAACAGCCAGAATGACGCCTATGCCCATCTCAAACAACACAACGCCGAAGCCGCAGGAATTTGCCGCTATCGACCTGGGTTCAAACAGTTTTCACATGGTGATTGCACGCGTCGTGGACGGTGCAATTCAGGTGCTGGGACGCCTGAAGCAGCGCGTTCATCTGGCTGATGGCCTTGATGCTAACAATCGCCTCAGCGACGAAGCCATGGAGCGTGGTCTGAGCTGCCTCGCCCTGTTTGCCGAACGTTTACAGGGTTTTAGCGCCAGCAACGTGACCATTGTGGGTACCCATACCCTGCGTCAGGCGGTGAATGCCGATACCTTCCTTAAACGTGCCGAAGAGGTGATCCCTTTTCCTATTGAAGTGATCTCCGGCAACGAAGAGGCGCGTCTGATCTTTATGGGCGTGGAACACACCCAGCCACAGAAAGGCCGTAAGCTGGTCATTGATATCGGCGGCGGTTCCACAGAAATGGTGATCGGCGAGGATTTCGAACCGCAGCTGGTAGAAAGTCGCCGTATGGGCTGTGTCAGCTTTGCCCAGCTCTATTTCCAAAAAGGTGAAATCTCCGCAGATAACTTCCGTCGCGCACGTCTGGCGGCGGCGCAGAAGCTGGAAACCCTGGCATGGCAATATCGCCTGCACGGCTGGCAATATGCTCTGGGGGCCTCTGGCACCATCAAAGCTGCCTTTGAAGTTCTGCTGGCGATGGGTGAGAAAGAGAAAGTCATTACCCCCGAGCTGTTGGACAAGCTGAGTGACGAAGTGCTGAAGCATAAATCATTTGATGCACTCAGCCTGCCGGGCCTGTCAGAAGATCGTAAGTCCGTCTTTGTGCCCGGGCTGGCCATTTTACGCGGCGTATTTGATGCGCTGGCGATTCGCGAACTGAACTACTCAGATGGCGCGCTGCGTGAAGGCGTGCTGTATGAGATGGAAGGCCGTTTCCGCCATCGTGATATTCGCAGCCGCACCGCGCAAAGCCTTGGCAATCAATATGCTATTGATAATGACCAGGCAAAACGCGTACTGGAAACCACCGACAGCCTGTATCAACAGTGGCTGGAGCAGAACGAAAAGCTGGGCAACCCGCAGCTTGCCGCACTACTGCGTTGGGCCGCCATGCTGCATGAAGTTGGGCTGACCATTAACCACAGCGGGATGCAGCGCCACTCGGCGTATATTCTGCAAAACAGCAATATGCCAGGCTTCAATCAGGATCAACAGCTACTGCTGGCGGCACTGGTGCGCTTCCACCGTAAGGCGATCAAAGTCGACGATCTGCCGCGCGTCACCTTGTTCCGCAAAAAGCAGTTCCTGCCGCTGATTTTCCTGCTGCGCCTCGGTACGTTGCTGAACAATCAACGCCAGGCCACCACGCGCCCAGAGTCTCTGATCCTGAAAACAGATGACGGCCACTGGACGCTGGTGTTCCCACAGGGTTACTTCAGCCAGAATAATTTGGTGCAGCTCGATCTGGAGCGTGAGCAGAGCTACTGGAATGATGTCACCGGCTGGAAACTGTTGCTGGAAGAGGCCGATGCCCCATGAAAGCGGATAGCTACTTTGCCGAAACCTGGGGCCTGACCGCCCCGCATTCGGAAGTGCTGGAAGCATTGCCGCTGCTACCTGTGGGTAAAGCACTCGATCTGGGCTGTGGGCAGGGACGTAATAGCCTGTTCCTTAATCAGCACGGCTTTGACGTGACGGCCTGGGACCAGAACCCGCAGAGCCTGGCGCGGTTGAATGAGATTATCGCGCAGGAAGGTTTGCAGGGCATCAGCACTGAACTGCGCGATCTCAACCAGACGCGTTTTAATGGTGCTTATGAACTGGTCCTTTCCAGCGTGGTGATGATGTTTTTGCAGCCGGAGACCATTCCCCAGCTGATTGCCGATATGCAGGCCAGTACGGTGAAATATGGCTATAACCTGATCATTGCCGCGATGAGCACGGATGATTTCCCCTGCCCGGTGGATTTTCCGTTTACCTTCCGCTCAGGCGAGTTAAGCAATTACTACCGTAACTGGCACATTGTGAAGTACAACGAGCACCCCGGTGAGCTGCATAAAACCGATGCAGAGGGCAATCGCATCCGCTGTCGCTTTGCCACCCTTTTAGCGCAGAAAGCCAGCTATTAACCCGCCTTGCAGGTCGCAGCCGCGGCCTGCAAAATTGAATGTTTTTTCATCAATGTTTGCTTTCACCTGTGAGTTATGTCTAAATGTTGCTATCGCCCGTTATGGGTCTCAACAGGAACTTCGCGTGAACAGCGCCATTTCATCTCGACGACGTAAGAATGCCGGCAGTATGACCCGCATTGTGTTGCTGATTAGTTTTCTTATTCTCTTCAGTCGTTTGATCTTTATTCTGCCCGCTGCTTTCGAGCACCATCAGCAAAAAAACTCTGCGCCCCCGGCAACCAGCACTGTACTGAGCGATACGCGGTAACGTAATACGCACGGCATTTTTTGCTGCTGTCTACCGGTAGCTGCCCAGCTGTGCCTCTCGCCCGGTCATTTTATGCTGCTGTAACCACTCGGCTGATTTTATCTGCCTGCTGTATTGGCTCGTGCCTATTCCAGAGTGTCACTGCTGCTGATGCCGTAATGTGCCACTGCCTGCTGCAAATTGAGACGTAGAGTTACCTGCGCCACTTCCTGCACGGCCTCGGGCACGCGGTAATGACCACGGCCGTTTAGCCACGCCAGTACATCAGCCAGATGCCAGATACTGGCCTTCCCCTCGTGAACTGGCAGCGGAAATGCCGGGCTATGCGCCAGCATCAGTTTGCGCATGTTCTGTCGTGAGACACCGATGATTTCAGCAACATCGGTTAAACCGACAAAATCCGGGGCAGCTTCTGTCAACCGCACACCGGGGATTGCGGTATTTACGTCTCGTAAGGCGCTGAACAGGGCTTGCCGGGCCGTTGCGGCGCTGCGGGTAAATTCAAGTGCCAGCTTACCGGCAACGCCTGAGCCTACTAACGCGTCATCACAGCCCGCTGCGGCTAACTGCTCAATCAGTTGATCGACATTATGTGCAGCCGACGGCAACTGAAAAGTCAGCGTAAAACAGTACTCCTGCATAACTTCACTCCTTTTATTAATGCATCACCTTATCGGGTTAGACTTCGGGTGTCAATTGACAACCATGCTTAATTTTGCGGTTATTTTGCCCAAAATCAGCGGCCAATACAGTGTGAAAGCACAGAACTGGAAAGCCGCGCGCAAACATTCTCAAGCGCAGCGCGTCTGGTCTGATGACTGAGTGATGTCCCGGTCACGTTATGCGTAACATCCCTGCCGTAACATCTTTTTCAGTGAGTTAGCTCACAGTTTTAATCTCGCGTAAGCCCTGAAATAAGACTTTTGTCAGCACCGTTACAGGGTAGATTTATGCAACTCGAAACAGAATCCTGCGTTATTCAGGGCAAAGAGCAGGTCGAAGTCATTAAGCAACAGGTGGAATATCACGGCCAGGGTACGCTGGTGCGTATTACGCGCGGCGGTATTTGTGGTTCTGATTTGCACTACTATCAACACGGCAAAGTCGGCGATTACACCGTCAAAATGCCGATGATTCTTGGTCATGAAGTGATCGGTTACGTGGTGGAAAGTGATAATCCACAGCTGGCTCCGCAGCAGAAAGTGGCGATCAACCCTTCCAAACCGTGCGGCAAGTGCAAGTACTGCGAGCGCGATCAGGAAAACCAGTGCGTCGCAATGCGCTTTTTCGGCAGTGCCATGTACACCCCGCACGTTGATGGCGGCTTCACCCAATTTAAAGTGGTCGATAGCGCGCAGTGCGTTCCCTATCCGAATGATGCCCCCGATGAAGTGATGGTCTTCGCCGAACCTTTAGCCGTCTGCATCCATGCTACACAGCAAGGTGGTGAGATGAGCGGCAAGCGCGTCTTCATTTCCGGTGTTGGCCCGATTGGCTGCTTGATTGCCGCCGCGGCAAAAGCGCGTGGAGCCGCTGAAATCGTCTGTAGCGATGTAAGCGAGCGCTCACTGGGTATGGCAAAACAGATGGGGGCAACTCACACGCTGCACGCGGCAGAAGGCGACTTCAGTGCTTACACCGCAGACAAAGGCTACTTTGATGTGGTCTTTGAAGCTTCCGGACACCCCTCTTCCATTCAGCGCTGCCTTGATGTGGTGTGTGCCAAAGGCACCCTGGTGCAGGTGGGAATGGGCGGAGCCGTGCCAAACTTCCCGATCATGCAGCTGATTGCAAAAGAGGTGCAGCTGGTGGGTTCGTTCCGTTTTACCCATGAATTTAACACCGCCGTCACCTGGTTGGCTGAAGGTGTCATCGATCCGCGTCCGCTGTTCAGTGGCGCTTATGACTGGCAGGAAGTGGATGCCGCACTGCAATTCGCCGGGGACAAAACCCGTGCAGCCAAAGTTCAGCTGACTTTTTAACGGAGCATCGCCATGAGTACACTTTTCTCTTTAGCGGGCAAACGCGCCCTGATTACCGGTTCTGCTCGCGGCATCGGTCTGTTACTGGCTACCGGTCTGGCTGAAGCCGGGGCGGAAGTGATCATCAACGCCACCACGGCCGCAGGCGCGGAAAAAGCGGCGGCACAGTTGAGTGAACAGGGTTTTACTGCCCACGCCTGCGCGTTTGATGTCACCGATGCCGCAGCTGTAGAAGCCGCAATTGAACACATTGAGCGAGACATTGGTCAGATTGACATTCTGATTAATAACGCCGGCATTCAACGTCGTCGCCCGTTCCTTGAGTTCCCGGAACAAGACTGGCACGACGTGATCGCCGTGAACCAGACGGCGGTGTTCTTTGTGTCTCAGGCCGTTGCCAAACGCATGGCTACTCGCCAGCAGGGTAAAATCATTAACATCGGTTCAATGCAGAGTGAGCTGGGCCGCGACACCATTACGCCATACGCCGCCTCTAAAGGTGCCGTAACCATGCTGACCCGTGGTATGTGCGTTGAACTGGCGCGCCACAACATTCAAATCAATGCCATCGCCCCTGGCTATTTCGTCACCGAAATGACGCAACCGCTGGCCGATGACCAGGCCTTTACCGCCTGGTTAACCAAGCGCACCCCTGCCGCGCGTTGGGGAAAACCTGAAGAGTTGATCGGGGCCGCAGTTTTTCTCTCCTCCCGCGCCTCCGACTTCGTCAATGGTCACTTACTCTTTGTAGATGGCGGTATGCGCGTCGCCGTCTAACCCCTGAGCGCGGGTTGCCGCGCCAGGTTTTTCTCTGCCTCTGATAATAATGATAAGGAAAATTCCATGCCTATAACGATTATCGTTTTTGGCGTCCTGCTGTTACTGCTGTTGATGATCGTCTTTAAGGTCAACGGCTTCATTGCTCTGGTGTTTGTTGCCGCCGTTGTGGGTATCGCAGAAGGTATGACGCCACTGGCGGCTGTCGCCTCTATCCAAAAGGGGATCGGTTCGACCCTCGGCGGGCTGGCGATGATTCTGGCTTTCGGTGCCATGCTCGGGCGACTGGTGTCCGATACCGGAGCCGCACAGCGCATCGCCAGCACCCTGATTAACGCTTTTGGCAAACAGCGTTTGCAGTGGGCACTGATGATTACCGGCCTGATTGTCGGCCTGGCGATGTTCTATGAAGTGGGCTTTGTTTTGCTGCTGCCGCTGGTGTTTACCATCGTCGCGGCTTCTGGCTTACCGCTGCTGTATGTCGGTGTGCCGATGGTTGCCGCGCTTTCGGTCACCCACTGCTTCCTGCCGCCGCACCCAGGTCCAACGGCGATCGCCACGATCTTTGGTGCTAATTTAGGCACGACGCTGCTGTACGGACTGATCATCACCATCCCTACCGTGATCGTCGCGGGTCCACTGTTCTCTCGCTTCCTGAAAAATTTCGAAAAATCACCGCCAGAAGGCCTGTATAACCCGAAAATTTTCACTGAAGAGGAGATGCCAGGCTTCGGCACCAGTATTTTTGCGGCGATCATCCCTGTAGTGCTGATGGCTCTGGCTGCGGTGTGTGAACTGACGATGCCGAAAGAGAGTGGCATCAGGCAGTTCTTCGAGTTTGTCGGTAATCCCGCTGTCGCGTTGTTTATCTCCGTCGTGTTAGGTGTTTTCACCCTGGGATTACGTAATGGCCGTTCTATCGGCGACGTCATGGAGATGTGCGGCAGCTCGATTGCGGCCATCGCGATGATTGTGTTTATCATCGCGGGCGGCGGTGCCTTTAAGCAGGTCCTGGTAGACAGCGGCGTGGGTGATTATATTGCCAATATGATGAAAGGTTCTTCACTTTCACCCCTGCTGATGTGCTGGACCGTTGCCGCCATGCTGCGCGTGGCCCTGGGTTCAGCGACCGTCGCAGCCATCACCACCGCCGGGATTGTTACGCCAATTATTGCTGTAACACACACCGATCCGGCATTGATGGTGTTAGCCGTTGGTTCCGGCAGCGTTATCGCTTCACACGTCAATGACCCCGGCTTCTGGCTGTTCAAAGGGTACTTTAACCTGAGTGTGGTGGAGACGCTGAAAACCTGGACGGTGATGGAAACCCTGATCTCAGTTCTCGGCTTAGCGGGCGTGTTAATTCTGAATGCCGTGCTGCACTGATTGATGAAATCCACAGGGAAGTGGATTTAAAAGCGGTGTTAAATGCCCAACGGGCATGGCAGGATAGATTCCCCTGTCTTGTTGCTGACTCCCAATGGAATATGAAGACGCCGGACCACCCCAACACCAGGCATGACTGGGTAGATTTTCATCGTGACGACGAGACGGGCATTGAGAGTATCAATGCGCATTTTCGCGGTCACGCCTACGACCCGCACGACCACGATGAAATCCTGGTGGGCGTCACTCAGCAGGGTTTGCAACGCTTTAACTGCCACCGAACATTACATACCAGCACACCTGGGCGCGCCATTTTGATTGAACCAGGGGCGGTGCATGATGGACATGCACCAGATGCCGAAGGTTTTACCTATGCCATGTTGTATCTGCCTCAGCACTGGGTGACTGAGATAATGCAACGGCGCGGACTGGGCGATGCTTCTGCGATGGAAGCCGCTTTCCAGCACACGTTGACCGATGATGCCCAACTGATCATGGCAATCCAGCAGGCATTTTTTGCCGTACACCATCAGGAAGGCCGCCTGGCGCGCGATCAGACGCTAGACCACCTGATATCACTGCTTTCACGTCATATTGCGACAAAGCCCCTCTCCACCGCGAATCACTCCCTGATGCAGATGTACCAACTGCGAGACTATCTGCATGACCGTATGCATCTGGATGTTGGTCTCGATGAGCTGGCACGCCATGCCGGTATTGATCGCTTTCGCCTCAGCCGCCAGTTTAAACAGGCGTTCGGCCAGACTCCCCACGCCTACCTGGTGCGCTTACGGCTACGTACCGCACGCGTTCTGTTAGCCATGGGTAACGAGCCCGCACAGGTCGCCTGCGATGTCGGCTTTGCGGACCAAAGCCATATGGGGCGCTGGTTCCAGCGCGCTTATCGCCTCTCCCCTGCCAGCTATCAACGCGCTGCACAAACGTTCTAGATGACCGACCGCTGATCAGCGGATGATGGCCCTTTCGCGATCATCAGAGAGCCGTAAAGATGTTTGATACCAAAATTGCCTATATTGTCCGTAACGATCTGCCCATCTGGCAGCGCTTAAACGTTGTTGCTTTTCTTGCCACCGGCATCGCCGCCTCTGCCCCGGAAATTATGGGCGCGCCTTACGTGGACGCACTGGGCCGACAGTACGGTAATATGTCTGGTCAGCCAATGCTGATTTTCGAAGCAGATGTCGCCGGGCTACAAACCGTGCAACGCAAAGGCTTCGAACGTGAACTCACAATGATTCCCTACGTACACGCGATGTTCTCCACCGGTCATGACGAAGCCAACCGGGAAGTGTTTTTAGCGGAAGACGCTGAGAATATGAATCTGGTGGGGCTCGGCCTGCGCGGCCCAAAGAAGATGGTGGATAAGGTGATTAAAGGTCTGGCGCTGCACGGCTAGTGGAAAGCGGGCTGCCTGAGCAGCCCGCTTTAGTACGGCAGGTTAATGCAGTTACTGCCCGGTATCTGGCAGCGAGAAGGCGATCAGATAATCACCCTGATCCGGTGAATGTGCTGCTCCGCCCGCGGAGATCACCACATACGGCTTGCCGGTCTTCGGTGATTTGTAAACCAGCGGTGAGGCAGTTGCGCCTACCGGTAAACGGTATTTCCAGATCTCCTCACCGGTTTTGCTGTTAAACGCCCTCAGGTAGTTATCCTGCGTTCCCGCAAAGAACACGATGCCACCGGCTGTCGCCGTTGGGCCACCCAGCGTTGGCATACCGATCGGCATCGCCATATGCGTTTTCACGCCCAGAGGACCAGAGTCTTCAACGGTACCCACCGGCACTTGCCAGACCAGTTTTTTGGTATTCAGATCGATAGCACTGAGCGTACCAAACGGTGGGTTTTGGCACGGTACACCCAGCGAAGACATAAAGAAGTCTGACTTCAGGCCGACATACGGACCCGCAAACATCGTGCGGATAGGATATTTGCCTTTATAGGCTTTGGCTTCTTCGGCCGTTTTCAGCGCCATGATTTTACCCATGCGAATGTCGTTAACATACATGATGTTATCGCGCTCATCGATGGAGATACCGCCCCAGTTCATCCCGCCCAATGTGCTTGGGAACTGAATGTAGTTGGATTCTGCCGTAGGCGTGAAAATACCGTTATAACGGGAAGATTTAAACGCGATACGGCACTCAAGCTGGTCGAATGGCGTGATCCCCCACATATCCGACTCTTTCAGTTTAGTCAGGCCTAAAGCCGGCATATCTACAGAGAATGGCTGCGTCGGCGACAGATGATCATTTTGTCCTGACGGCGTGGTCACCACCGGACGTTCTTCCACTTTGCTCGCCGGTTTGCCGGTGCGGCGGTCGATCACGAAGATCTGCCCGGTCTTGGTGGTTTGAATCAGAACCGGAACACGTTCTCCCTGCTCATTTTTCATCTCATACATCACGGGCTGGGATGGGAGGTCATAATCCCAGATATCATGATGCACCGTCTGGAAGACCCATTTGGTTTTCCCGGTAGACGCATCCACCGCCACCACCGCTGAAGCAAACTTTTCGGATGAAGGCATACGCTCACCGCCCCAGTAGTCAGGTGGCCCCATACCGGTTGGCAGATATACGGTGTTAAGTTCCTGATCGTAGGTGGCAGGTGCCCAGACGTTTGGCGTTCCGCCGGTGTGATTCACCGCATCCGGCGCATCTTCCTCGGCGTTCCATGACCAGGCCAGTTTACCGTTACGTACGTCATAAGCGCGAACCACACCTGAGGCATCTTTATCTGAATGGTCAAAAATCCAGGTGCCGAAGACCGTTAAGTGCCCCATGATCACCGGAGTGCCACTTGGGTGATAGGCCGCGCCTTTTTCGGCTGGCTTCATGCCTTCATGTAAATCTACGGTGCCGTTGGTGCCGAAGTCAGAGCACGCCTGGCCGGTTTTCGCATCCAGTGCCAGCATACGTGCATCAACCGTAGTGGTAATAATCCGTTGACGACACTCGGCTGGCGCGACGGCTTTCTCCTCTTGAGACAAGGAGCTATCTTTATCGATATCGTAGTAGCCCACGCTACGACAGGTGACATGCGAGACCGCAGTGGCTTTCGGGTCCACCCGCCAGATGGATTTACCGGTATCGGCATCAATCGCGGCGATCACGTTTTGCGGCGTACAGGAGTACAACACGTTGCCAATTTGCAGCGGTGTATTTTCGTCAACGCCCGCCTCTTTGCCAGCCAGTCGACGCCCGGTGTGATAGGTCCACGCCACTTGCAGCTTACTGACATTCTCAGGTGTTATCTGATCCACAACGGCAAAGCGGGTTCCGCTGGCATTGCGGGAGAGATGGTCCCAGTTTTGATCGGCCTCGGCTTTATTCGGGCTGGCGTAGGCTTCAGGATGCTCAGCGGCCGCCGACGGATTATAGATTTTGCCGTGCGGGAAGAATGCACCAGCCAGCACAGCGAGTAAGCCGACAAACACGCCCCAGCCACCGGCGAAGCTCAGGCGGTTACGCTGGCTGTTCGCACCAGCTACTGCCGGGAATACCCAAAAGCTGAGCATCAGAATGATGGCAGGCACCACTAAACGGGCGGTCAGCGGCCAGTAGGAAAGACCGCCAACTTCAATCAACGACCAGATCGCCGTGGCAATAAAAATCACCACCGACAAGTGCAGGCCGCGGCGTTTTTTCATCCACAGTGACGCCAGCAAGACCAGATAGGCCAGCCCGGCGATAGCGTAATAATAAGACCCACCCAGAGAGGCGAGTTTTACCCCGCCGATGATAAAATATATCCCTGTCACAGCCGTTAAAAGGCTGAATATTATTTTCAGTAGTAATGAAAAGTATTTATGAATACATTTCCCGGAATCATCAATAGATGACATGTGAGGAACTCCTTCTCTCATTGTTGAGTTGTTATTCGGTTAGTTCTTCCTGGCCAAAATCCCGACACCATGCAAGATCAGGCCCTTAGAGGCAGTTTTGTAGAGCTTTGTAAATATACATTGCGACTTAGTTACATGCACGTTAAATAAAACCATCTTTTTTGGGTGGGTTTTGGATAGATTACTCACCGGTGGGAATTTATAACGTCATTCACAGCAGGGATGTCGCTGATGAGGTATGCCATGTGGTGGGGTTTATTTCGTTTTAGCGAGCAGGTGTCGTAAATAATTTAGAGAACCGGGAATGAATAGATTCATTTAAATAATAATATTATAAACATTGGTTATTGATATTAGGGAGCTGTCGCTCTTAAACAGTGGCAATACTTAGTGAGGCCCTAAACAGATGATGCGATTAGGATTGTATAGATAGTGAATGATCAGCCTATGGGTTCGGCGCTTTCTTCACCGTTCCTCTTACTCCTTCTCTCTCCAGCAACGGCACACTTAATTCTCTTACTTTATGTCTTAAGTCCATTTTTTTAACTTAAGACACAAAATACTGGGTTTATAATTGAGCCTTAGCGAACCGAAACCTATAATGACAGTCTTCAACACTTTTACGCATCGGTGAGATCCATGTTAGACCTCAGCTTGAGCAAACCCAGTGAAATTGTGAACCTGCTCTGCGAGCGCTTGCGTAAAGAGCGGCTAGCGCAGCAAATGACCCAGGCTGAGGTTGCCAGCCGCGCCGGGGTGAGCACCAATACCGTTTCGAATCTCGAAGCCGGTCGCAATGTTGGGTTTGAAAACGTCGTTCGTGTCGCCATGGTACTGGGCCGCGCCAAAGAACTCGAAAACCTGTTCCTCCCTCAGATTGATAGCCTGAGTGATATCATGCGCTATGAGAAAGGGGCTGCCCGTAAACGCATCAGAAAGGGGCCTGAGGATGATTATTTACGATGAGAGATCGGGCAAGTGGCTTTGGGAACGGTAATTTTATCCACGTGACTTAGATTTTCACCAATGACATGCAGGAAAAGCGGCTCGCCTTCGAACGTGCAGTATTTAATGTCGTTTTCAACAACCGAGACGATCACCCAAAAAACTTCTCTTATTTCATGTCATCAACCGGGAAATGGAAGCTCGCACCGGCATATGATGTCACGTTTTGTGAAGGCCCTGGCGGCTACCATCAGATGGATGTGATGGGAGAAGCGTTAAATATCGAACGAAAACATATACTCAAACTGGCTGAGGAAGCCGAAGTTTCATCCTCAGAAGCCGATGAAATCATTAATGACATTTGCAATGTCGGAACAAGATTTTTTGACATTGCAAAAGAGGCTTACCCTGATGCCATTACCGATGGAACACTGAAATTTATTCAGAGTAGAATTTCACAGAATATACAAAACCTGCGCTGATGCAGGTTGGTGTTTAGCTGTAAAAAAGCCCGCTATTCAGCGGGCTTTTTGTTTAACGCATTAGCAGGAAAGTATTATTCCCACTCAGTCATAAATGAGAAAAAATAATTCTTATACAACAATGATTTTCAACCAACATACTATCCAATACCATTAAAAATACCATACAGAGAAGAAGCAAATGTGAGCCTCTTAACGGACCTCGTCAACCGCCTTGTAGAGCCTAGCCTCACAATTTCACCAATGACGGGAACTCGCTTCAAGGCCCGAATGTCCAGACTAGGCTGGTTGCAGTCGCTCAATTCAGAAAGATCAATGACTACAGTTGTTGAAGGAGTCTACAGAAGTCTGTTCTGCACCCCCAAATCTGTAACTGCAACCTAACGAATTCAAATATCTGTGATTGCGTGAGGCGAACACCTGACGTATGTGAATCGTTGAAGCTCGGTGCTGTCTACGGAACCTATGGCGATTCACTGAACGTCTGCATTGATCCAGCTGTTGTTGGCATTGCCTATAGGGCTTAGTGAGGAACGTCCAGCACGGTCACTCGCACACCCAATTGTCTAGCGTAACCAACCAGACCATCAAACAGGTGAAATAGCTGCGCGGTTTCTGCGGTTCTCTTGGAGGGATCCTTGAGCACCTTCTGAAGTGCATCAAGGTCGCAGCAGCCAGCGGTCACTAAAACCACATGCAACTGCGCGTCAGCCCGCTCGATGATGTCGCTCCGTAGCTTCCTCCACAGCGCGATGCCCGTTGGAGATTTCGCGGGTGCCTTATATAGCCGTGGAATCTTCGTGTTGTTCCAAAAGGTGGATTTCGTCCAACTCTTTGCCCCGTCAGGCGTCTCCGATCCACGCGCTAGGTAAACTAAGTTCTTCATGGCTTGCGCGACGACATCGTGAAAGGCCGAGGCCGAGATCGACGTACCCTTTCCAGCCTTTGCGTGAACTAGTGCGATTTGACGATTCGTGAAGTTGGCCAGCACAAAGTCGGCGCACTCCGAACCCAAGTCGTCACAGATGACCAACTCAGGCGAGAATCCGGGCGATACGTCACCATCGGCGATTGCTTTGAAGAGAGAGCCTGGGATAAAGGCAGTGGCCTTCGTACCTTGCTTCTTGGCTGCATCTAACTCATCGGTCGAGCCCTTTTCGTTAGCGCAGGCAGCGATGCGTGGGCGACTGAAGTGCTGCAAAAGGGATTCCTCGGCGTGAGCATAGTCAACCTTGTAGAAGTTGCGGCCCTGGTAAACCATGGCCCCATCCTGAAGACCGATCAGAACCAACTCCTGATTCTGGTTCAGGTAGTCCGTGAACGACTTGGCGCTGCTCCCAGTGTCGTCCTCGAGGACTTGAACGCCAAACCCACCTCGAACGCCCTTTCCCTTGAACCAGAAGCGCCCCTTATCTTGCTGGTACTCCAAGAGCAATTCCAGCTCAACGCTTACCGGCGGGTCCGCGAGATCTTCGAATATGTATGTACACTCGTGCATATTGGTGCTTGTGCCGGATGGCCCGCTCTTTGGCGACGTGACCTCAACGGAAGAAGCTACGATGCGAAGTTCTTCGCCTTCGGCGGAAGAGATGCGGATCTTCGACTGCGACAAATCGATCGACATTGTCACCGGAAGCGGTTTTAGAGGTGGCTTGCAGGTCTGCATGTATCTTTGCAAGACGATATTGTCAACATGCGTCGAGGCCAGCGCCGAGGCGATTGACGTTGCCCATTCTTTAAACAAAGATACAGAGTGGCGTCGTCTTTGCTGCTCGGGAATATCCTGACGAACCCGACCGCGATGCATACCAACGTAGCGTCGCCCCTTTGCCGACGCTCCACGGGCCGCTTTGCAGATCTGAACCCGGTCAGTCAGCGAGGCAGGGATCAGCTTCAGATCGTGACCGCGATGAACTGACGCCCTGATCACAGTGTCAAATGGAATAGCGCTGCTCGTGGAAACATTGGTGATGCTGTACGACGCATCAAGTAACTGAGATAGCTCGGCTGCCCCAAGAGCTGTGGTCGACACATCGATAAGCGCTTCAGGATAAGTACCTGTGGTGTCCGAAACCAGAAGGTAGTCGCCAGCAACGACTACGCAGTGCACTTCGAGTCTGACTTCATACAGTGATGTCTCTTCCAGAAGACGGGAATTTGCTATCGATGCGTAGACCCATAGTGCGAAGTCTGTCGCTCGCTGGCACGGCGCATTCGGCTCACCAAGAATGATTGCGTCTGTAAGGTTAAGACTGTCGGTGCAGTCTTCGATATATTCTTCCAGAGAAAAGCTGCTCTTTAGCCTGCGCACGAGCACGCTTGGCGCAATAACAACCTGAGGATTGTCTGCAAGCACATCCTGACGAAACCTTCGCCGGAAGCGACCATCGAAGTACTCCACGGAAGGCTGACTCTCCAACATACGCTCGACAACATTGCGATAGTGCTGCGCTGTCAGGAGTTCTACGCTTTTTTCGAACTCTCGGTACGCCAGCCAACGATCACCCAGATTTAAGTAGTTCGGCGCGTAGAGTAGAGCCGCACAGTCCTCTCGATCCGAACGTCCCCTTCGCAGAACCCGTCCGATTTGCTGAATGAGCTTGCGGTCATTGCCAACGGGCCCGAAGAAGGCGACACAGCAGAATCGGTGGTCGTCCAGTCCTTCGGTTAGTTTGTGCTGATGAATCCAGATCACCGCGCTGTGCCTCTCAGGGACTTCCTTCAACAAATGCGAGCCAGCATTCCCTGTAAAAGTGTCATGTATGCCAATGGCGTCAAGACCCGCGTCGCGAATCACTGCCACTGCTGCCTTGATGTCAGCAGCACTGGTGCAGCATATGATGGCCCGAGGTGTGCTGCTGATCAGACTATTCGACTGTACCGCGGCCTTCCAAGCAGCAGAGAATTCCTGAGCCAGTTTCGGAACGTCCATCGCATCAGGCAGGGATAGCGTCTTAAGGGGACGAATAATCTTTGCCGCTTCGGCATCGTGGTGTGAAAAATGAAAAACGGATTCTTTTGGGTTCTCGATGCGGAACAGCTTTAGGTCATTGCGATACGGTGTCGCAGTCATGAGGATCATGGGCTTGTTAAGCGATTTCACCGCCTTCCCCCAGCGTAGTGCCGGTTCGTAGTGGCACTCATCAACGACAACGGCATCGACGGATGCGGCGAGCGCGGCGTACTCCTGAGGCGAGGATCTTTGGAGTTCAGTCAGTGTGGTGAACGTGCAGACAAGCACCTTGGCATCGGTGTTACTTAATACGTCTTTTATGGATGAGGGCACAAAACCGACAATAGTTTTTTCATTTGGCGCTGGGTATCTGACGCTTGCCCAGAATCCGTGCTGGAGCGCGCTGACCATCTGGTCTCGTAAATTCTTCCAAGGAGTAAGTACCAGGACACGACCTGACGCACTGATCACGGACAGACAGGCGATGACGCCAGTCTTTCCTGTACCGGTAGGCATCCGAACTAGGCAAGCAGTACTATTGGCTCGCATACGCTCAATGACGAATGAAAGCCCTCTGCGTTGGTGATCCCAAAGGCTAATGCCCTGAGGAATATCGCTAAACATCGGTGCCTCCCATGCTTTTTTATTCACGTAAGTCTATCAGGCGCAGTGCTCGTCAACTGCACTGGGGCATCCTCAAATAATGAGGAGCAGAATAGTTTTTCTGCCCAACCGACGCTACTAGTGCCGTTGATCGTGGCGACCGGAACTCATCGTACAGCGTCTATTCACACACAGGTGTTGAACGACTGAGATCGCTGCAGAACAGTCAGTGCCTTCCATTTACAGAGCCGCAGGACGCAGCGAAAATCACCCCAACTTACAGACATCGGACATATACCATGCCAGTCGCTAGATGTGTCCTTGGTATCAGTACCACCCAACTTGTGATACCTGACTCAATGCCATAAAAAATGCCATTGACAACGCAATATGCATTATCAATGGCACATTGAATATTGTTTTAAATCAAATGTCTATAAAAACCTCTTACTCCCACACAATTATCAATAACCCCCTAATAGACCAGTAAATACGAAGTCAAAAAGGAACGAAAAACTTTAATACCATGAGAAATACCATAGAGGATCAAAATCAACTTTGAGAACCTGTCCCGCTTGGAAAATGCCTAGGAGACCAGAAGCGATTCAGTGTTAGTCCTGAGGCGTTTAGCAACCATCGCGGTTTATCCACCTGCCTAGTCAGCTAGTCGGATGTGACATGCGCCGACTAACCTACACAATGAGCACTGTACAAGAATTCTCAACCAGGGTTAGCAGGCAACTCGAATACATGCTCAGCGCCGAACCACGCGGTGATCTGATCAAGCGCTGCCTGGCTCAGCAGTTGAGTGAAAAGCAGAGCCAAACGGACCTTGGGTCGAGAGCACGCAACGTAGAAGAGATTCCGATTGCTTTCGAATTTTTCACGCCTGTCCGCCGGTGGCCCCTCCTGAAACCACTCGAGCATTTCAGCGAAATTATATTGGTTCCAGCCGCGTCCCAACACAACGATCACGTTTTCGAATTCGGCTCCCTTGACCCCGTGTTTTGTGGCAAACGGCGTATGCCCATCTATGAATTGGTCTAGCGCGATCAGCTCTGTGTAAGATACTGCCCTGAGCTTTCGAAGCTGGGTAATCCTGCGTGGCTCGTCCTCACTTGGTTCAACACCGGCAGCCTGTAACCCTTGCTCATTCCGTAGCACAGCATTGGGGAGCTGCATCTGCGGTACGGCTATGATGTAGTCAATCACCTCGCCGATGGTACCAGTCAATCTCAGTTCGAGAAGTGCATCCATTGCCTCAGCCCAAGCGACTTTATCGCTGTGCCTTCGAATCGTTGGCCGATCGCTTGCTAGCTGCCCGAACATTGCACCGTATCGGCGCTGTTGGTATGCAACACACGCTGGCTCAAGCTGATCTGCCAAATACTTGATGTGAGGATCCTCCTTCTTCAACCACGGAGCATTGTATTGCCCATAAATTTCACGGATCGAGGAATACCCCTGCTCACGAGCAATACCTTTGTGATTCAGGATAAGAATTTTTGTCGTTTTCGGAGAGAAATCCCATCCTTCCACTCTGAGCTGAGCTTTCAAGTATTCGAAGTAGGCACTAGCAGCCTCAGGACTGGTGTCGCCAGTCCAATGTCCTCCCCCGCTTCCTGTCCGTCGCTCTCCAGGCCAGAGGTTTGTGTGGAATACTCGGGCTTCACCGATCAAGTCAGGATCGCTCACTTCCTGGTGTAGGCCTGGCCGCATCTCATTCAGCACATCGACAATCCGCGATGCTGAACGGAAATTCGCGTTTTTTTCGATCGGCTGAAGGGCATCATGCACGATTAGGCCGCAGCCCTCGTCGTAGATTTTTTGCCAATGATCACCAAACAGGCCAATCATCGGTCCCTCACCGCGATCTAGAAACCACGACTTCAGTGCACCGACAAAATGTTCATCCGTGTCCTGATATTCGTCGATAAACAGGATCGGGTATCGGGAAGTCAATACGGCCCTGAACTTCGGAGACGTAAGCGCCTGAATCATTAATGTCAAGACATCTTCGTGCCGAATAGAGACCTCGTCCTCCGATACGCGTGGAATACCCATTTCGTAATGGATGCGCCTGTTACCTACGCCACCCACCGGCTCAAAACGCTCTCGCCAAAAAGCGTCAGTGCCAAGAAATCCTCTCAGTGATGTTTGAAAATCTCTGAGCAATGACCAGCAAAAGCCATGGACGGTCTCGGCTCGGATTGCAGAATGCGCTTGGAAGCGAGAGATGATCTCGTCTTTCGCCACATTGGTGTAAGTGATACATGCGACTTGCTGACGCTCCCGGATCAACGCAGGACCTCGGTGTTCAATCAATCGACTGAGCGCCTTCTCCAGCGAATAGGTCTTACCAGCCCCAGCACCTGCTTCCAGGCGAAAGCTTAAACCTTCATCCAAACAAGCGAACATGCGTTCAAGTGCTTCTTGCCCTGCTCTGTCCGCGGGACTTTCGTGATTGTCAGGCATCGCCTTGCTCTCCTTCAGCGGTTGCTGCCTCACCAACAACCTCTACAACTGCGGCCATGGCCCGAGCAGGCATTTGGGCATCAGCGACCTGCGCCCCAATTGCTAGCCAACGCAATCCTTCAGCAATATATCTAGGCACGTTCCAGTTCGTATCATCGATCGCGTATTTCAACGCAAAAGCCGATTTTTTCTGGTCCGCCGCATACTCGTAAGCTAGGGATGCGACATCGCCCTGCCCCAGCTGAAATCGATCACGGTTCGCCAGGATGAACGCATCCTCAAAGCTTCTGCCTGAAGGTCCGGGTTCGTTCCCCTCCGGAATTTGGTAAGCGATGCGCCTCAACCCTATGGTCTTCTCTGCTGGCGTTTTCGCCAGCAGTTGGGCGGGAGTGACTTCGGCCCCAAACCAGTCTTTAAGGCACGCATTGCTCGTAAACAGACCCTCTGAAACGAGACAAGCTTTCCGCTTTCTTTCTGCATTCGGTTTGACGGAGTCGATGTCGGTAACGATCAGCGTACGCAGTTCCAAGAAGGTGAGTAGATCATGAAACCGGTGTGCATACGCGCCGCCAACCTCCATAACCGTCAAGTACTGACTAGCCAACTGAGGTTCACCCACCGCAGCCGCGTCAGTTTTGGTTATCATGGTTGGTAGCAGCAATCGCTCTGAAGTCCCCTCGATCAAGATGGCTTTATCTGCAAAGAACAGGTCGCATCGAGTAAGCGTCAGGTACTGATAGAGAAAATCTCTGTCCGGTGCTGGAGCCTGGCCCATGCCCTGCCTCAGGTCTTTGATCTTGGACTGACGGAACCCGTTTTCACCGCTCACAGAGAGAAAGTAACGCATAGTTTCGAAGCGCGCTTCGTTGGCCATGTGTGGAGAGTGGGTGGAAATTACAAACTGCACTGGCCACGGACGGCTACCATTCAGCTGTTGCTCGAATGCACCCTTGATCATGTGCAATTGTCGGATGAAGACCTCCTGCATTTGCGGATGCAAATGGGCTTCAGGCTCTTCAATGAAGATGAGGTGTACGCTTGCGGCTGCCGGCGTAGCTTGGAACTCTCTGAAGAATTTCAGTAATTGCAGAAGGATGTACACTAGGTTACGGACGCCGAGTCCATTGTAGCTTTCCGGGAGTGTCAGGCCGTTTACCCCCCTGTATCTGACCTGCGTATGGTCTTTAAGCAGGCGCTCGACATCGAAGGTCGTCACAGTGGTGAGGCCGGGGTCTTCTAGCCCTGGGTAGCCGAAAAGCTCGAACGTAGGGAGCAGCGAAGTCAGTCCGGCGTTGAAACCGTCATGCAGCTCCTTTTGAATTTTGTCCACCGCTACATGGAGCTGCTCCGCCGTAGTTCGTTTCTCTGGATCTGCAGGGTCAGTCAATGCCGATTGGAACAGCACCTCTACTACCTTCCCAAGAACATCGCGCTCTCGGTGTGTATCGTCATCCAGGCCCCGTTGCGCATTGATGAATCCGCCGCGGATCAACGTGGTGAGTGATTTTAGGTCGAGGTCCTTGCGGTTCGTTGAATCATTGGGGTCAACCGCTTCCAAACGGGGCTCGTAGGCCCCTACCAAACGCTTCTTTATCAGGCTGAAGAAGCCAGGGCGTTGATCCTCCGGCACAGTGTCGGGGGCATTCGTTTCTGCGAAAAGCGACTCAAGGGCTGTCGCCCGGGGTCCATACGTCAGGACGATACGCGCGCAAGAGCAATCTGGATCTAAATCAACTATGCATTCGCTGAGCTGACCTAGGTCTGGGGCATCCACATCATAGGAGATGTCCAATGTGACCCTGACTACGGGAAGCATGGCAGCAACGTCGGAGCGAGCTATTCCGCCGTGAAACGCATTGAATGCCGTCCAAAACTCTTCGTGACTCCCCAGGGAGAAATCCTCAAGCCTGAAAGAGGGAGTCCTGTCTGAAAGGAGCCGACGGAACACCTCAGCTATGGAGGTTTTGCCGCAATTGTTGCGCCCGACGATCAGTGTTGTGCCGTCTTCTAGGCCAAGCCTGACGTTCTGAAGCAGTCTGAAATTTTGAATCTCGACGCGCTCGATCCGCATGATGTCCCTACCGTGAAATCGTATGGCCATCACATTAGATGGCTAAATTGAAGTAGTCAATACAGGGACAATTCCCCCTAAAAGTACCCGCTGTATGCGACCGGCAGGTTTGGATGGTGAGAAGCCCTTCACTAATAGCAGGAATTGGCCGTTAGCTGCCAGCTACCAAAGGCTGTAGTCGACCATTAACCCCAGCACAATCTCCTGCCTGGAACTTAGCTGGCTCCGATACCATGCCTAGAACGCTCCACCAAGCATGGTAACGAGATAGATCTTATGACTTAGCCTTTTCTAGCCATGCGAAAGACCATTAACAATACCACGTTCAAATCAGCGAGGTAGAGTGCGCCCTGTATCGGCGTCATCCGGCTTCGCGTTACTTGCCAATGCCGTGGCCATCTGCCGCAACAGAATGGCCAGCTCGGCTGGATCACCATTGCGGCGGACTTCGGCGAGCAATTAAGCCTCATAGGTCGGATCGGCGCGGATGTGCTCAGCCATCGCCGTATCATGCGATCTGTCTTTCATTGGTGCGGTCCTCCTTTCAAAATGTTTGGTTTGATGGCAAGTTCCGCGCGATGGTAGCACTACTAGAAAGGGATACTTTCGTCCCAATCACCGTGTTTTGCCTGTATCACTTTAGCTTTTATCTTCGCCTCCAGGGACTTGATAAAACGAACTGAGGCCGCAACGTGATTAAAGATCAACAAGCTTTCCTCATAATTTAGTATCGGGTTATCGTGTGCAAGACTCTTGTTGTTGCGCACGTCATTAAAGGCTTCCAGCACTGAAATACTGGACTTTAGAATGCGCTCGGTCATGGCCGACTCAAGATGGCCACCTTCCCGCAGCGCCTTGACGTACTCTCCGAAAACGCTATGCAGCGGCTTATCACGAGTGATAGTGATACCGTGCGGTTCACACGTCACGCGGATGAATTTGTTGACGAAAGTATGCAGCCGATCCAGCCCACCCTCGGGTTGATTCTTCTGGATTGCCTCGCGGACGTGCTCCGCTACCACTTCAAAATCTCGCTCATCAGCAATAGCGGTCAACGCATCCAGCTCAGCCACTGGCTGCTTACTGAGAAGGCGCTGGGCGATCTTCCGGCAATCCTCGATCAGCAGATGATTGCTGTCCCCAAGGCAGTCCTCTTGAATACCAACAACAATCAAACCATCAATTACACGGCCAGCTGTATGATTGGGAGCAACATCCCAGAACGTGCGCATCCGCTTGGCCTTGGAGTCCCCACTTGTTCTGTACTGGGCTGCATCGATTTCCACACGGTAATCAATGAAGAATTCGGAATAGGTGCGGTCTGAAAAATTCAAAACATAACCCCCCCCATCCCAAACAGCTTTTCGAGCTTACGACGCTCAAAGGCAGTCAGGTCGGCCATATATCCCCCTACGCCACCATCTTAATCCACACCTTTGGCGGAATTAGCTTAGCGAGCTCAATGTTATAAATCTCATGCCCTTGTCGAATCTTGTAGTTGGCATGTACCGATTCACCAGCACCGTAATAGCGAGCTTCCTGCAGAAAGCACTCGCGGTTGATACCACCCAATAGCCACATGCGGCGCTTTGCGATTTCGTAGGTCAAAAAGAAGAATTGGTCGATGGGTTCCCCCGCATGGCGGGCGGTGATCTGGGCGGTGTAGTCCTCGCGGGGCGGCACCTTGCGCTTCACCGTCTTGACTCCAATGCGGAAGTTCAGAGCCGTCACGAAATCAGGCTGACCGGCTGCATCGTCCAGCACCCACTTAAAACCTTGAACGCCTTCGTGCTTAAGCCACGAGTTGAAAACCATCTCGCCGAGGTCGCCCACCCAACGCTCATCAGTGGCAGACTCGGTGTAGATGTTTCCATACTGGCGGTCACGCTCGGCCCGCATCTGCTTGGCCCGCTCTTCATGTTTCGGTGCTATAAAAAGAGAAATCCACCCCTGCGGATGGACTAGGCTGTTTGTCATCGCCTCAGCCCTCGGCCGGATACGGCCCGAGGAAGCGTACGCCGTTAAAGTGGATCAGGTGTGACGGTGCATCTGCCACCCACACTTCGGTTTCCCAAGCGATTTCGCCTAAGTAGCGGCCCATGATGGCCCGGTTTGGGAAGGCGGTCACATAGACCAGTCCAGCGGTCGATCCGGCGAACAGCTTCGCCAGCTCGGTATGGCGCTTGCCATCGACTGGACCGTGACTGGTGACGGACTCGACCAGTAGCAGCCAGTTTTTCTCCGTGAAGTGCAACACCACATCTGGCATCTTCCCATGTGAATCCACATCGACACCCAATCCGGCCAGCAAGGGTGCATCAAAGTAACCCCACTTGTCGCCCGTGTCGCCGGCATAGAGCAGCACGCTACCCGGTGCAAAACGCGGAGCAAAGTCCTCGATGATGGCCCGAATCAGCTCGCTGTGCTCTCCGGGGCTGAGGGTGATTTGCTGGCCCGGTACGATCTCAACCGGAATACGGTTCTGCTCGCGCTGTTTAGCGTAGCGGGCAACAAGCGTTTCACGCTCGGCCAGATAAGCAACGAGGCTGTCATGCCATGCAGGGGTTCCGAAGGTACGAAGCAGGACCAGTGCGGCGGGTTCGATTTGATAAACCGCCTTCGGGCTATTCACAGGACGGTCGGGCTTGTCAGGATTGTAGAGAGCCAACCCTGCGTCGCAGAACTGGTGCATGGTCTGTCGGCGTACCGATTCACGGGTGTTCGGCTTATAAGCCTTGTCGAAGTGATCGCGCGCCCAATCCATTATGGGAGTTATGCCGATCAACGGGTTTTCCGCGTCGGTCCATGACTTACCTGGCATGAGATCCAACAGGGCCAAAAGGCATAGAGCCGAGCGCTCGTTATGCTGCGCCTTCGGTAGCCCCAAGGAAATAATGACTTGTTGCGCGGCCTCAATGTAATCGTTCTTATCTTTCATTCGGTCAAGGTCCCCAGCTTGGTGTCGATCAGGTCTTGAGTAAGCGTTCGTTGCTGCATGGCCCACTTACCAAGTTGGATCAGGGTTTCCCGGCTTGGATACTTCATCAACTTGAGATCGGTTGCATTGACCTGTGTGTGGCCGTTGAAGCGCCGGAAATGCTCATCTACTGCTGTTGTGTTCAGGAACAAGACCAGCCCACGGGCTAGTGCTTCGGGCAAACCGTGCTTGTTCTCGTGAAACAGGTTCATGTGGTTCTCGAAGCCCAACATCGAATGATCGCCAAAGGCGGCAGGATCAACGATACTTGCCACCACGCGGCGCTTTTCCTCCTTCGATGAGAAGCGGCGCACCACGCAATAAAACCCATTCGGGTAAAGCCACTTTTCCGTCTCGTCGTTGCGCATGATCGCATTTGGCTTCTTCAACCCCGGCACAGGCCAGACCGTGCCGGTCGTGCTCAAGTGCCCGGGGTAAATCAGGGGGACGGAGCCCTGCTCGGGCATATCGCGCAGATGCTCCCTCAGGCGGAAATCGACTACCGGCCCCGTCGATACCTTCACGCCTATATCGGCCAGCGAATAGCGCACGGCGGGCGATAGCTCAATGGCGGTTTTCTCGGTCGTGGTCGGCACATGAATGAACCGCTCCGGATCATCCGGGAACACGATCCGGTCGAATGGATGTTCGTGGGTGTTGAGATCTGCAAAGCTGTCATCGGTAGAGGTCGAAACCGTGACAACTCCCTGCTGGCCACCACGCTCCAAGCGGATGATGATGTTCTCCTGCAGAACCTCGTCATCCTTGAAAGCCTTACTGCGCGACTCAAACAGATGCATGTGGCGGATCGCTGCCCGCGCAAGGATGAAATCACGAAACGGGCGGTAATACGGCCCGTTGCAGAAGCTGCGCGGGATGATGGCCACGATCTGCCCGCCCGGCGCTGCCTCGCCTACGGCCAGCGCGAGAAAGGCGGAATACAAGTTCACCGTCTCGATACCGACACTGCGCAGGGCCAGTCGGTGGGCTGATTGGCTATTGATCTTCTTATAAGGCGGATTGAGGATTGCATGGGTATAGCCTCGATCATCCAGACCTTCGGCGGTCGCTAATTCGATGTAATCGCCTGCGATGATCCGGGGTGTCACGCGGCTGTACCCGCCCAGGTGCTGCGCAAGGTGGCCGCGCAGGTTATCGTCTATCTCGTAGGCGGTCGCCTCGACGTTCTCAAAGCCAAAGCCTCCAGTTACCCAGCGGTCGAGAAAGGCACAGGATAGTGCGCCAACACCCGCGCCTGCATCCAGCAGACGGCAGGTCTGCATGGTACTTGATGGGAACAGAGACGCCATGAAGCGGGCCACGCTCGAAGGCGTCATAAACTGGCCGAATTCGGCTTTGTGTTTCTGCGCTGTACGGGATGCCACCTCACGGCGCACGCTGTCTGCGGTGTCTAACTGTTGGTTCATCCAAACTCCTCATTGACGTGGCGTGATGATGCCGACGTGCTTGTAAAGGGTGGTTCGAGACACGCCATAACGGCGGGCTACCTCAGCCACCTGAATATCTGGATCGCGCAACAGGGCCTTGATCTCGCGCACCTGCTGGTCGTCTAGCTTCGGTTTACGGCCACCGGCCCGGCCACGTGCGCGGGCTGCTGCCAGCCCGGCCTGCGTCCGCTCCCGGATCAAGCCGCGCTCGAACTCGGCCAACGCCGCAAACACATGGAAAACCAGCTTGCCCGCTGCGCTGCCCGTCTCGATCTTCTCCGTCAAGCTTTCAAAGCCAATGCCGCGCTGTTCAAGGTCTGCCACAATCTGCACCAGATCGGGGAGGCTGCGTCCGAGTCTATCCAGCCGCCACACCACGAGGGTATCCCCTGCCCTTAGCGCCTTGCGGCACTGCTCAAGCTCCTGACGTGCGGCGTTTTTGCCGCTCGCCGCTTCCTCGTAGATCGCGCAGCACCCAGCCTGCATAAGTGCGTCGCGCTGCAGGTCTAGGTGCTGGTCGTCCGTCGAAACGCGGGCGTATCCAATGCGTTGATTCATTGACAATACCGAACATTGAAAAATTTACGGATATCTTAACACCATTAGGATGTATCCAGCCACAAAAGCGCTAAGCCCGGCAGACTGTCAAGAAAACCACCGTTTTATGAACATATTCGTCGGTGACTAACGGATAACGCAATTTTTTCGGCGAAGTGTTTTAAATTTTGCAAGTCAAGAAAGACAACATTTATAAACAAACGACAGAAAGCGTAGTTATCTTTTGCGCTAGCTCCCCCTCAAAGCCGGTTCGCTTAAGGAAATAAGCTGAAAATAGCCCCCAGAATAATAGTTATTATGCCAGCAAGAATGTTACCGAATAGAAGTCATGATGAATTGACATCAATGGTTCTTGACTAGAAAAAACTTTATTTTCTCTCATGTACAATCTGCCCCATAATCTCCAAGGTCTGACGTTGCAGGTCTCTGAATTGTTCCATCATAGTTTCAACGTCAATCGGTTGGACACCTTGCCCACGTTTTTCCGCAAGCCACAACTTTAATAGACCAGCGACACGGCCAAGGTCGCCGTTTACCTTAGCTAGATCTCTCACAGCAGTAAGGTCAACCCGTGACCGGATTGGATGGTGCAGACCAGCGGCAAGCATATACGCCGAAAGCGACAAACCTGCTTGTGCTGCACGATTAACAATCTCCGCTTTCTCTTTGTCAGTCACCCAAACTTTTATCGGCGGCACTTCACGACGTGGGCGGCAACCTTCTTTTTTTGGTGTATAGCTTTCAGTCATTCATCCAAATCCTCAATTTTGATCACTTCACTTTTGCGCTTCGTCATAGGTAGGCTCTTCGCATAATTATTTAGGTCGCGGCAGCGACTGTCAGCCTCGCAGAGCAATATGCCGTCGAGCCTTAAGCGAGTAAGGTACGGTGGTGGAGGTCCTAGCTGCGTAGCAGCGTAGGCCTACAACACACATCTTGCCATCAAATTGGGAGCTAAAAAATGCATATCTTTGCAATAGGTTATATACAGATTGCCTACGCATATTTGCGCATAAATAATCTAAGTTACGCATATAACATTATCAATATCATGCGTATACTTGCTTAACTATGCTTGAAAAGAGGTTGTGATGATGGGAACACCAAAAGAAAAGCTTCCAGGTGCGGGAAGGGTAGCATTTTTAGCGCGCCTCAATGAATTCCGTGTTCTAATTGAAGCCGGTTGGCCGATAACGGTCGTTTATGAGTACCATGGTGGAGATAATACTGGCCTGAGCTACAGCCAGTTCACTCGTTACGTCGGGAAATACATCCGCAAAACGGCTAATCGCAGAATCCAGCAGCCCACAATTCCTGAAAAAATAGAAATTCAGGTAGCACCAGCTTCAGGAAAAATTCAGTCCGGCGGCACCTCAACTACACAAACTCCTATCTTTAAGTCACGGCCTGTATTTCAACATAATCCAAACGGTGGAAACGACCGTGATGATCTCATATAGCGCTTCTAAGAGTTAAGACTTTATAGCTGCATATCTTTTATCCGTGGAAAAACGTACTACAAGTAGCTGCTAATATTCGGTGTATTTTATAGTGGATGTTTTTACAAACATCCACTACAAATTGGTTCTCGCCATGAGGTAGCTACGACTAATACTTCACTACTAGCAATAATACGTACTATTAACCTATTTCATTGCTCTATTGTCCTACCTCAATACCCTTTAGATTAATCTCAAAGAGAAGCCTTAACCCTAGTTAGGCTTCGCCATTAGTAATACGCACGGACTTGTGCCAACTATGAGTAACTACCTTTCAACAAATTTACGCCATTTCAACGGAAGGTCATGATCAAGCTCTGATTAACGGTTTATAGACTTCTTTGTCGACGGTGGGCATGGATGTGCTTCAGACTCGGCTGGTTTACCTGCTCGATACCAACTCCGGCGACTCATCCCAAGCGCCTCCCAAGGTTTTTGACGGCTCAAGGATGTACTCTCATAGGTCTGACGGTCTACTGCGCCAGCTGCACGTCTACGCCCCTCCTCGCGCGCCCTATGACGCTCTGCTGCTTCGACATGGCTAACGATAGTCTTTAGCTGTCGCTGCTCATCAGCAGTGATTCTGAACAAATTTATCAGTGTGTCATTCTTTGGCGTGTAGAGAGGTGCATACTCTCGACCTCCGAAGCTGACCCGCTCCCCCGACTCGTAGGCTTTGGCCTTGCTGAAGAGAGTCATCAGCTCTTGAGAACGACAATTCCACTGTGGATCTAGCTCACGGGCCAGTACCGTGGCTTCATGATACATCTGCCTACTGTTCGTCGCCCCGGATAACAAAAGGAAGTTCAATCGCCAAAACAGGTGTTGCATCCGGCAGCCTTCGTTGACTCCACCGCGTAGCTCAGCAAGTTTACGCAGGTCTTCAAGACGATCCCATGCAAGCTGGCGGCCAGAAAATCCACGGAGATTGTCAGCTTTACCACCAGGTACTAGAAGAAAAGCCTGATACTTGCGTTTTCTCCTATCTGACTGTTCCTGCCGCTGCTGCTCTATTGCCCATCGGGAAGTTGGTAGCAGGGCCTCGGCCAGATACTCAAAGTTGTAGCGAATAGGTTGACCATTGCTATCGTTCGTAATGTGAACAACACGACAGACTTCACCACTCTTGCTATTGACTGTTTGGATAGTTCGCAGAACGCGGCTTGCGTCCTTTGCCATCGGATCAGCCCCAATATGGGCAAGACGATCCACTAGGTAGCGCTGGCAAGCATTCCAGCGAGGCAATGCCTGACGCGGGATAGTACCGTTGAGTAACCATTTCGCTTGAATACCGCGGCCACTGTAGATAAGGACAGAAGGTGTCGGGAGCCCTGCTTCAGTACAGAAATACAGCACCGACGTTGCCAGTTGGTCAGCCGTACGGCCGGCAAGAAACGGTATACGGTAAGTGTCAAGATCTGTGAACAATAGTCCCAATCGAGCAAGATTCACGACCCGCCGATTGGGTCGGATGAACTCGGCCTGAGACATCCATGTATCGCGAGTTTTATCTGCCAAATTGAGAATTGTTGGCATGTCCGCTAATCGGTGTGAGGACTGGCGTTTTTCCCCATATACGTCAACCAGCAACGAAAAGAAACCGTTCCTGTTGCTATCATGATACATCTGCGCCTCATCTTGAGGACTGAATAGCGCGAGCTGAGAAGATTGGTATTGAACGCAAGTCGTTCTGACATGTAGCTGGGGCATGGGCCCTTCGTCGGGCCCTATCTGCATTGTTCAGACTCCAATTCCGGGCCTGGGAGCAGGTCCGGAGTCCTTACATGCATTAATCCATTCTTCAACCTCAGCCAAATCCCAGACTACTTTTCGGCTGCTTATCGCAATGCGACGTGGGAACTTTCCTTTGAGTTCAAAATTGTAGATCGTTCGCTCACATAGCGGAATCATAGCTAGTAGCGTCTTTTTGTCGATAAGAGTTCTGGTTGTTGATACCTGCATATACTTACCTCAATCAGTCACATTCGATATGTGCCTGATCGTGCCCGTACGTGCCCCTTGCTTCGACAATATGATTGGCTAAAATGGTTGACATGAAAAATAGATCAACCATCACTATTTGGAAGGAGTGCGACCCAACGGTCGCAGATGCAATTCGGCAGTTTCAGGATAGCTGGGAGCCTTACTCCACAACATCGAAACGTTACCCCATCGTACGACTGGTAGAAAAAGTCATTGATCCAAAAGTAGTTATGTATATATCGAAGCTACCCTCTCATTATCGAGATCACATACCTGGAGCAGGTATTGATATAGCATTTAGTAAAATCATCCGATTAGTCGGTTTTGAGGCAATGCTTCACATACAACAGCAATTGCTTAGAATTTTTATCATGACAAACAATACGCAGTCTGAAAAAGACAGTCGATATGTCGCTACACTTGAAACGTTGATAGAGCTTATATGGGCTTGCAAGCTCAAGAAATCAGTGGTGCAAAATCTACTTGGTGTGAATGGACGACGCATAAGAGATTTTTGTAGATTTTGTGGCTCGCCTGCGGAATTAGCTTCATTTGCCAAAGCCGCAGAATCCACCAAAGCCTTGAGAGCAAGGGGAGATCAGCTTAAACCTGCATATTTAAAAATCAGTAAATTACGTGGAGTAGATGAAGAATTACACATGAGTAACCTGTACTGCCAGGAACATCGTCCAAGGCTGTCAGATAAAACGTGGAATCCCGTGTATAGAACAGCAAAACGCTCTTTAGCGCAATTCGATCTTGAATTAGCAAGAATAAGTCGACAATGCGCATCGCGTGGTACTCCAAAAGCAAAATCAGGTGACGAACTAGTTGATGGCTACATACACAACTACATGCTTGGCCAGACATTAACACTAGGAGAGGAAACAGAGTTACGGAACCTGGCGCGACTTATGGTTGATTCAAGATTATCTGACAGAAAAAAACAAATGCTCATGCTTCGATGGCTTGGTTACAATCAATCAGAGATTGCACGGAGACTAGGTATTAAACGCCAAGCGGTATCCAAAGCCATATCCTCAATTCCAGAAAAATTTTTCTTGAGTCAGCCAAGACACATAATCAATAAAGGCTCACGTAGCTAAATCTGACTCATAAAACAAAAATTCACCCGTTTTTCTTGCACGTCCATTCGTCAATCATATCTGCCCAATCTTGCAACATTGCCCGACGTTGATCGCGATATTCAGCTTTGTTGTAGACGGCCCGTACTCCCTTTTGCTCATGTGCAAGACACTTCTCAATCCAGTCTGAGTTATACCCCGCTTCATGCAGCAGCGTACTAGCTGTACGCCTCAAGTCATGTGGCCCGAACTTGCTCAGCGGCTGCCCCTCTTTCTGTGCAAGCCGATAGGTAAGTGTCAGCACCTGATTGATTGTCGCTGTGCTCATCGGTAAATCTGAATCATATCGGGAGGGAAAGACGTAATCTGAACCACCGGAAAATGTCTTCAATGCAATGAAGAAATCTAAAGCTTGCTGAGATAAGAAGACTAAATGGGGATTACGACGCTTCATCCGCTCTTTCGGTATGGTCCACAGTGCCTCACTGAAATTGATTTCGTTCCATGTTGCGTTGGTCAACTCACTTTTGCGAACCATGGTCAGTAATAACAGCTTAGCGGCCACTCTCACAGATGAGGAAGTACCGATGCGACCTAGGTATTGATACATCAATGCGATTTCATCAGGCTCTAATGCGCGGTCACGTGGTTCAAATTTAGCGATGCTGGCGGGACGTACCAACTCAGCCGGATTCTCTACCCTCTGGCCTCGCTCAATAGCCCACCGAAACACCTGCATCACAATCTCGCGAGAGTGTACTGCGGTGGCTGGGGCTCCTCGTTCCACGATTGCATCGGTCAGCGTACGCAGATCCTCATGATTGATTTCCACTAGTTTCTGATTTCCGAAATGTGGTTTGAGTTCGCGTTCGTAAACAGAGCGGCGCATGTCTCGGGTCGAGTCAGCCATTTGGTACCCACGCAGCCACTTCACAGCCCACGCATCAAACGTCTCTGCCCCTTTAATGCGCGCCTTAGTTCGAGCTTTCTCCCTAGCAGGTGACTTACCTGCTGATACCATCTTTTTCGCCTCCCCTAAGAGCTCTCTGGCTTCAGCGAGTGTGATGCCCCCCACGCCATAACGCCCGAATGTGATAGTTTCCTGGCGACCGTTGATTGAATAGTTGTAGCGAAATGAAATGGAACCGGCCGTGGTAACTGCCACGTACAGGCCATCTCGGTCATTCACCTTATAGAGCTTTTCTTTCGGCTTAAGGTTACGCAGCTTGGTATCAGTCAGCATAGTAGTCATAAATCCCATATAAAAATACCATGCTTAGAAATCAACTCATATATCATGAAAAACCCAGTAAATACGGGGTTATCGCGAGATTTAATACCATGGAACCACTTACTAAAGTGGCATGGTATCAAGCACCAAGCATGGCATTATGCTAAATCAATACCCTGCACCATGCCACATACAAACGGTGCTTGGCAATGCATAAGATTGCCAGATACTGCCAGACACAAAAACAAAAAAGCCCGCAATTACGCGGGCTTCAGAGCATTTTTTGCTGGTTAGTGCCGGACTATGCCAGACACTAAATCATTCCCACTCAATCGTCGCTGGTGGTTTACCAGAGATATCATAAACCACGCGGGAGATGCCGTTCACTTCGTTGATGATGCGGTTGGAAACGCGGCCAAGGAAGTCGTATGGCAGATGCGCCCAGTGTGCAGTCATGAAGTCGATGGTCTCTACGGCACGCAGGGAAACAACCCAGTCGTACTTACGGCCATCGCCCATTACGCCGACGGAGCGTACTGGCAGGAACACGGTGAAGGCCTGGCTGACTTTGTTATACAGGTCAGCTTTGTGCAGCTCTTCGATGAAGATAGCATCAGCGCGACGCAGCAGGTCACAGTACTCTTTCTTCACTTCGCCCAGAACACGTACGCCCAGACCTGGACCCGGGAACGGGTGACGGTACAGCATGTCGTACGGCAGGCCCAGCTCCAGACCAATCTTACGCACTTCGTCTTTGAACAGCTCTTTCAGCGGCTCAACCAGACCCATCTTCATCTCTTTCGGCAGACCGCCCACGTTGTGGTGCGATTTGATCACGTGCGCTTTGCCGGTGGTAGAAGCCGCAGACTCGATCACGTCAGGATAGATGGTGCCCTGTGCCAGCCATTTCACGTCGGTCAGCTTCAGTGCTTCTTCATCGAACACTTCGACGAATACGCGACCGATGATTTTACGCTTCGCTTCTGGATCGTTCTCACCTGCCAGCGCATCGAGGAAGCGAGCTTCTGCTGCCACGTGAACGATGTTCAGACCGAAGTGGTCGCCAAACATATCCATCACCTGCTCTGCTTCATTCAGACGCAGCAGGCCGTTATCGACGAATACGCAGGTCAGACGGTCACCAATGGCGCGGTGCAGCAACATGGCAGTCACGGATGAATCCACACCACCAGACAGGCCGAGGATGACTTTATCTTCACCCACCTGCTCACGAATACGCTCTACTGCATCTTCGATGATTTTGGCTGGGGTCCACAGCGCTTCGCAGCCGCAGATATCCAGAACAAAACGCTCAAGCATACGCTGGCCCTGACGGGTATGCGTCACTTCCGGGTGGAACTGCACACCGTAGAAGCGTTTTTCTTCGTTCGCCATAATGGCAAACGGACAAGATTCGGTGCTGGCTACTGTCACGAAGTCTGATGGGATCGCAGTGACTTTGTCACCGTGGCTCATCCAGACGTCCAGCAGCGGTTTGCCAGCATCGCTGATTGCATCTTCAATATCACGCACCAGCGCGCTTGGGGTAATCACTTCAACCTGCGCATAACCAAATTCACGCTCGGTTGAACCTTCAACTTTACCGCCTAACTGCATCGCCATGGTCTGCATGCCGTAGCACACGCCCAGAACCGGTACGCCTGCGTTGAAGACATACTCTGGCGCACGTGGGCTGTTGTGCTCAGTGGTGCTTTCCGGGCCACCCGACAACACGATACCGGTTGGATTGAAGCTACGAATCTGTTCTTCGGTGACATCCCACGCCCAGAGTTCGCAGTACACGCCCAGCTCGCGCACGCGACGCGCGACCAGTTGCGTGTACTGAGAACCAAAATCGAGGATCAGAATACGGTGTTTATGAATGTTTTCAGCTGTCATTAAGGCGTTTCCAGGGATGGACTTTAAAATAAATTCGCCCGGCGGGTGCCGGGCGTCTCATTTTACGGGATTATGAACCCATGCGGTAGTTCGGCGCTTCTTTTGTGATGGTCACGTCGTGAACGTGGCTCTCAGAAATGCCCGCACCGCTGATGCGAACGAACTCTGCTTTAGTACGCAGCAGTTCAATGGTTGCACAACCGGTCAGACCCATGCAGGAGCGCAGGCCGCCCATCTGCTGGTGAACGATCTCTTTCAGACGGCCTTTATAAGCCACGCGTCCTTCGATACCTTCCGGCACCAGCTTGTCTGCCGCGTTATCAGTCTGGAAGTAACGGTCAGATGAACCTTTAGACATTGCACCCAGTGAACCCATACCACGGTATGATTTGAATGCACGGCCTTGATACAGTTCGATCTCACCAGGAGACTCTTCAGTTCCTGCCAGCATAGAACCAACCATCACAACAGAAGCACCCGCAGCGATAGCTTTTGCGATATCACCAGAGAAGCGGATACCGCCATCAGCGATAACCGGGATGCCAGTGCCTTCCAGCGCTTCTACTGCATCAGAAACTGCGGTGATCTGCGGTACACCCACGCCAGTAACGATACGGGTAGTACAGATTGAGCCAGGGCCGATACCCACTTTTACTGCGCTCACACCGGCTTCAACCAGGGCCAGAGCACCTGCACCAGTAGCAACGTTACCGCCGATGATTTCCAGCTCTGGGAATTTTGCACGGGTATCGCGGATACGCTGCAGAACGCCTTCAGAGTGGCCGTGTGAGGAGTCGATCAACAGAACGTCAACACCAGCGGCAACCAGCGCGGCAACACGCTCTTCGTTACCTGCGCCAGCACCCACCGCAGCACCAACACGCAGACGACCCTGCGCATCTTTACATGCGTTTGGTTTACGTTCTGCTTTCTGGAAATCTTTAACGGTGATCATGCCCAGCAGGTGGAAGCTGTCGTCCACAACCAGTGCTTTTTCTACGCGCTTTTCGTGCATCTTTTGCAGAACCACTTCACGCGCATCGCCTTCTTTCACAGTAACCAGACGCTCTTTCGGCGTCATTACTGCTGAAACTGGCAGTTCGAGGTCGGTAACGAAACGCACGTCACGGCCAGTGATGATACCCACCAGTTCGTTCTTTTCGTTTACAACCGGGTAACCCGCGAAGCCGTTGCGCTCAGTCAGCTCTTTTACTGCCGCCAGCGTAGTGGTTGGCAGTACAGTCTGAGGATCGGTGACCACGCCGCTTTCGTATTTCTTCACCTTGCGAACTTCTTCCGCCTGGCGTTCAATCGACATGTTTTTGTGGATAAAGCCAATGCCGCCTTCTTGCGCCAGCGCAATAGCAAGGTTCGCTTCGGTGACAGTGTCCATGGCTGCAGAAACCATTGGAATATTGAGACGGATGTTTTTCGTCAGCTGAGTGCTTAATTCAGCCGTGTTCGGCAGAACGGTGGAGTGAGCAGGAACGAGCAATACGTCGTCAAATGTGAGTGCTTCTTTAGCGATTCTTAGCATGGCAATATCTCAACCTGGGGGTGAATGAGAACAGATAAAATATTGCGAGCGAATTATACAGGTGGAAACCGTTTGCCTCCAGCGTTTTTTCAGAAAAAACCTTGAACCTTTGTACCAGCCATGTAGTATCGGTTGATTAACCCTCTGATTTGAAATTTGATCTCCATCACATGTCACTGCCATCAAATGCCAATATTTTTAGCGTCAGCCGTCTGAACAGCACGGTGCGGGAGCTACTGGAGCACGAGATGGGCCAGGTGTGGCTCAGTGCTGAGATCTCCAATTTCACGCAACCCGCTTCCGGGCACTGGTACTTTTCGCTCAAAGACGAAAGTGCTCAGGTGCGCTGTGCCATGTTTCGCAACAGCAACCGCCAGGTCAGTTTTCGCCCGCAGCACGGTCAGCAAGTTCTGGTGCGTGCCACCCTGACCCTGTATGAACCGCGCGGCGATTATCAGTTGGTCATCAATAGCATGCACCCCGCAGGTGAGGGATTATTGCAACAGCAGTTTGCTCAGATGAAAGCACGGCTGGAAGCTGAAGGGTTGTTTGCGCCTGAACATAAGCAGCCGCTGCCCGATCCGGCGCGCCAGGTTGGGGTTATCACCTCCGCAACCGGCGCGGCGTTGCATGATGTCCTGCGTGTGCTCCATCGCCGCGATCCTTCATTGCCGGTGGTCATCTACCCGACCGCTGTGCAGGGAGCTGATGCGCCAGCTGCCATTGTGCGTGCCATTGAGCTGGCTAATCAGCGCCAGGAGTGTGATGTGCTGATTGTCGGGCGTGGCGGCGGCTCGCTTGAGGATTTGTGGAGCTTTAACGATGAGCGCGTTGCCCGTGCCATTTTCGCCAGCCGCATTCCGATTGTCAGTGCGGTAGGCCATGAAACAGATGTCACCATTGCCGATTTTGTTGCCGATTTACGTGCCCCTACCCCTTCAGCGGCCGCTGAGCTGGTAAGCCGTAATCAGGTGGAGTTGCTGCGACAGCTACAGGCCCAGCAGCAGCGATTAGAGATGGCGATGGATTACTATCTGGCGCGCCAGCAGCGCCGTTATACGCAGTTACAGCATCGTTTACAGCAGCAACACCCGCAGTTGCGGCTGGCTCGCCAGCAGACTTCACTGTTCCGTTTACAGCGCCGTCTGGACGAAGCCATGGAGCTGCGTCTACGTACCGCCCTGCGCCAGCAAGATCGCCTGATGCAGCGTCTGAGCGCACAGCAACCGCAGGGAAAAATCTTCCTCGCACAGCAGCAGCTGTCGAACATGCAGCATCGCCTGCAGCAGAGCATGCAACAGCAGTTGAATGCGAATAAACAGCGCTTCGCTACGCTGGCCGCTCAGCTCGAAGGGGTAAGCCCACTGGCAACGCTGGCACGCGGTTTTAGCGTGACCACTACCATGGAAGGGACGCTGGTGAAGAAAACCAGCCAACTCCATGCGGGTGACACGTTACGCACCCGTCTGGATGATGGCTGGGTCGAAAGCCAGGTCACTAAGCTGCAAAAAAAGCGCGCCCCGCGTAAAGCAAAATAACGCTCATCCTTCGCCTCCAATAATCGCACAGCCTTCTTACAGCAACGCTGCTGTCTGCGGGAAGATAATGGGGGCTATGATAAGCGAGCGCTTGCCCGACATGGACGTCGGGCCAGATCTGCATGGAGCGATCTTTCCGAGCAGTCATAGCCCCCATTATCTGACCTTTCATCCAACCCACAGCGATATTTCTCACCGAACTAAAAACAACTCCTTCGCCCCTCAATAATCGCACAGGCTTCTTACAGCAATGCTGCTGCCTGCGGGAAGATAATGGGGGCTATGATAGCGAGTGCTTGCCCGACATGGACGTCGGGCCAGATCTGCAGGAGCGATCTTTCCGAGCAGTCATAGCCCCCATTGTCTGACCTTTCATCCAACCTACAGCGGTATATTTCTCACCGAACAAAAAAAGGGCCGACTTTCGTCGACCCCTTTCGAACTACTCTACAGCTTCAGCGATTACTTCTTCACTGAATCCGGCAGAGCATAGGCAATCACGTAATCACCACGGTCCGGAGACTGACGCGCACCACCTGCAGAGATCAGGATGTACTGCTTACCAGTGGTCGGAGAAACGTAGCTGATTGGGCCACCCTGGCTACCCACTGGCAGACGTGCTTTCCACACTTCTTTACCAGTAGAAGAGTCAAAGGCGCGCAGGTAGTAGTCCTGAGTACCGGCGAAGAACACCAGGCCACCCTGAGTTGCCAGAGAACCACCCAGCGTTGGCATACCGATTGGCATCTGTGCGTGCATTTTGATACCAAATGGACCGGTATCCTGCACAGTACCTACTGGTACCTGCCAAACAATCTTACGGGTTTTCATGTCAATTGCAGACATAGTACCGAACGGCGGAGCCTGGCACGGAATGCCCAATGGAGACATGAAGCGGTCTTTAACAACGCCGTACGGAGTACCTTTCAGCGGAACTGCACCCATACCGGTGTTAACCGACTCACCACCATTGCTGGTAGCGGCTTTAGAGTTATCCTGTGGAATCATCTTCACCCACAGACCCAGACGCATGTCGTTAACAAACATGTACTGGTGAGTTGGGTCGAAGGAGATACCGCCCCAGTTCATACCACCCAGTGAGCCAGGGAAGCTCAGAGAGGTGTCAGTGTCTGGAACTGTGAACAGACCATTATAACGCATTGATTTGAAGCTAATACGACAAATCAGCTGGTCAAACGGCGTTGCACCCCACATGTCAGACTCGGTCAGAGTCTGGTTACCGATCTGCGGCATGCCTACAGAGTGCGGCTGAGTTTGCGTGTACTGCTCGTTCGGAATGTGGCCCTGTGGCATTGGCAGCTCTTCGACTTTCGTCAGTGGCTTACCAGTCAGACGGTCCAGCACCCAAATCATACCGGTCTTAGCACCGATAACCACTGCTGGTTTGGTCGTGCCATCTTCCATCGGGAAGTCAACCAGGCTTGGCTGCATTGGTAAGTCGAAGTCCCACAGATCGTTATGCACGGTCTGATAAACCCACTTCTCTTTACCGGTAGTGGCATCCAGCGCCAGAACAGAAGCACCGTATTTATGATCCAGACGAGTACGGTTTGCACCCCACAGGTCAACAGACGGGCTACCCATTGGCAGGAATACGGTGTTCATGTTCGGATCATAGGACATTGGAGCCCATGAGTTCGGCGTAGAACGGGTGTAATCCTGGCCAGGCATCAGCACGGCATTCGGGTCAACATTGCCTGGGTCAAATGCCCAACGTTGCTTACCAGTGATAACGTCGAAGCCACGCAGCACGCCGCCAGGCATATCAGTTTGTACGTTATCCGCTACACGGCCACCTACAACCACGGTAGTACCCGCAATCGCTGGAGGAGAGGTCAGCTGATACTGTGGATCTGGCGCTTTACCCAGACCTTGTTTCAGGTCAACCACACCGTGGTCACCGAAATCTTCACAGAATTCACCGTTGTCAGCGTTCACTTCGATCAGCTGAGCATTGATGGTGTTCATGATCAGACGACGCTGGCAGGTAGCACCCGGTGCAATGTCAGCCGCTGGCACTGGAGAAGAACCAGGGATAGTTGGCTGTTGCAGCGGTTTAGTGGCGTCAAAGTAAGCCAGACCACGGCAGCGGTTCCACACCTGCGCCTGGGCGTTGATTTCACGCTTCCAGATCTGCTTACCGGTATCCGCCGCAACGGCGATGATGTTGTTGTGTGGAGTACACAGATACAGGGTATTGCCCACCTGCAGCGGGGTCTCCTGATCTTCTGCGCCGTTACCGCCAGGGCTGATTGGCACGTCACCGGTGTGGAAAGTCCATGCAACCTGCAGGTCTTTCACGTTATCACGGGTGATCTGGTCCAGAGCGGCAAAACGGTTACCACCAGCGGTGTTACCGTAGTGGTCCCAGTCTTTCTGCTCGTGTGCTTTATCTACTGGCACCAGCGGCAGTTCTTTACCGTCAGCAGTGACCGGATCGTGCGGCTGGAACATCTGAACGAAAGTCACCACCATACCCACTGCCAGAACGGCAGACAGGATGTAAGACACTTTAGCCAGAGAAGATTTACCTTCACGCTTACGCAGTGCAGGCCAGGTAACGAACGCCAGAATCATCAGACCGGCTGGAACCATCAGACGTGATACCAGAGGCCAGAACTGCAGGCCTGCATCCGCCAGCGCCCAAATCAGGGTGCCAACAAAGACCAGCAGGAACAGCGTTACCGCAGAAGATTTACGACGGAAGAACTGAATTGCAGAAATTACAGTCACAATACCGGCGATTAAGAAGTACCAGCTGCCGCCAAGGGAGACTAACTTACCGCCTCCAATAGCAAAGAACAGACCAGTAACCAGTAGCACCAGTCCAACGAGCACGGACCAGATACTCAACCCTTTACAGGGGCGAGCCGAATTTTCAGCCATATGACAAACTCTCCAGAAAAAATAATGCGCGCCACTTCTCCATCAACACAATGCAGTGTGCTACGGCAGAAGCTCCTTTTTTGAACGGCTACGCTTTATTTTAAATCGTGTTGGTACGGAACAGCGTCCGGAATACGGGCGATGTGAGCAGGTTAACAATTAGGAAAAGTCTCCCCTTCACAAGGCGGCAGGATTGTACCACTTGGTTCGTAATGTTGTGAATAAATATAACGACGCACTCACTGTGCAATAGCATTTTTGCTACAAATTACGCGAGGAAGTTGACGTAACTATACGGAAAGCCAGTAAATTCTTAGCGCGAAGAAAGAGGTAAAAAAATGTGACCCAGATCAACGCAGACTAAACATTAGTCAAATTTTTTACCCACAAAAACAAAAAAAGGCCCCGCAGGGCCTTTAGTTTCCGTCACTAATTAACTTAACGCTTGTTCTTCTTCAGATGCGAAATCAGACGCTTACGCTTACGTTGTTGATTTGGTGTTAACAGGTTGCGTTTGCCCGCAAACGGGTTCTCACCCTCTTTAAACTGAATGCGGATCGGCGTTCCCATCACGTTCAGTGAACGGCGGAAATAGTTCATCAGGTAACGCTTGTAGGAATCCGGCAGATCGGCCACCTGGTTACCGTGAATCACCACAATCGGCGGGTTGTAGCCACCCGCGTGCGCATATTTCAGCTTCACACGACGTCCACGCACCAACGGTGGCTGGTGGTCATCGGCGGCCATATTCATAATGCGCGTCAGCATTGACGTATTAACACGACGGGTTGAGCAATCGTAGGCTTCGGTCACTGACTCGAACAGGTTACCCACGCCGCTGCCGTGCAGCGCCGAGATAAAGTGCACACGAGCGAAGTCGATAAAGCCCAGACGGAAGTCCAGCGCCTCTTTCACTTCATCCCTGGCTTCCTGGGTCATGCCATCCCATTTGTTCACCACAATCACCAGTGAACGGCCGCTGTTAAGAATAAAGCCAAGCAGTGACAGGTCCTGATCGGAAATGCCCGCACGAGCATCAATCACCAGCATCACGACGTTGGCGTCTTCAATCGCCTGCAGGGTTTTGATCACCGAGAACTTCTCAACGGTATCGGTGACTTTTCCGCGCTTACGCACACCTGCGGTATCGATCAGGACATAGTCGCGCTCATCACGCTCCATCGGAATGTAGATGCTGTCACGCGTGGTGCCTGGCATGTCATACACCACAACGCGGTCTTCACCCAGAATACGGTTGGTCAGCGTAGATTTGCCCACGTTCGGACGACCGACAATCGCCAGCTTGATCGGTAAGGTGGTCGGGTCGAAGTCATCTTCTTCGTCTTCCGGGATCTCATCGCTTTCTGCTGCGGCTAACTCAGCCCAGTAGGCTTCGTTCTCTTCTTCTTCGGTCAACTCTTGCGGATCTTGTTCATCCATCCACGGAAGCAGAGCGGTTTCCAACAGGTTGGTCACGCCACGACCGTGTGAGGCCGCAATCGGGTGGATCTCACCCAGGCCCAACGCGAAGAATTCCACGGTAGCAGAATCAGGATCAAGTCCGTCGGTTTTGTTTGCCACCAGGAACGTTGGCTTCTCACGGGCACGTAAGTGCTGCGCGATCTGCTGATCCGCAGGCATCAGGCCCGCGCGCGCATCCACCATAAACAGCACGACATCAGCTTCTTCAATCGCCAGCAGCGACTGTTCCGCCATGCGGGTTTCAACACCCTCTTCGGTGCCATCAATACCGCCGGTATCAATGCAAATAAATTCGCGCCCTTCCACCTCGGCGCGACCATATTTGCGATCGCGAGTCAGTCCAGGAAAATCCGCTACCAGCGCATCACGGGTGCGCGTCAAACGGTTAAACAGCGTAGATTTTCCCACATTGGGACGGCCAACTAGCGCGACCACAGGTACCATAACACTTGCCTCAATTAACTAAAAAACGCCTGAATGGCGTGATTATAACGGCTTCGGCCGCCAGATTCAGGCGAAAGGCGATAAAAAACCCAGCCAGAAGAAAAACAAAACGGCCCCTGGGGTCAGGAGCCGTTTTTCACCAGTCGCCTCAGTGGCTTAACGGGTGATGGCGTAAACTTCTCCGCCTTTGGCCTGAATCAGCAGTTTATCGCCAGCCACTACAGGTTCAGTCTGGAAGCCAGAGCTGTCCACTTTCTGCTGCGCGACGAAACGGCCATCGTCAGTATTCATCCAGTGTACATAGCCTTCGCTATCACCCACCACCAGATAGCCGTTGAACAGCACTGGTGAAGTCAGATTGCGGTGCAGCAACTCACTCTGACGCCAGATCGCAACACCGCCATCGGTATTCAGGGCGATGACACGGTCATCCTGATCAACGGTGAAGATGCGGCCTGCATCTACGATCAGATCTTTCACGCCGCCGATTTCACGTTTCCATAAAATCTGGCCGGAGCGCAGATCCAGCGCACTCAGGTTACCATTGTAAGCCAGCGCATAGACAACGCCGTTAACAACTACTGGCGTGGTGTCTACATCGCTCAGGCGGTCGATTTCTGTCGCGCCGCTTGGCTGCGAAATACGCTGCTGCCAAATCAACTGGCCCTGGCTGAGGATAACTGCGCTCACGCGACCGTTATCACCACCAACAATCGCACCGCCAAAGGCCGTTGCAGGGGCTGACTCACCACGCAGGGAGAGTGCTGGCATGTCGAGGTTGACGCTCCATTTTGCAGCACCGGTTGCCTGGTCAAAGCCTTGCAGCATACCGTTGCTGGTGTGGATCAGCACCAGACCATCGCTCACTACCGGGCGAGAAAGCGCTTCACCTGCGGCTTTCGCCTGCCAGACGATTTTGCCATCTTCGGTATTTAACGCATAAACCTGACCACGTTCACTGCCGATATACAGCAAGTTGCCGCTAACGGTCACACCGCCAGACAGCAGCGCAGAGATATTATGCGAGAAGAAACCAGGATTCTCAGAGAGATCAACTTTCCACTTCACTTTACCGTTGTTAGCGTCCAGCGCTTTCACGATACCGAAACGATCGGCCGCATAAACGGTGCCATCCTGCCAGGCCGGATGCAGATTGGAATAGAAGTCACCCACGCCATCACCAACGGAGGTACTCCAGGCTTCCTGTGGATTAAACTGGTTTTCCACTTTAGGCAGCGGAGCCATTTTCACTACATCTTCTTCGCCGCTGAACAGCGAGCAACCGCTGAGCAGCGTCACTGACATCAGTGCTGGCAGCAGGTATTTACGTAATTCCATGTGCGCTCTCTATAACTGGCTTAGCTTAAGTTATTCATTTTCATCTGCAGCATCTGCTTCAGCGCAGGTGAGGCATCAGAAGCCACGCCTTTGCTCCACGCATCGCGTGCACCCTGCTTGTCGCCCTTGCTCAGCAGCGCTTCGCCGCGAATATCAGCAACAATAGCGCTCCAACCGTCACCTTTCACGCCCTCTAGCGTTTTCAGTGCGGCATCGGCCTGGTTCTGCTGAAGCTGGACGCGTGCCAGACGCAGATTGATGACCGACTGTAGATTGGCGTCTTTGGTGTCATTCAGACCGCTTTGCAGCTGCGCTGCCGCTTTGTCTAACTGACTGGCTTCCACATACTGTTTTGCCAGGTCCAGTGAAGCCAACGCACCGTAGGTGTTGTTGTTTTCACTGGCAAACTTCGCCACAGCGTCTAACGTTTGTGGTTTGTCTGCCTGCATTGCGGTGGTCAGTTGCTGATACTCAGCGGATGCACCCGCGTCTACAGTTTCCTGATGGCCAGACCAGTAACGCCAGCCACCGAGAGCAACCAGACCCACGACAACGCCCACAGCCAACGCTTTGCCGTTATTGGCAAAAAAGCGGCGCAGTGCGTCCATCTGTTCGTTTTCGTTGCTGTAAATTTCCACGCAATCCCTCTCTGTTCTCAGGTTGTTACGGCGTTACGCTGATTGCAACAGCGCACGAATAGCGGTAACAGCCTCTGTCTGCGCCAGCGTTTGCTGATCGCCTGTGCGCAGATTTTTAATCACTACCTGCCCAGCGTTAACTTCGTCTTCGCCCAGCACCAATGCTACTTGTGCTCCCCACTTGTCCGCCCGGGCAAACTGCTTCTTGAAGTTGCCGCCACCGAAGTTAGTCATTAACTTCAGCTCTGGTGCCTCATCACGCAGTTTTTCCGCCAGCTGCATCGCCGCTGACTGTACGCCCTGGCCTGAAGCGATAACATAGACATCAACAATGCGCGTCGGTTCAAATTCTGGGTTAACGGCCTGAACCAGTAACACCAAACGCTCCAGTCCCATGGCGAAACCAACCGCTGGCGTAGCACGCCCACCCAGCTGTTCTACCAGGCCATCATAGCGGCCACCGGCACACACGGTGCCCTGTGAACCCAGGCTGCTGGTGACCCATTCAAAGACGGTGCGGTTGTAGTAATCGAGGCCACGCACCAGACGCTGGTTTACGGTGTAGGCAATTCCCGCATCGTCCAGCAGGCTGCACAGCCCGTTGAAGTGGGTGCGTGAATCTTCATCCAGATAGTCATTCAGCGTTGGAGCATCATTCAGCAGCACCTGAACATCTGGATTCTTGCTGTCCAGCACGCGCAGCGGGTTGCTGTACATGCGGCGTTTGCAATCTTCATCCAGCTTATCTTTATGCTGCTCAAGGAAGGCCACCAGCGCATCGCGGTAATTCGCGCGAGCTTCCAGTGAACCGATAGAGTTGAGTTCCAGACGGACGTGATCGGCAATCCCTAACGCTTTCCACCAGCGCGCGGTCATCATGATCAGTTCGGCATCAATGTCCGGCCCCTGCAGGCCGAAAACCTCTGCGCCGATCTGATGGAACTGACGGTAACGGCCTTTTTGCGGGCGCTCATAGCGGAACATCGGACCGATGTACCACAGGCGCTGCTCCTGATTGTAGAGTAAGCCGTGTTCAATACCGGCGCGCACGCAACCCGCAGTCCCTTCCGGGCGCAGCGTCAGACTTTCACCGTTGCGGTCGTCAAAGGTATACATCTCTTTTTCAACCACATCGGTGACTTCACCGATCGCGCGTTTAAACAGCGGCGTTTGTTCTACAATCGGTAAGCGAATTTCGCTAAAACCGTAACTTGCCAGCACCTGTTTCAGGATGCCTTCAATGCGTTGCCAGACCGCAGTTTCCGCAGGCAGATAGTCGTTCATCCCGCGAATTGCTTGAATATTCTTCGCCACGTTAGAATCTCTTAATACAAAAAAACCTGTCCGGCATCATACCTTATGAGGATGAAACCGCACAGGCTCAATCATTAATGTCATGTGCCGCTGGGGCACATGGCCGTTATTTTTCTACTTGTTGGATATCAATGCGACGGCTTTGATCGATGATGGAAGCCTTAGCACGAATGCGCGCTTCCAGCTGATCGATCATGTCGTTGTTATCCAGGCGATCGCGTTGACGCACGCCATCTTCGTAGAAACCACTTTTCTTATTACCACCGGTTACGCCCAGCGTAGACACTGTGGCTTCGCCTGGGCCGTTCACCACACAACCGATGATCGAAATATCCATTGGCGTGATGATATCTTCCAGTCGTTCTTCCAGCGCATTGACGGTGCCGATGACATCGAATTCCTGACGCGAGCAGGTCGGGCAGGCAATAAAGTTGATGCCACGAGAGCGAATACGCAGAGATTTCAGAATGTCGTAACCGACTTTAACTTCTTCAACCGGGTCGGCCGCCAGCGAAATTCGCAGCGTGTCACCAATCCCTTCGGCTAACAGTAACCCTAAGCCAATCGCTGATTTTACTGCACCGGCGCGCGCGCCACCGGCTTCGGTGATCCCGAGGTGCAGCGGCTGATCGATAGCTTTTGCCAGCAAACGATAGGACTCAACGGCGAGGAAAACATCGGATGCTTTTACGCTAACTTTGAACTGATCAAAGTTAAGGCGATCCAGATGATCAACGTGACGCATGGCGGACTCAAGCAGCGCCTGCGGCGTCGGCTCGCCATATTTTTCCTGCAAATCTTTTTCCAGAGAACCGGCGTTAACACCAATTCGGATCGGAATGTTGTAATGACGAGCGCAATCGACGACCTGGCGAATACGCTCATTATTACCAATGTTACCTGGGTTGATACGCAAACAGTCAACGCCATATTCGGCGACTTTCAGCGCAATGCGGTAGTCAAAATGGATATCAGCTACCAGCGGTACGTTGACCTGCTGCTTAATCAGTTTGAAAGCTTCGGCTGCGTCCATGGTCGGAACCGAGACACGAACAATATCGACCCCAACGCGTTCCAGCGCCTGGATCTGTTTAACCGTAGCTTCAACATCGGTGGTGCGGGTGTTAGTCATTGACTGAACGGCGATGGGCGCTCCATCGCCGACTGGCACCTTACCGACGTAAATCCGTTTTGATTTGCGGCGGATGATGGGTGCTTCGTTATGCATACTCTCTCTCCACAATTGCCCTGGAACGCGATACGGCGTTATTGCGCACCTAACGTCAGGCGGGCAACCTGGTTATTACGGATAAAACGACTTAAATCAACGGGCTGATTCTTAAATTGCACCTCAACGGCTGCTGGCGCACCAATTTTCAGACGATAAGGTGCTTTACCAGTAAGGCTCAGCTTACCACCGTTGTGTTGAACGCCGCTGAACAGTTTTTTACCGGTTGCGTCAACCACTTCCAGCCAGCAGTCTGCTTTGAACTGCATGACCACATCATTGGCATCAGTCACTGGTGCGTTAACATCGGCCGTCGCTGTTGGCATGGTTGCCGCTGCGGTTGGTGCAGGGCTTACCGGCGCCTGTGAAGGCGAAACCACTGCGTTATCAGCACTCGGAGCTGTTGGCGCTGCTGCGGTATTGGTATCCGTGGTGGTGCTGGTTGCAGCAGGCGCAGGCGTGCTATCGCTAGCAACAGGCGCAGCTGAGGTGTTATCTAGTGGTGTCGTCGTGTTGTCTGCACCGTTTTCCAGTGCGATCGACTGGCTGTTATCACCGCTGGCGGTACTGCCATTATCATTGGCCATCGAGACCAGATCCTGCTGTGAGGCTTTATGATTCTGCCACCACCATGCACCGGTCAAACCGACGACGACGAACAAAACAAGAAAGGTAAAGACCCAAAGCCAGCCGTCACGCTTTTTGCGTTTTTTGCCCAGCGAAAAGTTTTTCATCGGCTCAATTTTGGCAGCGCGAATCGGCGTCTGTTTCGCCATAATCGGCAACAATTCCTCTTCAGGAATCCGCACAAGACGCGCATAAGAGCGGATGTAACCACGCAAGAAGGTCGACGCTAAGTCAGCGGGGGCTTTATCTTCCTCGATATCCCGCACCGTTGAGAGTTTCAGGCACAGGCGTTCTGCGACGTTTTGCTGGGTCAGTCCCATCTGCTCACGGGCCAGACGCAGGCGTTCGCCTGTGGAATGTACTGCAGATTTTTCTTGAGTGGCTTCAGTATTCATTAGCTAAATAACGCTGGTACTGTATCGATTGCGGAAAACGTCGCGAACCGGTCGCCTTAACGTATAACGTCAGCAGCGTGCCCCTGTAGCGCGGCGAAACGTATTTGTAGCTCAAGGCTCTCAGTGGTTGCTGAAAGCCGTTGGTGGTAAATCTCTACTAACAGCGATCCTGCTTTAGCATCCTTTCGCAGTAACTGCTCCCGCGCTTCTTCCAGCAAACGCGTGGCCTGGCTGCCATCTGCATCCAACGCCTTTAATAAAGCAACACTTGCGGCAGTAAAATTCTTCGCCTGCAAATAACAGTAACCTGATTGTGCCAGCGCGTCACTACGGGCATCGGATTCCGGTGCGCTGGCTGCCCGTTTAAACTGTTGATGCGCTTCATCATACTGCCCTAAAGCGCAGAGAAACGCACCGTAATTGTTAGCGACATAGCCATTATTCGATGCCAGCCGCTGCGCCTGTTGATACGCCCTGGTTGCCGCCAGATGACGCTGCTGCTGTTGCAGCAGACGCGCCTGCGCCAGGTGCACCCGGTAATCACTGGGTGCGGCCTGCACGGCACGTTGTAACTGGCGTGCCGCAGCGGTTTCATCACCACTGGCAAGATAGTGCAAAGCAAGCTGTAAACGGATGTCTGCGGCACCGGATAACTCGGGCTGCGTGACACACCCACTTACAACAAACAGGCCCAACCAAAAAGCTAAATACCGTTTCACTGGCGCATCTCCCTGATGATTCACATGGTCAGGCCGCAGCCTGCCATGTCATCTTTAGGGAAGAAACGCCGTTATGCTGGGTTTCAGAGCGCCTTCACAGCGATCGCTTCACCCGCCATTCTTTTCTTCATGGTGCGCTTGGTACGGTCAATAACGTCACCGGCTAACTGACCACAAGCGGCGTCAATATCATCACCACGCGTCTTACGGACGATAGTCGTAAATCCATAATCCATCAACACTTTGCAGAAGCGGTCGATGCGGCTGTTAGAGCTACGGCCATACGGCGCGCCAGGGAACGGGTTCCACGGGATCAGGTTGATTTTGCATGGCGTGTCTTTCAACAGCTCCGCTAACTGATGCGCGTCATCGGTGCTGTCATTGACGTGATCCAGCATTACATACTCAATGGTCACACGGCCCTGGTTGGCGTTGGACTTAGAGATGTAGCGTTTCACCGCCGCCAGGAATGTCTCGATGTTGTACTTTTTGTTGATCGGTACAATGTCATCACGCAGGGCATCGTTCGGGGCATGTAATGAGATGGCCAGCGCCACATCAATCATATCACCCAGTTTATCCAACGCCGGGACCACACCAGAGGTAGACAGCGTTACGCGGCGTTTAGACAGACCAAAACCGAAGTCATCCAGCATGATTTCCATCGCTGGCACGACGTTGTTCAGGTTAAGCAGTGGCTCACCCATGCCCATCATCACCACGTTGGTGATAGGACGCTGGCCGGTCACTTTCTGCGCACCGACAATTTTCGCCGCACGCCATACCTGACCAATAATCTCGGAAACACGCAGGTTACGGTTAAAGCCCTGCTGTGCAGTCGAACAGAATTTACACTCCAGCGCGCAGCCCACCTGGGAAGAGACACACAGTGTGGCGCGATCTTTCTCTGGGATGTACACCGTTTCCACCAGCTGATCGCCAACACGAATCGCCCACTTGATGGTGCCATCAGAAGAGCGCATCTCTTCGGCGACTTCCGGGGCGCGGATTTCGGTCAGCTCAATCAGTTTATTGCGCAGTACTTTGTTGATATCCGTCATCTGCTCGAAATCATCGCAGCAGTAGTGGTAAATCCACTTCATGACCTGATCGGCGCGGAAAGGCTTTTCGCCCAGCGAAACAAAGAACTCGCGCATCTGCTGACGGCTCAGATCCAGCAGGTTAATCTTCTCTTTTTTTGGGGAAACAACAACGGGTGAAGTGGACGATGACGTCACAATCTGTTCGGACATAATGTTCTCTGGCCTCGTTATTACACGTTATGGCTCTGGTTTAGGATAGTAGAAAAAAGTGCGCCCTTGTTGAGAGACCCCAACAAGGGCGCAGCATTGTACAACATCTACCGGGTGAAGCGCATGCCTTAACAAAAATTTGTTAGTGCGACGCTCCGGGCAGCTCGCTTAGCGAGTGCGTGGGCAGATTTCGTTCTCAGCGAAGAAGTACGCGATTTCACGTGCAGCAGACTCAGTAGAATCTGAACCGTGAGTTGCGTTTTCGGTGAAGCTGTCAGCGTAGTCAGCACGCAGAGTACCAGCCAGAGCGTTGTCTGGGTTGGTTGCGCCCATCAGGTCACGGTGACGCTGAACGGCGTTTTCGCCTTCCAGAGCAGAAACCACAACTGGACCTGAAGTCATGAACTCAACCAGACCGTCGAAGAATGGACGACCTTTGTGCTCAGCATAGAAGCCTTCAGCCTGCTCTTTGGTCAGGTGAACCATTTTAGCTGCAACGATTTTGAAGCCAGCGCTTTCAAAACGGTTGTAGATTGCGCCAATTACGTTTTTAGCAACTGCGTTTGGCTTGATGATAGAAAAAGTACGTTCGATTGCCATGATAACCTCTGTTGGAACTTCCAGTGAAGACCGGTACGCACCGGTCTGGAAACGGCGCCGATTATAGGGGCTGATCCTGCCCTTGCCTATCGGCCGAGCCATAATTTAGTGAAAAACCGGGGCACATTCACGATAAACGCACAGTTGTTAACCTGTACGTTACTCGTTGTTAACCTCGCGTAAAGCTGACAGACGCCAGTTGCCCGGCCTCATCCATCACCACCAGTTGATAATCACCGGGCTTATCCAGCGTCAACTGTTGGGTACTTTTCAGATTTTCGCCCTCCAGCGGTTCACCATTAAGGAACCACCAGCGCTGGCTGCCTTGCCCACCTTGCGCGCTGACCGTTACCGTCAGGCTACTTTGCCCCGGCAGCGGTTGCACGCGCTGGCCGTTAATCAAACCGGTCAGAATCAGTGGCAGCATATTGCCCTGCTGCAACGGCGGGCACTGCTCATCTATCGCAGGCAAACGCTGTGCACGTTGTTCAGCCGTTGGGAGCCAGGGCTCCAGCGGCAATGGCCAGAGTAATTTCTCCTGCGCCAGTGCGCCTGGACAGTCCGCTGCCACCCGCAAGCCCTGCGCATTCTGCCAGTAACGCAGGTGTAAGCCGGTCAGGCTCTCCTGCCCTGCTGCCAGCAGCGTCGGGGGAATGGTGTGATTGATGACCCAGCCAAACCGCCGCTGGCGACAGTTATCATCCCCCGCAGGCAGGGGCTGACCGCCCGGCCAGCAAATCGCCGAAGTGGTCACGGAAGCCGGACGCGGGTCCTGGGGCGGATTGTTGCCAAGACGCGGCATTAAGATACTGTTCACCTGATTGAGAACCGGCACCGCCGAGGCAAATCCGTATTGCCCCGCGACGGGTGTCGCGTCCGGTCTGCCGACCCAAATCCCGATCAGCCAACGTGGGTTGATCCCCATGGCCCAGGCATCACGATAGCCGTAGCTGGTGCCGGTTTTCCACGCCAGCGGCACGACGCGCGGCAGTTCGCCACTGGCTGGCGGCTGTGCTTCTCCTGCCAGAATACGGCGCACTACCCATGCCGCGCCGGGCGAAAGTAGACGCCGCTCGACGAATGGCTGATTGCTCAACCAGCGTAACTGCGCTGCGTTACCGTTGCGTGCAAAGGCGCTATAGGCGGCCAGCAGCTCATCCATCCGCGCGCCGGTGCCCCCAAGAATTAATGACAGATTAGGCTCAGCGCCCGCCGGGAAACGCAGGTTTAATCCGACATTACGCAAGCGCGCCGTGACATTTTTTGGCCCTACCGCCTCCAGCACCTGTACCGCAGGCAGGTTAAGCGACCGCACTAAGGCATCGCTGGCACTCACCGGGCCGTGGAATCCCGTGTCGAAGTTACCGGGGCGATAGTCACCAAAGCGGCGCGGCACATCTTGCAGCAGTGATTCCGCATGGATCAGCCCGTCATCCAGCGCCATGCCATAAACAAAAGGTTTCAACACTGAGCCAGGAGACCGGACGCTGGCGATCATATCCACCTGGCCGAAGCGGCTTTGATCGTTGAAATCCACTGATCCGACATAGCCACGCACTTTCATGGTGGTGTGATCAACCACCAGAATCGCCAGTGAAGTGCGTGGCGGAAGTTGGGGTTTAAGATTGCTGGCCAGGCCTTCTAGCTGGCGCTGAAGCTCGGGATCAATAGTCGAGACGATTTTGTTGTCAGGAGACTGCGTCAACAGACGACGGGCTAACAAAGGTGCCATTTGCGGTATTTGACGTGGCGGCAGCCAGACCGGTTCCTGCCGCACTTCGGCGACTTCCTGCGCGGACCAGACGTGATATTGCGCCAGCCGGTCCAGCACTTTGTCTCGGGCTGCCTGCGCACGTTCAGGCCAACGATCGGGCCGTAAACGGCTCGGCGCCTGCGGCAACACGGCAAGTAAAGCGGCTTCACCTTTGGTGAGCTGTGACGGCGGCTTACCCAGCCAGCTCCAGCTCGCCGCCCCGACGCCCTCTACCGTACCGCCAAAAGGGGCGCGGTTGAGGTAGAGCGTCAGAATATCGCGCTTAGACAGGTGCCACTCCAGTTGCAACGCTCGCCACGCCTGTACCGCTTTGCCTTGCAGCGTTCGTGGTTGCGGATCGATCAGGCGTGCCACCTGCATGGTTAACGTGCTGCCACCGGAGATCACCTGATCGTGGCTGAGATCTTGCCATGCAGCACGCGCAATCGAAAACGGGTTGATGCCGGGATGCTGCCAGAACCAGCGGTCTTCATAGGTCAGCAGCGCCTGGAGGTAAGCAGGTGCCACCTCCTCGGGCGTTACCGGATAGTGCCAGACGCCGTGCTCATCGGCAAAGCGCCACAGCGGGGAGCCATCTTCGGCCACCACTACCCGTGCAGGCTGTACCTGCTGGAGCGGCAGTGGAAACAGCCAATCGAGCAGCACCATCACCAGACAGAGCGTAAGCGGTGCCAGCAGTAGCGCATAACGCCACCGCCAGCGCGTGTTTACCGACCTCACAACTGCGAAGTCGTATTAACGTACATGCAGCCACTCCGGTGTTGTCCCAGTCGCACGCCACTCTGGCGCATACATCGACTCTACCTGCGGAGGCGGTACGTGATAGGTGCCCGGTGTCACTGCACGCGCCAGGTAAAGCAGCGTAGCAGGACGATACTCATCCACCACCAGGGCCGCCACAAATCGATCGTCGCGGAATTCAAGATGCTTGATGTCGACCTGTTGCATATCCCCAAGGCTCTCCTGCAAGGCATCCGCACTGTCACCCAGGCTGGCGCTGCTGTCAGACAGGTTCTGGTTTTCCAGCTCCAGTCCCGCAGGCAGCATATCCACCACCAGCGCATCCGCCACTCGACGATCCGCCGACACTTTCAGGCGTACCACCACCAGTTCACCGCTTTTTAGATCGGCAAAATTGACCGGTTTACCTTTGAGATCGAACATCTCACGGCTGATTTTCAATACCTGACTTTGTGCTGGCGGAGGCGTATTCGGATAGCCCACCACGGTGAGATCGCCATACAGCGGTTTCTGCCCCTGACTCGCCACACTGATCCCCTGTAACAGGCGATCCCCATTGAGCCCAACCGATGCTACCGCCTCCGCGCTAATGGGCTGTTCGCGCCCCGCCAGCGTTGCCTGCCAGGCTTCGCCACTGCCGGTTTGTAACGTCCGGGCAGCGAGGAACAGCGCATTGTTCTCCTGAGTGGAGAACCACTGTTTGCCATGCAGCTGTTTGCTGAGGCTAAACAGCAGCTGATTTTGCACGTCTGGCAGCAAATGGTTTTCCGCCAGCAGCGCGATCATTAAAGCCTGGTCGCGCACCGGGCTGCCATAGTCACCCAGCCACAGGTTTTCAGGACGTTCGAAGCTAGCTCCCTGCGCCAACGCGGCTTGCGCTCGCGGTTCGTCGCCCATTAGCTTGAGCGCCACGCCCAGCTGCATCAGCGCCAGACCGGATTTCGCCTTGTCGCGTTTGTCATACAGCACACGGAGAGCACCTAGCGGAGCCTGCTGCTGGCGAGCCAGCACTAAACCGGCGTAGGCCTGCACACTGAAACGATAAGCATCGGCATTGTCGCCATTCTGCGTATCAATCTGTGTGGGCTCCTGCAAGTAGCGCAGCATACGGCTGTCGGCCTGACTGATCACCCCATCCGGGATACTGTAACCCGCCTGGCTGGCACTCAGCAGGAAGTCGGTGACGTATGGCGTCAACCAGAACTCTTCCTCACTTTCATTACTCCACAGGCCAAAGCTCCCGTTACTACGCTGCATACCGGCAAGGCGCGCAATCCCGGTATCAACCGCCGCCCGACGAGACGCATCGCTGCCGCTTTTAATCCCCATCGCGCTTAGCTGTGCATGATCGGTAAAGACCGACGGCCAGATCCCGCTGGCGGTCTGTTCCAGACAGCCGTAAGGATAGGCATACAGCGCTTTGATATAGCTGGCGATGTTCAGCGGTGGCCGGTTGCTTAGCGCCAGCTTGCCCGTCAGGCTGGTGGTTTCCAGGCCGTTAAATGCCGCGGCTGGCACCGACCAAGGCTTATTGGCGTCAATCACCGCGTCAAAGCTCAACGTCTGTGCAGGCCAGGCTGGGCGCACCCCGATTTTCCAACTCTGCTTGCTGGGATTCACTTTTTCACCCGGCAGATTAAGGCCACTGACACTTACCTGTACCTCACCCTCACCAAAACCGTTTTGTGCTTTAACCGGGATTTGCAAAGTGGTACGCGCCCCTTTTGCCAACGTCACACTCTGGCTGGCGGCACCCGTCAGTGCGATTAATCCGCTGGCGTTAACCTCCACTTTCAGCGTTTGTGGCAGGTCGGTCAGGTTGGAGAGATCCAGCGCCAGGGTTGCGCTATCGCCTGCGGCGAGGAAGCGTGGGGTCGCCAGTTCACTGACCAGCGGTGCGGCAACCACCATTTTGCGCTCGGCCACGCCAAAGGTATCGTCACTCCATGCCTGCGCCATCAGGCGGAGTTCACCGTTAAAGGCTGGAACCGGTAATTCCAGCGTGCCTTCGCCGTTGGCATCGAGGCTAACCGACTGTAGCTGTTGCGCCACAATGCGGGCATGCGTGACCGGGGCTTTACCGCCGCGCGTGATTGCATCTGCATCGCCATCACCGCCGAAACGCAGCGCGGCCAGACGCCCACCGCCCTCAATCAGCTGTCCGTAAACGTCATACTGATCGGCGTTGTAACGTTTACGCCCAAAAAAGGCTTCCCACGGATCTGGGGTTTTATACTCCGTGATATTGAGCACGCCGCTGTCAACGGCAGAGAGCAGCACGTTGATATGCTGTGGCAATGTGCCACCACTGCGGCTGGCCTTAACCTTGATTTTCACGGTCTGTTCGGGACGGATTTTTTCCGGTGCGTCCAGCGCCAGTGTCAGCCTGCGGGCTTCGCTGCTCATCGGAAGATGTAACAGCCCAACGGCACGTTTTGGCGTCATACCACTGGTTTTATCCCCTTCACGGATCACAATCGCACTCAGGTAGAGATCGTGACGGTGCCAGCTGCTGTCGATCGGCACCGCGATGGTGCTGCCGCCAGCGGGCAGCGTAATGGGCTGATACCAAAGCGTTCCGCTACTGGACTCCACCATCAGGTAGCCTTTGCCCGCCGTCGGGGCTTCAATCTGCACCTGAGCCGTGTCGCCCGGTTGGTAGTTAGCTTTGTCCAGTTTCAGCTTGACCTGGTCCGGGCGTAATGCGCCAGTACCGTTGGTGTTATCCTGCCAGCTGTAGCCTGCGGAGAAACGCACGCTGCTGACGATCTTCTCCCCTGACTGTACCTCAAGACGGTAGCTGCCCCACTCCACCGGGAAGCTGACTTTGGTGCTGCCGCCCGCCGGGATGGTAATCTTCTGCTCATCTTCGGTCAGGTCTTTTTGGTCAAAGCGTGACTGCCAGCCTTCGCTGTCCGAGAAGCTCCAGTAGTAGTCACGGCGTTCATGAATTAACCGCACTTGCAGATCCGTTGCGGCCAGTTTTTCTCCCTGACTATTGGCGTAAACCACATCGAACTCCGCAAGGCTGTTCTCCGGGACCGTCGGTTCATCGTGGTAGCTGTCGCTGCGGTAATCATAGATGGCCGCACTGTCGAACAAGGGGCGAATACCGGGCAGTGCCGTGGCAGGCCAGATAGCCTGAGTCACGCGGCGCGTTACCGGACGCCCTCCCGTTTCCAGCAGGCTGGCCTGTAACGTAAGATTCAGCGGTGAATGCACATCCCCCCACTGGCTCTCCACTGCGAGCTGTGCGTTGCCCTGCGCATCAAGTTTGGTGTCGACTTCATCCAGCGTACGTTTCAGCCCCTGCTCGTTGATATCGCCAAACTGGTAGCCAGGCAAGTTCGCCACCGCTTCACGCGCCGGACGCAAGAACAGTAACCCCTGTAGGCTGTTACCGGCGGCTGGCGCACCGTAGAGATAACGGCCGCTCACCGCAAAATCCACATCCTCTTTCGGCTCTAACGGCACCTCACTGCTTTTTAACGTCAGTGCCATACGCTCTGGCAAGAAATCTTCAACGTGGAAAGTCCACAGCCTTGGCAGGTTGTCGCCGGTATTCACCCGCAGATTCCAGTCACCGGTCATCGCCGCTTCTGGCAACACAAAGCGCTGTTGATAGAGATCCTGATCGGGCTGCCAGACAAAGGTGCGATAGACCTCGCCGTTAGGCTGGACAATTTCGGCTTTTACCGGCTGAGCGGGCAAGGGTTTGCCATCGGCGTCACGCAATAAGGCATTAACGATGACGGTTTCACCCGGGCGATAAAGATCGCGTGGGCCAAACATAAATAACTGCTTATCAAAACCCTGCGGGCCGGTGACGGCAAATTCTGCCAGATCCAGCGCTGGCCGGCTGAGATCAATCAGTGAGGTTTGATCGCCTTGTGTTGCCAGCAGCAGCTTGCCTTTCGCTTGCTGTGCTAAGCGCAGATGGCCATTACTGCCCGTGCTTCCGCTCTCTAACTGCTGCCCTTTGGCATCCAGTAACTGGATATTGACCCCTTGCAGCGGCGCACCGCTGGCGAGGCTTTGGCTAAACAGTTCAAGCTGGGTGGGGAAGTTATGCAGCGACAGGCCGATGTCGCTCAGGGTGAACAGTGTGGCAGGCAGGCTGTAATTGTAGGTTCCCGCCTGTTTCATTACCGCGAGGTAAACCCCCGGCTGTTTCAACGCCGCGATATCTGTCAATGGCAGTTGCAGCTTCTCACGCGTATTGCGCGCCGGGTTGAGATCAAAGCGGCCGCTGTAAACCAGATCAGCATTTTTCAGCAAACCTTGTGAGGCCCAGGTCGAGAGGTTGTTGCTGTAGCCCCACTGCGCAAGGAAATCGGCCAGAGCAGCACCGCGCACGCGGAAGAAATCGACATCGACATTTGGTACATTCAAAGCCAACACCGGCAGCCCCTGCGTCAGGCGCAGCGGCAAGAGCGAGCCACGGCTGGCAAAGCCCACCATGGGCTGAATATCCCGGGTCTCAATTTTCTGGCTGAAGCGCTGTGCCAGCAGGTTGCCATCAGCGGCTTTTAATCCAGCTTCAACCTGCACGGTAAATTTGCGTGCCGGATCGGGATGACGAAAACGCAGAGTTTTGCCGTTGCTGGAAAGCTCCCAGCCGCCATCGACTTTGCCTCGTTCATCATCGGTGAGCTGAACGTAACGACTGAAATCCTGCTGTGCATCCAACGGTGTGCTGAATGTCAGGACCAGTGCTGCCGCTCCATCCAGCTGTAATTCAGAGAGATCGATAATGGTCAGCGGCTTATTCACGCTAACCGCAGGCGCTGTAGCAGCAGAGGCTGATTGTAGTAGCGCTGGCGCAGCGCCGAATAGCGTGCAGCCCAGCAGCATGCCGGACCACCACTTTCTATGTGGCATGTTCATGGTTTCTCCCTGGCTTTAAAGCCACCCAATACATGAAGTGTGATTGTGAAAACTGCTTAATTTCACATCAACTACGGCATTTAAGCAATGATTCCCTTGAGATGCGCGTTCCAATTCTGGAGACTGGGGGAAATATATCTGATCAAGAGGTTGTCATGACCACGCCCCTGTTTGTCTCTGTCGAATGGTTACAAGAACACGCCGCAGATGAAAATTTGCAGATCCTTGATGCCCGAATGCTGCCGCCAGGGCAGGAGAAAGTGCGGGATATTCAGGCGGAGTATCTGGCAGCGCATCTGGCCGATGCACCTTTCTTTGATATTGAAGCCCTTTCCGACCACAACTCCCCCTACCCACATATGATGCCGCGTCCGGAGCGTTTCGCCGTGGCGATGCGTGAACTGGGCGTCAGCAGCGAAAAACATCTGGTGGTCTACGACGAAGGCAATCTGTTCTCGGCACCGCGCGCCTGGTGGATGCTGCGCTATTTCGGTGTTGATCAGGTGTCAATTTTGGCGGGCGGGCTCGCCGCGTGGAAGGCAGCGAGTATGCCACTGGCTACCGGTCCGGTGGCGCTTGAGCAAGCGGAGTTTGAGGCGAGCCAGCCAGAAATCAGCCCTATCAAGAGCCTGAATGATGTGCTGCTGATTAGCCATGAAGGCGGTGCGCAGATTATTGATGCCCGCGCGGCTAACCGGTTTAATGCCGAGGTTGATGAACCGCGTCCGGGGCTGCTGCGTGGCCATATTCCCAACAGTTTTAACGTGCCGTGGAATAGCCTGGTGGAGAACGGCCAACTGAAAGCCGATGGGGAACTGCACCAACTGTTTAGCGATGCCGGTGTTGATATTACGCAACCGGTCGTGGCGAGTTGCGGTTCCGGTGTGACCGCCGTGGTAGTGATTCTGGCGCTGACCGCGCTGGGTGCGCGCCAGGTGAGCCTGTATGACGGCTCCTGGGGCGAGTGGGGTAGCCGCAAAGATTTACCGATTGCTCCCTGATTAAAGCAGGTGCGGCCAACGCCGCACCGCAATCAGATAATGCGCTGGCTGCCTTTAAAGTCGCGCATGAAACTGCCCCAGCGACGCTCATAGAACGGCGTGAGGTGGGCAGTAAAGAAGTGGCTCACGCCCTTATCGTCCAGACGTATCTCGCACAAATCAATCGGTTCATCTTCTGCCAGCGTATCCGTAGCGACGCTGCCTGCCGCCTGAATAATCGCATCGATATCGCTATCCGCTTCAATGCCAATCAGCAGGTTGGCGGGCTGATCGGCGCTTTCACGAATACTGGCAACAAAAGCACGACGCACCTGCTTGTATTTACTGAACAACTGCGTCAACGAATCGATCATCTGTGCTGGCGGTTCGGCCACCTCAGACAACAACAGCGCCTGCCCGCCTTCCAGCACGGTTTGCTGGCTCAGGGCGCTGCCCTCTTCTCCTAGCAGGTGTGCAATTTCTCCCGGCGAAAACTCTTTCCCGACCGGCAACTTAGGGTTTAGAAACAGGGCCTGGCCCTGCGTCATCTCAAACAAGGTGCGCACCGGCAGGCGCAGATAACCCTGCTCCTGGCTGATGGCTTCACCCATTGCTTCCAGCGAAGAGAAGAAGGGAATCACACTGCTACCATCCTCTTTTTCCCAGTGCTGCAGATCCACCGGGGTGGCGGCATCCAGCGTCAGGCTGGTGGATTCACCCGGCACCCAGGCATCTGATTCCAGCAGCAGCTGGAAAAACTCCGGGCGGTGTGCCGGTTCCGTGGCCGCTAGCGCTAATACTTCTTCCAGACGATTACTCATGCTCGGTTCCGCTTAGCCTTATTTCAACAACAGGTTAGCCAGCGTACGCACGCCCAGACCGGTAGCACCCGCAGACCACTGATCCACCGCACCTTTACGGTAGGTCGCAGAACAGTCAATGTGCAGCCAGCCCTGTTGGTATTTGCTGACGAAGTGCGAGAGGAATGCCGCAGCGGTGCTGGCCCCTGCACTGTGTGCCGGGCTGGCGATGTTGTTGAGATCGGCAAAGTTGGAAGGCAGATGGCTGCGATGGAATTCTGCCAGTGGCAGACGCCAGAAAGGCTCGTTCTCACTGGTCGCGCTGCCCAGCAACGACTGTGCTAACACGTCATCGAAGGTAAACAGGGCGTGATAATCATTGCCGAGGGCTGTTTTCGCCGCGCCGGTCAATGTAGCAGCGTCGATCAGCAGCGTTGGGTTCTGCTCGCTGGCGTCAATTAACGCATCTGCCAGTACCAGGCGACCTTCTGCATCGGTGTTCATCACTTCTACCGACTTACCGTTACGATAATGGATGATATCGCCCAGTTTGAAGGCGTTACCGCTCACCATGTTATCGGCACAGCACAGGTAGAGTTTCACTCGACGGTCCAGGCCACGCGAGATCGCTAGGGCCAGTGCGCCAGTCACCGTCGCAGCACCGCCCATGTCAGACTTCATGGAATCCATAAAGCTGCTCTGCTTCAGGCTGTAACCGCCGGTATCAAAGGTGATGCCTTTACCCACCAGACAAGCATAAACCGGCGCATTTTCATCGCCAGTAGGGTTGAAGTCCAGCGCCAGGAACACTGGCGGACGGCTTGAACCGCGCCCAACGGTATGGATACCCAGGTAGCCTTGTTCACGCAGATCTTCGCCTTTCGTGATGCGATAGCTCGCGTTCTCGCCGCCAACAGCGGTGATCAGGTCAATGGCGCTGTGCGCCAGCTCTTCCGGACCGAGCACATCAGAAGGCTGATTGATGGTGTCACGCACCCAGTTAATCGCCTGCCAGCGGCGGTCAAATTCGGCTTGATCGGCGTCGTTCAGGGTCGGCCAGTTAACCTGACGCTTGCCCTTTGGTGAGCGATAGCCCTGCCAGAAGGCCCAGCACTTCTCCAGGTCCCAGCCTTCACCGCTCAGGGTGACATGACGGATCCCTTGCCCATCCAGTTTACGCGCAGCGCGCTGAATGCGACCGTTGGCGTCATTGTCGGTTAAATGCAGCGTGAAACCTGTTTCATTGCTGCTCAGTAGGGCTTTTTCGCCCCAGCGCGCATCGGCAGGCTGGGTGCTGAGGGTGATGTTCATTGATTCAGTTGTCATCGCGTGGCTCCGTAGATTTTATGGTTTTTTCCAGCCAAATCGGGTTATTGCGCGCGGTTCAGCTCACGTAAGCGAGTGACCGATTTTTGTACCAGGGCTACGGCATAATCAATTTGCTCTTCGGTGGTAAAACGCCCCAAAGAGAAACGCAACGCACTGTAAGCCAGTGCATCACTGACGCCCATCGCCCGCAGGACATAGGAAGGCTCAAGGCTGGCGGATGTACAGGCCGACCCGCTCGACAGTGCCAGGTCTTTCAGCATCATGATCAGTGATTCGCCGTCAACATCGGCAAAACTGACATTGAGGATGTTGGCCGCGCTCTGTTCAAAATTCCCGTTGAGAGAGACGCCTTTCAGTTGGCTTAATCCCTGCCACAGGCGCGAGCGTAGCTGTGCCAGCCTTGCCATTTCAGCGCTTTGCTCTTCACGGGCAATCTGAAAGGCTTCGCCCATGCCAACAATCTGATGCACGGCCAGCGTGCCGGAACGCATACCGCGTTCATGGCCGCCACCGTGGATCTGCGCCTCAAGAGACACTTTCGGATTACGGCGTACGAACAGCCCGCCGATCCCTTTCGGTCCATAGATTTTATGGGCGGAGAACGACATCAGATCAACCGGCAAAACGCCGAGGTCGACCGGCAACTTACCGACACTCTGCGTCGCATCAACATGGAATAAGATTGCGCGCGCACGACACAGTTCCCCGGTCGCCACAATATCGTGGATCACGCCGGTTTCGTTGTTAACGTGCATCAGGGAAACCAGAATGGTATCGGCGCGTAATGCCGCTTCGACTGCGGCAGTTGAAATCGTGCCGTCCGCCTCTGGTGCTAAATAGGTGACGTCAAACCCTTCACGTTCGAGCTGCTGGCAGCTATCGAGTACCGCTTTGTGTTCGATCTGGCTGGTGATGATGTGATTACCGCGAGCGCGGTGAAAATGTGCGGCACCTTTAATGGCAAGGTTGTCAGATTCGGTGGCACCGGAAGTAAAGACGATTTCGCGGGGGTCGGCATTGAGCAACTCAGCGATTTGGTTACGCGCAACGTCAACCGCCTCTTCTGCTTGCCAGCCAAAACGGTGCCCGCGCGAAGCTGGATTACCGAAGGTGCCATCCAGCGTGAGAAACTGCATCATTTTGCTGGCCACACGCGGATCGGCCGGCGTGGTGGCGGCGTAATCCAGGTAAATCGGTAATTTCATTGCGCTAAAGCTCCGTATCTGAATGCATACGTCTTTATAGCATGATTCGGCCTTTCCCGTATTTAGCAGGAAAGGCCGCAAAGCAAGAGGTGATTAAGAGGCGCGCAGATTGACGTTGATTTCGTGAACGCGATTGTTCTGGAAACGACGGTTGTCATTCATATTCTGACGATCGGCCACATCCAGGATCTCCTGGTTATTCACCAGTTCAGCCAACGTGATGTTGTTCAGGAATTCGCTGATACGCACGCTCAGGTCACGCCACAGCACGTGAGTCAGGCAGCGCTCGCCGCCCTGGCAGCCTTCTTTGCCCTGGCATTTGGTGGCATCAACTGATTCATCGACAGCGGTGATCACTTCACCCACCGCGATGGCGGCAGAGTCTTTACCCAGCAGGTAACCACCGCCTGGACCACGTACGCTGGCAACCAGCTCGTGTTTACGTAAACGTGAGAATAACTGCTCCAGATAAGATAACGAAATGCCCTGACGCTCAGAGATATCTGCTAACGGCACCGGTCCCTCGTGCGAGTGAAGTGCAACATCAAGCATAGCGGTTACAGCATAACGTCCTTTGGATGTCAGTCTCATAGCATACGGCCTCGGTCAGCGTCCGGTTATCGGAGGGTTTCATTTGTAAACAGATGGCTGCAGTTTGTCATTCCTGAGTAATTTGGTCAACTATTTATCTGACTAATTTACTCAAGTATTTAACCGAGCGGTTTACTCAGGTATTAACCCTCTGATTTCCTACTCTTTATCGCTGCCTTTACGCTTTTCAAACGACGATAACATGCCGCGCAGGATGTTCAGCTCGTCTCTTTCCGGGCGCGAACGGGTGAATAAACGGCGCAGTTTGCTCATGACCTGGCTTGGAGTTCCTTCACGAATGAAACCACTTTTTAACATCATCTGTTCCATATGCTGGTAGAAGCGCTCCAGATCGTCCACCAATGGATAAGGGGTTTCGTCAAAGGCGGGCTTCTTCTCGCCCTGCTCCTGCGACTGCAACCATGCCATACGCACTTCGTAGGCAATCACCTGTACGGCCATCGCCAGGTTCAGCGAGCTGTAGTCCGGGTTAGCCTGAATGGCGACGTGGTAATGACATTTTTGCAGTTCGTCATTGGTCAGACCGACGCGCTCACGACCAAATACCAGAGCAACCGGAGCCTGTGCAGCCTCCTCTACGCTTTTCACACCACATTCGCGGCCATCCAGCATCGGCCACGGCAGTGTACGAGAGCGAGCACTGGTGCCAACCACCAATGCACAACCTGCAATGGCTTCATCCAGCGTATCAACAATTTTGGCTTCACCAATCACATCGCTGGCACCTGCCGCGAGAGAGATGGCCTGGGAGTCTGGTTTAACCAACGGATTCACAAGGTAAAGGTTAGTTAAGCCCATGGTTTTCATAGCACGGGCGACGGAGCCCATGTTGCCGGTGTGAGAGGTTTCCACCAGCACGATTCGAATGTTTTGCAGCATAGTGAGGAGTTGTTGTCAGAAATTTGTGGCGCGATGCTAACATAAAAGCAGGACATTTACCGAACGCGCTGTTATACTCCGCGCCGTTTGTTTCCCCCGTTCTTTAACATCCAGTGAGAGATACCGATGCATCCGATGCTCAACATCGCCGTGCGCGCAGCGCGCAAGGCCGGAAATTTAATTGCCAAGAATTATGAAACCCCGGACGCTGTCGAAGCCAGCCAGAAAGGCAGCAACGACTTCGTAACGAATGTTGACCGTGACGCAGAACGTCTGATCATTGAAGTGATCCGTAAATCTTATCCAAAACACTCGATTGTAACGGAAGAGAGCGGCGACCTGTCAGGTGAAGATCAGGATATTCAATGGGTAATCGATCCACTGGATGGCACCACCAACTTTATTAAACGCCTGCCACACTTCTCTGTTTCTATTGCTGTCCGCATCAAGGGCCGCACCGAAGTGGCTGTGGTTTATGACCCAATGCGCAACGAACTGTTCACTGCCGTACGTGGTCAGGGCGCACAGCTCAATGGTTTCCGTCTGCGTGGCAGCGTTGCTCGCGATCTCGATGGCACCATCATCGCTACCGGTTTCCCGTTCAAACTGAAACAGCACGCCACCAGCTACATCAATGTGGTTGGCAAACTGTTCACTGAGTGTGCTGATTTCCGTCGCACCGGTTCTGCCGCGCTGGATCTGGCGTATGTAGCCGCTGGCCGCGTCGATGGCTACTTCGAAATTGGCCTGAAGCCGTGGGACTTCGCCGCAGGCGATCTGCTGGTGCGTGAAGCTGGCGGCCTGGTGACTGATTTCACTGGCGGTCACAGCTACATGATGTCTGGTAACATCGTTGCCGGTAACCCACGTGTGGTTAAAGCTATGCTGGCCTCTATGCGTGATGAACTGAGCGATGCGCTGAAGCGTTAATCTCCTCAGGAATGAAAAAGCCCGCCCGCTCGTCATGAGCAGGCGGGCTTTTTTTTGTGCCGTTAACCGCTTAAATGCCCAGCGGACTGATCCCGCCACCGATTCCCGGCGTGGCGCTTTGCCACAGAATAAATGCCGCCACCAGCAGAATAATGCCACCGAGTAATCCGGACAGCGGCAGTAGCCATTTTGCGCCCTGCCCTTCACTACGCTGCCCGAGACGTTGCGCTAAAGCCCGCGAGCGATGGACCAGCAACCCAACCGCAGACACCGTCACCGCCGTTCCCAGCGCCATAATCGCCGCTGACGCCACGCCCCACCAGTAAACGCCAATCACTTTGGCGAACAGCAGCATCATGATGGCACCGGAACAGGGACGCAGTCCCATGGAGAACACCAGCAACAGTTGGGTCTTCCAGCTGACCGCCTGCGCAATTTGTTCAGCACTCGGTAAGTGAGCGTGGCCGCAACCGCAGTTTGCATCATGCTGATGCACCGGACGCAGGCTATGGATGGTGAGTTTTGGCGGCGGCTGGAGCAACGTTTTTAAGCTACGTAACGCACGCACTGAAACCCATACCCCCAGCGCCGCGATCAGCAAATAGCTGCCCTTCTCTAACCAGTAGCTACTCAGATGTAGCTGGCGGGAAGACGTTTTCAGCAGCACCAACATCACGGTCACCAGCACAATGGCAACGCCACCCTGCACCAGCGCAGCAAGCAGTGTTAACTTCAGGCTGGTTTTTAGCCGTGCGGGATGCGTCGCAAGAAAAGTGGAGATGACCACTTTGCCATGCCCTGGCCCCATCGCATGTAAGACCCCATACACCAGGCTAAACAGCATCAGCGTAACGCCCGCCTGATGCGGATGTTCTGCAACGCGCTGGAGCAGTTGCGTCATTTCGCGGTTAAGCTGTGCCTGCCAGACAATGGTCTGCATCAGCAGGGGCGTCCAGAAATACCACAGCGCAATACCCGAGAGCAGTAACAGCAGCAGGAACAGCGTCACCGGCCAGTAGCGCCGCGTGATGGGAATAACGTTAATTAATGACATGTCAGGGTTACCGTCTGAGCAAACTGGCGGCCAAGATCCATGGTCTCCGGTGGCGCATCTGCTTTATCCAGTGATAAGGCATATTGCTTCAGCGAGTCATTGGGTTTTGGCGTATGGAGATCAAAACTGCAACGCGCTTGGAGATCGGCAGGCAGCGTAAGTGCTTTGACATTGTCGTAGTACATATCGACAAAGTAGCTGGGATCGTAAGTCAGGATTTGAAAGCGCTGCGCCCCTTGTAACGAAGGCGGCTCCGCCAACGGTAAGATAAACTCCAGCACCGCTTTCGCCCCCTGGCGTGACAGGTTATATTCACTCGGCAAATCGTGGAATTTTACCCGTTGGCCATTCTGCCAGATTTCAGAGAAGTAGTGCTGCCCTAGCACCCGCGCCATCACGCCTGCCGCCAGTTTCTTCCACACCACCGATCCGGGTTTAGCATCGCCCGCGTCATACAGCAGGTCTGCCGAGGTAATCTCATCCATCGTCCAGGTCATTTTCAATCCGGAAAAATGATTGTCCTTGCTCACCAGTTCGGTTTGCATATCGATGAAACTGTGCGGATGCGCCCAGGCAACGGGAGTGAACATCAGCAGAGCCAGTAAAATCTTATTCATCATGTTATTGAACCGCCAGCGAAGCAGAAAGGCGCCTAACGTAACAAAAAATGTGACCCGGATTAAAGCCCGGCATAAAAAACCAGACGGTTAATGCGGTATTTCAGCACCCTGGCTATTCTTAGCACAAATCGACCTGCTGGATACTTCGCCTTGATGAGTGCCTCACCGCTCTTCACCCGTTCCCAGCGCCGTTGCCATCTGTTGTTACTGTTGTTTCTGCCCGCTCCCGTTCTCACCCCGGAAAAACTCTGCCAAATCAACAGAGTTGATACCGGTGTTGCGCGTGAGGATATTGTTGCCGTGGGCGAAGAAATACAGCGCTTTTACCAACTGGAGCTACATCAGATGGTGGATGGCAGCCTGCGCATTCATGGCACTGAGCTTAACCGCCGGATATGCCTGATCCATGCTTTACGACGTGCGCTACGCCTGTCGCGGGAGTTTGTTTGCCAGGCGTTTAGTACCCCATTACGCCAGCGTCTGAAGCTGTTAAAAGTGGAAAAAGCGCTGTATGACGACACCAATTTGCAGGCATTAATTCACCATTGCGAGCTGCGGCTGGGGCGGGAATTTAACGAGCGGGACCAGGTGTTTCTGCAACTCTATTTCAAGTTTGTCCTGTGCCAGCGCCACACCCCGCTGTTTAGCGCGGCGCAGCAGCAGTGGCTGGCACAAAAACCCGAGCGTAATGCCGCTGAAGATGTGGTACGTCACTGGCAGAAACGCAGCCACCTGGTACCTGGTGAGGGTGAAACCGATTTCGGCACGCTGCTGTTTGCGTTGATGCACGCTCCCGGCCCCGATTCACTGCAACACCCGTGCGGTGTGCGACTGCGGCAGGCGGTAACCCGGCTGATAGCACACTTTGAGCAGGAAGCGGGAACGCTGTTTAAGCAGCGCGGTGAACTTCGTCAACAGCTCTATACCCACCTGGCGCAGGCACTGGATCGTAGCTACTTTGCGATTGGCATTGATAACAGCGTGGCATTAGATGTGGCACAGCTTTACCCCCGATTACTGCGTACCACCCAGGTGGCATTACAGGCCTTTGAAGCTGGCTATCAGGTCACTTTAAGTGAAGAGGAAGTTAGCCTGGTCGCAGTGATTTTTGGTGCCTGGCTGATGCAGGATAACGCCTTGCAGGAAAAGCAGGTCCTGTTACTCACGCACGAGGACGCGGAAGCGGAGCGGGCGCTGGAAAGGCAGATTCGCGACATCACTTTACTGCCGTTTACCCTGCGCTACCAGGATCTCGGTGATTTCCAGCAACAGGGCGCGCCCGATGAGATAGATTTGGTGGTGACGCCCTATATGACGTCACTGCCGCTCTACTCGCCGCCGCTGATCCTGGCACAAGTGCCGCTGACGGATGAACAGCAAATGCACATCCGCCAGTTACTGGATTCTGGCTACGCGCGGTCGTAAAAACAGCGCTGGCAGTACCACCAATGCCATGACCCAGAACAGATGGCCTTGTAGATGGGTAAACAGGACGCCGCAAATCATGGTCATCACCGCAATCCCACCGCCCATTGCCAGCGCCGAATAGAGTGATTGCAAACGAATAACCTGAGCACCCTGACGTGATGAGATAAATCGCATCGCCGCCAGATGGCACACGGTGAAACTTCCGCAATGGAGAATCTGCGCCACAATCAACAACGGCAGTGCGCTGCTTGAACCCAGTAATGTCCAGCGAATCAGTGCGCAGACGGCAGAGAGGAGCAGTAAGTCACGTGCGGTCCAACGACGAAACAGCCGGTGGCTCAGGGCAAAAATCACAATCTCAGCCACCACGCCCAGTGACCAAAGGTAGCCCACTACCGTCGCGGAGTAGCCCTGCTCCTGCCACCAGATGGCGCTAAAGCCATAGTATGCCGCATGGGCGCCCTGCATCAGGGTGACACAAAGCATAAAGCGCCTGACCGCACTCTCCCGTAGCAGTTCACGCCAGGCTTGCCAGCCCACCGCACCGCTTTGCCGTTCCTCCCCCTGGGGTTTGGTTGCGGGCGGTATCAACATGCCCGCCAGCATCGCTAATAACCCAGCGCTTAATAACACCAGAATCGCCTGCGAGGAGTACGCGCTGACCAGCATTCCGGTGAGTGCTGAGCTAATGACAAATGCCAGCGATCCCCACAGGCGCACCGGGCCATACACCAGGCCGATTTGCTGGGTCCAGGTCGCGGCTAATGCATCGGTCAACGGCACCAGCGGTGAGAAAAACAGGTTGAAACCGACCATTACCAGCAGCAGCCATAACCACTGCTGACCGATCCAATACCCCACGGCGAACAGGCAGGTCATCAACGCCAGTGCCCGCAGGACAGTAATCAGTTGTGAAGGATTTTTTACCTGGGAGGAGAGCAGCAGGCTCCCCACAAACCGCGCCACCATGCCGCAGCCGAGCAGCAGGCCAATTTTCTCCGCATCCAGTCCGCTGCCCTTGAGCCAGACACTCCAGAAAGGTAAATAAATGCCGTAGCAAAAAAAGTAGGTGAAGTAGCTCAGACCGAGCCATCTTGCTGATTTGAGTATCATTATCCCTCCGACGATGGAGCAGCTACTTTGTCAGAAAGGTAAATAAAATAAAAGAATATTTAAAATAAAAAGACGCTAACTCTTTAACAGACAAAAACAAGACCTGGCTTAGCTTTGAGAAGAGAAAAAAAACGTACAATTTCTCTGCTAATCATAGGTGAAATAAAAAATGAAAAATATCAAACGTGTGCTGGTGCTTTCAGAGGTCAGATCAGGGCATGGTGGTTTAGAAAATGTAACCCGCTTTTTTATCAATACCCTTAATGAAGATCCAGAATTTAATAGCTCACTCTACTTTTTCCACAATGGTGAAAAGCCGACGTCAAACACATGGATTAACAACCTGGAATGCTACTACAGTAAAAAAATAAGCAAGAATCAAAAACTGAATTGTTATTTCCACATTGTAAAACTGGCTTTATTTATTAAAAAAAACCGACCTGATATATTAATAGCGTTAGGCACCAGAGAGTGTCATATCGCAGGATGGGCAATTAAGATGTCATGCCTGAATATCACCCTGTATTCATGGATGCATAGCCCACCAAACTTGAAATATAGACCGGGCTACCTGACTATGGCCCATCGTCATTTAGCCATTAGTAATGAAGTCGCTACACAGTTAATCGCGTTGGGTGCACGAAAAAATGACATCGACCTGATATATAATTTTGTTAAGCCATCAGAGATCACAATTGGAAGGCCAAAAAAACTCAAAATTTTGTATGTTGGTCGGATACTCTATGAAGAAGAAAAAAGATTAAAAACACTTTTTGAAGCATTGCGATTATTATGTATCCCATGGTCTCTGGACGTTATTGGCGATGGGAAAGACAAAGTGACATGCCAAAATAAAGCAACAGAATGGGGTATAGATAATAACATCACATGGCATGGATGGCAGGAAGAGCCTTGGGATTATATTGAGAAGCAGATTAATGAAATAAGCTGCCTGGTATTAACCTCCCGTTTTGAAGGTTTTGGCATGGTATTAGTTGAAGCAATGTCCCGAGGAATTTACTGCATCTCATCGGATTGTGGTGGCCCGAAAGATATCATTGCAGAAAAAGTAAACGGTGAGTTTTTTACCATTGATGACGCTAAACAATTAGCCATGATTCTGGCCTCTTTACCCAATCGTACCGACCTTCCTGGAGCTGAAACCATTAAAGCCAGCATCAGAGAGTTTCATGAAGATCTCTATATCCGGCGCATAAAAAAAAGCCTCGCTTAGCGAGGCTTTTCATTCAGGCAAACGTCAGCAGTTATCAGGCATACACTGGCAGACGAGCACAGATTGCCAGTACTTTCTGCTTGGTGCTTTCGATGATCGCTTCGTCATTGATGTTGTCCAACACGTCAGCGATCCAGCCAGCCAGTTCACGTACGTCAGCTTCTTTGAAGCCACGACGGGTAACGGCTGGCGTACCGATACGCACACCAGAGGTGACGAACGGGCTCTTAGGATCGTTTGGAACGCTGTTCTTGTTCACGGTGATGTAGGCGCGGCCCAGGGCAGCATCAGCATCTTTACCGGTCAGACCTTTGCTGACCAGGTCAATCAGGAACAGGTGGTTTTCAGTGCCACCAGAAACGATGTCGTAGCCACGTGCCAGCAGCACTTCTACCATCGCTTTCGCATTCACAGTCACCTGCTGCTGGAAAGTTTTGAACTCAGGTTCCAGCGCTTCTTTGAAGGCAACAGCTTTACCTGCGATCACGTGCATCAGTGGGCCGCCCTGGCCGCCTGGGAACACCGCAGAGTTCAGCTTCTTGTAAAACTCTTCAGTACCACCTTGTGCCAGGATCAGGCCGCCACGTGGACCCGCCAGGGTTTTGTGGGTGGTAGAGGTGACAACGTGTGCGTGTGGAACTGGGTTCGGGTAAACGTCTGCCGCAACCAGGCCCGCTACGTGTGCCATATCAACGAACAGGTAAGCGCCTACGCTGTCTGCGATTTCACGCATTTTTGCCCAGTCAACTTTGCCTGAGTATGCAGAGAAGCCGCCAACGATCATTTTAGGCTGATGAGTTTTTGCCAGCTCAGCCAGTTCGTCGTAGTTAATTTTGCCGGTTTCATCAATGCCGTAAGGGATGAAGTTGTACAGCTTACCAGACAGGTTTACCGGAGAACCGTGAGTCAGGTGGCCGCCGTGTGCCAGGTTCATACCCAGAATGGTGTCGCCCGGCTCCAGCAGTGAGGTGTAAACCGCGAAGTTAGCCTGTGAACCAGAGTGTGGCTGCACGTTAGCAAAGTCAGCACCGAACAGCGCTTTTGCACGGTCGATAGCCAGTTGCTCAACAATATCAACATACTCACAGCCGCCGTAGTAGCGTTTGCCCGGATACCCTTCCGCGTATTTGTTGGTGAGCTGTGAACCTTGCGCCTGCATTACACGCGGGCTGGTGTAGTTTTCTGAAGCAATCAGTTCAATGTGCTCTTCCTGACGCACTTTCTCCTGCTCCATCGCCTGCCACAACTCGGCATCATAATCGGCAATGTTCATATCACGCTTTAACATCCGGATCTCCTGACTCAGCTAACTTTCTGTAACGGTAATAATGGCCCGCGAGGGCGAAGGCACACAGTGTAAACCGTTTTGGGCAGTGAAGGTAGCACCCTGACACTCTTTTTGCGCAAACGATTGGCACCCTTTCGCCACGCGGGTTTCATCCTTTTTTTCCCGCCCTGAATTTCATGGTATTTCCCCCGATGGAACCGCCTTTTTTTGCTTTCAGTGGCCGTAAAAGTTGCCGCTTTTGTCCCCTTGCTAACTATCCGGTTATTTACAACCCAATGCGACAGGCATAACATGCATTTAAAATACATGTTTAAAAAACAGGATACGCCGATGTTAGATGCTCAAACTATTGCCACCGTAAAATCCACCCTGCCTGCCGTTGCGGCGGTTGGACCGGAGCTGACTCGCCATTTTTATGATCGTTTGCTGTCACATCACCCTGAGCTGAAAAATGTGTTCAACATGAGCAATCAGCGCAATGGCGATCAACGTGAAGCGTTGTTCAATGCCATCGCCGCGTATGCCAGTAACCTTGAGAACCTGGCGGTGTTATTGCCTGCGGTTGAAAAAATTGCCCAGAAGCACACCAGCCTGAATATCAAGCCTGAGCAATATGCGGTGGTGGGTGAACACTTACTGGCAACCATTCAGGAACTGATGGACCCCGGCGAAGAAGTGCTGGCAGCATGGGGCCGTGCTTATGGTGTGCTGGCCGATGTGTTCATTCAGCGCGAAGAGAGCATCTATCATCAGTCTGAAACGGCAAACGGCGGCTGGCGCGGGACACGCGAATTCCGCATCAGTGCGATTACCGATCAGAGCAGCGTGATTAAGAGCATCGAACTGACGCCGGTAGACGGTGCGGCTGTGGTCGATTATCGTCCAGGTCAGTACCTTTCTTTGTATGTGCAGGCAGAAGGCATGGCGAACCGCCAGATCCGCCAGTATTCATTGACGGCCACGCCGAATGGGCGCAACTACCGCATTGCGGTTAAACATGAGTCTGCGGGCACGGTGTCTGGCTGGCTGCATGAACAGGCAAAAGTGGGTGATGTAGTTGAGCTGGCTGCGCCGCACGGCGACTTTTTCCTTGATGTGGATGCTCAAACTCCCGTCGCGCTGATCTCCGCTGGCGTTGGACAAACCCCGATGCTGGCCATGCTGCATCAGCTGGCGTCACAGCACCATGCCGCCCCGGTAACCTGGTTACATGCCAGCGAAAATGGGCAGCAACATGCCTTCGCGGCGGAAGTGACACAAGCCGGAAAAAATCTGGCCCACTTTAGCCAGCACATCTGGTATCGCACACCGGAAATCAACGACTCAGGTCGGTTTGATCAGCAAGGATTGATGGATTTAAGTCAGGTTTCCGCAGCCATTGCCGGTGAAAATCAGCAGTTCTATCTGTGCGGACCGCTAGGGTTTATGCAGTTTGTTGCCGGTCAGTTGCGTGATGCTGGCGTGGCAGCAGAACGCATTCACTACGAAGTGTTTGGTCCACATAAAGTGGTGTAACTGAGCCGCCCGCAGCCTGGCAGCTGCGGGCGAAGGCTTTAGATCGCCTCTTCATCTTCTTCGCCGGTACGGATACGCACCACACGAGCGACATCAAAGACAAAGATCTTACCGTCACCGATTTTGCCGGTCTGCGCAGTTTTCATGATAGTTTCAACGCAGGTGTCTACGATGTCATCACCCACTACCATTTCGATTTTTACTTTTGGCAGAAAGTCGACCATGTACTCCGCACCGCGATACAGCTCAGTGTGGCCTTTCTGGCGACCAAAACCTTTCACTTCGGTAACGGTCATACCGGTGATGCCTACTTCAGCAAGTGCTTCGCGCACATCATCCAGCTTGAACGGTTTGATAATTGCATCGATCTTTTTCATGACAGACCCTTTTCTCGCTCCCTCCGTGCCCGGATGGGGTTCCGAATAAGTATAAGTGTGTTTGGCAGCGTTGCAGCCTAATCTTTAAAGTCGCTGGCGTCTAGCTCATGGCGTGACAGCAGCTTATAAAACTCCGTACGGTTTCGTCCAGCCAGACGCGCCGCATGTGTGACATTACCTTTGGTGATTTGCAGCAGCTTGCGTAAATAGTTCAGCTCGAACTGGTTACGTGCCTCAACAAACGTCGGCAATGCACTGTTCTCTTCTGCCAACGCCTGCGAGACCAGCGCATCCCCAATCACCGGAGAGGAACTTAAGGCCACACACTGCTCAATCACGTTCACCAGCTGACGGACGTTGCCCGGCCAACTGGCGGAAATCAGTCTTTTCATCGCATCGGCGGAGATACTGCGTACAAACGGCTTATGCTTTTCCGCAGCCTGACGCAGTAAATGGTTAGCCAGCAGCGGAATATCTTCCGTACGCTCATGCAAGGCCGGAATGCGCAGGTTAACCACGTTAAGCCGGTAATAGAGATCTTCACGGAACTGCTTTTTTTCCATGGCTTTGGGCAAGTCACGGTGGGTCGCACTGATAATCCGGACGTTGATATCACAGTCCTGATTGCTGCCCAGCGGGCGCACTTTACGCTCCTGCAACACGCGTAGCAGTTTTACCTGCAAACTTTGTGGCATGTCGCCAATCTCGTCGAGGAATAAGGTGCCCCCTTCGGCGGCCTGGAACAGCCCTTCCCTCGCGCTGACCGCGCCGGTAAACGCGCCACGCGCATGACCAAACAGTTCTGATTCAAGAAGTTGTTCCGGCAGCGCCCCACAGTTAATGGCAATAAAAGGCTGAGCCGCGCGCGGGCTGGCGGCATGAATCGCCTGTGCCAGCACTTCTTTGCCGGTTCCGCTTTGCCCGTTAATCAGGATGCTGACATCCGATTGCGCCACCATGTGCGCCTGTTCCAACAGCCGCAACATCTGCGGGCTGCGCGTGACAATTGCAGCACGCCAGCGATCGTCATTTTGCGGTGCTCGCAGGGATAAGGCTTCATCAATCGCCTTATACAGTGCATCGCGGTCTACCGGCTTGGTCAGGAAGCTGAACACCCCTTGTTGCGTTGCAGCCACCGCATCCGGGATCGAACCATGCGCGGTGAGAATGATTACAGGGAGTCCTGCATGGCGCTGCTGAATTTCAGCAAACAGCGCCAGCCCATCCATTTCATCCATGCGCAGATCGCTGATCACCAGATCAACACGATCCCGGGCGATCAGCCGCAGTGCTTCTGGCCCTGAGGCCGCCGTCGCTACCTGAAACCCCTCACTGCTCAGTCGCATGCCCAGCAGTTTGAGTAGCCCAGGATCGTCATCCACCAGTAACAGACGTGCCGAGTGTTTCACTTTATGGCTCCTCATGGGCTGCGTGCGTGCTGTCACTGGCATCCGGTGATTTACGGGATGAGAGCTGACGTTCAATGTCAGCCAGCCGTTGCAGCTTACGCTGCGTCTCTGCCTGCGCTTGGCGTGACTGGCTCAACTGCTGTTGTAGCTGCTCCAGCTGCCCGTCACTGCCCTGTTGCAGCTTAAACGCCCGGGTACGGGTTTCGCTTAGCTCTAGCTGTGCGGCCTGCTGGCTGCGCCAGAGTTGGATTAACGGCCGAACCTGGCTGGGGAATTCGGTGCTGTAGCTGTCGAGTGCGTTGACAAAATCGCGCCGTTCGGGCGGTGTGACATTGCCATTCGCTAATAAAATGCCCTGCTTAAAGGCGCGGGACCAGCTCTCTACTGGCCAGCCGTGGGCTTCCGCCCGCGCATCTGCCGGCGACAGACGGTCAGCGCAGTCAATCGCTCTTAACCAGTAAAGGGGATTGCTCATCGCCGAGGCGGCTTCAATGTGCCAGACATCCCGGCAATCAGTGGCGAGGTAGTCGGGCAGCTGTAATACCGGTTCGGCCACTTTGTGGCTATCGCTGGCAACCGAAGGCACCTTAGTCGTACTGCAAGCGCTGAGCAGCAAAGCGCTCAGCAATAGGGGCATGACCATTCTCATTCGTCAGGGTTTTCCGGCTGTGGCGTTTAATTCAATACGAAAACAGACATCGGCGTCTTTACAGTCAACCAGTTTCAGGTCGCCCTGCATATGCCGCAGACAGTCACGCGCAATGCTTAACCCAAGGCCACTGCCCTTTACCGGCCCTTTGCGCTGCTGACTTCCCTGATAAAAGGGCTCGAAAATCATATCGCGCTCGGTCACGGGGATCGGGGTGCCACTGTTGGCCACTTCAATCGATACTTTGTTGCCTGATAGTTGGCTACGCAGCCAGATGTTACCGGATTCAGCCCCATAGTTCACGGCGTTAGAGTAGAGATTATCCAGTACCCGCATTAATAGCGTAGGCTCTGCCAGACAGTGGCTGGCGGCGAAATCGATGTGGGTTTGCATCTGTTTACTGCGCGCTGGCAAAGCGTGGGCGCGAATCACCTCTTCCAGCAGTTCATCGAGATTGATGGTTTGCAGGCTGATCGGCCCATCCATCAGTTTACGGTTGTACTCCAGCAGCTGTTCAATCAGCTGTTGCAGGTGGCGGCTACTGTTATCCAGAATCGTGACGACCTCTTTCTGCTCGCCATTAAGGCTCCCCACCACTTCATCCGCCAGCAGTTCCGTGCCTTCGCGCAGGCTGGCGAGCGGGGTTTTCAGCTCATGGGACAGGTGGCGCAAAAACTCATGCCGCTGGGTTTCCAGCCAGGCCAGGCGTTCGCTCAGCCAAATGATGCGCTGTGCCAGCGAACGAAGCTCTCTCGGGCCACGAAAACGGCTGTTTTGCCCAATGGCTTTCCCCTCTCCCAGACGGTTGATCATCCGTTCGACTTGTTTGACCGGGCCGATAATCATTCCGGTAAACAGCAACACCAGACACAGGCTGATGACAAACAGGATCAACGCCTGCCAGCCAAAGAACTGACCGCGATCGGCAATTTCACGTTGCAACTGCAAGCCACGGGAGAACACCACATCACGCGTTTCCTGCACCATCTGGGTGTTGGTGGCGGAGAATTTATCCAGCGCCTCTGCGGCCTCACCGCCTGGGTTGCCGTTTTCACAGTGCAGCTGTGCCAGTTGCGGCAGGGTTTGCTGTAACACCGCAAATGCTTTGAGCTCCGGCAAGCTGGCGCTGTGGGTGCTCAGCATCTGGCTGTAACGGATTTGCTGAGTCTGGTAGAGCTTTGCCAGCGTTTCATCACCCAGCACACAGTACTGACGGTAGCTGCGCTCCAGTTCCAGCGCCGTGCGCGCCATTGCTTCGCTGCGCCGCACATCGGTGAAGGTATTGCGGTTGGTATCAGCCGCCTGATCGCTGAGTGCCGAGAGGCTTTCCCACGCCTGCCAGGCCAGCACTAACAGCGGCAATAACACCAGCAGAAAGGCCATCAACACCAGCTGACGTAGGGATCGAGGAAAGAGACGCCATTTTTTCACAGAGAGGTTCTCGCTTAACCGTGCTGTGCGGATGCTAACCAACTCTGGCAAGGGAAGATAGTAGAAAAGAGAACGGCAGGCGCAATGGCCTGCCGTTGGCACGTCGCCGTAGCGCCGTGAGAGAAAAGGTGGAGCCTAACTCAACGTTACGTCCGATGCTTGATAACGTTGCAAAGCAAGCGATTATCGGTTTGGTGGACGGCAGGCTCCGTTTGGTGCGTCATTCAGGTTTTATGAGCTCTCCGCAGTGAGCGGGGCAATCATAGACAAGGCGAATGAGCCACGAACTGAGTATAGCAAATAGCGTGCCACTTTTTAAAATTTATTTACTTTCAGTAAGTTGCTATCAAGTGGCACTGATTACGACCGATTTGCGTCGTAAAAAGTGTCTCTATTTTGCGACACAAACAACGCTATTTTGACAAGCAATTACTTTTCAACAAGTTAAATGTCTCCAATTGGAGACAGGCACTCTCTGGGATTGTCGCTAAAAACCAACAATGGCGACACTTCAGCGAAAACCCCTTGGTCTCGGCCAAAAAAAAATGCCAGTCATGTTACTGACTGGCATGATTTTCAAGCGTTAAGGCTTAGCCAAGCTGCTTACGTGCATTGCGGAAGATACGCATCCACGGGCTATCTTCGCCCCACTCTGCCGGGTGCCACGAGTTGCTCACGGTACGGAACACTCGCTCCGGGTGAGGCATCATGATGGTCACGCGACCGCTTTCGTTGGTCACCGCGGTAATACCGTTTGGCGAGCCATTCGGGTTCGCTGGATAGGTTTCAGTGACTTTACCGAAGTTATCAACAAAGCGCAGTGCAACCAGACCTTTGCTCTCCAGCGCCGCCAGATGTGCGCCATCGCGCACTTCCACAAAGCCTTCACCGTGAGAAACAGCGATTGGCATATGTGAACCGGCCATGCCATCAAGCAGCAGTGACGGGCTAGCAGCCACTTCAACCAGGCTGAAGCGCGCTTCAAAACGCTCGGACTGGTTACGGACGAAGCGTGGCCACAGGTCGCTGCCTGGGATCAGCTCGCGCAGGTTCGACATCATCTGGCAGCCGTTACACACGCCCAGCGCCAGCGTCTGCGGACGATGGAAGAAGTTTTCAAACTCATCACGCACGCGGTTGTTGAACAGAATCGACTTCGCCCAACCTTCACCGGCACCCAACACGTCACCGTAAGAGAAGCCACCGCAAGCAACCAGCGCCTGGAACTCTTCCAGACCGCGTTTGCCCGCCAGCAGGTCACTCATGTGAACGTCTACTGCGGTAAAGCCCGCACGGTGGAAGGCTGCTGCCATCTCAACGTGGGAGTTAACACCTTGCTCACGCAGCACGGCGACACGCGGACGTGCGCCAGTGGCGATCATTGGCGCGGTAACATCTTCTTCTGGCTTAAAGGTCAGATGAACGTTGAGGCCAGGATCGTTGTCGTTTTTCTTCGCTTCGTGTTCCTGATCGGCACAGGCTGGGTTATCACGCAGACGCTGCATCTGCCAGGTGGTTTCTGCCCACCAGGTACGCAGTGTGGTACGGCTTTCGCTGTACACCGCGTTCTCGCCCGAACGGATCACGAAACGATCGCCCGGCTGGGCTGAACCGATGACGTGTACCGAAGCCGCCAGACCGTGGTCCGCGAAGACTTGCTCTACTGCGGCACGATCCGCTGCGTTGATCTGAATAACAGCACCCAGTTCTTCAGTGAACAGTGCTGCCAGCGCATCGTTGCCCAGGGCAGCGATATCAACTTCAACGCCACAGTGACCAGTAAAGGCCATCTCTGCCAGCGTGACCAACAGACCACCGTCTGAACGGTCGTGGTAAGCCAGCAGTTTCTGCTCGGCAACTAGCGCCTGCATGGCGTTGAAGAAGCCAGCCAGTTGCTGCGCATCACGCACGTCTGCTGGCTTATCGCCCAACTGACGATAAACCTGAGACAGCGCGGTTGCACCCAGGGTGTTAGCCCCGTTGCCAAGGTCAACCAGCAGCAGCAGGTTATCTGCCTGCGGTTGCAGCTCTGGCGTTACGGTACGGCGAACATCTTCCACACGGGCAAATGAGGTGATTACCAGTGACAATGGCGAGGTCATTTCACGCTCTTCATTGCCCTGCTGCCAGCGGGTTTTCATGGACATGGAGTCCTTGCCCACTGGAATAGTAATGCCCAGTGCCGGACACAGCTCTTCACCTACGGCCTTAACCGCTTCGTAGAGACCCGCATCTTCACCTGGGTGGCCCGCAGCTGACATCCAGTTCGCGGAGAGCTTCACGCGCTTCAGGGAGCCGATTTGCGTTGCTGCCAGGTTAGTCAGTGCTTCACCCACGGCCAGACGCGCAGAAGCGGCGAAGTCGAGCAGTGCCACTGGCGCGCGTTCGCCCAGTGCGAAGGCTTCACCGTGATAGCTGTCGAGGCTTGCGGTGGTCACGGCGCAGTTCGCTACCGGGATCTGCCATGGGCCAACCATCTGATCGCGAGCCACCATACCGGTAACGGTACGGTCACCGATAGTGATCAGGAAGGTCTTCTCTGCCACGGTCGGCAGATGCAGCACACGGTTAACCGCATCCGCTACGGTGATGCCATCACGCTTCAGCTCAGCGCCTTGCGCCTGCTGAGTAACCACATCACGGGTCATCTTCGGCGTTTTGCCCAGCAGCACGTCCAGCGGCATATCAATTGGGGTGTTGTCGAAATGGCTGTCAGCCAGTGACAGGTGCAGTTCTTCGGTGGCTTCACCGATAACTGCATAAGGTGCGCGCTCACGCTGGCACAGTGCATCGAACTCAGCCAGTTTCTCTGGGGAAACCGCCAGAACGTAACGTTCCTGAGATTCGTTACACCACACTTCCAGCGGGCTCATGCCTGGCTCATCGCTCAGCACGTCACGCAGATTGAAGCGACCACCACGGCCACCGTCGCTCACCAGCTCTGGCATCGCGTTGGACAAGCCGCCTGCACCCACATCGTGAATGAACAGGATTGGGTTGTCTTCGCCCAGCTGCCAACAGCGGTCGATCACTTCCTGACAGCGACGTTCCATTTCTGGGTTATCACGCTGTACTGACGCGAAGTCCAGATCTGCATCCGACTGACCAGACGCCATTGAAGAGGCTGCACCGCCGCCCAGACCGATATTCATCGCCGGGCCACCCAGCACGATCAGTTTCGCGCCAACGGTGATTTCACCTTTCTGCACGTGATCGCCACGGATATTACCGATACCGCCAGCCAGCATGATTGGCTTGTGATAGCCACGCAGTTCAGCGCCGTTATGGCTCTCTACGCGCTCTTCATAGGTACGGAAGTAGCCGTTCAGGGCTGGACGACCAAATTCGTTGTTGAATGCTGCACCGCCCAGTGGGCCTTCGGTCATGATATCCAGCGCGGTTACAATGCGATCTGGCTTGCCGAAATCTTCTTCCCACGGCTGTTCAAAACCAGGGATGCGCAGGTTAGAAACGGAGAAACCGACCAGACCGGCTTTTGGTTTCGCGCCACGTCCGGTTGCACCTTCATCACGGATTTCGCCACCGGAACCGGTCGCGGCACCTGGCCATGGGGAGATGGCGGTCGGGTGGTTATGGGTTTCTACTTTCATCAGGATATGTGCGTCTTCCTGATGGAACGCATATTCACCTTTAGCCGCATCCGGGTAGAAACGGCCCACTTCAGAACCTTCCATGACCGCAGCGTTGTCTTTATACGCTGACAGGACGTGGTCTGGCGTCTGCTCGAAGGTGTTTTTGATCATCTTAAACAGCGACTTCGGCTGTTTTTCACCGTCGATGATCCAGTCGGCGTTGAAGATTTTATGACGACAGTGCTCAGAGTTTGCCTGGGCAAACATGTAGAGCTCGATATCGTTCGGGTTGCGCCCGAGTTTTTCAAAGGCTGCCAGCAGGTAATCGATCTCATCGTCTGCCAGTGCCAGGCCGAGCGCGACGTTCGCCTGCTCCAGTGCCTGACGGCCACCGCCCAGGATATCCACGCTTTTCAGCGGCTGGGGTTCGTGGTGGGCAAACAGTTTTTCAGCATCAGCCAGGTCGTGGAACACCACTTCCATCATGCGGTCATGCAGCAGTGTCGCCAGTGACTGCCACTGAGCTTCGCTCAGCTGCGGTGCCTGGACGTAAAACGCCAGACCGCGTTCAATGCGGCGAACCTGCGGTAAATCGCAGTTGTGGGCAATGTCTGTGGCTTTTGAAGACCAGGGTGAGATAGTGCCAGGACGTGGCGTTACCAGCAGCAAACGCCCTTGAGGGGCATGTTCCGCGAGAGAGGGGCCATACTTCAGCAGACGCTGTAGTCGGGCTTTTTCGTCAGCGTTGAGCGGTGCACTGACATCGGCAAAATGGACGTACTCGGCGTAAATATCACTCACCGGAAGGTGAGCGTCCTGAAAGCGGGTCAGCAGTTTATTAATACGAAATGCTGACAGAGCGGGCGAACCACGCAGAATTTCCATCATTAAGATCTCTCGTCTTCGAAGCGCCGGGCGGCGCTTCATTGGGCGCAACAGGGAAAACGGGCAGTATTATAGAGAATCACCCGCCTCGACGAAACCGTTTGCGCACATTTAATTGCGATCCGGATTCGACTGAAAATTGAACAATTCTTGCTTTTAAAGTTGCTCTATGCCGCTTTGTTGCGCAAAATGCCCGTCGCTCTGGGAGCCGAAAGAAGACTAATACTGCCTGTAAAGGACAGAGGCCTGAGCGCCATAGAGAGATAACTATTTGAAACGCCTGAAATTAAACTATCTGATCATCGGTCTGATCACCGTGCTGCTCGCGCTGGCACTGTGGCCTGCCATCCCGTGGTACGGGGGCGGCAAAGATGCGATATCCCAAATACGTGCGCGAGGCGTGCTGCGAGTCAGCACGATAAATTCGCCACTGACCTACTACACCGTGAATAAACTTCCGGCGGGTATGGATTACGAACTGGCAAAACGCTTTGCTGATTATCTTGGGGTCAAGCTCCAGGTCACCGTGCGCCCGAACATTGGTGATCTGTTTGACGACCTGGATCACGGCAAGGCCGACGTGCTGGCGGCAGGGCTTATCTATAATAATGAGCGTTTGTCGCACTACCAAAGTGGCCCGAGCTACTACTCGGTCTCGCAGCAGTTGGTCTATCGCGTTGATAAAGCCAGGCCGAAAAACTTTGGCGACCTCAAAGGTCGGCTGATTGTCCCTTCGGGTTCGGCCTATCTTACTAACCTCAAAGAGGCGAAAGATAAGCAGTATCCCGATCTGGATTGGGCCATTTCGACCGATATGGGGCAGAAGTCCCTGCTGGAAGCTGTTGCGGACGGTAAGCTTGACTATACCGTTGGCGACTCTGTCACCATTGCACTGCTGCAGCGGGTTCATCCCAACTTAGCGGTGGCTTTTGATATCAGTGATGAAGAACCCGTTACCTGGTATCTGCCGCAGCGCAGTGATGACAGCCTCAATGCCGCAATGTTGGATTTCTTTAGCCAGATGGGTGAAGAAGGCGCACTGGCGCGGTTGGATGAGAAGTATTTAGGCCACGTTGGTACGTTTGATTACGTCGATACCCGCACATTCCTGCGTGCCATTGACAATACGTTGCCTAATATTCAGTCCCTGTTCCAGAAGTACTCCAGCAGTCTGGACTGGCGCTTGCTGGCAGCTATCTCTTATCAGGAGTCGCACTGGAACCCGCAGGCCACCTCACCCACCGGGGTGCGCGGCATGATGATGCTGACGCGCAATACCGCCGATAGCTTACAGGTGAGCGATCGCCTCGACCCGGAGCAGAGCATTCGCGGCGGGAGTGAGTATTTGCAGCGGATGATGGCAAAAGTGCCCTCCACCATTCCGGATGATGAGCGCATCTGGTTTGCCCTCGCCTCTTATAATATGGGGTATGCCCATATGTTGGATGCGCGCAAGCTGACGGCAAAACAGGGTGGCAACCCGGATAGCTGGGCGGACGTCAAACTGCGTCTGCCGATGCTAAGCCAGAAGCGCTACTACACGCAGACCTCCTACGGCTATGCTCGCGGCCATGAAGCCTACAATTATGTAGAGAACATCCGTAAGTACCAGATAAGCCTGGTGGGCTATCTGCAAGAGCAGGATAAGCGTTTGGCGCAGCGTAATGCGGAAGATGCTGAACTGGCGCAGGGATACCCTGCGGTAGAGCCGAAGCTGGCAATGAACTGATCAAAAAAGAGGGCGTAATGCCCTCTTCTGTTAACTAACACGTCTTGTTTTACTCGTCTTCCTGTTCGCGCAACTGTTTCCGCAGCGCCTTTTTCTGTTCACGCCGCTGGCGGAAGAAATCACTCAGCATGCCGGCACACTCCGGTGCCAGCAGGCCACCTTCCAGCACGATTTGATGGTTCATGCCCGGGTGACCAAGAATGTCGATCAGGGAACCGGCAGCGCCGGTTTTTTCATCACTGGCACCATACACCAACCGGGTTATGCGGCTGTGCACCATGGCGCCAGCGCACATGATGCAGGGTTCCAGCGTGACGTACAGCGTGGTATCCAGCAGGCGGTAATTTTCCAGAATTTTGCCGCCCTGCCGCAGCGCCATAATCTCCGCATGGGCGGTGGGATCGTGCTGACCAATAGGACGGTTCCAGCCTTCGCCAATAACGCGATCGCCCTGCACCAGCACTGCGCCCACTGGCACTTCGCCCTCATCCCAGGCGCGCTGGGCAAGTTTTAGCGCATGGCGCATCCAGTGTTCATCGTGTTGCTGCATAGTGTGCGTTCTCTCGCCCGTCAAAAGCGGCGCATTATAGCGATACCGTTCGCAGAATCGAAGCCTGTCCGCACTATTCTAGCTGCTGAAGTTCACCCAGCGGCGTCACGCGCCAGCGATGTTGGCAGAAGAACAGCAGCGGGTTGTCCTGTTTACTGTCACTGTAGCCACTGTAAAGCTGGAGTGGCGTGCCAATCCGCGCTTCAAGCTGCGCCACCTTTACATGTCCAAGGCAGCGTAATGACAGCACCCGGCCCGCGGCAAAGCGCGTCATTTGGCTGGCAATCAGGTTGACCTGAGGTAAAAACGCCGAGTCGAAGTAGACCTGCTGCACCAGAGACTGCGGCGAGCCGGTGATCAGCCAGACATCCGCATCCTCGCTGCGCAGATAATCAATCAGCCGTTGCTGCACCACGGGAAACGCCGTTACGCGCTGGCGGAACCAGCGGGCAAACTCCGCCTCTTTTCGCACCAGGGCCTTTTCGCTGTGAGCAAACGTCACCGCCCACAGCAGCAGGCTCATTGGCCAGCGCGCGGCTCGCCCCCACAGCAGCAGTCCGGCTCCTATTACGGGCAGCAATGGCAGCAGAACCAGGAGATTTAATGGCTGGCGACGTAATAAATAGCGCAGGTAAGTGCCAAACATGTCCTGCTGGTGTAAGGTGCCATCCAGATCGAAGAACACCACGCGTCGTTGCGTACCTTTTGTCAAAAAACACCTCTTTTTTCTCTTTTCATGCCTTCATTACACAGTGTAGCCATCACAAAGAGAGAGGAAACCTGTCATTTTTTATTCCAGAGATTAGAATTACCCGGCATCACGTTTTCTTCTGGTTGGGCTGACCAGGAATCTACACAGCCTGGCCAGTCAGCTTTACTCTTGTCTCCATGATGGAGGCATTTTGGAATGAGGATTCTGATGAGTTCACTCCTGCGTATACGCCAGCTTTATCCCCGCCTGACCCTGAATGAGCGACGTCTGGCGGACTTCTTACTGTCGCAGCCCGATGAGGCGCGTAATCTGAGCTCACAAAGCCTGGCAGAGGTTTCCGGCGTGAGTCAGTCTAGCGTGGTTAAGTTCGCGCAAAAGTTAGGCTATCGCGGCTTCCCGGCATTGAAGCTGGCATTGACCGAGTCGTTAGCGGATAAAGACGCGATCACGGTACACAACCACATTCTGAGCGACGACCCGTTAAAAGTGGTCGGAGAAAAATTACTGACAGAAAAACTGTCTGCCATTCGCGCGACGCTGGATATCAACAGCGAAGAGCGCCTGATGGAAGTGTTGGATCTGCTCAAGAATGCCCACCGCATTTTACTGACGGGCATGGGCGGATCTGGCCTGGTCGCGAAAGACTTTTCGTGGAAGCTGATGAAAATTGGCATCAATGCCGTGGCCGAGCAAGATATGCACGCCCTGCTTGCCAGCGTGCAGGCGATGCGCCATGGCGATGTGTTGCTGACCATCTCCTATACCGGCGAACGGCGTGAGATTAACCTGGCCGCGCAGGAAGCGGCACAGATTGGTGCTTCAGTACTGGCGTTTACGGGATTTACGCCGAATTCCTTGCAACAGATTGCCAGCCACTGCCTCTATACCGTGGCAGAAGAGCAGAGCAACCGCAGCGCCGCCATCTCATCCACCACCGCGCAGTTGGCATTGACCGATCTGCTGTTTATGGCGCTGGTGCAACAAGATCCTGAACGGGCCGCCAGCCATATTCGCCACAGCCAAAACCTGGTGAACAACCTGTAAAAAAATAAACCTTCAGCCAAAGGCGTTTGGCTGGAGGTGGGAGATAACGGCAAGATGCGGTGATTAAGACTCAATAATCACCGTGGCACAGGCGTAATGCCGCTCATCCGCCAGCGTCACATGGACGTGATTCACGCCAAGGCGCTGGGCCACTTCCGCAGCGTGGTGGAAGAAACGCAGGCCGGGCTTACCCAGCTCATCGTTGTAGACTTCAAACTGGTTAAAGGCGAGACCACCGCGAATCCCGGTGCCAAACGCTTTGGCTGCCGCTTCTTTGACGGCAAAACGCTTCGCCAGAAAACGCAGTGGCTGCCGGTGGCTCTGGTACTGCTGCCACTCGGCATCACTTAAGACCCTTCGAGCCAGGCGATCGCCTGAACGTTCGATCACTCCGGCGATACGTTCAATTTCAACAATATCGGTGCCCAGCCCAAGGATAGCCATTAGCGACGCGCTTCCCGTAACAGCTGCTTCATCTCTTTCACCGCCTCTGCCAGGCCGCTAAACACCGCACGACCAATAATGGCGTGACCAATGTTCAGTTCATGCATTTCCGGCAGTGCGGCAATCGGCAGCACATTGTGATAGGTCAGGCCGTGGCCCGCATTCACTTTTAAACCGCGGCTGGCGGCAAAGGTTGCTGCGTGGCGAATGCGCGCCAGTTCAGCGTCACGTTCCAGCCCTTCGGCGGCTTCGGCATAGGCACCGGTATGGATTTCGATATAAGGCGCACCGCTGGTCACTGCCGCTTCAATTTGACGCTCTTCGGCATCAATGAACAGAGAAACCAAAATGCCCGCACGGCTCAACTGCTGCACTGCGGCGTTAATTTTTTCCTGCTGGCCCGCCACGTCGAGGCCACCTTCGGTGGTCACTTCTTCGCGCTTTTCAGGGACCAGGCAGACAAACTGAGGTTTGATTTCACAGGCAATCGCAATCATCTCATCGGTGACTGCCATTTCGAGGTTCATCCGCGTCTGGATGGTGTCGCGCAGGATGCGAACATCACGATCGGTGATGTGACGACGATCTTCACGCAGGTGTACGGTAATGCCATCAGCCCCGGCCTGCTCAGAGATAAACGCCGCCTGTACCGGGTCCGGATAACTGGTGCCACGCGCGTTACGCACAGTAGCGATGTGATCGATATTGATCCCTAACAGCAACTCAGCCATGACAATCCTCTGTATTGTTCAGTATTGCACGCAGTGTAGCGCGACACGTCTGGCGGTGGTATGGCGATCAGGAGGTTTTCGGCCCGGCTGGCGTTTTTTTCGGCACGAACTGGCGAAACAGCTCCTGGCTTTTGAGTGGCTTACCGCCCAGATAGGGTTTGAGTGCCATACGCGTGAAGCGCTTAGCAGCGCGTAGCTGGGCTACGTCGTTAAACTGACGACTGGCCAATGCCTGGAGTTCACTGCCGGTAAAACTGCGCTGCCCTACGACCAGGCTGGCAATAAACCCTTTCTCTTCACGGTAGCTGTAGGTCATGTTGTCGGCAACCGGCTCACCGCTACCGGCGCAGTGCAGGAAATCGACGCCGTAGCCAAGGTGTCCGAGCAACGCCAGTTCAAAACGCCGTAGCGACGGTTCTGGCGATCCGCTGGTGGACGCAAGGCCTTGCAGGCAGTGGAGATAGTCGAAGAACAGTTCGCCAAACGGGATCTCCTGCTCAAGCACGCGTGAGAGCAGTTCGTTGACGTAGAGTCCGCAGTAGAGAGTGATGCCGCTGAGAGGCAGTGCGAGGGAAACCGCTTCGGCATTGCGTAGGGTTTTAACTTCACCGCGCCCACCCCAACGGACAAGCAGCGGCGTGAACGGTTGCAGCGTACCTTTAAGCTGAGAGCGTCGTGCCCGGGCACCTTTGGCCAGCACCCGCACGCGTCCGTCGCTTTCGCTGAACAGATCGAGCAGCAGGCTGGTTTCACTATAGGGGCGACTGTGTAGCACAAACGCCCGTTGCCAGCCTTCCATCAATTAGCCTTCGTCAGAGTAACCCAGGCTGCGCAGCGCACGTTCATCGTCGGCCCAGCCGGATTTGACCTTGACCCACAGCTCAAGATGCACTTTCGCTTCGAACATGTCTTCCATGTCGCGACGCGCTTCAATACCGATGGTTTTGATTTTGGCCCCTTTGTTGCCAATCACCATGCGTTTCTGGCCTTCACGTTCCACCAGAATCAGACCATTGATGTCGTAACCGCCGCGATCGTTAGAGACAAACTGCTCAATCTCAACCGTGACAGAATACGGCAGTTCTGCACCGAGGAAGCGCATCAGTTTTTCACGGATGATCTCAGAAGCCATAAAGCGCTGAGAGCGATCGGTGATGTAGTCTTCCGGGAAGTGATGCTCGGACTGCGGCAAATGTTTACGCGCGATCTGGGCAATGGTATCCACGTTCTGGCCGCTTTCCGCAGAAATAGGCACGATGTCGAGGAAGTCCATCTGCTGGCTAAGGAACTGCAGATGTGGCAACAGGATGCTCTTATCCTGAATGTTGTCGACTTTGTTGATCGCCAGGATGACCGGCACGGTGCCGCCACGCAGCTTGTTTAACACCATTTCATCATCGGGTGTCCAGCGCGTGCCTTCTACCACAAATACGACCAGTTCAACATCACCGATGGAGCTACTGGCGGCACGGTTCATCAAACGGTTGATGGCGCGCTTCTCTTCCATGTGCAGCCCTGGTGTATCCACATAAATGGCCTGATAGGCCCCTTCCGTGTGAATACCCATAATGCGGTGACGCGTGGTCTGCGGTTTACGCGATGTGATCGACACTTTCTGCCCCAGTAACTGGTTCAGTAAAGTGGATTTGCCAACGTTAGGTCGGCCAACAATCGCGACAAAGCCGCTATAGGTTACTTCTTGTTCGCTCATTCGAGTCCTGACTTTTTCAACGCCTGTTCAGGCGCTGCGATTTAGCTATTCGAGACCAAGTTTGATCAGCGCTTGTTCCGCTGCGGCTTGCTCTGCTTTGCGTCGGCTTGAACCAACGCCAACTACCGGTTCAACCATGCCACTGACCTGGCAGTGAATGGTGAACTCCTGATCGTGGGCTTCACCACGCACCTGCACCACCAGATAAGAAGGCAGCGGCAAATGGCGCCCCTGCAGGAACTCCTGCAGACGGGTTTTGGGATCTTTTTGTTTATCGCCTGGGCTAATCTCATCAAGGCGAGTTTGATACCAGTTGAGGATCAACTGCTCGACCTGCTGAATATTGCTGTCGAGGAAAATACCGCCAATCAGTGCTTCAACGGTATCCGCCAGAATCGACTCGCGACGAAAACCGCCGCTTTTCAGCTCACCGGGGCCAAGGCGCAGACATTCGCCAAGGTCAAATTCTCGTGCCATCTCCGCCAGGGTATTCCCGCGCACCAAAGTGGCACGCATACGGCTCATATCCCCTTCGTCCACACGTGGGAAGCGATGATAGAGCGCATTGGCAATGACATAGCTGAGAATGGAATCACCCAGGAATTCGAGACGCTCGTTATGTTTACTGCTGGCACTGCGGTGAGTCAGAGCCTGCTGAAGCAATTCCGGATGAGTAAAAGTGTAGCCCAGTTTACGCTGAAGCTTATTAATCAGGATGGGATTCATGCGATTCCAGTTCTTTTTGTACGTCTGTTACTCTGCATACGAAACAGGGCTGACCTTCCAACTCATGCTGTTTAGTGTGCAGTGGCTCCCCGTAGGGAGCCAGCCGATTAACCCCGCCGCAGCGGGATTGCTGTTAGTGAATACCACCGATACGACTCAGTCGTACGCCGGTTGGCCACTTACCTTCTTGTTTCTCAAAGCTCATCCAGATCGCTACCGCTTTGCCCACCAGGTTCTTCTCTGGCACAAAGCCCCAATAACGGCTGTCTGCGCTGTTGTCACGGTTATCGCCCATCATGAAGTACTGACCTTGCGGCACCACCCACGTTGACTGTGGCTGGCCTGGCTGCTGGTAGTACATGCCTGGCTGGCTTGGTGCTTCATTCACCAGCAGGATGTCATGAGTAACAGTGCCTAAAGTCTCTTTGCGTGTACCTAACCGTAGACCACCGCGCAGGGTTTCGCCTTGTGGTAACTGATAAAAACCGCTGCCGCTTTCATTGCCGTCAAAGCCACTGAAAGTCTGCACAAAGTTACTTGGCTCGATATTTGTGTAGGTCACTGGCAACGCGCTGGTGCAAGACTGGCCTTCACCACAACCTGGATTCACCGTCAGCGTCTTGCTGATAGGGTCAAACACCACTTTATCGCCCGGCAGGCCGATAACGCGCTTAATGTAGTCCACGCTTGGATCTTTCGGGTACTTAAATACCGCCACATCGCCACGCTGTGGATGCCCGGTAGGGATCAGCGTGGTTTGTGTGATCGGGTCTTTAATGCCGTAAGCAAACTTCTCGACCAGGATGAAATCACCGATTAACAGCGTTGGCATCATTGAACCCGATGGGATCTGGAAGGGTTCAACGATAAACGAACGCACGACGAACACCACCAACAGCACCGGAAACACCGAAGCGGCTGTCTCTACCCAGCCAGGCTGAGCAGAGACTTTTGCCAGGGTTTTGCTGTCAATGCTATTCCCCGTCTGCGCCTGAGCAGCAGCCTGTTTAGCACGACGCTTAGGTGCCCACTTAAAGCGATCAAGACACCAGATAATCCCTGTGATCAGCGTAGCTAACGCCAGTAACAGTGCGAACATATTAGCCATTACAATTCCTTATTTGCTGTCTTTACCGACATGCAGAATGGCAAGGAAGGCTTCCTGCGGCAGTTCAACGTTTCCTACCTGCTTCATGCGCTTCTTACCGTCTTTCTGCTTCTGCAACAGCTTTTTCTTACGGCTGACGTCACCGCCATAGCATTTCGCCAGGACGTTTTTACGCAGCTGCTTCACTGTTGAGCGAGCAATAATGTGGTTGCCGATCGCCGCCTGAATCGCAATATCGAACTGCTGACGAGGGATCAGATCTTTCATCTTCTCCACTAAGTCGCGGCCACGGTACTGTGAGTTATCGCGGTGGGTGATCAGCGCCAGCGCATCAACACGTTCTGAGTTAATCATTACGTCGACGCGCACCATGTCAGAGGCCTGGAAACGTTTGAAATTATAATCGAGCGAAGCATAGCCGCGTGACGTTGATTTCAGACGGTCGAAGAAGTCGAGAACCACTTCTGCCATCGGAATTTCATAGGTCAGTGCAACCTGCTTGCCGTGGTAAACCATGTTGGTCTGAACACCACGTTTCTCAATGCACAGTGTGATGACATTGCCCAGATATTCCTGTGGCAACAGCATGTGACACTCAGCGATTGGCTCACGCAGTTCTTCAATATTATTCAATGGTGGCAGCTTGGACGGGCTGTCTACGTACACGGTTTGACCATCAGTGGTCAGCACTTCATAGACAACCGTTGGCGCTGTGGTGATCAGGTCGAGATCGTATTCACGCTCCAGACGCTCCTGAATGATCTCCATGTGCAGCAGACCCAGGAAGCCGATGCGGAAACCGAAGCCCAGCGCCGTTGAGCTCTCTGGCTCATAGAACAGCGAGGCATCGTTCAGGCTCAGTTTGCCCAGCGCATCACGGAATGCTTCATAATCATCAGAGCTGATCGGGAACAGGCCCGCATAAACCTGCGGCTTCACTTTCTTAAAGCCAGGCAGAACTTTATCCGCTGGATTGCGTTGCAGCGTCAGCGTATCGCCCACCGGGGCGCCGAGGATATCTTTGATGGCGCAAACCAGCCAGCCTACTTCACCGCAATTCAGTTCATTGCGATCAACCTGCTTCGGCGTGAAGATACCCAGACGGTCAGCGTTATAAGTCTGACCGGTACTCATGACTTTGACTTTGTCGCCTTTACGCAGCGTACCGTTTTTAATACGGATCAGAGACACGACGCCGAGGTAGTTATCAAACCAGGAGTCGATGATCAGCGCCTGCAGTGGGCCTTCTGGATCGCCTTCCGGTGGTGGGATATCACGCACCAGGCGCTCAAGCACATCAGGCACGCCTACGCCGGTTTTAGCCGAGCAGCGCACAGCATCAGCCGCGTCGATGCCGACGATATCTTCAATCTCTTCGGCTACGCGCTCAGGATCGGCGGCTGGCAGGTCGATTTTGTTCAGTACCGGTACAACTTCCAGATCCATTTCCATGGCGGTGTAGCAGTTTGCCAGGGTCTGTGCTTCTACGCCCTGCCCTGCGTCAACCACCAGCAGTGCCCCTTCACAGGCAGCCAGAGAACGCGAAACTTCATAGGAGAAGTCAACGTGGCCGGGAGTATCGATAAAATTGAGCTGGTAAGTTTCACCGTTCAACGCTTTGTAATCGAGGGTTACGCTCTGCGCTTTGATGGTAATACCGCGTTCACGTTCCAGATCCATGGAGTCCAGAACCTGCGCAGCCATCTCACGATCGCTCAAGCCACCACAAATTTGAATCAGTCGGTCTGAGAGCGTGGATTTGCCGTGGTCGATGTGTGCGATGATGGAGAAATTTCGTATGTGCTTCATTTATATGAATATCTTCACGTAGACTATCAGTTAAAAACCTGAGCACAGACACATTCAGGAAGATCGCTCTTAACCCACAATCCTGTCAGCCCATTAATGACGACGCATATTACACTGTTAGCGCCGCGCATAAAAGAATGGAACACAATGGATTTTTCCGGTTACAGCAGGAAAAAGGCCGCGAAGTTCGCGGCCTGTTGGCAATCTACTCGACTGGCTCGATGCGGAGTGCATCCGGCGGCAAGGTGATGTTGAGAATCACCGGCTGAAAGGCTTCCCGATCACCCAAAAGTGTGGATAACCCTTTGGCGATAATAAAGCCGCCAACGCCTCCCAACAGGGCACCACAGGCAGCAGCCAGATCGCTCTGGAACAGCAGTTGAAACAGGCCAGCAACCACAAACAGGCCGATGAGCGGCGTCATGTAGACCAGCAGCGCAGAACCTAACAGGCTGCTTTCACGGATGCCGATTTCAATGCGCTGTCCTGGCTGCAACGGCTTATCGCTGTTGATGGTCATCACATGCGCATCTTTGGGGCCCATCTTGTTCAGCATCGCGCTGCCGCAACCTTTGCGCGCCGAGCAGCTGTTACAGGAGGTTTTCGCCTCCGAATGTAACGTTGCTACGCCATCCTGCCATGCCACTACGGTGGCCCATTCTCTCATCATTGTTGTGACCCCAAATTCACGCTGTCCGCAATATGTTTGGCCGTAGCGGGTGGTAATTCGCCCACCACGGTAATCTCACTATTATCGCGCACTTCGGTTTGCACCGTACGACGTCCAGTGCGCAATATCTGCGTCACACTGTTTTTATCGGCGGGTGTCACATTAATGGTGAAGCTAAACAGGCCATCGCTGTAGAGCCGCGACTCCACGGTTTTACTCAGCGCAGGAATTTCACGGCGGTTCTGTGCCACCAGTTTCATCCCCGCAGGCAACCATTCTGGCTGCCACGCCAGCGACACTTTGTCGCCCTGCGGGACGGAGAGCACCGGGGGAAGATTGGCTTTTTGCAGCCCCTGCATCACAGTGCGCACGCCTTCATCCACCGCGAAACTGGTGACACGGAACTGCTCCAGCGTTTCGCCGTCGTGATCGAGCAGATCGATGCGCAGCGGCAGCTTAGTATCCATATCCAGCCACGCGACGTAGCTGTAGCGCGTACCATCACGCGATACCACTCGCACCACTTCACACATTTGATCGGCAACGCGTGCGCGACCCACTGCGATGAAATCGTAGTTAGCGGAGAGCTGTTTAAAATCCGCGAAGACCAGAGACGGCAACGCATCGATAATATGATCGCCAGGCAGTGAGAAGGGATCGAGGCCGGGTTCAAAATAGCTGATTTCATTACCGCGCTGAATCACCTCGCGTCGAGGCCCATCCATTTGCAGTAACTGAACGTAAGACTGGTGATTGATAACCGCATGGCGATAACGCAGGGATTCAATGCCAACGCGGCTAACGTTGATGTAGGCGAACTCATAATTGAGATTCAGGCTCGCCTGTTCCATCTGTTGCAGTAACACAGAGGTATCAGGCGCCGCGCTAACAGGCGGCGGCGTCTGAGCCAAAGCGGTAGTGGACCACAACAAGCTGCCTGCCAACAGGCTTACGGCGCACCAAAGTTGCTTCATTACCGCTACTGTATACCTAAGGTCTGGTTACCAGGGACTTCAGCTTGTGCCTGCTGAGGTGCATTCTGATCGATCTGCGTACGATCGGCATGTAAACGGCGTTGCAGTTCATAGTCCTGCAACATCGCATTCACGCGACGACGCTGTTCCTGCACCTGCTGAGTGGTACCGCTGGTGTCAAAAACATCGGCAGAAGGAACACCCAGGCTAACAGGCGATGCTTTGCCCATCATCGGCAGCGTGTTAAACACCGGGGAATCAGAAGATTCCGTGCCTGGAGTGCTACCGTGCTGGTTGTACTGCTGTACACCCACAATCACGGCCAGTGAAACACAAGCAGCCACACCCACCTGGGTCAACTGTGCGGCCCACGGACGTGCTTTGCGCCAGAATGGCATTTTTTCCCAGCGTGACGGTTCCGGTTGTGCTTCGGGCAGCAACGGGGTCACGTTGGAGCGTGCCGGCTCAAGCTCAATAGCTGCTGCCACGCGCGCACTGATATCAAAATGCAGAACTTCACCTACATCGCCGCGCATTGTATCGCGGACCAGATGGTAGCGCTGCCATTGCTGTTGCAGCTCTACATCCCTCGATAACGTTGAAATCAGCTCGTTATCTAAAGTTTCACCATCCATTAGAGCGGAAAGTTGTTCTTTCTGCATGCCTTAAACCCTTCCAGTAGCCGTTATCACTGACGTTGGATAAGCGGTTGAACTTTATTATCAATAGCCTCTCGTGCCCGGAAAATACGTGAACGTACAGTGCCTACCGGGCAATCCATTATGACGGCGATCTCTTCGTAACTTAGTCCATCCAACTCACGCAGGGTAATCGCCATGCGTAAATCTTCCGGCAGTGCCTCAATGGTACGAAAGACAATTTGTTTCAATTCTTCTGACAACATTAAATTCTCAGGGTTCGAAATTTCTTTGAGCGCACCCGCACTCTCGAAATTTTCTGCGTCGATCGCGTCCACATCGCTCGAAGGAGGACGACGCCCCTGGGCCACCAGATAGTTTTTTGCTGTGTTAACAGCAATCCGGTACAGCCATGTATAAAACGCGCTATCGCCACGGAATGAATCCAGTGCGCGATACGCCTTAATGAAAGATTCCTGCACCACATCTGGCACATCGCCAGACGGGACATAACGTGAAACCAGGCTTGCTACTTTATGTTGATAGCGAATGACCAGAAGATTGAACGCTTTCTGATCGCCTTTCTGCACACGTTCAACGAGAACCTGATCCGTTAACTGCTCGCTCATCCGAGGTAATGTCTCCCCAAACTCTTTTTTACGCGTAATTGAACTGCCAGCACATCCAGATACTTCTGAGCAAGCATCCGCTTTGAGTAGCCCTTTGGCCTAAAGTTCAATTCCGTCCTTTTTTTGCTGTTTCACGTTGATGCACAACTTGTTGTTGATTCTCTTACATTGTACTTCACCGTGCGCGATCAGGGGCGCCAGGCCTGAGCATCAAATTGCTGGCAGAGTACCTTATGCGGGGCAATTTTTCATCACAAAATCCCCTTTTGACTCAAAGTGTTTGATATAAAAAACCCTGATGAATGAAAGATGACATTAACTTTCTGAATAACGGCAGTAGCGGCATGAATTGCGCTTCTTTTTGCTGACAATGTGCGCTAAGCACTTCACATCCCCCGCCAGTACGCTTATGCTCGCCCTATCACTGTTTAGTAAATTAAACACCATTATGACTACTCATCCTGATTATGATTGTGACGTTTTGATTGTTGGCAGTGGCGCAGCAGGCCTCTCTCTGGCCCTGCGTCTGGCGGCTAACTATCAGGTTTTACTGCTGAGCAAAGCAGAGATCAACGAAGGTTCGACGTTGTATGCACAGGGCGGCATTGCTGCGGTGTTTGATGAAACTGACAGTATCGAATCGCACATTGAAGATACGCTGATCGCCGGGGCTGGCCTGTGTGACCGTCAGGCGGTCTCTTTCATTGCCAGCCACGCGCGGGAGTGCGTGCAGTGGTTGATCGACAACGGCGTCTCTTTTGACCTTGATCCCCAGGCCGGTGGCGATATGCGCTACCACCTTGCTCAGGAAGGGGGCCACAGTCATCGTCGCATTCTGCATAACGCCGATGCCACCGGGCGCGAGGTCGAAACCACATTGGTTGGGCAGGCGCTGAGCCATCCCAACATCCGTATTCTGGAACGCACTAACGCCGTCGACTTAATCCTCTCTGACAAGCTAGGCTTGCCGGGGCCGCGCCGCGCGGTGGGGGCGTGGATCTGGAACCGCAACCGTGAACAGGTAGAGACCTGCCGTGCGCGTTCTGTGGTGCTGGCCACTGGCGGTGCCGCCAAAGTGTATCAGTACACCACCAACCCCGATGTCGCTTCAGGCGACGGGATTGCGATGGCCTGGCGCGCCGGATGCCGCGTCGCCAATCTGGAATTTAATCAGTTCCACCCAACCTGCCTGTTCCATCCCCAGGCGCAGAGCTTTTTGCTGACCGAAGCCCTGCGTGGTGAAGGTGCACGCCTGTTACGCCCGGACGGCAGCCGCTTCATGCCAGACTTTGATGCGCGCGGTGAACTCGCGCCGCGTGACGTGGTGGCTCGCGCTATCGATCATGAAATGAAACGGCTCGGCGTGGACTGCATGTACCTGGATATCAGCCACCAGCCCGAGGCGTTTGTGCGCAGCCACTTCCCGATGATCTACGACAAGCTGCTGAGCTTTGGCTTTGATTTAACCCGTGATGCCATTCCCGTGGTGCCTGCCGCCCACTACACCTGCGGCGGCGTGATGGTGGATCAGAACGGCGCGACGGATGTCGCTGGCTTATATGCCATTGGCGAAGTGAGTTATACCGGGCTGCACGGTGCGAATCGCATGGCGTCCAACTCGCTGCTGGAGTGTCTGGTGTATGGCTGGTCAGCGGCAGAAGACCTGCTGCGCACGCTGCCCAACGTTAGCAAAGTTGATCAGCTACCGGCGTGGGATGAAAGCCAGGTCGATGATGCCGATGAGCGCGTGGTGATTCAGCATAACTGGCACGAGCTACGTCTGCTGATGTGGGATTATGTCGGGATTGTGCGCACCACTAAGCGCCTGGAGCGAGCGCTGCGGCGTATTTTGCTGCTGCAACAGGAGATCGATGAGTACTACGCGCACTTCCGTCTGTCGAATAACCTGCTGGAGTTACGCAATCTGGTGCAGGTGGCCGAGCTGATGGTACGTTCGGCCCTGGATCGTAAGGAGAGTCGGGGGCTGCACTACACCCGCGACTATCCAGATTTGCTGCCCGAAGCGCTGCCGACGATTTTGCAACCGCAGCATTAACGGAACAGATAGAAGTCCTGCACCAGGCTCAACCAGTCTGCCGCATAGCTTTTATCTTCATCACGAATGGCGAGACGTTCCAGCAACGTTTCGCCCGCCGTGGGTGAAAAGCCCAACACCAGGCGGTTTGGCGGACGCTGCACATAGGGGGAAACATCGAGGCGATAACGCAGATGCCATCCCTCTTCCTGCGCCAGGGTAATTAACGCTTCTCCTGAATCTTCCGGCAGCACCACACAAAATAATCCCTCCTCCTCGATTAACTGGGCGGCACAACGCAGCAGCGTGGGATGGTCTAACGTAGTGGTACTGCGAGCGGCATCGCGTTCAACGCTGCTTGATGCCGTGCCCGGGGTGAAAAACGGCGGATTACTCACAATCAATGAATAGCGTTTTTCGCACTGCTCACTCCAGCTGACAATGTCCTGAGGAAACACCTGCATGCGGTTAGCCCAAGGCGACGCCGTAAAATTATCTTGCGCCTGGCTCGCCGCATTCGCTTCCAGTTCCACCGCATCAATGGTCACCGCTTCTGGCGTGCGCTGTGCCAGCATCAGTGCGATCAGGCCGCTGCCACAGCCAATATCCAGCACACTGCGCACACCAGCTACCGGAGCCCAGGCACCGAGCAGCACGCCATCGGTGCCCACTTTCATGGCGCAACGATCGTGTGCGACAAAAAATTGCTTAAAAGTGAAACCATCTTTTCTTAAAATTGCCCGCGATTGCGGCTGGTCCTGAGACATGCGTAACTACCATTGAATTTTTTACTGCCGCGAGTGTAACGTGGTAAAGACGGGAATTCACCTTCACCTGCGAACACAAACAGATGAAGATTGTGGCTGAACTGTCTATAATCAGCGCCCCAAACTGAGGTAGACCATGACCGTAACCACTTTTTCCGAACTCGAACTCGACGAAAGCCTGCTGAAAGCTCTGCAGGATAAAGGCTTCACGCGCCCTACAGCGATTCAGGCTGTTGCAATCCCGCCCGCGCTAGAGGGCCGTGACGTGTTGGGTTCGGCACCAACCGGAACGGGGAAAACCGCGGCCTATCTGCTGCCCGCGCTACAACACCTGATCGACTTTCCGCGTAAAAAATCCGGCCCACCCCGTATTCTGATCCTGACGCCAACCCGTGAGCTGGCGATGCAGGTAGCCGATCACGCACGTGAACTGGCGCAACACACGCATCTGGACATCGCAACCATCACCGGTGGCGTTGCCTTTATGAACCACGCTGAAGTCTTCAGCGAAAACCAGGATATCGTGGTTGCGACCACTGGCCGCCTGCTGCAATACATCAAAGAAGAGAACTTCGACTGCCGCGCCGTTGAAACGCTGATCCTTGATGAAGCTGACCGCATGCTGGACATGGGCTTTGCCCAGGATATCGAAACCATCGCGGCAGAAACCCGCTGGCGTAAACAGACATTACTGTTCTCTGCCACGCTGGAAGGCGACAGCATCAAAGATTTCGCCGAGCGCCTGCTGGAAGATCCGGTCCCGGTAGATGCTGATCCAAGCCGCCGCGAACGTAAAAAAATCAATCAGTACTATTTCCGTGCTGATGACGTAGAACACAAAACCAAACTGCTGGTTCACCTGCTGAATCAACCAGAAATGGAACGTACCATTGTGTTCGTACGTAAACGTGAGCGCCTGCACGAACTGGTAGGTTGGCTGCATGAAGCGGGTATTCGTAGCTGCTATCTCGAAGGTGAGATGGTGCAGGCCAAACGTAACGAAGCAATTAAACGCATTAGCGATGGCCGCGTGAACCTGCTGGTCGCGACCGATGTCGCCGCGCGTGGTATCGATATCGATGATGTGACCCACGTCATCAACTTCGATATGCCACGCACCGCAGATACCTACCTGCACCGCATTGGCCGTACCGGCCGCGCCGGTAAAAAAGGCACCGCTATTTCACTGGTTGAAGCCCATGACCACCTGCTGATGCAAAAAATTGGCCGCTACATCGACGAGCCGCTGAAAATGCGCGTCATTGATGAACTGCGTCCAACTACCCGTGCGCAGAGTGCGAAAGTCACCGGCAAACCGTCGAAAAAAGTGCTGGCGAAGCGTAAAGAGCAAAAAGAGAAAGAAGCGGAAAAACCGCGTGTGAAAAAACGCCACCGCGACACCAAAAACGTCGGTAAGCGCCGCAAGCCTAGCAGCTCGACGCCATCGAACGAGGGTGCGGAATAAAACCGCACCAGATAAAAAATCGCCCCCTGTTGGGCGATTTTTTTTGCCTTTAAGCGGCAAAATTCAGGCTTTAAGGGTGGAATCTCACTTCAGGTCGTGATTTCATCCATTTTCATCACAAGCTGGCAGCTAAGCCAGACAGCATAATTTCAGGCAGGAGCATGAGATGGCCGACAAGTTAACCTGGCACGACGTGCTGGCGGTGGAAAAAGAGAAACCCTATTTCAATGAGACGCTGAAGCAGGTGGCACGCGAGCGCGAGGCGGGAATTACCGTCTATCCGCCGCAAAAAGATGTGTTTAATGCCTTCCGTCTGACCGAACTCGGCGACATCAAAGTGGTGATCCTCGGCCAGGACCCGTACCACGGCCCGAATCAGGCGCATGGTTTGGCTTTCTCTGTGTTGCCGGGCGTCGCCGTTCCCCCTTCGCTGCAGAACATGTACAAAGAGCTGGTGCAGGATATTCCTGGTTTCGAGCGTCCGCAGCACGGTTTCCTTGAGAGTTGGGCACGTCAGGGCGTGTTGCTGCTGAACACGGTTCTGACCGTTGAGGCCAGCAAAGCGCACTCACACGCGCGTTTCGGCTGGGAAACCTTCACGGATAACGTTATCGCGGCGATTAATCAGCATCGCGAGGGCGTGATCTTCCTGCTGTGGGGATCGCACGCACAGAAAAAGGGCAGCATTATCGATCGCCAGCGCCATCATGTTTTACAGGCGCCACACCCTTCTCCGCTCTCTGCACATCGCGGTTTCTTTGGCAGCAAGCACTTCTCGCAGACCAACGCGCTGTTGCAATCTGCCGGTCAGCAGCCGATTGACTGGACACCGGTGTTACCGGAAAGCTGAAAAGCAAACGGCCGCGACTAAGCGCGGCCGTCATCACCAATCTTACACCACTCAGGCTTTGGCTTTCGCCACTGTCACCATGGCTGGACGCAACAGACGACCATTCAGGGTGTAGCCACGCTGCATGACAAACAGCACGTGGTTTGGCGCAACATCAGCAGATTCGATCATCGAAATCGCCTGATGCACTTCCGGGTTGAATGGCTCATTTGGCTGACCAACAACTTCAACACCAAACTTACGCACTGCACCCAGCAGGCCTTTCAGCGTCAGCTCGATGCCTTCCAGCATGGAGGCCAACTGCTCATTGTCTTTATCAGCCACTTCCAGCGCACGCTCAAGGCTATCGATCACTGGCAGCAGTTCATTAGAGAATTTCTCCAATGCGAATTTGTGTGCCTTCTCGATATCCATTTCGGTACGACGGCGAATGTTCTCGATTTCCGCCTGGGCGCGCAGTTGTGCATCACGCACTCCGCCTTGCGCCTGAGCCAGCTCAGCCTCTAACTGGGCGATACGCTCATCACGCGGATCCACCTCTGGGGCTGTCTCGGTTTCCACTTGTGCCTGCTGTTCCTGTTGAATTTCTTCAGAGACTTGCTCGTTTGGGGTGTTCTGTTCTTTACTACTCATGAATTTCTCCGCGTTTTGCACATTCATCTCGCTGGTTGGCTTATTATGGGGATCACTCTGGCGGTTTCAAGGGAACCCATCACATTGCCTGGCCGTTTTGGCTTTTGAGGACTATCCGCTCCATGAATACACACTTTAACTGCATTGGTATTGTTGGCCATCCACGCCATCCTACGGCGTTAACCACCCACGAAATGATGTGGCGTTGGCTGACCTCCAAAGGTTATCAAGTGATTGTCGAAAAGCAGATCGCTAAAGAGTTGGCGCTGCGCGATGCACAAACCGGCACGCTGGCAGAGATAGGCGAAAAGGCCGATCTCGCGGTGGTGGTCGGTGGGGATGGCAACATGCTGGGCGCTGCTCGCGTGCTTTCTCGCTACGATATCAAAGTGATTGGTATCAACCGTGGCAATCTGGGTTTTCTGACCGACCTCGATCCAGACAATGCCCAACAGCAGCTGGATGACGTCTTACAGGGCAACTATTTTGTCGAAAGCCGTTTCCTGCTTGAAGCACAGGTCGGCAGCGACAACTGCTCGCCGCGTTTAGCCACAGCGATCAATGAAGTGGTGCTGCACCCCGGCAAAGTGGCGCACATGATTGAGTTTGAGGTCTACATTGACGAGAATTTCGCCTTCTCTCAGCGTTCAGATGGTTTGATCATCTCCACGCCGACCGGCTCAACCGCCTATTCACTCTCCGCTGGCGGGCCGATTCTGACCCCTTCACTGGAAGCGATTGCCCTGGTGCCGATGTTCCCGCATACGCTCTCCTCGCGCCCGCTGGTCATCAACAGCAGCAGCACCATTCGCCTGCGCTTCCCGACCCGCAGAAGCGACCTGGAAATCAGCTGTGACAGCCAGATAGCCCTGCCGATTCAGGAAGGGGAAGATGTATTGATCAGACGCAGCTCGCATCATCTCGATCTGATACATCCGAAAAATTACAATTATTTCAACACGCTAAGCTCTAAGCTTGGCTGGTCAAAAAAATTGTTCTAAAACCCAGCGCGCCCTCTTTACTGGATAAAAAACCAGTTTATACTGTATGTAAAACCATATCTGTTTTTACATACAGGTGACTTATGCTGGCACAACTGACCATCAGTAACTTTGCTATCGTTCGCGAACTGGAAATTGATTTTCAACAGGGTATGACCGCCATCACCGGGGAGACCGGGGCCGGTAAATCCATCGCTATTGATGCGCTCGGGTTGTGCCTGGGCGGTCGCGCTGAAGCAGATATGGTGCGTCAGGGAGCCAGCCGGGCCGATATTTGCGCTCGCTTTAACCTCAAATCTTCCCCTTCAGCCCAACGCTGGTTGCAGGAAAATCATCTTGATGAAGGCAGTGAATGCCTGCTGCGCCGTGTGATCAGCAGCGATGGACGATCCCGTGGCTTTATCAACGGCACGTCGGTCCCGCTGTCACAGCTGCGCGATCTCGGCCAGCTCCTGATTCAGATTCACGGTCAGCACGCCCATCAGTTGCTGCTAAAAGGCGATCACCAAAAACACCTGCTGGACGCCTACTCCGGCCATGATGCCCTGCTGCTCACTATGCGTGCCCAGTATCAAAGCTGGCACCAGAGCTGCCGTGACCTGGCTCAGCACCAGCAGTTGGCGCAGGAACGCGCTGCACGCCGTGAGCTGTTGCAGTACCAGTTGAAAGAACTCAACGAGTTTTCCCCGCAGCCGGGTGAATATGAGCAGATTGACGAAGAGTTCAAGCGTTTAGCCAACAGCGGACAGCTGCTCTCCACCAGCCAGCAGGCCCTCCAGATGCTGGCAGATGGCGATGACAGCAACATCAGCAGCCTGCTTTACAGCGTGCGCCAGATGCTGGCAGAGCTCACCGGCATGGATGACAAACTGGGTGGCGTGTGGAACCTGCTGGAAGAGGCCTCGATTCAGCTTTCCGAAGCCAGTGATGAACTGCGCCACTACTGCGACCGCCTCGATCTCGATCCAAACCGCCTGTATGAAGTCGAACAGCGCATTTCCCGGCAGATTGCCCTGGCGCGCAAGCACCACGTCACGCCGGAAGCCCTGCCGGAGCACCATCAGCAGTTGCTGGCCGAAGCAGAGCTGCTCTCGCAGCATGAGAGCGACCAGGAGAGCCTGCATCACCAGGTGAGCGAGCACTATCAGGCGGCACTCAGCAGTGCAGAACTGCTGCATGAGCAGCGCGTCCTGTTCGCTGAAGAGCTACAGCAGCTGATTACGCAGAGTATGCACACCCTCTCCATGCCGCACGGCCAGTTTGCGATTGAACTGACCTTTAACCCGGAACAGATCACCGCCGAGGGTGCGAGCAAAATTGATTTCCTCGTCACCACCAACCCAGGCCAGCCGTTGCAGCCGCTGGGCAAAGTGGCCTCCGGGGGCGAGCTTTCCCGTATTGCCCTGGCGATTCAGGTGATTACCGCGCAAAAAATGGAAACCCCTGCGATGATCTTCGATGAAGTCGATGTGGGTATCAGCGGCCCAACCGCTGCGGTAGTGGGTAAAATGTTACGCCAGCTGGGCGAATCCACCCAGGTGATGTGCGTAACGCACTTACCGCAGGTTGCAGGCTGTGGACATCAACATTTCTTCGTCAGCAAACAGACCGACGGCGCAATGACAGAAACCCATATGCAGCCGCTGGATAAGCGTGCGCGCCTGCAGGAACTGGCGCGTTTACTGGGCGGCAGCGAAGTCACTCGCAACACATTGGCCAACGCCAAAGAACTTTTGGCGGCCTGACAGCGCACTTTTTTGCAGCCTCGTGGTCATAAGCTTGCTCTGTAGAGGTTTCCAATGGCGCAAAGGTTTATTATCATCGGCAACTTATGTCGCCTGAGTACTAAGCCTGCCGCAGGCAGAGTTCAGAATTTGATGGCAAAAAACAGCCTGTACACAGAGGCGTTTGGCCCCGAAAAAGGAATGTATAGATGCGTTGTAAAATGCTGACTGCTGCGGCAGTGGTAATGTTGATGATGACCGCCGGGTGTTCAACTCTGGAACGTGTGGTGTATCGCCCGGATATCAATCAGGGGAACTATCTGGTCGCCAATGATGTGGCAAAACTGCATACCGGCATGACGCAACAGCAAGTCGCGTATACTCTGGGTACGCCGATGATGAAAGATCCGTTCGGTAGCAACGTGTGGTACTACGTGTTCCGTCAGGAACCAGGCCATGAGAAGGTGACTCAGCAGACGCTGACCCTGACCTTCGACGGTAACGGTGTGTTAACCAATATTGATAACAAACCGAATCTGACCGACGTGCAGGGCTAATAGCCCCTCACAGTAGAAAAGGCGCTCAAGGCGCCTTTTTTGTTGTGGAAGCTGGCGATAATAGCCAGACAGCGAGCGGTGTTACTTTTTCTCGCTAGCCGAGCGTTCAGCACGCTGACGACGCAACTCTTTCGGATCGGCAATCAGGGGACGGTAAATTTCCACCCGATCGCCCTCTTCAACCACATCACTCAGCTTGACCGGACGGCTGTAAATACCCACTTTATTGACGCTCAAGTCGATATCTTTGCGCAGACGTAACAGGCCTGAAGCCACAATCGCCTGTTCAACCGTACTGCCCTGCTCCAGCTTTACGCTTTGCAGATACTGCTTCTCTGGCAAGGCATACACCACTTCCACCGCGATATCAGGCACTGTAGACCTCTTTCGCGCGTTGGGTAAACGCCTGAACCATGCTGCTGGCCAGCTCTTTGAAGACGCGACCAAATGCCATCTCAACCAGCATATTGGTGAATTCAAATTCGAGGCTGAGTTCTACTTTGCAGGCATCGTCACCCAGTGAGACAAAGCGCCAACCGCCCGTCAACTGACGGAACGGGCCGTCAACCAGCTGCATATGGATGCTCTGATTATCGGTCAGGGTGTTACGCGTGGTGAAGGTTTTGCTGATGCCGGCTTTGGAGACATCGACTGATGCTGTCATTTGCGTTTCCGTCGCGTCAAGGACGCGGCTACCGGTGCAACCTGGTAAAAACTGCGGATAGGCATCGACATCGTTTACGAGCCGGTACATCTGCTCAGCGCTGTAAGGGACCAGCGCTGAACGGCTAATCTGGGCCATAATGGTTCCTGTTCAAGATACAACCGCTGGATGATAGCATTCTCAGCGATCAAACAAAAATTCCCCGGGTTTTCAGTTGTGCTAGAATACCGCGTTTCTCCCCGCCCCGCTGGACTGGGGGTGCGATAACCGCTCAAGTGATGTAGAGTACGCCGCATTATGACAAAGAAAAAAGCACACAAACCCGGATCTGCCACCATTGCCCAGAACAAGCGTGCCCGTCATGAATACTTTATTGAAGAAGAATTCGAAGCGGGACTCTCACTGCAAGGTTGGGAAGTTAAATCCATGCGCGCCGGCAAGGCCAACCTCAGCGACAGCTACATTTTGCTGCGCGATGGCGAAGCTTATCTGTTCGGTTCCACCATTCAGCCATTGATTGGCGCATCGACCCACGTGGTCTGCGACCCAACGCGCAACCGTAAACTGCTGTTGAAGCAGCGCGAACTGGACTCCATCATTGGCCGCGTCAATCGCGAAGGCTACACCGTTGTTGCCCTCTCCCTGTACTGGAAAAACGCCTGGGCGAAGCTCAAAATCGGCGTTGCCAAAGGTAAAAAAGAGCACGACAAGCGCGATGACATCAAAGAACGCGAATGGAAACTCGACAAAGCGCGCATCATGAAGAAGGCAAACCGCTAAGTCGCTGGTAAAGCATCACCTTTTTCTGTTATAGTTTCATTACTTGGGGCTGATTCTGGATTCGACGGGATTTGCGAAGCCCTAGGAGCATGCCGAGGGGCGGTTGGCCTCGTAAAAAGCCGCAAAAAAATAGTCGCAAACGACGAAAACTACGCTTTAGCAGCTTAATAACCTGCCAAGAGCCCTCTCTCCCTAGCTTCCGCTCTTAAGACGGGGATCAAAGAGAGGTCAAACCCAAAAGAGATCGCGTGGATGCCTTGTCTGGGGTTGAAGCGTTAAAAATAATCAGACTAGTTTGTTAGTGGCGTGTCTGTCCGCAGCTAACCGGCGAATGCAAAGATTAGACTAAGCATGTAGTGCCGACGGTGTAGTAATTTCGGACGCGGGTTCAACTCCCGCCAGCTCCACCAAAATTCTTGATCGGTGACACCAGAGTCACATGATGAAGTCCTAAAAGCCCGCACGGCGTGAGTCATGCGGGCTTTTTTGTGTCCGGTAAGTGTCAAGGTAGTTGGCACCCTTAGTTAATTTATGCTGCCTGTTTTTCCCGTTCCGGATTCCATTACCGGACCTTCCGGTTGCCAGTTTCTGTTTTTTCCTGACCAGCGTTCCGGACGCGCTTTCTG